>CAVXVJ010000024.1:0-214928 GCA_963765155.1 uncultured Actinomycetota bacterium
TATCCGCTGGACCGTATTTGGGCCGCCTCACAACCCGGGGCGGCGGCGGACCCGGTCGACCTGGCGGCCGGCGGCGTGCGCCTTCTCGTCCTGCGCCGGCCCGACGATGCCGCGTTCGTGCCCCTGTCTGCTGGAGAGGCGGCCTTCGTTACCGGCCTTGGCGAGGGGCTGTCCTTGGAAGAGGCGGCAGGCCGGGCCGAAACGGACTTCGACCTGTCGAACTGCTTTGCCCGGCTTCTTGGTTTGGGCGTCTTTGCTGCAGCGCAATAAGGTTGCCTTGTTGGCACCATAATTGCGCGTGATTCGTGAGGATTAGCGGCACGCGGCTTTGCTGCACTGCACGACAAGTCGTTGTTAGCAACAGCGAACTTTGTTGCGGCGTCATCGACCATCCCTATACTCCGCGCGCCTCAAGAACCGCCTTCCCCCGAGGCGGACATTGTAGTCGCTGCGAGTGGAGTTGCCGACGATGTCGATCACGTTGCCGCAGAATTATCGACCGACTGAACGCGAAAGCTTTATGAACCCGATGCAGCAGGAATACTTCCGCCAGAAGCTGCTGAAGTGGAAGAACGAGCTGATCGAGGAATCCAACCAGACATTGCAGAACATGCAGGAGGAGAGCCTGGCGCAGCCCGATCTCGCCGATCGCGCCACCGCCGAGACCGACCGCTCCCTCGAACTGCGCACCCGGGATCGCTTCCGCAAGCTGATCTCCAAGATCGACAGCGCGATGAAGTCGATCGACGAAGGCACCTACGGCTACTGCGAGGAGACCGGCGAGCCGATCTCGCTGAAGCGGCTGGAAGCCCGCCCGATCGCGACGCTTTCCGTCGAGGCGCAGGAGCGCCACGAGCGCCTCGAGCGCACCCGCCGCGACGAGGGCGCGGACTGATCGCTGGGGGCGCGCGACTCCAGTCGCGCGTCTTTGCCGGCCGCTAGGATGATCGCGCCACTGGAGTGGCGCGCCCCCAGCTAAGACTTCGCTTCCTCCTGAAGATCCTGCCGCCTGAGCGCGCGGCCTGCGCGGCCGCCGCCGGGCTTGCCGTCGCGCCAGACGATCTCGCCGTTGCACAGCACGACATCGATGCCCTTGGCCGCTGAGATCGGCTTCTCGAAGGTTGCCGTGTCGATCACCGTCGCCGGATCGAACACGCAGATGTCGGCATAGAAGCCCGGCTTGATCTCGCCGCGCTTGGCGAGGCCGAAGCGCTGGGCCGAATACGACGTCATGCGCCGCACTGCGTCCTCCAGCGGAAACAGCTTCAGCTCTCGCGAGTAGTGGCCCAGCACGCGCGGAAACGTGCCCCACAGGCGCGGATGGGGATGGGCGTCGAAGGGGATGCCATCCGAGCCGATCATGGCGCCGGGATGGGCCATGGCGCTCTGCACGTCCTTCTCGTCCATCATGAAGTAGATGGCGCCGGCCGGCTGGATGCGGTCGGCCGCCTCGCTCATGGAGCAGCCCATCTCCTTAGCGACCTCCTTGAGGTCGCGGCCTGCGAGGCCGGCCACCTTGTCGGACCAAGTGATCAGCACCTTGTCGGCGCGGTCCAGCATGTCGCTGCGCAGGATCGTCGAGCCGGCGATGTAGGGATAGACGTCGAAGGCGATCTGCTGCTGCTTCATCGCCTCGGTGAACTTGGGGAGCGTCTCCTTCATGCGCCCGAAGTTGGTGCGGCCCGAGCACTTGTGGTGCGAGACGATGATCGAGGCGCCGGCGCGGCGGCCGATCTCGAAGGTCTCGTCCATCGCCGGCAGGATGTCCTCGCCCTCGTCGCGCATGTGCGCGGTGTAGACGCCGCCCCATTTGCCGAGCGGCTTGGCCACCTCGGCGACCTCGTCGGTCGAGGCGGCATTGGCCACGGCATAGAAGAGGCCGCTCGACATGCCGATGGCGCCTTGTTCGAGGCTCTGGTCGAGCAGGTCGCGCATGCCGGTGATCTCGCCGGCCGTCGCCGTGCGCGCGAGATCGTCGCCCATGAAGTTCATGCGCAGCGTCGAATGGCCGATCAGGAAGGCGCCGTTGATGGCGGGCCTGGCGGCGTCGACCTTGCCCGCGAACTCGGCGAAGCTCTTGGAGATGTTGGCCTTGTTCCGCACGATCAGCGACAGGAAATGGCCGACATCGTCGCGGATGTAGGGTGCGGCCGACGCGCCGCAATTGCCGCACACCACGGTGGTCACGCCCTGGCTCGCCTTCATCGCCATGGTCGGATTGTCGATCAGGGCGGTGTCATCGTGGGTGTGCACGTCGATGAAGCCCGGCGCCACGACCTTGCCCTTGGCGTCGATCTCGTTATCGCCGTTGAGCGCGCCCGGCGCGTCGACGGCGGCGATGCGGTCGCCGCTCAGCGCCACGTCGGCCGCGAACAATTTCTTGCCCGTGCCGTCGGCGACCTGGCCGTTGCGGATGACGATGTCGTAGGTGGCCATGGTTTCCTCAGGCTTCGTTGCGGCCAAGCCGCATGTCGAGGTCGAACGGATAGAGCGGCCGCTTGACCTTGGTGTACTTGAAGAGCTTCAGGTCCGACGCCGTGCAGCCGTCGCCGTCGCACATGACGATGTGCTTGGCGATCGGCTCGAAGCCGGCGCGGAAATGCTGGCGCGACTTGATCAGCACGTACTTCTTGCGGCGCGGATCGATGCCGCAGTGGGTGAAGACGCCGAGGTCGTAGGGCTCGGCGCGGCGCTCGGAGACCACGATCTGCATCTTGCCGGTGTCGAGCACGGCCGTCCGGCCCATGCGCGCCGTGGTGCCGGTCGCCATCGGCCCGGTGACGACGAACTGGCCGTCGGTGATGGCCTTGACCTTGCCGGTCACCTTGAGCGGCCTGCCCTTCAGGCCCATGGCCGGCATGTCGATCTTGCCGCCGAGTTCGAGAGTCACCTCGGCGCCGACGCCGGCCTTGATCATCTGTTCGACGCAGCCGGGATCGCAGATCGGGCCGGCGCAGGCATCTTCCAGGCCCTGCTTCATCGCCTCCTCGATCACGCTCATGACGTCCTGCGTGCCTCCCGACGCGGTATTGTCGCCGTGATCGGCCATGACGATCGGGCCGCCATCGAGCGACTTGGCGCGCGCCACCTGGACAGAGAGCGGCTCGGGATGGAACAGGAAGCCTTCGCGCTTCTCCCACGCCGCATCGAGGATCTTGTTCAGCAGGATCTCGCCTTCGGCGGTGCGCTTGTCGCAGACGATCACCGAAGAGAGCGCGAGGTGAGGGATGTCGGCCTGCGGGAAGCCGCCGAACACCGAGGCGTTCAGCACCTGGCCGGTATCCTCGGCCTGGTTGGCCATGCCCATCAGCGTCTTCATCGGCTCGCGCGAAGGCGTGTGGACCAGAGAGCTGCTCATGATCGGCCGGTTGCCCCACACCATCCTGGGCTCGACCTCGCCCGCCAACATGCGCATCAGCGTGCGCCCGGAGCGGCGCGCGGTGTCGGCCATGTCGATGTGAGGATAGGTGCGGTAGCCCGTGATGATGCTGGCGCCCTTGATCATGGCGTCGGTCATCTGGGTGTGGAAATCGAGCGCCACGGCGATCGGCACGTCGGGCGCGATCTTGCGGAGACGGTTCAGAAGCTCGCCTTCGCCGTCGTCGTAGTGCTCGGCGACCATGGCGCCGTGCAGGGCGAGCAGCACGGCGTCGCAGCCCTTCTTCACTTCGTCGACGATGGCCGTCGTCATCTGCTCATAGGCGGCCTTGGTCACCAGGCCCGACGGATGAGCCGACGCCGCCATCGGTACGGAGAACTCCGCACCCGCCTTGCGCGCCACCTCGATGAAGCCGCCGAGCGAGGTGTTGGTGCCTTCGGATTCCTTGATGGCCGACGGGCCGGCCAATGCGCCGGCACGGGAAAACGACTCGATGGGAGTAGGGAGCGGCGAGAAGGTGTTGGTCTCGTGCATCATCATCGCCACGACGAACTTTTGCGCCACTATCCCCTCCGTCTGCCAAGTCCTTGAGCAATCTATAGAATTGCCTGAAAAGTCAGCTCTTCAAGCTTTGCACCATCTGCAAGCCAGCTTCGCGTGAATCTTGTGCGTTGCAAAAAGGCAACACAAGAATCGGAACACGAAGCTGCCTAAATCTGTGAAACTAAGAGCTTTTTTCCCTCTTGAATTTTGTTCGCAGGTGCACCATTCTTGGGGTGCAGCAAACGCCACCTCGGTGGCCTCTTTGTTTGCTGTATGCCCGTCTTGGGCGTTTCCTCCCTAAACTCGGGCCGTGCTTGTCACGGCCCTTTTTTTTGCCCGGATAGGGGTGATTATTCGGCGGCCAGGGGGCGAGGCAGCAGCACGGCGAGCGCGTGGCCCGCGATCTCCTCAAGGAAGCCCGTCATGATCCGCTCGATGGCAGCGGCGTTGGCGAGCTTCTGGTGGCGGCCCTCATCCATGTAGAGCGACCGATTGATTTCGATCTGCAGGGCGTGCCGGTTCAGGCCGGGCCGGCCATAGCGCTGCGTCGTGAAACCGCCGGCATAGGGCTGGTTGCGCTGGACTTTCAGCCCGTGGTCCGCGAACCAGCGCTCGGCGCCGTCGACGAGATCCGGCGCGCAGGACTCGCCGTGATTGTCGCCCAGCACGATGTCGACGCGATGGTCGCGCTCGCGCGGGCCGACGCCCGACGCCGATGACGGCATGGAATGGGCATCGATCAGGAGCGCCGTGCCGAACTGCCGGTGGGTCTGCTCGACCAGGGTCGACAGGGCCGTGTGATAAGGCCGCCAGCAGGTTTCCAGCCGGAGCTCGATCTCCTCGGACGGCACGCGGCCGCGATAGATCGCCTCGCCGCTGGCAGCCACGCGCGGGATCATGCCCAGCCCCGCCGCGACGCGCGTCGTGCGATGGTTCAACGGCCGCGGCAACGGGCCCTCGAACATGCCGGGGTCGAGCTCATAAGGCTCGCGGTTGGCGTCGACGAAGGAGCGCGGAAAGCGGGCGGCCAGCAGGGGCATGCCCAGCGCCGGGGCGGCCGAGAACAGTTCGTCGACGAAGGCATCCTCGGCGCGACGCAGCGCCGCCAGGGGAACCGCGGTCTGGGCGAGGAAACGGGCGGGATAGACCGATCCGCTGTGGGGAGAGGCCACCACGACCGGCGCGGTCTGGCGCTCCGGCGGGCGGTAATCCAAGGCCTCATGGTCGGACGCGGTCGGCAACAACTCCATGGATGCGTCATAGCGCGCGGATGGGGGCGCGTCACGCACTGCGCGTGCATGCCGGGCCAGCCCGGACGCACGCTCTTGCCAATCCCCACTCTTGCCAATCCAGAGGCCGCGATGTAGACGACCGCACCTTTTGGCGATGGGGCGCGTAGCTCAGCGGTAGAGCACTGTCTTGACATGGCAGGGGTCACAGGTTCAATCCCTGTCGCGCCCACCATCGCCCACCACAATCCCTTGTCCGAATTCTTCTCCCTCTACTCACACGACTTTGTGCGAGTCGCGTGCTGCGTCCCGCGCACCCGGGTCGCCGACGCCGCCTACAACCTTGCCGAAACGCTGCGGCTGGCGGCCGAAGGCGACAAGGCCCGCACGGCCGTCATGGTCTTTCCCGAGCTGGGCCTGTCGTCCTACGCCATAGAAGACCTGCTGCTGCAGGATGCGCTCCTGGACGAGGTCGAGGCCTCGATCGCCAAGGTCGTCGCCGCCTCGAACAAGCTCTTCCCCGTCCTGATCGTCGGCGCGCCGCTCAGGCTCGCCGGCCGGCTCTACAACACCGCCATCGTCATCCATCGCGGCGCCATCCTGGGCGTGGTTCCCAAGACCTACCTGCCGAACTACCGCGAGTTCTACGAAAAGCGCCATTTCGTGTCGGGCGCCAACATCGTCGAGCACACGATCAAGATTGCCGGCCACCAGGCGCCGTTCGGCACCGACATGCTGTTCCGCTCGACCGGCAGCGTGCCGGTCACCTTCCACGTCGAGATCTGCGAGGACATCTGGGTGCCGGTGCCGCCGTCGAGCCACGCGGCGCTCGCCGGTGCGGAGCTGCTGGTCAACCTGTCGGCCAGCAACATCACCATTGGCAAGGCGGAAGCGCGGCGCCTGCTGTGCGGCAGCCAGTCGGCGCGCGCCATCGCGGCCTATGCCTACTCGGCGTCGGGCCCGGGTGAATCGACGACCGACCTTGCCTGGGACGGTCACGCGGCGATCTACGAACTGGGCGACCAGCTCGCCGAGACGACGCGCTTCGAGAAGGACTCCACCATCGTCACGGCCGACGTCGATCTCGGCCGCATCCGCCAGGAGCGGCTGCGCAACAACGGCTTCGCCGACTGCGCCATGATCGAGGGCGACAAGGTCCGGCGCTTCCGCAAGGTCGACTTCGCGCTCGAGGCGCCGCGCGGCAAGCTGGCGCTCGAGCGGCCGATCGAGCGCTTCCCCTACGTGCCGTCCGATCCGGCCAAGCTGCAAGACAATTGCTACGAGGCCTACAACATCCAGATTCAGGGCCTGGCGCAGCGCCTGATGTCGAGCCGCACGGAAAAGGCGATCATCGGCGTGTCGGGCGGCCTCGATTTCGACCCAGGCGCTGATCGTCGTCTGCCGGGCGATGGACCAGCTCAAGCTGCCGCGCAAGAACGTCTTCGCCTACACGCTGCCGGGCTTCGGCACCTCCGACAAGACGCACAAGAATGCCTGGCGGTTGATGGAAGCGCTCGGCGTGACGGCGGCCGAGATCGACATCAAGCCGGCGGCGCAGCAGATGCTGGCTGACATCGGCCATCCCTTTGCCAAGGGCAAGAAGGTCTACGACGTCACCTTCGAGAACGTGCAGGCGGGACTGCGCACCGACTACCTGTTCCGTCTCGCCAACCAGCAGGGCGGTATGGTGGTCGGCACCGGCGATCTCTCCGAGCTGGGTCTGGGCTGGTGCACCTACGGCGTCGGCGATCACATGTCGCACTACAATCCCAACGGCTCGGTCTCCAAGACGTTGATCCAGCATCTGATCCGCTTCGTTGCCGCCTCGGGCGACGTCGGCAAGGACACGGCCGAGATCCTGCACGACATCCTGGCTACCGAGATCTCGCCTGAGCTGATCCCGGCCGGCGAGGGCGGCGCCATCCAGTCGACCGAGCAATCGGTCGGCCCGTACGCCCTGCAGGACTTCAACCTGTTCTACCTGACGCGGCTGGGGTTCCGGCCGTCCAAGATCGCGTTCCTGGCCTGGAACGCCTGGCACGACATCGACAAGGGCGCCTGGCCCGCCAACCTGCCGGCAGGGACACGACGGGCCTATGAGCTCGGCGAGATCCGGCACTGGCTGAAGCTGTTCCTGCGGCGCTTTTTCACCAACCAGTTCAAGCGCTCGGCGTTGCCCAATGGCCCCAAGATCTCGTCCGGCGGCTCCTTGTCGCCGCGCGGCGACTGGCGGGCGCCCTCGGACGGCAGCCCGGACATCTGGCTGGCCGAACTCGAGACGGTTCCCGAGAAGGCGAAATAGAAAGGTCACAGACCGACAGCGAACGAAACCGCCGGACCGACGTTGCCACATCCGATCCCACCAAGGGAGGGTGTGATGGCTGATCCAACCCTGACAGTTTCGTCCGAAAGCGTCTGCTTCATCATCATCAAGGCGCGCGAATTCGACGCCCAGGACGTGGTGACCGATCCCGATTCGGGTTCCAACGCCACCGACGACAACCAGGCGTCGGTGCTCGAGGCGCATTCCGACGATCTGACGCAGAAAGAACTCGTGGCCTTCATCAATGCGCTGAGCGAGGAGGAACAGGCCGAACTCGTGGCGCTCCTGTGGCTTGGTCGTGGCGACGGTACTTTGGAGGATTGGGACGATCTGCGCGACGAAGCGCAGCGGCAACACAACAACCGCACCGCCGCCTACCTGCTGGGCGAGCCGCTCTTGTCCGATCACCTCGAAGAGGGCCTCTCGCAGTTCGGCCTCACGTGCGAGGATTTCGAAATCGGTCGTCTCTGACGTCGTGCCCTGAGCGAAGTCGAGGGCTTCCACCTGTCGCCGTCTGAAAGTACAAATAGGCATCGGAGGAAGCTCGATGCCGCTCAATATCAAGAAGTCCGTCCAGCAGATGGTCGATGAGGCCGACAGCCAGATCGAGACGATGCCGCTTGCCGACGTCATGAAGCTTCACGGCGAGCCCGGCGTCACCTTCATCGACATCCGCGATCCGCGCGAGCTGTGGCGCGACGGCACGATCCCGGGCGCCATCAACGTGACCCGCGGCATGCTCGAGATGTGGATCGATCCGGCGAGCCCCTACGCCAAGGACTATTTCCAGAGCGGCAACAAGTTCATCTTCTTCTGCGCCGGCGCCTGGCGCTCGGCGCTGGCGACCAAGACGGCGCAGGACATGGGACTGACCCCGGTCGCCCACATCGCCGGCGGTTTCGGCGCCTGGAAGAAGGCGGGCGGCCCGGTCGAGAAGGTCGAGCCCAAGAAGTAGGTCCGGCGATGAGCCCCGACACCGCCCTGGTGCCGCAGCCGACGCTCGATGAGTTTCCCGAGTTCGTCTCGATCCCGATCCGCATCGCGCGCAACGCCGCGGCCTGGCCCGACAAACGGGCAGTGCAGTGCGAGGACAAGGCGCGCACCTGGCGCGACTTCGACCGGCGCATCAACCGCATAGCCCGCACGCTGGCCGGCATGGGCGTGGGCCGTGGCGACAAGATCGCGATCCTGGCCGCCAACTCGGTCGAATACCTGGAAACCTTCATGGGTGGCCTGCGGGCGGGCGCCTGCGTCGTGCCGCTGTCGACCATGGCGGCGGCCGATGCGCTCGAGAAGATGCTGGATGACTGCGATGCCAAGGTGCTGTTCCTGTCGGAGCAGTATCGCGAGCTGGTCGAGCCCTACGAGGAGCGGCTCGGCAAGCTGATCGAAGGTGGCCGCATCGCCTACGATTTCAGGCGGGCAGGCTGGCGCGACTTCGAGGAATGGCTGGAGCGGGCGAGCGACGCGCCGTTCGAGGTGGCGCTGGACCAGCTCGACGACTTCAACATCATCTACAGTTCCGGCACGACCGGCCTGCCCAAGGGCATCCTGCACAGCCACGTCATGCGCGACCTTCTGGCGGTCCGGTTCACGGCTTTCGACTATGGCCCCGACACGGTCTCGCTCGCCTCGACGCCGCTCTACTCCAATACGACGCTGGTCGCCGTGCTGGCCACGATTGGCATTGGCGGCACGACCATCCTGATGCCGCGGTCCGACGTCGTGAAGTTCCTCGAGATCGCCCAACGCGAGCGCGTCACCCACGCCATGCTGGTGCCGGTCCAGTACCAGCGCATCCTGGCCCATCCGGACTTCGACAAGTACGACCTCAGCGCCTTCAAGACCAAGCTCTCGACCAGTGCGCCGTTGCGTGCCCACATCAAGGCCGATTGCGTGGCGCGCTGGCCGGGCCGGCTGATCGAGATCTATGGCCTCACCGAAGGCGGGGGATCGTGCATCCTTGAAGCCAACCTCCATCCCGACAAGCTGCATACGGTCGGCCCGCCGGCGCTGGGCAGCGAGATCGTGGTGCTGGACGAGCAAGGCAAGGTCCTGCCGCAAGGCGAGGTCGGCGAGCTCGCTGGCCGCGCCCAGGCGATGATGAAGGGCTACTACAAGCAGACCGACAAGACGCGGGATCTGTTCTGGCACGACAGGGATGGTCGCCTGTTCTTCAAGTCAGGTGACATGGGTCGCATCGACGAGGACGGTTTCGTCGTCCTGCTCGACCGCAAGAAGGACATGATCATCTCCGGCGGCTTCAACGTCTATGCCGCCGACATCGAAGTGCTGCTGCTGAGGCATTCCGACGTGATCGACGTGGCGGTGATCGGCGTCCCGAGCGAGCAATGGGGCGAATCGCCCATGGCGCTTTGCGTGCGTCGGGCCGGCGCCACGACCTCTGAAGACACGATCCGTGACTGGGCGAACGGGCAGCTCGGCAAGACCCAGCGGCTCGCTGCTGTGGAGTTCCGCGATTCGCTTCCGCGCAGCACCATTGGCAAGATCATGAAACGCGAACTGCGCGAGCCCTATTGGGCCGGCCGCACGGCGAAGATTTGAGGCGATGACCATGACCGAACCGACGTTGCGCACTTCCCATCTGTTCACGCTGAGCCTGACGGTCGATCCCAACATGACCGACGTCGGCGACACGCCGTACGGCCGCCGCCGCATCGCCACCGTGACCGGCGGCACCTTCGAGGGCGAGGAGCTCAAGGGCACGGTGCTGCCCTCGCCCGGCGGCGACTGGTTGCTGATGCGACGCGACGGCATCCTGCAGCTCGATGTCCGCATCACGCTCAAGACCGCCGACGATCATCTCATCTACATGAGCTATCGCGGCATGCGGCACGGGCCGGCCTGGGTGATCGAGCAGCTCAACAAGGGCGAGAAGGTCGATCCCAGCCAGTACTATTTCCGCACCACGCCCTGGTTCGAGACGGCGTCGGAGAAATACCGCTTCCTGAACCGCATCGTCTCAGTCGCCACCGGCCGCCGCGACCCGACCGGCCCGGTCTATGACGTGTTCCAGGTGCTGTAGCTCGATTGGAACCAACAACACCACCTCACCCTGAGGGCCACGCGAAGCGTGGCGTCTCGAAGGGTGGGCTACAGCAAGGCAGGTTGCCCATCCTTCGAGACGGCGCTTCGCGCCTCCTCAGGATGAGGTTGGTTCTGATGCGGCGCCGGCGATCTTCTGCAGCACCGGCAGAATATATTCGCGGAACTTCGCCGGATGCTCGCTCATCGGGAAGTGGCCGACGTGCTTCATGATCTGCACCTCGACGCCCGGGATCTGCGCCGCCGTGCGCAGCGTATCCTCCGACGTGCAGGAAAAATCGTATTCGCCGGTCAGCAGGTAGAGCGGACAGACCTTGGTGTCGATCGACTTCACCTTTTCCCGCAGGTCGCCGTCGACGCGATAGAAATAGAGGTCGCCTTTGAACACGCCGGGGCCGCCCTGCATGTACATCCACAGCGTCTCATGCCGGTTCACGGGCGGGCTTTGCGGCGCGATCAGGCCGGAGACCAGCGCGGCGCAGACCTCGCCGCCATGGACGTCCGGCCGGTGCAGCCAGGCGGTGTCGTACCAGGGCTGCTGGAAGTCGGCGGCCTCGAGCGCGATCAGGGCGCGGAACTCCGCGGCATGGGCGATCGCGAGGTTGAGCACGATGCGCCCGCCGATCGAGCAGCCCATGACCACCGGCCTGTCGAGCTCCATGGCCTGGCAGAAGGCCCGGATGGCGGCCGTGTAGGACGCCGTCGTCAGCCGATACTCGGTCCTTCTCCCAGCCATCGGGCGGCGTCGACTTGCCGTGCCAGGGCATGTCGAAGGCGATCACGCGAAAGCGCGAGGTGATCTCCGGATCAGCCAGCAGGTGCCGGTACTGCCGTCCGTCGGCGCCGGCGGTGTGCAGGCAAACCAGCGGAATGCCGCCACCGTCCTTGGGGCCGGCCTCCTCGAAATAGACGCGATGATCGACGCCATCGATCTGCAGGCGCAGATAGCGGCCGACCATGGGATCGAGAGCGGGCGCCATGGTCAGGTCCCCTCCGGCAGACGGCGCGGCAGGGCAAGCAGATCCTTGAAGAATTGCAGGTTCTGCAGCAGCGGCCTGAAATCCCCCTCCATCGAGGCGACCCCGCGCTTGGTGAGCGCGAACAGGTCATGCCAGCCGGGGGCGGGCATGGGCCGCCAGTGCTGCGTCCAGGCCTCCTCGTCAGCGCGTATGGTGAAGGAAGAGGAGCGCATCAGCCGCATGCCGCGCTCGAAGGCGGAGAGAGCGCCGTTCTCGAGGCCGAGGAAGAACGGCTGCTCGCCGACATCGATGCGGCAATCGACCGTCACCCAGCGTCCGCGGCGCTGCAGGTCGGAGTCGGCGGCCAGGAGGTCGGGCAGTCGGGCAAAACGATCGGCAGGGCTCATTCCTGCAAAATGTACTCGATCGTCGATCCGTCGGAAGCCTTTGCTTCTGGCCCGCTTCCAGACATGGGCGACGTTGAGCGGCTCGTCAGAGATGCGCCAAAGCGGTGGTCACGGCGGGTGGACTGGTCCGGCCCGCGAAAAACGGCGTAAGTTCAAGGCGCTGCAACAGCGACGACAGCGCCACGCCCAATACCTAAGATGCAGACCAGCCGAGCTGCGGGGCCGCAGCGCGGCAAGTTCACCCTTGGCGGAGGCTTCTTGACCGGCGAGCGAGGGACACGACGTTTGGCGGCGATCCTGTCAGCGGATGTCGTTGGCTATTCGCGCCTGATGGGCCGTGACGAGAACGGCACGCTCGCCCGGTTCAAGGGCCACCTGACTGAACGCTTCGAACCGACGCTCGCCCGCCATGGTGGGCGACTGGTTAAGCTGACCGGGGACGGAGCGTTGGTGGAGTTCACCAGTGCCTTGGGCGCGCTTGGCGCCGCCGTCGAGTTCCAGCAGGCCATGGCGGAAGCCAACCGCGACCAGGCCACGGACGCCGCTATGGTGTTTCGTATTGGCGTGCATCTGGGTGACCTGATCGTCGAGGACGACGACATATACGGCGATGACGTGAACATCGCCGTCCGGCTTGAGGCCCAGGCGCCGCCCGGCGGAATCGTTGTTTCGCGAACGGTTCACGAAGCAGTGGCGGGACGACTCAAGGCCACGTTCGAGGACCTGGGGAGTCTGGCACTCAAGAATATCGAACGTCCGATTCAGGCATTTCGAGTCGCATGGGAGTCCGCAGATTGGACGATTGCCGGGCGAGCGACGATCGCGAACCCGATGCCGGCTGACGGGCCGCCGCCGCTGCCCGACAAACCATCGATTGCCGTGCTGCCCTTTCAGAACATGAGCGACGATCCCGGGCAGGAGTATTTCGTCGACGGCCTGGTCGAGGAAATCATCACCGGCCTGTCGCACAGCAAGGCGCTGTTCGTGATCGCGCGCAACTCGTCCTTCACCTACAAAGGGCAAGCGGTCGACGTGCGCAAGGTTGGGCGCGAGCTCGGCGTACGCTATGTCCTGGAAGGCAGCGTGCGCAAGGCAGGCGACCGTCTGCGCATCACCGGCCAGCTCATCGAAGCGGAAAACGGTGCGCATCTTTGGGCCGATCGCTTTGATGGCGACGTGGCGGACATCTTCGAGCTGCAGGACCGGATCACGAGCCAGGTGATCGGCGCCATCGCTCCCAGGCTCGAACTGGCGGAGATCGAACGCGCTCGACGCAAGACCACGAACCTCGACGCCTATGACTACTACTTGCGGGCCTTGGCAGCCATTTATCGCTTCTCCGCAGAAGGTTCGAAGGAAGCGCTGGCCTTGTTGGAAAAGGCCATCGCGTTGGATCCCGAATTTGCCCTCGCCTATGCCACCCAGGCGGTTTGCTACTTTAGCCGACGGGCATTTTCCTGGAGCGACGACCCCGCGCACGAGGCTGCAGAAGCAAGTCGAACGGCTCAGCGAGCAATGGAGCTCGATTCGAGCGACGCGCGGGTTCTGACTTACTACGCGCAAACGCTGATCTACAATGTTGGCCGGCTTGACGAAGCAGTCGGCTGTCTCGATCGCGCGCTGCTCGCCGACCCCAACTATGCGAATGCCTGGATGTGGCGAGGCAATGCGAGGGCCTACCTTGGCGACGCGGAGAGAGCCATAGAGGATCTCCAACAGGCGTTACGCCTCAGCCCGCTCGACGCAACAATTTGGATCGCGCAGACGACGATGGCGAACGCCCATTTCCTGCGCGGCCGGTACGAAGAGGCCCTATCCTGGGCGTCGATGGCCCTGCGTCAGCGCCCCAACTCGTTGAGTGCGCTGCGCGTGGCGATAGCGGCCAATGCACTGGCGGGACATCTCGACAGGGCGCGGCAATTGGTGGAGCGCTATCGCGAACTGGATCCCGATGTACGGTTGGCGAAAATGCGGGAATGGTGGTGGTTCCGCGGCGGCGAGGATGTCGAGAAATATCTCGAAGGGTTTCGCCTTGCCGGGATGTCCGAGTGAACAGAAGGGAAGGCGACATGGCAATCCTGGATATCCCGAAAAGTCCTGACGCTCTTTCCGCCGAATGGCTGACCGCTGCGCTGCAAAGCGGCGGAGCCGGGAACGCCAGGGTCGCATCGTTCGAATACGAGCCGATCGCGGCGGGCGTCGGCTTCCTGGGCAAGCTTGGCAGGCTCCGCCTTCGTTACGCCGACGATGACAAGGGGCTGCCGCGAACGCTCATCGTCAAGCAGCCGACCCCGGACGCGAAATCGCGTCAGCTCGCCATGATGTTCCGCTTCTACGAGCGCGAGGTCTGCTTCTATCGCGACGTCGGATCCGCCGCCGGCATTCGTGTTCCGACGATGCATTTCGGCGCCGCCGACCCGAAGAGCGGCGACTTCGTGATGCTGATGGAGGATCTGGCGCCGGCGCGGCTCGGTGACCAGCTCGCCGGGTGCAGCGCCGAGGACGCGCGCTCCGCAGTCGGCGCCCTCGCCAGATGTCATGCCCTGTGGTGGCGGAACCCGCGGCTCGAGGCGTTTGCCTGGCTGCCGGCCACCAACGATCCGATCAATCATTTCGCCCAGTTTGCCTACCAAGGGTGCTGGGAGCCGTTCGTGCAGTTCGTGGGCGATAAGATGACGCCGGCGCTTCGGCGCACGGGCGAGGCGCTGGCGACCAACGTGATCCGCATGCTCGACGGCTTTGTCGAAAGGCCGAACACACTCGTGCATGGCGATTACCGTGCGGACAATCTGTTCTTCGGCGGTGCCGGGCAAGGCGTCACCGGCACTCGCCGCGGTGGACTGGCAGGTCACCAGTCGCGGCGCGGGCGCTTTCGATCTTGCCTACTTTCTGTCGGGCAATGTCAGCACCGAGGTTCGCCGGTCGATCGAGATGGACCTGCTGAAGCATTACACCGACATCCTGCGCGAGAACGACGTTCGGGAGTATGGGCTCGAGCGGTGTCTCGAGGATTATCGTTTTGGCGTGCTCTTCTGCCTGCTCTATTCGGTGATCGTCATCGGCACGCTGGATCCGACCAACGCGCGCGGCGTTGCCGTTTTTCACGCCAATTTCGAGCGCGTCGCCGCGGCGATCACCGACCTCGATGCCGGCGCGATGATGCCGCGATGAAAGAACGACCTTGGTAAGGCGATGGATGGATGCTCGAAAATGTCCGTTTTGCAGACAATGCGGCTGACGCTCAGTCCTTGCTGCCCGAGTGACCGCGCTGACTTCATGAACCTTGAGCTTGACCCGGAGGTCATGCGCTTTCTTAACGGCGGACACGCCGTCGACCACGAGCAAGTCGATCCGAACGCGACGTTCCTCATGCCCAGAGGAACTAGAGCCTTACGTTTGGACAGCGCGTCGCACAACCAACGGCGCGTTCGTCGGGTGGTTCTGTTTGTCGCCAGAGAGTGAGACGTTGGCCGAACTCGGATATCGCCTGCGCCGGATGGATTGGGGTCAGGGGTTGGCCTCGGAAGGGGCTTCAGCTCTCGTCAACTGGGGGTTCAGAAGCGGTGGCTATGACAAGATCGTGGCGACCACGATGGCGGTGAACCACGCATCGCGCCGCGTGATGGAAAAGATCGGTTTGAATTACGCGCGCACAGTCCCAGTCGACGGGCCCGATTCCTTTCCGGGCAGTGAGCACGGCGAAGTTTGGTACGAGTTGGTGCGCTCGGAATGGAACGGCAGCTAGGTCGTTTCTAACGGCCTGGCGCACCAATGCTCGGACGCGGCGGCCTATGACGAGCGGGCCTGTGCATCAGATCAGCTGCGAAGCCGCCGAGAGCTCATCTTCGCTCCAAGCGGCTCCCTCCGCCAGGAGAGCGGCGCGACGGTCAGGCGAAAGCGCCTCAAGGCGTTGCATGAGGCGCTCCCGGACGGCGAGGCTGATGCGGTAGCGGCTCATCGCGTACCTGCGGCCATATGCATCCGCAAAGCCGCATAGGCGAGCCGCATGAGCTGTGTGGCCCTGGCTTGCAACGACGAGAGCCAGCTGATCGACAGAGTCCATCAAGTTGATGTTGCCCAGCGCGCGAGAAAGAGGGAACGCCTCCAAGGCGACCGCCCGACCGCCTTCCATGTCGCCGTTGAGCAGCAGAAAGCCAGCCAGCCACTGGGCAGCCACGAAGTGGTTCCTCATAAATGGAGCTCGTCGGCAGTTTTCCAGGCTGTCGCGCGCAATGGCGATGGCCTCCGCGAGTTCGTGTGCTTCAAACGCAATCGAGGCCAGTTGAATGCCACACATGTCGCGCGTCTGGACGTCACCCAGCTTGGCGGCGACTGCCTGGCCCTCCAGTGCGTAGGATCGCGCCAACGCGACTTCGCCGGCATGCTTGTGTGCCGTGGCCTGGCTGAGCAGCAGCAGCGCCAAGAGCTTGGTAGGTCCGTGTGGGCGCAATATTGAAAGCGCTTCGTCGAAGCAGGCTATCGCCTCTCCCGCGTCACGGTACCGGCTCGCAGCCCGCCCGACGTGTCCGAGCGCCTGGGCCAGCATGAGCGGTTCGTCGGCTTGCCGCAACAGCCATTCTGCTCGGCGGGCCGCCGGCAAGCGACTGCGATCACCGAAATAGGGATCCCATCCCAGCGCGAGATGGATACGTCCCGCGATTGCCGGCGGTGTCGCCCCATCGACGACGCCCACGGCCAGCTCGAACCAGCGGCGTTGCTCGCGAAGGAGCGGGAGCTCGCACCAGAACCAATGCGTGCGACCGAGCAGGCGGAGCCCGAGGGCCGGATCGCCCTGTGGGCCAAACGCCCAGCTGAGAGCCGTGCGCAAGTTGTCCAAGTCTGGCTCGAATGTACCGAGCCATTCGGCTGTTGGCGCGGTCGGAAATGTACGCTCGGCCTCGGAAAAGAGATCGGCCATGTACGCGCACAGGTGTTTCCACCAATGCAATTCACCGCTCTCTTCGAGATGTTCAAGAGCGAAGGCTCGCGTCGTTTCCAATAGTCGGTAGCGCGTTACGCCCGCTGCCTGCAACGGCATGACGAGCGATTTCTCGACGAGCTTTGCCACCAAATCGAAGACCTCGCCGCCCGCTATCGGTGTGCCGGCCGTTACGGCCGTGGCCGCGGGTAGGCTGAAGCTGCCGGAAAACACGCCAAGCCGTCGCAACAAAGCCTGTTCCGGCTTCGACAGGAGTGCATGGCTCCACTCAACCACGGCCCGTAGAGTCTTGTGCCGCGGCAAGGCCGTACGACTGCCCGAGGTTAAAAGCTTTAAGCAATCGTCGAGGCGCGCCAGCAGCTCGGCTGGGGTGAGCAGCTTCAGGCGGGCGGCGGCGAGCTCGATACCCAGGGGCATGCCGTCCAACTTGCGGCATATATCTGCCACCGTCCCTGCCGTGCTGTCGGTCAGCGTGAACCGTCCCAGTGTCGATGACGCGCGAGCTACAAATAGCTCGACGGCACTGTGTTCGAGCGCCTGCACCGCCATGACTTTGCCCGGGGGCGGCACGCTCAGCAGCGGCGTGTCGTAGACGTGCTCGCCTGGCACTGCGAGCGCCTCGCGGCTGGTGGCGAGCACGCCTATGTTACGGCATGCCGCCAACACGACCTTGGTGAACTTGGCCGCGGCGAGGATCATGTGCTCGCAATTGTCGAGGATCAAAAGCAGCCGTCGCGCCCCCAGGAAATCGGCGATGACCTTAGCGGCCGGGCGGTCGCCCTGTAGAGATACGTTGAACAGGGCTGCAACGGTTTCTCCGAGCAGCTCGGGCTTGGCAAGCGGCGCCAGTTCGGCCAACCAGACACCGTCAGGAAATCGGCCTTGCAGATTGGCTCCCAACCCCAGCGCAAGGCGCGTCTTGCCGCTGCCACCGACGCCCACCAGGGTCACTAAGCGATGAACCGACACGAGCGCCGCAAGGTCCGCCAGCTCCGCTTCGCGGCCGATCAGCAGATCAGAGGGTTCGGGCAGGTTTCCTCGCCGCGCGCGCCCAACGTACCCTTCGTTTGCGGGAACGACGAAACGATAGCCCCGACCGGGCACGGTGTTGATGTAGTCGGATGAACAGCCAGCTTCCCGCAATACCCGCCGAAGCGCCGAAACCTGCACCTGGATGTTGTTCTCCTCAACGGCGAGCCCAGGCCAGACCTGTTCCATCAAAGCGTTTTTGGTGACTAATGCGCCGCGGGCGCCGGCCAGCGCGCACAGCAGGTCCAGGGCCCGGCCACCCAGTGGCACTGGTGATCCGTCTCGCAGCAACACCCTTCTATCGAGATCCAGTCGGAACGGACCGAAGGACAGCTCGTCGTGCATCGCGGCGCCTTCCAACCTTTCAAGGAGATCTCTCATGAGAATTCAGGACGGCTTCAGGACTTTTAAGCGTGCGCCATGGCTGAGTCCACGCGAGGGGCCTGTCGGAGCAACGGAGGCATCAATGATCACAGATTCCCGATCGTAGTGGCGTCGGCGTTCACAGGCCTGCTGTCGTTCCCTGCGCGCACACGGCACCCTGGTGCTGTCGCGCCGCACCATCCTCGTGCGTGTCCCGCGGAGCTTCAATCGAAGCCAGGCCCGGATGGGAGACCGCACTTCTGCGTCTATGAGAGTGGGTGGGCCCCGAAGCCTGCTCATGCGAATATTGGAGGTGAGCAATGTGGACACGGAGAGAAGCCGTCACCGTCGCAATCGCGGCAGTGGCCGAGTTCTGGCAACATGGCAAAGCGCGGGCGCAACCCACATCAGCGGTCGCCACTCTGTGCCCCACCGGCAAGCTCCGCGTTGCTCTAATCGCCTCTAATCCCGTCCTGGTCACCCGCCGCCCTGACGGCAGCCTCGGCGGAGTCTCGGTCGCTGTTGGCCGTGCGCTCGCTGCGCATCTGGGCGTTCCGATCGAGCTCAAGTCCTACGACAATCCCGCGCGCTATAATGAAAGTCTCGCGGCCGATGACTGGGACGTCGGGCTCGCTGCACGCGATCCTTCTCGCGCAGAGCATCTTGTATTCAGCGCGGCCTTTATGGAGGTGGACAACGGCTATGTTGCGCGCCCCGGCGCGGCGCCGACCAACGCGGACGAAGTTGACCGTCCGGGAACAAGGATCGCGGTCGCGCAAGGCAGCGCACCCGACAACGTCCTGCGGCGCCTCATCAAGAATGCCGAGATTCTTCCGATACCGGGTGGGTTCGAGCCGGCGCGTGAAGCGCTGGCGGCGGGAAAGGCTGACGTTTACGGCGAGAATCTGCATCTGGCTCACCGCATCGCCGATGCCTTGCCCGGCGCACGCGTCTTGCCTGGGCGTTTCAACGTGGTGCAAATGACGATCGGAGTGCGCAAGCGCTCTGCGTCGGCGCTTCCCACCGTGGATGAGTTCGTGAGCCGCATCCGATCCGATGGCACGGTCCAGAAAGCCATCGCCGAAGCCGGTCTGCGGGGCGTGCGAGTGCCGTGAGCCTTTCAGATAGGCGGGCTGGAGGACCAACCAGCCTGCTCTTCGCCATTCAACGACTGCCGTGGCGGCAAGTCACGCATGAGCGAAGCAGAGCAGTTGCCTTAGGCAACGCCAGTGCTCAGGACGCGGGGTTGGCAGTTCGACCAGGCCGCCTGCTGTCCCAGTTCCGTCCGTTATTCGGAGGATCTGCCGACGTCATAATACACCGGTGAGACCCTCACCCTGCAGCAGTGCATTAACTCGGTGCAGGTGCTTCTCTTCTTTTATGAGTTCACGGCCTAGTCATCTGGAACTGAAGTTCATTACATTATAAACTGGCGCTCCGAGCAGTCGATGGAGAGCGCTGATGACGAAGGCTATTGGGCGAGGTCGGCCGATCGAGCGGTTGGTGCTGAGTGCCCAAGAGCGGTCCTATCTGGAGCGGCAGGTGCGCCGCCACCGTGTTGCCCGATCGTTGTCCGAGCGGTGTCGCGTCATTCTGCGGTGTTCAGACGGATTGCCCAGCAAGTCCGTCGCCGCCGAGCTTGGCGTCCATGAGCATACGGTTGGCAAGTGGCGCCGACGCTTTTTGAAGGATCGCTGCGATGGTCTGCTCGACGAGGCTCGCCCTGGCCGGCCTCGGACCATCGACGACGATCAGGTTGCCGCTGTGATCGAGCGGACGTTGCACACCTTGCCTGCGGACGCCACGCACTGGTCGATCCGATCGATGGCGGCTGAAACCGGTTTTTCACATACCACGATCCGCCGTATGTGGGGGGCGTTCGGCCTACAGCCGCACCGCAGCCAGACCTTCAAGCTGTCGACCGATCCGCTATTCGTCGACAAGGTGCGCGACATCGTCGGCCTTTACCTCTCGCCACCCAACCGGGCGCTTGTCCTTAGCCTTGACGAGAAAAGCCAGATTCAGGCGCTCGATCGGGAGCAGCCGGTTTTGCCGATGATGCCTGGCGTACCCGAGCGCCGGACGCACAATTATGTACGGCACGGCACGACCTCGCTGTTCGCCGCGCTCGATATCGCGTCGGGCTTCGTCATCGGCAAGTGCTACAAGCGACACCGGGCGGCCGAGTTCTTGAACTTCCTCAAGGAGATCGACGCTCGCGTCGCCGAAGGGCTCGAGGTCCATATCATCATGGACAACTATGCCACCCACAAAACATCCAAGATCAAGACGTGGCTCGCCCGTCGTCCCCATTATCATGTCCACTTCACGCCGACATCGGCATCTTGGATCAATCAGGTTGAGCGATGGTTCGCCGAACTCACCAGGAAGCGACTCCGACGCGGCGTTCATACCTCAGTCAGGCAACTCGAAGCCGATATCCGCACCTTCATCGACCGCTACAACCAAAATCCCAAGCCTTTCAAATGGACCAAATCAGCCGACCAAATCCTGGCTTCGGTCAAACGCTTCTGTCAAAAAACACAGAAGACATTATGTGGCGAACTTTAGATTCACGTGACTAGTATCCAGTACGGCCTCGTTGTCAGCCCGAGCGCAGCGAGGGACTTTTCCTGTTTCCTAAAGGCCCCTCGCTGCGCTCGGGCTGACAGTTTCGGCGATAATTGGGATTTGCCTCATGGACCTGCCCCTGGACGATCACCTCAGCTCGGCGTGCAGACCATGCATCGGCGTACCGAGCCCGCCGAGGGGCCGTGGCTGCCCACCATCGACGAACTGCGGACCTGGTCGGCCTGGTCGACCGCTGCGGCTACGATTCGATGTGGGTCGGCGATCACGTCGCCTTCACGATCGCGATCTTCGACCCGCTGCTGCAGCTCGCGCAGGCCGCCGTGCTGAGCCGGCGCCTGGTGTTCGGCACGGACGTCTTCCTGTTGCCGTTGCGCCATCCGACCCCCGTCGCCAAGCAGGTCTCCACGCTCGACCATTTGACGGAAGGGCGCTTCATCTTCGGCGTCGGCGTGGGTGGCGAGTTTCCCAAGGAGTACGAGGCCTGCGGCGTGCCGCTCAACGAACGCGGCGCGCGGCTGAGCGAAAGCCTCACGATCATGCGCAAGCTGTGGAGCGGCGAGCCGGTCTCCCATGCCGGCAAGTTCTTCAATTTCGAGGACGTGAAGATGCAGCCGCCGCCACGGCAAGCCGGCGGGCCGCCGATCTGGTGCGGCGGCCGCGCTGATCCGGCGCTGCGGCGCACGGACGCATGGCCGACGGCTGGATGTCCTACGTCGTCACCCCAGACATGTCCGCCGGGGACTGGAAAAGATCGCAACGGCTGCCGGCGAGGCGGCCCGCACCTTCGACCGCGGCTTCGGCACCGCCCACTTGCTCTTCACGCGCATCGACGACACCTACGAGAAGGCCCTCGATGCCGCGACGGTGTCGCTCAGCCAGCGCTACGGCATGGACTTCCGCAAGGCCGCGCAACGTTATTGCGCGCTGGGGACGCCACAGGACGTGGTCGAGACGATCTTCAAATTCCAGCAGGCCGGCGTGCGCCACCTCATCCTCGACTTCGTCGGGCCCTACGAGGAGCGCGACCAGCAGATCGAGCGCTTCGCCGCCGAAGCGATGCCGCTGCTGGCCGGCCTGCGAAAGGGATGACCATGCGACTCGGAATGCTGTTGCGTTATCATGGCGATCACCTCGCGCTCGACGAGGTGCTGGAAGCCGAGCGCCTCGGCTACACCTCGGTGTGGAGCGGCGAGGCCTACGGCACCGACGCGGTGACGCCGACGGCCTGGATCCTAGCCCGCACGAGCCGCATCAAGGCCGGCGTCGGCATCATGCAGATGCAGGCCCGCACGCCCGCCTGCACGGCGATGACGGCGCTCACCCTGCAGGCGTTGTCGAACAATCGCTTCCTGCTGGGCATCGGCGCCTCGGGACCGCAGGTCGTCGAGGGCTGGCATGGCGTGCCGTTCGGCAAGCCCATGGCGCGCACCCGCGAATACATCGAAATCCTGCGCAAGATCCTGAAGCGCGAAGCGCCGCTGCAGCATGACGGCGAGCTCTACCAGATCCCCTACAAGGGCCCCGGGGCGACCGGTCTGGGCAAGCCGCTGAAAAGCATCCTGCACGGCGATCCCGACATGCCGATCTACGCCGCCTCGATCACGCCGTCGGTCTCAAGGTGGCCGGCGAAGTGGCCGACGGCGTGCTGCCCATCTTCATGTCGCCGGAGAAGGCGGGCCTGGTGACCAAGCCGCTAAAGGACGGCATCGCCCGCGGCGGCCCGATCGAACTCTGCCGATTTCGATGTCGCGCCCTTCGTCCGCATCAACATGGGTCCCGACCTGCAGGCCTGCCGCGATGCCTTGAAGCCCGAGCTCGCGCTCTACATCGGCGGCATGGGGGCACGGAGAAGAACTTCTACAACGACTTCGCCAAGCACATGGGCTACGAGGCCGCCGCGGCGAAGATTCAGGACGCCTTTCTCGGCGGCCGCCGCGCCGAGGCGATCGCGGCGGTGCCCGATGCCCTAGTCGACGAGACCTCGCTGGTCGGCAGCCCCGAGCGCATCAAGGATCGCCTGCAGGCCTGGAAGGAAGCCGGCAGCCGCCACGAAGTCGGCTCGATGCTGCTGAGCGGCGTCACCGTCAACTCACTACGCGTGGTCGCCGAAGCGGTGTTATGACGCCTATAGCGACGTCACACCGACTTCCGCGCAAAGCGAAAGAACCTCGGCTCGCTCGCGGGCCGTAGCTCCTATTCCCACAACCAGGAACTCGGCATCCTTGCGCGACCCCATCAGCAGCCCAACGTAGGGTGACATGCCGGGATAGGCGCCGGCGCCGTTGTGGCCATCGATCCAGCCGCACACGACGACCGGGCCGCGCGGATCGCGAACCCCCTGCATGAGGCCGAAGCGGGCCGAAGAATGGTTCTTGAGCCACTTCGTTACGCCAACGATGACGACCTCCTGCTGCTGCGGGTCGAGCTTCGCCGGCTCGCCGCGCAGGATGGCCGGGGCTGGCCCACCCCGTGGATCGCTCGGGGAGCAGGGCTTGGCCTGCGCCACCGGCGTGCGGCCGGGCTGCGGTGGCGCGCAGGCCCAGGGGGGTGGCGAGTACTCGAAACGGTAGGCCGTATCCTCAGTCACACACGCCCCAAGGCCGCCAAACGCCAAAAAGCCGGCCGCGAGCCGCAACCATCGTCGCATGTTCTCCCTCTCCGGGCGGTGCCCCGTGCCCAATCTCGGGTGCACCACCTACCCCTGTCCCACGTCGTAACGATGCCCGCACGATCCGCGCAAAGCGAGAACCGAAAGCGCCGGTTTCAGAATGATCACAGCGTGCGTATAACCGGGTCACCGTGAATGTGGCAAAAGGAATGTCGACAAGGGCGGAACAGCTTTCGCGCTGAGGCGTCTGGTTGATTCTCCGGCGATTGAGGGCAGGCAACACGAATTGAAAATCAACGGTTTGGAGTCCTGGTGGTCGAAGACTCGGCGTTCCTTGCAGAACTGATCGAGGACATGTTGACCGAGGCGGGCGCCACCGTGGTTGGCTGGGCGTCGTCTGTCGACGCTGCCCTCAACGAGTTGCGCGACGGAGCGTCGATCTCGTCTGCCTCGACATCATGCTCGGTCCGAGCTGAGCTTCGCGGTCGCCGACGCCCTCACCGCGCAGCGTATCCCTTTCGTGTTCGTGACCGCGTGCGATGCCAAAATCGTGCCAGAGCGGCACCGCCGGCAGCCGCTGATCGACAAGATGGATCTGGTGGCCCGGCTCGTCCCGACATGCTCTGCGGCGCGGGCCTCGGCCGCAGTGCCGGCCTGATCCTGATTGCCCGACACACGCCGTCAGGCCAGGCGGGCCGCCTCGAACCTCAACTAACCAGTTCGCCGCGGAAAGCCCAGCGGGTCATGCGCTTCTCGACCAGGGCGCAGATCGCGTACATCAGCACGCCCATGATGGCGATGGCGAACAGGCCGGCGAAGGTCGTCGGCGCATCGTGCGCGCGCTGGCCGACAACATCAGAAAGCCGATGCCGTTGTTGCCGCCCACCGTCTCGGAAATCACCGAGCCGATGAAGGCGAGCGTGATCGCGACTTTCAGGGTGGCGAACAGATAGGGCATGGCGCGCGGGATGCCGACCTTGGTCAGGATCTCGGTCTGGGTGGCGCCGAGGCTTCGGAGCACGTCGCGCATCTCGGGCTCGATGGTGGCGAGACCGGTCGCGACGTTGACCACGATGGGGAAGAAGCTGATGACGAAGGCGGTGATGACCGCCGGCAGCGAGCCCACGCCCACCCAGATCATCAGGATCGGCACCAGCGCCACCTTGGGGATGGCGTTGAAGGCGATCAGCAGCGGATAGAGGCCGGAATAGACGAAGGGCGAAGCGCCGATCGCCAGCCCCAGCAGCAGGCCGCCCACGATCGCCAACAGGAAGCCGATCACGGTGGTCCACAGCGTGTCCCAGCAATAGGCCATCAGGATGTCGAAGCGGGCGACGAAGACCGTGAAGATCTTGGTCGGCCTCGGCAAGATGATCTCGGGAACGTCGAAGGCGATGCACGCCAGCTCCCAGATGACCAGCAGGATGGCCGTCGCCAGCCACGGCATGGCGATCCGCAGTGCCTCGCGCCTGAAGTCGGTCATGCATGCTCCTGCGAGATGCGGTCGCGCAGCTCATGCACGATGTCGACGAAATGCGGCTCGAAGGTCGTGGCGAGCGAGCGCGGCCGCGGGAGGTCGATCTGGCGGGTGAGCACGATGCGGCCAGGCCGCTTGCTCATGACGTAGACGGTGTCGGCGAGATAGACCGCCTCACGCAGGTCATGCGTCACCAGCACGCCGGTGAAGCGCTTCTCCAGCCACAGCGCCTGCATGACGCCCCACAACTCCTCGCGCGTGAAGGCATCGAGCGCGCCGAACGGCTCGTCAGACGTCGGGAGCTCGGGCTCGTGGATCAGGGCGCGGCAAAGGTTGGAGCGCTGCTGCATGCCGCCCGAGAGCTGCCAGGGAAAACGGCGAGCGAAATCGGCGGACGCACCCCGGGGCTGCGCCTGAAGGTGGGCCCACTGCCGATCAGCGTGCGCAACCCGGTTTCGATCGCGCTCGGGGCCGGCTCGGTCGCGTCGTTGACCGGCAGCCCGGTCGACGTCGCACTGGGCGCGTCGAGCCCCCCGATCGTTAGCGGCTGGCACGGTCGCGACTGGGGGCATAGCGCTGCGCGGATGCGCGAGATGATCCAATGCCTGCGGCCGATCTTGGCCGGCGAGCGCTCCGACTATGACGGCCGCTTCGTCCGAAGCCACGGTTTCCGGCTACGAAACCCGTTGCCGGACACGCGCATCGCGGTGGGTGCATTCGGGCCGGCAATGATCCGGGTAGCGGCGCGCCTGGCCGACGAAATCGTCCTCAATCTCGTTTCGCCGCAACGGGTGCGCGAGGTGCGATGCCAGATCGATGTCGAGGCTGCGGCGGCCGGGCGCATGCCGCCGCAGCTGACGGTGTGGGTGCCGCTCGCGCTGTCACCCGGGCAGGCTGCGCTGCGACAACTGGCCAGCCAGCTCGCCGTCTACCTGGCCCCACCCGGATACGCAGAGATGTTCTGCGAGCTGGGATTCGCCGACCTGGTCACCCGCGCCCGTGCTGGGGCGCGGCGCTCGGAGTTGGCGGCGGCCATCCCCGTCGAACTCGTCGAAAAAGTGTGCGCTATCGGGAGCGCCGAACAGATCACCGCACGCCTGCAGGAGTATCTCGACGCCGGTGCCGACACCGTTGCGGTGGTTCCCGTTACCGCCGAGGATCCTGCCGGCCGCGCCGCATTGTCCTGTGCGGCCAGTCACCAACACATCCCGTCGAAGAAGGAGATTGCATTGTGACCGTGATGAATACCCAGTGCCGGCTGGCAGCGCGTCCCGTCGGGCTGCCCACCGCCGATGACTGGAAAATCGTGCAGCAGGCAGTCCCGAGGGCCGGTGATGGCGAGTTCGTCGTCAAGGTCGACTATCTGTCGATCGATCCGGCAATGCGGGCCTGGATGAACGCCGGGGACACCTATATGCCGGCTGTTGAGATCGATGAGGTGATGCGCGCGTTGGCGATCGGCACTGTCGTCGAATCCCGTCACGACCGATTCTCGGTGGATGATCAGGTGTCGGGCATGTTCGGTGTGCAGAATTATGCGGTGTCCAACGGCGTCGGCGTGAACAAGGTCGATACCCGGGTCGCACCGGCGCCGGTACATTTGGGAGCCTTGGGGATCAGCGGTTTGACTGCATACTTCGGATTGCTTGACATCGGGCGCCCGCAACCGGGCCAGACCGTGCTGGTGTCCGCAGCGGCCGGTTCGGTGGGCAGCATCGCCGGCCAGATAGCCCGCATAAAGGGCTGTCGCACAATCGGTATCACCGGTGGCGAGAACAAGTGCCGGTGGCTTGTCGACGAGCTCGGATTCGACGCGGCGATCGACTACAAGACTGCCAACCTGCGCGCAGAACTAAAATCGTATGCCCCCGAGGGGGTCGACGTGTTCTTCGACAACGTTGGCGGAAAGACGCTCGAGGCCGCCCTCGATCGGCTGGCCCGCGGCGCGCGCATCGTGCTCAGCGGCGCGGTCTCGCAGTACAACGACGCCCCACGCGGGCCGGCCAACTACATGCAGTTACTCATCAACCGCGCGTCGCTCACCGGCTTCGTCATCTTCGACTATGCCCAGCGCTACCCGGAAGGTGTTGAACAGCTGGCTAAGTGGCTTGACACGGGTGAGCTGCGTTCCCGGGAGTCCGTCGAACACGGTGACATCAGCGACTTCCCCGAAACACTTCTCAAACTATTCCGTGGCGAGAACCTGGGCAAATTGATCTTGGCATTGAGCGGGCAGAGATGAGCCGATTTGATCTCACCGGCCGTACGGCCATCATCACCGGCGCCTCACGAGGCATCGGTCTGGCTGCGGCGCAGGCGATCGCCGAGGCCGGCGGCAATGTCGTCTTGACGTCGCGCAGCCAGGAATCGGCGGATGCCGCGGCGGCCGAAGTGAATGGCAACGCGCTCGGTGTGGCCGCGCATGCCGTCGACGAGCAAGCCGCCAAACGCTGCATCGACCTGACGCTCGAACGATTCGGCAGCCTCGACATTCTCATCAACAATGCCGGCACCAACCCGTCCTACGGCCCGGTCATCGACCAGGACTACGCCCGCGTCACCAAGACCTTCGACGTGAACCTGTGGGCACCGATCCTGTGGACATCTCTGGCGACCCGTGCATGGATGGCCGAGCATGGCGGCGTCGTCGTCAATACGGCGTCCATCGGCGGGATGGGATTCGAAGCCGGTCTGGGGATCTACAACGCCTCGAAGGCCGCGTTGATCCACCTCACCAAGCAGCTGGCCCTCGAGCTGTCGCCGAAGGTGCGGGTCAACGCCGTCGCACCTGGTGTAGTGCGGACCAAGCTCGCTGAGGCGCTGTGGAAAGAGCATGAGAGCCAGTTGAATTCGACCACTGCCGTGGGCCGGATCGGTGAACCCGAAGACGTCGGCTCGGCCATCGCCTTCCTGGTCTCGGATGCGGCGAGCTGGGTGACGGGGGAGACATTCGTGATCGACGGCGGACAGCGCCTCGGCGATGCCAGGCCGTTCCGAATGGGTCCCCGTGACTAATCAGGTGATTGGCACGTCAGGCCGGGCGCCCCGCCGTTGACCCGGCGTCCACGGCGAAATCGGCGCCGGTGACAAATCTGCTTTCATCAGAGGCGAGGTACAGCGCACAGTAGGCGACGTCGATCGGCTCGATGGGATCGTCCAACAGGTTGACCCACCGGCCCACGAAGTCCCTGGCAGCCTGGGGTATGGCGCTCGTGCCAGGGGTCGCGATGAAGCCCGGAGTGATCGCGTTGACCCGGACGCGATGTGGCGCGCCCTCGGCCGCGAGTTGTCGTGTCAAAGCAAGTACGCCGCCTTTGGCGGCACCATGTGCGGCGAAACCGAAGGCCTGCAGGCCGATTGAGCCGACGCTAGATGCGATGTTGATGACGCTGCCACCGTTCTCGAGGAGCGCGGGCCATGCCGCCGATGTCACCGTGAACACGATCTCGAGTTCGTTGGCGAGCGTGAATCGCCATTGGTCAAGGGTCATTTCACTGAAAGGTGCGACGGCGGCCGCTGAGGCGTTGTTGTAGAGGACATCGATGCCGCCGAGTGTTGAGATGGAGTTTTCCACCCATTCGCGGGCTGCACTGGGGTCGGCGAGGTCGACATCGTGCCCCTCGGCCGACAGGCCTTGGGCGGACAGGGCTGCGGCGGTGGCGGCCGCGGCGCCGGGGCGAACGTCGCAGCCGACCACGTGCGCACCGTGATTGCAGAAGAGTTCTTGTGCGACAGCGCCCTGACCTCCACCGGTGCCGGTGATGAGGACTCGCTTGCCGGCGAGGCGCCCGTTGTGGGCGACGGCGGTGCTCAGCGGTGGAGTTTGGACAGTCATGGTTCCTCACATATCGCAGTCGTTACAGAGATCGGTTCATCGGAAATGGTTGGAGATGAAGGAGTTTGGTCAGGTCTCTCGATGTTCAGTGGATGGCATTGTGGCGTTGCGCCAAGCCAGCGGATTCAGTTCACGGTAGGGGTCGCTGCTGCGGACCTCTTGGAGGTCGGCCAGGATCTTCTCCAGTGAGTGCTGGGCTTCGTGTTTGACGGTGTTGCCCCATTTCTCTTCGGTGACGCGCGCGGGTTTGGCTGTAGCGATAGGGCGGCCGAAGCGCAGATACATCCGCTGCGGCCGGGGAATCAAGGTCGGGCCGATTCCACGCATCAGCGGCATAGCCATGTCCGAGCGGCCCGACAGTCTTTCGGCGAGGCTTTGACTCAGCCGTCCCCATCGCCCCTCGCGCGTCGTCATGCTTCGGTAGACGTCGTCCCCGCCGACAAGCCCTACGGGCACGATCGGATAGCTGTATTCGACTGCCAAGCGGGCGAATCCGGTTCGGCCCTGCCAGCGCAGGGTGTACTCCTCGCCCTTGAACTTGGCAATCTCGCGCCCACCTCCGGGAAACACGAGGATGGGTTCGTCGTGCACCATCAACTCGCGGGCGGTCTCCGGGGCTCCGACGACAGCGCCGACGGCGGCGAGTAGATCGCCGGGAAGTCCGCCCATACGGCCAAAGTTCTTGTCGGCGAGGGGTCGCACTCGCGTGCCGATCGCGCGCCGCACGAGCAAGGGGATCAGCAGGGCCTCGGCGCTGGACTGGGTGTGGTTGCCGACCAACAGGAATCGGCCGTCAGCGAGCAAGTTATGCAGCCCGTCGACATAGGGGCGGTACAGTTCGATGAGCGGTGCGGCACGGTCGGCAACGGTTTCCGCGACACGGCGCAACGCCTGGACCCGTCCCGACTGATTCATGATCACGTCGGTGTTCGCCGTAGTCATGACTTTTGAGACTCCTTGGGCTCCAGTGCGTTTCCTGACGCGGGCGACGCACTCGGCCGGGAGAACACCAGGGAGGTCGGCTTGGGGCCGAACCGAGTTGCCGTCGGCAGGAACTCGATGTGCATCTGCGGGTCGGCCGCCTTTCCCAGTGCGACGAACGCCGAGTGGCTGTAGGCGCGCAGCGCACTGATGAATCCGTCGTGCATGATGCGCCTGAACGACGGACGCACGAGCACCGCGACTGCCGCCAACGGCGCCACGATGACCTGCGTGAGGATAAGCCCCAGCGGGGATGGGCGTTTGAGGTCGATCACCAGAAACCGCCTACCCACCCTGGTGGCTTCGGCGATCGCACGAACGGCCGTTGCCGGCGGCAGATGATGAAACGCCTGGGCGAACACCACCAGGTCGTAGGTGTGGTCGTCGGCGGCGATCGCGGTGGCGTCGACAACCTGGGTGCGCACCCGCGGATGCGCGCCGAGTTCACCGCTGGCGATGTTGGCGACCGACGTCGGGTCCAAGTCGCTGACGGTCACCGTCGCAGTGGGATGCAACTCCAAAATCTTGGCCGACAGCTTGCCATGTCCGGCACCGAGTTCGAGAACGCGGGGGTTGGAGATGTGTGCCACCACATCCAGTGCGGTGCGGGCATGCTTCTCGTGCTGGCCGGTGCGGGAGCCGACTCGATCCAGCGCCGAGATCACGGTCTGCTTGACCTCGTCGGGGATGTCGTAGCGGTCGGTGTACTCCAGCGCATCGGTCTGCAACCGCCGATCCAGCCACGAGGCGTTTGGACCGCCGCGCGGCATTCGCGCAATGACCGGATCCACCGCTATCGCCTCACCCATCGTCATCAACTCCCTGCAAGTCGTTGTCTCAAGCAACACCCTACCGAACGAACGAGTTCGTTTGGCATATGATTCCCCTGTGAGAAGTACGACCGAGCTTCGCGACGTGATCCTGGCGGCCGCCCGGGCAGAATTCGCCCAGTACGGATTGGCCGGGGCCCGGATCGACCGCATCGCGCGCACCGCCCAGGCGAGCAAGGAACGGCTCTACGCACACTTCGGCGACAAGGAGACCCTGTTTCGCGAGGTTTTGGCGGCCGACAGTGCCGAGTTCTTCCGGGCGATCAGCTTGCGCCGCAGGACCGTTCCCGACTTCGTCGGCGACGTCTACGACATGGCGCGCGACCACCCCGAGCACCTTCGCATGATCACGTGGGCCCGACTGGAAGGCTTCGCTCTCGACGAGCCCCATGCCGATGGTGAACCAATCTTCGCCGATACCCTCGCCGCGATCGAAGCGGCCCAGGCGGCTGGGCACGTGGACCGGCTATGGGAACCCGCCGACCTCATTGCGTTACTGCTTGGGATCGGCCTGGCCTGGGCGAACTCGCCGCACCCCGACTCATTGATCGACGACCCCGCCATCATCGCGCGGCGCCGCACCGCCGCCGTCGAAGCTGCCGCGCGGATCATCTCAACCCAGTGATAACGAGGAGTTTCTCCATGTCCGTGCACGAGAGCGCCGTGGCCGTCCCCGATCTTCACGGAAGGCTCGCCGTGGGCACCGGCTCCACCTCGGGCGTCGGGCTGGGCTTGGCCACCCGGCTCTCGGCCGCCGGCGCCGAAGTGATCATGCCGATCCGCAACCAGGCCAAGGGTGAAGCTGCCGTCGCACACATCCGCGCGACGGTGCCCGATGCGAAGCTGACCATCAAACAACTCGACTTGGCGTCGCTAGCCAGCGTCGCCGCCCTGGGCGAGGAACTCAACGCTGAGGGCAGGCCGATCGACATCCTGATCAACAATGCCGCCGTGATCGCACATCGCAAGCGCGTAACCACCGTCGACGGATTTGAGCTGCAGTTCGCCACAAACCATCTCGGGCACTTCGCGCTGACCGGACACCTTCTACCGCTGCTGAGGGCGGCATCGTCACCCCGGGTCGTCACTGTCAGCGCAATGGCCGCCCGAAACGGCCGAATTCGATTCGACGACTTGCACTTCGAGCGCGGCTATTCGCCGATGCGCGCGTACAGTCAATCCAAGCTCGCGAATCTGATCTTCGCCCGCGAGTTGAACCGGCGTAGCCGCGAAGCAGGGTGGGGCGTGTTGTCCAATGCCGCGCATCCCGGTATGTCGAAGCCCGATCCGCAGTTCAGCGGACAGGGGCAAACCAAGCCCTCGATGAATGAACGGTTCATGCAGTTGAGCCAGAGGCTCATGGCATTCATGTGGCAGGAGATCGACGAAGGCATTAAGCCCGCCCTGTACGCGGCCACCTCACCGCAGGCCGCAGGCGGTGCGTTCTATGGCCCGCACGGGCTGTTCGAGGCGGCCGGCGGAGGCGTGCAGGAAGCGGAGATTCCAACTCATGCCAACAACGAGGCCGACGCCCACCGGTTATGGGAGATTTCCGAACAGCTGACCGGAGTGAGGTACACGAAGCCGAACTGAGCGCATCTTGGCCACACGTGACACCCGGCGCGCGATGTGTAACGGCAGCCGGATACGGTCCAGGTATGAGTCAAGTGTCGATAATCACGGGCGGAGCGGGTGGCATGGGTCTGGCCACGGCCAAGGTCGTCGGCCGTGACCACACGGTTGTCCTTTGCGATGTCAGGCAGGACCGGCTTGATGCTGCGGCCGCCACGCTGAAGGACCTCGGAGTGACGGCCACCGTCGTCAATTGCGACGTCACCGACCGAGAGGCGGTCGTCCGGTTGCTAGAGACCGCGTCCGGCCTCGGGTCTGTCTCCTCACTGATCCATACCGCGGGCGTGAGCCCGAGTATGGGCGCTGCCGACTACGTCATGCGGACCAATGCGCTTGGCACCGTCAACGTCAACGAGGTCTTCTACGCGGCCGCCGCCGAGGGTTCCGCGATCGTCAACGTCGCATCGATGGCGGCCCACATGCTGCCGCAGGAGATGATTCCGACGAAGCAGTTCCCGCTCGCCCTGCAGGATGAAGACGCCTTCATGAGCGACATGATGTCGGTGTGCGACATCGTTCCTGAGGACGCGCGGTCGGGCATTGCCTACGCCGTGAGCAAGAGTTTCGTCAGGTGGTACAGCACATCGCAGGCCGAGAGGTTCAACGGGCGGGGGCTGCGGATCGTCTCGGTCTCCCCAGGATCCATCGACACCGAGATGGGTCGGTTGGAGGAGCAGGCCGGGGCCGGTGCGATGGTCACCGACGCCGCGGTTCCGCGGTGGGGCAAGCCGCAAGAGATGGCAGAGCTACTCGCCTTTTGTGTCAGTAACAAGGCCGGGTATCTGACCGGCACCGATATTCTGAACGACGGCGGAGTGATCGCCTCGATGACGGAGCGAGCCAGGATGGCCGCCGAAAAGGGTTGAGCGTCAAAGGTGTTCCCGACCTCTGCAGAGGCTGTCGGCCCCCGTGGTTCTAATCTCGTTGCCTACCTGAGCCTTTGATTGATGCCAGTGGTGCGGAATCGGCTTCGGTACATGCTGGGGGAGACGCCGAGATTGCGGCGGAAGGTGCGCCTCATGGAGTCTGAAGACCCAAAACCGGCGCGTCGCGCGACGGCTTCTTGGCTATGGTCTCCGGCCGCAAGGAGAACCTTGGCCGCTTCCAGTCGCGCTTGCTCAACGAACCGGGCCGGCGTCAGTCCGACCTGAACCCGGAACATGCGTACCAGATGCCGCTCGCTCACCGCCGCACGAGCTGCCATGGCCGCGATCGAGTGATCGGCGCCGGGATCGCAGACAACGGAGTCCAGGATTTCGCGGAGACCGTTCGTGGCCGGGAGTGCCGATTCGGTCCAGACGCTGAATTGTGCCTGCCCACCTGGACGTTGGAGGAAGACGACCATCCACCGTGCCACGCGCCGAGCCATGTCTGGGCCGTAGTCACTTTCCACGAGCGCAAGTGCCAGGTCGATGCCCGCGCTGATTCCCGCGCCGGTGATGAACCGCCCGTCCTGTACGAATAGTGAGTCAGGGTCGACCACCACCTTGGGATAGGTACGAGCCAGCTCCTGGCAATGCGCCCAATGCGTGGTCGCGCGGCGGCCGTCGAGCAATCCGAGTGCTGCGAGCACGAACGCGCCGGTGCACACCGAGGCAACCCTGCGCGCCCGCGGTTCGAGTTCGCGCACCATCGTCAATGCCGACTCGACCACATCCGGTGTCTGTTCTTCGGGGATGTCGTGTTCACCAGGGGTGAAGGTGAAGTCAGCCGGTACTCCGCCGGGCACGATGAGAGTGTCGATCCGGTCGGGTACCTCGGCCAGCGGCATGTCGACATTGAGGGCCACGAACGCCGTCGTTGCGACGGCCTCACCGGTCGGCGAGGCCAACAGCACCCGGTACCGCGCCCCGAAGTCGTTGGCACGTGCGAAGATCTCAAGCGGCGCAGCCACGTCCTGCAACGTCACCTTGTCGTACAGCGCGAATACGATCGTTCGGGCAGCCTTCGCACCGTTCATCGCCTGGACTTCCTTCTTCGTGCTGGGTGCACGATGACTGCAGAGGGTAGACCCGAACACCGCTCTTCACATCCCGGCTGCGGTGAGGTCCGGAAATGCGTGATTCTTGTCCGGTCCTGATGGCACGGGAAATCAGGGCGTAACGCCAGCGAAACCTGGGGGCGCGAACCTGGGTTCACCGCGGTCATCGCTCGGCTGTCGTAGCGAAAATCGTTGTAGTACTGGCCAATTCTCTGTGCCTCGATCAAAGGTGGGCTCAATGGATTCTCGGACAGCCTTGACGCTGAGCATCGGCGTCCTTGGCGGGGTGGCGGTCGCGATGACCGCAACGGTCATCACGGTGCCCGTCTGGGTGGTGTTCCTGGCCTGGGCGTCGTTCTTCTTCGTCGGTGGCGGCGCCGCCGGCTGGGTTCGCTCCGTGGCGTCGAACCTCGTCGGCGTGGTCATCGCCTCGGCCAGTCTGTACGCGGCCCACCTGATGGGCGGCAGCCTCCTGGTCACCGCCATCGCTGTCGGCGTCGGCAGTGCGGTCATGGTGCAGGCGTCGTGGGTGCCTCTGCTGTCCACCACCCCCGCGGTCGTCGTCGGATTCGCCTCCACGGTGTCGACGGTGGCAGGCACCGGCAACAACATCACGGTCACGACCATTTCCCATCCCGGCATCGTCGCCGCGGTGGCCTGTGTCCTCGGTGCGTCATTCGGATTGCTCTCCGAGTACCTGGCCACAGCGATGACGACAAAATCCGCCGCAGCTAGCGCGGAGACCACGTCGACGGAAGGAACCCCGGCCTGATGAAACTGCAGCACTACCTTGGCGGCCTGGAGGGCCTGCCCGAGCCGTTGACCCTGGAACAACGGGTCTTCGTCGAGGAGTGGGAGAAGCGCATCTTCGGCATCCACGTCGCGATGATGGGCTTGTCCAACCACCTTGGCTCGGCACTGCCGGCGTATCCCGTCGACGAGGTGCCGACGACCTTCAAAGACGAGTGGACATGGGCCGACTTGCGCACCGGCGCCGAGGCGATGAACCCGTTCGACTACTTCAAGTTTCGCTACTACGAGAAATGGCTGGGCGGAATCACCCAGTTCTTCATCGACAAGGGCTATCTCACTGAAGAGGAACTCGCGGGCCGGATCGCCGATTTCTCATCGGCATCAGAAGGCTTGGGAGAGGCCGCGATCGATGATCAGGTGATCGCCTATCTGCGGTGCGGTGACAGCCCGCGCCGCGATGTCGCACACCCGAAGTTCGCAGTCGGTTCCAGCGTCCGTATCGGCAACGTGCCGGCCGATGCCCACAGCCGGTTGCCGGGTTACCTGCGCGGCCGCGTCGGCACCGTGGAACGGGTTTTCGAGGGTGACTACGCCTACTTCTGCCACACCGGCGACGGCATCGGTGACCCGATGCCGATCTACATCGTCGAGTTCGAGCCGACCGAAATCTGGGGCCCGCGAGCCGAGGACGGCCCGCTGACGCTGTACGCCGAACTTTTCGAGGCCTATCTGGAACCGATCGAGGAGAAGTCATGACCGCGCAGTTCGCCTACCCGCCAGACCGTGAAGAGGCCAGCGCCAAAAAGGTGGCCGCCCTGGAGTCCCTGCTCATCGAGAAGGGCGTCATCACACCTCAGACCGTGGAGAAGGTTCTCGCCTATTTCGAGACCGAGATGACCCCGCTCAACGGCAAGAAGATCGTTGTAAAGGCCTGGACTGACCCCGAATTCGCCGCCAAGGTCGTTGTCGACACTCCTGCGGCCATCGCCGAACTCGACCTGCCGGAGGGCATGGCGGGAGCCGAGGGCGAGCACCTGCTTGCGGTGGCCAATTCACCCGGCGTGCACAACCTGGTGATTTGCACACTGTGCTCCTGCTTCCCGTGGCCGGTGCTCGGGCTGCCGCCCTACTGGTACAAGGATCCGGTCTTCCGATCACGCGCTGCCCGTGAACCGCGCAAGGTGCTCGCCGAAGTCGGGCTTGACCTGCCCACGGACATCGAGATCAAGGTGTGGGATTCCAGCGGTCACTCGCGGTGGTTCGTCATTCCCGAAAGACCCGTGGGTACTGAGGATTTCACCGACGAGATGCTGATGGACCTGGTGACCACCGAGTCGATGATCGGTGTCGCGCAGGCGGGGCAGGTGTCATGAGGCTGCACGAGACCTGCACCACCGACCAGGCCGCGCCCGAGTTCGAACACGAATGGCAGCGCAGGGCATTCGGGCTGGCGCTCGCGCTGTCGGAATTCGGACATTACCCGTGGAGCGAGTTTCAGCAGAGCCTGATCGCGACCATCGGCGAGTGGGAGACAACGCCCGAAACCGAACGCGATGGGTGGGAATACTACGACCACTGGGTACAGGCTCTGCACCGTGTGATCGACGACCACGGAATGCTCGCAGACAGCTACGTCGGTCCACGCGAGGATCACGACGATCCGGAATACGCCGAACTCCCAACCGCTTTCGACGACCACGCACGTCAATAGGAGAAATCCATGTCGCACACCGCCGTTCTCACTCCCGGAGTCGATGTCCCGTCCATTCCCTTTGCGAAGCTCGCACCGTGGGCCGTCCTCTACGGTCTGCTCGCGGCGCTGGCTCTGTTCTTTATCGGCACCGATCAAGGTGCTGTCTCGATTCCGTCGGGAACCGCGGTTCACGAATGGGTCCATGACGCCAGGCACCTGCTTGGATTCCCATGCCATTGAGCATGGCTCGACGCCTTGATGATTGGGGCTAGCTATGAACGCACGTGCCTTCTTGATTCGAGGGCTGCTGGCGGGGCTGTTCGCAGGGTTCACGACCTTCGCGGTCGCCTACATTGTCGGCGAGCCACAGGTGGACCAGGCCATCGCCATCGAAGAGGCGACCTCGGCGACGGCGGCGATTCACGAACACAGCCACACCGACGAACACGCACACCCTGACGGCGATGCCGTCGTCAGCCGGTCGAACCAGTCGACGTGGGGTCTCGCCACCGGAACCTTCGCCGTCAGCGTGGCGATCGGTGGGGTTGTCGGCCTGGCCGCTGCCGGTGCGATGGGCCGCATCGCAAAGCTGTCTCCTGGCGCCTCCACTGCCCTGGTGGGTGGCATTGGCTACGTGTCGGTCGTACTCGTGCCGTTCCTGAAGTACCCGGCGACACCACCGGCGGTCGGTGACGGCGACACAATCGGCCAGAGGACCGTGCTGTACTTCGCCTACCTTCTCGTCTCGCTCATAGCGGCGGCGGTTTGCACCGGGCTGGCCATACAGCTACTCGACAGGCTCGGTGTCGAGCGGGCCGTATTCATCGGAGTCACAACATATCTGGTGACTGTCGTGCTCGTGGGCGCACTGATGCCCGCCGTCAACGAGATCGGGAGCTTTCCAGGCGACGTGCTCTGGTCCTTCCGCCGGGCATCGATCATCACGCTCACCACGATGTGGGCAACGATCTGCGCGACGCTCGTCGTATTGGTCCGTCGCCTTGACGCCGAGCAGGCCGCGGTCCGGGCTCGTCGGGAATTCGCAGCGAGCCTCTGAGGGACGCCGGGGGCCCGAGTGCACTCTGAGTGCGCTATAGTGCACGCATGGATCAGGGTACTGCCTCCCTCGCATCGGCGATCGGTGTCCGGGTCAGGCAGGAGCGGCAGTCGCGGCGCTGGACGCTGGATCAGTTGGCGGAGGCCGCAGGGGTGAGCCGCCGCATGGTGGTCAACGTCGAGCAGGGCGCCGCGAACCCGAGTGTGGGGACGCTGCTGAGGATCAGTGATGCGCTCGGTGTCGGTCTGCCGGCGTTGGTCGAGCCACCGGAACCCAAGCCGGTGAAGGTCACTCGCCGGGGCGAGGGCGCCACCCTGTGGAGCAGTGAGAGCGGTGGACGTGGCGTGCTGGTGGCGGGTACCAAACCGCCGAATGTGGTGGAACTGTGGGACTGGACCCTGTGTCCTGGAGACCAGCACAAGAGTGAAGCCCACATGCCTGGCACCAAGGAGCTTCTGCAGGTCCACGAGGGCAAGGTCACGATCAAGGTCGCAGACCAGTCGGTCAATCTCGATGCTGGCGACGCCGTCGCATTTCCCGGTGACGTGGTGCACTCATACGTAAACGTGGGGCGACAGCCGGCGCGGTTCTCCCTGACCGTCTTCGAGCCGGGCGTGGGGTCCGCTCCGGAGGTGGCAGATGACTGACGTTGACCTGCTCGAGGGAGTTCTCGCCGGCGCCTCTGTGGACGCGGCGGTGTTCGCGTTGCGGCCCGACTACCGCGTCCTGCTGTTGGCCGTCGACGGGTTGGTGACCGGTCCGAGCGACGAGGAGAGCGATGCGCTGCTTCAGGCGGCGGAAGCCGCAGCGCGCCAAGCCCTTTCCGATCGGGCGGTGGACCAGCTGCCACACGTGGCCGCGTGGCGGGAGGCGTACCGGGCGTTCGGGGCCAAGCCGCAACGCACCCGCAACAGCGTGGAGGCCCTGCTGCGCCGCTCGGAGTCGGGGCTACCGCGGGTGAATCGGCTCACCGACACCTACAACGCCATCTCGGTGCTGCACCAGATCCCGCTCGGCGGCGAGGATCTGACGCGTTACGCCGGTTCGCCTCGGCTGATCCGCGCCACCGGCACAGAGCCGTTCGACACGGTGGCCGACGGTGTTGCGGCCGTCGAGCACCCCGACCCCGGTGAAGTGGTGTGGTGCGACGACGCCGGGGTGACTTGCCGAAGATGGAACTGGCGCCAGGCACGCCGCACCCAATTGCGTGACGACACCACGACGGCGCTGTTCATCCTCGACGCGCTCGACCCGATGACCGACGAGGCGGTTAACGCCGCCGCCGATGATCTGGTTTCCCATCTGGCACGGCTCGGACCCGACGTCCACATCGCACGCCGCCTGATATCCGGTGGCGCTGAAGGAGATTGACATGCTGATCCACCCGTGGGACGCCGCGCTCGACACCGCCGAGTGGCAGGAGTGGCTGGCATCCACCGATCGGTTCGGGATGCTCGCAGTCAACAACATCGACCCGGCCCAGGCCCCGATTGTGCTGCCCCTGCATTTCACCGTCGCAGGCGACGAGCTGCTCATCCATCTGGCCCGGCCCAACCCGGCCTGGCCGCATCTGGAGGCTGCCGTCGAAGTACGTCTGGCCGTGGCCGGCGACTACGCCTACATCCCGACGTATTGGCGGGCCAAGGCGGGGGGACCCGACGAGGACGGCGTGCCGACCAGCTACTACACCTCGGTGCAATTCGTGTGCCGGCCAACGGTTGTCGACGACCCGCAGGGCAAGGTCGAGATCCTCACCGCGCAACTCGGCGACTTCCAACCCGAAGGCCGCCACGCCACTGTCGGCGTCGACGCAGCGCCGTACGGGCGGATGCTTTCCGGCATCCGCGGCGTCCGGCTGACGGTGCTGCGGGTAGATGCCAAGTTCAAATACGACGACGCCAACCCGGTCGAGCATCGCGAACGCGTTATCGGCAATCTCGAGCAGCGCGGCCACGGCCTCGACTCCGGGGCCGCCGCGCAGCAGCGCCGCCGCCTCGCCGCGATTGGCAACTGGCGGTCTCAGCGCGGCTAGACGTCGATCCGCACGCCCCTGGCCCTAGCGTCCATTTCGACACCAGCTTTCTGACCCTTTCGGGGACGCCATGAAGGCGTGAAAATGGGGTCGGGTCGCCTGGCCGACGTCGAGGCAACCCGGGGACGTTCGCGATCCCGTGCACCAGCTTGACGGTGGGCCCGACCTGGAAGGGTCATGGAATGTTGCTTCGAGCACGACGGTCAGATTTTCGGTATCCCTTGACCGAGGCCCCCAGGCGACCTCCTTTTTGAACAGGATGGAATCGTTTGGAGGACAGCCGAAGTGGCAACGAGAGGCAAGCCGAAGCGCAAGCAGCCAACGATGACGAAGCCGGTGGAGATCGCTGACGCCGAGCACGAATTGGTCATCGAGAGAGCTGCCGCGATTGATGTGGCCAAGGCCAGCGGCACCGTGTGTGTGCGCCTACCCGGTGCCGACGGGCGACGAATCAGCCGGGTCTGGGAGGTCGCGGCCACCACCGGCGCTGTCACCGAGCTGGCCGATCACCTCTTGGACTTGGCCATCGAGAAACTCACGATCGAATCAACCTCGGACTACTGGCGGATCTGGTACTACCTGCTGGAAGCGGCCGGGCTGGCAGTGGATCTGGTCAACGCCCGCGACGTCAAGAACGTGCCGGGCCGACCCAAGACCGACAAGCTCGACGCGGTGTGGTTGGCCAAGCTGACCGAGAAAGGGCTGTTGCGGCCGTCGTTTGTCCCTCCGGCACCGGTGCGGCAACTCCGGGATTACACCCGGCTGCGGGTGGATCTGACCCGGGAACGCAGCAGGTACTGGCAGCGGCTGGAAAAGCTCCTCGAAGACGCGCTGATCAAGCTGTCATCGGTGACCTCGACAATGGACCTGGTCTCGGTGCGCGTCATTATCGACGCGCTCATCGCCGGCGAACGTGACCCGCAGCGGCTGGCCGACCTGGCCCGTGGCCGGCTGCGGGCCAAACACACCGCCCTGGTGGCCGCCCTGGATGGGCGTTTCGATGCCCACCACGCCGAGCTGGCCCGGCTGCTGCTGGATCAAATCGATGCCCTCAACGCCAACATCAGCGCCCTCACCGGCCGCATCGAGGCCCATCTAGCCAACCTCGACGCCCGCCCGGCTTATCAGGGGCCCGACATGAGATCACCCGGATTCCCTGATGGCGATGCCCAACCGCCCACAGGTGTCCACGACGAGCCTGAGTGGATCAGTCACGTCGAGCGGCTCACCGAAATCACCGGCATCGGCATCAGCGACGCCCAGGTCATCCTCGCCGAAATCGGCTGGGACATGTCACGATTCCCCACTCCAGAGCACTTGGTGTCCTGGGCCAAGCTGTGCCCGCGCACCCTACAGTCGGGGCCAGTGCTGCGCGGCGGCAAAACCGGCAAGGGCAACCCCTACCTCAAAGGCGCCCTCGGCAACGCCGCGGCCGTAGCGGCCCGCACCGACACGTTCCTGGGCGAACGCTACCGGCGCATCGTCAAACGCCGCGGCAAGCTCAAGGCCTTGGTCGCGGTCTCCCGCTCCATCCTGGTCATCGTCTGGCATCTGCTGGCCGATCCCACCGCCCGCTTCCACGACCTCGGATCCGACTACTACACCACCCGCGTCGTCACTGAACGAAAGCTGCGCAGCCACATCGCCCAGATCGCCGCGCTCGGCTTCCGAGTAACCCTCGAACCCGCCGCCGCGTAGACCCCATATACGCAGCGCCCCAACAACACCCGGCTCCGCAAGCTCCGCCGGGTCACTTCGCGTGGCCCACTCACCTTGGTCATTTTCCGGTCAGGGTTGTCGATTGGCCTGTCATGCCGGCGAGCACAGCCGTGGTGTCGATTTCGGTGATAGCACCGCCAAGAGCCTCATGGTCGGCCCACACGATGTACGTCCATTGCGCCTGCCAGCTAGTTTGGTGCATCTCGCGCTTGCTTGATATAGTTAGCAGCGTTCGGTCCCACAACTACTTTAGGAGAAACAATGACAGACACCGCCACCACCAACGACTACCTCGACACCATCAAGAAGGTCAACGAGCAGCTGATTTCCACGGTCAAGGAGAGCCAGAGCGCGGTACTGGAAGCCGCTCGTACCTTTGCCGACGCGCTGCCGACAGTACCCTCCAACCTGCCCAAGGTCCCCGGCATCGGTGCGTTCCCCGATGTGGAAGCGGTCACGTCGTACGGCTATGACCTCGCCGCCGAGCTGCTTGCCGCACAGAAAGACTTCGTGGTGAGCCTGGCGAGCACGTTCACTCCGGCCAAGAGCGACGAGTCATAATTGTCGCGACAGCCGCACAGCAACGGGAGAACGTCGATGCCGGAAGATTCAGCAGGCAACAATCTTCTGGGTGCGTTCATTCGCGCGCAGCGACAGATGGCAAATCTGTCGCTGCGTGAGCTGTCCGCGTTGACTGACGTATCCAACCCCTATCTCAGCCAGATCGAGCGCGGGATGTCCGAGCCCTCTGCTCGGGTGCTGATATCCATCGCCAAGGCACTCAACATCTCGGCCGAAGCGTTGTTCGGACAAGCAGGCTTGATCACCGAGTCGGCATCGTCGAACAACGATGCAACGGAAACCGCACTTCGGACGGACCCGCGGCTCACCGAGCCGCAGAAGCGGGCGCTGCTCGCCGTGTACCGCAGCTATCTCGCTGCCAACGGTCATGACATCGCCGATAGCTGACCTTGCTGGGTGGCGGCATCATTTATCCCGGCTAGTCGCGAAAACGTAACTGCCCGGGGCGTTCTCGATGGGTGGGAATTCGTCGCTACCTGGGCGCGCGGGCGCGGGGATCATTTCCCCGCCGCGTTGCGCGATCCACGACATCCAGTCCTGCCACCAGGTGGCGTTCACCAAATGCGCGTCTTCTTTCCATTCCAACGGGTCGGCGGGAACACTGTCGTTCACCCAGTGCTTGGCCTTGCGATTGGGAGGGTTGACGATCCCGGCTATGTGCCCGGACGAACTCAGGACGAACCTGTTCTTACCGCCTAGGAGCTGTGTGGTCTTGTAGCCCGACGTCCAGGGCACGATGTGGTCGTCCACAGCGGACAACACATAGGTGTCGATATCTACATGGCCTGGGTCGAGCCGGATACCGTCGATCTCGAACTCACCACGGGCGAATTCGTTGTTCACATAGCACGAGCGCAAGTATTCCGAATGCATCCGTGCCGGCATCCGGGTCGAGTCCGAGTTCCAGGCCAACAGGTCGAACGATGGTGGCTTGTTCCCGAGTAGCCAATTGTTCACGAGACACTGGAAGATCAGGTCGTTCGCCCGCAACGAATTGAAGGTCCGGGCCATCGTCGCCGAGTCCAGGTAGCCCTTCTTGCGCATCTGCTTCTCGAGTCGCGCGACCGTTGGCTCATCCGTGAACGTGCCGAGCAAGCCGGGTTCGGTGAAATCGGTATGGGTGTTGAGAAATGTCGCGGATGCGATGGAGCGGTCATCTCGTGCGGCGTCGTAAGCCAACCCCAGTGCGGTGAGCGTTCCACCCAGACACACCGAGACGGTGTTGACTGCTGGAGCACCCGTGATTGCACGAACAACTCGCACAGCATCCAACGGTCCCTGAAACAAATAGTCTCGGAATCCGAGTCCGCTCATGGACTCATCGGGATTGCGGTAACTGATCGCAAAGCACGTATGTCCGTGTTGGACGGCCCACTCGATCAGGCTCTTGCCCGGCGCCAAATCCATGATGTAGTACTTGTTGATCCACGGCGGGCAGAACAGCAGTGGCACAGCATGTGTTTCGGGAGTTTGTGGCGAATACTGAATCAGCTCGATGAGGTCGCTGCGGTAGACGACAGTCCCCGGCGTGGCGGCCATGTTGACGCCGACCTCGAATCCGGAGTTGTCGACTTGTGACGGCCAACCGCCGTTGTGCAGGAGGTCATCCACCAAGTTTCTGAGACCCCTGGCTACACTCTTGCCGCCGGTGTCGAACGCCTTGCGAATCGCCGCGGGATTCCCGACAAGAGTGTTGGTTGGGGCCAGCGCGTCCACCAGAAACCTGGCGGCGAAGCGCGCCTTGGCTTCTCGCGATCCGCTCACATCGGCGATGTCCAGAAGCTCGACAACAAACTGGCTGACCAACAGATACTGTTGAGCCAGCAGGAAATACGCTGGATTCTCTTGATAGGCCGCATCGGAGAACCGCTTGTCGCCCGAAGGGATCGCGATCGGCCCCGGGTCGTCACCGCCGATCGCGCGGCCGACTGCGGCCCGGAACCCCCCTGCAGACCCCTCAACCAGACGAGCACTGGCGGCGAAGATTCCGGCCGGATTCTTCAACGTCATCCCGGAGGCAATCAGCAACTCACGGAGCATGTCCGTGGAATCGGCTCCGACAGTCAAGTTTTCGGTGATCCCCGTGAAGTCGTCGAGAACAGATTGCCAAACTGAACGTGTGGGCGTGTGTGACGATGTCATGAGCACCCTTCAGTTGAAGGCCAGAGCAACATCGGTTCCGGCGGGTCTGGTGAGCGACTCGGGAGGTACGGCGGACGTGTCAGCCGGCGCCGCCTGGTCGTCGGGTGCGATGACAGCAGGATCGATGCGCAGAACCGCGTAACCGGCAACCGCGCCCGCGCCGAAACCTGGTGCGAAAACCCGTGTGGGCTTGGTGATCACTCCGTCACGGACTGCGTCGCGGATCGCCAATGGGATGCTCGCCGCAGAGGTGTTCCCCATCTGCTCGATGTTGAAATACAGCTGATCGGCGCTGAGGCCGGCGGATGCCGCAAGGTCGATCACCATCGTCTTGTTGGCCTGGTGGGGAATGGTGATTTCGATGCTGTCCAACAGTGACTCCGCAATCCCATCGGGGTCAGGCAGATCCTTGATGTCGTCGAGCATCTGCTGGAGGTAGCGACCGGCGAGCGCCTTCACCTCCGGGCCGAACACCGTAATGTTGTTGTCGAACGCGGGGTTTGGCCACAGGATCGAATTGACCTGGCTTGTTGGTCCGCTGGCGTATGTCTGCATGTATTCGATATCGGGGGCCGAACCTTGCGGTGCTGGTCCGATGACCATGGCGGCCGCACCGTCGCCAAAGATCATTCGTGAGGGCCGCACGTTGCCGATCTTGTCGGAGAACTTTTCCGCGCAGACCAACAGGACTGGCCGCTGAACCGTTTGCAGGACTCTGACTGTCTCCGCGAGTCCATAGCTGAGGCCGGCGCACGCTGCGACCAGATCGAACGAGCTATGCGTCTGATGGATGCCCAACTGTCCAGACAGCCAAGCCGCGATTGACGGTATCAGCCGAGAGCTGGTGCAGGTGCAGACGAAAACCGCCCCGATCTCGTCGGGACCGACGTCAGCGTGGGCGAGCGCTGACCGGGCGGCACGTAACGAGAGCTCCTCGAGGCTGTACCGGCTGTAACGACGCTGCTCGATGCCGGTCTTGGCGCGGATTTCATCTGCTGACATCGGTGACCAGTTGTAGGCACTGTTGCGGATGAGATCATCGTTGCTGCATACCTGTTCGCCGTGCACCGCGGCGATGGCCAGGATCCGAGGTTGCACCGCCAAGTCGTTACGCACGTCCAGCGGCGGGTAGGGCCGAATTGGCGCAGTGACCTCGGGAGCGGCGGGAGCGGTATTGGTCGGCGTATGCCCCGATGCGACACGGGACAGGAACAGTTGGACCTGGCGATCACGTGGATGGAAGACCACTACATAGTCGTCGTCCTGCAATTCGGTGACTGGCACAAGTTCGGCGTCACTGCGAGACCATGGATACTGGTTGTGCAGCACCATCGACCAACGGCGTAGCGCCTCCAATTCGGGCACATCCTCTGCGCAGTCGATGATCTCGGCGTAGTCATACCGGCGGAAGTCCGGGTCATATCTGTTCAAGCGAAGCGTTTGATTGTCGGGGTCAGACATCAGTTCGGCAACCGTGGGGAGCACGGCGCTCAGTTTGGTTGCGTGACTCCGGCGATGGCTGAACACGTCGAAGAGGGTCTCGAAGATGCTGTCCTCGACATCGGCATCCCATTGCGCCGGAAGACTCGGGAAGGCCGAGAACACCGCGGACACCTTTGTCTCGCCCTCTTCCCAAGGTGTTTGAATCGGTACGAAGATGTCGGTGCGACGACGCGGCACATCGGCCCACCGCGTTGGTCGAACGTCATACATCGTCATGGCATAGCGGTTGGCCCAGAAGAGATTCAACGCCATATCCCGCATCAGCTCGAACTTGGTCTGATACTCGCCCGTCTTGATCCGATCGAGAATGTCGGACCCGTTCGGTGCCTTGGCGTCGAAGTCGCGCCGGATCACGGCATCGAGTTGTTCGAGGCTCTCGAAGGTGGAGAAATCAAGCTCGGGAAAGCAGTTGCACGGAAGGACTATCTTGCCGTACTTGTTCAGCTCGAGGGCATGCATTACCTATCACCATCCTTGACGAAATGTTTGATTGTGCTTGCGGGATTTGCGATTGGGCGAGAGCGACAACCGAGGCATCACATGTCCAAACCGCCGTTGACGCCCCAGACCTGTCCCGTGATGTATCCGGAGGCGTCCGCCGACAGGAAGTGCACTACTCGTGCGACCTCCTCGGGTCGGGCGAACCGGCCGGCCGGGATGCTGCTCTTGATGCGGTCGAGGATTTTCTCTGGAACGGTGTCGATCATGTCGGTCGCCACGAAGCCAGGCGTGGCTGTGTTGACAGTGACGCCAATGCTGTCGTCGGTGAGCAAGCCTGAGCGGGCGAGCTGGAAAAACGCCTCCCGCGCCAGTGTTTTCGTCATTCCGAACAGGCCAGACTTGGACGCCGCATAATTCGCCTGACCGATGGCTCCCATCTCACCGATGACCGATGAGACCATGACGATCCGCCCGGTGCCGCGCTCGAGCATGTGCTTCAACGCGGCCTGGGCAAGGAAGAACGCCCCGGACAAGTTCACTGCGATGACCTTGTTCCACTCGTCGTCGTTCATCTTGGCCACCGTCTTGTCGATCGTGATGCCCGCATTGTTGACCAGGATGTCGAGCCGGCCGTGCAGGTCGATGACCTCGCGGATGGTTCGCCGGCAGTCCTCGGCGCTCGCGACATCGCCCTGGTGGACACTGACTTCGACGCCGTCGGCGGCGGCGGACACTTCCGTGAGGAACTTCTGCGCCTGCTCGGTGTTCCTGCTGTACCCGGCGGCCAGCGTTGCGCCCTGACCTGCCAGGCTCTTGCTGATCGCCGCACCGATTCCTCTGGTGCCGCCGGTCACGAAGGCGACGCGTCCGCGGAGCTTCGGGCGGAGAGCCCCCACCGACCGAAACTCGTCAACTTGATCAACCTCGCTCATTGCCATGGTTATCCTTTCGGTCGGACGATCGGCAGGGGCTCCCCAAGAACTTGCGCCTAGTCTGGCGATGTGCACGTTCTAATTGAACAGAAGCGCAACAACATTCGGGTCTTATGCAAGGAGCCTGTCCGAGGCCAAGCCCGTCTCATCGTCGAAACCACCGCGGCTCCCGCTGTCATCAGTAATCTCTATTGGTCCCTTGATCTATCAGTAAACTCTTTGTTCGTCGTGTTCGCATCTGTTTCGTCGATTTCGCAACAATGCGCGGCGTCACGGTCGGGTGACTCATCAGATAACTCTTAGTCGACCAGCCGTTCCTACTCGGTGCTGCCCAACGTGGAGATCCCGTCCGCCGAACCGCACACCGCGGCACTACGTGCAGTAGGGGAGACGTGAGGTTCTGTCCAGATACCCGCAGCGTGGGGCACCCGCGCTATACCCTTTCGCTGAGGGCTCAGGGAAGGGAGGACCCATGACCTCGATAAGAGACACCGCCGAATTGTTCTTCGATGCATGCGAGACCGGGAAGGGATGGAAGGGGTGCGAGCAGTACTGCCATCCCGGCGCGACGTTTTCCGCCCAGGCTGACACCCTGGCCGGTATGGCCGCCCTGGAGGCGTACACCGAGTGGATGAAGAGCCTGCTCACACTGCTACCTGACGGCAACGCCACGGTGCGGTCGTTCGCCGTCGATGAGGCACGGAACAACGTGGCGGTGTTCGGTGTCTTCCGAGGGACGCACACCGGAGAGGGCGGGCCGGTGCCGGCGACCGGGAAGACCGCGGAGGCCGACTATGTCTACGTCATGGACTTCGACGGCGACAAGATCGGCCACATGACCAAGATCTGGAACGACGAGATCACCCTGCGGCAGCTTGGGTGGGCGTAGCCGAGTAGACCTGGGGGTGTGCTCGAGCTGCGCCCCAACTGCGAATGTTGCGACGTCGATCTGCCGCCCGCGTCGACGGAGGCGATGATCTGCACGTACGAGTGCACCTTCTGCCGCCGCTGCGTCGACGGTCACTTGATGGGTATGTGTCCCAATTGCGGCGGCAACTTGTGCCCGCGGCCGATCCGACCCGCGTCGTTGCTTGGCCGGAACCCGCCGTCACCGGAGCGTATCCACGCCGCGACCCCGTGCCCGCTGTCTTGAGGGAACGACCAGCCACCGCCGCGAACACCGAGTAGGCCCCGCTCTCCTGGACACCATGGTGCGGCCGGCCGGAGTCACCGGGATGCACTTCTACGACACCGCGCATACTCATTCGCTGAAGGATGGCCAGCGGGTTCGAATAGTTCAGCCCGATGGGGTCTGTCAGTCCTGAGCAGGGTCAATGCGCACAGGGCGACTTGGTTTCCTCTGCTCCAGAGTGCTGTGAAAAGGGGGTTGACAAAGGGCAGAGTGACCTAGAGACTTAGTGGCTAGTCCACTAGCTCACTAGTACTCCAATAGGCGATGCAGCCCCAGAGCATTGCTGGAGGACGTTGCTCGGGACTATGCCCCGGCGACGGTGCTCGGGGTGCAATTCACACACGCTGAAGGGTGCCCCGGAAGACAAATGAGACTTGACGACAAGCCGCCATCCCCAAATCGAATCGATGACGTCGCCGACGAAAGACGCGATACACGGCGACAGTGGAGTGCGTTGCGCGTCGCCTCCCAGCCTGACAATTCACCGGGATACGACGAAGACGCCGAGGTGGCCACGCTGGCCTCGTTTGCCGGGTCGGTCCTGCGCCACAAGCACACCTCGCTCGCTGACGTCTTCGTGGCGAGCGCGAGCTTCTTGCCGCCTTCCCTGCTTCAGCTGGCGCATCGCGAAGAAAAGATCTGGTGTAACAGGCTGCGGGCGATTGTGGCTGCTGAACGCGTTCACTCCAAGGGACTTGCTGGACTCCTTCGAACCGAATTGGCGTTTCAGGAAGGCGTTGTCGATGCGCTGGGCAGCGAGACGCTCACTGTCCTGATGGACATGTTGCACGAGATCATTGACTGCGCCGTGTCACATGTGAGCCAACGCCCTAGCTCTGCGCCCAGACACCTGGCGGAGGTGAAGACTCATCACGAAATCGTGCGCTTTGTCGAAGCAGGCGATGGGCAAGCAGCAGCAGACCTAATGCGCGTACGGATCAGTGACGTAGAAGACGTCATCCGTGAGTACGACGCTCGGACCGAGCTGCCCGCTGACGGTTTCAGAGTGGCAAGTCGTTGACCTCTGTGAGCGTCACTCGTCATCGCCCTTGCTGAGGTGGCGCGTCCAAAACTGCTCGGCCCCCGCGCCATCTCTGACCTCGATGAGGTCCACCAGGATTTGATGGTCCTTCTGGGCCCGTCGGATTCGTCGTTTATCGGTTGACCCGTCGCCGGCGGTTCCCGACTCTGCATCGTCGTCATGCAAGATGTGCCGAAGCATCGACGACATCAGCATCAACGTCTCATTGCCCGCCAACTCCACGATGAGCTCATGAAAGTCACGATGACTCCGCACCGGCGCAGTGCCATTCGAGTCAACCTCGACGACGCCTGCCTCGAGACATTCTCGTAGGCGGTCCAGCTCGGACTTGGTCCTGTGCTCGGCCACCAATCTCGCACACTGAGGCTCGAGCATCAGGCGTGCCTGGCGGATGTCGGCCGGACCAGTGCCCCGGTGTTGCAGGACCCGACCGGCAAATTGTGCTGCCACCTTAGGATCTGGTGCGTGTACGCGAAAGCCCCCCGTCGATCCGCGGCGCACCGTGAGCAGACCCTCGGACTCGAGTATGCGCAAGGCTTCGCGAAGCGTTGGACGCGAAACGTCGAACTGCTTCATCAGAACAGCCTCGGAGGGTAGGTCATCCCCATCCGCAATGCGGCCGTCGACGATCTGCTCCCTTAGATAGGTAGCCATTAGCATCGCGGCTCTGGGCCCACGACCGCGGTAGACACCCTCACCGCGGGCGATGCGCGAAGAACGAGCTGGCGACACGAAACGCCCTTCCAAACAATCGAAGTTTGGTTCGATGATACCTGGGCGCGAGGTCTACTTTCGAACAACAGCTAACTGATCCGCTGCCTCCCCGGCGCGCGGCGTCCGAGGAGGCACTGTTTATCCGGCGAACCCTATCCGAACATCCTCCGACATCGCTTCGCTGTTCGACGGCCGCGAGGCCGGGTTGGGTGTTGCGCTCTCAAGCGATTCCAGAGGTGTTGTGGCGATGACGCGCGGGTCGATGCGCATGACGGCGAATCCGCCGACGGCGCCGGCTCCGAAGCCGGGGGCGAAGATGCGGGTGGGTTGGGAGATCACCTTGTCGCGCACCGCATCGGCGATGGCCGCAGGAATGCTCGCAGCCGACGTGTTGCCGACCTGCTCGATGTTGAAGTAGAGGCGGTCGGCCGACAATCCCGATTTGCCGGCCAGGTCGATCACCATGGTCTTGTTGGCCTGGTGCGGGACCACCAAATCAATGGTGTCCCAGAGCGAGCCTTTCGCGCCGGACAAATCGGGTAGTTCTTGGAGCTCCTTGATCATTTGCGCGAGGTAGCGGCCGGCGAGGGAGCGGATCTCCGGCCCATGGATGGTGACGTTGTTGTCGAACGCCGGATTGGGCCAGATGATCGAGTTCACCTCGCTGGCAGGACCGCTGGCGTAGGTCTGCAGGTACTCGATGTCGGAGGTTTCGCCCGGGGGCGCGAGTCCCACTACCGTTGCCGCGGCGGCGTCCCCGAAGATCATCCGCGGTGGCCGCACGTTTCCGATCTTGTCCGAGAACTTTTCGGCGAACACCACCAGAACTGGCCGGCTGACCTCCTGCAGCAGGCGAACCGCCTCGGCCAGGCCGTAGGGCCAGGCCGCGCATGCGGCCACCAGGTCAACTGACGCGTGTGTTTGGTACATGCCCAACTGACCGGACAGCCAAGTGGCCATCGAGGGCATCATCCGGGAGTTGGTGCAGGAGCAGAACAGCACGGCGCCGATTTCTTCTGCTCGTCGGCCCGCGTGCTGCAAGGCTTCCTGGGCGGCCTGCAGGGCAATGTCGTCGAGGCTTCGCTCGGTGTAGACGCGCTGCTCGATGCCGGTCTTCTCGCTGATTTCCGCAGCGGTCATGGGCGACCAGTTGTAGGCGGAGTTGCGGATCAGATCCTCATTGGTGCAGACGTGTTCGCCTTTGACGACGGCCAACGCCTCGATTCGGGGCCACTGGTCAAACGCTGTCGGGACGTGGACCGCGGGGTACGGCGCGACGGGTTCGGAAGATTCGGCGGCGGCGGGGGCGTGTTTCGGCGGGAGTGCGGCGCCGCTTTTCACCCGCTTGATGAATCGGTACACGTTGCGGTCGCGCGGCAGGAACAGCACGACGTTGTCGTCGTCGCGCAGCCGGCCGACCGGCGTGAGCGCAACCTGCGCCCGGTTCCAGGGATACTCGTTGTGCAGCACCATCGCCCAGCGCTGCAGCGCCTCGAGCTCGGGCGCTTCCTCGCTGCAGTCGAGAATGTCGTCCAGGCTGTACCGCGGAAAGTCTGGGTCGTACTCGAGCAGGTGAAGCGTCAGATTTTCGGGATCGGTCAGTGCTTCTTGTACGGTCGGCGTGATGGCACGCAGCTCGGTGGCGTGGTGTCGGCGGTGTCGAAACACATCGAACAAGACCTTGAAAATGCGGTCCTCGACGGCCTCATCCCATGCCGCCGGCAGTGACCAGTACGCCTTCTCCACTGAGCCGACTTTGCGCTCCCCGTCCTGCCAGGGTGTCATCACCGGCAAGAACACGTCGTCACGCTGGCGCGGCACGTCTTTCCACCGGGTGGGTCTCTTGTCGTACATGGTGGTAGCGAAACGGTTGACCCAGAACAGGTTCAGCGCCATGTCGTTCATGAGGGCGTGACGGTTCGGATACGAGCCGGACTCGATCCTGGCGAGGATGTCGGTGCCGGTGGGTGCTTTCTTCTCGAAGTCTCGCTTGATGACGTCATCCAGCTGCACTTCGGTTTCGATGACCGAGAAGTCAAGTTCGGGAATGAAATTCGACGGGAACACCAGGCGTCCGTGCCGGTTCACCTCAAACGGCTGCATCTAAGTCTCCTTTACTGATGACGGTCGGCTACAGAATGACGACGAAGACGAACCACAAGACGATGGGCGCGGCGATGGTCACCACGGCGGCGTAACGGAGGAGCTGGCGGAAGAACACCTGCCGATCCACGCCCTTGGCGTTGGCAAGCACGAGCGCGCCGTTGGTCGAGAACGGGCTCACGTCGACGATCGTCGAGGACACCGCCAGTGCGGCGACGAATCCGATTGCGCTTACACCCGTGCCGCCTTGAAGGAACGGCACGGCCAAGGGAATGATCGACCCGAGCACGGCCGTCGAGGACGCGAACGCCGAAACGATCGCCCCGATCAAACACAGCAGCAGCGCTGCGACGAGTGGTGATGCCAGGCCCGCCACACTGTGGCCGACATAGTCGATGGTCCCCATCTCTTCCATCACCGCGACGTAGGTGCTCACCCCACAGATGAGAAGGATTTCCGGCCAGGTGATTTGACCGGTGGCCCGCTTCTGCAAGTTCGGCGCGATCAGTGCCAGCAGCAGGCCGATGGTCAGTGACGTGAAACCGATGTCGGCGTCGAACCCGAGGGTAAGCACCGCGAGCGCGACCAAGGCCCAGCACAGTGAGGAGTTGGTATGGACGCGAATGCCCATGGTGGGGCTCGGTATCCGGCTCCTCGAGCAGGTTGTCGGGATCGTGGTGGGTCTCATGCTCCCACTCGCTGAGCGCCTGAGCCTCGGCATCGCCATACTGCTGGGCGCCACCCTGCGGTTGGGTGACGGTGACCTGGACGTGTTTCTCACCTGAGGGTCCAGTTTCCACATGCACCGGGCCGCCGGCCGGTACCCCACTCAGCACCTGATCATCCGGTTCTTCCTGCCCGGCGCGCTCCTTCAGCAGGCGTCTGCCACCCATCAACATGAACAGGAGCAGCGCCACGGCGAAATTGACGACCAGGCTGGCAAGAAAGGTCACCAGCTCGTTGAGCGGTAGCCCCGCGTCACCGACCACTTTGTTGGTGATGCCGCCGTAGATGCTGATGGGGGAGAACCCGCCGGCTTGGGCACCGTGGATCACCATCAGGCCCATCATCAGCGGGTTGATCTTGTACTGGAAGGCGAATCCCAGCGCGATCGGCGCGATGATTGCCACCGCGCCAGGACTGACGGCGCCGACCGCGGTGAGCGTCGCGGCGAGAAAGAACATGATCCACGGGATGGCCGCGACCCGGCCGCGCACCGCGCGGACCGCCAGTTCCACCAGCCAGTCGATCGTGCCGTTGTTCTGCGCGATGGCGAACAAGAAGGTGATCCCGACCAACGTCAGGAACAGCCCACCGGGAAATCCGCCGATGATGTCCTTGGTCGGCAGGTCGGCGACGACGGTGCCGACAAGAAATGCTCCGACGAAGGCCAACACCCCCATGTTGACGGGCACAACGGTTGCGATGACGAACATGACGGCCAACGCGAGGATCGAAATCAGCTCAGGCGACATCTGCGGCTCCTGGTTGTGAATCAGTTAACTCTTGCCCGACTCTTCCGTCATCAGTAAACTCTTTGAGGATCGGGTGCGCAATGATTCGGCACATTTCATCGCAGAAGGAGTCTTCATGCCAGCTCTATTGGACGGTGTCGTCGTCGTCGATCTCTCCCGCGCGCTGGCTGGTCCGCACGCCGCGATGATGCTTGGCGACTTGGGTGCTCGGGTCGTCAAGGTCGAGGTGCCCGGCACCGGAGATGACACCCGGGGGTGGGGCCCGCCTTTCGTCGGGCCAGACGACGACGCGCAGTCGACCTACTTTCTGTCGTGCAACCGGAACAAGGAATCCATCACGCTGGATCTGAAGAGTGAGGACGGTAAGCAGACGCTGACGCGCCTCATCGGGGCCGCCGACGTGCTTGTGGAGAACTTCCGCACGGGGGTGCTTGACCGTCTGGGATTCCCGGTCGAACGGCTGCATGAGCTCAATCCCGGACTTGTGGTGTTGTCCATCACCGGTTTTGGGCATGACGGGCCAGAGGGCGGTCGGGCGGGATATGACCAGATCGCGCAGGGCGAGGCGGGGTTGATGAGCCTTACCGGCGCAAGTCCCGACGAGCCCACCCGGATTGGCGTGCCGATCGCCGACCTACTCGCCGGGATGTATGGCGCCTATGGTGTGGTGTCGGCGTTGTATGAGCGGGCGCGTACCGGGCGGGGTCGGGTGGTGCGCACAAGCCTGTTGGCGGCAATCGTTGGCGTGCACGCTTTTCAGGGCACCCGCTACACCGTGGCCGGCGAGGTTCCGCGCGCCGAGGGCAATCACCACCCGTCGATGGCGCCCTATGGTGCCTTCCGGTGCAAGGACGCCATCATCCAGGTGGCGGTGGGCAGTGAGGGACTGTGGCGCAAGTTCGCTCCCCTGGTCGAGATCGAGCCAGAGGACCCGCTGTTCGCCGACAATGCCCATCGGGTGAGACACCGGCAGGCCTTGGTCGAGCTGATCAACGATGCCTTCGCAGACCACAGCGTGGATGACCTGCTGGCGCAGTTGGATAAAGCCGGAGTGCCCGCCGGTGAGGTGCGCACACTCGAGCGCGTCTACCAATGGGACCAAACCCGTTCCCAAGGACTGCTTCTCGACGTCGAGCACCCCACCTTGGGCCGCATCACCCTGCCCGGCCCGCCGCTGCGCCTCGACGGCGATGAACGACAAGACCACGTTGCACCTCCCACGCTGGGCCAACACAACGACAGCGTGCGGGCATGGCTCGACGAGCTCGATGCCTCGCAGTCGCTTACTCGGTAGGAGGAATCATGGACCTGTTCGAGTATCAGGCGAGAGACGTGTTCGCGAAGCATGGTGTGCCGGTGCTCAACGGCATCGTCGCCACCACACCCGAGGAAGCCCGTGCGGCAGCGGAGAGCCTGGGCGGCCGCGCTGTGGTCAAGGCTCAGGTGAAGATCGGGGGTCGCGGCAAGGCCGGCGGCATCAAACTCGCTGACGACCCTGAGGACGCGGCGGCGAAGGCCGCCCAGATTCTGGGTATGGATATCCGCGGCCACACGGTGCGCCAGGTGATGCTGGCTCAAACAGCGCAGATCGCCGACGAGTACTACGTCTCCTATCTGCTCGACCGTGCCAACCGGACCTTCCTCGCGATGGCCACCACCGAGGGCGGCATGGACGTGGAGGAGGTCGCGGCGACCAAGCCGGACGCGCTGGCGAAGGTTCCCATTGATGCGACCAAGGGTGTCGACGCCGCCAAGGCGCGGGAAATCGTTGCAGCGGCGCAGTTTCCAGACGACGTGGCCGACCAGGTCAGCGACGTGCTTGTCAAATTGTGGGGAGTATTCGTCGCCGAGGACGCCACGCTTGTCGAAGTGAACCCACTGGTGAGGACTGCGGACGGCACGGTTCTGGCGCTGGACGCGAAGGTGACCTTGGACGACAACGCCGATTTTCGCCACCCCGACCATGCCGAATTGGCCGATCGGTTCGCCATCGACCCGCTGGAACAGCAGGCAAAGGATCGCGACCTCAACTACGTCAAGCTTGACGGGGAGGTCGGCATCATCGGAAACGGTGCCGGCCTTGTGATGAGCACGTTGGACGTCGTCGCGTACGCGGGCGAAGAGTTCGGCGCTGTTCGGCCGGCGAACTTTCTGGATATCGGGGGCGGGGCCTCGGCGGAGGTCATGGCCAATGGCCTTGAAATCGTCCTCGGCGACCCGAATGTAAAGAGCGTGTTGGTCAACGTGTTTGGAGGGATCACGGCGTGCGATGCGGTGGCGAACGGCATAGTGCAAGCCCTTGAGATGCTCAAGACGAAGGGCGAGCCGATCGACAAGCCGCTCGTGGTTCGGCTGGACGGCAACAACGCTGTGGAGGGCCGCCGCATCCTTGACGAAGCCGAGCATGACATCGTCGAAATGGTTAACACGATGGACGGTGCCGCGCGTCGCGCGGCGGAGCTTGCCGCTCAGAATTCCTAAGGGAGACAGGAGAATAACGATGTTCCTCACGACCCTGGTGCAGCGATGACCACCAAAGCCGCGCCCATCGCGCCCGAAGCAGCAACAGCCGAGCCGGCCAACGGCATTCCCCGTGACTTCGTCCCGGGCCTCGCCGGTGTGCTGGCGTTCACGACCGAGATCGCCGAACCTGACCGGGACGGCGGCGCACTGCGCTATCGCGGCGTGGATATCGAGGACCTGGTCGCGGAGAAGGTCGAATTCGGAGACGTATGGGCGTTACTGGTGGATGGCAAGTTCGGTAAGGGACTGCCACCAGCGGAACCGTTTCCGCTGCCGGTGCACAGCGGCGACGTACGCGTCGACGTGCAGTCGGGATTGGCCATGCTTGCCCCGATCTGGGGCTACCGGCCATTGTTGGACATCGACGACTCGACCGCGCGTGAGCAGATGGCCCGCGCCTCGGTGATGGCGTTGTCCTACGTCGCGCAGTCCGCGCGCGGGATCTACCAGCCCGCGGTGCCGCAGCGCAGGATCGACGAATGTCCCACTGTGGCAGCACGATTCATGACCCGCTGGCAGGGGGAACCGGATCCCAGAGCACATCGAGGCCATCGACGCCTACTGGGTGTCGGCCGCCGAGCACGGCATGAACGCCTCCACCTTCACCGCCCGGGTGATCGCATCCACCGGCGCGGACGTTTGCGCGTCGCTATCCGGTGCGATCGGCGCGATGTCCGGACCGTTGCACGGCGGCGCCCCGGCCAGGGTCCTGCCAATGATCCAAGAGGTGCAGCGTACCGGTGACGCGCAGGGTCTGGTCACGGGCATGCTCGATCGACAGGAGCGGTTGATGGGCTTCGGTCATCGGGTGTACCGGGCCGAGGATCCACGGGCACGCGTACTGCGCGACACCGCGGAACGGCTCCAGGCACCCCGATACGAGGCTGCCGCCGCACTGGAACAGGCCGCACTCAACACATTACGCGAGCGCCGCCCGGACAGGGTCATCGAGACCAACGTCGAGTTCTGGGCCGCAGTCATTCTCGACTTCGCCGGGGTCCCCGCGCCCATGATGCCGGCTATGTTCACCTGTGCGCGCACCGCCGGATGGTGCGCACACATCCTTGAGCAGAAACGCCTCGGCAAGCTCGTCCGCCCCGCCGCCCTTTACACCGGACCGAGCCCCCGCAAGCCCGACGCGGTGGAAGGGTGGACGGTACGTCGCGAGTTCTCGGTCTCGTAGCTGGCGAAGGAATCGAGGCGAGTAGCTGCCGTGAGCAGTTCACCTTCACCATTCGGTCAGAACGAGTGGTTGGTCGAGGAGATGTATCGCAAGTTCCGCGAGGATCCCTCGTCGGTCGACCGCACTTGGCATGAGTTCCTGGTCGACTACTCGCCCGAGCCAACCACCGAAGCGCAGGCTAATACCGGCAACGGGCAGCCGGGCTCGGGCGCCCACAGCGCCCGCGCCCATGGCGCCACCCCAGCCGATGCCGAAGCAGCCGGAGGGCAACGGCGTCGCGGCTCCGACGAAGGAACCCGAAGCTGCTCCCGCCAAGCCCAAGGCATCCGCGGGCCCGCAACCTGCGGAAGGTGACGAGGTTCGGGTGCTGCGCGGTGCCGCGGCCGCCGTCGTCAAGAACATGTCGGCGTCGTTGGAGGTGCCGACGGCGACGAGCGTGCGCGCGATTCCAGCCAAGTTGTTGATCGACAACCGGATCGTGATCAACAACCACTTGAAGCGCACTCGCGGCGGGAAGATCTCCTTTACCCACCTGATCGGTTTTGCGTTGGTGCAGGCGGTCAAAAAGTTCCCGAACATGAACCGCCACTTCGCCGAGGTGGACGGCAAGCCCAACGCGATCACCCCCGAACACATCAACCTCGGGCTCGCGATCGACCTGCAGGGCAAGAACGGGAATCGCCAGTTGGTGGTGGCGGCGATCAAGCTTTGCGAGACAATGCGTTTCGGCCAGTTCATCGCCGGCTACGAGGACATTGTGCGGCGCGCCCGCGACGGCAAGCTGACCGCCGAGGACTTTTCGGGTGTGACGATCTCGTTGACCAACCCGGGCACCATCGGCACCGTGCACTCGGTACCCAGGTTGATGCGCGGCCAGGGCGCGATCATCGGCGTCGGCGCAATGGAATACCCCGCCGAGTTCCAGGGCGCCAGCGCCGAACGCATCTCCGAGATGGGTGTGGGCAAGCTGGTGACCTTCACCTCGACTTATGACCACCGCATCATCCAGGGCGCGGAGTCGGGCGACTTCCTGCGCACCGTCCACCAGCTCCTTCTCGACGACGATTTCTTCGACGAGATCTTCCGCGAACTGGGCATCCCGTACGAGCCGGTGCGCTGGCGGGTAGACAACCCCGATTCGATCGTCGACAAGAACGCCCGGGTCATCGAGCTGATCGCGGCCTACCGCAACCGTGGTCACCTGATGGCCGACATCGACCCGCTGCGCCTCGACAAGGGCCGGTTCCGCAGTCATCCCGACCTCGACGTGGCCACCCACGGCCTGACCCTGTGGGACCTGGACCGCGAATTCAAGGTCGACGGCTTCAGCGGCGCGGAGTACAAGAAGTTGCGCGACGTGCTGGGGCTGCTGCGCGACGCGTACTGCCGCCACGTCGGCGTCGAATACACCCACATCCTCGAACCCGAACAGCAGAAGTGGCTGCAGGAGCGCATCGAGGTCAAACACAAGAAACCCACCGTCACACATCAGAAGTACATCCTGTCCAAGCTCAACGCCGCCGAGGCATTCGAGTCCTTTCTGCATACCAAATATGTGGGGCAGAAACGGTTCTCACTGGAGGGCGCGGAGACCGTCATCCCGATGATGGATGCGGTCATCGACCAGGCTGCCGAACACGCACTCGATGAGGTCGTGATCGGCATGCCGCACCGGGGCCGGCTCAATGTGTTGGCCAACATCGTGGGCAAGCCGTATTCGCAGATCTTTTCCGAGTTCGAGGGCAACCTGAACCCGTCGCAGGCCCACGGCTCCGGTGACGTCAAATATCATCTCGGGGCGACCGGTAACTACATTCAGATGTTCGGCGACAACGACATTCAGGTGTCGCTGGTCGCCAACCCGTCACATCTAGAGGCCGTCGACCCGGTGCTGGAAGGCATCGTGCGGGCCAAGCAGGATCTGCTCGACAACGAAACACCCGACGGTCCCAAGAAGTTCTCTGTGGTGCCGATGATGCTGCACGGCGACGCCGCGTTCGCCGGTCAGGGCGTGGTGCCCGAGACGCTGAACCTGGCGCTGCTGCGCGGCTATAGGACCGGGGGCACGATCCACATCATCGTCAACAACCAGATCGGATTCACCACCTCTCCAGAGCATTCGCGGTCCAGCGAGTACTGCACCGACGTGGCGAAGATGATCGGCGCGCCGATCTTCCACGTCAACGGCGACGACCCGGAAGCGTGCGTGTGGGTGGCGCGGCTGGCCATGGATTTTCGCCAGCAGTTCAAGAAGGACGTCGTCATCGACATGCTGTGTTACCGGCGCCGCGGGCACAACGAGGGCGACGACCCGTCGATGACCAACCCGTACATGTACGACGTCATCGACACCAAGCGCGGCTCGCGGAAGGCCTACACCGAAGCGCTGATCGGGCGCGGCGACATCTCGATCAAGGAAGCCGAGGACGCCCTGCGCGACTACCAGGGTCAACTGGAGCGGGTGTTCAACGAGGTTCGAGAGTTGGAGAAGCACGCGATCGAACCGAGCGAGTCAGTGGAATCCGACCAGATGATCCCAAGGGGGATGAACACCGCAGTGGACAAGTCGCTGCTGGCCCGAATCGGCGACGCGCACCTGTCCTTCCCCGACGGCTTCACGGTGCATACGCGGGTCAAACCGGTGCTGGAAAAACGCCGCGAGATGGCCTACGAAGGCAAGGTCGACTGGGCCTTCGCCGAACTGCTGGCGCTGGGCTCGTTTTTGGCCGAGGGCAAGCTGATCCGGTTCTCGGGCCAAGACGTCCGCCGCGGCACCTTCACCCAACGCCACGCGGCGATCATCGACCGCAAAACCGGCGCGGAGTTCACCCCGCTGCAGCTGCTCACCACCAACGGCGACGGCACGCCGACCGGCGGCAAGTTCATGGTGTACGACTCCGCGCTCTCGGAGTACGCCGCGGTGGGCTTCGAATATGGCTACTCGGTCGGCAATCCCGAGGCACTGGTGTTGTGGGAGGCCCAGTTCGGCGACTTCGTCAACGGCGCCCAATCGATCATCGACGAATTCATCTCCTCCGGCGAGGCGAAGTGGGGGCAACTGTCCGATGTGGTCCTGCTGTTGCCGCACGGCCACGAGGGCCAGGGTCCCGACCATACATCGGGCCGCATCGAGCGATTTCTTCTGTTGTGGGCGGAAGGCTCGATGACGATCGCGGTGCCGTCGACCCCGGCAAATTACTTCCACCTGCTGCGCCGCCACGGCCTGGACGGCATCCAGCGGCCGTTGATCGTGTTCACCCCGAAGTCCATGCTGCGCAACAAGGCCGCCGTCAGCGACCTCAAGGACTTCACGGAACACAAATTCCGGTCGGTGATGGAGGAGCCCACCTACACCGAGGGCACCGGCGACCGCACCAAGGTGAAGCGAATCCTGTTGACCAGCGGCAAGATCTACTACGAACTCGCCGCCCGCAAGGCCAAAGAACAACGCGATGACGTCGGCATCGTGCGCGTCGAACAACTCGCCCCGCTGCCCCGGCGGCGGCTGAATGAAACGCTGGAACAGTACCCGAACGCCGAGCAGTACTTCTGGGTGCAGGAAGAGCCGGCCAACCAAGGCGCCTGGCCAACCTTCGGCCTCACCCTGCCCGAGGTGCTACCCGACAAACTGGCTGAAATCAAACGGATTTCGCGGCGCGCCATGTCGGCGCCGTCGTCAGGTTCATCGAAGGTGCACGCGGTCGAGCAGCAGGAGATCCTCGACGAGGCATTCAGCTAGCTTCTGCCCTCCGCGGCGAGCGTGCGCGTTTGTTGGCCGACACGCCGCTTTTCGGCGGCATTTTGCGCACACTCGCGCGGCCACGAGCGTGCGCGCTACGACTTGAGCATGTTGCGGAGGACGTATTGCAGGATGCCGCCGTTGCGGTAGTAGTCGGCTTCGCCGGGGGTGTCGATGCGGACGACGGCGTCGAATTCGGTTTTGGTGCCGTCTTGTTTGGTGGCGGTGACGTGCACGGTCTTCGGGGTTTTGCCGTTGTTGAGCGCGGTGATGCCGGTGATGTCGAAGGTTTCGGTGCCGTCCAGTTTGAGGCTCGCCGCGGATTGGCCTTCGGGGAATTGCAGGGGGATGACGCCCATGCCGATCAGGTTGGAGCGGTGGATGCGTTCGAAGGACTCGGTGATCACCGCGCGCACACCCAGCAGGCTGGTGCCTTTGGCCGCCCAGTCCCGCGAGGAGCCCGAGCCGTACTCCTTGCCGCCCAGCACGACCAGCGGAATGTTTTGGGCGGCATAGTTTTGCGCGGCGTCATAGATGAACGCCTGCTCGCCGCCCTGGGTGAAGTCGCGGGTGTAGCCGCCGGACACGTCATCGAGCAACTGGTTGCGAAGCCGGATGTTGGCGAAGGTGCCGCGGATCATCACCTCGTGGTTGCCGCGCCGCGAGCCGTAGGAGTTGTAGTCGGTCTGGGCGATGCCGTGCGCGTCGAGGTATTGGGCGGCCGGGGTGCCGGCCTTGATGCTGCCGGCCGGGGAGATGTGGTCGGTGGTCACCGAATCCCCCAGCAGCGCGAGCACTCGGGCGCCGGTGATATCGGTGACCGGCTCGGGCTGGGGTGGCATCCCGTCGAAGTACGGCGGCTTGCGCACATACGTCGACTTGTCGTCCCACTCGAAGGTGTTGCCGGACGGGGTGGGCAGGTTGCGCCACCGGTCGTCGCCCTTGAACACGTCGGCGTAGTTTTTGGTGAACATCTCGGTGTTGATCGCCGAGGCGATGGTGTCGGTGATGTCGTTCTGCGTCGGCCAGATGTCGCGCAGGTAGACGTCGTTGCCGTCGGTGTCGGTGCCCAGGCAATCGGACTCGAAGTCGAAGTCCATGGTCCCGGCCAGCGCGTAGGCGATCACCAGCGGCGGCGACGCGAGGTAGTTCATCTTCACGTCGGGGTTGATGCGGCCCTCGAAGTTGCGGTTGCCCGAGAGCACCGCGGCGACCGACAGATCGTTGTCGTTGATGGCCGTGCTGATCTCATCCGACAGCGGCCCTGAGTTGCCGATGCACGTGGTGCAGCCGTAGCCGACCAGGTAGAAGCCCAGCTTCTCCAGGTACGGCCACAGCCCGGCCTTGTCGTAGTAGTCGCTGACGACCTGGGAGCCCGGCGCCATCGTGGTCTTGACCCACGGCTTGGAAGCCAGGCCCTTCTCGACCGCGTTGCGGGCCAGCAGCGCCGCGCCGAGCATCACCTCGGGGTTGGACGTGTTGGTGCAGGAGGTGATCGCGGCGATCGCCACCGCGCCGTGGTCGAGGATGAACTCGCCATACTCGTCGGAGCGCACGGTCACCGGTGTGCTCGGCCGCCCGTTGGCGCCCACCGCCGCCGAGGCCACCTCGACGGCGTCGTTGTCGTCGAACGACAGCACCGCCGGGTCGCTGGCCGGGAAGCTCTCCTCGACCGCCTCGTCGAGCTTGGAATGCTCGACGGGCATGTTTTCCTCGACGTAGTTGTGAATGTCCTTGCGGAACGCCGACTTCGCATCCGAGAGCGCGATGCGGTCCTGCGGGCGTTTGGGCCCGGCGATGGACGGCACGACGTCGGACAGGTCCAGCTCGAGGTATTCGGAGAACGTGGGCTCGCGGGTGGGGTCGTGCCACATGCCCTGGGCTTTGGCGTAGGCCTCGACCAACCCGAGTTGCTGCCTCGCTGCGCCCGGTCATCCGCAGATAGTCGATCGTCACCTGGTCGATGGGGAAAATCGCTGCGGTGGAGCCGAATTCGGGGCTCATGTTGCCCAGCGTGGCCCGGTTGGCCAGCGGCACCTCGGCCACCCCGTCGCCGTAGAACTCGACGAACTTACCGACCACACCGTGTTTACGCAGCATCTCGGTGACGGTGAGCACCACATCGGTGGCCGTCACCCCGGTCGGGCGTTCGCCGGAGAGTTTGAACCCGACCACCCGCGGGATCAGCATCGACACCGGCTGACCCAGCATGGCGGCCTCGGCCTCGATACCGCCCACCCCCCAGCCCAGCACGCCGAGCCCGTTTTCCATCGTGGTGTGGCTGTCGGTGCCCACGCAGGTGTCCGGGTAGGCCACCCCGTCGCGTTCCATCACCACGCTGGCCAGGTACTCGATGTTGACCTGGTGCACGATGCCGGTGCCCGGGGGTACCACCTTGAAGTCGTTGAACGCGCCCTGACCCCAGCGCAGGAACTGATAGCGCTCGCCGTTGCGCTGGTACTCGATCTCCACATTGCGCTCGAACGCGTTCGCGGTGCCGAACAGATCGGCGATCACCGAATGATCGATCACCAGATCCGCCGGGGCCAGCGGGTTGACCTTGTCCGGATCCCCACCCAACGCGGCGACCGCCTCCCGCATAGTCGCCAAATCCACGATGCAGGGCACCCCGGTGAAGTCCTGCATGATCACCCGCGCCGGGGTGAACTGAATCTCCACACTCGGATCAGCCGAGGGGTCCCAGTTCGCGATGGCCTCGATGTGATCGCGGGTGATATTGGCGCCGTCCTCGGTGCGCAACAAATTCTCGGCCAGCACCTTCAGGCTGTACGGCAGCTTCTCCGTCCCAGCCACCGCATCCAGACGGTACATCTCATAAGACTTGTCGCCCACCTTCAGCGTGTCGCGGGCACCGAACGAATTCACCGAATCTTTGCTGCTCACATCAACTCCCGGCTGGTCTGATTCGCAGGGCCGATCTCCAGCACCACTGCTCCCGCGGCGGAGCTGACGGGCGGATCTACGCCGTCAACGTCTTCTGGTTGAGAACAATTTCGTGTGCCAAATCGGCTGTCTCGGAAGGGGTCTTGCCGACCTTGACGCCTGCGGCTTCGAGCGCCGCCTTCTTGGCGCTGGCAGTGCCGGAAGATCCGGAGACGATAGCCCCTGCGTGTCCCATGGTCTTGCCCTCAGGGGCCGTGAACCCGGCCACGTACGCGACAACGGGTTTGGTGATGTTGGCCTGGATGTAATCGGCGGCGCGTTCCTCGGCGTCCCCACCGATCTCGCCGATCATGACGATGGCGTCAGTGTCGGGGTCGTCCTCGAAGGCCTGGATGCAGTCGATGTGCGTGGTGCCGATGACCGGGTCGCCGCCGATGCCGACACAGGTGGAGAAACCGATGTCGCGCAGCTCGTACATCATCTGATAGGTCAGTGTCCCCGACTTCGACACCAGGCCGATCCGGCCGGACGAGGTGATGTCGGCCGGGATGATCCCGGCGTTGGACTGTCCCGGGCTGATCACTCCGGGGCAGTTAGGACCGACGATGCGGGTTCGCCCGCCGTTGGACACGTTGTACGCCCAGAAGGCGACTGTGTCGTGCACCGGGATGCCCTCGGTGATCACGATGGCCAGCGGCAGTCCCGCGTCGATCGCCTCGATGACCGCGGCCTTGGCGAACCTGGGCGGGACGAACACCACGGACGTGTCCGCGCCTGCCTCATCGATCGCCTCCTGCACGGAATCGAACACCGGCACGGCTGCGCCGTCGAACTCGACCTTCTGGCCGCCCTTACCGGGCGTGACGCCGCCGACGATGGTGGTACCCGCCGCGAGCATGCGCTGGGTGTGCTTTCGGCCCTCGGATCCGGTCATGCCCTGAACGATGACCCGGCTTGCCTCGTTGAGGAAAATCGCCATCTTCTCAAACCTTCCCTGTGCGGCAAGCGCGTTCGCGCGGTGCGTCGCGGCTACGAATGCTCCACTATTGCACAAATCGGTGGCAATGAGTTTACTGATGGTTGAAGGCTCAAGCAAGAGCTGACCTTTCGTCACGGTAGCGGGCACCGAAGGGGGCAATATGTCAACGACTGAGATTCCCGAGGCTCCGCCGACCGAACCCGGTAGGCCGTTTCTGCTGACGGGGGAGGGCTGGCCATACCTGCTGGTGCCGTTGATCCCGGTCGCGATCGTCCTGGAGTTCCTCCACGCCGACGCGGTGGCGGTGTTCGCCGCATCGGCGCTCGGAGTCATCCCGACGGCGGCGCTGATGGGTCGGGCGACCGAGGAGTTGGCGGCCCGGTCGGGCCCCGGCATCGGCGGTCTACTGAATGTGACGTTCGGTAATGCACCGGAATTGATCATCGCGCTGTTCGCGCTGGGCGCCGGCCTGCACGAGGTGGTCAAGGCGTCGCTCGTCGGGTCGATCCTGGGCAACATCCTGCTGGTGCTCGGGGTGTCGATGCTGGTGGGCGGGCGGAAACGGGAACGGCAGCGCTTCGAGCTGCGGGCGGCCACCGCCCAGTCGCTCATGCTGCTTCTGGCGACGGTCGCGCTGGTGATGCCGGCGATATTTCAGCTGGTGGCCGGCGGCGGCCTGCCCGATCCCACGGCCAAGGCGGTGACTTTCAACACCGACCTGCAGGCGCTATCGGTCGGGGTGGCCATCGTGCTGCTGGCCTCCTACGCGGCCGGGTTGTTGTTTTCGCTGAAGACCCACGCGCACCTGTTCAACCCTTCCCACGACGAAGATGAGCACGGCGGCGAGCCGTGGTCGGTGCGCAAGAGCGTGCTGATGCTGGCAGGTGCGGGTGCCGCGGTGGGCTGGATGTCGGAGATTCTGGTCCACTCGATCACCGAGGCGTCGGCGGCGATCGGGTTGTCCCCGTTCTTCGTCGGCATCATCGTCGTCGCGGTGGTGGGCAACGCCGCCGAGCACTGGGTGGCAGTGTATTTCGCCTCCCGCGACAAGATGGACATCTCGGTGAACATCGCGGTTGGATCGGGTGCCCAGATCGCCCTGTTCGTCGCCCCGGTGTTGGTGCTGGCGTCGTTTGTCATCGGCCCGTTCCCGATGGCCTTGGTGTTCAACGGGTTCGAGCTCGGCGCGGTGTTCCTGGCGGTCATCATCGCCAACGAGGTTACCCAGCGCGGCGAGTCCACCTGGTACGAAGGCCTGCAACTACTCGCCATCTACGTCGTGCTCGGACTCACCTTCTTCTTCGTGTGACGCGCGCGGATCACCCCGTCAGCTCGCCAGTGCGTCGGCGATGATTGATGTTGCGGCAGCAAGGGACTCAGGCTGATGGTAACGATGCCGGTTTTGGATGGCTTCAAGCTGATCGCGAACCGCTTCCGGAGTAAGTTCGGTGAGCACCGCCCCGGCAGTCTCTGCGACGAATATCTCCGCGACGCGACCGCCGGCGACCGAGTACACGTTTCCGTTCGCGGCGCACTCCTCGTGGGCGAGATACGCGACGACGGGACTGACCGATTCAGGCGACACACGGCTGCTCAAGTCGCCGAGAATGCCTTCCGTCATGCGGGTCGCGGCGATCGGGGCAATGGCATTCACTGCGATCCCATGGGCGGCGCCCTCGAGCGCAAGCACCCTGGTCAGACCGGCGATTCCGGCCTTGGCCGCTCCGTAGTTCGCTTGGCCGAAGTTGCCGAACAAGCCAGATGCCGAGCTGGTGTTGACGATTCGGCCGTACTTTGATTCGCGCATCACCTTGAACGCGGGTTGGCTGACGAAGAGCGCGCCTTTGAGGTGCACGTCGATCACGGCGTCGATCATCGGCTCATCCATCTTATGGAAAGCCTTGTCCCGGATTATCCCGGCATTGTTGACCAGAATGTCCAGGCGACCGAATGCTTCGAGCGCCGCATCGATGATCGCTTGCCCGCCCGCGGCCGTCGCGACCGTGTCGTGGTTCGCGACCGCGGTCCCACCAAGCGCGACGATCTCCTCCACTACCGCCTGTGCGGCATCGACGGACGAGCCATCCCCGTTGACCGATCCGCCTACGTCGTTGACCACCACGCGTGCTCCGCGTCGAGCCAGTTCCAGAGCATGAGATCTGCCCAGCCCACGGCCGGCGCCGGTGACGACAGCGACCCGGTCGTCGAAAAACAGTCCAGACATTGATGTCTCCTTCGTTCTGCGATCAGTAGGGCGGTAATCTGTTGCTAACCAAGGCTTTAGGACGCCCTCACGGAGAACCCTGTTTTCCGCGATCCGGCTCGCCGACGACAATAACAGTCGAATGCTTGATATGCCAAGCAGCAGCACATCCACCGTTTAAATTCGTTGCACTACCTCGGCATTGACCAGTCGATCCAGGAAATCGGCTGGAACATCCGGCCAATCCGAACGCCACCGGCCAGACGCGTGATCCTCGCGTAGCGCCGCGAGAGTGGCCATAACATACGGGCCGCTGTCAAGGAGAAAGCGGAATAGTCCCAGTTGAGCGCATTGCGCGGCAACAGTGGCCAGCGTCCTCTTTGCCTCGTCGCTGCGTCCCGTTGCGGCGAGGCATGCGGCCAACAGCCGGCGCGCCCGCAACAACGGCTGCGGGTGGTTGAGAGCCGCCAGCCGGTCGACCCATTCCTGCACCCACCGGCAGGCAAGTTCGCTACTCGCTGGGTCGTCCTCGGCGATGAGCAGCCGGATTGCGGTGGCCTCCTCAAATTGCACGGTGATCTCGTCGATCGCATCCACCGATTGGCGGCGCGCCTCATACGAGGTCAGCGGGAGCGCATCGAGATCAGGAAATGGCGGAAGTCCCAGGCGGATTCGTTCGTTCTCCACCATCGCCCGTAGCCGGTTCAGTGACAGGGTCCGCGCGACCCTCGCGGCCTCGTCGAGCCTTTGGATAGCTGCCTGCCGATCGCCACGGAGCACCTTGATCCGGGCACCAACTATGTAGCGGGCAATCTTGAAATCTACCGAACCACCCTCCGGCCCGATCTTGTAGCCCTCGTCGAGCAGACGCTCGGCCTCATCGAGTTCGCCTCGCTCATACAACAATTCACCTAGCATCGAGCTGGCCAGCCGGGCACTGTGCGAGTACCTGCCGCCGGACCGCTTGGCGATCTTGAGGGCCTTGCGGAAGCAAGTCTCGGCGGCAGGAATATCGAGCAGCAACCGGTGCCCGATCCCGGTGAAGGACAAGCCATTAACCACACTGAAGGCATCGCGGCTGCGTTCGTAGAAGGGCGCCGCCCACGCCTGTAACCGGTTGACCTCAGCGAGGTCAAAGCGGTACGCAGCCGCGAACGTCGCCACATTGGCGGCCAACGCCACGGCGAACGGGTGCAGCCGGTCGGCTCGCGCCAGGGCTGGAGCGATGTGCTCGTCGATGCCAGCCAATCGGTCGGAGCGCAACGCCACCAGGCCGCGCACCACGCCGGCCTCCGCCCGCACATCGGCGATCTCCTCGTCGCGCAGGCCCGACGTCGTCAGCGTCGATTCCATCAGTGCCAACGCGTTTACCGCGACCGGGATCCGGTGCAGGATGATGTTGGCCCATGCCAGTGCCAACTGCAGCCTGGGATGCGACTGCACGGCTGCCGACGGCAGTCTGCCCACCAAGCCGATCAGCGTTGCCATCTGTGAGTTCGCCACCAGATGAATGCCGTCATTCTCGACAATCTTGACTGCCCGTTGCTCATCACCGGCGGCCAGCGCGTGATCGACCGCTTCGCTGACCATGCGGCGCTCGGCAAACCACGCCGAGGCGGTGCGGTGCAACTCGGCGACCCGCGCCGGCTGTTCACGCTCCAACCGGTGCCGCAGGAACCCGCGAAACAGCTGGTAATAGCGGAACCACTGCTCGTCGGCGCGGCGCAGGAACAGGTCGCGTTCCTCGACCTGCTCGAGCATCGCCTGCCCGTCGGGCACGCCAGACAGCGCGGACGCCAGCTCACCGCACATGCGCTCGGTGATCGAGGTGGCCAGCAGGAAGTCCAGCATCGACGGTTCCAGCGTGTCGAGTACGTTCTCGGCGAGGAACCCGCTGATCGCATGGTGGTGACCGGTCATCGTGTCGATCAATCGCGCCGGATCCTGCGAGCCGCGCAGCGACAGTGATGCCAGCTGCAATGCCGCGACCCAGCCGTCGGTCTTGGCGGTGAGCTCCTCGACGTCGCTGCGATCCAGGTCCAACCCACTCAGGTCGATCAGGAATCTCTCCGCTTCAGCGGTATCGAAACGCAGTGCGGTTGTGTCGATTTCGACGAGTTCGTCTTGCATCCGCATTCTGCTCATCGGCAGCCCGGCCTGACTGCGTCCGGTCACCACCACCGTCAGCCCGGCACAGATGTTATCGAGCAGATAGCGCAACGCCGCGATGGTCTCCGGATCGGTCACCTGATGCCAGTCGTCGATCACCAGGGTCATCCGGGAGCCGCTCTGGTCAATCTCGTTGATCAGCGACGTCAGCACGTAGCGCTCGGCCTCGTCACCGTGTTCGGCCAGTAGCTCACCCAGTTCAGTGGCCAGCGCCGGTGTCACTGTCCGGATGGCCTCGATCAAATGTGACAGGAACCAGACCACGTTGTTGTCGTCATGGCCGACGGTCAGCCATGCCACCGGCACCCCGTCGGCGGCACGCAGTCTGGCCCACTGGGCCGCCAGTGTGCTCTTGCCGAAACCGGTCGGGCCGTGAATAACAGCGAGCTTGGAGTCCTGTCCGGCGCGAAGGATCTCGATCAACCGGGTGCGGTCCACCAACGCCTTCGTCGACACCGGCATGCGGAACCGAGTGGTCGGCGTCGGCGGCGTCAATGTCCGCGAAGGATATTCGCGCAGCAGCGTGCTCGTTGACTGCGTCGACGTCCGCGTGGCCGTCGACGACGCCGCGATGGGCACAGGCATGTCATCGACCGCGATTCCGTGCCGGTGCTGCACCTCACGCAGCTGCTCGCCGAACTCCTCCGCGGTGGCCGGACGGTCCTGCGGGTCGCGGGCCATCGCTTGCTCGATCACCGCGCACAAGTCGGCCGGCAAGCCCGAGTCTCGTAGATTCGGCAACGGATGCTTGGCAATTCGCAAGAACTGGGCCACCAGCTGCTCGCCTTCGCGGCGCTCGAACACGGCATGCCCCGTCCCCACGCAAAACAGCGTCGACGCCAGGCTGTAGACATCGGAGGTCACCTCTGGCGGCTGGCCGTGCAGAATCTCCGGCGCCGTGTAGGCCGGCGAACCGGTGATGAGCCCGTCCGTAGTCTCGAATCCGCCGCTGATCCTTGCGATGCCGAAATCGGTCAGCTGCGGCTCGCCGTACTCGGTGAGCAGGATGTTCGCCGGCTTCACATCGCGATGCAGGGTGTCCCGTCGGTGCGCCGTCTCCAACGCGCCGGCCACCTTCACCCCGACGTGTAGAGCATCGCGCCAGTCGAGCGGACCCGACTCGTGGATCTTGGCTTCCAACGACCCGTGCGGGTGGTATTGCATGACGATGTACGGTCGGCCGGTGGCGGTGGTGCCGACCTGGAAGATGTTGACGATGTGGGGATGACCGGACAGCTGACCCATCGCCATCTGCTCGCGCACGAACCGTTCCATATTGTCGGGGTCGAGATCAGTCGTCAGAACCTTCACTGCGACCGTGCGGTTCAACGCTGACTGGTTGCAGCGGTACACAACGCCGAACCCGCCGCGCCCGATCTCCTCGGGATCTTCGAAGCCGGCAGCCACCACTTCCGCCGGAATCCCGGCAGGCATACCCCGCTGCGTCGGCAGCGGGTCGTGTCTGGCGGTCCCGCGATTGACGCTCACGGCAGCGCGCTTTGCAGGTCGAGTGTGCCGCGCACTCCGATCGCTTGGTAGTGCTGGGCGAGCCAGGTTTGGGCGGTGCTGCGCCCGGCGTCGCGAAGCTGCAGGAAGAAATCCCATTGCGCTTTGCTCTTCGAGGACGCTTCGTAGTTGTTGAGCGCGCCGCCGCCGTCGATGCGGTGCAGGTGGACGTCCTTGTATTCGTCGGGTGAGAGTTTTCCCTCGTCGATCAGCTGCTTGACGAACGCCACCGCCCGCAGTTCGCGCATCACATTGCCGTTGAAGGTGATCTCGTTGAGCCGGTTGTGGATGTCGCGCGCGGTGCGCGGTGTCTGCCGGCGCTCCAGCGGGTTGATCTGCACGAGCACGATGTCGTCGGTGGCCGTCTCGTAGAACAGCGGGAACAGGGCCGGGTTGCCCATGTAGCCGCCGTCCCAGTAGGGCACGCCGTCGATTTCGACGGCTTGGAAGACGGTGGGCAGGCAGGCCGAGGCCATCAGGTGATCGGCGGTGAGTTCTTCTCTGTTGAAGATCTCGACCTTGCCGGTCCACACGTTGGTCGCGCTGATGAAGATCTCGACATCGGTGCAGGCGCGCACCCGGTCGAAGTCGATGAGCGCGTCGATCGCGTCGCGCAACGGATTGATGTTGAGCGGATTGGTCAGGTACGGACCGAAGCCTTGGGCGACGACATCGGTCCAGGCCCGGTTGGGCCACACGCCGAGCATCCGGCTGAGCAGCCTGCGCTGGATGGGGGACAGCGACCCGTCGATGCTGGCGCGGCGCCAGAAGGTTTCCAGCGCGCGCCGTGCCCCGTCGATGCCGCCCTCGAGCCAGCCCTGGACCATCACCACGGCGTTCATCGCGCCGGCGCTGGCACCGGCGATCGCTTCGACGCCGATGCGCCCGTCCTCAAGCAGCGCGTCGAGCACGCCCCAGGTAAAGGCGCCGTGCGCCCCGCCACCCTGCAGGGCCAGCGACACGGTCTTCTCCGCACCCGGCCCCGCGAGGCCGCCGGTCGCAACCGGACGGCGATCGAGCGCGGCCAGTCATCGGGCCGTCCCGTTTGAATTTCCGCCAGGCATCATCGGTGACTCCTGAGCCTATCAGTAAACTCTTGCCGGGCTCGTCGTCAATCAGTAAACTCTTGAGATGACACGTTCGCAGTGGTTTGGTGCATTTGGTCGTAGCCAGGACAGCCTGCTGACTGCTAGCGGAGAGGTATAGGCCAAGCCGATGCTGACGGCGCACGAAGCACCGATCCGACGTCGGGGTCAAAACCCAGCGTCCAATCTGTCCCGCTCTCGCGGTCGTGCCGTGGCGCCACAACAACCCAGTGGTGAGGCGGTAGCGGCATAGTGTCGTCGCCGGCGTTGCGCGCTCCGACGCAGCGTCGGAATTATCGGCTGTATTGGCGCAAGCTGGCGTTCTCGACAGCACTTTGCCGCAGAGTCTGGCTCCGCTCGCCAACCACTTGCGGTTGGTCGAATTCTCGTGTGGAGAACCGATTTACGCCCCAGGAGATGCAGCAGGCAAGCTGCACATCGTCGCCACGGGCGCAATCAAACTGAGTCGGCGGCTCCCGGATGGCCGCACCCTGCTGACCATCTTGGGCCCGTGCGATGTGCTCGGCATCCCGGCCGTGGCCGAACGTGATGCGCATGTCAGCGGCGCTACCACGGTGACGATGGTGCGGGCCGTGTCGATTGACGCCGAGGATTTTCGCGCCGCGATAAGGCGATGTCCGGAGGTGGCCGAACTCTTCTTGCGGCTGCTGGCGCGGCGGGCGCGACGCAATGATGAAGACCTCACCGACATGACCTGTACGGACGGCCCAGGCCGTATCGCAAAACATGTTCTGCAGCTGGCGAAGTGGTCCGGCATGCCTGAAGATGGCGCGCTGCGAATCAGGCATAACCTCACCCAATCCGAACTTGCCGAGCTGGTCGGGGTTTCGCGGGAAACTGTGAACAAGACGCTGTCAAAGTTTGTGAATCGCGGTTGGATTCAACTCGATCACCAAAGCATACTGGTCTGCGAACCCGAGCGGCTGGCGCACCGCGCCCGTTGAACAAGGATCCATCTCAACAACTTCCGGCTACCTCTGTTCTGTGTTCGCAAGGGCTCGGGCGTCTTTGTTTCAGCACAGACGTTTTTCGGTCAACACTTCGTGTTCCTGACAATGTCGGTGTGACGCATCAGTCCTAATTTCCAGTGGGACTACATCTTTCGAATGGTTCGTGTCACAGCCCGGTGTCATAGTGCCAAAGAACACGGTCGTTATGACCCGTCTCACGGCGTCTGAGGCAGAAATGGCATGGGCATGTGCGATTGAATAGATGTACCAACCACAAACACGAAAGGCGGTGCCTAACATGGCAGAACCACGATGGACACGAATTCGTAAAGCGGTGGCCGAATTTGGTCAGAAACTCGCGAGCCGTCGGGCGGTCGAGAGCGGATGGATGTCCGACAACCAGCGTCAAAACTGATCGAACGGGTTCTCCCCGATGGGTTTATCTAGCCCATGGACCAACTCGCCGCGGTACCCTACGGCTTGATTCAATCGGCCGAGGGGCCGCGGCGAGCATCTTGTGCGGCAAGAGTTGCGGGCGCGAGACGGCCACACCCCGCTCATGCCGTCACCTATCGGCAATATGACGAGGTTGGCCCGGTCAGTTGAGTGTGGGGAGTCCGAAGGTCGCCATCTCTACCCAGCGACTGCCAGGGTGGGACTGTGGTGACCGATCCGCTCGAATCGCTGTACGCGCGCGGCCATTCTCTGCGCGGTGTCGGCATTGCGCAGTGCCGACAGTTCGTCGCGCAGAAAGGCGCCGACACGAAGGCAGAATCGCTCGGGTTCTGCCGCTGCGTCGGGATATTCGGGAATGACGCGGTCGACGATGCCGTGCGCGAGCAGGTCCGCGGATCGGACTCCTTGTTTGGCCGCCATGTCCGCAGCGTGGCTGGTGTCGTGATACAGGATTGCGCTGGCACCCTCGGGAGGAAGAGGAGACAGCCATCCATGTTGTGCGGACAGGATGCGATCGGCGGGCACCAGTGCGAGTGCTCCGCCGCCGGTGCCTTGGCCGAGAAGCACCGAGACAGTGGGCACTTCGAGTGCAACCATCTCGGCGATGCACCGCGCGATCTCGCCGGCCAGGCCTCCTTCCTCGGCTTCCTGGGACAACGCGGCGCCTGCGGTGTCGATCACAGTGACGAGGGGTAGGTTCAGTTCCGCGGCCAGCCGCATACCGCGGCGGGCCTGTCGAAGCGCTCCCGGGCCGAGCGGCGCCTCGGGGGTTTGACCGTGCCGATCCTGACCGAGCAGCACGCACGGCATGTCGCCGAATCGTGCTAGCGCCAGCAGAAGTCCTGGCTCGTTCTCGCCCTGCCCGGTTCCGTTGAGCGCCAACACGTCAGCGGCGGAGTGTTGGAGAAGCTCGCGTACGCCTGGCCGCTCCGGGCGGCGCGAGGCCAGCACCGACTCCCACGCCGGCGTATCCGACCAACCCGCTTGCACCGGTGCGGGCTGGATCGTCGGACGAGGCGAGCGCGTGATGATGGTCAGCGCGCGGTCCACGATGCCTGCGAGTTCCTGAAGGGGAGTGACTGCGTCGATAAGACCGCAGGCGTAAAGGTTTTCCGACGTTTGCACGCCGGTGGGAAACGGGCCGCCGTACAGCGCCTCGTACACCCGCGGACCCAAGAAGCCGATCAGCGCGCCCGGTTCGGCGAAGGTCAGATGCCCCAGGGACCCCCACGAGGCGAACACGCCGCCGGTGGTCGGGTGTCGCAGGTAGACGAGATACGGCAGGCGTGCGGCCTTGTGGTCGGTCACGGCCGCGGTGATCCGCACCATCTGTAAGAACGCCGTCGTGCCTTCCTGCATGCGCGTGCCACCCGACGTCGGCAGCGCGAGCAAAGGAAGCCGCTCCGCGGTGGCCCGGCGGATCGCCATGGTGAGTCGATGGCCGGCGGCCACGCCGATGGAGCCGCCGAGAAAGCCGAACTCGCACACCAGCATCGCCACTCGGTGGCCGCGTATCGTCGCAGTGCCGGTGAGCACCGATTCGTCGAGGCCGGTTTTCCGTCGCGCGCAAGCGAGTTCGTCGGCGTACTCCTTGCTCGCCTGCACCTCGGGCAGCGCGCCGTCCCACGATGCCCAGGACCCCTCGTCAACCAGGGCATCAATCGTCTCGCGGGCGCTCGGCCGAGCTCATCGGTGATCCGCCAGGGATGTCGGCACGATGAGGTCGTTATCGGCGCCAAGTACGGGCGGCGCAGTGTGTTGGCGACGCGTGCGCTCAGTGCCGTTTGCGTCGAAGAACCGCAGCGGGGGACCGGGCAACGTGATGGTGCCCAGCGTCGCGTGATCGACGTCGATGAGCAGGCCCTGAGAGCGGGTCTGCTCCCATTCGTATACCTCGCGGATGGAACGAATACGCCCGGCCGGCACGCCGATTCGGTCCAGCTTCGCGAGTAGCTCGTCGGTGTTGTAGAACGCAAATCGCGCCTGAACCATCTCGTTGACCCGCTTGCTGTTCGCCACCCGCTCGCGGGTTTGATGCCATCCCTTGAGCGTCGGCGTCGAAGCCGAATCCTTCGCAGAATCGCTTCCACAGTCCTTCGCTGCCCACCGCGATCTGCACGGCGCCGTCGGCGGTGTCGAACAACCCGTACGGGCAGATCGACGGATGGTGGTTACCCCCGGCCTCGCCGACCTGGCCCGCGACGGTCCACTTCGTGCCCTGGAACGCATGCACGCCGACCACCGCGGCGAGCAGCGACGCCCGCACCACCTGGCCGCGTCCCGTGCGCTCCCGTTCCTGCAGTGCCGCAAGGACTCCGAACGCGCCGTACATGCCGGCCAGCAGATCGGCGATCGGCACGCCGACGCGCTGCACATCGGTAGGGCCAGAACCGGTCACCGACATCAGCCCGGCTTCGCCCTGGGCGATCTGGTCGTAGCCGGCGCGCCCGGCTTCCGGGCCGTCGTGGCCGAATCCGCTGATGGACAGCACAACGAGTCGGGGATTGATCTCTGCCAGACGCTGATGCGAGAAACCAAGCCGCTCAAGTACACCGGGCCGGAAGTTCTCCATCAGTACGTCGGCCCGGCTGATCAGATCCCACAGTGCTGCCTTGCCGGCATCGTCCTTGAGGTCGAGGGTGACGGACTTCTTGTTGCGGTTCGTGCAGAGGAAGTACGTGGACTCGCGGTCGCCGTCCCGTGGGTCGACAAACGGTGGCCCCCATCCGCGGGTGTCGTCACCGCCGTCGGGGTTTTCCACTTTGATGACGTTGGCGCCGAGGTCACCGAGCATCATCGCCGCGTGCGGACCGGCCAGGGCCCGGGTCAGATCGACGACCGTCATACCGCTCAGGGGTCCGCTCGCGGGGTTGGAGCGGAGTAATTTATGGCTCATTTGGCTTACCTTCGGCTTAGTGACTTGGTGTGCTAGTGAGCTAGTGGACTAGCCAATTCAGGAAATCATGTGGTGCTCCGAGATGTCAACGGCGTGTCTTTAAGAAATGTGTGTGAGCCCGGCCCGTGCTGCGGTTACCAGAGCGACGGCCGTCGGCCACACCTGCGGGGTGTGGCCGACGGCCGTCATCGTCAGGATGTCGTCACAGCCAACCGGGCAGCACGATCACCGCCCACGCGATCAGCGGGCCGATCGCGACCACGAGCGCGCTGTACTTGAGGATCTGCTTGTAGAACTTGTCGCGGTCGACGTCCTGCGCGTTGGCGAGTACCAGGGCGCCGTTTGTGGAGAACGGGCTGACGTCGACGATCGTCGACGAGATCGCAAGTGCGACAACCACTCCGATCGCGCTCACCTCGCCGGCGAGCAGCAGCGGCACGGCCAACGGAATCGTGGCGCCCAGGATGGCGGTCGACGACGCGAAGGCCGAGACGATGGCGCCGAGGTAGCAGAGCAGGAGCGCGACCAGCAGCGGCATGCCCATCTTGGCGACACCGTCGCCGACCCATTCAACGCTGCCTGCTTCCTGGAGCACGCCCACGAAGGTCAACACGCCGCCGATCAGCAGCACCGTCGACCAACTGATCTGCGAAACCGCGCCTTTTTGCGCCTGCGGCGATGCCAGCGCGAGGACCGCCGCGACCGTCATCGACACGAAGCCGATGTCGAGGTCGAGGATCAGCGCGAACACGCCGAGTGCGACCAAGCCCGATGAGAGTGAGCACCTGGTCGTACGTGACGGACTTCGTCGGCGGCGGCTTGACGCCGACGCGGGGTTCGGTCTGCGTCGCCGCGATGGTCGCCGTCGCGCCGCCGCCGGCCGCCGGCGTCCCGCCGACGGAATCCGGCTGGGGCGACGCACCGGTCGAGCCGTCGGGGTCGCCGTCGTCGTGCACGGTGCGACCGATCAGGGAGCGTCCGCCGAGGAAGATGAACAGCAGCACGCCGATTCCCAGGTTGAAGAACAGGCTGCCCAGGAACAGGGCCAGCGGGCTGTTCAGTAGCTGCGCCTTCGCGACGATGTTGTTGACGGTGACGCCGTAAATGCTGATGGGGGAGAAGCCGCCCGCCTGGGCGCCGTGAATCACCATCATGCCCATCAGCAGGGCGTTGATCTTGTACCGGTGAGCGAAACCGAGCGCGATCGGCGCGATGATCGCCACCGCGGCCGGGCCGAGCGCGCCCATCGCGGTGAGCAGCCCGGTTATCCCGAACATCACCCACGGGATGAACGCGACGCGCCCTCGGACGAGTTTTACGGCACCGCGGACCATGAGGTCGACGGTGCCGTTGTTCTGGGCTATCGCGAACAGATACGTAACGCCGACCAGCGTCAAGAAGAGGTCGCTGGGGAAGCCGGCGATGATGTCGTCGGTATTCATCCCGACGGCCAGGGTGCCGACCAGGAACGCGGCGACGAAACCGAGCGTGCCCATGTTGATCGGCAGCAGTGTGGCGGCCGCGAACATCGCGACGAGGGCAAGTATCGGAATGAGTTCGAGCGGCATCGCGATCTCCGGATCTATCTGCGGTTTACTGACTCAGTGGAGCACTGGCCTAGCCAGTAAAGCAGTGAGGGGCGTCACTGTCAATATCAGACGTGACCCCGCTTACGGCCTGCTGCGCGATCGACCCGAGTATTCTGTGGAGGAGAGAGTAGGTGAGTCAGTGGTAGAGCAACTCAGGCCTGTCGCCCGGCCTCGGCTGTACGAAGTCATCGTCGAGCAACTGTGCGCGTATATCGCCGACAACGAGATGGATCCCGGGGATCGCCTGCCCGCCGAGCGTGATCTGGCGGCCAAGTTGGGAGTGAGCCGCGCGTCGCTGAGCCAGGCGCTGGTGGCGCTCGAGGTTCAGGGCGTGCTGTCAGTGCGACACGGCGACGGCGCCATTCTCATCCGGCGCCCGGCCGAAGACCGCGCCATCAAGGCGCTGCGCGAACACGCCGATCGAATCCCCGACATCATCGAGGCCCGCGAAGCCCTGGAGGTGAAGCTCGTCGGCTTGGCTGCCGCGCGGCGCTCGGATGCCGAGATGGCCGCGATCGATGCGGCGATCGAAAAGATGGAGGCGGAAGTCGACGCGGGGGAGCGCGGCGTCGTGGGCGACGAGATGTTCCACGAGGCCATCACCGCCGCGGCGCACTCGTCGCTGCTGGCCAAGCTGATGCACGAGATCTCCGGTCTGATCAAGGAAACCCGCATCGAATCGCTGTCGCAGGAGGATCGACCGCGGGCCTCGCTCGAAGGCCATCGCCGCATCGCCGACGCGGTGCGCAAGCAAGACCCACAAGAGGCGTCGCAGGCGATGGCCGACCATATCCGGTTGGTGTCCGACGTCGCCCTACTGCGCGACGCCGACTGACCGTTCACCCGGTCGGGGTGAACTCGACATGTAGTTCGGTAAGTCCACGCAGCAGGAAGGTCGGCTCGTAGGTGTAGTGACGGTCATCGGCCGGCCCGTGGACGGCTTCGTTGATGGTGATGTCGCGCATCCGGTCGAGGAGGCGGTTGAGGGTGATGACGCCTTCCACGCGTGCGAGCGGAGCCCCGGCACAGGTATGGATGCCGCGGCCGAACGCGATGTGCTCGCGAACATTCTTGCGGTCCAACCGGAATTCGTGCGGATCCTCGAACTTGCGGGGATCGCGGTTGGCGGCGCCGAGGCACAACATCACCACCGTCCCCGCCGGAATATGCACACCGCCAAGGGTTGTGGTCTTGCGCGCCAGGCGGAAATCCACTTTGGTCGGGCTTTGGGTGCGCAGCGATTCCTCGATGAACGGGCCGACGAGTTTGCGGTTGTCACGCACCAACTTCTGAAGATCCGGCCGCTCGCCCAGCACCTGTACCGCGGAGCTGAGGAGCTTGGTGACGGTCTCCTGTCCCGCCGCGAACAAGAACGTCGCGGGGTGGACAACTTCGATCAGTTCCGGTGTCGAGCCATCGGGGTATGTCGCGGTTGCCATGATGGTCAGCACATCGTCGCGCGGTTCGCGGCGCCGCTCTGCCAGGTAGGCACTGAACTTGTCATCCAGGTACTGCAGCGGGTTGAGGCCCACCGGTTCGCCGTCCAGAGCGCCTACTCCACCCTTCGGTTGCCCGGCGCCAAGCGCCTCGCGAATCTCGTCGCGATCTTCCTCGGGTACACCGAGCAGGTCGGTGATCGCCAATGTGGCGAACGGTCTTGCGTATTCGGACAAGAACTCGCAGCGGCCGTTGGCGATGAACTCGTCGAGCTGGCGATCAACCAGCTGCCACATGAAGTCCTCGTTCTCCTTGAGCCGCTTCGGCGTCAACAACTTGCTCAACAGAGACCGCGCGCGGGTGTGGGCCGGCGGATCCATGACGACCAAGTGCTCGTTGATCGGGAACATGTGGCGGTGCGCCTCGATCTGAGCGGTGATGTCGTCACCCTCGGGCTCGAATGGCAACGGAGGGAAAGGGCCGCCGATCGCGTTGACCGCCGAGAAGGCGTCGGTGTCTTTGAAGGCCGCCATGACCTCGGCATAGCCCGTGACGGCAACCACGCCGTGGTGCGGTTCCCGTACGACGGGCCCCTGGCCGCGCAGGTATTCGAGGTACTCGTAGGGATTCTGCGCGACGATTTGGTCGGAGAAATAGTCAACTGACGCCAGATCGGTCATCGGGATTGTCGGCCTTTCATCTCACTGCTCCGCCACACTGTAGCTCCAGACTTTGATCGATCGATCAAATTGCTAGGATGAGTCATGCTTAACACGCTTTGCGACGGGCGGTCAAGCGATGCTGAACGCATTACCGCTAACGCCGATTGGAGGGCACGGTAGATGGCTGCTCCCGGCAAGGCGCCCGCTAGAGATACGGGTGCGCGGCGGCGACTTATGGAGGCGACCGCTCAAATCATGCGCGACGAGGGCTACGCCGCCGCGACGTCGCGACGCGTGGCCGCAGTGGCCGGCGTCCGGTCGGCGCTGGTCTACTACTACTTCCCGACTATGGACGATCTGTTCATTGCCGTGTTGAGGGAGGGCGCAGAGGTCTGGCTGGCCAGGATGCGCGCGGCGGTCGCCGACGATGACCCGTTGCGGACGTTGTGGATGGTCAACACGGATTCCCGCCTGACGGGTCTCTACACCGAGTTCATGGCACTGGCCAACCACCGCAAGGCGATCGGCGCCGAACTGAAGGCATACGCGGCGCGAGTTCGCGACATCGAAACCGCTGCCGTGACGGTCGCGTTGCGGACCCACGGTGTCGACCTCGAGGAGTATCCACCGGTCGTCGTGTCGATGTTGATAGCGCAGATGGGACGAAGCATCGGCAACGAGAGTGCCATCGGATTCACCGACGGCCACCAGGAATTGCAGGCATTTGTCCAACGCTATTTGAGCCACTTCAACGCCCTGTCAGCGTCCGACGGGACGTGAGCTACTTCAGCATGCTGCCCGCGTCGACCGTCAACGTGAGCCCGGTGACGTAGCGCGCTTCCTCGGAGGCCAGGAACAGCACGGCATTGCTGATGTCGACGGGCTCGACCCAGCCGACCGGCAGCACATGCATGAACTGCGCGACGGGCGCAAGGTCGTCGGGACCAGGGTTTTCCAGGTCGGGGCGGAACAGCTTCATCGTTCCCTCGTTCATGAACATCGGGGTGTTCACATTGGTGGGATGAACGGTGTTGACGCGGATCGAGTGCTGGCCAAGCTCGACGGCGAAGGTCCGCATCAGGCCCACCACACCGTGTTTCGCCGCGATGTAATGTCCGGTGTGCGGGTACGCCTTGAGCCCTCCGACGGAACTGGTCAGGATGATCGAGCCACCGCGACCGCCCGAAAGTAGATGTGGCACACCCGCTTTGACGGTCTTCCACACTCCGCCCAGGTTGACGTCGATCATGTCCTGCCAGTCGTGCTCACTGGTCTTGTCCAGCGTGTTGCCACCGTTGCCGATGCCCGCGTTGGCGACGATGATGTCGAGGCGGCCCAATTGTTCGACACCGCTGTCCACGACGGCTTTCACGGCGGCGTAGTCGCGCACGTCGACTTCGGCCGTCACGATGCGGCGATTCTGCGCCTTGACCAGATCTGCGGTCTGCGCCAAGTCATCCGGCGTGGAGGCGGGGATCTCGCTAGCTGCGACTGATCGGCTTGCAGATGTCGATCGCGATGATGTCGGCGCCCTCTTGCGCCAGCCTCACCGCGTGGCTGCGGCCCTGTCCACGCGCCGCGCCTGTAATGAACGCGACCTTGCCTTCGACACGCCCTGCCATATCCACCCCACTCAATAGACAGCCAAATTTGATCACTCGATCAAACACTGTGGCATTCTGACGCCCGGACTGTCAATGCGCGCACATGATGAGCGCCCGAGCAGCGCGGTGTCTGGCTCAGGCGGTGCGGATCGGTGATAAGAGTCCGGGGTCGATTCGGGCACGGGCGCGCACGGATGCGCCTGCCGCCTGCACAATCATTTCCGCGTCGGACTCCTGGCCTTTCGGGATCTGGATCGCTGCGCTGTCGGGATCCTCGCGGTGGGCCATCAGCCAGTCGTAGAGCAGCCAGTCGAGCGCGCAGGCAACGGTGAAGGGATCGGCCTCCTCCGAAGTCGCGCTCGCGACGCATGCTTCGATCGCCTCGCGGTGTTCGCGCCGGGCGGAGTCCTTGTTAACCCCGGAGCTGTCGAACAACATCGTCGAAAGGGTCAGTGGATAGCGTTGGCCGGATTCCGATTCGAGGATCCATCGACCGCCCTTCCACGGCTTTTCCGGATCGACGAGCACCATCTGCCCGAATCCGCTGACGACTCCGAGGGACGGTTCGTCGAGTTCACCGTCAAACGGCGCCGGGCCGAGTAGGCCGACGGGGAAACGCGCGCGGATCGAGAACAGGGCGGCGGTACCGATGATCTTGCCCGCCCGCAGATCGGGGACGATCCCGGTGATCTCGCCGGCAGCTGCGTAATCGCGCACCAAGAGGTCCAGACAGCGGTGCAGGGCGACCAGCTCGTCGCGTTCAACCAGATCAGGGTGTTTGCCGCCGCCGAGCAGGTCGCCGAACTGGCCGGCGGCGATGATCAATGCATCGTCGAGTGCCTCGAGATGGGTCGCCACCAACCGATCAGGTTCCTCGTCGCCGGCGACGAGGTCGGGCAGTGTGGTGCAGACACCATCCGGTGTCGCCCAGTAGAAACCGATCTGCCCGTCGGTCTGAATGATTCGCGGCCTCATGGCGTCTGGGCGCGCAGCCTGCGACTGGTGGCTAGTAGTTGCCGGTCGGTGCTGTCTTTCAGCGTCGCCACCTGGTCGGGCGTGAGCCGATCGCAGACTCGCCCCCAGTGCAGCGCGACGAGATCACCTGGCCCAACGGCGACGTTCCGACTCCCTCCGGTGCGCGTCTCGACTCTGCGAGTCTGCGGTGATGACAGCGACAACGCCGAGCCGTTCCAACACAGGTTCTGTGACTGGACGACGGCAGTCACGTCATCTGTCGCCAATACTGTGCCCCACGATATTCGGCAGTTGTCGAGGACAAACAACGGATGTTCGTCTGAGCCCTTTCCGAGCAATCGTGACCATGGGTAGACAGCGAACACGTGGAAGCAGTGGTCGGGTGCAGCCTCGTCGGCGAGGTCGAAGGTGAGGTGGTTCCAGTAATGGCCGGCCTGTGGGCCGATGACCGACAGCAGCTCGGCGGTGAATGCCTCACAGTTCAGCCCGGCACCAATCCCGCCGCCGTGCCAATACGATTCGACGATGCGATAGTCGAGCGGATCAGCGATTCCCGTCATTCGTGACAACACCTGCAGATACGGCCACGCACCGGTGAACTGCCTGGCCGCCGTCTCAATCCGGTCCCGCGGACCGTCCAAGAGCGTGGAGGAGCCGGTAGGCCCGCAGTATCCGAGCTGGTTCGGGGCATGGGCGTAGCGCGCGAACATCTCCGCACCGCGGGTGTCGGTGATGTTCGCGGCGGTCATGCCCGTGCGCCTTGACCGATCAGTGTGGCGGCGTCGCGGTGCAGTCTGCCGAAGTTGTAATACGCCGCGCACGCGCCCTCAGGGGAAACCATGCAGGTACCGATCGGCGTCTCCGGTGTGCACGCGGTGCCGAAAACCTTGCATTCCCATGGTTTGAGAACACCTTTGAGCACCTCACCGCACTGGCAGGCCTTCGGGTCGGCCACCCTCACCCCCGGCATTGCGAACCGCTGCTCGGCATCGAAGCCCGCCAGTTCGTCACGAAGCCTCAGCGCGCTCTGTGAAATGAATCCCAGTCCACGCCACTCAAAATGCGGCCGCAGCGCGAACACCTCGGCCATCAACGCCAGTGCCGCCGGGTTGCCTTCTTCGTGGACCACCCGAGAATACTGATTCTCGACTTCGCAGCGTCCTTCGCGTAGCTGCCGCAGCAGCATCGCGATCGAAGCCAGAATGTCGAGCGGCTCAAAGCCGGCCACCACCAACGGTTTACCATAGACATCGGGCACGAAACGGTACGGTCGGTTGCCGACGACGGTAGAGACGTGGCCCGGCCCCAGGAAGCCGGAAAGCCGCAGGTCTGGCGATTCCAGAATCGCCTTGATCGGCGGCACGATCGTCACATGATTGCAGAACACTGTGAAGTTCTTGATCTCAAGCTCGCGTGCCCGCACCAGCGTGACTGCCGTTGAGGGGGCAGTGGTTTCGAACCCGATGGCGAAGAACACGATCTGCTTGCCGGGGTTGTCGACCGCGATCTTCAGCGCATCGAGCGGCGAGTAGACGAACCGCACGTCGGCGCCACCGGCCTTGGCGTCCAGAAGGCTGCCGTTCGAGCCGGGAACCCGCATCATGTCGCCGAAGCACGTGAAGATGACATCCGGTTGGCGCGCCAGCCAGATCGCGTCGTCCACTCTGCCCATCGGGATCACGCACACCGGGCAGCCGGGACCGTGCACCAGTTCGACATTCTCCGGCAGCAGGTGTTCGATGCCGTGCCGGTAGATCGTATGGGTGTGCCCGCCGCACACTTCCATGAACTTGAAATGCTCGTCCGGGGCGCCCGCACGGGCCAATACGTTGATGGCGGCCAACAGCTTTCGCGCTGCCGCAGGATCACGGAATTCGTCTACAAATCGCATCGTTTGTCTCCAGATCAGATGATCGACGACGAGTCGAACGCTTCAATTTCTTGGGAATAGGTTTCGCCAAGCCTCTTGACTGCCGCCAGTGTCAGCAGCGCCTCCGATTCGTCAATCTTGGCCATTGCAAAGCCGACGTGCACCAGCACCCACTCGTCCGGCATTGGCATGTCCTTTTCGAGCAGCCGCACGCTGATGATCCTGCGCACTCCGCTGACGTCGACCTTGGCGAGGCAGTTGCCGGCGTCGGTGATCTCGACGATCCGTCCGGGGATTCCCAGGCACATATGATGTCCTCTCTCAGCAGATGCGGGGCAGTGGGTCGCCGACGAGCATGTCGACGATGCGGGTGCCGCCGAACGCGGTACGCAGTACTACGGTGGCGGCTGGTTCGTCGGCGATATGTCCGATTTCGACAGCGTCGCGCCCGCGGGGGTGGGAACGAAGCGCGACGATTGCGTCTTCCGCCTCGGACGGGTCGACGACAGCGAGGAACTTGCCCTCGTTGGCGACGTAAAGCGGGTCGATTCCCAGCATTTCGCATGCTCCGGCGACCTCGGGGCCCACCGGTAGGCAGTTCTCCTCGAGTACCACCGCCAGGCCACAGGCCTGCGCCAGCTCATTGCATACCGTGCCCACACCGCCGCGGGTGGGATCCCGCATCCACCGAGTCGACGGGGCCGCTTTGAGTAAGCGTTCCACCAGCCCGCTGACCGCTGCGGTATCGGAGCGGATGTCGGCCTCGATCGCCAGATCACCGCGGGCCAGCATCACCGCCATGCCGTGGTCACCGATCGTTCCGGAGACCAGAACCTTGTCACCGGGACGCACCTTCTGCGGGGACAAGTCGCGACCCGAAGGGACCATGCCGGCTCCGGCGGTAGTGATGAACATGCCATCGGCCGCCCCCTTGGGGACGACCTTGGTGTCGCCGGTGACGATCTGAACATCGGCGGCCAGTGCGGCCGCGGCCATGTCGGCGACGATCTCACTCAGTTCGTCGATCGGAAAGCCTTCTTCGAGAACGAATGCCGCCGTGATCCAAGACGGCACCGCGCCGGCCATCGCGAGGTCATTGACCGTGCCGTGCACTGCGAGGTGTCCGATCGAACCGCCGGGGAAGCGCAACGGTTGTACGACAAAGGAATCGGTGGACATCGCCATTCGCTGGCCACCGGGCAAGGCGATGACGGCCCCGTCGCCGAGCGACTCCAGGTGCGGATTTCGGAACGCCTCGATGAACACGGCATCGACCAACGCGGCCGACGCTTTGCCGCCCGCACCGTGGGCGAGCGTAACGACGGTGTCGCGCAGCCTGGGCCGTCGCTTGCGGAACGTCTCGATGCGTTCGATGACCTGGCCCTCGCGAAACGACGGGCCGGAGGCCAAGTATTCGGTGACATGTTCGCTCATCGCAGACCCATTTCCGCTTGTACCGTGGCCCACAGCTCATATGCCAACAGCGCCTGCGACTCCTGGATTCGGTGCACGCTCTGAGACCGGACGACAAAGCACACGTCCACGTCCGGGTTGACGACGAAGGCGCCGCCGTCGTATCCGGCGAACCCGATCGTGTACATGCCGCGGTTGTGGGCCTCCCGCAACCCCAGGACCAAATCGGCCGAGTTGCCGCTGGTTGACATCGCTACGGCAATGTCGCCTGCGCGGGCCCTGGCGATCAGCTGGCGGGCGAACACCAGATCGAAGCCGACGTCGTTGCCCAGTGCGGTCAACACCGCCTCGTCGGCTGTCAATGACCACGCCGGCAGCGGCTCTCGCGTTGGTGGCTGTGCGAACAGAGCGGCCAAAGTGCTTGCGTCTGTGGAGCTTCCACCGTTGCCGAAGGTAAAGAGTCTGCCTCCAGCGCTGAACCGGCGTGCCATCTCCGCCCCCGCTCCGCTGATGAGTTCGGCGCAGGATTCAAGTGTGGCTCGGCGCAGCGCAGCGCTTTCGGCGGCCTTGGCCAGCGCGGACCTGGTCAGATCGGTGAGTAGCGCGCCGGCATCGCTTTCATTGCCGTCGATGAACGGGTACAGGAAGTTGGTCGCTTCGTCGAGACGATGTTGGTTCATCGTTTACTCCTCACCCAGCGTGCTGATCGCGATGCCGGCATGCACGAGAACAAGATCACCGGGGGACAGCGGGCCGGTGAGAGCTGTTACGACACTCTCGGTGCCCTGTGCGGTGCGCACCGATGCCGTTCCATCCGTCGCGGTCGAAAGGACCTCGGCTGGCCGGCCTTCGTCGCTGCAGGTGATGCATACTTCCTCGCTGCAGTCCTGGCCCGACGGCGTCAACAGCCCCGGGTGCTCAAAGCACACATGGGTCAGCTCCCAGAGCAGGTGGTACATCAAGACAAAGTCGCCGGTGGCAGGCAGCCGTGGATCGGGGTCGTCAAGCCAGAGCACATGGTCGGCGGCGCCCGGTGCGGGGCGGTCGCCGTTGCCGATCCAGATAGTTGTGATGCCCCATGCCGCGGCGCGCCGCATGACTCCGCGGACATCGTGATCGGCAGCGCCGGCAACGGCAATCACCACGTCGCCGGCGCGGGCCGACACCCGCACTTGACCGACGAGGCCTGGCCCGGTCAGCGCCACGGCGGGCAGGGCCCGTTTACCGACGATCACCGGGTGAACGAATTCGACCGCTATGTGGTGTGCGTGCGGTGTGAAGGTGGGCGCGATGCACCACATGGTTGCACCGGTTGAGAACCGTTGCGCCAGTGCCAAAGAGGCTGTCGCAAGGTCTGCTGCCAGCTCCGGCGCCATCGGAGGGCGCGTCGGCGCGGTCACGACACCGCCTCCTGGTCACCGAAGACGCCGTATTCGCGCATCGTCGCCAGCGTCAGCCGGGCCGACTCCTCGTCGATGCGGGTGAGCGCGAAACCGGCGTGCATGATGGTGTAATCGCCGATCGCCAGGTCGGGCAGATAAGCCAGGCATGCGGTTTTGACCTGGTCGCCGAACGAGACCGTGGCGAAGCGTCCACCGGCGGGCACATCCCAGATCTCGGTGATGCGGCCGGGAATCCCTAAACACATTTTGTGGTCCTTCCCGTTGTTTGGTCGACGCCGGATTCCTCCAGCGCCTTCAGCGTCGATATCGCGGCCTGCCCCAGTGCCAGCCCGCCGTCGTTGGGAGGAACGAGGCGGTGAGTGAGCACCGTGAAACCCGCATCCTCGAGTAGCTGGCGGCATTGGCTGAGCAGCAACACATTCTGGAACACGCCGCCGGTCAATCCGACCGTGCGTGTGTCGTCCGCGACCTGGCTGACCACCTCTGCGACGGCCACCGCGACGGCGCGGTGGAACGCCGCGGCCAGCTGGGCCGGATCGGAACCGTCCCGCAATGCGGCGACCAGGGCCACGATCATCGAAGTGGGATCGATGATCCCGTCGGCGCCGACGTCCATGCGCAACGGGACTGCGGCTGAGCCGTCGTCGGCGGATGCCGCCAGTACCTCGAGCTCGATGGCGGCCTGTCCCTCGTAATCGATGTGCTGGCGCACGTCGAGCAGTGAGGCCACCGCGTCAAAGAGCCGACCCATGCTGGTCGTCGTCGCGCAGCCGCGGCCCGTGGCGAATTGAGTTCGCAGCAACCGTAATTCGGCAGCGGTGGCAGCCCGGAATGGAGCCAAATCGGCCGTCCACGGCACGCGAGCGTGCCAGAGGTGCGCCAGCGCCATCCGCCATGGGTTGCGCACCGCGGCGTCGCCACCGGCCAACAGCACCTCGGCGAGATGCCCGACCCGAGTGAAGCGATGGCTGGCTCGGCCGAGCCGCAGGATTTCGCCGCCCCACACGGTGTCGTCGCACCCGTAACCGGTGCCGTCGAACGCCACGCCGATGATGGGTGCACCCAACATTCCGTGTTCGGCCAGCAGCGACACCACGTGGGCATGATGGTGCTGGATGAGATCGAGCGGACGGTCACCGGTGTTGTGCTCGGCCCAGTTTCGCGTCACATAGCGGGGATGCAGGTCGGCGGCCAGGCGTGCAGGCTGTCCCCGCATCTCGCACAGCTGCCGTACCGAGTGGGTGAACGCCTTCAGCGTGGCGACGGTGCCCATGTCGCCGATGTGCGACGAGCAGTATGCGCGTCGACCATCGGTCAGGCAGAACGTGTTCTTGAGCTCCCCGCCAACCGCAAGCACCGGTGGGCTGTCCATGCCGAGATCGACGGGCAGCGGTGCGTAACCCCGGGAGCGGCGGATCGGCAGCTCCCGACCTACTTCGCCATCGCTGAGGACCCGCACCACGGAGTCGTCGCATGGCACGTGGATCGGCCGGTTGTGGTCGAGCAGCACGTCGGCGAGTGCGGGCAGCCGCTTGGCAGCGTCGTCGTCGGTGTAGCAGATCGGTTCGTCGCGAGAGGTTGGCACTGGTTAAAACAATGGCTTGGGGTGGGCTGGTCTTCGACCCGGGTACGGCCGCGAACAACAGGTGGTGGATCGGTGAATACGGCAGCATCACGCCGATGAGCGGGTTACCGGGCGCCACCTCGGCGGCGACCCGGGCGTCGTTTCTGCGTCGCAGCAGCACGACCGGCCGGGCCGGGCTGGACAGGATCGCTGCCTCGGCGTCGTTGAGTTCGGCGTAACGACGGGCGGCGTCGAGGTCGCCCACCATGACGGCAAAGGGCTTGCCGCGACGAGTTTTTCGCTGTCGCAATTCCGCGACGGCGGCGGGGTTGTCGACGGCACAGGCGAGGTGATAGCCGCCGATGCCTTTAATGCCGACGATGGCGCCGTCGGCCAATGCCTGCTGAGTGGCCGCCAGTGCCGCGTCGCTGGTGGCCATGTGAACGTCGCTGCCGGTGAACCATAATGACGGCCCGCAGTCGCGGCACGCGATGGGCTGCGCGTGGAACCGGCGGTTGGCCGGGTCGTGGTATTCGGCGGCACAGCGATCGCACATGGCGAAGTTCGCCATGGTGGTCGCGGGCCGGTCGTACGGGAGTCCGCGGATGATCGTGAAACGTGGACCACAGTTGGTGCAGGTGACAAAGGGGTGCCGGTAGCGCCGGTTAGACGGATCGAAGAGTTCGGTTATGCAGTCGTCGCAGACCGCGATGTCGGCCGGAATGGGGGTGGTTGCAGCGTCAGCGGTGCGGCTGGCGACGATGTGAAAACCGTTGCGCTCAGCGGACTGTGCTGTGAGTTCGGTCCAGGACACGTCGCTGATCACCGCCAGTGGTGGTGCGTCGGCGAGGAGACGGTCGCCGAACGCGATGACCGCCGATGGCATGCCCTCGACCTCGATGAAGACGGCCGCCGAGTCGTTACCGACGAAACCGGACAATCCCAGTTCGGTGGCCACTCGGTGGACGAAGGGCCGGAAGCCCACTCCCTGGACTACTCCGGTCACGGTGAATCGGCGCCGTTGTGACGGCTCGAGTGCAACGGACGCCGGTGCGTGGATCATGGGCGGCGCCATACGACGACCCGGTTGTTGCCCGAGTCCGCGACCACCAGGCGGTCACCGCGCAGCCAGATCCCGTAGGGCCAGCAGAGTGAATCGTGTGTGACGGCGCTCCAGCGGTTTTCGCCGTTGGCCTCGAACGTCGGTTGGGCCAGGACGTGGTCGGCAGGCTCTCCGCCGGCGGATTGTTCGTCCCAGAGCAGTACGCGGTTGTTGGCGGTGTCGGCGATCGCAAGCCGGTGACCGTCGTGGCCGTTACTGTCCATGCTTGCGGCGTAGGGGAACCGGAACCGGTCCCCGCGGTGCGGTCCGTAGGGCCATTCACGTGCGGTGAAGAAGTCGGGCTGACCGAGTAGTCGATCGGCGGGGCGATCGCCGTCGGGTAGCGGTGACCAGCCCAGCAGCCGGTGATCACCCGCATCCGCCACGAGCAGCAGATCGTCGCTGCCGGTGATGCTGTGAGGCCACCGGAAACTGGCCGGGCCGACCTGCTGTCCTCGGTTCTCTTCGCGACTGGAACCGTCGGGCTGGCCGAGCACGATATCGGCGGGCCTGCCGGGTTCGGGCAGCCCGCCGTCCCAGCCGAGCACGCGCCGGTTGCCGGTGTCTGCGACCCAGAACGTCGAGCCGACGATCGCGACGCCGAACGGCCAGTACAGCGATGCCGCCGAACACTCGCCTCCGGAGTTCGGGTCGACCGCTGAGCCGTCGGGTTGCCCGAGCACCAGATCGGGTGGGACCGAGCTTGTTTCGGGCACCGTATTCCACACCAGGATGCGGTGATGCCAGGCATCGGCGACGATGAGCCGCCCGTTGTCCACGAGGACACCGGTGGGCAGGTTCATCCCGTTCTCCGGGCCGCGTCCGGCCGCGCCGTGCCCCTCTGTGGTCCCATCAGGTTGTCCGAGCACCACGTCGGCGGGCTGTTCGTCACGGGTGGGTAAGCCGTGCCAGATCAGCACCCGATGGTTGCCCGAGTCGGCCACCACGAGATGCTGCTCGTCGAAGAACACTCCGCGCGGGGAGTACATCCACGCCATGGTGGGGTTCGCCGGCGGCAGTGCCAGGCCGCCCGGCGCGGGTGCGCCTAGCCACACCTGCGGAACCCAACCATCGGAATGGTCGACGCCGGTGGGGGAGTCGATGCGTGGTGGCCGTGGCAGCACGCTGGCCCGTACGGTCAGACCGGTCATGTGCCGACCCGGATCCAGATCTGTCCGCCGTCGATACGCAGAGGCAACTGCTCGAGTTGCGCCGCCGGTGAAGACAGGCATTCCCCGGACGCGGCGTCGTAGCAGAAGCCGTGCCATGGACACGTTAGCGTGCCGTTGGCGGTGTCGAGCACGGCATTGTCCAAAGGCAAAGCCTCATGGGCGCATTCGTTGACGTACGCGCTCAGTTGCTGACTCAGGTTGACCACTAGCACCGAGACCTGCTGCCCGGTGTTCGGTGAGCTCAGTTCAAACACAGTGAGATCACCAGCGGGCACGTCGGCGGCAGGCCCGGCTTGCGCCCAGCCCTCCTCGACGGGATGACGGGAGGAAAACAAGGAGTCCGGCGAAATCAGTGTCGGCTCAGGCTCGTTGGGCAACACCTGCACCCCAGTAACTGAGGAGACACTCGCGACGAGCGCCTTCTCCACCAGGTTTCGCAGCGTCACCGACGACATCGAGCACCCATTGCAGGCACCCTGCAGGCGGACGAACGCGGTTCCATCCTCGATGCGCACCAGCGTGACGTCACCACCATGGCCCTGCAGTTGGGGCCGCACCGCGTGAAGCGCCTTGGTGGCCTGTGTCATCGGGTCCGGCCGGACGATCTCGTGCAGGGAAAGCAGCAGGTGCACAACCGGGTCGTCGACGAGGTCGAAGAGCACTCGCCGGGCGGCCTCGTCCGCCCGCATGCTGCGAACGATCGTCACAAGCCCGGCCCGGTGGATCGCCTCGATGGCACCCTTGAGTTCCTCGGCGACCGCGCGCGCCGACGGGTCGAGCTTCTGCAACGCACCCGTGGCCTCGTCGACCCGCTTCGCGAGCTCTTCGAAGCTAAGATCACGCGGCGCCTCGGCGGTTGGACGAGGCTGTGCGACCTCAGAAACGGCTGTGGACATTACTGCCTCCCGGCTTCATCAGTGGAAAGCACACGCTGGCGGGCGATTTCGTCGAGCACGCCCCGCACGGCGCGCACCGAATCGTTGTCGCCGAGTTCTTCGAAGAGGAACCGCGCCTCGTACAACTTCGCCTTGGCATCGTCGAACACCCCGAGGTGCGCCAGGACGTTGCCCTGGTTGGCGAGCACCCTGGCACGGCCCAGTGGATCGTCTTCCCGGTCGCGGGTCGCCAGAACGGCCTCATAGAGTTCGACCGCCTCGACGAGGTTCTCCTTATGGTGACGTGACGGTGTGTACACGAGTGAGTTCGCCAGATTGAGCTGCACACTTGCCCATTCCTGCGGATGCTCTTCACGGGTGTAGACCGTCAGAGCCGAGCGCAGGGACTGAGCTGCCACGCCAAGGCGCAGCTGGCCGGATGCCTCGACCATCGGCATGGTCAGGTAAGCCGCGGCCAGACCGGCGTGCGCTCCTGCCCACAGCAACGGCGCGTCGCTGGCCTTGATCAGCTGCAACGCTGAGTGATAGTGCGGGATAACGCTGGCCAGGAGTTCGGGACGTTTCTCTGCCTGTTCGTGCAGTATTCCCGCGAGGCACAGGTGGATCTCGGCTCGGGCTACACGTAAGCCGTCGGCGCCCTCGAGGGCGGACAGCGATTTCTGTAGCCGTGCTGCACAGTCGGCGTCGCCGGTGTCCCGGCAGACCGCACCTGCGGCGCCCAGCAGTGTTCCTGCCAAGGCCGAGGACACAGGGCTGGCGGCCTCGGCGGCGCGGTCGAGCAATTCGATCGCCGTTTCGGGATTTCCCTCAGCCAGGGCATGGCCGGCTTGCGCCGACAGTACGGCTGCGGCGATCTCGCCGTGCGCGGTCTCAGAATGCGGCGGTGTATCGGTGCGCCCCAACGTGAACAGCACGACGTCAACGAGGACGGCGAATTCGCCGAGTCGTGTTCGCAGACTGTCTGAATCGACGCTGTCGGGGTCGAGGACGAAACGGTTGTAGAGTGCCACCGGGTCACTGTGGTCGCGCAGTGCGGCGATGGCGGCTTCTCGCTCGCCGGCGGCGGCCAGTTCGTGCGCACGCAGACTCGGTGGCCAGACCTCGGGGTACCGCCCGGCGAGCATGGCCACCCGTGCGTTATCGGTGTCCTCGTCCTCCTGGCCGGCTGGTATCAGCATGTAGCCCAGCGGAAGGGAAAACAGACCCAAGGGTTGCGGCCGCTGCGCCATGTGCCGACCATCCGAAACATCCGGGCCGGCAACCGATGTCGATGTCGTCAGTACTTCAGCCATTCAGTGGTCCCCTGATGTCACGTTCGGCGGCCCGCTTGATCATCCGGGCCGACAACTCGGCGCGGGCCTTGGTCGGGTGGGTGTCAATGCGCTTGCGCACTATGCCGTCGGCGAATACCACCACGATGTCGACAGCCCATCGCCCACGCTCCTCGATGACAACCGTGTCGACGCTGAGCGCTTCATCGGCAGAGCTGTCTTCGCGCCGCCGGGTGCGCCGGATTGACGACTCGTCGGCCGCACCGCGACCATGCGCAGTGATGTGCGGGTCGATGCGCGGTTGCTCGTCCACCATGGTCACTTCTGCTGCCCCAACGGAATCCGCAGCGCTCCGTGGTCGTCATCCCAGAACGCGCGGCGCACACCTGTGGGGACGATGTCATCGAGCAGTTCGCGCACCAGCAACGCGCGATCGCCCGCGGGGGTGCGCTGTTTCAGCAGCAACCCACCGCTGCGTGGTCCTCGCAGTGGCAGCAGCCACAGCTGATCGTCACGGACAGCGCCCACAGCCACGTGAGCGGGGAAGTGGGCCGCGGACAGCGCGGCGCTCAACCGTAGATAGCCGTCTTCGGTGAACTGCACGGTGAGATCGTTCGGATCGCTGGGTTCTGGCGGCCGAAGCGGCGAGATGTAGTCGGCTTCGATGAGGCCGATCACCTGCTCCATCGCCGCGGCCACCTCGGGTGACAGGTCAGCCCCCATGGCGACGTTGGCCGCCTCGATCAGAAAGACCGTGATGTCGGAAGGGCATTCCTGTCCTAATGCCCAGCGCGCGAACGCGATTGCGTGATCCCAGCGGAACGAGTGGGTGTGCAGTCCCTCGAGCGGTGGCAACTCGGCGAACTCCGCCCCGGGAACCCGGTACACCGTCCCCGGGGCGGTGCCAGTGGCCGATGCATCGACGATGACCACCCTCTCGGCGCCGCGCATCTGGAACGCCACGTCCATGCCGGCGGTGCCACCGTCGACCAGCCGGAGCCCATCGGGCATGCCTCGTTCCCACAAGTGGCGCACCAGGATTGGTCCCACTCCGTCGTCACCGCGCAACAGGTTTCCGCAACCCACGACCAGGACCGCACAACCCGGCGGGTCGACAGTTAGGTCTGAGCCGCCGGGTCGTGTCGTCTCGTCCGGGGTGGTTGACGTCGGAATCACACCATTCCGTTGATCACGAACTTCGACAGTTCACGCCCGGACTTTCCGTCGTAGGCGTGCACGGTACACACCAGACACGAGTCGAAGCTGCGGGCCACATGGCCCAGCTCCACCGGATCCTCCGGATCGACGATCGGCGATCCCACCAACGCCTTCTCGATCGGGCCGAGTACGTTGTCACCGTCGCGCGGGCCGATGTTCCACGCTGTCGGGGTGACGACCTGATAGTTCTTGATCTTGTTGTCTTCGATCACGATCCAGTCCGACAGCGACCCGCGGGCCGCCTCGGTGGAGCCGAAACCCATGCCCTGCGCGTGCTCGATGGGTTTGGTGTAGAAGCTCTCCTTCAGGTCGAGCTGGTTGAGCCACTCCCGCGCCCACTTGTAATACTTCGGCGCCTCGTGCATGCGGGCCAGCTGGCGCACGAACACACTCGGGCCGATCTTGTTGTAGAGATCGACGAACAACGGGTCGTTGTCCTGATGAGGTGCCGCACCGGGCCCGCCTGCGGCCATCCGGCGCGCGAGCGGGCCGGCCTCCAGCGGGATGTGGCCCTGGCCCGGCACGTCGTAGCGCGGCGACTTGGCCCAGCTGTACTTGCCCTGCTTGCGGCCCTCTTCGGGGTCGACCGGGATCGTCTCACCTTCGAACGGGTGTAGCGCTCCGGTGCCTTCGTAGAACGAGTGGGTCACGTCTTCGCGCACCCTCGCCTGGTCGAACTCGGACCACGTGCCGCCTGCGAAGATGCCCGACCGCCCGATCAGCGCCGGGTTGCGGCCGTCGATGGTGGGGTTCTCATACAGTGACGGTTCGAAATAGGTGCCGGTAGCGAGGTAGTTACCGACGCCCTGACCGTACTTGTCGAGGCCGACGTCGAGGCAGAAGCGGATGAAGAACCCGCAGTCGCTGTTGTGCTGGGCTTCGTTCTCGTCGACCCACTCCAGCACGTCTTCCCAGGACTTGTTGGCCAGCCAGCGGTCCACCGAGCAACCCAGCCACTTTCCTTCCAGCCAGTTGTCCTTCCAGTGCTCCAGGATGGAAATCGAGCGCGTCACATCCGACAGCGTCGGTGCGCACATCACCCCACCGGGCACCATGAAGCTCGAGTGCGGCCACTGCCCACCGAAAATCGCGTACACCTCAACGGGTTTGCCCGACAGCACGACACCGGGTCTGGTAGCTCGTGCCGACATACGGGGCGAAGCGGCGCACCGATTCGGCGTACAGCTTGGACTTCGCGTAGTTCTTGTTGGTCAGGTCGATCGCGAACAGCGCGTAGAAGTAGCGCGGAATCGACTGCAGTGTCTCGGCCGCCTGACAGATGTTGCGCACCAGCGTCGCGTTGGGCGGCACATGGGTGCGCCACGCGGTGTCCAGCGCATAGGCCGACTTGTAGAGGTGGCTGCCTCCGCAGATGCCACAGATACGCGGCGTCACCACCAGGCCGGCCTGTGGATCCTTTCCCTGCAGGATGATTTCGAAGCCACGAAACATCGCGGCCTCGGTCCACGCCGAGGTAACGACCCCGTCTTCGATCGTGACGCGCACGTCGAGGTCGCCCTCGACACGCCCGAGCGGGCTGACGAACAAATCTAATGCGGGCATTCGGTGGGTCCTTTCAAAGACTTTCGGGCTGTTGGAAGCGCAATGGCTAGACGACGAACATGTCTTCTTTGGCCCATTGCGGCGCCGCGATACGCGCAGCCGCTGCGTGCGCCATGTAGGTGAGATGGTCGCTGCCCTCAGGGACTTCCTTGGGGATCATCCCGCTGACCTTCTGTGTCTTGAACACCGTGCCCGGGGCGAGGTCGAAATGGGGGAACTCGGGTTCGGTGCAGCCTAGACACGGCATACCGGCGCGAGTCTTCGACGACTGGCGGTTCCACAGGATCCGGTTGCACGGCGAGTGCGTCATCGGGCCGCGGCAGCCGAACTCGTAAAACAGGCAACCGGTGCGGGTACCTTCCCCGAATGACAGCGTCGACTGCTTGTACTCGAAGAATTGCACACGGGTGCAGCCGGTTTGGGTGAATGTCTTGAAAAACGTTTCGGGTCGGTGCAATTCGTCCAGGGTGATGTCGCCGGCGCGGCCGGTGGCCAGTGCGACGATGATTTGGGTGATCCAGTCCGGGTGCGCCGGACAACCGGGGATGTTGATGACCGGCAGGCCCATCTTCGAACGGAAATCGGGGCCGAGAAAGCCTCCCTTGCCGCGCTTGTGAAACTGCAGGCCCGTCGACCCCGATGGATTGGGCTCTGTCGCAGGGATGCCGCCCCAACAGGCGCAGTCGCCGATTGCGACGACGATCTGGGCGGCGCCGCAGAGATCGGTGACCCAGTCCTTCATGGGGCGGTCGGCGAACATGTCCATGCGGCCGGATCCGTTGGGCGCCTCGATGACCGAGCCCTCGAACACGAAGATGTCCAGGGGCCGCTCGCCACTCGCGCAGTCCCAGAACACTTTCTGGGCATTGGCACCAAGTTCGAGGCCGAGCGACGGATGCCACAGTAGGTCCAGTCCGAAGTCGACGATCAGGTCGACGACATTGGGTTCCTCGGCGTTGAGGAACGACATCGTGTTGCCGCTGCACGCGCCTCCTTGAAACCAGAGCACGGACGCCATGGGAATTCCTCTCGAGTACTTGGTATTGCGCGGGTTCGATTGGTTTGGCGGTTCGCTTCGTCAAGCCGCGGAGTGCCGGGGAGCACCCGTCTTCGGGGCCGGCTCCGGTGGAGCAAGCTGTCGACCGAACGCGCGCGCGATGTGAATCATGAATCCGAGACCACGGGATACGTCGGGGTCTTTCGTTACTCGCATGAGCGCGAAAACGCCCTTCGGGCCGCGAGGATCGGCGGTCGCGGCTTGTTTGCCCTCGAGCAGCGCCTCGCCTGCTTCGGCGAGAATCTGAACCGTCTGTGGGTCAGTCAGCGCAGAGTGCAGCAGCGTCTCAATAGCGGGGGTGGCATCGACGACGGCCGCTGACAACCGAGTGATGCTGTCGCTGAGCGCGCCGATGTCAATGGTCGGCCACGGGCGCCGGCCGTTGCCACTGGCGGCAAGACCCCGGACCTCTGCGACACCGGATGCCAGGCTGTCACCGATGACGTCCGCACGACGCAACATGCCGTCGAGACCGACGATGAGCGTTGCCAGAAGGTCTGCGTGATCGAGAATCAGCGAAAGCGACGAGGCGATCCGGGGATCGTCGAGGCGGGCGATCACCTCGTCCCCGGGAGACTCTGCGATGAGCGCATCGGCGTCAAGGCCCTCGATAAGCGATGCATGTGCGGCCACTCGATTCCTCCTGCGCCGATGTGTCGGTGATCACAGACGCTAGCCCGCTGTGAACGTCAGGCCTATCGCTTTCGCGCAATGGCTGTCAGAATTACGCAGACTTATGCGCGTAGATGCGCGCAATGCACCAGGGAGTCTTGAATGATCGCCGCGAACTGCTCAACAAATCGTCAATCCGCGGGGTGCTGTAGGACTGGCCGGCGCTGATGTCACGGTTGGCCAGGCTCGGTTTCATCGACACCCGCCGCACCGGCGATCCGGTCCGGCGCAAGGTTCGTTCGCGCGGCGTGCCGCCCGCACTGGCAAACAACGAGATCTTTTACACCGAGAACGTCCGGGAAGCGGGCCTGTTGCTGAGCAAGGCACTCGCGCCGGGGCGGATAACCGTGCATGAGGACCCGTCCCGGTTCGCCGCAACCATGCACGGAGTACGGCTCCGCAATGTCAGCATGCTCTATCTGGACCTTCACGTGCGTTCATCACTCGAGATTCCAGCACTCGGACAGTATTTCGCAGTGCACATGCCGATGAACGGTCGTGCGCTGTGTCATCACAACGGCCATGAGTTCGAGGCGAATACGATCAGAGCGCTGGTTACCAGCCCGGGAGCCGCTCTCACAATGCAGTTCGACGATGATTCGCCGCAGCTGTTGATCCGCATCGAGGAACCGGCACTGCTCGAGTACCTCACCCGACTGCGCGGCCGACGGATGTCCGGGCCGTTGAGGTTTCATCCCGAGTTCGATCTGACCAGCGATGTGGCGGTGCGCTGGCATGCGGCGGTGCAGCTGCTGCACACGGAGGTCTATCACGCGGGCTCATTAGTGCAACTCGGCCACGGCATCAGTGGGATCGAGGAGTTGCTGATGAACAGCCTCTTGCACATCCAGCCGTCGAACTACCACGAAGAATTCATCCGCCCGGTGAGCGATCCGGGTCGCAGAGTGGTCCAGGAAGCGATCAAGTACATCGACGCCCATCTGGCCGAAACGATCACGATGGAGTCGATCGCGCACAACGTCCACATGAGTATTCGCTCGATTCAGCAGGGCTTCCGCGATGAATTGGGGATGTCACCGATGACCTATGTGCGCGACTGCAGGCTTGAGCGGGTGCACGCCGAACTTGCCGATGCCCTGCCCAGCGACGGGGTGACGGTGACCGACGTGGCAACCCGCTGGGGCTTCAACCATCTCGGCAGCTTCGCGGTCGAATACCGGAAACGATGGGGGAAGTCCCCGTCAGAAACGTTGCGACAGTAGCGCGCCGATGCGTGTATGGTCGCGTCTGAATCGAGGAGGCCGACGATGCATGAGCTCTCGATCTGCAGTTCGATAGTCGGCATCGTGAAAAAGCATGCCGCCGGACGATCGGTCAGCGTCGTGCATGTGCGGATCGGGGCGATGCGTCAGATTGTTCCCGACACCCTCGTTTATTGCTGGTCTCTGGTTACCGAAAGCTCCGAATTGGAAGGCGCCGAACTGCGCGTGGAGCGCATACCCGCCAAGATCCGGTGCACCGATTGCGGTCACGAGCAAGTGCTTGATGCGCTCACCATGGTGTGTGCGTCGTGCACCGGACGCGCGGTTGATCTGGTCGAGGGTGATGAATTCCTCATCACCTCACTCGATTTGGCGGAGGTATAGCGACATGGGCAGATTCCATCGACATGATGACGGCCACGACCATCACCATGACCACGAGGACGATCATGCGCACCACCACCACGACGACTCCGTCGCGTCGCACGATCACGGTGATCACTCCGGCTACGCGACGGAGACCGAGCGGGTGGTGGTTCTCGAGCGGATCTTCGAGGAGAACGATCAGACAGCGGCCGCCAATCGCCGTGACTTTGACGATGCGGGGCTGACGGCGGTGAATCTGATGTCGTCTCCCGGTGCCGGCAAGACCACGGTGCTTCGGGAGACGTTGCGCCAGCTGCACCACCGTCTGCGCGTCGGCATAGTCGAGGGTGATATCGAGACCACCATCGATGCGGATCGCCTCAGCGGTTTCGGCGCGGCTATCTCGCTCATCAACACTGCGAAGGGATTTGGCGGCGAATGCCATCTCGATGCGCCGATGGTGCGCTCGGCTCTGTCGCGGCTTCCGCTGCCGGACCTTGATCTGCTGGTGATCGAGAACGTCGGAAACTTGGTGTGCCCGGCTGAATTCGACGTGGGGGCGCACGCGAGCGCGATGGTCTATTCGGTGACCGAAGGTGAAGAGAAACCGCTGAAGTATCCGGTGATGTTTCGCGCGGTCGACCTTGTCATCGTCAACAAGATGGATCTGATTCCCTACCTCGACTACGACCTGCCGGCCTTCTACACGAACCTGAACGCGGTCAATCCCGATGTGGCGGTGATCGAGACGAGCGCCCGGACCGCTCTCGGGATCGACAAGTGGTGTGATTGGCTTGCCGATCTGCACCGGGAGACGCACGCCGCGACGGCCACTGGCTGACAGCGATCGAACGACAGCCACCCAGCTGCCCACCCAGGAGGGGGATGGCCGCTCGCGATGACACGGACAACCTTTAGGGCATGCTTGCCGATCGCACCACCTTGGTGCAGTTTCTGATTGAAGAACGCCGGCGTCACCCCGGTGCGTCCGGAGACCTCAACGGCCTGATCCTCGATGTCGCGCTTGCCTGCAAGGCGATCTCGAATCGCATCGCGGTCGGTGCGCTGGCCGGGCTGCTGGGTTCAGCCGATGACGTCAACGTTCAAGGCGAGGTGCAGCAGAAGCTCGACGTGCTCGCCAACGAATACTTTCTGCGCGCCACCGAGTGGGGTGGTCGAGTCGCTGGGATGGTGTCCGAGGAGTTGGAGCAGCCCTACCGGTTACCCGCCGAACATCCCAGGGGGAAGTACCTGCTGTTGTTCGATCCGCTCGACGGCTCCTCCAACATCGACGTCAATGTGTCTGTTGGCAGCATCTTTTCGATCCTGCGTTCGGCGCACCCCGGCTCAGACCCCGAACCGCAGGACTTTCTGCAACCCGGCTGTGAGCAGGTGTGCGCCGGATACGCGATCTACGGGCCGTCGACGATACTGGTGCTTACGGTCGGGACCGGTGTGCACGCGTTCACCCTGGATCCCAACCTCGGCGAATTCTTCCTTACCCGTGAGTCGATCCAAATTCCGCTCAGCACCAAAGAATTCGCGATAAACGCATCGAACCAGCGTTTCTGGGAGCCCGCCGTGCAGCGCTACGTGCAGGAGTGCCTCGCAGGCCGCGCGGGGCCGCGGGAGAAGGACTTCAATATGCGCTGGGTCGCCTCGCTGGTCGCTGAAACCCACCGAATCCTCACCCGCGGCGGAATCTTCCTTTATCCTCGCGACTCCCGCGAGCCCGTTCGGCCGGGGCGATTGCGGCTGCTGTACGAGGCGAATCCGATGGCGTTTCTGGTCGAGCAAGCCGGCGGAGCGGCGAGCACCGGGCGAAAGCGCATGCTTGACGTGCTACCCAGTGACCTGCATCAACGCATCTCGTTCATTTTCGGCGCCTCCGAGGAAGTCGCCCGCATCGAGGAGTACCACGCCGAAAACTATGAGCTGGCCTCCACAACACCGCTATACGGCAGACGTGGCCTGTTTCGCAGTGCGGTGGGCTGAGCGCCATGTCGCGTAAACATCCCATCGTCTCGGTCACCGGCTCCTCGGGCGCCGGCACCACCTCGGTGATGCGCACCTTTCAGCAGATTTTTCGGCGTGAAGGTGTCAACGTTGCCTATGTCGAGGGCGACAGCTTTCACCGCTTCGATCGCCTCGAAATGAAGGGGGCGATCGGCGAGGCCTACGCCCGAGGCGACCATACGTTCAGTCATTTCGGCCCGGAAGCCAACCTTTTCGAGGATCTCGAAAACCTGTTCCTGACCTACTCGGAGACGGGCACCGGCAAGTTCCGCAGGTACCTACACGACGAGGAGGAAGCCAAACCCTACAAACAGAAGCCGGGCACCTTCACGCCCTGGGAGGAGCTACCGGACGACACCGACATGCTCTTTTACGAGGGCCTGCACGGCGCGATCGTCACCGATACGGTCAACGTCGCCAAACATGGGGACCTGCGCATCGGAGTGGTGCCGGTGATCAACCTCGAGTGGATCCAGAAACTGCAACGCGACAAAGTGGTTCGCGGCTACACATCTGAGGCCGTCACCGACACGATCCTGCGCAGGATGCCGGACTACTTGAACTACATCTGCCCGCAGTTCTCCAACACAGATGTCAACTTTCAACGGGTGCCGGTGGTCGACACGTCAAACCCGATCATAGCCAGAACCATCCCTACGCCCGACGAATCGATGCTGATCATCAGGTTCCGTGATCCACACGGCATCGACTTTCCGTATCTGCTTGCCATGCTTCATGACTCGTTCATGTCGCGACCAAACACCATTGTGTGTCCCGGCGGCAAGATGGACCTCGCGATGCAGCTCATCTTCACCCCGATGATCCTGCGGCTGGTGGACCGACGAAACGCCGAGCTTCGCGACGGCGACCTGGCCACCCGCTGAGGGCTGGGCGGCGCCCTCTACTGGGACAGCGCGCGCACGACGATCTCCGCGGTGAGTTGAGCGCTGAAGTGGCGTGATTTTCGCGGGCCCGCCAGCTCCACAAGCCGGAACTCCCCGTGAACGAGTCGTCTACTCGCGCAGGCAACAGCATGTGCTGCCGACGTACTGACCAGGGCGGTCGTGTCGACTTTCACCGGCGGACAATGCTTGTCGCGGATCACACCGTCATCACCGGGCACTCCGGGATGGCCGCAGTCGACGACGACCAAGCCTGTGAATCGTTCGCGTTCGGCGGCGGCCAGGCTCCAGGCCAGCTCGCCGCCGGTCCTGTCACCGACGAGCAGCCCGCCCGTCACGTCGAGCTGATCCAGAGCCCCGATGATCGCCTTTGTGCTCAGCCCCTGATGTGCCGGGAAGACAACCGTGCGAAACATGGCTACATGCAGGCGCTCTCGAACGATGTCGTACGGGTTCGTCGTGTGCGGAGTTCCGTCGAACATGATGATGACGCGGCCCGTGTCCGGACCCGACAGTCTCACCGGCACCGGGATTCCGTCAATCGCATCAACGTGCCGTAACCGGTGGCGGTGCGCGGGCCCGGGTGTATCGATGAGGGTCATCCGTATCGGTGTCCGGGCGGCTGTGCGGTGGCGTAGGCGTAGGTGGTGTAGCCGATGCGCCGGTCGGAGCCTTCGGCGCGATCGAGGCGGAAACCGGGTTCCTCGCCCGGGCGTTGCACCATGAACGAGAACGCAGTGGTTTGCCGGCCCAGCCGCGCATCGTAGGCGTTCAGGCGGACATACGCGTTTGGATACGCGCTGCGGCAGGCGTTGACCTCCAACAAGACACCGGCGGCGTCCTTGAGGTCGAACATCGGCAGCGCCCACATCTCCCAATACACGTTGCGCGGATGGGGATCGTCGGTGAATTCCACTGACAGCGGCCACTCGTTGTGAAGTGCGTAGTTGATCTGGGCCGTTATCTCCTCGTCGGTGAAGTCCGGCAGATAAGAGAAGGTGCCCTGGGTGATTCGCATGTGGTCTCCGATCCGGGTCAGGCAAGAGTGGGTGTTGCGACGACGTCTGGGATGTCGGTCGATTCGTAGTTGAAGGAGATGTCGCCCCAGGTCGCCAGCGCGACGTCGAGGGGGCGGTTGTTGGAAGCGGCCTTCTTGAGAATCTCCGGACCCTCCCTGTAGTAGTCTCGACCCTCGTTGCGCGCCTTGATCATCGCCTCGAGTGCGACCCGATTGGCTTCTGCACCCGCGGCGATTCCCATCGGGTGACCGATGGTGCCGCCACCGAATTGCAGGATGACGTCTTCGCCGAGATAGTGCAGCAACTGGTGCATCTGGCCGGCGTGGATACCGCCTGATGCCACCGGCATGACCCCGGGCATCGATGCCCACTCTTGATCGAAGTAGAGACCCTTCACCGGGTCGGCGGCGATGCTGTCCAGCCGCAGCGTGTCGTAGAACCCCGCAATGGCGTTGGGGTCTCCTTCGAGCTTGCCCACGACCGTGCCGGCGTGGATGTGGTCGACACCGGCCAGCCGCATCCACTTGGAGATCACCCTGAAGCTGATGCCGTGGGACTTCTGGCGGGTGTAAGTGCCGTGGCCAGCACGGTGCAGGTGCAGCAGTACACCGTTGGCGCGAGCCCAGTTGGCCATCGACTGGATCGCGGTGTAGCCGATCGTCAAATCGACCATGACGACCACCGATCCGAGCTCCTTGGCGAAGTCGGCCCGCTCGTACATCTGCTCCATGGTCCCGGCGGTGACATTGAGATAGTGGCCCTTGATTTCGCCAGTGGCGGCTTGCGCACGGTTGACGGCTTCCATGCAGAACAAGGACCGGTCACGCCAACGCATGAACGGCTGCGAGTTGATGTTCTCGTCGTCCTTGGTGAAGTCAAGGCCGCCGCGCAGTGCCTCGTAGACCACGCGGCCGTAGTTGCGCGCCGACAGGCCCAGCTTTGGTTTGGTGGTTGCACCCAGCAAGGGGCGTCCGAACTTGCCGAGGTGTTCGCGTTCCATCACCACCCCGTGCGCCGGTCCCTGGAAGGTCTTGACGTACTGGGTCGGGATGCGCATGTCTTCGAGGCGAAGCGCTTTGAGCGGTTTGAACCCGAAGACGTTCCCGATGATCGAACTGGTGAGGTTGGCGATCGAGCCTTCCTCGAAGAGGTCCAGGTCATACGCGATCCAGGCGATCCACTGTCCAGGCGTGTTCGGCACGGCGTCCACCCGGTAACACTTGGCCTGATAATGCTCAAAGGTGGTCAGCCGGTCGGTCCACACCACGGTCCAGGTGGCCGTGCTGGATTCACCGGCAACCGCCGCCCCAGCCTCCTCCGGGGGAACACCCGGCTGTGGTGTTATCCGGAAGGCGCACAAGACATCTGAATCCTTTGGGACATAATCCGGTTGCCAGTAGCCCATTTCGGCGTAGGGAATCACCCCGGCGTTCCATCGATCTGTCATGCCCGGAATGCTGCCAGCCGATCCTCAACATGTCTATTGAGAATCCGCCACCAACTCTGAAGTAATCGCTTCAGTCCGTCCCCCCGTGCATCCACCATGTAGGTGAGGCCGAGCGGCCCTGCCGCCGGATAGCTTCCGACCGACAACCACGTATCGAAGGGCACTACCACATGACGACCTGTCGACAGACCGCGGCACGAATGATGGCGCCCGGCAAGGGGATTCTGGCCGCCGACGAAAGCATCGCTACGATGTCGAATCGGCTGGAGGACGCCGGGGCGGAACCGACTGCCGAGAACCGCCGCAGATATCGGGAGCTGCTCGCCGCGGCGCCGGGGCTCTCCGAGAGCGTTTCGGGCATCATCTTCTGCGACGAAACGCTGCGTCAGACCTTCAGCGACGGTAGGCCTTTCGCACAGGCGGTGCGCGATTTGGGTATCCTGCCCGGCATCAAAGTGGACACCGGCGCCAAGGCGTGCCCCGGGCTGCCCGGCGAGACGGTCACTGAGGGTCTCGATGGGCTAGGTGCTCGGCTTGCCGAGTACGCACAGATGGGCGCGGCGTTCGCGAAGTGGCGAGCGGTGTTCACAATCACCGCAGGCACCCCGAGCCGCGGCGCCATACGGGCCAACGCGAGCGCGCTCGCACGCTATGCCGCGGCGTGCCAAGAGGCGGGAATCGTGCCGATCGTCGAGCCGGAGGTGCTCATGGATGGCGATCACAACCGCGGTGTGTGCCGCGACGTGACCAGTGAAGTCCACACCGCTGTGCGAACCGAACTGGCACTGCTCAATGTCGACCTGGCGGGCATCGTCCTCAAGCCGAACATGGTCCTCGAGGGCACGAACTATGCGCGGCAATCCGCTCCCGCCGAAATCGCCGATATCACCGTCGCGGTCCTGCGCGCATGGCCGGGAGACCTTGCCGGCGTGGCGTTTCTGTCGGGTGGTCAATCCCCCGAACGGGCAACGGCAAATCTGGAGGCGATGCAGGGACACCGGACACCCTGGCCTCTCACGTTCTCGTTCGGCCGTGCGCTGGTGTCACCGGCTCTGACGGCCTGGCACGGAGATCCTGACCGCCTCGGTGATGGGCAGGCCGCGCTGCTCGACCGTGTGGCGGCCAACGGTGCCGCGGCACGCCTGCGCGCCGAACTTCAATCCGCCTGATTACCGCACGGGGACTGCATAAGTCCCTGTAGCACAGGAGATTCCGGCCTCGCGCCGAATGCAGGTCAGCGCAGAAACTGTCCGGCCTGAGCCGCCAGGTCAAACAAGGGTTGTGGCGTGACGCCGAGCAACACCGTGGCAGCTGCGGCAACGGAAACGGCCGCTGCGGTCGGCCGTGAAGGTTTCACTGTCTGGGGCGTCTGTTGATCGGGTTCGCTGAAGAACATCGTCACGATCACACGGGCGTATGCGAACGCTGCGATCGCGCTGCTGAGCACACCCACGACAACCAGCCACCCCGCGCCGTCGGTAGCGGCCACACCGAAGATCGCGAACTTGCTGACGAACCCGCTGGTGAGCGGTATGCCCGCCAGGGTCAACAGGAACAGGGCCATTGCCGCGGCGCCCGCGGGCGAGCGCCGGCCGAGCCCCGCCCACCGCAAGGTTTCAGTCTCCTCCTCGCCGTCGGGCCGGCGGATCATGCTGACCACTGCGAACGCACCCATGCGTCGCGATGCCGTACGTCACCAGATAGAACATCGTCGACGAGAGTCCCGCCTGGGCCCCGCAAGCTCCGACCAGCAAGAATCCGACGTTGGCCACAGAGGAGTAGCCGAGCAAGCGTTTGATGTCGGTCTGGGCCACAGTCAGCACGGCGGCGACCACCATCGTGAGCGCGGCGACGGCCCACAGGACCGGCCGCCAGTCCGCGATCAGGCTGGGCAGCGCGACGTAGAAGATCCGCAGCATGGCACCGAATGCGGCAATCTTGGTCGCCGCGGCCATGAATCCGCTGATCGGCGTGGGAGCACCCTGGTACACATCGGGCACCCACCAGTGGAACGGAACCGCGCCGACCTTGAACAACAACCCGGCGACCAGTAGCCCGACTCCGGTTACCGCCAGGGACGTGTCACCGCTGTGCCCGTCCAGCCCGTCGGCGATGTCTGACAGGTTGAGTGTTCCGGCGTATCCATAAAGCAACACGATGCCGTAGAGGAAGAACGCCGATGAGAACGCGCCGAGCAGAAAGTACTTCAGAGCTGCCTCCTGGGACAGCAGTCGCCGGCGCCGCGCCAACCCGGACAGCAGATACAGGGGCAGCGAAAGAACTTCCAGGGCAACGAATATCGTCAGCAGGTCCGCGGCCGCACAGAAAACCAACATCCCGCCGACGGCGAGCATGAAGAGCGGAAAGACCTCGGTCTGGACGATGCCGCCGCGGGCGGCCTGCTGCTCTTCTGAGCTGCCGGGAACGACGGACCCCTGGGGGGCGAACGCGGCGAGGCGATGCTGGGCGATCGGTGCAATCGACATGATGCCGGCCACCAGTATGGTGCCTTGCAGGAACAACGATGGGCCGTCGACCCTGACCGACCCCATCACCGCGCTGCCGTGATGGCCGGCCAGGAGCACGACCGCGGCGAACGCCGCGACGAGAGCGCCGGTACTCAAGGTGAGTTGGGCGCCGTAACGGGCACGCCGGGGCAGCAGTGCTTCGATCAGAATGCCCGCGGCAGCCGCTGCCGAACACGATGAGCATCGGCGAGAGCAGGCCGTATTCGATGTTGGGGGTGGGCAGCTGGTGGACTTGGGTCATCGTGGCGGCCCTTCCGCGGTCTTTGGTGTCGGGTCGGGCTGGTTGATTGTGGTCAGTGTGTGGCTGACCGCGGGGTTGATCAGGTCGAGAGCGGGCTTCGGATACACCCCCAGCACCAGCAGCAGTGCGATAAGGGGTGCGACGACGGCGATTTCGCGCGGCACCAGGTCGCGCAGCCGATCGTTGTCGTCGGTGAGCGGGCCAGTCATCATCCGCTGGTAGGTCCACAGGACGTAGACCGCCGACAACACGAGGGCTCCTGCCGCGGCGACGGCAGCCATCGGGTAGTGCGTGAAAGTACCGATGAGCACAAGGAATTCGCTGATGAACGGTGCGAGGCCGGGCAGCGCCAGTGCTGAGAGGCCGGCCACGAGAAAGGTGCCCGCCAGCAACGGTGCGACCTTCTGGACGCCGCCGTAAGCGTTGATCGCACGGGTGCCCCTGCGCGACACCAGGAATCCGGCGATCAGCATCAGGGCCGCCGTCGAGATGCCGTGGTTGACCATGTACAGTGTCGAGCCGGACTGGCCCTGGCTGGTCATCGCGAAGATGCCCAGGATGATGAACCCGTAGTGGGAGATCGACGTGTAGGCGATCAACCGCATCACGTCGGTCTGGCCGATCGCCACGATCGCGCCGTAGACGATCGCCGATCACCGCCAGCGTGATGATCAGCGGCCGGAAATACGTTGAAGCGTCAGGAAACAGCTGCAGGCAGTATCGCAGCATGCCGAAAGTGCCCACCTTGTCTACAACCGCCATCATCAGAACCGCCGTCGCGGGTTTCGCTGATGCGGCCACGCCGGGCAACCAGGTATGAAAAGGCCAGAGCGGTGCCTTGATGGCGAACGCCACCATGAAGCCCAGGAACAATAGCCTTTGGGTAGCGGGTTCCGCGTCGTGCACGGTGCTCAGCAGATTACGGATGTCCAGCGTGCCGTTAGCCGCTCCCGCGGTGACCACATGGAGGCCGACGACGGCGGCGAGCATGATCAAGCCGCCGAACAGGTTGTACAACAAGAACTTCAACGCGGCTTGCGAACCGCCAGCGCCCCCGTATCGACCGATGAGGAAGTAGAGGGGAATCAGCGTGGCTTCGAACGCGACGTAGAAGAGCAGAACGTCGAGCGCGACAAACGACAGCAAGACCAATGCCTCGACGCCCAGCATCAGCGCGACGTATGTGTGGGTCGCCAATGGGCGGTCAGTGCTGTCGTTCCAGCCGGCGACGATCAGCAGTGGCACCAGCGCCGCGGTAAGTGCCACCAGCACGAGCGCGATGCCGTCGAGCCCGACGGTGTATCCGGCATCGAAAGTCGGGATCCACTGATGGGTTTCGACGAACTGATACTGTGCGCCGTCGATGTCGAACCCGACGACCAGCGCTGCGGCCACGGCCAGAACCGCGAGTGCAATACCCAGGCCGACCCAATTGGCAAGTATTCGTTGCGCGGGCGGCAGCAACAGCACGATGCCGGCGCCGACTACCGGCCCAAGCCACAGGATCGTCAACCACGGAAACGCAGCCACTACGACCTCACCACCAGAAGCACTGCGACGACGACCGCCGTGCTGGCGAACATGGCCAGGGCGTAGGAGCGGGCGAAGCCGGTTTGCAGCTGCCGCAAGCCTTCCGAGATGCGGCCGACGAGCGCGGCGCTGCCGGTGACCGCACCGTCAATGCCATTGTCGTTCATCAGTAGTAACGTCTGAGCCAGCCGCGTGCCCGGGCGGATGAATGTCTGTTCGTTGAACGCGTCGCCGTAGAGATCTCGGCGCGCCGCCACGGTGAGTGCGGAGCCGGCGGGCACCGCTTCGGGGACGGGTCGCGTGGCGTACATGCCGTAGGCGATCGCGATTCCGATTGCGACCACCGCCAGGACCACGATGGTGATGACCCACGCTGGTGTGGCGTGCTCGACTTCGTGCGAGCCGACGACAGGTTCGAGCCAGTGCTCCAGGGTGCCGCCGATCGCGAAGAAGCCGCCGGAGGCCACCGAGCCGACGGCTAGCAGGATCATCGGCCAGGCCATCACGTTGGGCGCCTCGTGTGGGTGAACCTCGTCGGCCCAACGCTTTTCGCCGAAGAACGTCATCAGCATCACGCGTGTCATGTAGAACGCGGTGATGCCGGCGCCCAGTATCGCCGCGCCGCCGAGGATGATGCCCTTGGTCCCGCCGGCGCCCAGCGCGGCCTCGATGATGCCGTCCTTGGAGAAGAACCCGGCCAGCGGCGGCACCCCGATGATGGCCAGGTATCCCAGCCCGAAGGTGGCGAAGGTGATCGGCAGCGCGGTGCGCAGCGCGCCGTAGCGGCGCATGTTGACCTCGTCGTTCATCGCGTGCATGACCGACCCGGCGCCGAGGAACAGCCCCGCCTTGAAGAATCCGTGGGTGAGCAGGTGCATGATCGCGAACGCGTAGCCGGCCGGGCCCAGGCCCGCGGCCAGCACCATGTAGCCGATCTGGGACATGGTGCGAAGCCGCGAGGGCTTTCTTGATGTCGTCCTTCGCGCACCCGATGATGGCCCCGAACAGCAGGGTCACCGCACCGACGATCACCACTCCGAGCTGAGCGGTCGGTGCGAGGTTGAAGACCGGTCCCGAGCGCACGATCAGATAGACGCCGGCGGTGACCATGGTTGCGGCGTGGATGAGCGCCGACACCGGGGTGGGGCCCTCCATCGCGTCACCGAGCCAGGACTGCAGCGGCACCTGGGCCGACTTGCCGCACGCCGCCAGCAACAGCAGCAGCCCGATCGCGGTCAGCGTGCCTTCACCGAGTTGCGGTGCGGCCGAGAAGACACCCGCGAAGGAGATCGACCCGATGTAGGCGAACATCACCATCAGTGCGATGGCCAGGCCCATGTCGCCGACGCGGTTGACCACGAATGCCTTCTTGGCCGCGGTGGCCGCCGACGGCTTGTGCGACCAGAATCCGATCAGCAGGTACGACGCCAGGCCGACGCCTTCCCACCCGACGTAGAGGCCGAGGTAGTTGTCGGCGAGCACCAGCAGCAGCATCGCGGCGAGAAACAGGTTCAGGTAGCCGAAAAACCGTCTGCGGCCGGAATCGTCGGCCATGTACCCGATCGGAGTAGACGTGGATCAGCGAGCCGACCCCGGTGATCAGCAGCACGAAACACATCGACAGCGCATCCAGCTGCAGGCCGAAGTCCACCTGCAGGCCGGCCACCGGAACCCAGGAGAACAGCGCCTCGTGGACGAGCCGGTCTTCTGCGTGACGACCGAGCATGTCGATGAACAGCACGATCGCCCGCGGCGAACGACGCGAGCGCTGCCAGGCAGCCCAGCAGATGACCCCAGCTGTCGGATCGTCTGCCCGCCGAGTAGAAGGATCGCCGCGCCCGCGAGCGGCAGGGCGATTACCAGCCACACCAGAGTTGTCATGGCAGCCTTAGTGTTTCAGAAGACTCGCGTCGTCGACCGAAGCCGAGCGACGGGTGCGGAATACGGCCATGATGATCGCCAGGCCGACCACGACCTCACACGCGGCGACCACCATGGTGAAGAATGCGACCACTTGGCCGTCCAGATGACCGTGCATGCGTGAGAACGCCACGAAAGCCAGGTTCGCCGCGTTGAGCATCAACTCGACGCACATGAACATCACGATGGCGTTGCGGCGCAGCAGCACTCCAGCCGCGCCGATAGTGAACAACAACGCCGACAAGTACACGTAATTGGCCGGATTCACTGTCGCCCCTCCCAGTCGTCGACCCAGTCGTCGCGCACCACCGGTGTGACGAGTCGCAGATGTGAGCGCGTGGATGGGTCGGTCCGGCGCGCTGCGATGGTGCGGGGCCGCAACACGGGAGATACCGAGTGGCGGGCAAAAGAGCCGTCCGGCAGCAAGGCGGCCACGTCGACCGCGTTGTGTCGGGCGTACACACCAGGATTGGCCATGGTGGTTGGATGCCCGCCCGGCCGAAAGCGTTCCACAGAAAGGTCCCGTTGCGTCTTGCGTCGCTGGAACCGTTCGCGATGGGCGAGGACCATCGCACCTGCCACTGCGGTGATGAGCAATGCGCTCGTCAGCTCGAACGCCCAAAGGTAGCGCGTGAAAATCAGCCCCGCCAAACCCTGCACGTTTCCGTCGGCGTTCGCATCTGCCAGACCGTCGAAACCCTCACCGGACACGTCACCCATCCCGACGATTACGAGAACCCCGAAGCCGAGCCCGACGATGACAGCTGCGATCCGCTGTGCGCGTAGCGTTTCTGCCAGAGATTCCGCAGATTCCACGCTCACGATCATGACCACGAACAGGAACAGCATCATCACAGCGCCCGTGTATACCACCACCTGCACAACACCGAGGAATATCGCGTCCTGCGCGATGTAGAACACCGCAAGGATGATCATCGTCATCGCGAGAAATATCGCGGAGTACACGGCTTTGGCAGCCATCACCACGCCAAGGGCTCCCGCCACCGCAACGACGCCGAGTACCCAGAACAAGCGCCGCCTCGCCGGTCGAGGTTCCGGTGATGGTTTCGGCTGCGAGCGGTTGTCATTGACTTTCCTTCGGTGCAACGGCTCCGAGGTAGTAGTCCTCGTCGGTGCTGCCCGGCGCCATCGGATGCGGCGGCGGTTTCATTCCCGGTTGCGGCACGGTCAGCAGCTTGTCCTTGCCCCAGATCAAGTCGGCGCGGTTGTCGTCTGCCATCTCGTAGTCGTTGGTCATCGTCAGTGCGCGGGTAGGGCAGGCCTCGATGCACAAGCCGCAGCCGATGCACCGTAGATAGTTGATCTGGTAGACCCGCCCGTAGCGTTCGCCGGGCGAATACCGTTGCGCCTCGGTGTTATCGCGCGCCTTCGACGTAGATCGCGTCGGCCGGGCAGGCCCAGGCGCACAGCTCGCAGCCGATGCACTTTTCCAGCCCGTCGGGATACCGATTGAGTTGGTGCCGGCCGTGATAGCGCTCGGCCACGGGGCCCGGTTTCTCCGGATACTGCTCGGTGACAGGCCTTTTGAACATCGTCCCGAACGTGACCGCAAAACCGGCCATTGCATCGATCAGCCTAGGCATCGATCTCCTCCCCTCGAATGATGATCAATGGGTCAAGCGTGCGTTGTCCCGGCAGCGGCGGCACCGGAAAGCCGCCAGCCAGAGGATCGACATAGGTCATCGGCTCCAGTCGTTTCCGCCGGACGGCCGACCGCTCCGTTATGGCAATGGCGAGTTTCGCTGCGAGAGCGACGGCGATGACCAGACCTAGCCCAGCGATTGCCGTTGCCCAGCGCGACGTGTGGTGGTCGGTTCCGAAACCGCGTGCAGTGGCGACAATCATCAGCCACAGAAGGGAGATCGGGATCAGGATCTTCCAGCCCAACGCCATGAACTGGTCGTAGCGCAGCCGGGGCAGGGTGGCCCGCAGCCACATGAAGCAGAACAGAAATGCCCACACCTTCGCGGTGAACCACAACAGCGGCCACCAGCCGGTGTTGGCGCCGTCCCAGATGTTGATCGGCCACGGTGCGTGCCAGCCGCCGAGGAACAGCGTGGTCGCCAGCGCCGAGACGGTTGCCATGTTGACGTACTCCGCGAGCATGAACATCGCGAATTTCAGCGACGAGTACTCGGTGTGGAACCCCCCGACGAGTTCTCCCTCGGCCTCGGGCAGATCGAAAGGCGCCCGGTTGGTTTCGCCCACCATCGATGTGAGGTAAATCAATAACGAGGGCAGTAGCAGGAACGCATACCAGGTTCCGTCTTGCGCCGCGACGATGCCCGACGTCGACATCGTGCCGGTATAGAGAAACACCGCGGCGAACGACAGCGCCATCGCGATCTCATAGGAGATCACCTGTGCAGTCGAGCGCAGACCTCCAAGCAGCGGGTAGATGGACCCCGATGCCCAGCCGGCCAGTATGATCCCGTATGCACCGATGGAGCCTGCAGCCAGGACGTAGAGCACGGCGACCGGCAGGTCGGTCAGCTGCAGCGCAGTGCGGTGCCCCAAAACCGTCACTTCGCCGCCCAACGGGATGACCGCGAATGCCATCACGGCTGGGATCACCGAGATGATCGGGGCCAGCATGTACACCGGGCGCATCCGCCCGAACGGGCGTGATGCCTTCCTTCAGGGCGAGTTTGACGCCGTCCACCAAGCTTTGTAGCAGGCCGGCAGGCCCGACACGGTTGGGACCACGCCGCATTTGCATCCTGGCCAGCACCCGACGCTCGACCAGGATCGCGACCAGCACGGTGACCAACAGGAACGCGAAGACTGCCACAGCCTTTGCGCCACCAGCCACCACGTGTCATGTCCGAAGGCGGTCATCGCGCCACTCGCGATCGTCACGAGGGCGCCGACGGTGACACCGCAGATGTTGATGGACGGCGGAGCCGGGGGAGTTCAATGGCAGCCACACCACCCGATCGGGAAGGTCGGCAACGGCGAGGCGCAGCGTGATGGCGCCGGAAACTGTGCTGACGACAACCGTGTCACCCTCTGCTGCACCGATTTCCGCGGCGGTGGTTGGGGACAGGCGGACCACGGGCGGTCGCGCCGTGCCCGCGAGGTGGGGTTCGCCGTCCTGCAGCCGACCGCTGTCGAGCAGCATCCGCCATCCGGCGATGATCGCCTGGCCTGCAACCGGTTTTGGTGAGAGCGCCGGCCGCGCGGCGGGCGCTTCGGGGCGCGGCCCTTCCCAGCGGCCGAGCCGCCGCAATTCAGTTCGAGCGGCCGCGGCATCGGGGAGGCCGAGCCCGATGCCCATCTCGGCCGCGATCGCGTCGAGCACTCGCAGATCGGACAGCGCGGCGAGAGTCCTGCAGGGCCACTGGGAAGGATCGTTGGCGCCCTTCCCAGTTGAGGAAGGTGCCCGACTTTTCGGCGACCGACGCCACGGGGAAGACGATGTCGGCGTGTTCGGTAGCTTCGCTGGGGCGCAGCTCGAGGCTGACGATGAACGGCGCCGCCGCCAGCGCAGCCCGAGCGCCATGGGGGTCCGCAAGATCGGTGATCTCGACCCCGCCGATCAGCAGCGCATCTAAGCCGCCGGTCGCGGCGGCGGCCAGGATGGCGGCCGTGTCCCGTCCGGGTCGGCTGCTGGGGCGGCCGCCGGGCATCAGGTTCGGCAGTGCGCCGGCTTCGAGTGCTCCGCGTTCGCCCGCGCGGCGAGGTACCCAAGCCAGCCGGGCGCCGGTGTCATCGGCAAGCCGTGCCACCGCCGAGAGTCCGCCCGCAATGGATGCCAGCCGCTCACCGACCATGATCACGGCGCCGGGTTGGCGCAGCAGAGCGGCCACTTCTCCGGTGTGCAGATCGTCGAGGATGCCGGGCTCTTCACCCGGCGCTGCCCTCAGGAGCGTGCCGGACATCTTGGTGAGGCCGCGTGTAGTGAACGGGGCGATCGAGTACACCCGCAGCCCGCGTGTGCGCGCAGCCTTGCGCAGTCGCAGGAAGACGATCGGCGACTCCTCTTCCGGGTCGAACCCGACGAGCAGCACCACCGGTGCCGCCTCGAGGTCGTCGTAGGTCACCGTCATGGGGTTGCCGGCGATGCGGGCTGCCAGGAAATCGGCTTCCTCAGCCGAGTGAGGTCGTGCTCGGAAGTCGATATCGTTGCTGCCCAAGGCGACTCGTGCAAACTTGGCATAGGCGTACGCGTCTTCCCAGGTGGCCCGTCCACCGACCAGCACGCCGGCCCGCCCTTTTGCTCTTCCAAGGCCGGTGGCCGCTACCGTCAGCGCCTCCGACCACGACGCCGGCGCCAGTGTGCCATTTGCATCGCGAATCAGCGGGCTGGTTATCCGGTCGAGCTGCCTGGCATGGGTGAACGCCCAGCGCCCCTTGTCGCAGTTCCACTCTTCGTTGACCGCAGGATCATCACCGGCCAAGCGCCGCACCACTTTTCCACGACGATGGTCGGTGCGCTGAGCGCACCCCGAGGCGCAGTGCTCACAGACGCTGGGACTGGACACCAGATCGAATGGCCGGGCCCGGAACCGGTACGCGGCGCCGGTGAGAGCGCCGACCGGGCAGATCTGCACGGTGTTGCCCGAGAAGTACGAGTCGAACGGCTCTTTGTGGTAAGTGCCGACTTGTTGCAGTGCACCGCGTTCCAGCAGCTCGATGAACGGATCGCCGGCGATCTGATCAGAGAACCGGGTGCAGCGGGCGCACAGCACGCATCGTTCGCGGTCCAGCAACACCTGCGATGAGAGGCTGATCGGTTTCGCAAACGTGCGTTTGGTGCCGCGGAAGCGTGATTCGGCCTGACCGCCGGACATGGCCTGGTTCTGCAGCGGGCATTCGCCGCCCTTGTCGCAGACCGGGCAGTCCAGGGGATGGTTGATGAGCAGGAGTTCCATCACCCCCTGCTGGGCCTTGTCTGCAGCCGGTGACGTGTGCTGGGTTCGCACCACCATGTCGTCGGTCACCGTGACGGTGCACGAGGCCATCGGCTTGCGCTGACCCTCGACCTCGACGAGGCACTGCCGGCATGCGCCAACCGGCTGCAACAACGGATGGTCGCAGAACCGCGGGATCTGAATGCCCGCCAGCTCAGCCGCGCGTATCAGCAAGGTGCCCGTCGGCACGGTGACGTTGATGTCGTCGATGGCCAGTGTTATCACGAGCGGACCGCGAAGTCCGCTGTCTGCAGCATCGACTCGCGCGGATCGAATGGGCAGCCGTTCGCCACATGTGTGTGGTACTCGCCGCGAAAGTGGTTGAGGGACGACACGATGGGACTGGCCGCCCCGTCTCCCAGCGCGCAGAAGGACTTCCCGTTGAGACTGTCGGCGATCGTTGACAGTCGCTCGAGGTCGTCGGTCGTTGCCGCGCCCGATTCGAGCTGCTCGTAGATTTGAGTGAGCCAGTAGGTGCCTTCACGGCATGGTGTGCATTTGCCGCACGATTCATGGGCGTAGAACTGCGTCCAGCGGCGCACTGCGCGCACCACGCAGGTCGTTTCGTCGAAGATCTGTAAGGCCTTGGTTCCCAACATCGATCCTGCGGCGCTCACACCCTCGTAATGCAAAGGCACGTCAAGGTGTTCGGCTGTCAGTATCGGGGTCGATGAGCCACCGGGTGTCCAGAATTTCAGTCGGCGCCCATTTCGCACGCCGCCCCCGTATGCCAGTAGCTCACGCAGCGTCGTGCCCAGCGGCGCCTCGTATTGGCCGGGGCGGTTGACGTGACCGGAAAGCGAGTAGATGGTGAAGCCGGGGGAGTCCTCGGTGCCCATCGACCGGAACCAGTCGACGCCGTTGAGGACGATCGACGGGACGGACGCGACCGACTCGACGTTATTGACGACCGTGGGACACCCGTACAGTCCGGCCTGGGCCGGAAACGGTGGCCGCAGTCGCGGCTGGCCGCGGCGGCCCTCCAGCGAGTCGAGCAATGCAGTTTCTTCACCGCAGATGTAGGCACCCGCGCCGGCATGGACCACCATGTCGAGGTGGTAGCCAGAGCTCAGTATGTCGGCGCCAAGAAGGCCCGCGGCGTAGGCCTTGGCGACCGCGGTCTGTAGCCGGCGCACGGCCGGAACCACCTCGCCGCGTACATAAATGAACGCGTGATGCGCCCGGATTGCGTACGCGGCGATGATGGCCCCCTCGATCAGGGCGTGCGGCGTGGCCATCATCAGGGGCACGTCTTTGCAAGTGCCGGGTTCGGACTCGTCGGCGTTGATGACCAGGTAGTGCGGCTTGGCCGCGCCCGCGTCATCTTGCGGAATGAACGACCATTTCGTCCCAGTGCGGAATCCTGCGCCGCCGCGGCCCCGCAGGCCGGAGCGCGTCACGGTCTCGATGACCTCGTCGGGCTCCATGCCCAACGCCTTTTGCAGCGCCAGGTAACCGTCATGGGCGCGGTAGGTGTCCAGTGTCCATGACCGCGGGTGGTCCCAGTACCGGCTCAACACCGGGGTAAGCGCCATCTCAGTCCTCGCCTTCCACACCGTGTGCCGCCATGCCCTTTTCGTGCGCAATCTGCAGTCCTGCCAGGGTCGCGGCGCCGGCGGTCGCGCCGTCGGTGTCGGCGTCGTGTCGTGCACAACCCGCGAGGAGTCGCTCGGTTTCCCGGAATGTGCAGAGCGGTCCGCCCCGGCTCGGGCGTGGGGGGTTGCCTGCCAGCAGGGCGTCGACGAGGTCGCGGGCCGACGACGTTGTCTGGTTGTCGAAGAACTCCCAGTTGACCATCACAACGGGTGCATAGTCACAGGCGGCGTTGCACTCGACATGCTCGAGGGTGACGCGCGCCTGCCCATTCTTGGAGTCGGTGGTCTGCCCGGTGTGAATGCCCAAATGGTCTTGCAGCGCTTCAAGAATGGCGTCGCCGCCCATGATCGCGCACAGCGTGTTGGTGCACACCCCGACGAGATAGTCGCCCGTCGGCGTGCGCCGGTACATCGAGTAGAATGTGGCCACCGCAGTGACCTCGGTGCCAGTCAGATCCATTTGCGCGGCGCAGAATTCGATCCCTGCGGGGGTGAGATGCCCATCCTCGGCCTGGACCAGATGCAGCAGCGGCAACAGCGCCGAGCGGGGGTGCGGGTAGCGCGCGATGATCCGGGTCGCCTCGGCCGCCAGGCGGGTAAGTGTCTCGGGCGGATAGGACTCTCTTCCGCTAACATTATGTGGTTCACCGGGTTTCGGCCCCAGCTGCAGAAAGATGCTCATCAGCGGTCCACCCCGCCCATCACGGGATCGATGGATGCAACCGCGGCGATGGCGTCGGCGACCATGCCGCCCTCACACATTGCGGCCACGGCTTGAAGGTTGTTGAACGACGGGTCGCGGTAGTGCACCCGGTAGGGGCGGGTGCCGCCGTCGGAGACCATGTGCGCGCCGAGCTCTCCGCGCGGTGACTCGACCGCAACGTAGACCTGGCCCGCCGGTACCCGGATGCCCTCGGTGACGAGTTTGAAGTGGTGGATCAGCCCCTCCATCGAGTGGCCCATGATCTTGGCGATGTGTTCGGGCGAGTTGCCGAGCCCGTCGGGCCCGAGCTTCAGGTCGGCCGGCCACGCCAGCTTCTTGTCCTGGATCATCACCGGCCCGGGCTGCAAACGATCTATGCACTGCTCGATGATCTTCAACGACTCGTGCATCTCCTTGACCCTGATCAGGTAACGGCCGTAGGAGTCGCACGCGTCATCGGTGATGACGTCGAATTCGTATGTCTCGTAACCGCAATAGGGTTGCGCCCTGCGCAGGTCGTGGGGCAGCCCGGTGGAGCGCAAGATCGGCCCGGTGATGCCCAGCGCTATGCATCCGGTCAGATCCAGATACCCGATGCCCTGGGTGCGGGCCTTCCAGATGTAGTTCTCGCTGAGCAGGTCTTCGAGATCCTTGAGCCGCTTCGGCATCAGCTTGAGCATGTCGCGGATCTGCGGGATGGCTTCGTCAGGCAGGTCCATCGCCACCCCGCCGGGCCGGATGTAGGCGTTGTTCATCCGCAGCCCGGTGATGGTTTCGAAGATCGACAAGATCTGCTCGCGCTCGCGGAACCCGTAGAACATCGCTCCCATGGAGCCCAGCTCCATACCGCCGGTCGCCAGCGCGACCAGGTGTGACGAAATGCGGTTGAGCTCCATCATCATCACGCGGATGACACTGGCACGCTCGGGGATGTCGTCGGTGACGCCGAGCAGCTTCTCCACACCGAGGCAGTACACCGTTTCGTTGAAAAGCGGTGAGAGGTAATCCATTCGGGTCACGAAGGTGACGCCCTGGGTCCAGTTGCGGAACTCGAGGTTCTTCTCGATTCCGGTGTGCAGATACCCGATGCCGCAGCGGGCCTCGATGATGGTCTCGCCCTCGATCTCGAGGATCAGTCGCAGCACGCCGTGCGTGGAGGGGTGTTGTGGGCCCATGTTGACCACGATGCGTTCGCCGACATGGGATTCCGCGTTTCTCGCGCGGCGGCAACGACTTGGTCCCAGTCCTGGCCGCCGACGACGACCACTGTCGGCGCCGCCGAAGCGGGCGGTTCGGGGATGTGCTCATCAGTTGTAGGCCCTCCGCTGATCGGGCGGCGGGATCTCGGCGCCGTGGTACTCAACCGGTATGCCGCCCAACGGGTAGTCCTTGCGTTGCGGATGCCCGACCCAGTCATCGGGCATTTCGATACGGGTCAAGGCGGGATGACCGTCGAAGACGATGCCGAAGAAGTCGTAGGTCTCCCGCTCGTGCCAGTCGACGGTCGGGTACACCGTGTACAGCGACGGGATGTGCGGATCGGCGTCCGGCGCGGCGACTTCGACCCGGATGCGACGGTTGTGCGTGATCGACATCAGCGGGTAGACGGCGTGCAGCTCGCGGCCGGCTTCTTCCGGGTAGTGCACGCCGGAGACCCCCAGGCACAGCTCGAACCTCAGCTCCGGGGTCATCCCGGAGCACCTGCGCCACCGCCGGCAGTTGCTCGCGGCGACACCTCCAGCGTCAGCTCGTCGCGGTAGACCACCACCCGTTCGATGGACGCCGCGTAGCCGTCCTCGCCGAGCGCGGCGGCGAGTTCGTCGACGACGTCATCGAAATAGCCGCCGTACGGGCGAGCGGTGAACTGCCCGCCAACGCGAATCGGCGCACCAGCCGACCATATCCCGACGTGTCACCGGTGCCCGTCACACCGAACATGCCGCGGCGCACACCGATGACTTCGGCGTGAGTCGCCGTGGTCATTTGCGGTCGGTCACCGCAGCAGAACCTTGGAGTTCGATCGTCGGCGTGACGGCCAGTGCCGCCTGCTCGGCTTCGCGGATCGCCTCCTCGCGGTGCACGCCGAGCGGCATCTCTTGAATCTTGTCGTGCAGCTTGAGGATTGCGTGCAGCAGCATCTCGGGGCGAGGCGGGCATCCGGGCAGATAGATGTCAACCGGCACGACATGGTCGACGCCCTGCACGATGGCGTAGTTATTGAACATCCCGCCCGACGATGCGCACACACCCATGGCCAGCACCCACTTGGGCTCGGCCATCTGGTCATAGACCTGGCGCAGCACCGGCGCCATCTTCTGGCTGACCCGGCCTGCGACGATCATCAGGTCCGCCTGCCGCGGCGTCGCCGAAAAGCGCTCCATGCCGAAACGCGAGATGTCGAAGCGCGGGCCCGCCGTCGCCATCATCTCGATGGCGCAGCAGGCCAGACCGAAGGTCGCAGGCCACAGGGACCCCTTACGGATGTAGCCGGCCACCTTCTCGACCGTGGACAGCAGGATTCCGCCGGGCAGCCGTTCCTCTAGTCCCATGTCAGGCCTCCCCGCCGCCACACATAGGCGTAGGCCACGAACACCACCACCATGAAGAGAAGCATCTCTACCAGCGCAAACAGCCCGAGGCTGTCGAACGCCACCGCCCACGGGTAGAGGAACACGATCTCGATGTCGAACACGATGAACAACATCGCCGTCAGGTAATACTTGATCGGCATACGCTGGATGTTCGCTCCGCGGGCTCCTCTCAGATGCTGCCCGCTAGATTGCTTGGCGGGGTCTGACGGGGGCATCGGATCGATGCCGCACTCGTAGGCATCCAGCTTTGCGCGGTTATAGCGTTTCGGGCCGAGCAGCGCCGACATCACGACCGAGCCGACCGCGAAAACAGCAGCGATTCCTCCAAGTACGAGTATCGGCATGTACGCGTTCATTAGGCCTGGCCTTTCATGGTCGGCGCAACGAGTTCCACGATGACGATTTGCATGGCCGCATCAGCACCCCAACTTGGGGGACACTTAAGGGGATTCACGCCCAACGGGTGCGTTCACTAACATCCGATGGGTGATGCGACATACAGGTCGAGCCAGTTTGTACGCCCCGCTGCGGGTATTGGTTTACAGCAGCAACGCCGATTTCCGGATCAAAGTGCATCGGGCCCTCGGCCGTACGCCTGACATCTACGCAGCCCCACTAGATTTCGTGGATACCGCCACGCAGGCGGCAGTTACAGGGGAGATGGCTTCAGCGACCATCGACCTTGTGGTGCTCGATGGAGAGGCGGCGCCCTGTGGAGGAATCGGATTGGCGAAACAGCTCAAAGACGAACTGACACAATGCCCGCCGATCGTGGTCGTCACTGCCCGTGCAGACGACGCTTGGCTGGCGGGGTGGTCGAAGGCAGATGCGGTGGCCGCGTATCCCATCGACCCCATCGTCTTTCGACAGATGGCGGTCCCTCTGCTGCGTGGAAGGCTGATCGTCTAATACGGCCGAACTGGTCGGCGGGTCACGGGTGCGCGTTGTTCTTGGTGCGGCGCTGGGTGTTCAGCGAGCCAAAGGCGCTCGATTCGCAGGACCCGGTGGTGTTCGATCAGCAGCCATGCGATGCCGCCGGCGATCGCCAGAGCACCGACCAGGCCTGTGGTGAGCACCCACTCGTAGTGCTTGTAGGCCGCCGATGCTATACAGCCGATCAGCGATAACGCACCGAGCGCGATGGACAGAAGTCCCGGCCAGCAATAGACGTCGATAAGCGATTCACCCGCATGCTGATGGGTGGTACGAAAGTGGTCGGTGGGATCGCGTTTGTCTGCCATAGTTCCTCCTCAGTAGACCTACCTGAAGGGGTAATCCGGCAACGACGTTGGACCATCCCCCTCTTGGGTGGCTGAAGGGGTGGGCTTAATGCGCTGAGCGCCAGCCGAGTTCACGATGGGCGAGCAGATGTGTCATCAAGAGTTCCGATGATCCGCTGCACAGTGCTTGTGTGACGATGTGCCACGGGCGATCCAGTGGCGTTCCAGCTACAGCAATCTCAACCAATGCGCCGGATTCCAATTCTCGACGCACCGCCTGACGAGAAACGAGCGTCACTCCCAGACCCGCGACAGCGGCGGCCACCACCGCACCGTGCGAACCCAGGACCATCTGCGGCGGTGTGACCTCGAGTTCCTCCAATAGCGCTGAAGTCGTAGCACGCGTGCCCGAGCCCGATTCGCGCAGAAGCCATGTCGCCGTCGCCGCGTCGAAACGCCGCGCACTCTCCGGAGGACCGACCACGACCAACGTGTTTGGACTCACGGCGCGCACATGGACCTGGTCGAGGTCCGTAGGGGGGCGCCCGGCGACGACGACGTCGGCCTCGTGGCTGGCGAGCATGGGCCAGATAGCTTTCCGGGAAGCAACTTCGAGCTTGCACTCGACACCTGGGTATTTCGCGGTGAACGAGGCCAGCAGCGCCGGAAGCAGCAGCTCGCCGGCAGTGGTCACGGCGGCCAGTCGGATCGATCCGTTCTCGGGATCGACCTCCCCGCGTGCTGCCTGGACGGCTTCATGATGAAGTCCGAGAATCTTGCGGGCGTAACCGACATAACGCTGCCCAGCCGGTGTCAGCCGGACTCCGCGACCGTGCCGATCAATAAGCGGGACACCTACCTCCCTGCTGAGGCTGCCGAGCGCCGACGAGATCGCCGACTCGGTCACCACGAGCCGCTCGGCCGCGCCGCGAACCGACCCGGTGTCGGCCAGCTCGACCAATGCCCGTAGCCGCGCGTTGGTGGTCAGAGCGCTTCCTTTATTCGGCCGTCGTCAAAAACGCGACTCGTGAGCAGATCCGCGGCTTCAATCGTGGTCAACGCGGCGAGATCGACATGCGAATCGACGGCAGTGACCAGTCGCCGTGCGTGGCGGAGCCGCGCGCGCTCCATGGCATTTCGCACACTGCGCGCATTGGCGAACCACGGCTGCTCGATTCGGCGGCGAAGGTAGTGGCGCAATGCATCCCGGCCGGCGCGGGACAACGTGTATCCGAGTTGCTCTGTCATCAACGCTGCGATCTGCTCGAGTTCGTCGATGGTGTAGTCGGGGAATGTGATGTGATGGGCGATGCGGCTTTGCATTCCGGGGTTGGCCGAAAAGAACTGATCCATCTTGTCGGCGTAACCTGCGAGGATCACGACAAGGTCGTCGCGGTTGTTCTCCATCACCTGGAGTAGGATTTCGATCGCTTCGCCGCCGTAGTCACGTTCGTTCTCGACCTTGTACAGGTAGTACGCCTCGTCGATGAACAGCACACCGCCCATTGCCCGTTTGATCACTTCTTTGGTCTTTGGTGCGGTGTGCCCGATGTATTCGCCCACTAGATCGTCGCGCGTGACGCTGACGAGATGCCCTCGGCGCAGATATCCGAGCTTGTGCAGCAGATCGGCCATTCGCAGCGCCACGGTTGTCTTACCTGTGCCGGGATTTCCGGTGAAACACATATGCAGGGTCGGTTGAGATGCGGTGATTCCGTAGCAGGCTCGCATTCGGTCGACGAGCAACAGCGCGGCGACCTCGGCGATCCGGGTCTTGACCGGTGCAAGGCCGACGAGCTCGGCTTCGAGTTTGGCAAGTACCTCGTCGACGCCGGCATCGCGCCGAGCCGCGGCGAGGTCGACGGTGGCGTCCGGTGCCAATACCGGTTCGGGCTCATCGGGTGCGTCTTGCAGCAGTGGGCCGGACTGCTGGGCAGCTGTGAAAGCAAAAGAACGGCGTGGTGTTTCGGTCGTGGGGTGGGTCATGCCGAACCGACCACCGAAACGCCGCCTCCTGCTGTCATGGCCGGTATGTTGCCAGCCCACGATCAACATGTCTATTGAGAATCAGACGCCGAAAGTTAAATGAATACTTAAGCAACTACGTCGGCCAAACCCCGCGTCGGTGGCAGCGGAATGATCGCCGTTACGGATGTACCCGATCCGGCCCGAGAGCGGATGTTGAGCCGCCCACCGACGAGCTCAGCGCGCTCTGACATCGACAGCAAGCCATAACCGCGTGATTCATCACCGCCGAGCGGATGTTCAAACATGTTGAAACCCACGCCGTCATCGATGATTTCGAGCCGGGCGTTGCCATCGTTAACGGTGAACACCAGCCGTGCCACAGTGGCGCACGCGTGCTTCACGACGTTCTGCAAGCACTCCTGCGCAATCCGGTAGAGAGCGACCTCGATGTGCTCGGGCAGGCGCGTGTCGGCGAGGTCGACGTCGAGACGGATCTGGGGGATCGAACGGGCCAGGCTGGCTAACCCACCCGCCAGGCCGAGGTCGTCGAGTACGGGCGGTCGCAGGCCACCAATGGCTGCGCGCGCCTCCTGCAGCGTCAGGTCGATCAGTTCGCGCGCGGCCTCGAGCTGCACCGACGCCTCTGCGGCGTCGTCGCCGACCGCTCGTGCCGCCGCATCCAGACGGTAGGAAAGCGTGATCAGCCTCTGGGAGATCCCGTCATGGATATCGCCGGCGAGCCGTCGTCGTTCGAACTCTTGAGCCTCGATGACTTGCTCGACGAAATTCTCGTGTGCACGTTCCCGTCCAACCAGTTGGCGATGCAGCCGGGCCTGATGCAGCGCGCCGGCAATGAGCCGCCCAATCACCGACAGCAGTTCTACGTCGCCAGAGGTGAACTCGCGCCGCTCGAGCGTGTGTACGGTCAGCTCTCCAACCAGCCCGCCGGGGTCGGTCTCCATCGGCACCGACACCATCGATGTGAAGCCAGAATCGCACAGTGTCTCCATCGGGACATACCGCGCGTCGGATTCCTTATCCTCCGTGATCACTACGGGTTCACGATGGCTGGCAACCCAGCCCGAGATGCCCGATCCCAACGGCAGCCGAACTCGGCCGACGTGCCGGTCGAAAGGCGGCGTCGCACCGGCCAGCGTCAAGGATCGGTCACTGTCATCGAGCACATGCACAAAGCAGACGTCTGTCCCGGTGGCATCGGTGATCATTCGTGCCGCCGCGGCTGCGAGCGGCTCTACGCCGGGACCGCTCGAGGCAGCCTGAATCAACTCACGCAGCAGGGCCAGCTCACGGTCGGCCTCGACCAGATCACGCACGGCATTCGCGCGCTCGCTTCGCCGAGCCAACGGCGCAGGCGCTCGAGTAGTCACTGGTAGATACCCTCGCGAAGGGCGGTCGCCACTGCACTGGTCCGGTCACTGACCCCGAACTTGCGGTAGATCGACCGCAAGTGACTCTTGACTGTCTCGTCGCCGATCACCAGCCGGCTGGCGATGCGACGATTCGATAGACCGGTCACCATGTAGGACAAGATCTCGCTCTCCCGCTGGGTCAAGCCCTGTCGAGCGCCTGGCCAAAACTCATCGCGCTGCAAGCGCGATGCGGTGTCGACAGCGCGAGCGGCCAGGCCCGCGTCGATCGCACTCTCACCGCTGCGCACCAACTCGAGCTGGCGGACCAGATCGTCGCTGCTGACGCTCTTCAGCAGATAGCCCGACGCACCGACGCGCATTGCCTGAAATAGGTACTGCTCGTCGTCGTACACCGACAACATCACGACCTTGCGGTCTGGATTGCGTTGGCGCAGAGCCAAACACAGGTCCAACCCGCTGGAGCCCTGCATCCGCACGTCGCACAGCACCACGTCGGGATCCAGGCTCTCGACTACGTTGACCGCCCGCTCGACGCCGACGGCCTGTCCAACAACGCGGACCTTGCTTCCAAAACCGGCAAGCATCGCCTTGAGACCTTCGATAACCATCTCGTGGTCATCCACTAATACAAGCCGCACCGGGCCTGTGACCGCCGTCACCATTTGCACACCATAGAGGCGGGCTACCGAATAGTCATGCGACTTCGGGTGCTACAGCGATATATAACCCGCTCAATCCCCCGCCCAGGGGGAACCGACGCCACGATCGGCTCCCTAACATCGCTGCCAACCAGAGGAGATTGGATGGATACGCGCGTGCCGACGCTTGTTGCTTCGGTTCTGCCTGCCGACTTTTCGGAATTAGGGCAGGAAGTCCGGCAGCTCGAGAAGGCAGGAGTCGACCGGATCCAGTGGGACGTGATGGACGGCCGGTTCGTCCCCAACCTGACGTTCGGGCCCGATGTCATCGCGCACAATCGTGGACACGTTTCGATGGGATTCGAAGCGCATTTGATGGTCGACGATCCCGACCCGATGCTGGCGCGCTGGGTCGAAGCCGGTTGCGAAATCGTCATCGTACACGCCGAGGCCACCCGGCATCTGCACCGGACACTCTGCGCCATAACGGATCTGGGCGCGCGAGCCGGTGTTGCCCTGAACCCCGCCACACCCTTGGAAGCGGTGACCAATGTACTTCACCTCGTTGACCTGTTGCTCGTCATGACGGTGAACCCCGGATTCGGCGGTCAGCAGTATCTGGCTGAGATGGAACACAAGATCGCCGCCGCGCGCGCCCAGATCGATCGCCACGGTTACGAAATCGAGCTCGAGGTGGACGGCGGTATTGCGGGCGAAACGATTGGGGCGGCCGCCCGTGCGGGCGCGAACGTCTTCTGCGCCGGCTCAGCACTTTTCAAGGGGCCCGGCACGATGGCCGACCGAGTCGCGGCACTCCGTGGTGCGGCCACCGCCGGAATGGATGCCCGATGAGCACGGCAGCCGGCACGACAGATGGCACCGAGGTGTTGACCGGCGAGGTTGACCGGCTTGCGATCACCACACTGCGGTTCTTGGCCGCCGATGCCGTCCAATCGGCCAACAGTGGCCATCCCGGGCTTCCCCTTGGCGCCGCGCCGGCGGCATGGGTGCTGTGGTCGCGACACTTGCGCCACGACCCAGCGGACCCGCGATGGCCCGACCGGGACCGGTTCGTGTTATCGGCAGGCCATGGTTCGGCGCTGCTGTACGCGTTGCTGCACGTTTTCGGCTACGACCTGTCGCTGGAGGAACTCGGGCAGTTTCGTCAGCTCGGCTCACGCACCCCGGGACATCCAGAATGGGGCATCACACCCGGCGTCGAAACCACGACCGGTCCACTGGGCCAGGGTTTGGCGAATGCCGTGGGGATGGCCTTGGCCGAGCGGATGCTTGCGGCGCGCTGCAACGAGGGTGAGCACAGCATCGTTGACCACCGCACGTGGGTGCTCGCCGGCGATGGTGACCTGATGGAGGGCATCAGCCATGAGGCCGCGTCGCTGGCCGGGCGGCTCGGGCTTGGCCGCCTGACAGTAATTTTCGATGACAACAACGTCACGATCGACGGTCCGGCGGACGTCAGTTGCGGAGACGACGCCATCGGCAGGTTCGCCGCTTACGGCTGGCACACCTTATCTGTCGAGGACGGAAACGATGTCGCTGCCATTGATCAGGCGCTGGACGAGGCTCGCGCGGTCGAGTCGGCTCCCACGTTCATCAAATTGCGAACAACAATCGGTTACGGCGCACCGGGATTCGCCGGAACGTCGAAGGTGCACGGCAGCCCGCTGGGCGCCGAAACCATCGCCGCCATGCGCTCCAACTTCGACTGGCCGCCAACACCTTTCCATGTGCCCGACGACCTGAGATCGGTGACGGCGGTCCTGGCTGCCGACGGGCAAGCGGCACGGGCGAATTGGATTCGGTCCTACGCGAATTGGACCGCCGATCATCCGCAGCTGGCGGTTGATTTCCCGCTTGACCGCGTGCCGGCGCCGCCAGACGCCGAAGTTCTCACGCCGTTCATCGATTCTGCGACGCCCGGGCGGATGGCGACGCGCCAGGCGTCGGGCGCAGCGCTCAACGCACTCGCCCCGGGATACCGCGCACTGGTGGGCGGATCGGCCGACCTGGCGGGGTCGACGAACACCGCCCTACCCGGCGGAGACGTGAAAGCGGGCGATTACGCCGGGCGCACTATCCATTTCGGCATACGCGAGCATGCGATGGCTGCGGTCATGAACGGCATGTCGTTGCACGGTGGCCTGCGACCCTTCGGCAGCACATTTCTGGTGTTCTCCGACTACTTGCGTCCAGCGCTGCGGTTGTCTGCGCTCATGGGTCAGCCTGTCATCTATGTGTTTACACATGATTCGATCCATGTCGGCGAGGATGGGCCGACTCATCAACCCATCGAACACGTCGAATCTCTACGCCTGATTCCGAGGCTGACGGTGCTGCGCCCCGCGGACTCTGCCGAAACGGCACTGGCGTGGGAGATCGCGTCGCAGAACCTGTCCAGTCCAACAGCATTGGTGCTGACCCGGCAGAAACTTCCGACACTCGGTGGCGCGCTCGCTGGCGTGCGTGAACGGGGCTTCCGGGTCGTCAGGAGTGCCGCGACCGACGCCGATGTCGTGCTCGCGGCGAGTGGCTCGGAAGTGTCGTTGGCGCTGGATGCTGCCGAAGTATTGGCCGCTAGCAGTGTGCAGGCCACTGTCATCTCAGTCATGTGGCGAGAACGGCTGGCCGAGGCGCTATCCCGTGACCCACGCGTGTTACCCGACCTGCCCGTGGTGTGGGTGGAAGCCGGTGTGACCACCGGTTGGTGCGCAATCGCGGGCCATCGCGACCAAGTCGTCGGATTGAACCGTTTCGGCGAAAGCGGACCTGGACCGCAGGTCGCCGCACATCTGGGCTTGACACCGACCGCGATTGCCAACGCTGCTTTCACTGCCCTCGGACAGGCGGCAAGCCGGCAGTGATGAGGGCATTCGCCTAGCTGTGGCCGCGGGCAGCCCTGTGATGAGTCAGACCTCGCCATCAACAGGCATCGACAGTCACCTCACTTGTCAACAGCTGAGCTCCACTGTTTCGGTCGAAACAGCTGCGAGTTCTGCGTGGGGCCCTCGTTGACGGGGGAGAGCCGGTGTGGAAATCTAATACCCAAAGATGAGAATCGCGTTCTCGTAACCCGAGATCGTCGAAACGGAGGGTGCATGACGGAGGACCTCACCTCGGTCGACTTTTTCCGGGACGTCCGCCTGACGGACGACCCGTACCCGTTCTACCAGGCGCTTCGCAACAAATGCCCGGTCAGCCGTGAGGACCACTACGGCGTCACGATGGTGACCGGCTGGCAGGAGGCCGTCGACGTCTACAACGACGAGCAGGCGTTCTCGTCGTGCATCTCGGTGACCGGCCCGTTCCCTGGGTTTCCGGTCCCGCTGGAAGGCGACGACGTCACCGACCTGATCGAGAAGCATCGCGATGAGATTCCATTCAGCGACCAGTTGCCGACCCTCGACCCGCCGACCCACACGAATCACCGCGCACTGTTGATGCGGCTGATCACGCCGAAGCGCCTCAAGGAGAACGAGGACGCGATGTGGCAGCTCGCCGACGACATCCTCGATTCCTTCCTGGCTCCGGGTAAGGGCGAGTTCATCAAGGGGTTCGCGGGTCCGTTTACGCTGCGGGTCATCGCCGACCTACTCGGCGTGCCGGAGGAGGACCGCGAGGAACTCATCGAGCGGCTTGCGCGTGGCACTCACGGAAGTGGTCTGGGCAATGCAGACAAGACGCTGACCAAGACCCCGCTGGAGTACCTGTACGACGTCTTCGCGACATACGTGGAGGACCGCCGGCGTGAGCCCCGCGACGACGTGCTGACCGGGCTGGCGACGGCAACGTTTCCCGACGGGTCGATGCCCGAGGTCGGCGACGTCGTGCGGGTGGCCACCAATGTCTTCTCGGCCGGGCAGGAGACGACTGTCCGGCTGCTCAGCACTGCCTTGAAGGTGATCGGTGACCGGCCCGACATTCAGGGCAGCCTGCGAGAGGACCGCAGCCTGCTGCCGAACTTCATCGAGGAATGCCTGCGCATCGAGAGCCCGGTCAAGGGTGACTTCCGGCTGTCCCGGGTTCCGACCACCATTGGTGAGCAACCCGTTGGCGCGGGCGGCACGCTAATGGTGATCAACGGCGCCGCCAACCGCGACCCTCGCCGCTTCGAGGATCCGGACACCTTCGACCCGCAACGCAAGAACGCCCGCCAGCACCTGGCGTTCGGCCGCGGCATCCACAGCTGTCCCGGAGCACCACTGGCGCGTGCCGAGACGCGCGTCGGGCTCGAGCGGCTGCTCGACAGCACCACCGACATCAGGATCAGCGAGGCCGAGCACGGTCCGGCCAATAACCGCCGCTACCAATACATTCCGACATACATCCTGCGCGGACTCACCGAGTTGCATTTGGAGTTCGATCAGGCTTGACGTCCTCCCCGGACCGAAGTCCCGAGATTCCAACCCATCCCATCGACTTAGCGGCAGGAGCAGAGGGTTGAGGTTCACGGTTCGCAGACCGCCTACTGGCGAGGTCTCCCCGTGCGGTCACCGCCCGTCCGGCGGCGATGTTGCGTGCAGCGTTGACGTCGGCGTTGCACCGTCCGAAGTTGCAGGCTTGGCACTCGAAGACCGCTTGGCTCTTGCGGTTGCCGGGTGCGATGTGCCCGCAGGCGGAGCATCGTTGCGACGTGTATGCAGCCGGCACTTTTTCGAGCCGGCCGAAAGCCTTGTGCTGCAAACGTGTGACGAGCTTGCCCCAACCGCTTCGGCTGATTGCGCGGTTGAGTCCGCGTTTCTGCGCGACCTTCGCGCCAGGTTGCTCGATGGTGCCGCGCGCGGACCGCGTCATCGCCCGCACGTCAAGGGCCTCGACTCTGATCACGTTGAACCGCCGTGCGAGGTCGGTGGTGGTCTTCTCCACCCAGTCCTTGCGACGATCCGATTCGCGGGCTTTCAGCTTCGCGATCGCGCGTTTCGTCTTTTCACGGCGGTTGGACCCGCGCTTGGCTCGGGCGAGTCGCTGCTGCAAGACCTTCAATCGCCGCGACTCACCAGAGCTCAGACCGGGTGCGTGCAGCAGTTCGCCGGTGGACAGCGCGGCCGACACCGCTACGCCGCGGTCGATACCGACAACGCTGCCGTCTCCTGGACCACAGATCGGGTCGGGGATGTGCGCGAACGCGACGTGCCAGCGGCCCGCGCGATCCCGAGTAACGCGGTACGACTTGACGCCCTCTGGCACCGCCCGCGACAGCCGGAACCGCACCCACCCAACTTTGGGCACCCAGACCCGGCCGAAGCGGCGGTTCAGTCGCTCTACCTGGTAGGGCTTGACACCGACCTGCCGAAACCCTTCGTGCGCACCAGCTTTACGCCACCTTGGCTTGCGATGCGAGCCGTTGAAAAAATCTTGCATAGCCTGCGCGAAATCCCGCAGCGCCTGCTGTTGCACCGTTTGACTTCCGGCACGAAGCCACGCGAACTCGCCGCGGGCCTCCGTCAACTGTGCGCACTGCTCCGCATAACCGGGAGCCTTTCGGCCTGGCCGCCAATATTGTTGCTGCTCCACCGCCAAGTTCCACACATACCGCGCGTCTCGACAATGCGCCAACAACGTCTTCTCCTGATCAGGCGTTGGCAACAGCCGGAACCGGGACATATCAGCAAAGTAACCGCCGACACTGACAACCGCGGCGGCAGCACGCGCATATCCCACGGCCTGGGCTTTTCGCCGCATGGAAGCCCTGGGTTTCCCAGAAGGAGAGCTCGATGAAAGTCAAAGTCGACGAAGACAGGTGCCGCGGCCACGGCATGTGCCTCACGCTGTGCCCCGACGTGTTCCACATGACCGACGATGGGTATGCCGTCGCTGATCCATCGGAGGTGCCCGCCGGGCTCGAGGGCGATGCGAAGGAAGCCATCGAATGTTGCCCGGAACAAGCCATCAGCGAAATTGCTGACTAGCCAAGGAGATTCGAGTGCCTAAGGGATACGTCATCCTGACCGAGGAGGTCAAGGATCCGGCCGGAATGGCGGAGTACGGCAAGCTGGCCATGCAGGCGATGGCCGGCGCCACGATCCTGTCGGTCGACCAGAAGCCTCAGGTGATCGAAGGCGACTGGCACGGCAGCCAGACCGTCGTGCTCGAGTTCGAGTCCGTCGACGCCGCCCGCGCCTGGTACGAGTCGGACGCCTACCAGAAGGCGGCCAAGGTGCGACAGTCAGCTGCCGACTGCAACGCGGTGATCCTCACGGGTTTCTGATCCCCCGCGAGCTGGGCCCACACGAAGTCGGGGAACGTAGAATCGCACGAATTCGCCTCGCGGAGTGCGATTCTGCGTCTGCTCGCGAGGGTTACTCGTCGACGATCGAGATCGCCTGCCGGGGACACTGACGCACCGCTTCACGGATCTGGTGCTCGTTCTCCGGCGTCACCTCTGGGTCGAGAACGTGTAGATAGTCGTCGTCATCGAGGTGGAACACCTCGGGGATGATGCCCATGCAGACGCCGTTGGACTCGCACAGTCCGAAGTCAACGTCGACCTTCATCGCAACACCTTCACCGGCACATTCGAATAGCCCGCGACATTCTGCATGTGGACGCGTTTGAGGCCGTCCCACTTGACCTCATAGCGGGGCATGAAGTCGAGCAGTTTATCCAGTGCGACTGCGCTTTCCATCCGAGCCAGTGCGGCACCCAGACAGCTGTGAATCCCGTATCCCATGCCAAGGTTCTGCGCCTCGGAACGGTCACGGTCGATGTCGAATTTGTCGGCGTCGGTGAATGCGCGGGGATCGCGGTTGGCCGCGGCGTTCATGATGAACACTGGTTTGCCCGCCGGGATGGTGACACCGTGCAGATGCGCCTCCCGCAGGGTGTAACGCACGTTGTACTGGACGGGTCCGTCGTAGCGCAGCAGCTCTTCCACTGCGGCGGGAACCTTGCTGCGGTCATCGAGCAGCTTCTGCCATTCTTCAGGATTGCGGGCGAAGGTCACCACTGCAGTGCCGATCAGCTTGGTGACGGTCTCGGCGCCCGCACCACCCAATAGCGTTGCGAAACCGGTGATTTCAATATCATCGAGACGGCGGACGCTGCCGTCGTCGTCGGGGATCTCGGCAGCGATCAGCCTGCTGATCATGTCGTCCTGCGGATCCTTGCGCCGCTCCTGGATCAGGTTGTAGTAGAACATCGCGGTGTCGACATTGGCCTTCATCCCGGCCTCGGAATACTCAATCTGACCGGGCTCGCGGGTAAGGCTGATGTCGATCCAGTGCCGCACCTGCTGGCGGTACTCCTCCGGCACCCCGGCCATCGAGGTGATGACCTCCACCGGGAACGGTCCGGAGAAATCCTGGACGACGTCGAACTCGTCGGCGTTGACCGCGCCCAGGTACTTGTCGATGAGTTCGACGACGGTCTCCTTTTGCGACTGGACCGCGCGCGGGGTGAATGCCTTGTTGACCAGGCTGCGCAGGTGACGGTGATCGGGCGGATCCATGAAGATGATGGACTTTTGCGGAAGTTCCCCGGACTTGACCATCGCCAAGTCGCAGCCCCGCGAGGACGAGTAGGTCTCGTGGTCCTTCAACGCATTGGCCACGTCTTCGTGTCGCGTCAGCGCATAGAAGTCTTGCTCGTCGTCGTAGTAGACCGGCGCTTCCTCCCGCATCCGCCGGTACAAGTCGAACGGATCGTTGAAGAACTCCTCGCAGAACGGATCGAACTTCACTTTGGGCTTGGTCATGGACTCCTCCTTCGCGGCGGGCTGAGAGCCGGAAGCGTTACGAGAGACGGTTTAACTGTAACGCTAACAGTTTCCTCGTCGGGACATGCGGATTTCAAGGTCTAGCCCCAAATCCCGCGTTGGTGACCTTGTCGAGCAGGCCGAGATCGCGACCCAGTTCGGCGGCGATCTTGCGCACCACCGCAACGTCCTTGCCGATGAATTCGCCAGTGGCCTCGACGAATGCAGCCACCGACCCACGGGCCGCGACGAACTCGCCGACGCGACTCGCCCCGCTGCCGTGCGGAATCGACGTCAGCAGCTTCGCCTCATCCACACCGAGGCTGCTACCCAAGTCGACGGCCAAGCGCAGCAGGCCGATCTGCGCTGCGAACAAGGTGTTGTTGATGAGCTTGACCGCCTGGCCGGCGCCGATCGGACCGACGTGCAGGATCGGGTCGCCGTAGCTGGCCAGCACTGGCCGGGCTCGCGCGACGGCGTCGTCGGAGCCGCCCACGAACAGCGTCACCTCGCCCGCAGCGATGTTGTGCGGGCCGCCGCTGACGGGGGCATCGATCACGTCGATGCCCGGTGCCTCGGCGGCGACGGATTGGGCGGTTCGCGGGCTTCCCGTCGTATGAATGACGAGCGTGGCCCCGCGCGGCATCGTGCCGACGAGTTCACTGCACACTTCTTGAACCTGCTCGTCGGTGAACACGCAGACCACGACTACCTCGGCGCCGTCGGCGACCGCGGCCAAGTCGGTGGCGGCGTGCGCGCCGAGTTCTTGCACCGCCCTGCGCTTCTCATCGGAGCGCCCGAGCGCCCTCACGCCGTGCCCGGACTCGACGAGGCGGCGCACCATGGGCCCACCCATGCGGCCCGCCCCGACGAATCCGACGCGCGTCATCGCGGATGGTCCATCAGGTTCAACGCGGTGTCGGCCGCGGTGAACACCGAACCCTCCGGTGCCGATGCGTTCGCGGCGAGGTTCGCCGCGTGGCGGACGTCCTTCTGCAGCAGCCCTCCTGCGATCGGCGCGAGCCCCTCCAGGCTGCCGCCGAAGACCGTGATGCTGCCGAGCGCCTTGCTGGTGGCCGATCCGCCGTTGAGGACCGCGCACAGCCGATCGCGTGGGACGCCGAGGGACTCGCCCAACGCCAGGGTGCTCATCGCGCTGCCAAGGTTGGCGGTGAACAGCAGGTTGTTCAGGATCTTGGTGACCTGGCCGCTGCCCACCGCGCCGAGGTGGACGATCGGGTCGGCGTACGTCGCGAACACCGGCCGGCAGCGCTCGACGACCTCGTCGTCGCCGCCGACCATGACCAGCAGCTTGCCTTCTTCGGCAGCGGGGCCTCCGCCACTGACCGGGGCGTCGATCACCGAAACGCCTTGTGCCGCACCCTTCTCGGCGATCTCGCGGCAGGTGTCGGGGTGCACGGTGCTGTGGATGGCGACGATTCCGCCCGACGCCAAACCGGCCAAGACTCCGGTGTCGCCGTACAGCACTTCCCTGACATCGTCGTCGCCGACGACGCACACGCACACGAGGTCGCTGGCGGCGGCCAGTTCGGCGGGGGAGCCCGCGGTCTTCGCGGCGGTGTCGGCGTACGGTTCGAGGCTGGCTTCTCGACGAGCCCACAGCGTCGTCTCGTAGCCGCCCTCGACGATCCGCCGCGCCATGGGGCCGCCCTGGCTGCCCAGTCCGATGAATCCGACGCGCATCAACCTGCCTCCAATTTCGTTGTTGCACTTTCCTGCGCCACCACACATTCCTCGACGAACGACAGGACTTTCATGTGGTACGCCGCGGCACTGACCGACAGGCTAAAGATTGTGTCCCGCGGCGACCTGTTCGTTGATCACGAAGCGCGGCGACGCGGTGAACAGTGCGGCGATCTCCGCCAAGGCCACGGGGTCTGACCGCCAAACCTTCTCGTGATCGGCAAAGCTGAACTGCACGGGCACGCGCACCTGCGCAGCCAGTGCCGGGAAGTCTTGCCGCGGCCAGTCTTTGACCATCGAGGCTTCGTACAGCGCACCGGTTGACGAGTTCGTGATCCCGGTCAGCACCTCGGGGGGATACAAGTGAGCGGGCTTCCAGAGCAGCTCACGTAGTCCCGTCGGACGGTGTGTCGCCGTCGCCGACTTGAGGATCTCTTTGGCGGCGTCGTCGTAATGCAGGCCGGTGCCGGCTATTTCGATGCCGAGCAGGTCGGCACCGCGTCCGTCGGCGGCCAGCCGCAGCGCCAGCTCGCAGCCGTTCGAGTGAGCGAAGAGGAACAGGCCGGCCCCGCGTGGGTTCGATCCGAGGATCTTGTCGACCGCTCCGTATGCCAGGTCGACCCGTTGCTCCGGACGTTCGATCGCATCGGGATACGGTGCGGAGCTGCCGTAGCCCGGCCGGTCAAGCGCCACCACGGTGTAGCCGAGAGCCGCGCCGGTGCGCAACATCGACAACCGCGGGTGCCCGGGGCAGTCGAAATACGCTGCGGTACTGGCACCCCCGTGGAACGCGACGACGACTGCGCGCGGGTCGGCCGCCTCGGAGACCAAGCCGGACATCGGCACGCCGTCGACGAGGACGACGCGGGGACGGGGCTGGCCGGTGCTCACTCGTCCGTCCGTAGCAGTAGTACGCCGCTCGGGGTGAGACCGCCGCTGCTGGCCACCGCGACACGGGCGTCCTTGACCTGACGCTCACCGGCATCGCCACGTAGCTGGGTCACCGCTTCGTGGATCAGGCCCATGCCATGGGTGCGGCCGTGGGAAAGCTGGCCGCCGTGGGTGTTCAGCGGGATCACGCCGTCGCGGGCGATGGCCTTGCCGCCGTCGAGGAAGTCCTTGGACTCGCCGATGCCGCAGAAGCCGAGCGCCTCCAGCCAGGACAGGCAGTTGAAGGTGAAGCCGTCGTACAGCTCGGCGACGTCGACATCCTTGGGCCGCAACGACGTTCGCGTCCACAGGTGCGCGGACTGGCCGAGCACCTGCGGTTCGTGCGTCATCGTGGTCTGGTCCCAGTCGGTGCGCTCGATGATCTGCGTGCCCACGGCCTCGATCAGGACGGGCTTGCGGGGCATGTCACGCGCGACATCGACCGCCGAGACGATCACCGCGACCGCGCCGTCACACGGCACATCGCAGTCGTACAACCCGAACGGCGTGGTGATCATCCGCGCGTTCAGATAGTCGTCCATGGTCATCGGATCGCGGTAGATGGCCGTCGGGTTCAGCGCCGCATTGGCACGCTGGTTCAACGCGATCCAGCCGAGGGTCTCCCTCGTGGTGCCATATCGATGAAAGTGCCGCTGCGCGTTGAGCGCCAGGGTATGCGCCGCCGACGTCGCGCCGAACGGCATCTGCCAACTGGAGGTGCGCGGGCCCCCGGGCGGGGACATCCGGCCTTCCTTGATCATCTGCTGGAACGTGGCCTCCCACAGCGTGCGGAAGCACAGCACGTGCCGGGCCATGCCCGTGGCGACGGCCATCATCGCGGCGATGACCGAGCCGCCAGGACCGAACGTGTCCATGCCGCCGTTGATCCACGTCGGCCGCAGTCCGAGCGCACCCTCGAGCGCCGACACTCCGCCTTCGCCCATACCGGCGATGTCGAGTCCCGGGTACGTGGACAGCCCGTCGATGTCGTCGAATGTCAGTCCCGCGTCGGCGATTGCGGCCTCGCAGGCCTCGATGGTGAGTGACAGCGGCGGCACCATCAGCCGTCGCCCGAGGCGAGACGCGCCGATGCCGGTGATCGCGGACTTGTCCTCGAACTTCTCGGCTGTCATCGGCGGCCGGACGTAGTTGCCGAAGTCCTGCGGCGCGATCTCGTCCTCAGGCTGCGGCCCCGGCTCTCTCTCGGCCGTCGGCCGGAAGAGCGGCAGCCAGACGTCTTCGATCTTGTCGAACACGACCTCGACGGTCTGGCCCAGTTCGAGTTCGTCGGGTTCGCATTCGACGATGTTGGTGGTCAACCGAACTCGCGGATCCTCGGCGATGGCCACCTGGGCCACCACGTACGGCGGCGGGAGGTCGGGGAACCCGAATCGGTGGTTGACGGTGAAGGCGCTCAGCGTGGCCTTGCCCGACACCTCGCGCACGCCCATCTCATGGCTGCGGCAGTACCGGCAGACCGGTTGGGGAGGGTGGATCAGCGCCTGGCAGCTCTGGCATTCCTGGATGCGGAGGACGCCGTCGGCGCCTGCGGTCCAGAAGAATTCGTTCTCCGGTGTGAGCTGCGGCAGCGGACGGCCTGGAATGTCCACGTCAGCTCCGCGCGTCCTGCGGCGCGGCCTTTGGGGCCTCGCTCATCTCGATGATGGCGTGCACCGGGCAGTCGAGCAGGGCGCGCATGACCGCGTCATGGTCCTCCTCGGGGATGGTGCCGTTGCCCACCAGCGATGCATATCCCCAGTCGTCAAGCGAAAAGTACTCCGGTGCATGCTTTGCGCACAGGCCGAAGCCGTCGCACATCGTCCTATCGAGCTTGATCCTCACGCCGGCATCACCGCCTCCACTTCGTAGGGGCGCAGTGCACTGAATGCGCCGACTTGGCAAGTCTCGCAACCGTTTCGCAGATGACGCTGCTACGTCGGTGGGGAAGTGAACGAGCAGGGTCGCGGCCATGTTCGTCGCACCGTCCAACGTCGCGCAGGCACCTCGTCCGCGCAGGACAACCGACCAGCGCTCCAAACGCGCCAGGTCCTCTTCGGTTGCCATCCCGTCGCGCAGCGCCTCGGTGACGGCCGACATCGCCGCGGTGCCGTTGAAGCACGAACCGCACTGCCCGGCGTTCTCGCGGTCGTAGTAGGCCATCACCGACGCCGCGACGGCGACCGGGCAGTCGTCGGTCAGGATCGCGATCGCCCCGCAGCCGAGCCCGCTACCGAGTCGGCGCATGGACTCGTGGTCGAGGGTCTCGTCGAGAATGTCGCGGTTCAACAGGCCGGCGAAGTATCCGCCCATCAATACGCCGCGCACGTCGTCGGCCGAAACCCCATGAACCGAAAGCAGTTCGGTGAACGCGACGCCGTGTGGAAGCTCGTACAGCGCGGGCGGCCTTCCGGCTCCGGTGATGGTCGCGAGGAAGGTGCCCGGCGACGTCGACGTGCCCTGCGCGCGGAAGGCCTCCGAACCGTGGCGCAGCAGGAACGGGAGGTTGGCCAGCGTCTCGACATTACTGATCATCGTCGGCAGGCCGGCGACGCCCTGCTCGAACGGGCGGGGTGGTTTGTCGGTCGGCTTGGCCGGGCCGCCGTTGATCACCCGAACGGCGGCGGTTTCCTCGCCGGCGACATACCCGGGTTCCACCGTGACCACGGCTGACGGCAACCCCGCCGAACACATCCGCGTCGAGCTCGGCCAGCGCGTCCTCAATGGCCTCGGCTGATGCGCGATCGGAGACGTACACGTAGACGCGGTCGGCCTCGACCATCTGCGCCGCGAGCCGCAGCCCGTCGAGCACCAGATGTGGACGATGCCGCAGCAGCCATCGGTCCTTGACCGACGCCGGCTCACCTTCTTCGCCGTTGGCGATGACAACCGCACCGCCGCAACGACGTCCGTTGTCGAGGACGGTGCGCGCCTTGACCGCCAGTGGGAACGCCGCGCCGCCACGGCCGAGCAGCCCGGCCAGATCGACCTCGTCGAGGAGCTTGGCCGGGTCGTCGAGCACCCGATATCCGCCGGCGTGGCGGTACTCGGTGTAGCCCTCGACACCGTGCCGCAGTAGGCGCGCCTCGATGCCGGGCCACACGCTGACGGTTACGTCCACGAGCACCTCGCTAGGCTTCGGCACATGAGAACGGCGGTGGTGCGCGTCCGGGTGGACCCGGCCGGGCAGCTCACACCCGCGCAGTTAGCCGACGGCATGACGAACCTCCGCGGTCTGGCGACGCCGGCCGGCATCGACGTGCTCGAGAACAACCTCGCTGCGATGCCTCCCGCGCGGCGGGAGGTCGAGATGCTGATGGTGGGCACCGACATCGAGGAACTGCAACGCACCGCTGTGGCGCTGTGCGCCAACGCTTTCGGGACTGCGCCGACTGCTGGAGTCACCACCTTCGTCAGCAGGGGTACCGACGACGACGCTCTCGGCGTGCTGGCCGGGTTCGGCCTCAGCGGTGAGATCGAACGCCGGCCCGGCGACGACGGGCTCGACGTGGTGTACGTGACGCTGCGCAAGGCCGACCTGGAACGCATTCCGGAAAGCCGCATCCACACAGCCCTGGAAGCGTCGCTCAACGCTGAGGTGCACATCCGCACGACGTAGGTTCATCGGTCCAAGAACTTGAGGATCGGGGGTGCGGCCTGCACCCATGTGTCGAACATGTTGAAGCGCTTGACCTTGCCCTGCGCGCGAGCCTCGCTGGCGCGCTCCCATGCGTCCTCCGGCCACGGCGGGTCGATCAGCTTGGACCCCTTGATCAGGCAGTGCACTTCCATTGAAGTCCGCTTGGGGTGGTCGAGGTCGTTCTCGCCGCCGCGGATGATCAGCGTCGGCACCTTGATGTTGTCGAACATTTCGTCCTCGACACCGGGGATCGTCTGGCCGGGCTTGGGCACGAACGCGTTGAGCCAGCGCAGCATCAGCTTGAGGAACTCGTCGGGGTCGAGGGCCAGGAAGCGGTCGCGGTTGGTTGGGTTCTCGGTGATGCGCTCCTTCCACTCGTCGACATGGACCACGCCGTTCATCCCCGCGCCGCGCACCGCGAGGATGCTCGGCACGATGTAGTACGAGCCGAGCACGAACGAGCCGTATACGCCGCCGACGATGTTCCACACCACCAGCTTTCGGACGATCTCCGGGTAGAGCATCGTGGTGAGCATCGAGTCCCTGGCGCCGCCGGATCCGCCGGCGATGATGCAGGGGCCGATGTCCAGGCCGGTGATCAGCGCATGCAGCGTCTCGGCGCGCATGTGCGACTCGCTCTGCCCGTAGAACTGGACGTCGGACTTCCCGCAGTTGGGCCGGTCCCACAGCAGCACCCGGTAGCCGCCCTTGACCAGTTCCTGCGCCAGTGGCCGCAGCCCCGGGATGTCCTTGCTGAACCGGCCGCCTGGCGTCAGCGCGATGAAATCCCCTTCCTTGCCGAGGATTTCGTACACGACGTTGCCGCCGTTGACCTCGAAGGTCTTCTCGCCCCGCTTCAGCAGTGGGCCGGTCTTTTCCGGCGCGCTCATGATCGGCCTCCACGAGCGTGCGCAAACTGTCGAAATTTGTCGGCGTGTCGTGTGCAAACACGCACGGTCGCGGAAAGGGAGGGAGTCGTCATGCCATCACCAACACATCATCGCCGACCACCCGTACGGGATAGGTGCGGATGCTCCACTCCGGCTTGACCGCTGTGGTCCCGGTAGCCAATTCGAATCCCCACTGGTGCCACGGGCAGTAGATGAACTCGAGGTCGCGCACCATCACCGCGTCGCCGGGCACGCTCTCGTCGACGACGGTGCGTCCCCGCGCCCTACCCGAACACAGCGGACCGCCCTCGTGCGGGCAGTAGTTGGCGATGGCGTAGAAGGTGCCGTTGACGTTGTACACGCCAACACCGTGGCGCCCGATCGGTACCAATTTGTGTGTGCCGGGCGGGATCTCGTCGACCGTGGCGACGACGTGCTCACGCCCCTGCGCCAGCCGAGGCGGTTTGACTTCCTCTGTCACCCTCAGAACACCCGCACTTGTCCCTCGAGCACCGGCACGGTATCCGGCAGCTTGTACGTCTCGAGCCCGTTGCGGAACATGATGGCTTCACGGGCATGCTCCGGCAGATGCTTGACCAGCCACCTCGGGTCATCGAACGTCCAGTGCGGGTAATCCGAGCTGTACAACAAGATCTTGTCGCACTCCATCCACTCGAACGCGCGCGTGAGTTCGGTCTTGTCCTCGGGGTAGTCCAGCGGCTGCGTCGTGAACTTGATGTGGTCCTTGACGTATTCGCTTGGCTTGCGCTTGATGTCCATCCACGACTTGCGCGCCTCGTAGATGGCGTCCATCCGCCACATCAGCGGCAGGATCCAGGTGAACGCATGCTCGACGAACACAATGCGCAGCGTGGGGAAGCGGTCAAACACCCCGTCGAAGACCAGGCTCATCACCTGATTGGCCGCCAACAGCGAATAGGTGACCATGAAGTCGTGGTTGTAGCTGGGCAGTCCGACCGGCGGGATCGGCAGCGTCTCATACTCGCCGCGCGACAGGTGACAGCTGACGGTGATGTCGTGCTTGGTGGCCGCCGCCCAAATCGGGTCGTACTTCGGGTCGCCCCATGACGGGCGCGGTTCGGCCTTGATGAGGACCTGCGCCATGTAGGGGTGCCCGGCCCACTTCTCGATCTCGGCCACCGCGCTCTGCGGTTCCTCGATCGCCACACAGATCGACCCGCGCCACCGCTCATGCCAGTTGTTGTGGCCGTCCAGCCAGTGGTTGGCCAGCCACTCGTTGCCGGCGGCGCAGTAGGCCGCCGTGGCCTCTGGCAGTCGGTACTCGGGATGCGTCGGCTCCAGGATCGCGATATCGCTACCTGCCTCCATGATCAGCTGCCGAAACGCCATGTCCGGATCGCTGCCCGCGAACTCGCCATCCGGCGGGAAGGTGTCCAGCCGCATCGCATAGGAGTGCGCGAAATCCGGTGCGTCGTAATAGATCTGGTTGCCGACCTGGTGGCTCAGGAAGTACTTGCTGCGCCACGGCTCGGGGATGTACTCGACGAGCTGGCCGCGCTTGGGCATCGGGTGCACATCGGAGTCGACGCACCGGACCGCGATGCGCTCGGCCGCGGGCACTCGTGGGTTGGCTGTCACGGTCATCGTTTGGCCTCCTCGCTCTACTGTGCCAACACCGTGGATGGAATGGCTGGGTTTTTGATGCCGTAAAGCTCCGCGGCATTGCGCCACAACAACTTGTCGCGCTGTTCGGCCGAGTACGCCGCGGGCACCCTCGGGTCGCTCATATGAAAGTGCGGATAGCTGGACCCGAACATCACCATGTCCTCTTTGCCGGTGAAGCCGAACCACTCGCCGGCGAACTCGACATCGCCGGGCCCGTCGTAGGCGCCCTGCACGAAGAAGGTGTGGCCCGGCAGATAGTCACTGGGCATCCGCGGCGCCCACGGCGTCTGCTCCAGGTGCGGCCGGCCGAAGCAGTCCATCCGCCAGATGAACGGCGTCAACATGTCCGCCGCCCCGTCGGCCCAGACGAACTTCAGCGTGGGCATCCGTTCGAATACCCCTTCGGCGATCATGTTCATCAGGTGGTACAGGTAGTTCAGCGACATGAAGGACAGGTACTGCTCATAGGTCCTGGTCTTGCCGGACGGCGTCGGCGGGAACGCGATGCCCGCGCCGACCTCGATGTGCACCGCCACAGGCAGATTCGCCTCTGCCGCGGCCTCCCACAGCGGCCAGAACTGCGGCTTGCCGAACAGCTCGCGTGACTGCAGCGGAACGCCGATCTGCACGACGCGGGGGTGGTCGGAGTACTTGTCGATCTCTCGCAGCGCGCCGGCGACGTCGTCGGGATTGACCCGGATGGTGCCGCGGAACTTCTCGCCGTGCTCGGAATGCTCGAGCCAGCGGGTCACCATCATCTCGTTGTGCGCCGCCGCGATCGCGGTACCCAGGTGCCGGTCCGGCATGATGCCCCGCGTCATCGGGTGCAGCACCGCGACGTCCACGCCGCGTTCGTCGAACAACTGCTTGGCGACCACGTCGGGGTCGGAGCCGGGTTGCCGCCGGTCGGGGCCCTCGGTTCCCGTCGCGTACTCGCCGCCCGGCGCGCCGTACCAGTTCATGTCGTAGTCGGGGAAGCCGCGGCTGCGGAACGGCTCGCGCATGAAGTTCTGCATGAGGTCCTTGTTGGACTTGCAGAAGATGTGCACGCTGGCATCGATGACGGGCGTCCTCGAACCGTCAGGATGTTCGATCACTCAAGGCCTCCATCCGTCCGGGCCGCCGCATGTGGGCAGGATCATGTGCGGCACCGAACACATAGCCAGTGTAAAGCCTTGTTCTTCAATGGCAAGAATAGTGTTCTCCAGCAGATCGCTTACTTCCGTGCAGGTCAGCGTGCGTGCTGGTCAGATGCACGGCGGGTCGCGGGTAAAACGCCGTAGTCGCGAGGCGAGAACGGTTACAACATCTAAGGAGAATGTTATTCTCGGTTGGATGTCACTAGGCCCTCAGGAGGCGCCGGATGCTACTGGAGTTCGATGCTGATCAGCGGCTTTGGCAGGAAACCGTGCGCGACGCGGTGGCCAAGCAGTGCCCGCCGTCGCTGGTTCGAAGCATCGCCGAGAACGGCGTCGACCCGTCGCCGCTGTGGAAGACCTACATCGATGCCGGCTGGACCGAACTGACCGACCCGGAGAACGCGGTCGAACTGGCGATCGTGCTCGAGGAACTGGGCCGCGGCACCGATCCGACGCCGTTCCTGGCGACGATGACTCAGTTCGCGCCGCTGGCCGGGAACCGGTTCGACCCTGCGCAGGCGGGGACGGCCATCTACGGCGGTGTGACGGCGCATCGGGATGCCGATGGCTGGGTGCTGAACGGGACCGCTCACCACGTGCTCGACGCTGATCGAGCCGAGAAGCTCGCGGTCGTCACGGACGCCGGCGTGTTCGTCGTCGACGCGGCTGTGGCGGCCTCGCGCCGCAGCTCGGTCTTCGATCCGGTGCTGCACGTTGCGGAGGTGACGTTCTCCGGCGTGCACGTCCCCGACGCCGACCGGGTCCGCGTCGATGCGGAGAAAGCGCATCATGTGGCGCTCACCGGCATGGCGATCACGACCGTCGGTGCGTGCCAACGGATTTTGGATCTCGCGCTCGAGCACGTGAAGCAGCGTCAGCAGTTCGGCGTGGCGATCGGCTCGTTCCAGGCCGTGCAGCACAAGGCCGTCGACATGCACGTCGCCACCGAGCGCGCCCGCGCGCTTTCGTATTTCGCGGCGCTGACGATAGCTGCCGACGACCCACGCCGGCGGTTGGCCGCGGCGATGGCGAAGGCGTCCGCGGGGGAGGCGCAGTCGGTGGTGTTCCGCCACGGCCTGCAGCTGTTCGGCGCCATGGGATTCACCTGGGAGAACGATCTTCAGTTCGCGCTCAAGCGGGCCAAGGCCGGCGAGCTCTTACTTGGCGGGGCGGCCGAACATCGCGCCATCATCGCGGAGGAATTCAATGCAGCTGACTTTTGATTCCGACGTCGAGGAGTTCCGCGCCGAGTTCGCGGCGTTCCTCGACGAGCATTTGCCGTCCGAGGCCGAGACACTGGAGCGGCCGCGGTCGGTGTCACACATGCCGCAGTGGGCGCGCGACTGGCAGCGGCTGCTGTACGACAACGGCTGGCTGCTGCCTGCGCAGCCGCCGGAGTTCGGCGGCCGCAACGCGACGGTGCTGCAGCAGTTCGTGCACCTCGACGAGCTGTGCCGGCGGCGGATCTATCACAGCTTCAACCCGCAGGGCGTCAACATCGTTGCGGCGTCGCTGATTTCGTTCGGGTCCGAGGAGCAGAAACACCGCTGGGCCGTGCCTGTGCTGAAGGGTGAGCTGACCGCGTCGCTGGGCATGAGCGAGCCCAGCGCGGGGTCCGACCTGGCTTCGCTGCGCACCCGCGCGGTGCTGGACGGCGACCACTTCGTCGTCAACGGCCAGAAGGTGTGGACGTCGGGTGCCCACGACGCCGACTTCCTGCTGACGTTCGTGCGCACCGATCCAGATGCGCCGAAGCACAAGGGAATCAGCGTGCTGATCATCCCGACGGACACACCCGGTGTGGTGTGCCGGCCGTTCGCCGATATCTGCGGCGAGGAGAATCTGGACTTCAACGAGGTGTTCTTCACCGACGCCCGCGTGCCCGCGGAGAATCTCGTGGGCCCGCTGAACGGCGGCTGGGGAGTGGCCAACGGATCGCTGGGCCACGAGCGCACGATGATGTGGCTGGGCTTCGCCGACCGGATCGACAACATGATCGCCGACTTCCGGCCGCGCACGGAACTGGAACGCGACCAGTACGCCTCGATGATCATGGACTATCAGGCGCTGCGGGCGATGGGGTCGGCGGCGCTGGCCCGGGCCGCGCGCGGGGAGATGGACACCGCCTCGGTGTCGGTGCTCAAACTGTTCGGGTCCGAAGCCGAAATGCGTGCAGCGGATACGGCATTGACGGCCGCCGGGGCTGACGGGCTGATCCATCCGTCGACGACGGGTCGCTACGAACACATGAACCTCGACCACTACTTCGCGAGCTGGTTCGAGCGTTACGCCCGCAGCTTCTCCGGCACGATCGCCGGCGGCACGTCCGAGATCCAGCGCAACATCATCGCCACGCAGGTGCTGGGGCTGCCGAGGCGCTGACTTTGCGATTTCGGCGCGCTAACAGTCGCTCAGCGACGGTATGCGCGCCGAAATCGCAAGTGCGCTAAAGCCTTCGCAGCGCGAACGTCCAGAACTGCGACCCGGGCGGGCCATTGAAACAGCCCACGTCGTAAACGGAGTCGATGGTCCCGGCCAGACTGACGGCATCCCACGAGTAGGTGTCGCGGGTCGGCATGTTGTATCCAGGGCAGCGCAGGCCGTCGGGCACGTCCACCGTCAACGTCCAGCGCCCGTTGGCCAGGCGCGCGGTGCCGCCGTAGTAGGCGTAGAACTGCAGTCGCGGTGTCCCGTCGATGTCCAAGCAGTCTGGGCTGCCTTCGGGCTCACACGGCGAGACGAACCAGAACCACGACGCCCGGTCGTACCTGTTGGTCAGCACGTCGTAATTCCCGACCTGCATCGCCTGGGCCGGCGGGGCAAGCAACGCCGCGGCCACCGCAAGCGCGGCCGTCGCAATCGCGACCATTACGGACTTCACGGTCGTCCCTTCGTCCTTGTCACCCGACGGTTGCCAATCAAATCACTTCGGCGGCCGAAATTGGCCTCAATCGATGACGGCCGCTTCCTTGCGTTCGGTGATGGGCCTGGCGAGCTCCTGCTCGTCGCAGATCCGTTGCAGCTTCTCGAGCGTCTCGTCGAGACCCGGGCCCAACGGCTTGCTCGGGGTGAACGTCGCGGGCAGGTGCTTCATGCCCTGGATGACGCCGATGGTCTCGTAGTGCTCGGTGCCTTCGGGATCGCACTTGTAGTCCGGCATCCGGTCGAGCACCGCGGTGAGCATGGACTTGAAGACGGTGCGCGCCACGTTGGAGCCGACGCAGCGGTGCACGCCGATGCCGAAGCTGAAGTGCCGGTTGCCCTTACGGTCGAGGACGATCTCGTTGGGCTGCTCGAACACCGAGGGGTCGCGATTGGCCATGGCCCACGAAATCCACAGTCGCTCACCCTCTTTGAACTTCTGCCCCTCGACCTCGACGTCATCGGAGAAGGTGCGGCCGTCACCGGGCGCCGGCGTGTAGTAGCGCAGGAACTCTTCAGTGGCGGCGTTGAGCAGGGTGTCGCGTTCGCGGCTGAGCAACTCGCGCTCGTCCGGATGCTCCGACAGCCACTCCAGCGAGTGCGCGGTCAACGCGGTGGTGGTGTCGAAGCCGCCGCCGATGATCAGGCCGAGATTGCCAAGGATTTCCAGGTCGGGTGCGGGCTCGCCGTCGATCCGCAGTTGCAGCAGAGCGTTCACCAGGCCCGGCCGCGGGTTCTCCCGGACCTCGTTCATGGTGTTGATCATGTCGATGCCCATCTGCCGGTTCATCTCGGCGACGCGCGCGGCGTCGGGCGAGTGCTCCGGGGTGGACACCGACAGGTGTGCCGGCTCGCTGTACACCGGCCACTTTTTCAGCTCGATGCCCATCATCGCCAGGGTGAGCACCGCGGGCACGACGTTGGCGAGATCATCGACGAAGTCGATCCGGCCGGACTCGATCTTCTCGTCGAGGGCCGCGCGCACGATCTCGTCGACGAACGGCTGCCACCGCTTGACCGCGGCGGGGGACAGGTAGGGGTTCAGCGCACCCCGGTACTGGCTGTGTTCGGGCTCGTCCATCTCCAGGATGCCGCCGCGCACGACGGTGGCCCGTCGCGCCTTCGGGATCGTGATGCCCTGGTACGGCGTCTCGCCCGTGAGATCGTGGTGGTTGGAAACCGCCGGGCAGCGCGCGAGTTCGAAGACTTCCTTGCTGCCTGCCGCCACCCAGTGACCGTTGTAGGTGTCCGACCACGCCATGGGGCAGCGGGACTGCATCTCCTCGGTGATCTTCTCGAACTGCAGCCGGTACTCCGGTGTATGCCGGTCGAAGTGATACTTGTTCTTCTTCCGGTCGTCGTCGGCAACTGTCGTCGTCGACACTCAAGGCGTTGTCTCCCTTGGTCTTCGGTTCATGCTCATTCTTCGATCGAGATCGCTTGCTCCGGGCATGAGTGCACCGCTTCGCGGACCGCGTCTTCTTGATCCGGCGGAACCACTTCGTTCACCGGTGACGACGTGCCGTCAATATCGCTGAGCTCGAAGGAATCCGGCGCGATCATCGAGCACAGCGTGTGCCCCTGGCAGCGTTCCGAATCGACCCAAACCTTCATGATGTTCCTCCGGGTCAGTTGTGGTAGTCGTACCACTTGAGATAGCCGCCGGCGTCGACCCGCACCTGCATGCCGGTGACGTAGCGGGCCTCGTCGGACGCCAACCACAACACCGCGTTGCTGATGTCCACGGGCTCGATCCACGGCACCTTCATCGCCTGCTGCACGTAGAACACCGGCTCGGCGTCTGCCTGGGTCGGATGTTCCAGGTCCGGCCGGAACGAGCGGTACATCGGATCGCTCTGCAGCATGTCGGTGTTGCAGTTGGTCGGGTGAACAACGTTGGCGCGGATGCCCCGTGGCGCCAGTTCGGTCGCCAGGTCGTGGACGTACGCCGACAGCGCTCGCTTGGAGTGCACGTAGGCCATGCCGCCCGGGTCCTGGCCGGGGTTGTCCTTCTGGTGGGTGTCCATCAGTGCCGCGGTGGAGCCGGTGGCGACGATGGCCGCGCCCTCGGACAGGTGTGGCAGCGCGACGTTGATCGCGTTGATCGTGCCGATCAGGTTGGTGTTGATCACGTCGACCCAGGCGGCAAGCGGCGGTTCGCCTTTCATACCCGCGACGCCTGCCTGGGCCACGACGATGTCGACCTTGCCGAACTCGGCGATGCCGCGCTCCAGGGCCTCACGCAGTTGGCTGGCCTCACGAACGTCGGCCTGCGCGGTCACGATGCTGCGGCCCGTCTTCTCGACGAGCTTGGCCGTCTCCTCGAGATCCTCGGGCTTGGCCAGCGGGTAACCGATCGTCGCCATGTCCTGGCAGAGGTCGACCGCGATGATGTCGGCGCCTTCTTCGGCCAACCGCACCGCGTGACTGCGGCCCTGGCCGCGCGCGGCGCCGGTGACGAATGCGACTTTGCCTTGAACCCGTCCCACTTCGATGTCCCTTCGTTAGGTGTTGCGGCCGCCGTTGACGCCCAAGATCTGCCCGGTGATGTAGCCGGCTTCGTCGGAGATGAGGAACGCGCATGCGGCCGCGATGTCTTCGGGCCGCCCGATGCGGCGAACCGGTGTCGCCTCGATCTGCTTCTGGGTGTCGCCGAGCAGGCCACGCGCTTCGGACTTGCGCAGCATCGGGGTGTCGATGAAACCGGGGGGCACCGCGTTGACAGTGATGCCGCTGGGTCCGTACTCCAACGCAAGCGACTTGGTGAGCCCGTTGACCGCCGACTTGGCAGCCACGTAGGGCGACATGAACGGCTGTCCCGAGTGGGTGCTCGATGAGGAGATGTTGACGATGCGGCCCCAGCCGGCCTCGATCATGTCGGGCAGCACCGCCTGAATGCAGTGGAAGACGCCGTTGAGGTTGACGTCGATCACCCGCTGCCAGTCCTCGAATTTGATATCGGTGAAACGTTTGAATCGTTCAAGCCCGGCGGCATTGACCAGAACCGTCACCGGCCCGAGTTGCGCGTGGATAGTGTCGAGCGCGGTGTCCACCGCAGCGCGGTCCGTCACGTCTGCGGTATAGGCGAACTCGTCGTCCGATGGATTGAGGTCGAGCGTGGCGACGTGCAAGCCATCGGCGCGCAGCCTTTGAGCGACGGCTTGGCCGATGCCGGAGCCACCACCGGTCACGACGGCGTTCTTCACGTCACCGCCTGGAGGTCAACCATCAAGAATCGTCCTTCCGATTATGAGAACCGTACTCTCGGGAACTGTGATCCCGCAAGACAGTCACCGAAACCGATTCGCACTGGTGAGACGTTTTACGGTGGTTTGTCGCACCCTAAATCGCAGGCAGGCGGAGTTCTGTTCATTCGCTTGAGTTCTCTCCCTACGAATGTATGATTCGCCGAGGATGAGAATGAAGTTTCCATCACATGTGGCCATGCGCTGAGGAGGATGATGCAGGAAACGCCCACCATTTCGAGTGGCGGAGCCAGTGCCGACACTGCCGAACCGCAGGCCGACCGGCGGCTGCTGATCGACGGAGCACTGCTCGAGACCGCGCGGACGTTTCCTTCTATTAACCCCGCCACCGGCGAGGTGCTGGGTCACGCACCCGATGCGACGGTCGCCGATGCCGAAGCCGCGATCGCCGCGGCGCGCCGTGCCTTCGACACGACCGACTGGTCGACGAACACCGAACTGCGGATCCGCTGCCTCGAGCAGTTCCACCAGGCGCTGATCGACCATCGCGACGAGCTCGCCGCGCTCACCACCGCCGAGGTCGGCGCCACTCCCGCGTTGATCGCCGGACCCCAGCTGGACCAGCCGATCGACATCGTGCGCTACTACGCCGAGCTGCTGAAGACCTATCCGATGACCGAAGACCTCGGAAACATCGAGAGCCGCGGCATGCAGCACCACCGCTGGGTGGAGAAGGAAGCCGGCGGCGTCGTCGCGGCGATCATCGCCTACAACTATCCGAACCAGCTCGCACTGGCCAAGCTCGCGCCCGCGCTGGCCGCCGGCTGCACGGTGATTCTCAAGGGTGCGCCCGACACGCCGCTGGTCACGCTGGCGCTGGGTGAGCTGATCGCCAACCACACCGACATCCCCGCTGGCGTCGTCAATGTGCTCAGTGGCGCGGACCCGGAGGTCGGCGCCGTGCTGACCACCAGCGCCGACGTCGACATGGTCACCTTCACCGGTTCCACCCCGACCGGACGACGGATCATGGCCGCCGCCAGCGAAACGCTCAAGAAGGTCTTCCTCGAACTGGGCGGCAAGTCCGCCGCGATCGTGCTCGACGACGCCGACTTCAGCACCGCGGCGATGTTCTCCGCGTTCAGCATGGTGAGCCACGCCGGCCAGGGCTGTGCGCTGACATCGCGACTGCTGGTGCCCCGCAAGCACCACGACGAGATCGTCGAGTTGGTCAAGAACAACTTCGGGCTGGTGCGCTACGGCGACCCGTCGGATCCCAACACCTACATGGGACCGCTGATCAGTGAGAAGCAGCGGGACAAGGTCGACGGGATGGTGAAACGCGCCGTCGACGCGGGCGCCACGCTGGTCACCGGCGGGGAGAAGGTCGATCCCGGCTACTTCTATACGCCCACGCTATTGACCAACGTCGACCCGGACAGCGAGATCGCCCAGGAAGAGGTCTTCGGGCCCGTCCTGGTCGTCCTCACCTATGAGGATGACGACGACGCCGTGCGGATCGCCAACAATTCGATCTACGGCCTCTCCGGTGCGGTGTTCGGCGGCCAGGACCGCGCGCTCGCGCTGGCCCGTCGCATCCGGACCGGGCACGTTCTCGATCAACGGCGGCAACTACTTCAGCCCCGACAGCCCGTTCGGCGGCTTCAAGCAGTCCGGCATCGGCAGGGAGATGGGCACCGCGGGACTCGAGGAGTTCCTGGAGTCCAAGACGTTCGCGACGGTGGTCGGATGAGTAAGCCATTGGAGGGCATCCGCGTCCTCGAGGTCGCCATGTACGGCTTCGTGCCGTCGGCCGGCGCGGTGCTCGGCGAGTGGGGCGCCGACGTCATCAAGGTCGAGCACGCGGTGACGGGCGATCCCCAGCGCGGGCTGCGGCAGACCGGCCTGCTGCGCGTCGAGGGCGACCCGAATCCCAACATCGAGCACGCCAACCGCGGCAAGCGCAGCATCGGTCTCGACATGTCCGTGCCCGAGGGCAAAGAGGTGCTACTGGAACTCGCGCGTCGTTCCGATGTCTTCCTGACCAGTTTCCTGCCCGGTCACCGGCAGAAGTTCGGCATCGATGTCGACGACATCCGCGCCGTCAACCCGAAGATCATCTACGCCAGGGGGAGCGCGCTGGGTCCGCGTGGCGAGGAGTCGGTCAAGGGCGGCTACGACATGACCGCCTTCTGGTGCCGCGCAGGCACGGCCGCCACCATCACCCCGCCGGGAATGCCCGGCATGATCGGCCCGCCGGGGCCGGCTTACGGCGACACCATCTCCGGCACGAACCTCGCCGGCGGGATCACCGCGGCACTTCTCAAGCGGGAACGCACCGGCGAGCCGTCGGTGGTCGACGTCTCTCTGCTGGGCAGCGGCCTGTGGTCGCTGGGTCACACGGTGGCGCTGACCAAGCACCTCGGCCAGCGGATGGAGGCCTTCCCGCCGGGCGTGCACGGGTCGCCGATCAATCCGCTTGTCGGCCTGTATCCGACGGCCGACGACCGCTACATCTCGTTCGTGATGATGCAGCCCACCAAGTTCTGGGCCGACGTGTGTCGGCACATGGATCTCGAAGATCTGGCCGACGACCCGCGTTTCGCGACCGTCGAGTCGATCGCCGAGAACACCGAGGCGGCCGCGGAGATCCTCAAAGAGACGATGTCCAAGCGCCCGCTCGCCGAGTGGAGCGAGCGTTTCGCGACATTGGCCGGCCCGTGGGCGCCGGTGCAGGACACCCTGCAGGCCGCCGAGGACGCGCAGATCAGGGCCAACGAGTACCTGGTGCAGGCGGGTGAACTCGAATTGGTCGCGAACCCTGTGCAGTTCGATGTCAGTCGCTCCCCAAACCGGGCCCGCACCCGGCTTTGCGGAGCAAACTGACGAAATCTTGCTGGAACTCGGCTTGGATTGGGACCGCATCATCGAGCTCAAAACGGCCGGCGCGGTCACCTAGGTCCTGGAGAGAACTCGAATGCCTTACCTTGCTTCCATCGGCACTTGTTCGGTGGCCCGACGGCGGTGTCAGCAGTGACCATCTTGGAAGGACCGTCCAATGGCGCGGGTTAGCGGGCCGGAGCGATGGTCCCCGGGACTGCCGTCCGTTCGGAATTTCGCCGGCCCGATGCAGGCGGTCGGTGGTTTGTTCGCGATGTCGGCCGACGCGGTGAAGTTCATCTTCCGCCGGCCGTTTCAGTGGCGGGAGTTCCTGGAGCAGTGCTGGTTCATCGCCCGGGTCGCGCTGGCGCCGACACTTCTGGTGGCCATCCCCTTCACGGTGCTGATCAGCTTCACGCTCAACATCCTGCTGCGTGAACTGGGTGCCGCGGACCTGTCCGGCGCGGGTGCGGCCTTCGGCGCGGTCACCCAGGTCGGTCCGATCGTGACCGTGCTGATCGTGGCGGGCGCCGGTTCGACGGCGATCTGCGCCGACCTGGGTTCGCGCACCATTCGCGAAGAGATCGACGCGATGGAGGTGTTGGGCATCGATCCGGTGCAGCGGCTGGTGACACCGCGGATGCTGGCCTCGGGGCTGGTGGCGCTGCTGCTCAACAGCCTGGTCGTGATCATCGGAATCCTTGGCGGCTACATGTTTTCGGTGTTCATCCAGGACGTCAACCCGGGCGCGTTCGCCGCGGGCATCACGCTGCTGACCGGGGTGCCCGAGGTGATCATCTCCTGCGTGAAGGCGGCGCTGTTCGGGTTGATCGCCGGGTTGGTGGCCTGCTATCGCGGGCTGACGATCAGCGGCGGTGGCGCCAAAGCGGTGGGCAATGCCGTCAACGAGACCGTGGTGTATGCGTTCATGGCGCTGTTCGTGATCAACGTGGTCGTCACGGCCATCGGTATCCGGATGACGACGGGATAGCGCGATGGGCACCATGACGATCCTGCGCTCGACCTATCCGCGCGTCACCAGCCAGTTCAGGCGGCCGGTCGACCTGCTGAGCCGCATCGGCGACCACATGCTCTTCTACGTCAAGGCGCTCGCCGGGGTGCCGCATGCGGCCGTCCACTTCCGCAAGGAGATCATCCGGCTGATCGCCGAGATCAGCATGGGCGCAGGCACATTGGCGATGATCGGCGGCACCGTCGTGATCGTCGGATTCCTGACGCTGGCCGCGGGCGGCACGCTGGCGGTGCAGGGCTATTCCTCGCTGGGCAACATCGGCATCGAGGCGCTGACCGGGTTCCTGGCCGCGTTCATCAACGTGCGCATCTCCGCGCCGGTGGTGGCAGGCATCGGGCTGGCCGCCACATTCGGCGCCGGCGTCACCGCGCAACTCGGTGCGATGCGGATCAACGAGGAGATCGACGCCCTGGAGTCGATGGCGATCCGGCCCGTCGAATACCTCGTCAGCACACGGATTGTCGCGGGCATGATCGCGATCACCCCGCTGTACTCGATCGCGGTGATCCTGTCATTCGTCGCCTCGCAGTTCACCACCGTCGTGTTGTTCGGACAGTCCGCCGGCCTGTACGACCACTACTTCGACACGTTCCTGAACCCGATCGACCTGTTGTGGTCGTTCCTGCAGGCGGTGTTGATGGCGATCACGATCTTGTTGATCCACACCTACTTCGGCTACTTCGCCTCCGGCGGGCCGTCGGGTGTCGGTGTCGCGGTGGGCAACGCGGTACGCACTTCGCTCGTCGTGGTCGTTTCGGTGACGCTGCTGGTGTCACTGTCCATTTACGGCGCCAACGGCAACTTCAACCTGTCGGGTTAGGGGAGGACGTTGACGAGCAATCTTGGACCCGGTCCGGCCCATCGGTCGGAAACCACAAGCGCCGCAACGCCGGTCGGCAGCCGTCCCGGCCGCCACTTCGGCGCGGGAGGCTATGCGCGGCCGCTGGCGGGACTGGGGACCGTGGTGGCGATAGCGGCGATCGTCGCGCTTGCCATCGCCCTGTTCCGGGGCAGCTTCAACGAAACCGTTCCGGTGACAGTGATTTCGGACCGTGCCGGCCTGGTGATGAACCCGGACGCCAAGGTGAAGATGCGCGGCGTCCAGGTCGGCCAGGTGTCGTCGATAGAAGAAGGGCCCGACGGCACGGCGACGCTGCATCTTGCGATGGACAAGGCGCAACTGCATCTCATTCCGTCCAACGTCGGGGTCGACATCACGTCGAGCACGGTGTTCGGCGCCAAGTTCGTCCAGTTGCTGCCCCCGGATGACCCGTCCCCGGAGAAGATGCGCGACGGGCAGGTGCTCCAGGGCGAGCACGTCACCGTCGAGATCAACACCGTGTTCCAGCGGCTTGTACAGGTGCTGGACAAGATCGACCCCGCGAAACTCAACGAGACGCTCGGCGCGATCGCGGCGGCCTTCAACGGACGCGGCGAGAAGATCGGCCAGACGGCGTCGGACTTCAATGCCTGGCTGGCCAAGATCGAGCCGAGCCTGCCGAATCTGGCCCACGACATCGAGGCCGCCGTACCGACCCTGAACGCGTACGCCGATGCGGCGCCCGACCTCATCACGACCGCCGAGGCCACGACACGGATCAGCAACTCCCTTGTCGACGAGCAGGAGAACCTCGACGCATTCCTGGTCAGCGCAATCGGTTTGGCGGATATCGGAAACGAAGTGGTCGGCGGCAACCGTCAGGCGCTCGGGGAGGTATCTGCACTTGCTCGTGCCCACCACCGACGTGCTCAACCGCTACAACCAGTCGCTGTGGTGCGGCATCGGGGGACTGGCCGTGTTCGCGAAATCTCCACCCCTTCCGTCGCCGGGCGTGCTGACGTCGGCCAGCCTCCTGATGGGAACCGAGCGTTATCGCTATCCGAAAGACCTGCCGAAGGTCGCCGCCAAGGGTCGCCCATACTGTCAGGAACTGGGTCTGCCCGAGGTGCCTCCCGAGTTCCGGGTGCCGGCCATCGTCTCCGATACCGGCGCCAACCCCTACGAATACGGTAATCAGGGCATCCTGCTGAACTCCGACGCGCTCAAGCAGTGGTTGTTCGGGCCGATCCCCGGGCCGCCACGCAACACCGCACAGATCGGAATGCCGGGATGACACGTTCGACGGGCACGCTCATCAAGTTCACGGCCTTCGGGCTCGTGATGGCGGTGCTGACCGCCTTCCTGTTCTTCATCTTCGGCGAGGTGAGAACCGGTGCGACGAACGGATATTCGGCGGTTTTCGCCGACGCGTCACGCCTGGAAACCGGGGACACCGTGCGGGTCGCGGGAATCCGGGTGGGCACCGTCGAGGACGTGTCGCTGCAGCCGGACCGCAAGGTCCTCGTGAAATTCGACGCCGACCGCAACGTCGTGTTGACCACCGGCACCAAGGCTGCAGATTCGCTACCTCAACCTGGTCGGGGATCGCTACCTGGAACTTGTTGACAGCCCGGGATCGACGAAGATAATGCCGGTCGGCTCGCAGATACCGGAGGACCGCACGGCACCCGCGCTCGACCTCGACCTGCTGCTCGGCGGCCTGAAACCCGTTATCCAGGGCCTGAATCCGCAGGACGTCAACGCACTCACCGCGTCGCTGATCCAGGTACTGCAGGGTCAAGGGGGCACCCTCGAGTCCCTGTTCTCGAAGACGTCGTCGTTCTCGAACTCGCTGGCCGACAACAACCAGGTCATCGAGCAACTGATCGACGACCTGCGAACAACCCTGGACACCCTGTCCAAGGACGGTGACGAATTCTCCGGTGCGGTCGACCGACTCGAGCAACTGGTCAGCGGGTTGTCGGCCGACCGCGATCCGATCGGTGAGGCCATCACGGCGCTGGACAACGGAACCGCTTCGCTGGCCGACCTGCTCGGTGAGGCGCGCCAGCCGTTGGCCGGCACCATCGACGAGTTGAACAGGCTCGCCCCGCATCTCGATGACAGCAAGGACGCAGCTCGACGCCAGCCATCCAGCGCATGCCCGAGCTCTACCGCAAGCTTGCGCGGGTCGGCGCCTACGGCGCCTTCTTCCCCTACTACATCTGCGGAATCACCTTCCGTGCCAGCGACCTTCAGGGCAACACGGTGGTCTTCCCGTGGATCAAGCAAGAGACGGGTAGGTGCGCAGAGAGCTGATGCTGAGATACCGCGGAGCCAACCTCATCAGGGCAGGCGTCATCGGCGTCATCCTGATCATCCTCGTGATCGCCGTCGGCCTGCAGCCGGAGCGACTGCTGCAATACGCCACCGCCATCAGATACCAGGCGCTGTTCTCCGAGGCGGGGGGCCTCACCGTCGGCAATGACGTGACGGTGTCGGGAATCAAGGTCGGCTCGGTGTCGTCGATCGAACTCGACAACGGCGACGCGCTGGTCGGTTTCACCATCGACAGCAGGTATGCGCTCGGTTCGGACACCACCGCGCACGTGCGGACCGGAACCCTGCTGGGCGAGCGGGTGCTGGCGCTGGAGTCCGAGGGCACCGGCACGCTCGACTCGCAACAGACCATTCCGGTGTCGCGCACGTCGTCGCCGTACTCGCTGACCGACGCGGTCAGCGAGCTCACCGCGAACACCGCGGCAACCGACACCGAATCCCTCAACCAGTCGCTGGACACGCTGGCGGCCACGCTCGACCAGATCGCCCCGCAGCTGGGCCCGACGTTCGACGGCCTGTCGCGGCTGTCGCAGTCGCTCAACAACCGCAACCAAAGCCTCGCCGAGCTGCTCAAGACCGCCGGCGACGTCACCGGGATCCTGTCCGAACGCAGCCAGCAGGTCAACGCACTGATCCTCAATGCCAACGATCTGCTCGCAGTGCTCAACGAACGCCGGCAGGCGATCGTCAGCCTGCTCGCCAACACCTCGGCGGTGTCTCGGGAACTGACCGGTCTGGTCGCCGACAACGAGGCGGAACTGGCGCCGACGCTGGAGCGGCTGAATCGCTTCAACGCGATGCTGGAGAAGAACCGGGACAACCTTGCCAAGGCACTGCCCGGTGCGGCGAAATACTATCTGACACAGGGCGAAATCGTCGCGAACGGCCCTTACTACAACGCGTACATACCCAACCTTCAACCCGCGCAGCTGCTTCAGCCGTTCCTGGACTACGCGTTCGGGTTCCGGCGCGGTGTCAATGCCGGCCAGCCACCGGACACTGCCGGGCCACGCGCCGAACTGCCGTTCCCGGTCAACGGGATTCCACAGCCAGGAGATCTCCCCGATGATGGCAACCCGTAAGCGACTGGCGGCCGTCACGGCCGTGCTGCTGGCCGGTGCGCTCGTCGCCGGAGCGGTGTTCCTGGTGCGGCAGGTGTTCTTCGGGCCCAACACGATCGTCGCGTACTTCCCGACGGCTACGGCCACCTACCCCGGTGACGAGGTGCGGGTGTCCGGTGTCAAGGTCGGCACCATCGACGCCATCGAACCCGAGGGCACCCAGACCAAGATGACGCTGAAGGTCGATCGCGACGTGCCCATACCGGCCGACGCCAAGGCCGTGATCGTCGCCCAGAACCTCGTCGCCGCGCGGTACGTACAGCTCACACCGGCGTATCGGTCCGGCGACGGCCCCACGATGCGCGACGGCGCCGTCATTCCCAGCGACCGGACAGCGGTGCCCGTCGAGTGGGACGAGGTCAAGGCCCAGTTGATGCGCCTGGCAACGGAATTGGGCCCACAAACCGGGCGTGTCGGACACCTCCGTTTCTCGGTTCATCGACAGCGCCGCGAGCGCACTGGACGGCAACGGCGACAAGCTACGGCAGACGCTTGCTCAACTGTCCGGCGTGGCAAGGATTTTCGCCGAAGGCAGCGGCAACATCGTCGACATCATCAAGAACCTGCAGATCTTCGTCACCGCGCTTCGCGACAGCAAGGAACAGATCGTCATGTTCCAGAACCGGCTGGCCAGCTTGACCAGCGTGGTGAACGACAGCAGGTCCGATCTGGACGCGTCGCTGTCTGATCTGTCGGTTGCGATCGGCGAGGTGCAGCGCTTCGTGGCCGGCAGCCGCAACCAGACGTCCGAGCAGATTGAGCGGCTGGCCAACGTCACCCAGATCCTGGTCGACAACCGCATGTCGTTCGAGAACGTTTTGCACATCACGCCGAACGCAATCGCCAACTTCGAGAACATCTATTACCCGGCCTCCGGTGCGGTGGCCGGCGGCGTTCTCGCTCGCCAACTTCGCGAACCCAGTGTCGTTCGTCTGCGGCATGATCGGCGCGATCGAGAACACCACCGCGCCGGAAACGGCGAAACTCTGCCACCAATACCTCGGTCCCGCGTTGCGGTTGTTCAACTTCAACAACCTGCCGATTCCCCATCAACCAGTACCTGAGACCGGCGCCGAGCCCGGAGAAGCTCATCTACACCGACCCGAAGCTGGCGCCGGGAGGCGAAGGCCCGGGCGACCCGCCCGAGCCGCTCCCGACGGTGTCCGCCTACATCGGCGCCGGCGATGTGCCGCCGCCTCCAGGGTGGGGAGCACCGCCCGGCCCGCCCGGGTTGTATTCGCCGGGCAACGATGTACCCGCCACCTTGTCGCCCGCGTTGTTCCCGGGCGCGCCGATACCGGGGCCGCCCAGGATCCTTCCGGGGCCGCCCAGCGTCGACGGCATGCTGCTTCCGCAGACGGCTGCGCCGGACGCCCCACCGGCACAACCGGTTTCGCCCGATGCACCGCTGTTGCCGGCCGAAGGGATGCCGCCGTCATGATTCTCGGAAGTCGTGTGAGGGGATTGGCCGTCGCCGGGTCCTGCGCTCGCGCTGACGCTGACGGGCTGCGCCTTCCAGGGATTGAACTCGCTGCCGCTGCCCGGAGCGGTGGGGCGGGGATCCGGACGCCGTCATCTACCACGTCGAGGTCCCGAATGTTGCGACGCTGGAGTCGAATTCGCCTGTATTGATCGACGACGTCGTCGTGGGCAGCGTGGGCAAGATGACCGTCGACGCCTGGCACGCCGATGTGGAGGTCTCGGTCAAGCCCGATGTGGTGGTGCCCGCCAACGCCGTCGCCACGGTGGGGCAGACCAGCCTGTTGGGGTCCATGCATCTTGCGCTCAATCCGCCACTCGGCGAAGCAGCCAAGCGGCCGACTGCAACCGGGTGCCACCATCGGCCTGAACCAGTCGTCGACCTATCCGACGACCGAGCAGACACTGTCGTCGCTGTCGGTGATCGTCAACGGGGGCGGACTGGGACAGATCGGCGACATCATCCACAACTTCAACGTCGCGTTGTCCGGGCGCGAACCCGAGATCCGTGAGCTGCTCACCCGGCTCGACAACTTTCGTCGGAGTGCTTGATCAGCAGCGCGACAACATCATTGCGTCCATCCAGCAGCTCAATCGGTTGGCCGGGACGTTCGCCGGGCAACGCGACGTGATCGACCGCGCGCTCAAGGAGATTCCGCCGGCATTGGATGTGCTGATCAGGGAGCGGCCGAATCTGACGACCGCATTGGAGAGGCTCGGCACCTTCAGTGACACCGCCACCGAGCTGGTCAACGACGCGGGTGACGACCTGGTGACCAACCTCAGGAATCTCGAGCCGGCGCTCAAGGCGCTCGCCGACATCGGACCCGACCTGGCCCCTGGGCTCATGTGGGCCACCGCGTTCCCGTACGGGCCTGCGTTCGCCGACCGAATCACCCGGGGCGACTACATCAACCTGTATCGCCGTTTTCGACATCACCTATCCGCGACTGAAGCGGACGCTTTTCCTCGGCACCCGGTGGGGCGACGAAGACGCGAAATTCATTCCGGCGCCGGGCGACCCGTGGTACCTGAACTACTCGTACGATCCGCTCGGTGCGCCTCTCGCGCCGCCACCGCCGGATGCGCATCGCCGGCGGAGCCGTTGCCGGCGGACGCGCTGCCTCCGCCGCCGGAGGGGGCGATGCCGCCGGTGACCGAGCCGCTGGTCCCGATGGTGCCACCGGCGAACGCGGCCCCGGTGTCCACATCGTCGTTGCCGTTCGCGGGTCCGTACGCGGCCGATGCGTCGGCGCCGCCCGCCCCGGCCGTGCCACCTGACCCTGGCGCACTGCCGGCGGTCCCACCGACACCGGGAGGCGGTGGCTGATGCTGACCCGCTTTGTCCGAAACCAGTTGATCATCTTCACCATTGCGTCGATCGTCGGTGTCGCGGTGATGATCTTCGGCTACATGCAGGTGCCGACGCTGCTCGGTATCGGGCGCATCACCGTGAAGTTGGAACTGCCGGCGACCGGCGGTCTCTACCGCTTCTCCAACGTGACCTATCGCGGTGTCCAGGTCGGCAAGGTCACCGGGGTCGAGCTCACAGAGACCGGCGCCGAAGCGACATTGAGGCTGGACACCTCGCCGAAGATTCCCGCGGATCTGCAGGCCGACGTGCTCAGCGTTTCGGCCGTCGGTGAGCAGTACGTCGATCTACGCCCGCGCACCGACTCCGGCCCTACCTGCAGGACGGCTCGGTGATCGCGATGGACGACACCACGATTCCGCAGGCGGTCGGTCCGATGCTGGATCAAGTCAGCGCGCTGGTCGACAGCATCCCGGAAGGCAGGATCAGCGACCTGCTTGACGAGTCGTACAAGGCCTTCAACGGTGCCGGCTACGACTTTCAGTCCTTGCTGGACTCGGCGTCCAAAGTGACCGGTGACGTCAACGGCGTCTCCGACCAGACGCGAGCGCTGATCGATGACAGTGGGCCACTTCTGGATTCGCAAGCCGAGACCACCGACTCGATCCGGACGTGGGCGCGCAGCTTGGCCGGGATCACCGATCAGGTCGCGCAGAACGACCCGGAAGTGCGCGCGATCCTGCAGCAGGGACCCGGCTTCGCGCAGGAGGTTTCGCAGCTTCTCGAGCAGGTGAGGCCGACGCTGCCGGTATTGCTGGCGAACCTCACCACCGTGGGCCAGATCCTGGTCACCTACAACCCGTCGATAGAACAACTTCTGGTGCTGCTGCCCGGCGTCGTCGCGGCGCAACAGGCATTCGGGCTTCCGAAGAACAACCCGACGGGTCTGCCCCAGGGCGACTTCACGTTGACGATCGCCGATCCGAACTCGTGCACGGTCGGTTTCCTGCCGCCGTCGTCATGGCGTTCACCGGCCGACACCACGACGATCGACACCCCGGACGGGCTGTACTGCAAACTGCCGCAGGACTCCCCGATCGCGATACGCGGCGCCCGCAACTATCCCTGCATGGCGCACCCCGGAAAACGTGCTCCCACAGTCGAAATCTGCAACGACCCCAAGGGCTATCAGCCCCTGGCGATGCGCCAACACAGCCTTGGGCCCTACCCGATCGACCCGAATCTGATCGCGCAGGGGGTCCCGCCCGACGATCGCGTCGACTTCAGCGACCGGCTCTACGCTCCGGTGGAGGGCACACCCTTGCCGCCCGGTGCGGTTCCTGCGGGAACCCCGCCCGATGCGCCGCCACCGGGCGCACCCCCGCCGCCGGTGCAGGCTCCGCTTGCCCCGCCGCCGCCAGCCGGGAATTCCCTCAACGGGGTTCCGATTCCGCCGGCTCCGGTGGAGTCTGCGCCTATCGCGCCCGCCGCCGGGGAGCCGGCGCCGATTCCCCACGGTGGCGCGGTGCCCGCCGCGCCAAGTGCCTTCGGCGGCAATGACTCTGGCGAACCGTCCGTCGCGACGGCAGCAGTATGACCCACTCACGGGCAGCTATCTGGCGCCCGACGGCCAGCTGCAGCAGCTGACGAATGTGGCCGGAGGGACGGCACCCAAGTCGTGGAAGGATCTGCTCCCGATCTAAGCCAGGAGCCGACGGTAGGCGGCTGGTTAAGCCACTTTCTCGAGTCGCATGGGCAGCTCGATGACGAGCGGCTTGTTGATGCCGCATGCACCGCTTGGCCCCTTGGTCGTGTCGATGCCGGCCAGCAAGTCCGTTATCTTCAAGTTCCGCTCACTGTTGGCGGGGTCCCATCCCCAGAAGACGTATTTCTGATGACCGGGGGCTGAGGTGCCATCCCGGGACACGGCTCCCAGTTGGGGACGACGCGGTCGACGACCCAGAAGTCGCCGAGCGCCCCCGGGCTGCCGGGCCCGCCGCCGAGCCGCATCGGTGCGGTCCATCCCTGGTCGCTTCTCACCTCGCCGGTGCAGACGACTGGACTGGTGCAGGTCGAGCTCATGGTCCAGGTCTGAACCACGGTCTGCTCGTCGATGTAGACCTCGTTGGTCTTGGCAAATTCGCCGTTCGACGTCACCCGATAGGTTCCGTTGAGCTCGACACCGAAATTCGAGGCCGAAGCCGGCGGTGCTGCGCCTAGACGTTCCGACCACGGTGAATGCCGTCGCTGCGGCACCGGCGAGCACACCTATTCCACGCATAACCCGTAATGGTAGTGGGCCTGGAAGCAATCTTCTCCGAAAGCGAGAATTTCGTTCCCGCATGTGTGAAGATGGCCTCGTGCGATCGATCGTCGCAGTGATGGCTGCCTTGATGACCTCCGCGTTACTGACGGCCGCGCCACCGGCGGCCGCCGGACCGACCGAGTGCAACTATCCGTCGTGCACGCCGGGTATCGCGCCCAACGTCGTGCTGGGTTCCTACTGCAACAACCAGACGTACTACTCGTTCGGCGTGACGTCGTGGGGGCGGCTGGTGTTCTGCGGCTCGCCGCGGCAGATACGAACCCCGATGGTTCCGCTCACCTGAGATGCACGGCATCAAGGAAGAGAACAGCCTGTGCCCCGCGATGGAGGGCGAGGTCGCTCAGGCGCCCGACGGCCTGTTCCTGACGTGCGTCGCCAAGAACGGCGCAGCCTTCTGGGAGCGCGGCGACCTGTAAGTTGTGCCGAGAAGACGCGAAAATGCCCCGAAACGCCGACGTTTTGGGACACTTTGCGTTCCCCAGCTTCGCGTGGGCCCAGCTCACGCAACCGGCGTGAACTTGATGTTCAGCTCGGTGAGCCCGCGCAGGATGAACGTCGGCTCGTAGGTGTAGTTCCGAGTCGCCGGCGGGCCCGTGCTTGTCCTCGTCGATGGTGATGTCGGCCAACCGGTCCAGGATCCGCTCGATGGAGACGCGGCCCTCGACCCGAGCCAGCGGCGCGCCCGGGCAGGAGTGGATCCCGCGGCTGAACGCGATGTGCTCGCGGACGTTCTTGCGGTCGACCTGGAACTCGTGCGGGCACTCGAAGCGCTGCGGATCGCGGTTGGCGGCGCCGGGACTGACCATCACCGTGGTGCCCGCCGGGACCGGGGTATCGCCGAGCGTCGTGGTCTTGCGGGCCATCCGGAACACGCTCTTCACCGGGCTGTCCATCCGCAGGCATTCCTCGATGAAGTTCGGGATGCGGCTGCGGTCGTCACGCAATTGCTGCTGGATGTCGGGGCGGTCGCCGAGTACCCGCAACGCCGAGCTCAGCAGCTTGGCGGTGGTCTCCTGGCCTGCGCCGAACAAGAAGGTGGCGGTCCGGACGACGTCGATGACCTCGGGCGTCGACCCGTCCGGGTACAGCGCCGTGGCCAAGCCCGTCAGCACGTCGTCGCGGGGGTTCTTCCGGCGATCCTCGATGTAGATGGCTGAACTTCTCGTCGGCCCATTCCAGCGGATTGGTCGCGATCGGCTCATGGTCGAGTCCACCGATGGTCGTGCCCGGCCGCTGAGCCCCGAAGGCGTCGCGAAACTCCTCGTGGTCTTCCTCGGGAACGCCGAGCAGGTCGGCGACGACCAACAGCGAAAACGGCCTGCCGTATGCGGCAAGGAATTCGCACTGGCCGTCGGCGATGAACTCGTCGATGTGGCGATCGGCGAGCCGCCACATGAAGTCCTCGTTCTCTTTCAGCCGCTTCGGTGTCAACAGCCGGCTCAGCAGTGAACGCGCATCGGTGTGGTTGGGCGGATCCATCGTGACCATGTGCTCGTACATCGGGATCTCCGTGCGGTGCTCCTCGATCTGCGCGCAGATGTCGTCGCCCTCGGGCACGAAGGGCATCGGGGTGAAGGGGCCGGCCACCGCGACGCAGGAGGAGTAGCTCTCGGTGTCCTTGTAGACGGCGTTGGCCGCCTCCCACCCCGTGACCGCCAGCACGCCGTTGTTGATCGGGCAGCACACCGGGTCCTTGCTGCGCAGATGGTCGAAGTACGGGTGCGGATCGGGGACAAGCGACTGATCGGTGAAGTAGTCGACCGCGTCGTAGTTGCTCATTGTGCGCTTGCCTCCCGGGGCTGGCGACAAATGTCCTTGAGTCGAAATGCTGAGCACTTGCTTAGCATGACGGTAGAGTCACGGTCAAGGTGACAAGGCGGGTCGGCGTCTACCATCTGCGTGTCGCAGTGCGTGGGCCGGAAAGAGTGAGGTACGGCGATGGCATCGGCGCGAAGGATCGGGGCGCCGGACGCGAAGAATCGCGGCGTGCTGCTCGACGCCGCCGAGCAACTGCTTCTCGAAGAGGGCTACGCCGCGGTCACGTCGCGTCGTGTCGCCGACCGGGCCGGGCTGAAGCCCCAGCTCGTGCACTACTACTTCCGGACCATGGAGGATCTCTTCCTGGCGGTGTTCCGCCGCAGGGCCGAGGAGGGCCTCGAGGTTCTGGCCAAGGCGCTGGAGTCGCCGCAGCCACTGCGGGCGCTGTGGCGGTTCAGCACCCACCCCCAGGCCACCCGGTTGACGATGGAGTTCATGGGCCTGGCGAACCATCGCAAGGCGCTGCGGGCCGAAATCGTCTATTTCGCAGAACGTTTCCGGCAGGAGCAAAACAAGGCGATTGCCGCCGCGCTGCAGCGCTACGGAGTCGAGGTGGCCGACGTGCCGCCGGTCGTGTGGACGGTGTTCGCGACGAGCGTGTCGCAGGCGATGGTGATGGAACGGGCGCTCGGCATCTCCACCGGTCACGCCGAGACATTCGAATTCTGCGAGCAGTGGCTTCGCCGGCTGGAGGGCGAACCACTTCCGCTGGACGAGACAGACGCTGCCGGCGGTCACCAGCTCCGAATTGAGCAGAGTGCCCCCTTGGGGCCTTGATGGGTCTTGACGACGACCCCGTCCACGGCGAGCACGCAGTGAATGTTGGGCGTCTGCGTGGACTCACCCGCGACGGAAGCGGTGACCATCGCCCACCTGTCGGGATCGGCCAGCATGACGTCGAGATTCCACTGTTGGTCCGGGCCGACGTCGGCCTCGACCTTGGGGCTGAACTTGTACGGGTTGTGGCTGTACTCGGCCCAATTCGGCGGATCGACGTCGCGGTAGTAGATGTTCACGTAGTACGGCTGCTCGGAGAAGATCGTGTACTTGACGTGATGTAGTGGCGGTTCGGCGTGGGAGGCGGCCGGCAGGATGAGGCCGGCCACCGCCAGCGCCGTCGCTGACAGGAGCCCGAGCAACGCCCGCGGAAACATCATTTCCGAATTCTAGAACGATGTTTCCGCGCGGGGAGCCAAACGTCGGTTTCCACCTCAGAGGCTCAATATCGTCGCTGAGGCCGTGCCCGGCGCACCGTAGACCTGTGCAAGACCGACCTGCGGCTCGCCGGGCACCTGGCGTTCGCCCGCCTCGCCTCGAAGCTGACGCACCAACTCGTGCACCTGGCGCAATCCCGAGGCACCGATCGGCTCGCCGTTGGCGATCAGCCCGCCGTCGGTGTTGACGGGCAGCGATCCGTTGATCTCGGTGGCGCCATCGGCCGAGCAGCTTCTCCTGCTCGCCGTCGGCACACAGACCCGTCTCGGCCATGTGAATGACCTCGGCGCCGGCGTCGGTGTCCTGCAGCTGTGCGACGTCGACGTCCTCGGGCCCGATTCCCGCCGTCTCGTACGCGGCCTTGGCCGCGTACACGGTGGGGGACGGGTCCTCGTCCAGCGGCGCCGAGGTCGCGTGCACCTCGTAGGCGCCGAACGTCCGCGTGCGGATCTCGGTGGCGCGCACGTACACCGGCTTGTCGGTGAAGCGGTGCGCGATGTCGCCGCGGCACATGATCACGGCCGCCGCGCCTTCGTCGGGCGCGCAGAACATGTACTGCGTCAGCGGGTAGTTCAGCACCGCCGAGTTGAGGATCTCTTCTTCGGAAATCGGCTTGCGCCGGAACGCATTCGGGTTCAGCGCGCCGTTGCGGAAGTTCTTGGCCGCCACCTTGGCCAGCGTCTCCTGCGAGATGCCGTGCTTGTGGAGGTAGTGGTTGGCCTTCATGCCGAAGAACTTGGTGGTGACGAACTGCCCGTTCTCGGCATACCACTGCGGCAGCGCGAGCTTGGCGGGATCGTCGGTGAATGCGCCGCGCGGATGCTTGTCCAGGCCGATCGCGATGCCGATGTCGTACTTGCCCAGCCGGATCGTGTCGGCGGTCTGCTGGATGGCGCTGGCCGCGGTGGCGCAGGCGTTGAAGACGTTGGTGAAGGTGATGCCGGTGAGGCCCGACCAGCCGCGTCACGGCGTCCGGGTTGGACACCTCGTAGCTGCCGCCGAAGCCGAACTGGATGTCCTTCCACTCCACGCCTGCGTCGGTCAGCGCGAACTGGATCGCCTCGGCGCCCATCTCCATGGCGGTCTTGTCGAACCGGCCGAACGGGTGCAGGCCCACGCCGATGATGGCGACGTCGTTCATCTCGCGAATCCTCTCTAGACCGGCTGGAAGGCGAACGTGACGATCTCGTTGCCCTCGTCGTCGGTGGTGAAGGGCACCATCGTCAGCTCGACATCCATGCCGAACTGCAGCTTGGCCGGGTCGTTCTCGGTGAGCCGGCCCTCGACGCGGATCACGTCGTCGAGCTGGACCAGCCCGACGCCGAACGGCACGAAGTCCTTACCGGTCGGACCCTTGTACGGCGCTCCGGGCGGGAAGCCTTGCGTCGTCCACGCGACCAGCGTCCCGCGGCGCGGGAGCAGCACGTCAGACATCTCCCCGGCGCTGCACTTCGGGCAGCGCTGCTGGACGGGAAAGGTGGTGGCCCCGCAACTGCCGCACCGGCTGCCGATCAGCTGTGGATTGTCATCGGGCCAGGTGGAGATCTCGGGCGCGAGCGCCTTCTGTGTCGACACATCATTGACGATAATCGGAAATGGCGTTCTCGTCTAGAGAGAACAACTGACATCCAGCCGATCCGATCGAGGCCAGCTGTAGCATCTTGGTGCCAACTGCTTGATGCTAAGATGTTGACCGATGCGCACAACGATTCGCATCGACGACGACCTCTACCGACAGGTGAAGGCGAAGGCGGCCAGTACCGGGCGTACCGTCGCCGCCGTCCTTGAAGATGCGGTGCGGCGAGGACTGCGCCCGGCCGAGCAATCTGCCGCGGGTCGCTACGTCGTCCGGCCGACAGGTCGGGGAGGACTTCGCGCCAGGCGTGGATCTCTCATCCAACGCTGCTGTTGCAGAGGCGATGGACGAAGGCGCGTCAGTCGATGCGTTGCGTTGATGTCAACGTCCTTGTTTATGCGCACCGGGTGGACCTGCCTGAACATTCGAATTATCGACCGTTGCTCGAGCGGCTCGCCAACAATGACGAGCCGCTCGGGCTACCGGATCTCGTGCTCAGTGGCTTCGTGCGAGTCGTGACGAACCGCCGCATCTTCACCGAGCCGACGAACACCGATGAGGCATGGGAGGCGGTTGACGCGTTGCTCGAGGCGCCCGCGGTCATGCAGGTGCGGGCGGGCGAACGCCACTGGGCGTTGTTCCGGCAACTCGCGACAGACATTGATGCGCGTGGTAACGACGTTGCGGATGCGTATCTGGCGGCTTATGCGCTTGAAAACAACGCGACGTGGGTCAGCGCCGATCGTGGGTTCACGCGATTCCGCCGCGTGCGGTGGAGTCACCCCCTGGATCTGTGACTCGTCATGCCGCGCTGAATCCGGCGATCGCCGTCGTCTGCTCCAAGTGCTTGTGGCCCGAGTCTGACTTATCGTTTAGCCTTCCGGCGTGGATGACGACAAAGCGCAGATCGCCGAGGTACTGATCCGCTACGCCACGGGAATTGATTCCAAGGACTGGGCGCTGTTCCGGACTTGCTGGACCGACGACGTCGACGTCGACTACGGCGATCTCGGCGCTCACTCGTCGAGATGATGAGCGCGGCCTTAATCGATTTCGCGTCCCGAAGGAAGGTTTGAGATGCCTCTGCCAGGGTCCATCCGTCAGATCGGTTACGTCGTCACCGATCTTGACAGGGCGCTCGCCGGCTTTGTGGAACTCGGGGTTGGTCCGTGGTTCGTCATGCGCGGCCTGCCTCAGCGCGTGCTCTACCGTGGCGAGCCCTGTGAGATCACGCTGTCGCTGGCATTGGCCAACAGCGGCGACATGCAGTTCGAAGTGATCCAGCAGCAGGACGATACTCCCAGCATCTTTACCGAGTTCCTCTCATCCGGCCGCGAAGGGTTCCACCAGTTCGCTTATTGGACTGAAGATTTCGGTGCCACGATGCAGGCGGTCGCGGAGTCTGGCTGGCCGGTGGTGTGGTCGGGTGGCGAGGACATCGGCACCCGATTCGCCTACGTCGAGCCGCCCGGTTGCCCCGCCGCCATCGTCGAGATCATGGAGCTGACCGAGGCGACATCCGGCATGGCGACGTTCGTCCGCGACGCGGCGGCGAATTGGGACGGCAGCGATCCCATCCGCAACCTCGGAGGGTAATTGACTCTGTGCTGAAGGCGTGGACTACTCGCACGTTCGCGCCACAGACGCAGAATCAATTGCCGCCGAGGTAGCGACTTGGTCGTCCCACCAAGCACGCACCCGCTCGCGGGCGTCAACATCTGCCTGACGACTTCCGGAGACATAGCCCTTGGTTGGCGCCGCCGTCAGACTCCGCGATTTCTACGCCAGGCTGTGGAACGGCCGTGGTTACGACCCTTGTGCAGAAATGGCGGAGGCCGATTACTTGCCGCGCTTCATCACCTTGTCGGCGGCGGCCCAGTGCTCATCAGCCACCCACAGCCGCGCAAACGCAGCGACGGCCTCGGTGGTTGGGACGCCGCGCATGACCCGCTTGACCTCCCCGGCCGGACGGGTCGCCAGGGACCGCGCTATGGCGCGCCACTGCTGGTCGAAGGACGCCCGAGGCAACACCCGATCAACGAGCCCGATTCTTTCCGCCTCGGCCGCGTCGAGCACCGTGCCGGTGCCGGCGAGCAGCAGCGCCTTGCTGTAGCCGACCAGTTCCACCAGCCGCTCGGCGCCGCCCCACGCGGGCATGATCGCCAACGCCACCTGGTTGAAGCCGATCTTGATGTCGTCGGCTGCCAACCGGATGTCGGCGGCCACCGCGAACTCGGCGCCGCCCCCAAGCGCATGGCCGTTCAGCGCGGCGACCGTGGGTGCGGGAAAGCCCGCGATGCGGTCGCACACCGAGCGCATCTGCCACGCCATGTCGGAGGCTTCGTGTTCCGTGCGGATCGCGCTGAGCTCTTTGAGGTCGCCCCCCGACACGAAGGCGCGGTCGCCGGCCCCCGTGATGACGAGCGCTCGGGCGCTCTCGGCCCCGTCGAGCGCCTTCTCCAACTGGTCCATCGTCTCCAGCGAGATGGCATTGCGGGCATGTGGTCGGTCGATGGTGATGACCGCCAGCCCATCGTCGAACTCGAGGTCGACCATTTTTCATTCTCCGACTGCGATATTGGCATTCTCCCTAGAGGAGAATAGCATCGTCCTCGATGCGAAAAAATCCCGGTCGAGCTGACGAAACGGTACGAGGAGCAGGGTTGGTGGACAACCGACACCCTCGGTGAGCTGCTGGCCCGCAGTCTGGCGGCCAACCCGAATACCGGCTTCTGGGTGCACTCCGCTGTCAGGCCGTTCGCCGGCACGTTCGCCGATGTCGAGTCGATGGCCCGACGATTCGCCTCCGGTCTGCACAGGCGGGGCGTCGGGCCCGGCGATGTGGTGGCGCTGCAACTGCCGAACTGGATGGAAGCCGCGGTGTCGTTCTGGGCGTCGGCGTTCCTCGGTGCCGTCGTGGTGCCGATCGTGCACTTCTACGGCCGCAAGGAACTGAGCCACATCCTGTCCACCGCGCGACCGAAGGTGTTCATCACCGCCGAAGAGTTCGGGCGCATGAAGTTCCAGCCCGACTTGTGCCAAGACATTCCGATCGTCGGCCTTGTCGGCGGGAGCAACTTCGATGACTTGCTCGACGACGAGCCGATGACGGGCGAGCTCCACACCGACCCCGGCGCACCGGCACTCATCGCGTTCACTTCCGGCACCACCCGAGATCCCAAGGGCGTCATCCACAGTCACCAGACCCTCGGCTGCGAGACCCGCCAGCTGTTGGAGAACTATCCGCCCGACCGCGGCCGTCAGCTCACCGGCACTCCGGTCGGGCACTTCATCGGCATGCTCGGCGCATTCCTGATCCCAGTGCTCGAGGGCGCGCCGATCGATCTGTGCGACGTGTGGGAACCGGCCAAGGTGCTCAAATTGATTGAGCGCGACGGACTCTCGGTGGGTGGTGGGCCGCCCTACTTCGTCACCAGCGTGCTGGACCATCCCGATTGCACGGCCGAACATGTATCGCACTTCAAAACCGTCGGCCTCGGCGGATCCACGGTTCCCGCCGCGGTCACCCGCCGGCTGGCGGACCTCGGAATCTTCGTCTTCCGCTCCTACGGCAGTACCGAGCACCCGTCGATCACCGGCTCGAGCCCCGACGCACCCGAGGAGAAGCGCCTCTACACCGACGGCAACCCGCGGCCCGGCGTGGAGATCAAACTGACCGAGGACGGCGAGATCCTCAGTCGCGGACCGGATCTCTGCCTCGGCTACACCGATGACGCGCTGACCGAGCGCGCTTTCGACGAGGACGGTTGGTACCACACGGGCGATGTCGGCGTCATCGACGAGGACGGCTATCTGACCATCACCGACCGCAAGGCCGACGTCATCATCCGCGCTGGCGAGAACATCAGCGCGCTCGAGGTCGAGGAGGTGCTCCTCGCCATGCCAGCGGTCGCCGAGGCCGTGGTCGTGGCCGCACCCGACGCCCGGCTCGGTGAACGCGCGGCGGCGGTGTTGCGTATCAAGGCCGGGCACACGATGCCGACACTCGACGAGGTTCGTCAGCACTTCAAACAGGCGGGCGTCGCAGTCCAGAAGTGGCCCGAGGAGCTGCACCGGGTCGACGACTACCCACGCACCGCGAGCGGCAAGGTCCAGAAGTTCGTGGTCAGGGAGAATATTGCGTTGAGCAGCTAACGAGAATATGATTCTCAGAACAGGAAAGGGAGTATTCCATGGGGCAACTTTCGCATCGGGTCGACATACCGTTTCCGCTGTTCGACGCGGACAACCACCTTTACGAGCCGCCGGAGGCGATGACCAAGTACCTCCCCGAGGAGTACAAGGACGTCGTCCAGTACGTGGAGGTCAACGGCCGCACCAAGATCGCGATTCGCGGCCAGATCAGCAACTACATCCCGAACCCCACGTTCTCCTAGTCGCCAAGCCGGGCGCATGGGAGGAGTACTTCAAGTTCGGCAATCCCGACGGCAAGAGCAAGCGCGAACTCTTCGGTGAGCCGATGAGGTCCATTCCGGCGTTCTTCGAGCCCGCTCCGCGCCTGGAGCTCATGAACGAGCTCGGCATCGACCGCTCGTTGATGTTCCCGACGCTGGCCAGCCTAATCGAGGAGCGGCTGCGCGACGACCCGGTCGCCATCCACGTCCTCATTCACTCGCTGAACCAGTGGCTCGACGAGGTGTGGGGCTTCAACTATCAGAACCGCATCTTCACCACCCCGGTGATCACCCTGCCGATCGTCGAGAAAGCCATCGAGGAGCTGGACTGGGCGGTCAAGCGCGGCGCCCGTGCGATCCTGGTCCGCCCGGCGCCGGTGCCCGGGTTCCGCGGCCCCCGGTCGTTCGCGCTGCCCGAGTTCGACCCGTTCTGGCAGAAGTGCGTCGAGTACGACGTATTCGTCGGGATGCACTCTTCCGACAGCGGCTACTCCCGCTACACCTCCGAGTGGGACGGCGTCGCCCAGGAGATGCTGCCGTTCCAGACCAACGCCATGTCGATTCTCAACGAGTGGCGCCCGATCCAGGATGCGGTGGCCTCATGGGTCATCCACGGCGCGCTGTTCCGGTTCCCGACGCTGAAGGTCGGCATCGTCGAGGCCGGGTCGAAGTGGATGTTCCCGCTGCTGGACTCCATGGCCGAGGTGTACAAGAAGGCGCCAGAGGCATTCCTCGGCAACCCGATCGAGGAGATCAAGAACCGCATCCACGTCAGCCCGTTCTACGAGGAGGGCATCGACGACCTGATCAACCTGATCGGCGTCGACCAGGTGCTCTACGGTTCCGATTGGCCGCATCCGGAGGGACTGGCGGAGCCGACGCACTACGTGACGGCGCTCGAGCACCTCTCGGTTGAGGATCAGGCGAAGATCATGGGCGGCAACCTTGGTCGCCTCGTCACCGTGTGACGCAACCTTGGCAGACCATCCCCGAGATGGTCTTGAGCGCAGCGGACCGCTTCGGCGACGCGGAAGCGGTCGTCGACGGTCCGCTGCGCCTGACTTTCACTGAAGTCGTCGAGCGCATTCGTTGCGCCGCAGGGGCATTCGCCGAACTCGGCATCGAAAAGGGCGAGCGGGTCGCCGTCTGGGCGCCCAATTCCGCCGAGTGGATGATCGCGGCATTCGGGTTGCTCACCGCAGGCGGTGTGCTGGTGCCGGTCAACACCCGGTTCAAGACGGAGGAGGCGGCCGACGTCATCGGCCGCAGTGGAGCAAGGGCGGTCCTGGTCCAGAAGGGGTTCCTGGGCCAGGACTACACCGCGCCTGCCGGTGTCCCGGTGATCGACGTGAAGTCCGACTTCCTGTCCAGCGGCGCACCGATTTCGCAGCGCGTCAGCGACCTCAAAGGCACTGACATCTCCGACATCATCTTCACCTCGGGCACGACCGGCAGGCCCAAGGGCGCCAAGTTGAATCACCGACAGACGCTGCGGATGTACGAGGAATGGGCGACCCTGGCGGATCTACGTGAGGGCGACCGCTATCTGATGATCAACCCGTACTTCCACACCTTCGGCTTGAAGGCAGGCCTGATCGCGTCCTTCCTCCGCGGCGCGACAATGCTCCCGGTCGCAGCTTTCGACGTCGACCGGGTGGTGGAATTGATTGAGCTGGAACGGATCACAATGCTCCCCGGGCCGCCGACGCTGTATCACGCACTGCTCGCCGTCGCGGACAAGGACAAGCTCGCGACATTGCGGGCGGGTGTGACGGGCGCGGCCGACATCCCAGTGGAACTGGTTCGCCGGATACACGATGAACTTCCGTTCCAGACGCTGATGACGGGCTACGGGCTCACCGAGGCCGGCAACGTGACGCTGTCGCGACCTGGCGACTCTTTCGAAGATGTCGCCACCACCGCGGGACTGCCATGCGAGGACGTCGAGGTTCGCATCGCCGACGATTCAGAGGTACTCGTGCGTGGCTACAACGTTATGCAGGGCTACCTCGACGACCCCGTCGCCACCGCCGAAGCGATCGATGAGGACGGGTGGTTGCACACCGGCGATCTCGGCAAATTCACCGAGACGGGCAGGCTGCGCATAGTCGGCCGTAAGAAGGACATGTTCATCGTCGGCGGCTTCAACGCGTATCCCGCCGAGATCGAGGGCTTCTTGCTGGAGCATCCCGCCGTAGCCCAGGCCGCGGTGATCGGCGTGCCAGACGACCGGCTGGGGCAGGTGGGCAAGGCGTTCATCGTGCCAAAGGGCGGCAAAGAGGGGGTGAGCGCAGACGAACTGATCGCCTGGAGCCGAGACCGAATGGCCGGATACAAGGTTCCGCGGTTCGTGGAATTCCTCGAGGAGCTACCGTTGAACGCCACGGGCAAAGTGATGAAGGATCACCTACTACGCCGACACGGCTGAGCTAGCGCACAGCGTGTAAATACCATTTCCGCAGAAAGCTGGCCTTTTGTCCGCGTCCTAGCATGCGGTATCGTCACGGCCATACTCAAAAATGGATAATGACATTCTCATCGGGCAGGACACATAACGGACAAGGAGGTCCCCGTGCCGTCATTCAGGCGCCGCGCGTCGGTGCTCGACGCCGAGCGCGTCGAGAAACCGCAGGACACGCCTGATCGCGCGGCGGAGGGGGCCAAGGCCAAGGCTCTGGCCGAGGCGGCGGAAGCCGAGGCGGCCGAGGCCGAGGCGATTGCCGCCGCGGCGCGCGCAAGGGCTAAGGCGATCCGGCTGCGTAAGCAAGCGGAGGCCGTAGTCGCCGTCGAGACAGAAACGTCCGACGACGTCGAAGTCTCCGACGACATAGCCGACGCGGCCGCCGAGACCGAAGGCTCCACAGACACCCAGGACCCCGAAGATGGCGGCGACGTCGCCGTCGATGCACCCGAGGAGACGCCCGCTCGGAAGCGTCGTCTGCGGCCACGCCGTCCTGGCTGGAAGCCCGTAGCCGCCGCCGTGGCCATCCTGTGCACGTGCGCATTCGTCGCGGCAAGCGGCTACATGGTCTGGCGGCACAGTCAGGTCGTGCAGGATCAGCAGATGTCCGCCGAGTACACCGCGGCCGGCCGGCAAAGCGTCGTGACGCTGATGTCGCTGGACCACAACCGCGCCCAGGAAGACGTGCAGCGCATCATCGACAATTCAACCGGGCAGTTCAAGGACGATTTTCAGAACACGGCCGAAGACTTTGTCAAGGTTGCGCAGGAGTCCAAGGTGAGCACCGAGGTCACCGTCAACGCCACCGCCGTCGAATCGATGAACCCCGATTCGGCCGTCGTGCTCGTCGCGGCGTCCTCAAAAGTCACCAATTCCGCAGGCGCAAAACAAGAGCCTCGCACGTGGCGGCTCAGCGTGACACTGCAGCGTGACGCCGGACAGATCAAAATGTCGAAAGTCGAGTTCGTGCCGTGACCGATAACAACGAACACCGACGTCGACGTCCCCGAAACGGCCGTCGACGAAGCGGAACTCGCCGACGACGGCCGCCGACGAAGCGACCGGGACCACCGAGTCAGAAGAGACGGACACGGATTCGACGCCGCGACCAACCATCGTCGGGCGGTCGGTTCGCGCCGCGCGGTCGAATCTGGGCGTGATCCTGCTCGCGGCGGCGCTGATCGCTTCGGCGGGAGTGGCCACCTGGCTGTACTTCAACCAGTATCGCCCGGACCAGCAGACCGATGCCGCCGCGTCCCAAATCGCGCTCGACGCCGCGAAAACCGGGACCGTCGCGCTGCTGTCGTACTCCCCGGAAAGCCTCGACAAGGACTTCGCGGCTGCCAAGTCGCACCTGACGGGCGACTTCCTGTCGTACTACACCCAATTCACCGAGACGATCGTCACGCCGGCCGCCCAGCAGAAGGCGGTCAAGACCACCGCGTCCGTCGTCCGGGCTGCGGTATCGGAACTGCGCCCGCATTCGGCCGTGGTCCTCGTGTTCGTCAACCAGAACACGACCAGCAAGGAGAATCCGGACGGCGCGTTCGCGGTGAGCAGTGTCAAGGTCAGCCTGACCAAGGTCGACGGCACCTGGCTCATCTCGTCGTTCGACCCGGTCTAGCCGCCGCGCGCCATCCGCTGACGCAAGCCCCCGACGAATGTTCCTTACCGCTCGATCAGCTGGCGGGGTTGCTCGCGGGGCGCGCGTCCGAAGAGTTCGACGAACTCGAAGAGGCCATCCGCGCCGGGGTGCCGATAACCATGGTCGACGGCGACCCCGACGCATTCGTTGTCGACTTGCCCTCCGACGCTGCGTTCGTCGAGGCGGTCATCGCGTGCCGGCGGGGCGATTCGGCACGGTCAGTCTGCCACGTCGAACGCCGCCAGTACCTTGGTCGGCTTGACGCGCACCACCAGCTCGCCGGGGGCGCCGTTGCGCCTGCCGAACTCTTCGGCCCGATCGGGTCCCATGTAGCGTCCACCCGTCCGGGTGGCGATATCGAGCAGCTCCTGTGGATCTTCGCTTGTCGACGCGATGCCCTGGACCTGGACGAAGGAGAACGGCGGCCGCGGGTCGTCGACGCACATCACCACGCGCGGATCACGTACGAGCGCGCGACCTTTCGCGGTGTTCTTGCCGGTGTTGAACGCCAGCTCGCCGCCGTCGACAATGAACCAGACGGGCGCAACCAGCGGCCGCCCGTCGGATGCCAGATAGCCCAACATCCCGGTGCGGGTGCCTTCGGACAGAAATGCGATGACGTCATCGGAGAGTGTGTCCACCCAGCCACGGTACGTGGATCAATCCTCGGCGTGGCGGTCGTAGTCCCACCGCTCCAGCCGCGCCTGCAGCTCGTAGAGACCCAGCGCGGCAAGCGGTGTGCCGAGGGACATGCAGATCATCAGTATCGCGTTCATGTTCGTTCCGAGTCACTGCTGGCTGTGCTGGCGGCACGGAGCCGATCTACAGCTGCACGGGTAGTGCGCTCCCGGTTTCTCCGTCCCCCGTCCCAGCACGTCGAACGCGGCCATCCGCATGGCGTGGTACCGATTGCGCTCATCGGAGAGCCAGCGCTCGACCCAACGGTCGAGCAGTTCTCCCGCGCGCAGTAGCGGCAGTAGCTCCGCGATCAGGCGTGGGTCCGCACCGGCCGGTTCGTGGTGGTCGAGTAGCCGCTCGATCCGATCCGTCGCATCGTGCCAGTCCACCGAGACGTCGGGTGCAAGGGCGACGTACTGCGGATCCACCACCAGCAGCGGGTCGGCGCCGACGGGTCGCAGGCGCCACATCGCCGACCTCAAACTCGCGACGGCCCTGCGCGTCGGCCTGTTCGGCCACAGCGTCGCGCAGACCCACAGGCGGTGGACCGGACGGCGCTTCAGCGCGACGAGCGCGACCAGCCGCTGACAGGCGGGCGGCAGGTCAACACCCTGCTCACCGCGAGAAACGGAGAAGCCACCCAGCAGGTTCAGCGAGAACTGTTCGGACACACTTCGATCGTTGATCAGCGGCAGGCGTCGGGCATGCGTAGTCCACTACTTGTTTTTCGCATGGGCTGCCTGGACAGCGCTCGCCGGGCTGGGCAAAACTCTGCACGTGAGTGACGTTGAGCCGCGATCCCCGCACACCGCTGCCCTGGCACATCGCCTCCGCCGGATGTCCGGCCGCGACCCGCACGAACAGCATCGGGTGGCGACCCCGCTGGAGTTGCTTTTCGACCTGACGTTCGTCGTCGCGTTCGGCATCGCCGCCAACGAGTTTGCGCACATGCTCGCCGAGGACCACGTCGGCGCCGGGCTCGTCGCTTTTGGATTCGCCACATTCGCCATCTGGTGGGCCTGGATGAACTTCAGCTGGTTCGCCTCGGCCTACGACACCGACGACTGGATCTACCGCCTGCTGACAATGCTGCAGATGGTCGGCGTCATCATCCTCGCGCTCGGCCTGCCCGAAATGTTCGCCTCGGTCGAGCACGGTGACCACGTCGACAACAGCGTCATGGTGGCCGGATATGTGGTGATGCGAATTGCGTTGGTGGCCCAATGGTTACGAGCGGCGAGGCAGGATCCGGATCGACGTTCGGCGTCCCTGACGTATGCGGCCACCGTCACCATCGCGCAGCTGGGCTGGATCGGTGTGCTCTTCGCGCACATGTCGATCCCGGTGACATTCGCGATTGTGGCGGTGCTGGTGGCCGTGGAGCTGACGGGGCCGTGGCTGGCCGAGAAGCGCATGGCCGGCACTCCGTGGCACGCCCACCACATCGCCGAACGCTACGGTCTGTTCGCGATCATCGCGCTCGGCGAGGGAGTGGTCGGCACGGTCGCCTCGTTGTCGGCGGCCATTGGCGCACAGGGCTGGACGGTGGACACGGTCCTCGTGGCGGTCGCCGGAACCGGCCTGACGTTCGGCATGTGGTGGATGTATTTCATGGTGCCCGCGGCCGATCTGCTGCACGCTCACCGCGAGCGCTCCTTCCGGTATGGCTACGTGCACTTACTTGTGTTCGGCGCGATCGTCGCCACCGGAGCGGGGCTGCACGTCGCCGCGTACTACATCGAGCACCATTCCAAGCTCGGCTCGGTCGGCACCGTGTTCTCGGTGGCCATCCCCGTCGCGGTGTACATCCTCGGCGTCTACCTGATCTACATGCTGCTGGTGGGGACCTGGGACGCGTTCCACGCACTGCTGGTAGCACTTACCGCGGTCGTGCTGATCGCCGCGGTGATGCTGGCCCTCGGCGGCGTTTCGATGGCCGTCTGCCTGCTGGTCGTCACGCTGGCGCCGGCGGTCAGTGTGGTCGGCTACGAACTACTGGGACACCGGCATGCAGCCGAGGCAATTGAGAAGAGCTTGGCCCCGTAGCTTGCTTAGCGCGTTTAGCTGCATCGCGTTCGGGTACGCCCTCTGTGTAGCCGTTCGGGGCTGAGCACCATGTGCGCGGCGGTCAAGAAGCGGCACGTGTGCGCAAGATGCCGGCTTCGGCGGTTACCACTGCGTTGCGGATGGAGGACCACACGATGCCGAAGACAACGAAGCGCGGCAGTGCCAAGAAGAGCGAGCTGCCGAGCACGCTGCAGAAGTCGGATGCCAAGGCGCAGCGCACGTTCGCCAAGGCGCATGACTCGGCGGCCGAACAGTACGGCGAAGGCGAACGCGCTCACCGGGTCGCCTACGACGCGCTCAAACACAGCTACGAGAAGGTCGGCGATCATTGGGAGCCCAAGTCCCGCAAGGGTCCGTCGGATTCGCGGGCGCGCAGCGGCGGGCCGAACCCCACGGGCGAGTCCGCTGAAGGCGTCGACGCCAACGCCTCGAAGAAGCACCTCATGGAAGTCGCGCGGCGGCTGGATATTTCGGGCCGCTCGACCATGAGCAAGGGTGAATTGGTCTCGGCCATCAAGAAGGCCAACCGGCGCTCAACCGCGCGCAGCCGGTAGGCCTAGCGCGCGACCGGCTGCGGCGTCGAAGCCCTCGAGAAGCGTCCGTTCCTTGCTCTAGCTTGATCAGCCGCCGCGCCTTCTTGCGGGTGATCAGGATGCCGACCACAGCGAGTGCCCAGATCGCGTATTGGACGGACCAGGCCAGCCGGAACGAGTCGAAAGAGAAGTCGCCTGCCGCATCGAGGATCAGCCCCATCGCCTGCATGACCAGCAGTGAGGCGACGAATCCGCCCATGTTGACCATGCCCGCAGCGGTGCCGAGGGTTGCGCTCGGGTTGAAGGTTCGCGCGAAGTCGAAGCCGACCATGGAGCCGGGGCCGCCGACGGAAATGACGACGATCAGCACGACCAACAGCCAGAGTGGGGCTTGGCCCGGCAGGGCCAGCACCACGGTCCACGCGAGGGCGTTGCTGCCGATGATGGCCAGCACCAGACGTGACCGCCGGTGCGGATGACGGCCGGTGAATACGCCGATGACGACGCCCGCCGAGATCGCGGCGGCCACCGAGATCGTCAGCAGGGTGCCGGCGACGCCGGTCGACACGCCTTGGGCCACCGTGAGATACGGAACACCCCACATCAGCGCGAACACGGTGACGGAGAACTGGGTGCCCATGTGGGTGAAGAACCCCAGCCGGGTACCTGGGCGCAGCCATACCGTCTTGAGGCTGGCCAGCGTCTCACGTACGGAGGGGGATTCGGTTTCGACGATGGGGCCGTTCGGGGTGTTTTTCACCACGGCCAGGGTCAGCACCATGGACAGCACGCCGATCGCCGCGACCGACGCATAGGCGACGGTCCAACCCGAAGCCGACGAGCACGGCGAGAAACGGGACCGCCGAGAGCACCTGGCCGAGTTGTCCGCAGATGCCGGTCAACTGCGTCACCAAGGGGACCTGGCGGGGTGTGAACCAGTGTGGCACCAGCCGCAGCACGGAAATGAAGGTCAGCGCATCCCCGAGGCCGACCACCGCACGCGCGGCGACGGCCGTCGGCATTGACTCGGTGAAGGCCAGCACCAACTGACCGGACGCCATCAGCGCGGCGCCCGCCAGGATCAACGCTTTGGAGCCGAACCTGTCGAGCAGCAAGCCCGCCGGGACCTGCGCGCCGGCATACACGATGACCTGGAGGACGACGAAGGTCGACAACAGGCTCGGGCTGGCGCTGAACCGATCGGCGGCGTCGAGACCAGACACGCCGAGCGTGGTGCGATCAAGGACGGCGACGATGTATGCGAGTAGTCCGGTGGCCCAGACGATCCAGGGACGCACACCGAACCTTTCATTTGCTCGTGAAATCGGCCAACGCGTCATCATCGCGCACCAACGCGGTCCGACGCCAATTGTCAAGCGGTGAAATCACTCACCGGACGCCGTCGCGATCGGCCGGAATAGAGTTGGCTGAACTTGCACACAATTGACGCGCGCGATTCACGAAGAGCCGTCATATTGGCTGATAGCGCCGTTGTGGCAAATAGCTAGCAAACTGTGACGGAGCGGCCGTGACTTCGCTCGCAAAGCCGATCCTGCCGCTACAGTGGTCGCATGTGTCGGCGCGGTGCAAAGCGAACGCACACCCAGAGTTCGGTGCGCTGCGTTGGCTGAGTACCGGCTGGATGATCTCGCGCGGATTTCGGGTGTCAGCGCCCGCAATATCCGCGCCTATCGGGAGCGGGGGTTACTCGATCCGCCGCGGCGGGTCGGGCGTTCGGCGTACTACGACGACTACCACCTGTCGCAGCTCAAGACCATCAACCAGCTGCTCCGCAAGGGGTTCAATTCCGCGCACATCGCCGAGTTCTTCGCGAGCATGCGCCAGGGCGCCGATCTGGCCGACATCCTGGGGATTCAGCGCGCCGTTCTGGGCCCGCGCCCCTACCGATCCGGCGAAGCGGCACCGCCGCAGGACTCTCGCCGTCGACATCGATCCGGGCTGCGACGAGGCGCGAAAGCTGCTCCAGAACGGGTTGGCCGAGGTGGTCGACGGAGGGGTGGTGCTGACGGACCGGGCGATGGGCGAGATCGTGGCGCGCAGCTCGGACCAAATGCAGTATGTCCGTGCGATTCTGCGGATGTTCGACTCGACGCGGGAGACCGATCGACGAGTTGGCCGCCGAGGTGGTACATGCGTTGGAGGAGTATGTGACGTCCCGGTTCGGGCCGAACTACGTCCCGACGCCCGAGGAGATGGGCGAGCTGAGTCAGATCGTGCAGGATTACCGCGACATCGGGAGCAAGGTCGTGGCCGACCGCCTCGACGACGAGCCTGCGGGAGCAGATGGTGGCGGCCATCTCCAACTACACGGCCGGACTGCTGCTGAATGGGCAGTCGGACGCGAACGCGCCGTAAGTCCCTACATCCGCGTGGTGGCCGGATCGCCACCGAAGCGCTGAGCGAGCCAGACGGGGATGATCGCGACGAGCGTGAGCGCCGCGGCGACGACGTTGATGACCGGAGCCTGGTTGGGGCGGAACAGGTTTCCGAAGATCCAGATCGGCAGTGTCTGCACGGTCGGCCCTGCGGTGAAGGTGGTCACCACGATCTCGTCGAAGCTCAGCGCGAACGCCAGAATGGCGCCGGCCAACAGCGCGCCGCGCATCATCGGGAACGTCACGTATCGGAAGGTCTGCCACGGTGACGCGCCGAGGTCGGCCGACGCGTCTTCGAGACTGGTGCCCAGTCGCCGCAGCCGGGCCTGGGTGTTGTTGAAGACGATGACGATGCAGAACGTCGCATGGCCGACGATCACGGTGGCCAGGCCGAGCGTCACACCCAGCGCGGAGGTGAACGTCGCGTTCAAGCGCGATGCCGGTCACGATGCCTGGCAGCGTAATCGGCAACACCACAAGGAAACTCACCGTGTGCCTGCCGAAGAAGTCGTACCGCTGCACGGCGAATGCGGCCATCGTGCCGAGCACGAGCGCGATCACGGTCGCGCCAAGCCGACCACCGCCGAGTTGGCCAGCGACTTCCACATGCCTTCGCTGTTCCAGCGAATCGACCCACCATTGCAGGGTGAAGCCGGTTGGCGGGAACGCGAAAGTGCGCGACGAGTTGAACGCATTGACCACCACGAGAAGCAATGGCGCGTAGAGGAAAACCAGCACCAACACGGTCCACGCCCGCACCGTCCGCGCGTACAGTGCTCGACAGCATCAGACGTTCTCCAGCGCGCCGGTGCGCCGCATCGCCAGCAGGTAGACGATGATCGCAACCAGCGGGATGAGCGACAGCGCCGCCGCCAGCGGCTGATTGTTGGCGGTGACGAGTTGGCCGTAGATGATGTTGCCGAGCATCTGGGTCTTGCCGCCGACGATCGTCACCGCGATGTAGTCGCCCAGCGACAGCGAGAAGGTGAAGATCGAACCGGCCGCGATGCCGGGGAACACCAACGGCGCCACCACCATCCGCATCGTCGCCATGTCGGAGGCGCCGAGGTCGGAGCTGGCGTCGATGAGCGAATCGGGAACTCGCTCGAACGCCGCGAACACCGGGATGATCATGTACGGCAGCCACAGGTAGGTCAGCGTGACGATGGTGGCGGTCAGGCCGTAGCCGGGGCTGTAACCCGTCGCCCACGACAGCGGCCCCTCCGGGGAGAGCAGCATCCGCCACGCGTAGGCCTTGACCAGGTAGCTGGCCCACAGCGGTGTCGTCACCGCCACGACCAACGCCAGGCGAACCCGGGGCGACGCCACCTTGGCCATGTAGAAAGCCAGCGGCACCGCGAGCACCAGCACAGATGACGGTGACGCCAGCGCCACCGCGACGGTGCGCACCGTCGCCGTCCGGAACACCGCGTCGGTCAGTACCCGCACGATGTTGTCGCTGGTGAAGGTGCGCACCACCGCGCCGGTGAACGCGTCGGTGGTCCAGAACGCCGAAACCAGCAGCACCGCAAGCGAACCCAGGTACGCCACCACCAGCCACGCCATCGGCGGCACGAGCAGCAACGCCAGGCTGATGCGGCGCCCCAATGACGCTGACGCCATCCGTCGACCGGCGCCGCGGAGTGTCACCCCTTGATCTGCTGCCACTTGTCGACCCACTCGTTGTAGGCCGTGCAGTTGTCGCCGCTTCCGTCGACGCACTGTTTCTGCGGTGTGGTCCAGTAGTGGATCTGCGAGGCGAACTCCTCGTCGGTGGCGTGGTAGATGTCGCAGAAGTCCTTCTCGGTGGTGTGCTCGCACGCCTTCGTGTTGGCCGGCGCCTCACCGAAGTACTCGGCGACTTGGGCGTTCACCTCCGGCGAGGAGATCCAGTTCATCCACTTGTACATGCAGTTGGGGTGGGCGGCCTTCGACGAGATCATCCACGTGTCCGACCAGCCGGTGGACCCTTCCTTCGGCAGCACGGTGTTGACCTGAACCTTGTTCTCCGCGCCGATGGTGTTGGCGATCACCTGCCAGGTGGTGCCGATCACCGAGGTGCCGGATTCGAACGCCTGCACCTCCTTGGTGTAGTCCGACCAGTACTCGCCGATGTTCTCGCGCTGCTTCTTGAGCAATTCGACTGCGGCGTCGAGCTGTTCGGGGGTCAGCGAATACGGGTCCTTGATGCCCAGCTCCGGCTTGGTCTTGGACAGATACAACGCGGCGTCGGCGATGTAGATGGGGGAGTCGTATGCGGTGACCTTGCCCTTGTACTTGCCGGCGTCGTCGAACACCGCCGCCCAGGAGTTCGGCGCGTCGCGGACGACGTCGATGTTGTACATCAGCAGGTTGGCGCCCCAGCCGTGCGGGATCCCGTACATCTGCCCGTCCACCGAATTCCACGACTTGTCCTTGAGGAACGACGAAATCGCCTCGTAGTTGGGCACCAGACGAGGTGTTGACCGGCGCGACGTCGCCGGCGTAGATCAGCCGCAGCGTGGCGTCGCCGGACGCCGAGACGCCGTCGTACTGACCGCTGCGCATCAGCTGCACCATCTCGTCGGACGTGTTGCCGAGCTTCACGTTGGTCTGGCATCCGGTCTGCTGCTCGAAGGGCGTCACCCAGTCGACGGTCGGATCGTTGGAGCCGTCCTCGGCATAACCCGCCCAGGCGATGAGGTTCAGCTCGCCCTCGCCGTCGCCGACGGCGGACAGCGGCTCCATCTTCGGCGGCGTCTCGCCGTTGCCGCCGGCCTGTTCCGAGCTCGAACAGGCGAGCACCAGGGCGGCGCACGCGCTGAGCGCGAGGCCGAATCGCATGGCGGTCAGCGTCTTTGGCGGCATCGGCTACTCCTCGGTCGACAGGTGGTGGACGGCTTTGTCTGGCCACGCCAACGTGATTGGGGTGCCGTGGTGCAGGTCCGGCGGCAGCCACGTGCTGGCGGTCAGGACGGTGGCGGTCAGGGTGACGCCGGGTCGCGCAATGGCGGCGATCCGGGTGGTGGGTCCGGCGTAGATGATTTCGGACACCGTGGCCTCGACGGTCCGCACGCCAGGCACGGCGTCGGTTCCCGGCGCGAAACACGCCGATGCGTTCCGGCCGGATGACGAACATCCCGCGCCTGCCGACAAGTGCCTCGGCGGCGTCGCCGTCGAGCACGTTGGACGTCCCGACGAAGTCGGCGACGAAACGGTTGGCCGGGTTCTCGTAGACCTCGCGGGCCTTGCCGACCTGTTCGATGCGCCCGTCGTTGAACACCGCCAGCCGGTCGCACAGCGTCAGCGCCTCGTCCTGGTCGTGGGTGACGATGACGAAGGTGATCCCGACTTCGCGCTGGATCGCCTTGAGCTCGATCTGCATCTGTTCGCGCAGCTTGAGATCGAGCGCGCCGAGTGGCTCGTCGAGCAGCAACACCCGCGGCCGCCCGACCAGCGCGCGCGCCAGCGCCACGCGTTGACGTTGCCCGCCCGACAGTTGCGCCGGCCGACGCGGCGCGTGGTCGGTCAGCCGGACCATGTCGAGTGCATCTGCGGTGCGCCGCCGGCGGTCGGCCTTCGCCACGCCGCGGACCTTCAGCCCGTACTCGACGTTCTGCGCGACGGTCATGTGGGGGAACAGCGCGTACTCCTGGAACACGGTGTTGACGTCGCGGCGGCGTGCCGGCAAGGCGGTGACGTCGACGCCGCCGAGCTTGATCGTCCCGGCGGTGGGTTGCTCGAATCCGGCGATCATGCGCAGCACCGTCGTCTTGCCGGAACCCGAGGGGCCGAGGATCGCGAACAATTCGCCGTCGCCGACGGCAAGGTCCGCACCCTCGACGGCGACGACTTTGTTGCCGCGGTCGCCGAACACCTTCCTTACGCCGATCAGCTCGATCTGTGGATCATCAACGGCGGCAGTCACATTCGCGTCCGGCTGCGAGCTGACCGTCCCCGAGGGCATGGCCCATCGTATGAATTCCGACGGCCACCGCAGCGCCATCGCGGATTTCGCTCGTGCGTGGAGGCGTTCAGATGTCGTCGACGGGCAGCTCGTTCCGTCGGATTCCAGCTCGGCGAACCGTCGAGACTTCGGCGTCTGCGAGTGTGCGGATTCATATCCGCCATGATACGGCGTAGTCACGACGATGCCGTCCGCTCGTACCGCCCGTCGACCAGCCCGTTCGGCGGAGAAGAGGCGCTGGGGTACTGCCCGCCAGAAAATCTTGATACAGATGTGACCAGTGGCGTTGGCGTGAAAAGTGATGCAGTTGTCGTACCCTGTGGCACGTGTCAATGTCCCGGCGCGACGTGCTGAAATGCGTCGCCGCGGCGCCGGCGGTACTCGGTCTGGGCACCGGGCTGCAGGCGACGGCCTCGGCGTTGGCTCCGCCGCACGGCGTCGGCGGCGCCGCTGGGAGTCCTGCTCGACTACGCGGCCGGCGTCATCAAGGCCGCCGACCTCCGGGCCTCGGGCGCGATTGGGGCCATCCGGTACGTCTCGGACCGCCGCCCCGGGGGCGACTGGATGCTCGGCAAGCCGATCCAGCTGCCCGAGGCCCGCGACCTCTACCAGAACGGCTCAAGATCGTGTCCTGCTATCAGTACGGCAAGCAGGACACCGCGGACTGGCTCGGCGGCCAGAACGCCGGGGTCGCACACGCCAAGCGGGGCTGGCAGCTGCACATCGCCGCCGGTGGATCGTACGGCGCGCCGATCTACGCCTCGATCGACGACGATCCGACCTACGAGCAGTACAAGCAGCAGGTGGCGCCCTATCTGCGGGGCTGGGAAGCGGTGCTCGGCCATCAGCGGGTCGGCGTCTACGCCAACTCCAAGACCATCGAGTGGGCGCTTGCAGGACGGGCTGGGTTCCTACTTCTGGCAGCACAACTGGGGATCGCCGGGGAAGGTCGCCCACCCGGCCGCGCATCTGCATCAGGTCGAGATCGACAAGCGGTCCGTCGGGGGCATTGGGGTCGACATCAACCACATTCTCAAGCCCCGATTCGGGCAGTGGGACTAAACCTTACCGACTAGTAAGTATGGTCAGCAAACTTTCTCTGATGGCGGGTGCCGCAGACAAGACAATTCTGGTCAAGTTGTCGACGTCGGAACGCCTCGATGTGCCGGCTGAGAGACCCGAAAATTTTACATAACGATTACATAACAATACTGCCTTGATCTGCGCTGTTGCGCCTACTCGACCGTAACCACCTGCATGCAGGACGTTTGTCCCGGATACGTTCTGCGCGTGTCGAACCGGGTGTTACCCAAGTGTGGTTACCCGTGCGTAGAACTCGCCAGTAACCATTTCGGGCGCGAAAATGGTGCCGTCCCTTATGACACTCTTAGTACGGCTGGAGTGTCCGCCGGGCGGTCGTCGAGGACCGAGAGACCGCCCGCGCCGTACGGCGTGACGGACAGCAGCCAGGATTCGACGCCGAATCGCATGGCCTGGGGCAGGGAAGCACAGGCCACCTAAGCCAGATACGCACAGATCCGAGCGCCCACGAGCAAGACGCGCGAGACAGTACCGAGGGAGATAACAAGACGTGACGATCAACGAGCAACACAGGGTGACCACCGACCGGAAGAGCGAGCCCGCCGACAACTCGGAGCCTTGTCCTCTAGTCACGCCCTCGTCGATCGTCTGAACGCCGGTGAGCCGTACGCCGTCGCTTTCGGCGGCCAGGGCGGCGACTGGCTGGAGAACCTGGAAGAACTGGTCAGCTCGGCCGGCATCGAGTCCGAGCTCAGCGAGCTGGTCGGTGAGGCCGAGCTGCTACTCGAGCCGGTGGCCCGCGAACTGGTCGTCGTGCGCCCGATCGGCTTCGAGCCGATGCAGTGGGTGCGCGCGCTGGCCGCCGAGGAGCCGCTGCCCGCCACCAAGCAGCTGATCACCGCCGCGATCTCCGGGCCCGGCATCCTGCTCACCCAGATGGCCGCCATGCGCGCGCTGACGCGGCAGGGCCTGGACCTGTACGGCACCCCGCCGGTCGCGATGGCCGGGCACTCGCAGGGCGTCATGGCGTGCGAATCGCTGCGGGCCAAGGGCGCCAAGGATGCCGAACTGCTGGCGCTGCTGCAGCTGATCGGCGCCGCCGGCTCGCTGGTCTCGCGGCGCCGCGGCATGGTCGGCCGGGGCGACAAGTCGCCGATGGTGTCGGTCACCAACGTCGACCCCGACCGGATCGCCGAGCTGCTCGACGAGTTCTCCCAGGACGTCCGCACCGTGCTGCCGCCGGTGCTGTCGATCCGCAACGGCCGGCGGTCGGTCGTCATCACCGGCACGCCCGAGCAGCTGGGCCGCTTCGAGCTGTACTGCACAAAGATCACCGAGAAGGAAGAGGCCGAGCGCAAGAACAAGCTCCGCGGTGGCGCGGTCTTCCGGCCCGAATTCCACGGCTGTGCAGGTCGAGGTCGGCTTCCACACCCCGCGGCTGGCCGACGGCGTCGAACTGGTCGACCGCTGGGCCGAGAAGACCGGCATCGACGCCGAACTCGCGCACGAGATGGCCGAGCAGATCTTCGTGCGCCCGATCGACTGGGTGGCCGAGGTCGAGCGGCTGCACGAGGCCGGCGCGAAGTGGATCATCGACCTGGGTCCCAGCGACACCGTCACCCGGCTGACCGCGCCGGTGATCCGCGGCCTGGGCGTCGGCATCGTTCCCGCCGCCACCCGCGCCGGGCAGCGCAACCTGTTCACCGTCGGCGCGGAGCCCGAGGTCGCGCCGGCGTGGTCGAGCTACGCGCCGACGGCGGTGAAGCTGCCCGACGGCTCGGTCAAGCTGTCGACCAAGTTCACCCGGCTGACCGGACGCTCGCCGATCCTGCTGGCCGGCATGACCCCGACGACCGTCGACGCCAAGATCGTGGCCGCGGCCGCCAACGCGGGCCACTGGGCCGAGCTGGCCGGCGGCGGTCAGGTCACCGAGGAGATCTTCGAGAACCGCATCGCCGAACTCACCGAATTGCTGGAGCCCGGCCGCGCCGTCCAGTTCAACTCGCTGTTCCTCGACCCGTACCTGTGGAAGCTGCAGGTGGGCGGAAAGCGGTTGGTGCAGAAGGCCCGTCAGTCCGGCGCGCCGATCGACGGCGTCGTCGTCAGCGCCGGCATCCCCGATCTCGAGGAAGCCGTCGAGCTGATCGACGAGCTCAACAGCGTCGGCATCAGCCACGTGGTGTTCAAGCCGGGGACGATCGATCAGATCAAGTCGGTCATCAAGATCGCGGCCGAGGTGCCCGGCAAGGACGTCATCGTGCACATCGAGGGCGGCCGCGCCGGCGGTCACCACTCATGGGAGGACCTCGACGATCTGCTGCTGGCCACCTACGCGGAGCTGCGCAAGCTGCCCAACATCACGGTCTGCGTCGGCGGCGGCATCGGCACCCCGGAGCGGGCCGCCGAATACCTGTCCGGCCGGTGGGCCAACGACTACGGCTTCCCGGTGATGCCGGTCGACGGCATCCTGGTCGGCACCGCGGCGATGGCGACCCTGGAGTCGACCACCTCGCCGCCGGTCAAGCGGATGCTGGTCGAGACCAACGGCACCGACCACTGGATCAGTGCCGGAAAAGCCCAGGGCGGCATGGCTTCCAGCCGCAGCCAGCTCGGCGCCGACATCCACGAGATCGACAACACCGCATCGCGCTGCGGCCGGCTGCTCGACGAGGTCGCCGGTGACGCCGAGGCCGTCGCGGCACGCCGCGACGAGATCATCGCCGCGATGGCCGACACCGCCAAGCCGTACTTCGGCGACGTCGGTGACATGACCTACCTGCAGTGGCTGCAGCGCTACGTCGAGCTGGCGATCGGCGACGGCGACAGCACCGCCGACACCGCGGCGCCGGACAGCCCGTGGCTGGCCGACACGTGGCGCGACCGGTTCGCCGACATGCTCAAGCGCGCCGAGGCCCGGCTGCACCCGCAGGACTCCGGCCCGATCGAGACGCTTTCGACGACAGTCCGGAAGGCCAAGCGCTGCTGGAGAATCCGGAGCAGGCGATCGCCGCGCTGCTCGCGCGCTATCCCGGACGCCGAGACCGTCAAGCTGCACCCGGCCGACGTGCCGTTCTTCATCACGCTGTGCAAGACGCCGGGCAAGCCGGTCAACTTCGTGCCCGTCATCGACAAGGATGTCCGGCGCTGGTGGCGCAGCGACTCGCTGTGGCAGGCGCACGACGCGCGCTACACCGCCGATGCAGGTGTGCATCATCCCGGGCACCCAGTCGGTCGCCGGCATCACCCGCCTCGACGAGCCGGTCGGCGAGCTGCTCGACCGCTTCGAGCAGGCCGCCATCGACGAGGTGCTGGCTTCGGGCGCGCCAGCCGGTGCCTGTGGTGTCGCGCCGCCAGGCCCGCGCCGACGTCACCGGTCCGCTCGCGGTTGTTCTCGACTCGCCCGACGTGCTGTGGGCCGGACGCACCGCCATCAACCCGGTGCATCGCATCGGCGCGCCGGGCGAGTGGCAGGTCAACGAAAACCGCAGCGCCACACACCCGTCGACGGGAGCCCGGCTCGAGCTGAACTCCGACGGCGTGGTGACGCTGGCCGTGCCGCTGTGCGACATCTGGATCGACATCCGTTTCACGCTGCCGTCATGCACGGTCGACGGCGGCATGCCCATCGTCACCGTCGAGGACGCGTCGACCGCTATGCGTTCGGTGCTGGCGATCGCCGCCGGGGTGGACGGACCCGACTCCCTTCCCGCGGTGCACGACAACATCGCCAGAGTCACCGTCGACTGGAATCCCGAAGAGGTCGCCGACCACACCGGTGTCACCGCGACGTTCGGCGCTCCGCTCGCGCCCGGGCCTCACCCTGGTGCCCGACGCGCTCGTCGGCCGCTGCTGGCCGGCCGTGTTCTCGGCCATCGGCTCCGCGGTCACCGACGACGGCTTCCCGGTCGTCGAGGGCCTGCTGAGCCTGGTGCACCTGGATCACGCCGCGCATCTGCTGGCGCCGATGCCGAAGACGACGGCCGAATTGACCGTCACCGCAACGGCTTTGGCGGCCACCGACACCGAGTACGGACGCGTCATCCCGGTGACGGTGTCGATCACCGACGTCGACGGGACCGTGCTGGCCACCCTGGAGGAGCGGTTCGCGATCCGCGGCCGCACCGGTGCCGCCGAGCTGGCCGATCCGCCGCGCGCCGGCGGAGCGATCACCGACAACGCGACCGACACGCCGCGTCGGCGTCGCCGCGACGTCACCGTCACCGCACCGACCGACATGAGCGCGTTCGCGGTGGTCTCCGGTGACCACAACCCGATCCACACCGATCGCGCCGCCGCACTGCTGGCCGGGCTGAAATCACCCATCGTGCACGGGATGTGGCTGTCCGCGGCCGCGCAGCACGTCGTCGCCGCGACCGACGGCAAGCCCGCGCCGCCTGCCCGAGTCGTCGGCTGGACCTCACGCTTCCTGGGCATGGTGCTGCCCGGCGACGAGATCGACTTCCGGGTCGACCGCGTCGGAATCGACCGTGGCGCAGAGATCGTCGAGGTCACCGCGAAAGTCGGCGGCGATCTGGTGATGTCGGCGACCGCGCAACTGGCCGCGCCGAAGACCGTCTATGCGTTCCCCGGCCAGGGCATCCAGCACAAGGGCATGGGCATGGAGGTGCGTGCCCGGTCCAAGGCCGCCCGCAAGGTGTGGGACTCCGCGGACAAGTTCACCCGCGAAACGCTGGGCTTCTCGGTGCTTCACGTGGTGCGCGACAACCCGACCAGCCTGATCGCCTGCGGCGTGCACTACCAGCACCCCGAGGGCGTGCTGTACCTGACGCAGTTCACCCAGGTCGCGATGGCGACCGTGGCCGCCGCGCAGGTGGCCGAGATGCGCGAGCAGGGCGCGTTCGTCGAGGGTGCGATCGCCTGCGGGCACTCCGTCGGTGAGTACACCGCGCTGGCCTGCGTCAGCGGTGTCTACGAACTGGAGGCGCTGCTGGAGGTGGTGTTCCACCGCGGCAGCAAGATGCACGACATCGTTCCGCGCGACCACCTCGGCCGGTCCAACTACCGGCTGGCCGCGATCCGGCCGTCGCAGATCGATCTCGACGACGCCGACGTTCCGGCGTTCATCGACGGAATCGCCGAGCGCACACGGTGAATTCCTGCAGATCGTGAACTTCAACCTGCGCGGCTCGCAGTACGCCATCGCCGGCACCGTCCGCGGCCTCGAGGTGCTGGAGGAAGAGGTCGAGAAGCGCCGCGAGATCAGCGGCGGCAAGCGGTCGTTCATTCTGGTGCCCGGCATCGACGTGCCGTTCCACTCGTCGGTGCTGCGGGTCGGCGTCGCCGACTTCCGGCGCTCGCTGGAGCGGGTCATGCCGCGCGACAAGGATCCGGACCTGATCATCGGCAAGTACATCCCGAACCTGGTGCCGCGGCCGTTCACGCTGGACCGCGACTTCATCCAGGAGATCCGCGATCTGGTGCCCGCCGAGCCGCTCGACGAGATCCTCGCCGACTACGACACCTGGCGGAACGAGAAGCCGACGCGAGCTGTGCCGCAAGGTCGTCATCGAGCTGCTGGCCTGGCAGTTCGCCAGCCCGGTGCGGTGGATCGAGACGCAGGACCTGCTCTTCATCGAGGAGGCCGCGGGTGGTCTCGGCATCGAGCGGTTCGTCGAGATCGGCGTGAAGTCGGCGCCGACCGTCGCCGGGCTGGCCACCAACACGCTCAAACTGCCCGAATATTCGCACAGCACAACCGAAGTGCTGAACTCCGAGCGCGACGCCGCGGTGTTGTTCGCGACCGACACCGATCCCGAGCCGGACCACGAGGAGGACGACGAGGCGCCCGCACCTGCCGCCGAGGCCGCGCCTGCCGAGGCGGCTCCCGCGGCGCCCGCGCTGCGCCGGCCGCCCCGTCCGGCGGCCCGCGGCCCGACGACATGCCCTTCACCGCAGCCGAAGCCACGCATGGCGCTGATCGCGCTGTCGGCGAAGATGCGGATCGACCAGATCGAGCCGCTGGACTCCATCGAGTCCATCACCGACGGTGCGTCGTCGCGGCGCAACCAGCTGCTGGTCGACCTCGGCTCGGAGCTCAACCTCGGCGCCATCGACGGTGCCGCGGAAGCCGATCTGGCCGGGCTGAAGGGACAGGTCACCAAGCTGGCCCGGACATACAAGCCGTTCGGCCCAGTGCTTTCCGATGCGATCAACGATCAGCTGCGCACGGTGCTCGGCCCGTCGGGCAAGCGTCCGGCCTACATCGCCGAGCGGGTCAAGAAGACCTGGGAGCTCGGCGACGGCTGGGTCAAGCACGTCACCGTCGAGGTGGTGCTCGGCACCCGCGAGGGCTCCAGCGTTCGCGGCGGCAGCCTCGGCGGCCTGCACGACGGTGCGCTCGCCGACGCGGCGACCGTCGACAAGGTCATCGACGGCGCGGTGTCCGGCGGTCGGCGCCCGGCACGGTGTCGTCGGTGTCCCTGCCGTCGGCGGCCGGCGGCGCCGGCGGCGTGGTGGACTCCGCCGCACTCGGCGAGTTCGCCGAGAAGGTCACCGGACCCAACGGCGTGCTGGCTTCCGCGGCCCGGCTGATCCTGGGCCAGCTCGGCCTGGACACCCCGGTCAGCGTTCCCGAGGCGACCGACGCAGAGCTCATCGATCTGGTCACCGCCGAACTCGGTTCGGACTGGCCACGTTTGGTGGCGCCGGTGTTCGACAGCCGCAAGGCGGTGCTGTTCGACGACCGCTGGGCCAGTGCCCGCGAGGACCTGGCCAAGCTGTGGCTGATGGACGAGGGCGAGATCGACGCCGACTGGCCGCGCCTGTCGGAGCGGTTCGAGGGCGCCGGACACATCGTCGGCACCCAGGCCACCTGGTGGCAGGGCAAGGCACTGGCCGCCGGGCCGCAACATCCACGCCTCGCTGTACGGGCGTGCCGCGGCCGGCGCGGAGAACCCGGGCAAGGGTCGCTACAACGACGAGGTCGCGGTCGTCACCGGTGCGTCGAAGGGTTCGATCGCCGCCTCGGTGGTGGCCAAGCTGCTCGACGGCGGTGCGACCGTCATCGCCACGACGTCCAAGCTCGACGACGACCGGTTGGCGTTCTACCGCGCCCTGTACCGCGACAACGCCCGGTTCGGCGCCAAGCTGTGGGTGGTGCCCGCCAACATGGCGTCCTACACCGACATCGACGCACTGGTCTCGTGGGTCGGTAACGAGCAGACCGAAAGCCTTGGGCCGCAGTCGATTCACCTCAAGGACGCCCAGACGCCGACGCTGCTGTTCCCGTTCGCGGCGCCGCGGGTGGCCGGCGATCTGTCCGACGCCGGGTCGCGTTCCGAGATGGAGATGAAGGTCCTGCTGTGGGCCGTGCAGCGGCTGATCGGCGGCCTTTCGCACATCGGCGCCGAGCGCGACATCGCCGCGCGGCTGCACGTGGTGCTGCCCGGTTCGCCGAACCGCGGCATGTTCGGCGGTGACGGCGCGTACGGCGAGTCGAAGTCCGCGCTCGACGCGGTGGTGACGCGCTGGAAGGCCGAGTCGTCGTGGGCGCAGCGGGTTTCGTTGGCGCACGCGCTGATCGGCTGGACCAAGGGCACCGGTCTGATGGGCCACAACGACGCCATCGTCGGCGCGGTCGAGGAAGCCGGCGTGACCACCTACTCCACCGACGAGATGGCGAGCGATGCTGCTCGACCTGTGCGGCATCGAATCCAAGGTGGCCGCTGCGCGCGAGCCGCTGCAGGTGGACCTGACCGGCGGACTCGCCGAGGTCGATCTCGATCTGTCCGAGCTGGCCGCCAAGGCGCGCGAGGAGATGACGGCCGAGGCGCGCCAGACGAGCGACGGCGACGGGCACGGCACGATCCGTGCGCTGCCGTCGCCGCCGCGCGGCTACAAGGCGGCGCCTCCTCCGGATTGGGACGACCTCGACGTCGACCCGGAGGACCTGGTGGTGATCGTCGGCGGCGCCGAGATCGGACCGTACGGCTCGTCGCGCACCCGCTTCGAGATGGAGGTCGACAACGAGCTGTCGGCAGCCGGAGTGCTCGAGCTGGCCTGGACCACCGGCCTGGTCAAGTGGGAGGACGATCCCGACGCCGGGCTGGTACGACACCGAGACCGGTGACCTGGTCGACGAGGGCGAGCTGGTGGAGCGCTACCACGATGCGGTCGTCGAGCGAGTCGGCATCCGCGAGTTCGTCGATGACGGCGCGATCGATCCCGATCACGCCGCGCCGCTGCTGGTTTCGGTGTTCCTGGACAAGGACTTCACGTTCGTGGTGTCGTCGGAGGCCGATGCCCGGGCGTTCGTGCAGTTCGATCCGGAGCACACGGTGATCGCGCCGGTGCCGGACAGCTGCGACTGGAAGGTGACCCGCAAGGCGGGCACCGAGATCCGCGTGCCGCGCAAGGTGAAGCTGTCGCGGACCGTCGGCGCGCAGATCCCCACCGGTTTCGACCCGAAGGTCTACGGCGTCAGCCAGGACATGGTCGAACTCGATCGACCGCCTGGCGTTGTGGAACCTCGTCACCACCGTCGACGCGTTCCTGTCGGCCGGGTTCAGTCCGGCCGAGCTGATGCGCTGGGTGCACCCGAGTCTGGTGGCCAGCACGCAGGGCACCGGCATGGGCGGCATGACGTCGATGCAGACCATGTACCACGGCAACCTGCTGGGCCGGAACAAGCCGAACGACATCCTGCAGGAGGTCCTGCCGAATGTCATTGCGGGGCATGTCGTTCAGTCCTACATCGGCAGCTACGGCGCGATGATCCATCCGGTCGGCGCGTGCGCCACAGCGGCGATCTCGGTCGAGGAGGGCGTCGACAAGATCCGGCTCGGCAAGGCCGAGTTCGTCGTGGCGGGCGGCTACGACGACCTGACGCTGGAGGCGATCATCGGGTTCGGTGACATGGCGGCCACCGCCGACACCGAGATGATGCGCGCCAAGGGCATCAGCGACACGAAGTTCTCGCGTGCCAACGACCGTCGCCGGCTCGGGTTCGTCGAGGGCCAGGGCGGTGGCACCATCCTGCTGGCCCGCGGCGACCTCGCGCTGAAGATGGGCCTGCCCGTGCAGGCGGTGGTCGCGCTACGTGTCGTCGTTCGGCGACGGCGTGCACACGTCGATTCCCGCGCCGGGGCTCGGTGCGCTCGGCGCCGGCCGCGGCGGCAAGGAGTCGCGGCTCGCGCGTTCGCTCGCGAAGCTCGGCGTCGGGCCCGACGACATCGCGGTGATCTCCAAGCACGACACCTCGACGCTGGCGAACGACCCCAACGAGACCGAGCTGCACGAGCGGCTCGCGGACGCGATGGGCCGGTCCGAGGGCGCGCCGCTGTTCGTGGTGTCGCAGAAGAGCCTCACCGGCCACGCCAAGGGCGGCGCGGCGGCCTTCCAGATGATGGGGCTGTGCCAGATCCTGCGCGACGGCGTCATTCCGCCGAACCGCAGCCTGGACTGCGTCGACGACGAGCTCGCCGGCTCCGCGCACTTCGTGTGGCTGCGCGACACCCTGCGACTGGGCGAGCAAGTTCCCGCTCAAGGCCGGGTCTGATCACCAGCCTTGGCTTCGGGCACGTGTCGGGTCTGGTCGCGCTGGTGCACCCGCAGGCGTTCCTGGCTGCGCTGATCCCCGATCAGCGGCAGGACTACAAGCAGCGGGCGGACGCCCGGGTGCTGGCGGGTCAGCGCAGGCTGGCGTCGGCGATCGCCGGTGGGCGCGCCGCTGTACGAGAGGCCCGCTGGCCGGCGATTCAGCGCGGACGCACCGGAGAAGCGGCAGGAGGCCGAGATGCTCCTCGATCCGGCCTCGCGCCTAGGCGACGATGACGTGTATCGCCCGGTGAGCGCGTCGTGAGGAGCGTGCAATGAGCTAGCGTTCCGTGACATGGCGGTAGTCGGGGTGGGGATCGATCTCGTCTCCATTCCCGACTTCGCCGAGCAGGTCGACCAGCCGGGGACGGTGTTCGCCGAGACGTTCACTCCCGGTGAGCGTCGTGACGCCGCCGACAAAAGTTCGTCGGCGGCACGGCATCTGGCGGCGCGCTGGGCGGCCAAGGAGGCTGTGATCAAGGCGTGGTCGGGTTCGCGGTTCGCCAAGCGGCCGGTGCTGCCCGAGGGCATTCACCGTGACATCGAGGTCATCACCGATATGTGGGGCCGGCCGAAGGTGCGGCTCACCGGCGCGATCGCCGAACACCTAAGGACGTGACGATCCATTTGTCGCTGACCCATGAGGCCGATACCGCCGCAGCGGTCGCGATCCTCGAGTCGAGGACTAGTTGCCGCGGAGACTGCCGCGCGAGCAGACGCAAGTCCACTTTTCTCGCGTGTCGGGGAGTAGCGTCTCTCGCGAATGAAAGGTGACGCGTTAACCTCGGCACCATGAGCGATTTGGTGCAGCGCGTGCGTGAGGTGCTGCCGTCGGTGCGGCGCGACCTGGACGACCTGGTGCGTATCGAGTCGGTGTGGGCCGACCCTGCCCGCCGCGGCGAGGTGCAGCGCAGCGCCGAGGCGGTGGCCAACCTGCTGTCGGACGCGGGGTTCGGTGACGTCCAGATTGTCAGCGAAGGTGGCGCACCGGCCGTCATCGCCCGGCATCCTGCGCCGCCGGGCGCGCCGACCGTGCTGCTGTACGCCCATCACGACGTGCAGCCCGAAGGCGACCACAGCCAGTGGCAGTCGCCGCCATTCGAACCGACCGAACGCGACGGTCGGCTCTACGGTCGCGGCAGCGCCGACGACAAGGCCGGAATCGCAACGCATTTGGCGGCGTTCCGAGCGCACGACGGAAACCCTCCGGTCGGCGTGACGGTGTTCGTCGAGGGGGAGGAGGAGTCGGGTTCGCCCTCGCTGTCTGCGCTGCTGGCGGCCCATCGCGACACGCTGGCCTCCGATGTGATCGTCATCGCCGACTCCGACAACTGGAGCACCGAGGTGCCCTCGCTGACGGTGTCGCTGCGTGGGCTGGCCGATTGCGTCGTCGAGGTCGCCACACTGGATCACGGACTGCACTCGGGACTGTGGGGCGGTGTGGTGCCCGACGCGCTGAGCGTGCTGGTGCGACTGCTGGCCAGCCTGCACGACGACGAAGGCAATGTCGCGGTGGCGGGCCTGCACGAGGTGACGCCGCCGACGTCGACTATCCGCCGGAGCGGGTGCGCGAGGAGGCGGGGCTGCTCGACGGCGTATCCGAAATCGGTTCTGGCTCTGCGCCGCAACGACTTTGGGCCAAACCCGCGATCACGGTGATCGGCATCGACACCACGCCGATCGACAAGGCGTCCAACACGCTGATCCCGCGGGCGCGTGCCAAGGTCAGCATGCGGGTGGCACCTGGCGGCGACGCGCCCGAACACCTGGCGGCGCTGACGCGCCACCTCGAAGCAGCACGCACCGTGGGGAGCGCAGGTGACCGTCACGCCCGGTGACATCGGCCAGCCGTACGCCATCGACGCCAGCGGGCCGGTCTACGACGCGGCGCGCGCGGCCTTCCGGCAGGCGTGGGGCGACGACCCCGTCGACACCGGCGTCGGCGGCTCGATCCCGTTCATCGCCGAGTTCGCGGCGGCGTTCCCCTCGGCCAAGATTCTGGTGACCGGTGTGGAAGACCCTGCGACACAAGCGCACAGCATCAACGAGAGCCTGCACCTGGGCGTGCTGGAGCGCGCCGCGACTGCCGAGGCCCTGCTGCTGGCCAACCTCGGGCTCAGACGGACAGGTCTCGTCGTAGCTCGCCGACGTGGCCGGTGGCCCGGATGTTGTACTGTGCCGCGCGCGATCTCGCCCTTCTCGTCGACGACGAACGTCGAGCGGATGACACCTTGGACGGTCTTGCCGTACATCGTCTTCTCGCCGTAGGCGCCCCACGCCGTCAGCACCTTGCGGTCCGGATCGGACAGCAGCGGGAAGGTCAGCTTCTGTTCGTCGCGGAACTTGGCGAGCTTGACCGGCTTGTCGGGGGAGATGCCGACGACGTCGAGCCCGGCATCGTTGAGGTCGTTGAGATTGTCGCGGAAATCGCAGGCCTCCTTGGTGCAGCCCGGCGTCGACGCGGCCGGGTAGAAGTACACGATGACCTTGCGGCCCTTGTAGTCGGCCAGCTGACGGTGTTGCCGTCGGCGTCGGGCAGGCTGAACGCGGGGGCTTTGTCGCCAACCTCGAGTCGCGGGGTCTGTGGCATGCGTGGGCAATCCTTCTGTCGACCGGGCACTCAAATGAGCGCGGGCTGCATTTAGGGTAGTTCGGCAGGGCTTCGTCTTGGAGCCTGACTTGGACGCAGGGCGCGGAGGCAGAAGTGGCGGACCGGGATCCCGACACCATCAAGAAGGACATCGATCAGGCTCGTGACCAGTTGGCGTGGACCGTGGATTCCCTCGCCGAGCGGGCCAACCCGAGCAGGATCGCCGATGACGTGAAGGCGGGCGTGGTTCGGTTCGTGAAGAAACCCGCAGGTGGCTGTCTCACTGGCCGGGGTCGGAGCGCTGGTGCTCGTGATCTGCCGTCCGCCGAACGGCGCAGGCAGCGCGAGCGGTTCAGCGGCGACAGGCCGAGCGGAGCCAGTCGAGGAACAAGAAACTTTGGCGGGTTGGCGACCCGCCCAATGGCGGTTACAGCAGTAGATCGTCAGACGGGCGCTGCGCAGTTATGCTCGTCGGGGGAGCCTGCACCGGTGCGGCCGACGTAGACGACGCGCCAACTGGCGACATCAGCTAAGTCCTCATTTCGTATTGCTTACCACGTGTCCGGGCACGTCTCCCGCTAACTGTCAGCTAACTGGACTGTAGCACTCTATGCCGGGCCTCAGCAGCCTATGAAAACGAAACCTTGTAATGATGTTGCTCCCGCAACCGATATTCACGGTGGTTAACGATCCGTAGCATAAGTTACCGGGATGTGACTGCTAGCACATTGCACCAGGTCAGGACTGCAGCGTTCGCCCAAAATTTATCGCCTAACGTTCAGCCGCATGACTATGGGCCGTAGTCGCCGACGGCGAGCCGTCGCTGGAGAGCCGGCCGGATACGCGTGCCGCTACGCCGGGGCGGCCCAGTGCCAGTGGCGGTCGTCATCGCGCTCCTCGCCCTGCAGTCGCCCCGATCGCGGCGCAGTCGTCATTCATGCGGATGTACGACTTCAGGACTCCTCGCGATCGTGGACGGAGCTCGCCCATGAGCTCGCCGCGCGGTCACGCTGGGCTCGGCCGGTGCCGATGCGCGCCGATGCGGCCGCTGGACGCGCCGCAAGCCACGGATCGGCATCAGTGAGACTCCAGAGCGTGCTCGCACTCCGGCTCCGGGACTGAAGTTGTGAGCTCCGGGCGCCTGCTCGCGGACGACGAGTGTTGCCTAGAATGCGATCAGCAGAAAAACGTGTATCAAGTCCACATTCACCGAATAGCCCATTGCACCCGACTCGCTGACGCGCCGGCGGAAGTTTCGAGCTGAGTGCGCCGTCAGGGTTTCGAACCCCGGACCCGCTGATTAAGAGTCAGCTGCTCTACCAACTGAGCTAACGGCGCTGCGTGTGCGACAATAACAGGCCCCGCGGCACAGGGTGAAATCCCATGCGACGCCGGTGCGGCGCACGGGTCGCCGTCGCGCCCCGACTCAAGCTGCCCTTAGACTATTGCCAAGAATCTGTCGATCCGTGAATCCTGAGTAGCGAAGTGGAGCAAAGAATGTGGCAGGTCAGAGATCGGTGGCCGCGGTCGCGGCGGTCGAAAGCGTGGCTGGTTGATGGCAGTGGCGCTGGTTCCCGCGATGGTGCTGGGGCTGTCTGCCTGCAGCACCAACTCGGCTCCGCCGCGCCCAGGTCATCACCGATAAGGGCACGCCGTTCGGTGATCTGCTGGTGCCCAAGCTCACCGCATCGGTGACCGACGGTGCCGTCGGGTGAGCGTCGATTCGCCGGTGACGGTCAGCGCCGAGGACGGCGTGCTCGGCGCGTGACGATGGTCAACGAGGAGGCGAGGCCGTCGCCGGAAGCTCAGTCCCGGACGGCCTGACATGGGCGACGGCGGAGCCGCTCGGCTACAACAAGCAGTACACGCTGACCGCGCAGTCACTCGGCCTCGGCGGCGTCGACCAGCCGGCAGATGACGTTCGAGACCCATTCGCCGGAAAACCTGACGATGCCCTACGTGCTGCCCAACGACGGCGAGGTCGTCGGCGTCGGTCAGCCGATCGCCATCCGGTTCGACGAGAACATCTCGAACCGGTTGGCGGCGCAGAAGGCCATCACCGTCAAGACCAACCCGCCCGTCGAGGGTGCCTTCTATTGGCTGAAAACCGCGAAGTGCGTTGGCGCCCAGCGCAGTACTGGAAGCCGGGCACAACGTCGAGGTCGCGGTCAACACCTACGGGGTGGACCTGGGCGACGGGCTGTTCGGCCAGGAGAACGTCACCACGCATTTCACCATCGGCGACCAGGTGATCGCCACCGTCGACGACAACACCAAGACCTGACCGTGCGGCGCAACGGTGAAGTGATCAAGACCATGCCGGTCTCGATGGGCAAGAACAGCACACCGACCAACAACGGCACGACATCGTCGGGGACCGTTCTCCCACCTGGTGATGGACTCGTCGACCTACGGCGTGCCGGTCAACTCGCCCAACGGGTATCGCACCGAAGTCGACTGGGCCACCCAGATCTCCTACAGCGGCATCTACGTGCACGCCGCGCCGTGGTCGGTCGGCAGCCAGGGCTACAGCAATGTCAGCCACGGCTGCATCAACGTGAGCACCAGCAACGGCCAGTGGTTCTACGACAACTCCAAGCGCGGCGACATCGTCGAGATCGTCAACACGGTCGGCTCGACGCTGCCCGGAACCGACGGCCTGGGTGACTGGAACATCCCGTGGGACCAGTGGAAGGCCGGCAACGCCAACGTCAGACGCTGGCGTTGCCGGCCTTCCACTGCTCCCACGGAATGTTCCAGTCGCCCAGTCCGTCGGTTCCCGGCAGTGTGGATCCCACCGTGTTGACGATCTCGACGATGTCGCCGCGCTTGGTGTTGTCGTAGAACCACTGCCGTTGCGGTATTGACGTTGATGCAGCCGTGGCTGACATTGCTGCGGCCCTGACTGCCAACCGACCACGGCGCGGAGTGTACGTAGATTCCGCTGTAGGACATCTGCGTGGCCCATTCGACCTCGGTGCGATAGCCGTCGGGCGAGTTGACCGGCACGCCGTAGGTCGAGGAATCCATGATCAAGTGAATGAGTGGCGGTCGCCGACGATGTAGGTGCCGTTGTTGGTCGGAGTGCTGTTCTTGCCCATCGAGATCGGCATCGTCTTGACGACTTCGCCGTTGACGCCGCACTGTCATCGTCTTGGTGGCGTCGTCGGCGGTCGCGATCACCTCGTCGCCGATGGTGAAGCGTGTCGAGACGTCCTCCTGGCCGAACAGCCCGTCGCCCAGGTCAACGCCGTAGGTGTTGACCGCACGTCGACCGTCGTACCGGGCCTCCAGTAATTCGCTGGGCGCCACCGCACTTCGCGGTTGTTCAGCCAGTAGAACGCGCCCTCGACCGGCGGATTCGTCTTGACCTTGATCGCCTGCTGCGCGGCCAGCCGGTTCGGGATGTTCTCGTCGAACCGGATGGCGATCGGCTGTCCGACGCCGACGACTTCGCCGTCGTTGGGCAACACGTAGGGCATCGTCAGGTTTTCCGGCGAATGCGTCTCAAACGTCATCTGCTGCTGGGCGACTCCGCCCAAACCCAGCGACTGCGCGGTGAGCGTGTACTGCTTGTTGTAGCCCAGCGGCTCGGCTGTCGCCCACGTCAGGCCGTCGGGGCTGAGCTGGCCCTCGACGGGGTCGCCGTCCTCGTTGACCATGCTAATCGCACCCAGCACGCCGTCCTCGGCGCTGACCGTGACCGGCGAGTCGACGATGACGCCGACGGCGCCGTCGGTGACCGAGGCCGTCAGCTTGGGCACCAGCAGATCACCGAAAGGCGTGCCCTTGTCGGTGATCACCTGCGGCGGCGGTGGAGCGAGTGTCCTGCTGCAGGCGGTCAGCGCCAGCACGATCGCCGGAACCAGCGCGACGGCGACCACCACGCCAACGCACGCTGCTCGCACCGGACGGGCCACCGTGTTGACCTGCCACATACTCCGCCCCACTTCGCTCCAGGATTGCGCCGACGATTCTTGGCAATAGTCTACGGTCAGTTCGAGTGGGGGCGCGACGGCGACGTCGCTCCGCGGCGCGCGGACATGGGATTTCCCCTGCGCCGCGGGGCCTGTTATTGTCTCACACGCGCGCCGTTAGCTCAGTTGGTAGAGCAGCTGACTCTTAATCAGCGGGTCCGGGGTTCGAAACCCTGACGGCGCACCACGCTTGAGAGATCTCCGCATGCCCGCCGCGTCAGCGGTCCGGGTTGGCCCGGCCAAGGAGGTTGACCCAGCGGGTCCGCCCTGCCGTGTGCTCACGCTGATGCTGCTGGATCGCGTTGAGCGACGGTTGTCTCATCAGCTGACGGCGGTCTTCCTCGGACAGCTCGTAGAACGTCCACATCCCCCAGGCCGCAGGCCGCACGTAGCAGCGTGACCTTCTGTCTCTTGCGGTGGTTCTGGGCAGCATCGCCGGAATCGGCACCACCCGGTCCAGCGTCACCGCGCTGACGAGTTCCTGGGCGAGCTCTCGACATCGGTGGAGTCCTGAAGCTCGATACACCGATGACTGATGACTCGGCTGCGCCGGGCCTTGCAGGGCGAGAAACCACGCCATGGCGCGTCTCCTTTGCTCGTCGTCGGACGGCGCCAGCGTAGAGGACCACGAATCCCGGTCACCCGCGGCGTCTCGGCACCCACGGCTCGCCGCGGCGCGATCACGGCCCGTAGCCGAGCTTTACGATGCGTGAATTTACGGGCCGCGGCGTAGTCCGACGGCCCATGTGCTAGATGTCACATCGCGGTACAACTAGCGCCGGATCGCCCCCTGGGAAACGGTAACGGGAGCATCAAGTTCATAGGTTTCTCTGGCATTGCTGCTGAGAAGAGCCGCATCAGTGCTAAGGTTCAGTTAGCTGGCATCGGCCCGATGCCGCGCAATTCCGGTCAAGCGATACGAAATGAGGAATTTGCTGATGTCCAGATGGCCACGTCCACGTCGCGGTGCCGATGGGAGGCGCAGCTGAGAGGCGTAACTGCGCAGCGACCGATGGCGGTGCACAGCTGCAGCCGTCTCGGCCGGGTCGCCAACCCGCCCAGTTTCTCGTTCACCGACTGGTTCCGCTCCGGCCGCCGGCGCTGACCGCTCAGCGCTCGCCTGATGCGGCGCACCACGAGCACGATCACCAGCGCACCGAGACCGGCCAACGACACGGCCACCGCAGGCTTCTTGACGAACCGAACCAAGGCCGCCTTGATGTCGTCGGCGATCCTGCTGGGGTTCGCCCGCTCGGCCAAGGAGTCCACGGTCGACGCCAACTGATCGCGAGCCTGATCGATGTCCTGCTTGATGGTGTCCGGATCCCGGTCCGCCACTTGCTCCTCCAAAGCGCTCCAAGCCCTGCGCCAAGTCAGTGCCTTGCCGAACTACCCTAGATCAGCCAGCGCTCATGGCGCACCGGTCGACAGAAGGGACACCTCACGCATGCCACCGACCCCCCGACTCGAGGTCGGCGACAAAGCGCCCGCGTTCAGCCTGCCCGATGCCGACGGCAACACGGTCAAGCTGTCCGACTACAAGGGCCGCAAGGTCATCGTGTACTTCTATCCCGCCGCGTCGACACCGGGCTGCACCAAGGAGGCCTGCGACTTCCGCGACAACCTCGCCGAACTCAACGAGGCCGGCCTCGACGTCATCGGCATCTCCCCCGACAAGCCCGCCAAGCTCGCCAAGTTCCGCGACGCGGAGAAGCTGACCTTCCCGCTGCTGTCCGATCCCGACCGCAAGGTGCTCGACAGCATGGGGCGCCTTCGGCGAGAAGACGATGTACGGCAAGACCGTCCAAGGCGTCATCCGGTCGACGTTCGTCGTCGACGAGAACGGCAAGATCGCGGTCGCGCAGTACAACATCCGCGCCACCGGCCATGTCGCCAAGCTACGGCGCGACCTGTCGGTCTGAGCCCGAGTCGGTCCAGCAGCAGGGCCTCGGCGGTCGCCGCCCGTTCCAGCACGCCCGAGGTGCAGGCTCTCGTTGATGCTGTGCGCCTGGGTGTCCGGGTCTTCGACGCCGGTCACCAGAATCTTGGCCGTCGGGAACGCCGCGGCGAACTCCGCGATGAACGGGATCGATCCGCCGACCCCCGTGTCGACCGGCTCGTAGCCCCAGGCCTGCCGGAACGCGGCGCGGGCCGCGTCGTAGACCGGGCCGCTGGCGTCGATCGCGTACGGCTCGCCGACGTCGCCCGGCGTCACGGTCACCTGGGCACCCCACGGTGCGTGCTGCTCGAGGTGCCGGGTCAGCGCGGCGAGATGCTCGCGGCGTCACCGCCGGGGGCGACCCGCATGCTGACCTTGGCCCGCGCCCGCGGGATCAGCGTGTTCGACGCCTAGGCGATCGGCGTGGTGTCGATGCCGATGACGGTGATCGCCGGTTTGGCCCACAGCCGTTGCGCCACTGAGCCGGAACCGATCTCCGCACGCCGTCGAGCAGCCCGGTGTCCGCGCGGACCCGTTCCGGCGAGATAGTCGACGTCGGCCGCGGTGCCTCGTGCAGACCCGGCGACCGCGACGTTGCCGTCATCGTCGTGCAGGCTGGCCAGCAGTCGCACCAGCACGCTCAGCGCATCGGGCACCACGCCGCCCCACATCCCCGAGTGCAGGCCGTGATCGAGCGTGGCCACCTCGACGACGCAGTCGGCCAGCCCGCGCAGCGACACCGTCAGCGACGGGATCTCGGTGCTCCAGTTGTCGGAGTCGGCGATGACGATGACGTCGGCGGCCAGCAGGTCGCGGTGCGCGGCGAGCAGCGCGCCAGCGACGGCGAGCCCGACTCCTCCTCCCCCTCGACGAACACCGTCACCCCGACCGGCGGATTGCCGCCGTGCGCCCGGAACGCCGCCAGATGCGTTGCGATGCCTGCCTTGTCGTCGGCGGTGCCCCGGCCGTAGAGTCGGCCGTCGCGTTCGGTCGGCTCGAACGGCGGCGACGTCCCACTGGCTGGATCGCCCTCGGGTTGCACGTCGTGGTGCGCGTACAGCAGCACCGTCGGCGCTCCCGGCGGGGCCGGGTGGCGGGCGATGACCGCGGGCGCGCCGCCTTCGCTGACGATCCGGATGTCGCCGAATCCCGCCTCCGACAACAGCTTCGACACCGCTTCGGCGCTGCGGTGCACCTCGGCGCGGCGGGCGGGGTCGGCCCACACCGACTGGATGCGCACCAGGTCTTCAAGATCGGGCCGCACGGATGGCAGCACTTCGCGGACACGGGCGACGAGATCGCTCATCGGCCGAGGTTAGTCCGTCAGCCTCTCCGCGCGAGCGTGCGCAGACTGCCCCGACACGCCGGCAGCGACACTGTTGCATGCTCGCGGGATGCGAGGCGGGGACTCAGCGCTCCTCGAGCACCGCGACCGCCGCGGCGGTATCGGCTTCGTGGGTCAGCGACAGGTGGATGGTCACGTCCTTGAGGTGCTCGGCGATGTCGCCGGACAGCCGGACCCGCGGCCGGCCCCACATGTCGGTGATGACCTCGATGTCACGGTGGATGCCCTCGGGCAGCACGGGCCGCTTGGAAAACCGCGAACCCGACCACGCCTTGATCACCGCCTCCTTGGCCGCCCACCGCGCCGCGAGGTGCCGCGCCGCCGACGAACTCTTGTCGGCGGCGTCGCGGCGCTCACCCGGCGTGAACGTCTCCGCGAACACCGTGCCCGGCCGGTCCACCTGCTCGGCGAAGTCCGGAATGGAGACCAGGTCGATGCCTACTCCGACTATGCCCATGCGCACGGAACGCTATCTCACGCCGTCACGCGCCGTACACGCCGTCCTCGCCCAGCCGCGACGCCGGATCGAGCAACATCGCCGCCTCCTGCGGCTTCTCCGGTGCGTCGTGGTCGAAGCGCCGGTCGGCCGGCCTCTCGTACAGCGCCGGCCCGCCCGCGATCGCCGACGCCAGCCTGCGCTGACCCGCCAGCACCCGGCTCCGCCCGCGCGTTGTAGTCCTGCGCGCTGCTCGGGATCCAGCGCCGCCAGGAACGCCTGCGGGTGCACCAGCGCGACCAGACCGGACACGTGACCGAACCCGAGGCTGGTGACCAGACCGGCCTTCAGCGGGAACTTCTCGCCCAGCCGCAGGGTCTCGCGCAGCCACACGAAGTGCGGCAGCGCCGCGAGTTCGTCGTCGACGCAGTCCAGGCTGCGGTTCGGCGGGATGACGCCGTCGCGCAGCATCTGGCACAGGCCCATCATCTGGAATGCCGCCGCGCCGCCCTTGGCGTGGCCGGTCAGGGTCTTCTGCGAGACCACGAACAGCGGGGTGCCGGCGGTGCGGCCCAGCGCCTCGGCGAGCCGCTCGTGCAGCTCGGTCTCGTTGGGATCGTTGGCCAGCGTCGACGTGTCGTGCTTGGAGACCACCGCGATGTCGTCGGGGCCGACGCCGAGCTTGGCCAGCGACTGGGCCAGCGGCGAATCCTTGCCGCCGCGGCCCGCGCCGAGCGCGCCGAGCCCGGGCGCCGGGATCGAGGTGTGCACGCCGTCGCCGAACGACGACGCGTAGCCGACCACCGCCAGCACCGGCAGACCCATCTCCAGCGCGAGGTCGCCGCGGGCCAGCAGGATGGTGCCGCCGCCCTGGGCCTCGACGAACCCGAGCCGACGCCGGTCGTTGGCGCGGGAGAACTTCGAGTCGCTGATGCCCTTGGCGCGCATCATCTCGGTGTCGGCGGTGGCCGCCATGTCACCGAAGCCGATGATGGCCTCCAGCGTCAGGTCGTCGAAGCCGCCGGCGACCACGAACTCGGCCTTGCCGAGCCGGATCTTGTCGACGCCCTCCTCGACCGAGACCGCCGCGGTGGCGCACGCGCCGACCGGGTGGATCATCGCGCCGTAGCTGCCGACGTAGGACTGCACCACGTGGGCCGCGACGACGTTCGGCAGGGCTTCCTGCAGGATGTCGTTCGGCTTGTTCCGGCCGAGCAGGTTGCCGTGGTACATCGTCTGCATCGAGGTCATGCCGCCCATGCCGGTGCCCTGGGTGTTGGCCACCAGGCTCGGGTGCACCCAGCGCATCAGCTCCGTCGGGCGTGAAGCCCGGCGGACAGGAACGCGTCGACGGTGGTGACGAGGTTCCACAGCGCCACCCGGTCGATCGAGTTCGCCATGTCCGGCTGATGCCGTACACGGTCGGGTCGAACCCGGTGGGGATCTGCGCGCCGACGGTCCGCGACAGCTTCGCCTTGCGCGGCACCCGGATCTCGGTGCCCGCCTTGCGGGTGACCTGCCAGTCGCCGCTGTCCGGCACCGGCGCGATCGACCGTGTGCTCGGGATCGAACTGCACGAACGCCCGCGCGTCGGCCTCCGACGACACCACGAACGTGAAGTCCTTGTCCAGGAACACCGACACCAGCAGCGGCGACGCGTGATCGGGGTCGATCGCGCCGTCGTCGACGAACTCGCGGATGCCGAAGCGCTCGACGACCGCGTCGTGGTAGCGCTCCACGAGCTCGGCCTCGTCGACCAGGTCGCCGGACTCGGTGTCGTACCAGCCCGGCGTCGGGATCGTCCTCCCACTTGACCAGGCCGGTGGTCCAGGCGAGCTCGAGCACGCCGGCGGCCGACAGCTCGTCGTCGACCTCCATCTCGAAGCGGGTGCGCGACGAGCCGTACGGGCCGAGCTCGGCGCCGCCGACGATGACCACCAGGTCGGCCGGGTCGACGTCGAGGTCGGCCCACGCCGGCGGCGGCGCCGCGGCGTAGCCGCGCGGCGGCGACGGCAGCGCGGCGATCGGTGCCGGCTCGTCGCCGTCCTCGTCGTCGGCCGGCCTCGGCCGGCAGCTCCTCGCGGGCCTTGGCGGCCAGCGCGGCCATGTCGAGGTCGACCTCGGCCAGGCCGCCGGTCAGGTCGACCTGCACCGGCTCGCGCGCGGCGGCGACCTTGGTCTCGATGTCGCACAGGTCGAGCAGCATCGCTCGCCATCTCCTCGGTGGAGTAGGTGGTGACGCCCGGCCTCTTCGACCGCGCCGACGATGGCGTCGTTGTGGCCCATCAGCCCGGTGCCGCGGGTCCAGCCGATCAGCGCGTGCGCCAGCGTGACCCGCTGCGCCCACGACGTCTCGGCCTTCCACCGGGCGACCACCGCGTCGAGCGCCGACTTCGACTCGCCGTAGGCGCCGTCGCCGCCGAACATGCCGCGGTTCGGCGAACCGGGCAGCACGACGTGCAGCCGGGCGGCGATGTCGCGGTCGGCGCCGATGTGCGACAGCCCGCCGATGAGCCGCTGCACGGCCCACAGCAGCACCTTCATCTCCATCTCGGAGCGCGAGCCGGCGTCGGACAGGTCACCGGCGACCCGCGGCGCCGCGAACGGGAACAGCAGCGTCGGCGTCTGGCGCGTCCTTGAGGTGAATCGATTGCGGCCCAAGGCTTTCGGTCTGCTCGTTGCCGACCCACTCGACCAGCGCGTCGATGTCGTTGTAGGACGCCATGTTCGCGGGCACCACCCACAGCTGCGCGCCGAACCGGGCGTTGTCGCGGTAGAGCGTGCGGTAGAACGCCAGCCGGTCGTCGTCGAGCTGGGAGGTGGTGGCGATGACGGTCGCACCGCCGGCCAGCAGCTGGGCCACGACCGAGGCCGCGATCGAACCCTTGGAGGCGCCGGTGACCACGGCGATCTCGTCGGTGTAGCGGCCCTTGCCCGGGTTCTCCGCGCCGGCCGCGGCACGCCCGTACAGCGAGGCGTGGACGTTGCGGCCCGCGGCCAGTGCCTTGCCCTGCCACCAGGTGGCCTGGGTGGCGACGACGTGTCCGGCGCCCTCGAACCGCTCCGAGAGGCGCGGCCCAGTCGGCGTCGATCTCGCTCTCGTCCATCAGCCACAGCCTCGCCAGATCCTCGCGGGCGCTGGCCCAGCGGTCGTCGAACAGCACCGCCTTGCGGCCGTCGAAGGCCGGCGCCACCAGACGCGGCCAGTCCGAACCGAGTTCGGCGGTGACCAGGTCGATGAGCTCGGCGTCGGTGACGCCTCGGGCGCGCTGACCGGCGCGTCCAGACCGAGCTGGTCGAGGATCAGCCGGGCCGCCGAGGCCAGCACGCCGTCGCGGTCCGGTGACCTGCTCGGCGAACTCGCCGAGGGCGGCGGAGTCGACCACGCCGCCACGCGCCGCCGGCCGCCGACGGCAGCGACACCGCGACGCCCTGGCGGGCCGCCGACCGCGGCGACCGCGGCGTCGATCGACCTTGTCGACGGTCGCCGCGTCGGCCAGCGCACCGTCGTGCAGGCCGCCGAGCGCACCGCCGCGCACGCTGGAGCCCTCACGGGTGCCGAGCGCCACCTCGACCGTCACGTGCTTGGCCCAGCCGTCGCCGAGCTCCCAGGTCTTCTTGACCCGCTCGGCGATGTAGGCCGGCCGCTTGCCGGACGGGCCGAACACCGTGCGCAGCTGATCGTTGATCGCGTCGGACAGCACCGGGCCGAACGGCTTGTAGGTGCGGGCCAGCTTGGTCACCTGCGCCTTCAGCGCGGCCAGGTCGGCCTCGGCGGCCCCGTCGATGGCGCCGAGGTTCAGCTCGGAGCCGAGGTCGACCAGCAGCTGGTTGCGCCGCGAGGACGCACCGTCGGTGATCGACTCGATGGAGTCGAGCGGCTCGATCTGGTCGATGCGCATCTTCGCCGACAGCGCGATCAGCGCCAGGGTGGCGTCGGCGGCGTCGAACGCGATGTCGTCGGGGCGCGGGCCACCGCGACGGGGCGGCGGCGCCGGCGCGGCGCGGCGCGGAGCGGCCTCGGCCGGTGCGGCCTCGGCGGCCGGCGCGGGCGTCGTCATCCTCGTCTGGTCGGGCTCGGGATCGGTGTCGGTGGCGAACAGCACCGCGGCGTCGCGCTCGGCGTTGAGCACCTCGGTGGTGTTGTGCGAGTACTCGGGCAGCTTCAGCGTGTTGGTGGCCAGGCCGGCGACGGTCGGCGCGGACTTCACGCCGATCTCGACGAACCGCTCGACGCCGAGACCGCCTGCGGCCTCCTCGATGAACAGCAGGTCCTGCGTCTCGATCCAGCGCACCGGGCTGGCGAACTGCCAGGCCAGCAGCTCGATGACGACCTTGCGGCACAGCTCGCGCGGCTTCTCGTTGCGCCACGTGTCGTAGTCGGCGAGGATCTCGTCGAGCGGCTCGGCGGGCACCAGATCGCGGATCTCCTGGATGAAGTCGCGATCCAGCGTGAACGGCCGCGGCACCAGGTTCGGGATGTACCGGCCGACGATCAGCGTCGGGATCCATGTCGCGCGGCATGACCCGCTCCAGCGAGCGCCGGAAGTCGGCGACACCGACGCGCAGCACCGTCGAGTGGAACGGCACGTCGATGCCGGGCACCAGGATGAACGAGCGCTTGCCGCCGGTGATCTCGCGGCGCTTCTCGACCTCGTCCTCCAGCGCCTCGAGGCCGCGGACGGTGCCGGCGATCGCGTACTGCGAGCCGCGCAGGTTGAAGTTCACGATCTGCAGGAATTCGCCTGTGCGCTCGGCGATCTCGTCGACGAAGGCGGGCACGTCGTCGTCGTCCAGGTCGATCTGCGACGGCCGGATCGCGGCCAGCCGGTAGTTGGACCGGCCCTGCTCGTCGCGCGGCACGATGTCGTGCATCTTGCAGCCGCGGTGGAAGACGACCTCGAGCAGCGCCTCGAGCTCGTAGACGCCGGCGACGCAGGCCAGCGCGGTGTACTCGCCGACGGAGTGGCCGCAGGCGATCGCGCCCTCGACGAACGCACCCTGCTCGCGCATCTCGGCCACCTGGGCGGCGGCCACGGTGGCCATCGCGACCTGGGTGAACTGCGTCAGGTACAGCACGCCCTCGGGGTGGTGGTAGTGCACGCCGGAGGCGATCAGGCTGGTCGGGTTGTCGCGGACCACGTGCAGCACCGAGAAGCCCAGGGTCTCGCGGGTGAACTTGTCGGCGGGGTCCCAGACCTTGCGGGCGGCCTTGGAGCGGGCGCGCACCTCCATGCCCATGCCCTTGGCTGGATGCCCTGGCCGGGGAACGCGTAGACGGTCTTCGGCGCGGCCAGCTGCGCCGTCGCCGACATCACCAGCTCGTCGCCGACCTTCGCGGCGACCTCGATGATCTCGGCGCCGCGGTCGATGCCGACGCGGTCGACGCGGAAGTCGATCTCGTCGCCGGGCAGCACCATGCCGAGGAAGCGGGAGGTCCAGCCGACCAGCCGGGCGGGCGGGGCGGGCGGCCGTCGGTGGCGGTGACGACGTGCTGCGCGGCGGCCGACAGCCACATGCCGTGCACGATGGGCGTTTCAGCCCGGCGAGCAGCGCGGCGGCCCGGTCGGTGTGGATCGGGTTGTGGTCGCCGGAGACCACCGCGAACGCGCTCATGTCGGTCGGCGCGGTGACCGTGACGTCGCGGCGACGGCGACGCGGCGTGTCGGTGGCGTTGTCGGTGATCGCCCCACCGGCGCGCGGCGGGTCGGTCAGCTCGGCCGCGCCGGTGCGGCCGCGGATCGCGAAGCGCTCCTCCAGCGTGGCCAGCACGGTCCCGTCGGCGTCGGCGATCGTCACCGACGACCGGGACGACGCGGCCGACCTCGGTGTCGGTGGCCGCCGAAGCCGTTGCGGTGACGGACAATTCGGCCTTGCGTCGTCGGCATCGCCGCCAGCAGGTGCGCGGCGTGGTCGAGGTGGACCAGGCTCAGCAGGCCCTCGACGACCGGGAAGCCGTCGTCGGTGAGCGCCGAACCGATGGCCGCGAACACGGCGGGCCAGCAGAGGCCGACGAGCGCGTCGGGCACCAGCGTCAGGCCCGGGCGCCAGCGGCGCGCCGAACGTCGCGGTGACACCGGCGTGGTCGGCGACCTGCTCGGGATCCCAGGCGACGGTGACCGTGGCGGTGTTGTCGTGCACCGGCGGCAGCGAGTCGGGGCCTCGACGCCGGCGGCGATCGCCAGCACGGCCCGCATCGCGGTCGACGCGTCCTCGGCGGTGACGACCGGCATGCCGCCGTCGACCGTGCGCGCGGCAGGGTGAAGCGGATGTCGATCCAGATGTCGGACAGCGGAACGCTCAGCGTGACGACGCCGTCGCCGGCCAGCTCCAGGCGCGCACCGGTGGACGGGTGTGTGGCGCTGCGGTTTTCGTTGACCTGCCACTCGCCGGGCGCACCGATGCGGTGCACCGGGTTGATCGCGGTGCGGCCGGCCCACAGCACGTCGGGCGAGTCGAGCACGACGGCCAGCGGACCGGTGACGTCGGCGCGGGCCTGGCGGCGCGACACCACCGGCATCGGGCTCGCGCCCGAGGCCAGCAGCTCGTCGATCGATGGCCTGCTCGAAGCGGTCGAGCAGCTCGCCGACCGGCTCGTCGACGCGGGTGATGCCCGCGACCGCCTGGGTGCCGGGGATGATGCACACCTGGTCGGCGGTGTAGCGCGCGTCGTGCGCCTGCCACAGCGAGTCGCTGCGCCACCAGCGCCGGACGTCCTTGTCGATGACCGGCACGAAGTTGACCGGCTTGCCCGGCGTCTTGCACAGCGTGATGAAGAACGGCACGTCGGCCGGGTGCAGCTTGACGGTCTCCGCGTCCGGGTAGCGCGCCAGCAGCGCGGCGATCGCCTGCTCCGGATTCTCGAGCAGCGCTTGGCCTTCCGGGCTCGTCGTCGAACAGGGTCTCGATCGGGCCGGAGTCCTGCGGGTGCAGCCGGGCCTCGGCGCGCTTGAGCATCTCCTCGAAGCGGTCGCGCCAGGTGTCGGCCAGCCACGGGCTGCCGGGCGCCGCGGTGTCGGCGGTGCTGTCGCCGTCGCCGATCGCCAGCTCGACGTAGCGCTGCAGCCACTGCAGGTAGGTCATGTCGGCGACGTCGCCGAAGTACGGCTTGGCGGTGTCGGCCATCGCGGCGATGATCTCGTCGCGGCGCTCGGCGACGGCGTCGGCGTCACCGGCGACCTCGTCGAGCAGGCGGCCGCAGCGTGACGCGGTGTTGTCGATCTCGTGGATGTCGGCGCCGAGCTGGCTGCGGCCGGATGCCATGCCGCCCTGGGCGTTGCCGGCGCCGACCCAGTGGTCGGTGCCGGTGGTGTCGACCAGCAGCTGCTTGACCGCGGGCGAGGTGGTGGCCTCCAGGGTGGCCATCGCGGCGGTGCCGACCAGGATGCCGTCGACCGGCATCGCCGGGAAGCCGTAGTCCTTGGCCCAGCGGCCGGACAGGTAGTCGGCGGCCCGCTCCGGGGTGCCGATGCCGCCACCGACGCAGATCGTGATGTTCGGGCAGCTTGCGCAGCTCGCGCGTAGGTGGTCACCAGCAGGTCGTCGAGGTCCTCCCACGAGTGGTGCCCGCCTGCGCGGCCGCCCTCGATGTGCACGATGACGTCCCTGTCGGGGACCTCGGCGGCGATCTTGATGACCGACTTGATCTGGTCGACCGTGCCCGGCTTGAACACCACGTGGCTGATGCCGACGGTGTTGAGCTCCTCGATCAGCTCGACGGCTTCCTCGAGGTCGGGGATGCCCGCGGTGACGACGACGCCGTCGATCGGCGCGCCGGACTGGCGGGCCTTCTGCACCAGGCGCTTTCCGCCGACCTGCAGCTTCCACAGGTACGGGTCGAGGAACAGCGAGTTGAACTGGACCGCGCGGCCGGGCTCGAGCAGCTCGGTCAGCTCGGCGATGCGGCTCGTCGAAGATCTGCTCGGTGACCTGGCCGCCGCCGGCCAGCTCGGCCCAGTGGCCGGCGTTGGCGGCCGCGGCGACGATCTTCGCGTCGACGGTGGTCGGGGTCATGCCGGCGAGCAGGATCGGCGAGCGGCCGGTGAGCCGGGTGAACTTGGTCGACAGCTTGACCGAGCCGTCGGGCAGCTGACCGCCGTCGGCGCGTAGCTCGACCATGCCGGCGCGACCTCGGGCGCGGCGCCGACGGTGAACAGGTTGCGCTGTCCGGCGCGGGTCGCGGCGGGGACGATGCCGACGCCGAGCCCGCGGATCACCGGCGCGGTCATCCGGGTGACGGTGTCGCTCGGGTCCGAGGTCGAGGATCCACTTCGCGCCCGGCGGCGTGCAGGCGCTCGACCTCGGCGACCCAGTCGACGGGCGCACGAAGAT
>CAVXVJ010000025.1:0-143101 GCA_963765155.1 uncultured Actinomycetota bacterium
TGGCAAGGGTCCGCCGGTCGACAAAAAATTCTAGATTGGCAACCAACAGCAGGACGCCGATCGTTGCGACAAAAATGCCCCGCGGAACCTACTCGAGTTCGCTCTAACAGCAGTGAACAACTCCTCAGTACTGATGAAGTAGCGGTGGACCGTGCGTCGAGTGATGCCTAACGCATCGGCGATTCGGACACGGTGGTCTGCGCCGAGGCCGTCAGGCTCGCCTGTTGTGGTCCTACCAGGATTGCTCCGTTCCTCTTCAAATGGGTGTTAAGTAAGAGGGGGCTCGGCTGTGCGTGGAGGTGGCCGGTGGGCGAAGGCTCCTTGTTGCCTGATCGGGGTCCGCCCGTTCGCGCCGAGATCGTGCACGAGAGCGAACGCACCCGCGTGACGCGGCTTTTCTTATCGGGACGCACGGTCATCCGCAAGGAGCCGCTGGGACCGGACGCCGAGCGCCGGCTGCAGCATGAGGTCGCGATGCTGCACCGGCTACGCGGTCGTGGGCGGGGTCGCTCAGTTGCTCGATACCGCGGTATCCGGGGTCGATCGTGTTAGCCGACGCGGGTGGTACGAGCCTGGCTGGGCTATCGAAACCGCTCCCTGTCGAGGACCTGATCGCGCTCGCCCTGAAGCTGGCGAGGGCAGTGGCGGGGATGCACGGCCGCGGCGTGATACACCGTGACATCAGTCCAGCCAACATCGTTGTCGCTGACAACGCGACCCCGTGCCTAGTGGACTTCGGATTGGCGACCTCAGCTGCCCAGATCCGGCCAGAGTTCACTCACCCCACCGAAATCGTCGGAACCATCGCGTATTTGGCGCCCGAGCAGACTGGCCGTACCGGCCGGTCGGTGGACCAGCGGGCAGACCTGTACGCGCTGGGTGCCACGCTGTATGAACTGGCGACCGGCGGGCCACCATTCGGCACCGGGGACCTGTTGCAGCTCACGCATGACCATCTGGCGCGGGTGCCGGTGCCGCCGGCCCAGATGAACCCGTCGATACCAAAGCCGTTGTCGGCGATCCTCATGCACCTGTTGGAGAAGGAGCCCGACAACCGCTACCAGACCGCCGAAGGGCTGATCTATGACTTGGAGCGGTTAGACCATCCTGGCGTGCAGGCCGTCGGTGGCCACGATTTCCCGGTGCGGTTGCTGCGGCCGTCGCGACTGGTGGGGCGCGACGACGAGGTGGCGGCATTGCGGCAAGGCGTTCGCGGAGATGCTCGAGGGCCGGTGCCATGGCGTGTTGGTCAGCGGGGCGCCGGGCGCGGGCAAGACGGTGTTGGTTGACGAGCTACGACCGCTGGTTGCCGACGCCGGTGGGTGGTTCATCGCCGGCAAGTTCGATCAGTACCGGCGCGACCTAGGGTCCGACGCCGTCGCGCAGGCATCACGGGCACTGGGTCGGCTGCTGTTGGCCGAGCCCGAAGAAACGCTGGCCGATGTTCGCGACCGAATACGGGCAGCGGTCGGGCAGAACGCAGGCTTGCTCGCCGCTGCGCTGCCGGAGTTTGCGATGCTGCTGCAGGTGTCCCCCGATGCGGGCGATCCGCTGACCGCCCAGGCGCGGGCGGAGCGAATGCAGCGCAGGTGTTGGGGGCGATCGCCTCGCGCGCCCGGCCGGTGGTCATGTTCCTTGACGACTTGCAGTGGGCCGGGCGCACGCCGCTCGGCGCCGTCGATCTGGTGCTCGGCGACGAGCCGATCGATGGTTTGCTGCTGGTGGGCGCGTACCGCGACGACGATGTGGCGGCCACCCAGCTGGTGGCGGCAATGGTGCCGCGATGGCGTGATCAGCCCGGTGTGCATCATCTACGGCTGGACAACCTGCCGCCCTCGAGCGTGGTCGCCATGGTCGCGGACATGCTGCGCGTCGATACGGCCACCGCGGCGGCCCTGGCCGGGATCCTTGCGCCGCACACGTCGGGCAATCCGTACGAGGTGGTCGAGTTGCTGAATGGGCTGCGCGGGCAGGGTGCGCTGACCGTGACGGCAGCCGGGTGGAGCTGGGACGAACCGGCTCTGCGGGCGCACCTGAGCCGCTCCGACATCGCCGAGCTGCTGGCGGCCCGCGTGCGCGCTATGCCCGCGCCGACTCAGGAGATGGTGCAGGCGATGGCCTGCCTGGGCGGGCGCATCGAGCTGGATGTGCTGCGGACGGCTGTCGCCGAGCCGCCTGGGCTGGTGCAACAGCGGCTGGCGCCCGCGCTTGATGAGGGTGTTCTGGTCATCGAGCCGGGAGTGCACGAGGCGGTGCAGTTCGGCCACGACCGCATCCGCGAGGCGGTTCTGCGTAGCCTGAATGATGAGCAGCGACGCGGTCTGCAATTGACGATCGCGCGACGGCTCGCCGCGATTCCGGAGATGTTTGCCGTCGCGGCTGAGCAATACCTGCCGGTCATCGACGCGGTCGACGAGCCGACGGAACGGTCACACGTCGTCGGACTGCTGCGTCACGCCGCCGACCAGGCCTCCGTGATCGGCGATTATGCCCTGATGGGCACGCTGCTGGCCGCGGCGCTGAGCCGCGTCGACCCGTCGGAGACCGACACCCTCCTCGAGCTGCGTACGGCCCGCCACGCCGCGCTGTATGCCATGGGGCGCCTGGACGAGGCGGACGAGGAATACCGCGCGATCGAGGCGGTATGCCGCGACCCGGTCGACCTGGCGAAGGCAGCGGCGGTACAGGTGCGCAGCCTGACCCATGCGAGACGGTTGCCGGAGGCGATCGCGCTCGGCCTGGACGTGCTTGCGCAACTGGGCATCGCCGTCCCCACGACGGACGGGATGCTCGCCGAGCTGGACCAGCGGTTCGAGAACCTGTTGCGGTGGCTTGACGCCACCGGACCCGACGATGACTTGGCTCGCCCCGAACTCACCGATCCCACGATGCTGGCCGGCTCGCGGGTGATCGATGCGATCCAACCGGCGGCCTACTTTGGGCAGGAGCCCCTACTGATGGCCTGGCTGAGCCTGCAGGCGCTGCGGATTTGGCGTGAGCACGGCCCCGCCCGTCCTCTGGTCGGCGCGGCCACCGGCATCCCCGTGGCCGCTGTCGCATTGCGTAACAACTACGCCCTCCCGTATCGGGCGCTACGACGGCTGTTGGCGCTGAGTGAGGCCCGAGGCTACGAACCCGAAACGTCACACGCCACGTTTCCTTTTAGCGCTGCTGGGGTGGTGGTTCGAGCCGCTCGAAGACAGCGTCGACGAAGCTCGGCAAGCCAGGGAAGGGTTGATCGGCGGGGGCGACCTCGGCCAGGCGGCATACACGTTTGCCCGACTGTGCGGGCTCTGCTCGAGTGCGCGCCGTCATTGGACGCCTGCGTCGCCGAGCTCGACGCGGGTCTGGCCTTTGTGCGACGCATCGGCAGCGTAAACATGGTCGAGGTACTTGAGACCTACCAATGGGTGATCGATGCGCTGCGCGGCGAACGCCCCACCGCAACCGGCGCGCCGATATCCATCGCCGGGTACAGCGACACCCCAGCAACCCTTCTTCTTGCACACAGCATTCAAGCGATGGCCGCCGCCATCTTCGGCGATCAGGCCTCTCTTGAGCGCCACACCGCAGAAGCCGTGCCCTTGGTGTCGGCCTCGCCCACTGAATACCCCGGCGCAGTGGCCCGCGTGCTGAGAGGACTGGCGTTGGCGGGACAGATCCGCGCCACGGACGGTGCCGCGCGAGACACTCTGCTGAGCGAACTTGACGAGGTGACGCGGTGGCTGGCCGACCGGGCCGCCGATGCGCCGCAGAATTTCTTGCACCTGTTGCGGTTGCTGGAGGCCGAGCGGGCATGGGCGGTCGGCGACTTCCAAGGGGGTGTCCGCGGTTTCGACGCGGCTCTACACGGCGCCGGCCAACGCCAACGCCCGTGGCACCGGGCCTTGATCACCGAACGCGCGGCCCGCTTCTATTTGGCCCACGGCATCGACCACCACGGATACGACCTGCTGACCCAGACGCGGCAGCAGTATGCCGCCTGGGGCGCGACGGCCAAAGTCGCCCAGCTGGACTGGGCCTATCCGAGCCTGCCGCCACACCAGGACACGTCGGCCGCGCAGCGCAACACCCGGTCTCCTGATGATTCCCTTGGCAGTGGCAGTGGCAGCGTCAGCACCGGAACCATCGATCTGCTGGGCATCCTGTCGACGTCACAGGCGCTGAGCTCGGAAACCAGCATCGCCGGATTGCATGCCCGGGTGGCGCAGGTACTCGGCGCCATGACCGGCGCCACCGATGTAGCTCTGCTGGTCTGGAATGACGAACACCGCCACTGGCTGCTCCCAGCGACAGGCCGCGTCGGTGGCGCGTCGACGAGCGACACAGCTCCGATGTCGGTGCTGCGCTACCTCGAACGCACGCGCGAGCCACTGGTCGTGCCCGACGCCACCCGTGATGATCGCTTCGCTCGCGACCCCTACTTCGCCGATGCCGACTGCTGCTCGCTGCTGGCTGTCCCGATCCTCAGCCGAGGCATGCTGCGGGCGCTGTTGCTGCTGGAGAACCGGCTGATGCGGGGGGCTTTTACCGCCGAAAGGCTGTCTGCTGTGAACCTGATTGCCGGTCAGCTCGCCGTCTCGCTGGACAACGCCCAGCTGTATTCGGCAGCTTGCCGCGTCGCGCGCGCGTGTTGTTGGCCGCCGCCGATCAGACCCGCCGCCAGATCGAACGCGATCTGCACGACGGCGCCCAGCAGCGGCTCGTCTCGCTGGCGCTGGAGCTTCGGATGGCACAGGCGGAGGTGTCGCCGGACGCGGGCGAGCTTCGGATGCGACTGGACCGCGCGGTCGAGCAGGCCAGCGGCGCACTTGAGGAGCTGCGCGATCTGTCGCGCGGCATTCACCCGGCGATCCTGACCGAGGGCGGTCTCGGCCCAGCGTTGCGGGCGGTGACCCGCCGCTCGCCGATCCCTGTCAGCTCGACTTGGGCGTCGAGGAACGGCTGCCCGATCAGGTCGAGGTCAGCGCCTACTACATCGTCGCCGAGGCATTGACCAACGCGGCCAAGCACTCCCGGGCCTCGGCCATCACCGTCACCGTCGAACGAGATCGGGCCCGCGGCAGCTTGCGTATCGAGGTCGCCGACGACGGCGTCGGGGGTGCCGACTTCACCGGCGGCACCGGCCTGGTCGGCCTCAAGGATCGTGCCGAGGCGCTCGGCGGCCACATCGATCTGCACAGCCCCCAAGGAGCCGGAACCACCCTGCGTGTCGAGCTTCCGCTCAACCGGGCCAACGGCGAATCGTGAGGTCGGAGCTGGCTCAAGGAGTCACTGCCTTACCGTGATCTGCAGTTCGTGCTGGGTGGCCGCGATTACTGTCGACCCTGATCGGTGCCGAGGTCAACCTCAACGGTCCTGCGATTACCCGAAGTGTCGGTGAATACCAGGGTTACCGCGGAGCCGGGTGCCCTGGACTGCACCGTGGCGAGCAAGGCGTTACCGGTTGTGATGACTTGGTCATCGACTTTGGTCACCACAGCGCCAGGAGTCAGTCCAGCCGCCGCGGCGGGGCTACCGGCTGTTACGTCAACGATCCTGGCGCCCCGCATCGCCATGTCGTTGCTCAACTGCGCGCCCAACCAGCCGTGCGATGCCCGACCAGTGGCGACGAGTTCGGCGGCGATGCGCATGGCGTGATCGACCGGAATGGCGAAACCTAGGCCGATTGATCCGTGCGGTGTGGTGCTCGAGCTTTCGGCACCGCCCACCGTGGCCTCGGCCGCGTTGATGCCGATGAGCCGGCCGTTCTCATCAACCAGTGCGCCGCCGGAATTGCCCGGGTTGAGTGCGGCGTCGGTTTGGATGGCGTCGAATCCCACCAAGCCGTTGTCGGCGCGTAGACGTGGGCATACCGGACGGTTCAGGGCGCTGATGACGCCGTCAGTGACGGTGCCGTCCAGACCCAGTGGAGATCCCACCGCCACTACCGGCTGACCGATGCGCAGGTTGGCTGAGGAGCCGATCGGAGATTGGGGTAAGACCGGACAGTCTGTGAGCCCGTACAACGGCGATGTCGCTTTGGGGATCGGCGGCGATCACGTCGAATGCGGCAGTGCGGCCGTCGTTCAGGGTGACCAAGGTGCGCGCCGACGCGCGCGGCCCCGGACCCACGACATGGCTGTTGGTCAGGATCAGCCCATCGGGAGTGAGGATGATGCCAGAACCCAATGCGGACTGGTCGCCGTCATTGATCTGCAGCGTTACGACACTGGGCAACACCTTCGCGGCGACCCGCTCGACCCGGTAACCGGAGACGTCGTCCGTCGCTTGCGGATGGGCAGAGCTGGAGGCGAACAACGGTCTGTCGACAGCGGCCGCATGAAAGAGCAAAACGAAGGCAATACCGGTCGCCGCGGCTATCCCCGCGAATCCCAAAGTGCGCAGAATCAATAATGCAGCCCGAGTTAGCATTTGCCGCTGGTCGGTCACCGGGATCGCCCGATGAGACGGGTACGGGCGGGCTCGCCGGGCCTGTGGCTGTGCATCGACGCGATGCCGGCCAGCGTGTCGACCTGGAGACATTGGCATTACGCGACAGCCGCCGCCAGTTTTGGACCATGGTGGCGACTGGCACTGCGGTGGTCAGCTGACATCGGTTCTCTCCTCACTTCCACCGTTCTCGGCTCCGACGCGGGGGCATGGTCCACGCGTCGAAGACCATGGAGCTCAACGGGATCGACTTGATCAGGATGCCGCCGTTCGCACAGGTCCTGTCGTTACTGGCAACGCCAATCACTGCACCCCGCTAGCGGGTATCGCGCGTCATCGGCGCCGCATTCTGACAGATCACCAGAAATGGATTGGGGCAGAAGTGTTTCCGAGGTGCTACGTCCTCGTGTTGGCGGGGAGGAATGACCCTGCGTTGTCTGATCCTTCGTCGACACGGATGATGTGCACGAGCGCGTTGATCAGGCTCAGGTGGGTGAACGCCTGCGGGAAGTTGCCCAGGTGCCTTCCGGTACGCGGTTCGATCTCCTCGGCGTACAGATGCAACGGGCTGGCGAACGACAACAGCCGCTCACACAGCCGCTTGGCCCGGTTCACCTCGCCGATCTCCACCAGCGCCGACACCAGCCAGAACGAGCAGATCGTGAAGGTGCCCTCCTCGCCGGACAGCCCGTCATCGGTCTCTTCCACCCGGTAACGCAACACCAGGCCGTCCTGGGTCAGCTCGTCGGCGATCGCGAGCACGGTCGCACGTATCCGGGGATCATCGGCCGGCAGAAAGCGGGTCAACACCGCGAGCAACAAGGAGGCGTCCAACGCATCGGAGCCGTAGCGCTGCACCAGCACGCCGCGTGAATCCACCCCGTTGGCCAGCACGTCGGCCTTGATCTCCTCGGCGATCCCGCGCCACTGCCGGGCGTAGGACGTTTCACCGACTAGTTCGGCAAGTTTCGCACCGCGGTCCAGCGCAACCCAGCAGGCGATCTTGGAGGAGGTGAAGTGCTGCGGTTCGCCGCGCACCTCCCAGATGCCCCGGTCGGGCTCGCGCCAGTGCTTTATCGTCTCCTCCACCTGGTTCTTCAGCACCGGCCACAGCTGATCGGACAATTGCTCGCGCGATTTGGCGTGCAGATACACCGAATCCAGGATCGTGCCCCAGATATCGTGCTGGCATTGGTTATACGCGCCGTTGCCGATGCGCACCGGGCGTGCGCCCTCGTAGCCGGACAGGTGGTGCAACTCCTCCTCGATCAGCGTGCGTTCGCCGCCGACGCCGTACATCACCTGAAGCGGATGACGTTCATCTTCGTTGACCCCGCAGACTTCGGCGATGAACGAGAAGAAGTCGTCGGCCTCGCGGTCAAGACCCAACGTGTAGAGGCCCCACAACGCAAAGGTGGAGTCGCGCACCCACGCGTAGCGGTAGTCCCAATTACGCTCTCCGCGAGGTGTTTCCGGCAGCGACGTCGTCGAGGCCGCCAACAGGGCGCCGGTCGGCGAGTACGTCAGCCCCTTGAGGGTCAGCGCACTGCGCTGCAGATAAGACCGCCACGGATGGTCGGGGAAGTTGCCGATGTTGATCCATTGCCGCCAGCACTCGCTGGTCTTCCACATCTTGCCGGCGGCCTCGCTGTAGGTCTGCGGTGCCGGGTGCGTGGACCAGCTCAGCGCGACAAAGACGTTGTCTCCCTCCTTGAGTCGCGTGCGGGCGCGTGCCTCGCGGCCCTCGAGGCCGATCCGCAGATTCGTCGTCAGCTTCAGCTGCGGGTGCGAGTCGGGGTCGCGACGGGCCCGCGCGATGGCCTCGCCGTAGCCCTGGCCGGAGTACTCCCACCTGGCGCCGATCGCGGTGATAGTCGAACGACGGTTCACAATTCATCACCAGTTCGACGGTGCCGCTGACGCATTGCACCGTTCGCAGCAGGACGTGTTCGGCGTCCCAGTCCTTCGGCGGGCGACGGTGGGTGCGCGATCGAGTCTCGATGTCGTGCCAAGGTCCCATCACGAGAGCATCGCGCACGACCAACCAGCCGGTATGGGTCTGCCAGGTCGTCTCCAGGATCAAGCTGCCCGGCAGATACCGGCGCGCCGCCGGCACCGACACCCCATGCGGGGCCAACCGGAAATGCCCTGCCGAACGATCCAAGATGTCACCGAACACACTGGGCGAATCCGGCCGTGGCACACACATCCACTCGACTGAACCGCTCGAGGAGATCAGACACGTTGTCTCGCAGTCGGAGAGGAATGCGTAATCAGCGATCGGCGGAAACGGGTTGCGCGCGTGGTCCGGTCGCGACGTCCTGGACCGGGCCGGTGTCCACAAATGGTGCGGGCTGGTCGCCGTTGGACTCGGGGCGCGCCTGGCGCACCCGTGCACTCCGGCGGCCACGGGACGCCGATGGAAGGTCGGTCGTGGTCATATGCGTTGCGCCATCAAGCGGTATCGGCGGCTAGGGCAAGCCACCCGGCCCAAATGGTCCTCCACCCGGCCCAAATGGCCCTGGAGGAGCACTAGGCCCGATCGGCCCGATCGGCCCCCGCACCGAGCTGTCGTCGTCACATGACCAGTCCAGGTGACACTGATACGGGTAGACCGGCTCAGCCGATCGGCGTTGCCGTCTTCACCCACCCTGACATCGCCGTGTGCGCAAACGCTCGTGTTGCCGGCGGATGTGCACTCAGCGACGGCCGGCGGCGCGGCGATAAGTCCAATAGCCGCCGAGACTGTCACGAATGCCGGCATGAAATAGCGCTGTAGTTCATCGGTTTCCTTCAACGAGTCGTGGTGGCGGTCACGGCGTTTGCCGCGGCACGCGTGGTCGGCATTGCCACCACGTTCCACAATCCGCTTTTGCGGCATGCTCTTTCATCGCAGCTAACGCCCATTTAGGGCATCCGGCTAGCGGTAAGGCAGCAGGCGTCAGGGCACACGACCGCTATAACCAGTCGTCTGAACGGCCGCTGGTTGCAGACAGGACGAGCACAGCTGTCGGTGGAAGGCCTAGCGGTCCGCGTTGCCGGTGTAGTCAGACGTTTCAACCAGCGGCTGTAGATGCGTAACCCAAATGTCGTCAGCATGCCGAGGAATAGAAGTACTGCCAGCGCCAGGCCCATTACGTTTCCTCCGCCCGAGGCCGCACAAGCGCCGTCGAGATCACGGTCAATGTGCACTTTCAAATAGCCTGTGACATAGATGCAATTCGCCGTCGGCGCTAAGCGCCAGTGCTTCTGGATGGCCCTCGAGCGAACGCTGCCGACGACTGAGTTGTCGGCGGTGTCGATCGCCTAATGGATTGCTGCGCGAAATCGATTGTGTACGCGTGCTTTCCGTCGGCACTGAAGTCTGTGGCACGCGGTAAAGCACCTACAGAGGCGACTTTGGCCACATTGGCGGCAGTGTCGATGGCGCGTCTGCTGCTGTCGGCGTCGGGGTCAATGGGCAAGTGGCTCATCGGTTCTCCCTATCGGGCTCCGCCCGGTTCGGCGCGTCATTCATCGATTCACCACAGTTACGCGTCTCCGCGACAAGATCACCAGCTCGCGAGCACCGCTGTCTCGAGTCACCGTCACAGCGTCGCGGTGAACCCCTGTCACATGCCCCCAGAAGCCGCGCGGGCTAGCGTCGGAGACGTGGACGCGCAAGCCGTGAGTCAGCAGGCCGGCCATCCCCGCCACCGTGCTCATCAGGTCACGCGAATCCATGTTCTTAAGCATCGCGTTCCGTGGCGGGAATTTCGTCAACGCTGACGCCAATCACCGCCTCAGGGCAACGGCAAGACTGCCATACCGGCTAACGGGAATCAGCTTGATCAGCGGGCATTTCCTGACGCCGCAGGGGTGGCGCTGAGCGGCAACTCGACGCGCAGGCTGGTACCTGCCCCGAGCGGGCTGTCGAGAAAGATCCGGCCGCCGATCGCCTCCACTCGGTCCTTGACGCCCACCAGGCCCGTACCCGCGGCGAAGTGTGCACCGCCGACACCATCGTCGCTGACAGCGACGTGAAGGACGCCGCTGCCGGTGTCGGTTACGGCGGCGACACTGACGGTCGACGCTCGCGAATGCTTGGCCACATTGGTCAGCGCCTCGGCGACGACGTAGTAGGCGCTGGCCTCGACATGCTGGGGCAGCGGCCCCGGGACGCGCATGTCGAGGTCGACGGGGATCGGGCAGCGGCGGGTGAGCGCGCGCAGCGCCGCGGCGAGCCCGCCCTTGGTAAGGATCGCCGGATGAATGCCGCGCGCGATCTCGCGCAGCTCGTCCAGCAAGTCGGTCGCAGCCGTGACAGCCCGGTCAAGCTGCGCGCGGAGCTCAGTGAGCTCGGGGGGCACCGCCGCCTGCGCCGTGCGCAGCTCCAGCACCAGCGAAACGAGCCGTTGCTGGGTCCCGTCATGCAGGTCCCGCTCGAAGCGTTGGCGCGCTTGGTCGCCGGCGGCGACGATTCGGGCGCGTGACGCCGTCAACTCCGCCTGTGCGTCGGCGTTCGCGATCGCGATCGCGACCAGCTCGGTGAAGTCGCCCAATCGGGCCTCGGTTTCCGGGGGCGGCGGCTCGTCGGTCGTCGATGCCACGACGATGAGCCCCCATGGACGGCTCTTGACGGTGATCGGCGCCCCGACGGCGGTGCGGACGCCAAGCTGGAAAGCCGCCGAGCTCGCGTCACCCTCATAGCGGTCGACGCGGGCAGGGCGCCCGGTCTCACGCACACGCGCACTCACGGTGCCCGCGCTCATGCTGCCGCCAATCTGGGTCGTGGTGCCAAGCGGCAGCGCCTCGCCGGTTGCACTCCACGCGGCGACGAGTGTCACGGCGTCGTCGGCGTCGTATCGCGCCACGTATGCGCGGTCGACTGACAGGAGGCGGCCGACTTCCTCTGCGACGCTGGCGAATACGGCGTTCGGCGGGGCCGCAGCCGCGACTTGGGTTGCCACCCGTCGCAACGCCGCCTGTTCGTCGGCAACTCGCCGCAGCGCCTCGCGAGCCTCCGCGTTTGCGACCGCGGTCGCCAGCAGGTCCGTGAATTGCGCTGTGGCGAGCTCGCTTCCGGCGGGCAGCCGTTCCGGATCGGTCGACACGATGGCCAGGACGCCCCAGAGCCCGCCCTCCACAGTGATCGGCGCGCCGACTCCGCATCGGGCGCCGCAGCCTGCGAAGAACGCGGCGATCGAGCCGGGCGGGCCCTCGAATCGCTCGATGCGGGCGGGGCGTCGCGTGTCATGTACCTGCACGACGACACCGGTGCCTGCGACGTTGAAGCGCGACCCGATCGGGATCTCGATGCCGGGGATGCTCCAGCCGCCGACGAGGGTTGCCTCTCGGTCCGGCGCATAGCGGAGGACGGCCGCGACATCGCCGCCGAAGAGCTGCCCTACCTCTGCGGCCACGGCGGAGAACGTCTCGGTCGGCGAGGCGCCCTCCGCGACAAGCGTCGCAACGCGGCGCAGCGCGGCTTGCTCTTCCTCGCCTCGCCGCCGCTCGGTGACGTCGCGCGCTACCGCGCAGGCGAAGCCCTCCTCGGGCACCGCGCGGGCGGTCCACTGCAGCCAGCGCACCGAGCCGTCGGCGCATATATAGCGGTTCTCGAACCCGATCACTTCGTTACCGCGCGTCTGCGAGGCGAATGTATCCGCCGTGCGCTCCCGGTCATCGGGATGAATGAACTCGGCGAAGGGACGCGACGTGAGCTCGGCGCTCGTGTAACCAAGCGTCCGCTCAAAAGCCGGGTTGACGCGCGTGAAGTAGCCGTCGAATTCGCCGATGCAGAGCAGGTCGAGCGACAGCTGGAAGAAGTCGCTGAGCTCCCGTTCTGCGCGCTCGCGCCGGCCCTCCAATTCGGCGAAGGCCGCCATGGTGTCATTGAGGCCGGCCAGCAGCTGAGACCATGTTCCCTCGAAGGTGGCGATGTCTGCGCGATGCTCCAGCCGGTTGTGTCTCACGGCGGCGGTCATTTCCCGGATCTCCTCGGCCAGGCGCTCCACCGTCACGTGTAGGTTGCGGAAAGCGGTTGCGACGTCGCCGATTTCGTCGCGACCGCGGTAATCGACCTGGACGGTGAGGTCACCGCTGGACAGGTGTTGGGCGGCTTCGGAGACCTCACGCAATGGGCTGGTGATCGATCGGCGCAGTGCCAGGGCCAGCCCCGTCACGATGAGAAGGACCGCAAGCGAGATGCCGACGTCGCGCAGGCTGCGCGTGCGCGCCGCGGCAAGGTCATTGGAGGCGGTCGCGGCCAGATTCTTGCTGGCCCCGTCCTGCAGGTCTCGCAGGGACGCAATCCGTGTGCCGGATGCATCGAGCCATCCGGTGAGGGACGGTTCCCGCAGTGCGTCGAGCGCTCGGTTGGCGAGGGCATCGCGCACGGCGGTGACTGTGATGCCCGACGGACTGAACTGCACGGCCTCCAGGTCGGCAGCAAGCGGGCCGGTGGCGTTGTCGCGGAAAACGTCAAGCTGCGCGGCCTCGAGGCCGCTCCACCGCGTGGCGCTGGAGGCCGCGAGCGCATCCGCGTGCTCTGGACGCGAGCAGGGCCGCGACGTCGACCTGCTCTCGTGCGGCGGCCTCGATCGCCTCGACAATCGCCACGTAGGCCTGAGAGGCCCGCGCCGACGGTCGCGTGGGTGCGGCCGCGTCCAGCTGCCGTACCGTCCGGAGCAGGTCGCGAATGATCGAGCCGTACGCGTCGGCGCTCTCAGGCACCGTGAGCGAGTTACTCGCCAGCTCCACGCGCACCGCGTTCAGTTGCCGCCGCACCGCATCGAGGCGACCGCCGAGATCGACCGTTCCGACCCACGCGCCAGCCCGTCCGCTTCCCTCATTTAGCGCGGCGTCGACGCCCGCCTGCGCCGCGCGCAGCCGCTGAAGGCCAGCGTCACCTGGACGCAGGACCGTAAGTGCGGCGGCCGTGCGCTCGTCGGCGAGCGCGGCGGCGACGTCGGTGGCGGCGAACGACTGCTCCGTCGCGTTCTGAAAGTCGCGGAGCGACAACGCGGTTTGCCAGTTATCCGCCGACTCGGCGATCGTGAAGCCGAGCAGGACACCGACCGGCAGAAGCACCAGCAGCATCAACTTCGCGCCGACGCCCAGCCGCCCGAGCAGCGGCGTCTTCGCGCCGGCTGCGGCGCTATCTACCCTCGCCTCGTCAGCAGGGCGGCGGGTAGTACCGGCGGTCACGAAGGTCACCTTCGACTGTCGTGCGGCGGCGTCAAGCGAGGCATTCAACGGGGGCTCCCGGACAACGGTTGCTTGATAGCGGCCAGCTCCGTCGTCGCGGTTTAGCGGCATTGCGCGGCCGTATCGGCGCGCACGGGCAGGTCTCGGCTCGGCAGTATCCGGCGTCGCTCCATGGCACACCTCCACAAACTTCCGACCCAACCCATATCGAGCTAAACACCTAATCGGCGGCGTTTGAGCCGGAAAGGCACAACTTACTCATCGGATCGAAACACACCGCCGGGGCGCCTGTAGCGCACTGGCTGCTGCCTACGGTGTCAGGGGAGTCATTTCATGGTGACCGCTTGATCAATCGGCTCGATTCGGGCTGCGCTCGGACGAAGCGAGCGAGATGACCGTGAGCGATTGGCGGTTGTGGTTGACGTTCACGATCGCTACCCACGGTAGGGATGTCGTCGACGGTGACGCCAATCAACTGTTCAGGTCAGCTGCAATCGAGAACGCGGATGCAGCCGGCTATGCGACGATCGCGTCGGGGGAGCCTGCCAGTAGGTCGCGCAACCGTTGCCGTCCCCGCTGCAACCGCGATCCGACGGTGCCGCCTGGGGTGTGCATGATTTCGGCGATCTCTTGATAGCGAAACCCTTCGATATCCGCGTAGTAGACGACCATGCGGAACTGCTCGGGTAGGGCTTGCATCGCGGCCTTGATGTCGTTGTTCGGTAATGATTCCAGCGCCTGCTCTTCGGCTGAGCGCAATCCTGTGGCGGCCTTTGCTATGTCGGACAACTGCTGATCGGTGATCTCGGCGGTCGCATACTCCTTCGGCCGCCGCTGCTTCTTGCGGTAGCCGTTGATGTACGTGTTGGTCAGGATCCGGTACAGCCACGCCTTGAGATTGGATCCCTGCCGGAACGAGTGAAACCCGGTGTAGGCCTTCATCATGGTGTCCTGGAGCAGGTCCTCCGCGTCCTCATGGTTTTGCGTCAACCGCAATGCCTGAGAATAGAACGACTGCCGAAGCGGGACGACGTCACGTTCGAACCGTGTGTGCAGATTTGGATTGACGCTAAGAGCTGCTCGGTCGTCGCCTGATTTGCGAGTAACGGTTTGCACTGCCCCAGACTGCCTTCGAGGGGTGCAGATGACCTCGACGCTAACGCCCATCAACCGGGGCGTCAGCAGCAGTCCTGAGGTGCCTGCTAGCGGTAAACGCAGCCAGCGTCTCCACGCCGAGCGCAGCACCTTGCTCATAGGATGGCCGGAGGAATCCGGGCGCGCTCACACCCCGAGAGCACGACTTCGCTTCAAGTGGAGCGATCCTTAGCAGCTAGCAGCCACCCCTGGTACCTGCTGGCTGGCAACGTGGATGTATGTCAGCCGTGATGCACCTCCGGGGCGAATCGGTTTGAATCTTTTCAACAAGGCCGGACAACGACGACCCGCGGTTGACGGCGTGCGGGACAGCGGGCAGTAGCGGGTGGTCCAGTGATTCGCCTGGAGCCGAGGGTGCCGAGACCTTTTAAGGTTTTGCAGCTAGCCGGAATGGCACCACCACGCGCGTCAGCGAAACTGGACTAATGGCGTCTGGACCACAGGAGTTGCGCTGCGTAATCGTCGATGACAACCCCATGTTTGTCGAGGTAGCCGCCAGGCTCCTCGAGCGCGGTGGAATCTCGATCATCGGGGTCGCGTCAACAATCGCTGAGGCAGTCCAGCGTGTGGAAGCAATGCGTCCGGATGTCGCGCTGGTCGACGTCGATCTTGGCGGCGAAAGCGGGTTCGATCTCGCCGAGGAGCTGCACCGCCCCAACTCCCATGCCCGTCCTAAGGTCATCCTGACCTCGGCCCACTCCGAACAAGACTTCGCCGACATGATCGCGGCGAGCCCCGCCGTGGGCTTCTTACCCAAGGCGGACCTGTCGCCGGATGCCATCCACGATCTGTTCGGCCGCCCCTAGGAGGTCGCGGGGCAGCTTTTCAAAGGACACAGCATTCTTGTCGGAGTCTGCTAGCGAGCCTCAAGGAATGCGATCACCGCGCGGACCCGGCGGTGGTCGTCGTCGGCTTCGGGCAAGTTGAGTTTGGTGAGGATGCTGCGCACGTGCTTCTCGACGGTGCCTTCGGTCACCCACAGTTGTCGTCCGATGCCCGCATTGGAGCGTCCCTCCGCCATCAACGCCAGCACCTCGCGTTCGCGTGGGCTCAGTGCGGCCAGCGGATCGTGACGGCGCGAAGCAGACACCAACTCGTTGACGATTGCGGGGTCGACGACCGAGCCACCCCGTGCGATGCGTTCGAGGCTGTCGATGAAGTCGGCCACGTCGGTGACCCGGCTCTTGAGCAGGTAGCCGACCTTGTGGCCGCTTGCCAAGAGCTCCATCGCGTGCTCCACTTCGACGTGCGCCGACAGCACCAAGATACCGGTGTCGGGCCACTCGGCGCGGATCTCACGCGCCGCGTCAAGCCCCTCGGTGGTATTGGTCGGTGGCATCCGAATGTCGACGACGACCAACTCAGGCGACTTGTCGCGGACCAGCGCCAGCAGATCTCGAGCGTCGCCGACCTGGCCCACGATGTCGAACCCCGACCGCTCGAGCAGACTCGCCAGTCCTTCGCGCAGCAGAGTGTCGTCGTCGGCAACCACGACCCGCAATCGCGTCGCCACGGCGCCGCTCTCCGTCGCGCTAGGGTCGGTGGTTGTCGGGCTCATCCTGTAACCATCTCAGCACGGGAGACGCTGCGGAAGTGTCGATCCGACGAATTGCAGGTGGCTGGGATGCGCCCCTGAAGCTGGCGGGTAGCGCCAGCAGCGGGCATAAGCCGCCCGACGCGCCTGGTGATCGCCACCAAGTTCAGCGGCAGCCTCTACCCGGGCGATCCCAACGGCGGCGGCTCGGGCCGCGAGTCGCTCATCAACGACTGCGAGAACTCGCTGCGCCGTCTGCAGACCGACTACATCGACCTATACTGGCTGCACATCTGGGACAAGAACACCCCCATCGACGAGACGATGGCCGCACTCGACGACCTCGTTCGGGCAGGCAAGGTGCGCTACCTCGGAGTGTCGGACACCCAGGCGTGGAAGATCGCCGAAGCAAATCTCACCGCCCGTTTCCGCGGCTGGTCGTCGTTCATCGGGCTGCAGATCGAGAACTCACTGCTCCAACGCACCGTCGAGCAGGAACTGGTCCCGATGGCGGGCGAATTCGGGCTCGGGATCACGCCTTGGTCGCCGCTCGCCGGTGGTGCGCTCAGCGGCAAGTACACACGAAGCAACGCCGGCAAGAACAAGTCCGATCGCGCTGCGTTGGTGGAGGGGTTCCTCAACGAGAAGACCTACGCGGTTGTCGACGAACTCGAGATCATCGCCAAAGCGCACGAGACCAATGTCGCCAGCGCGGCTCTTGCCTGGCTCCATGCGCAGCCGGCTGTGACGTCGATCATCATCGGGGCGCGCCGACTCTCGCAGTTCGAGGACAACGTCCGCGCCCTCGACGTGAACCTCACCGCCGAGGAGCTCGCCCGGCTCAACGAAGTCACCGAGCCGACTCTCGGATTCCCGCAGAGCATGCTTCCAATGGTGCCCAGCATCATCAACGGCGGAACAACGGTCAACGGGGTCTCCGCGCCAACTTCCGACTACGTGATGCCCAAAAGGCGACAAGCCCTACTGAAACCTAGCGGATGGCGAGTCGACATCAGGTGGTTGTGTTGCCTTGTGCCGCAGCGCTTACGGCGCTACGGGCTGCGGCGTGGAAGGCTTTGAGTTCACGGGTGATGTAGGGCCCGGTGGGCTGGTAGATGATTTCGGTGATGCCGCGGGCGGCAAATTCGCTGACGCGCCGGCCGATCTCGTCAGCAGAGCCCGTCAGGGCGGCCCAGTCGAACTGTGGGGCGTAGTTCGTCTGGCCGTTGACCGTGAACAACCCGTCGGCCAGTTCGGTCGCGACGCCGAGGCCGTTGGGTCCCATCGCGGAGATGAGGATGGATATGTCGATCGGCCGCTGGGGTGCGTGCCCGTCGGGATGCATCATCTGTATCCGGTTGCCCTGCCACGACACCCGTTCAGCGCGCAGTAGGCCGCGGAATGCGTGGATGTAGTCGCGCAGATACGGCCAGCTGGCTCGTGCGGCGCCCAGTGCGCGGGCGCCGGCGAAACCGGTGCCGAACGCAACCGCCACCCGGGCCGGGCGCGAGCGCCGCCAGCGCCGCTGCGGCCGAGGCGTTGACAATCGGGTGGCGCAACGTCGGTACGAGCACGCCGGGACCGAGGCCGATAGTGGCGGTGCGTTTGGCCGCGTACGCCAGCATCATCCACACGTCGGGGCTTTGGTGGGGTGGCCCCTTCGAGAACGCCGCTGCCGGAGCACCGGCAGGGGAGTGCCAGAAGCAGGCCAACAACGAGTACCGCGACTGGTTGCGTCAGTACTTCCTCGAACTGGCCGCAGCCACAGGGGTGGCCGACTCCCAGGCGCCGGCCGACGCGCTCGTCGTTCTCTACAACGGAGCGCTCGCGACTGCGACCACGGCTGAGCCCGCACGTACCGCGGGGATCACCGCCAAACGCGTCGCGAGGCTGACCCTGGCGGCCGCGAAAGCCTCCAGCTCGACCTAGTTCGTTCTCTCAGGTGCGGCCTACAGGCGTTGTCTGCCTGCGGAGTTGAGTGCACAGCGATCGGGGTGTCGTTCGAGTGTGCGCCGTAGCGCGCGGCGAAGTGCAGCCTCGACTTCACAAACCATTCCGCAATGTGGAGGTCGTCGGCGATCTGTGCCGTCGTCCACCCTAGGTAGTACGAGCGGTTGATAACCGCGCGGTCCACGGCGGACAACATGGTGTCCTGCAGCAGGTTCTCGGCCTCGGCGAGATTGCGCGTCAGACGCATCGCCCGGCGGTATACCGGTGCCCGCAGCGGATGACGTCGCGTTCGGATCGTGCGGTCAGCTCGGCATTGCTTGTGCGCTGAGGGGGTCTAGCAGGTTCAGACAGCCTGACAATCCGTTCGGGCCGCACCACGCCGACGGGTACCGCAGTGGGGGTCGCGTTACCGCATGCCGTTCCATCTGCATGCCGGGAAGCCACGAGGCAATCTTCACGAAGCGCAGTCAGTCTCGCTGACAAGCTCATCGAAGCCGCTTGCGATTAGTCCCAGTCAGGTGGCTAAGACCTCCGCGGATCGCTGCACCCCATTTTCTTCCAACGTGAGTCGCAGCGCCCGCAGGGCGTAATGCAGCCTCGATTTCACTGTGCCTTCGGCGATGTCGAGCTCGGCGGCGATCTGCGCAGTCGTCCAGCCTTGGTAGTACGACCGCCGGATCACGTGACGGTGCGCCGGGGATAACCGCGCCAGTGCGCCGCCTAACAGCAACCGGTCGACCGCGGAATCGATCTCATCTGGGCCGGCGCGGTCGTACGATCTTTCAACGTCCAGGGACCCGGACTCATTGCGGAACCACGCGCTTCGACGCTCGTCGATTATCAAATGGCGGGCAACAGTGAAGAGCCAGGCGCGTGCCGATCTCTCGTTTTCGTCGGTCACCTCTGGGTGCTGCCATGCCCTGAGCAACGTCTCCTGCACGACGTCCTCAGCGCGGGCTCGGTCACCCGTCAGTCGCAGCGCATAGCGCAATATCGCAGCCGCGTGCTCGGCGTAGAGCACCCCCATCCTGTCGGCATCGGGATCGTTCATCCCATTGGCTTGCACGGCACGACGGGTGAGCGTGTCGCGGGCGCTACACGTGCGCTCGGGTCGGTCAGTGACGGTAATACTGCGTGTCATCTTCGGCTTCCTTGCTCCGGTCGGCTTATGCCGCGATGACCGCCCGTCTCTGGAGAAAGAGCAACTCTGGCAATCACTTCGACTGGTGGCCTGCTACTCGCCACGCTAACGATTTCGTTTGCCGGCAGCTATGGTCGAAATCGACTACGGCAGAGAAGATGTCCGTCGTGGCGGCTCTAGCAAGGGCAACCGTGATCGCTGTGCGGTGCCAGCGGCTGGCGCTGAAAGTCGTTGCGCCTGACTTGCTATGGCGATGTGATGGCACTCAGTAACCAAGGTCTTGAGTGACCGGTCACAACGTCATTGGCCGAACCCGCCGTTCCCGCAATGTATTGCCCGCGTTCAGGCAGCGGATGCTGCACCGGTTGCGAGCGCAAGCTTGGTGCGGCTGTCGACGCCCGTCTTGCGGAAGATCGACCGCAGGTGGTTCTCCACTGTGTGCACACTGACGCCTCGGCGGCGGGCAATGTGCTTGTTGGCCAAGCCTTCAGCGACGTCGGCGGCGATCTCGCGCTCGCGATGGGTGAGCGCGGCCAACCCCGGCACGAGTGCCGCGTGGCCGCGCAGCATGCATAGCTCCTCCGCCAGCCGCAGCCTGCTCAACGTCGAGCCCACTAGCGGAAGCAACCCAGCCAACCGAGCAACATCCGCGTCTGAGAAGCGACGCACAGCCGACGCGCGGTGAAATCCGAGCACGAAAGTTTCCGTGTCGGAGTGAGCGAGTCGCGCTAGGAGGACGTGATGGATCCCAATCGGCCCCCAATACTTTTGGTAGGCCGGTGAGCGAAGGTACTCGGGGAAGTCGAGCCAGTCGTCGAGTGAGAATGTTTGGCCGGTCCCGGCCGGTATCGGCGGCGCCACCCCGACTGGATTGAGGCGATGGAAGTGGCGACGCCAAGTGCCGCGGCTGTCCGGCGTCATCCGGAGGGCAGAGCTCTGCCCGAGTCGCACCGCGCCGCCGTCGCGAATCACGCGGTAAAAGCCGGCGGACCGCGCATCAAGGCCGTCGGCAAGAGCGGGTAGCAGATGGAGGGGAACGTCGTCGAAGGACGTGCTGTCGCGGATGAAGTCGGTCAATCCAGACGGCGCCAAGCCTGACGTCGAAACGATCATGGTTTTGGCCTCCGTCCTTTCGGGCCATGGTCCTACTGTCGCGCGGTCGGCTGCCGGGTTGCTGTGATCATTCTGGGAAGTCGCTGACGGCGCGGTGGGGCGAATCGGAGCCGATCCAGTCAGCGGCGCTTACGCCGGGGCGCTGGCCAGCGCGTTCGTTGCGGTGGGTCACTCCAGCAGTTCTCCGACGTCATGGGGACGAGAGCGTTGGTGACGACGATCACATGAGCCCGCGACGACATCGCTCCGTAACCATTAGGGCGGCAATACATTCGGATGACCGGAAGAGCAGGCAATGACTGAACGGATAACCGAGAACGGCCGCCGCGAATTGCTCGCTCACGCCGCAGGCGTGCGAGGCCGTGAAATCGCGACCGCCGCCCGCGCCGCCAACGTCGAACCGGTCCAATTATGGCGTGCTGCAAGGCAGTTGACGCAGTTCGACCTGCGCAGCGCGCCTCCGCCGCCGACACCGTGCGTGGTCATCGTGCTCACCGAGGACCGCCGGATGTCGCCCGGGCTCCAGCCGGCCCTCGCCAGGTATTTTGGCTGTCCGCACGTCGACGTCGCCGCGGACCACGACGCACCGGTCCGCCAGACCGTCCAGTTCTCCGGCGGCGTGCAAACCGCGCTCTCGCTACTTGGCGGCTTCCGTCGACCGAATGGAACAGGAAGATCCCTATGACCACACAGGTCCACGACAGCCGCGACGCCGTTGTCATCGGGGCGGGACCGGCCGGTCTCGCTGTCGCACGACAGCTCGAGCATCAGCACGGCATCAAGACGATCGTAATCGACCGTGCAGCGGCGCCGGCCATTTCGTGGCGCATGCGCTATGACAACTTCCGCCTCAACACCACCGGATTCTTGTCGCATCTCCCCGGACAACGGATTCCGTTGACCGCCGGCCGTTGGCCAACCCGGGAGGACATGGTTCGCTATTTCGACAACTACGTGCGGCGGCAGAACATCACGCTCGAGCTTGGCTGTGAGGTCGACGGGATTTACCGCACGGGGGGCGGGTGGCGCCTTGACACCTCGTCAGGCGAAATCCAAACGCGGGCAATCGTCCTCGCCACGGGCAACTACAGAACGCCCACCATCCCTCCCTGGCCAGGCCTGAGCCACTTCACCGGCGAGCTCATCCACTCCGGCAACTTCAGAAACGCTTGGCCCTTTCGCGGACGCGACGTCCTCGTTGTCGGCGCCGGCAATTCGGCCGCCGACATCGCGGTCCAGCTCGCCAACAACGGTGCGCGCCGGGTCTGGCTTGCGGTCCGCACTCCGCCGCATCTCGTGCGGCGAGGGATCGGACCGTTTCCATCGGACATCTTCCTCGAGCTCTTCGCCTGGGCGCCCGCGCGCGCGGTCGATCCGATTATCGGGCTGTTCGAGCGCCTGATGTGGGGCGACCTGTCGGACTACGGCTTCAACCGGCCGCCGCTCGGGCTGAAGGCGACGGTGGAACAGACTGGCCGCATCCCCACGCTGGCCGACGAGCTCATCGACGCCGTGCGGGCCGGCCGTGTCGAGGTCGTCGCAGCCGTGGAGGCCGTCGAACCCGACCGCGTGATCCTCGCCGACGGCAACTGCATACCGCCCGCGGTGATCATCGCCGCCACCGGCTTCAGCATGGATCTCGGTGGTTTGGTCGGCCACCTTGGCGTCCTCGACGACCGCGGCAAACCGCGCGGTGGATTCGCCTCACACATTGGCGATGGAATGTTTGCGATCGGCTACGGCATTCCGCCCAATGGCCCACTGCGCGCGATTCGCCTCGCCGCCACACCGCTGGCCGGTGAGGTCGCCGGCTACCTAGCGACGATGTCCTCCGTCAACGCCGAACCGCTCACTGTGCCGGTCGTGGACTGAACTCGCGCGGTCAACTATCACAGCCGACTCCCAGTTTTCGCAGCGTCGGCACCTCGCATCGAGCAGGCCAAATCGCGACAGTACGAGTAGGTTTCGGCCCGGCACCCGACAAGCGCTGCCGCTTTCGCGCAGTCTGTGACCTCGGCCACGTCCGGTGAACGATGGCTACTCGAGTGTCGTGTCATTTGCAATGGGCGCAAAGCACCTTGTCTCTGCGGTGGCATCGCCGCACACCCTTGGCGCACTCAACGTGGTGTTCGGCCAAGAGTACCGAGGCTTATCCGAACCGCGGCCAGCGCCGCCATGCGAAATCAAGGGGACGAAATGGTATTGCTTTCCGTAGAAAAGTACTACTTCCGCGGCGCGGAAGGATACGAGACGGCCCGTCGGGCGACTGTGTGGAATGGCCTTCTGCCGGACCGCTTTCCCGACTTGATCGTGCAAGCTCACGACACCGACGACGTGGTCGCAGCGATCCGCTATGCGCGCGCCAACGGCCACAAGGTCGGCGTACGTTCGGGAGGGCACAGCTGGGCGGCAAGCCACCTGCGCGACGGCGGACTGCTGCTCGACGTCAGCCGCCTCGACCACTGCACGGTCGACACAGATCGGATGACCGCAGACGTCGGGCCGGGCAAGATCGCCAACGTCTTTGCGGCCGAACTCGACTCGCAAGGGCTGTTCTTTCCTACGGGCCATTGCGAAGGCATTCGCCTCGGCGGCTATCTGTTGCAGGGCGGATACGGCTGGAACAGCAAGGTGCTCGGACCGGCATGTGAAAGCGTGCTTGGACTTGAGGTTGTCACCGCCGACGGCGAGCAGATCTACTGCGACCCCGAGAACCACCCCGACCTGTACTGGGCCGCCCGCGGCTCAGGCCCTGGCTTCTTCGGTGTGGTCACCTCGTTCACACTGCGGATCTACCGGCGCCCGGCCGTCTTGGGCACCTGTCTGTACATGTACCCGATCGAGCTCGCCGACGAGGTGTACACGTGGGGACGCGGGATCAGTCCTGAGGTCGACGACCGCGTCGAACTGCAAATCCTCGCCACGCGCGCCTATCCGGCAGCAGGGATCGACCACCCCGCCATCACCATCGCCTCGCCAGTCTTCGCCGAATCAGAAGAGGAGGCGGCGAAAGCCCTTGCCGTACTTGGCACCTGCCCGGTCGCCGATCGGACGATGATCAATGTTCCCTATGCGCCGACAAACCTGGCCGGTTGGTACACCGCGGTGATGTCCAATTACCCGAAGGGGCACCGGTATATCGCCGACAACATGTGGACGTCGGCTTCAGCTGAAGAGCTACTGCCAGGCATCCGCAAAATTATCGAAACGATGCCACCGCACCCCTCGCACTTCATCTTCACGGGCTGGAACCCGTCCCCGGACCGCCCGGACATGGCGTTCAGCGTGGAGGACGAGATCTATATGGCGCTGTACACGGTCTGGCAGGATCCGGCCGACGACGAACGGTACCGCGACTGGTCAGGGTCCAACATGGCGGCGATGTCGCACCTGGCGACCGGCATCGCGCTCGCCGACGAGAATCTCGGCAGGCGACCGGCAAAATTCATCACCGATCCGAACATGGCGCGCCTCGATAAGGTGCGCGCGGCCTACGATCCGGACGGCCGCTTCCACAGCTGGATGGGCCGCGGATGAAAAAGGCTGTGCGGAATAGAGATTCGGACATGAGATCCGGGAAGCGGAAGCCAACACCGAAGGCGCTTCGAATCCTCGTGATCGGCGCCGGGGTGGCCGGCATTTCCATTGCTCGCGGATTACTGCGAGACGGACATGACGTCACCGTCTTCGAACAGCGGCCGGATATGCGGCCCGGTGGCGGTGCGGTGACCATCTGGTGCAACGGCTCCACGGTGCTGGAGCAGCTTGGTGTCGATATGGACGGGGCAGGTCAGCTGCTGTCCACCGTGCGGATCGCGACATCGACCGGTTGCTCGCTGGTCAATATCGACGTGACCGCGATCGTGGACCGACTGGGGGGGCCCGTTCGGATGGTCCCACGTCGAGTCCTGCTTGACCGTCTGCTGGAAGGCCTTCCGGTCGATCGCATCCGATGCAATTCGCGTGCTGTCGGGGCGGTCAGTACGTGCGATGGGGTGCGGATCGAGTTCGAAGACGGCAGCTCGGCCGAGGGCGATCTGCTGATCGGTGCCGATGGTCTGCACTCGGTGGTTCGAGATATCGCCGGTGCGAAGCCCGCGAAGCCGACCGGCTGGTGCAGCTGGCAGGGACTGGTCACCCTCCCGGACATCGCCGACAAGGACGTCGCACTGCAAGTCATTGGCGAGCAAGGAAACCTTGGCCTGTGGCCGGCCGGCGGCTCCGATTTGCAGTGGTGGTTCGACTTGCCGTGGTCGTCCGACTTCGTCAGACCGGCACGTCCGATCGACATGATCCGGTCCAATTTCGCAGGCTGGTCCGACTTGGTCGATCAAGTGCTCGCGACGTTGACCGACGACGATCTGGCGAATTCGCCGTTCCCACATTTTCAGCATCCGATTCCCCGCTCGCCGCGCCTGGGCGCGGTGACGTTGCTCGGCGACGCCGCACACACGATGCCGCCCGTCCTCGCGCAGGGGACCAATCAGGCGCTGCTCGACACGATGGTGTTGTGCAAGGCACTTTCGGACTTCCAGAAGGGACTCAACGGCAGCAACGGCGGTCTCTCGAGCGCGCTGCGTTGGTACGAGAAGACCAGGAGACGCAGGCTCACCGCCGTGTCCTGGGTGACGTCGCGGCAGATGTCCCAGAGCGAGTCAGTGTTGAAACCGGCCGCCATGATCTCGGACTCGTTTGGTACCTGGGCGATGACGGCGTTTCTGCGTTCGATGAGCCACCGCCGGATATCCGCGGAAGTCGACCGAGACCTGTCTAGCCGGATTATCCATGCGACTTCTGAAGGGTGAGCCGATGCCGACGACCGCCAAGGTGCCACCCGCCAAGCTGGCCCGCATCGTCGAGTGGACTCGCCACCACCTGTATCGGCTCCATCAAAAGCTGACACCCGCGCCGGCAGCGATGATGGAGATGATCATCGCCGGCTGGATGTCGCAGGCGATCACTGTGGCAGCGCAACTGGGTGTCGCCGATGCCCTTGCGAACGGGCCGCTGCCGATCGACGAGCTGGCGGTCCGGGTGGGCGCGGACGCCGACGCAGTGCGCCGGCTGCTGCGGGCGTTGATCAGCCGGGGTATCTTCCGTCATCGCCGCGACGGCCGCTACGAGCTGAATTCCCTTGCGAACACACTGCGTTCCGACGCACCGGTGTCGATGACTTCGGCGGCGCGGTTCTACGGGTCGCAGGAACAGCGCGAGCGCTGGACCCTGCTGGTGGATGCCGTCCGAACCGGGAATTCGATCGTCCCGGCATTGCGTGGCAAGTCGAGCTTCGACTACTTCGCCGACGAGCCCGAGCTAGCCGAACTCTTCAACCAGACCATGACGAGTGTTTCGGAGATGACGGATGTGCCCGTGGTTGCCGGCTACGACTTCAGCGCCCACCCGACGATCGTTGACGTCGGCGGCGGCCATGGCCCACTGCTGGCCACCATCCTGGCGGCGGCGCCTGCTTCGCGGGGCGTACTGTACGACCTGCCGTCGGTCGTCGCGAACGCCCCAAACCTGTTGCGGGAGCGCGATGTCGAGGACCGGGTGCGTATTGAGGAGGGTTCGTTTTTCGACAGCGTTCCGGGCGGTGGTGACGCCTACGTCCTCAAGAACATCATCCACGACTGGCGCGACGAGAAGGCGCTGCAGATCCTACGCAACGTTCGTGCGGCAGCCGGCCCCCGAGCCACGGTGTTGCTGATCGAGTTCGTCATCCCCAAGCACGATCGTGACTTCCCGGGAAAATGGGTTGATCTGGAGATGCTGCTGAACTTGGGGGCCCGCGAACGCACCGCGGCCGAGTACCGAGATCTGCTCAGCCAGGCAGGATTCCGTTTGACCCGGGTAGTGCAAACCGGTTCACCCCTCAGCGTGGTTGAGGCCAGAGCCGCGTAGCGACAACGAGCGGAACACAGGAGCGAGAATCAATAGGGATGCCATGGCGACCGGTCAGCTGATAGCGCCTGCCTTGGTACCCCTCGTGTTATGCGGTGGTGTGTGATTCAGCAACGCACGTCAACATAGACGGTGTTAGAGACGACCTGCCGAGCGTGGTTGCCACGACCCCCCTGTGGGAGTTTCCTGTGTGATTTGTTGGCCGGGGCGGATCGCGTAGACCGAGCAGTTCGACGACTCGGCCCTGCTGAGTCGGGTCACGATGACCTTATAGCCTTCGGCTTGCAGGCTCGCGACGGTGTCGTCGACCGGTGAGGGACCAGAGGGAGCCGCTGTGGCGGCACTCGGCATTCCCAGCGCGGTGACGACCAGGGCGCCTACCGCCGTGGCGGCGCTGGCCAAATTCTTCATGGTCGAAACCTCTCTCGTCAGTGCGCTGCAGTGTCCCTCGCGCGCCCTGCCACCGTGTTGATAGAACAATGCAAAGCACCGGAGACCTGGGGAGCCACCATTACGTACAACTCCCAAGGGGGACAAAGTATTCCGTGGCATGGCTTGCACTACTCCGCAATTCAGTACACCCCAAAAGTCCCGCCGTTTACTAGCCGGTCAGCGCGTAACGCCGGCGAGCGCAACTGGGCCCGGTTATCCGAGAAGATCGGGTCGCCGCTGTCGTCGCGACGGTAGCCGCGGCATTGGACGCGGCCGCTGGATCGGACCATGGCCATCGAGGGGGTGGAACATGCTGCGGTCAAACAGATTCCGCGACAGCACATACAACGTCACCCGGTGATCGATTCGCGTGCGTTGCGGGATGGAATCTTCGAGTGCGCTGTGGGTGCACTGGCTTAGTAGTGTGAGTCGTGCACTATGTGAGACTTTGGGATGTCAAAGGTGACGCGACAGGAAGCGTGGTGAGCTCGGCCAAGTCCTCGCCCTCGCGCAGGCGGATGCGGTCGTGCAGCCATACCATCGGTTTCGGTGCCCACCAGTTCCATCGACCCAGCAGGTGCATGAAGGCAGGTAGCAGCACCATCCGCACCAGTGCGGCGTCGACCAGTACGGCCAGCGTCAGGCCGAGCCCGAGCATCCGCATGAACTGCACGTGGGCACCGCACAGGGCGGCGAACGATATCGACATCACCAAGGCCGCGGCGGTGATCACCCGGCCGGTGCGAGCCAATCCCAGTGCCACGCTCTTGTCGTTATCGGAACGGGTTCGCCCCGATCTCAGCCAGTATTCGCGGATCCGAGACACTAGGAACACTTCATAATCCATCGACAGGCCAAACGCGATGCAGAACAACAACACCGGCGTGTTGGCGACCAAGTTTCCGGTGGACGTCGTTCCGAGTGCACCCAGGTGACCGTCCTGGAATATCCAAACGAGAGCTCCGAATGCGGCGGTCAGTGACAGCACGTTGAGCACCAATGCCTTGAGCGGCATAACGACGCTGCCCGTCAGCAGGAATAACAGTCCGAACGTGATCACAGCGATCAGGCCCAGCACCGCGGGCAACCGTGACGTGATGGCGTCTACGCTGTCGCGGTTGGTCTGCGCGATGCCGGTCAGGTCGGTCGGTCGGCCGGCCGGTCCGGGTACCGCGTGCAGCCAGTCCAGTTGGGTCTGCGAGGCGTCGGAAAACAGTGGGGCTGTGCTGTCGACAGTGAGGAACGCGCTGCCCTGCGATACCCCGGTGGGCGCCGAAGGTGGCCCGATCCGCGCACCGGCGACGTACATGCCGGTCGGTGCTGAAACCGCCGAAACATCCGGGACGCTGGACAACTCAGCGGCGTAGTGGCCTAGATCGACAGAAGTGAGGCCGTCGGCGTTGGGGATCATCACGGTGACCCCGGTGGCCGAGTTGTCGGCGAAGTCATTGCGCAACTGGTCGCCGAGCTGATGCGCCGACGCCGACGTCGGCAGCACCCGGTCATCGGGGAAGCCCCACTTCACCCCGACGAATGGTGCGCCGAGTATCAGCAGCAGCGCGACACCGGCAAGACCTAGCGGAAGGGCGCGGCGCATGACGAACGTCGTTGACCGATACCAGAACTGCGCTTCGCTCGGTCGGTGCACGGGATCGGGCCGGTGCAGCAGGCGCCGCACGAATCGCCGGGCATCCAGGGCGTTCAGCCGACCACCCAGCAGCACAATCGCCGCCGGCGTGACGACTACCGCTGCGAGCGCGGCGAACGCGACGGTGGCGACACCGGCATAGCCGAACGACTTCAGGACGTGCATCGGGAACAGGATCAGCGCCGCCATCGACAACGCGACCGTCGTCGCCGAGAAAAGCACCGTGCGCCCTGCCGTTGTCAGCGTGCGGACCAGGGCACTGTTCGGGTCGGCGTTGTTGTCGGCAAGTTCGTCGCGATATCGGCTGATGATCAGCAGCGTGTAGTCGATCGCCAGGGCGAGACCGAGCGCGGTGCTGAGGTTGGGTGCGAGGTTCGACACATCAGTGCCGAAGGTGATCAGGCGCAGGACCGCCATCGAGCCCAGGATCGCCATCAGCCCAACCGCAACCGGGAGTGCGGCCGCCAGCAGGCCGCCGAACACCCAGACCAGCACGACGAAGCTCAGTGGAATGGCGATCGACTCCATCAGCAGCAGGTCGTGCTGCAACTGGGAGTTGATCTGCGCGTTCACCATCGCGTCCCCGCCCGACCGGACGATGACGCCGTTCATTCCGACCGGATGATCGCGTGCGATCTCATCGGCGAGCGTCTGGGCCGTTGTCTGCGCGACACTCTCTCCGCCGCCGATGCCCGCGACGACAAGTCCGGCCTTGCCGTCCTTGCTGACTAGACGCTCCGCTGCCGCCGGTGGCGCAGTCCACCCCGAGGTCACCGCGGTGACGTTCGGCGACCGCTCCAGCTGATCGACGATGGCTAGACCCACCGCACGGGCGGACGGGGCGGTGGCACTGTCCGGAGCGGTGACTGTGATGAGCATCTGCATATCGCCCTGCTGGAACTTGTCGGTCAGCAGCTGTGTGGCCCTGGCCGACTCCGAGGTCGGGTCCTGGAATCCGCTTGAGGACAGGTTCTTGGCGACCGGGACGCCGAAGATCCCCGCCGCCAGCATCACCAACAGGGTCACCGCGATGACCCGCCGCGGGGCCGCGATCGCCAGCAATGCGATTCGTTGCAGCACGTCGTCCTCTCCGTACCCGCGGACGCACGATCGGCGGCAACTTATTCACCGTAAGTCAACAAGTACTACGAAATTCGGCCCCGCCGGGTTCATCCGTCTACATCTGTGACGCGACCGACGATGTTCGACGAAGTCATGGTCAGCCCTCGCCATATTCGCCGTGGCAGCGGCCGCCTGGATTCAGCTGACGTGAGTCGCGGCCGGTGAAGGCGATGAGCTGATCGAGCGAGCCGGCCGTGGACGACGAGTTCGAGAGACAGGATGCCGAGTGCAAGGTGTGCGGGGAGCGTGCGCCCGCTGAACACAACATCGCCAGTCGATCCGCGGTGACGCCATCCCGTCAGGATCGGTTGCGTCACTTGCTGTATGCGTTGGTCGATGGAGGCGCCGTCGGGGACCGCCACGCCACGACCTCGGCTACGCGCTGGCCGAAGTCATTGCGCGGCAAGTCGAGGACAACCCGACAAAGGGGCCTCCTCTGACATTCCCCGACCACCTGCATCAGCTGATGTACCGGACGACGCTGCCGGTGACGTGGTTCGACGTCGTCCGCAGCGTCGGCTGGAACGACCAACCGAACTCAGATCGCGCCGAGGCGCCGCCGGGGGTTGCGCCTTAGCGTCAGAGGATGAGAAGGAGCTTGCCCCCCGGGCAAGTAATCTCTCTACGCTTCCCGATTAGCAGCGGCCCGCGTCGCGCCCGCTGAAGGGAAGGTTTTCTCGTGCCCAGTTACGGTGTCCGCTTCTATAAGGTGCAGCTCTTCAACGCCGGCAAGAGAGGACGACCCTAGCGTTCGAATCCGACGAAGACGGCGGCCAGCGCCGATATCGCGATCACCTCAACCTGTTGATTGGTGAGCACAAGAGGCCCGGCGAGTGTGCTGCGCCCTGGCACCTTGGCGCAGCTTTGCCGAGCCGTATTTCTGGATAGGCTCGCCCGAGCCCGTTGTCTCACTGACATGGCGAATTCGCCATCATTCGCCATTTCGCGTGAGATTTCGCCACAAACTTTGAGACCCGACACCACATGTCGGGTCTCAAACTTGGTGGCGACCACTGACGTCCTGAACAGCGAATTTGTCGTTGTCTCACTGTTGTGGCGAGCGGTTTTGTCTCATTTTCGTGGCGAATTCTCGATAGTTCGAGGACAGCGCTCCGGCGTCAAAGAGGTACCAGTTAATGGCCAGCGGATCGGGCCGCCAGTGGAGCGAGTGGAACAGCCAGCTACTGATGATCGTGCCGAACCGGTCGGCCATAGCGCTCGGCCAACGCAGCGGCGATCACCTCGACGTCGAGCAGGCGCGGGCCGGCGATGTCATAGGCGACGGTGTCATGACCGTCGCCCACCAAAACCGCTGCCGCGGCGGCCGCACAGTCATCGGGTGGGTGGCGAATCTGCGGATCCGATTCCGCTGGGCGGAACCCCCCGGCGATATGGTCCACTCACCCCACCCGTCCTCGCGCTCGCTGGCGAGCTGACAAATGACTGGGTGCGAAACATACGAGGCCGAGGTCGAATGCGCCTTCATGGACAACTTCTTCTGGACAGCTGCCGCCAGGTTGGTCATGGCGGCAGAGGTCTCGTCGGCGTGCTGAGGTGGAAGGGCCTGGTACGCGTCACTCATTTGGCCGATTCTTGGCGCACGGCGCTATCACGATGGCGAAAGGATAGGTAGTCGACCCGAAATAGGTCAATTGCCATGCGCGCCTGGAAACTTCCTCACACTACTGGTCCGTGTTCTTTGAGTAATTGCCACGATCCCTGACGTCGTTCAATTGGCGTTTCCAGGCTCGGACCGGATCCTGATAGGTGAACCACTTGGCCGGTTGGGTTCATCATCATCTTCAACGTTCACAGTATTGAGGCGAGAGTACGCGCGAAAGCTTCCGCAGCAGAAGCTTCAAGGGTCGACGTGGTGACGCGGATTCCGTTGCGGCGTTCAGCGCCGTTGACAGCGAAGATCTGCCCGGGCTGGACTGGCCCATCCGGCATGGGTGAGTTTGGCGTGGATCATGTTGGTGTCGGCCTCAGCTGCGACGTCGATCCACACGTTGAGTCCGTCCGGATTTCCTAGTGCTGTAAGGCTATGTGCGCGAAGCTCTTTGGTTAGGATACGGGTACGCTGTTGATAGGTGGCGCGGGCGGTCTGCACGAGATTCATGGCGACAGGATCTGTGAGGAGTTGTGCTGTTGCGGCTTGGAGTAGATGGCTGACCCAGGTCTTGCCCGACCGGAGGCGGGCGCCGATCGAGTTCGCTGTGGACTCGTCAGAGTAGACGAGCGCAATTCGCAGGTCTGGTCCGAGAAATTTGGCCACTGACCTGATCAGTGCCCATCGTCGGGTCGTATCGGGGGTGATTCGGTGATAGCGGTGTGCTGACACCATGGAGAAGTGGTCATCCTCGATCAGCAGCACTTCGGGGTATTCGCGGAGGACTTCGCGCAACTCGTGCGCACGCTTAGCCGTGAGGGTCACTCCCGTGGGGTTGTGGGCACGGGGCGTGACGATGACTGCCCGGGCGCCGCGGCGGAGTGCTTGGTCAAGCCCGTGAGGTGTCATGCCGTGTTCGTCGACCGGCACGGCGGCGGTCCGAAATCCGTTGATGCGTAATGTTCCGATACTTGCAAGGAAGCACGGGTTTTCGAGTGCGACGACGTCACCGCGGATCAAGTGCGTGTCGAGCACTCGCTCTACCGCGTCGACGGCACCATGTGTGATTGCGAGCTTTCCGCTCGGCGCATCTCCGCCGAAAAGACGGTGCGCAGCGTCGCGCAACGTCGGGTCGATGGCCGGCGCGTTGTAGAGAACGTCTTGGTACGGGGCGGCCGCGATTGCTGCCCTGATGTCAGGCAGCAGACGCGGGTCGGGGTTTCCGCTGGCCAGATCAATCGCTCCCGCGGCAGGGAGCAACTCTGCTTCTTGGTTGGGGAGCGCTGTGATGACAGTCCCCCCGCGGCGGTGTGTTTCAGCGGCGCCGGCGGCGACGATCAGGCGGTATGCGGCAGCGACTGTGTTGCGGTTGACGCCGAGGTCTGCCGCCAGCGCGCGGATCGGCGGTAGTGAGTCACCTGGCTTCAGATGCCCTCGCACGATGAGGCCACGCACGCTCTCGGCGATCGAGTTGGCGGTCTTGCCCCTGATACCAGCACCCATGACTCGGCTTTCTTTTGTCCTAGGACAAATGGTACGCTCGGCCCGTGTACATCCCCCGCAAGTTCCAGCTCACCGACGATCAGATCGTCGACTTCCTGAATTCTGCGGGGTTGGCGCTGTTGGTCACCCCCAGCACCGATGGGCTCCTCGTAACCCCCTTGCCGATGATCTATGACCCTCATCGCAACAGTCTGCTCGCGCATCTTGCTCGCCCCAATCCGCATTGGCGGCAGGTGGAACCCGGAGTGGAGTCGGTGGCGATGTTCCTCGGTCTTAACGGGTACGTCTCGCCGTCGTTGTATGCGACAAAAGCAGAGACCCGAAAGGTGGTGCCCACCTGGAATTATGAACTCGTCAACGTGTATGGGCAGCTGCAGGTGCACGACGATCCCGCTTGGCTGATGCGGCATGTGACCTCGCTGAGTGATCACCATGAGCATGGCCGGAACCAGCCGTGGTCGGTCGGCGACGCCCCCGAATCATTCGTCGAGGGTCAGCTGCGGGCAGTTGTAGGTATCGAGCTGAACATCTCACGCTGGGAGGGCAAGGCGAAAATGTCCCAGAATCAGCCTGAAGCCAACCAGCGCAGCGTGATTGCAGGACTTTCCGCCTCCGGCTGTGCCAGGGATCGCCAGATCGCAGAAACGGTCGCCAACTACGTAACGGCCGGAACGACATCCCAAGACTGATCGTCCGTGCGGCAACTGATCGTTACAGCGGGGGCATACCTCGGGATGACGGATGCGCATTATCAATTCTTGAAGGGAAGCCATAACGTGACGGACGAACATGAGAGCACTGAGCCACCCTGGCGTACCTTCGTCGCCGCGGGAACGCGGACAGCGAAAGTCGCGACAGTCCGTACAGACGGCCGACCGCATATTGCGCCCATCGCTTTCGTGCTCGACGGTGATGATCTCGTCTTCGTGACAGCGCTCGACAGTGTGAAAGGCAGGACGCTGCGCAGGACCGGTATCGCATCAGCGACTGTCGACGAAGAGACACCCCCTTATCCATTCGTAATCGTTGAGGGCACAGTCACCACGACCGAGCAACCTGCAGAGCTGCGCCGCTTTGCCTCCGCCATTGCACTGCGGTACGTCGGCGCAGAAAACGTAGAAGAATTCACTGAAAGGAATGCGGTTCCTGGGCAAATTCTGGTCAGGCTTACGCCGCACCGAGTCATCGCCCGCCTGAATGGCCAACCCCGACAAACACTCACTTACACCGGTTCGCAACGGTCCCTAGCCATCACGCCAGGGAATCGCGGGTCGTAATCCTCAAGCAATGCGCCGCAGTGGCTGAACAGAAGTTGTGAAGCCCGGTTTGAGCGCTTTCGTTATGTCGGACGGCTCGACGACCAGGCGGCGGTCGATGCGCTGACGATCCCGACGCGTGCCCTTGGGGTGGAATGCGACGACACAGCGTTGGAGATGGCCGCTGGCGTCGCCGGCAGGTATCCGTACTTCCTGCAGGCGATCGGTAAACACGTGTGGGACAACGCGATCAGCTCTCCGATCAGCGTTGACGACGTTCGGGTAGGAATGCGTGACGCGCGCCGCGAGGTCGACGACGGGCTCTACCGCTCACGGTGGGTACGCGCCACAGCAGCGACGTGACCTGCTGCGCGACTGGCCGACCTAGGCGGGAGACGGGGAGCGACGGTGTCGGCCCTGGCGTCTCGGATGCAGAAGTCACGTGCCAGTGACCTCTCAGTCGCGCGCAACGAACTCATCAAGAAGGGCCTGGTCTACGCACCCGAGCGTGGCGTGCTGGCCTTCACTGTGCCCCGGTATGCACGAGTTCGTCCTCCGGCAGGACGGGTCGGACGATGGCTAGCGGCGCAAACTCTCGATCCATTGCAGCACACAGAGTTTCGTGATCGTCACCGGTGGGCGGCTGGTGGCGACCTGCGCCGGTCGAACCGCACGGGAAACCGTTCATGATTCATGAACGGTATATCCAGGAAAATCACGTGGACGTGAACGGTCCTTCTACCGTTCAATGACGGAGTGATGACGAACCAGGCCCGCACCGGTGCCTTCATGGCGATGGGCTCCATGCTGTGCGTCCAGGTGGGCCTGGCGATCGCCGTCACGCTGATCGACCAAATCGGTGTCGAGGGCGCAGCATGGCTGCGGCTGGCCTGGGCCGGGGTGTTGTTGCTCGTCATCGTCCGGCCACGGCCGGTCGCGTTCACTCGGTCCACCTTCGGCGTCTGCGTTGTGCTGGGCGTGGTGACTGCGGCAATCACGCTGCTGTTCATGGCCGCGGTCGACCGGATTCCGCTGGGCACCGCCAGTGCGCTGGAATTTCTCGGCCCCCTGGGCGTCGCCGTGGTGCATGGCCGCGGCCGCGGCCGATTGATATGGCCGGGAGTAGCCGCGGTCGGTGTCTTGATGCTCACCGAGCCGTGGACGGGCACCGTCGACCCAGTCGGAGTGATGTATGCACTCGCGTCGGCAGTGTGCTGGGCGGCCTACATTCTGCTCACGCAACGAGTGGGCGACGAAGTGGTCGGGATCAACGGACTGGCGGTGTCGATGCCGGTCGCCGGCCTCGTGGCGACAATCGCCGTGGGTCCATGGGTGTTCGATCGAATGACGCCCGAGATTCTGCTGATCGGGATCGGTCTTGCGATTCTGTTGCCGGTCGTGCCCTTCACGCTGGAGATGCTGGCGCTGCGGCGGTTGACCACGGCCGCGTTCGGCACGCTGATGAGCATGGAGCCGGCGTTCGCGATGATCGTCGGCCTGCTGATGCTGCACCAAGTGCCCGGCGTGGCGGGCGTAGTCGGGATCTGTTTTGTGGTCGCCGCCGGAATCGGGGCGGCGCGCACCGGTGCCCGTCCAGCGCCGGTGCCCGCCGAAGTCGGCTGTTAACCTGCGCCCATGGCCACTGGAATGTTCGCTTCGCCCATCGTCGGCATCGTCAACAAACTGTTCGTCGGGTTGATCAACGCCCCCTTGGTCGGCTCATTGGTACGCCGCGGCATGATCAACATCCGCTATGTCGGCCGGCGATCGGGCAGGACAATCGAGACGCCAGTCGGCTATCGCCGCTCTGGCGACACCCTCACCATCAATGTCATGTCACCCGACGCCAAGTCGTGGTGGCGCAACTTCCTCGGCGACGGCGGCCCCATCACGTTGCTCAAGCTCGACGGCGCCGACCGCACTGGCCACGCGGTAGCCGACCGCGACGCGCAAGGCCGCGTCAAGGTCACCGTGACACTGGACTAGCCTGCGATTCGCTTGCGCCGGTAGAGAGTTCCCACCGCCAGCAGAACAAGGCTGATCACCAGGATCGCGGTCGCGAGCACATTGATCTGCGGCGGCACCGCCGCTTTCACCGCGGCGTTCACGTACAGCGGATAGGTCACCGTCGACCCGCTGACGAAGTACGTGATGATGAAGTCGTCGAGCGACAGCGCGAACGACAACATGCCCGCCGCGACGATGCCCGGAATGATCAGCGGCAGCGTCACCTTGAAGAACGTTCGGGTGGCGTTCGCGCCGAGGTCCATCGAGGCGTCCTCCAGCGTCCAGTCGAACCCTCGCATCCTGGCGCGCACCGTCATCGCGATGAAGCTGACCTCAAACGCTATGTGCGCCAGCACGATCGTCGTATAACCCGTCGCCCAGCCGAGGTCGAGGAAGAGCACCAGCAGCGCGGCACCCATGACCACCTCGGGAGCGGTCAGCGGCAGGATGAGGAACGTGTCGACCGCCCGTTGGCCCCGCCACCGCTGGCGCACAAGCGCTATCGCAACCAGCGAACCCAACACCAACGCGACCAAGGTCGACACCGCCGCGACGTTGATGCTCAGCTTCATCGCATTGGTCAGCGCCGGGTACTTGAACGGGTCCAGCCAGTTGTCCAGCGTGAAACCCTGCCAGCTGTAGTTGAACTTGCCCTGCGGATTGTTGAACGAGAACAGCACGATCACGAAGATCGGCAGGAACAGGTACAACAGCACCAGCCCGGCGACGATCCGCAGCAGGATGTCGCCCCACTTCGGGCTGCCCTTAACGGTTTTGGCTTCGGTAGCCGGGCCGATCGCGGTGGGCACCGCCGCGGCCTGCAGGGGATCGGCGGCCGTCATACCAGGTCCTCCGTGCCCAGCGCGCGGGTGTACATCAGCACCCCGGCCAGGATGAACAACATCAGCACCATGCTCAGCGCCGCGGCGGCGGGGTAGTCCTTGACCACCAGGAACTGCTGCTGGATCACGTTGCCGATCATCGTCGTCTGCGTGCTGCCCAGATACTCGGCGTTGATGAAGTCACCGGCAGCGGGGATGAACACCAGCAGGCTGCCCGCGAGCAGGCCCGGCATCGCCAGCGGCAGAATCACTTTGGTGAAGCTGCGGGTGTTCGACGAGTACAGGTCCTTCGACGCCTCGATCAACCGCGGGTCGATCTTCTCCAGGCTGACGTACAGCGGCAGGATCATGAAGATGATCCAGTTGTAGGTGAGCCCGCCGATCACCGCCCAACTCGTCGACAGCAGCCGTCCGTCGCTGGGCAGCAACCCGATGGTGTCCAGCGCGCTGACCACCCAACCGTCGTCGGCCAGAATGGTTTTCCACGCGATGGTGCGGATCAGGAACGTCACGAAGAACGGCAGGATCACCAAGCCCAGGATCAGATTCTTGAACCGGCCCGCCTTGAACGCGATCACGTACGCCAGCGGGAACGCCAGCACCACGCACAGCACCGTGGCGGTGACGGCGTAGATGAACGACCGCAGGATCTGATCCTGGTATCGGGTGAACGCCTCGAGATAATTGCCGAAGTCCCACGCGAACGAGAGCGTCGGCATGAACACCGATCCACCCGACGCCGACAGCGACGTGCGCGCCAACGAGAAGAACGGCACCACAAAGAACACGGCGAGATACGCCAGCGCAGGCAGGATCATCAAATAGGGCGCGATCCTGCTGCGCTGTCGACCGCTGGTGGCGACGCCGGCCATCGGCTAGGCGCCGGTGACCGCGGCGAAGGCGGTGTTGTATTCCTGCGTCTGCTCGTCGGTGAGCGCCGCCCAGCCCTTCGACTTGGCCAGGACGTCCTGCGGCGGGTTGATCAATGGGTTGCTCGCAAGGGCCGGATCGATCTTGTTGAGCTCCTCGGTCATGTCCGACAGCACCGGAACGTACTGCACAAAGGCGACGAGCTTGGCGTAATTGGCCCGGTCGTACACGTAGTTGATCCACGCTTCGGCGGCCTTCTGGTTCTGCGTGGTGTACGGGATCACCATGGTGTCGACGAAAGTCGTTGCGCCGGTCTCTGGTACGACGAATTGCAGATCGGGATTGTCGGCCTGCAGCTGCACGACGTCACCCGAATATGCTTGCGCGATAGCCACATTGCCCGCTGCGAGGTCGTCGGCATAGTCATTGCCGGTGAAGCGGCGGATCTGGCCCCTGTCCTTCTGTTCGCGCACCAGGTCGACCGCCTTCTGCACCGACTCAGTGCTGGGCTCCTCAACCGAACTGCCCTGCGACAGCATGATCATGCCGAGACCGTCCTGCGCATCCGAGAACATGCTGACCTTGCCCCTGAAAGCGGGATCCCACATGTCGTCGATGGTCTTGATGTCGCGGCCGGTGGCGGCGCGGTTGTAGGCCAGTCCGACAAGGCCCGACATGTACGGTGCGCTGAACTTGCGGTCCGGATCGACGCTGGCCTCCAGCAAGTCTGGACGAAGGTTCTTCTTGTTGGACCAGCCGGCGTCGCTGATGTCGTTGAGCCAGCCGAGGCTGTGCAGCCGGGTGGCCATGAAGGTGGTCGGCACGGCCAGGTCGGCGCCGATGTCCTGCTTGCGCGACAGCGGCTCCTTGACCTTGGCGAACCACTCCTCGTTGTCGTTGAAGTCTTCCTTGTAGTCGACGGTGATGCCCGACGCGGTCTGGAAGGCCGCGACGAACCCGTCGGCCATGTACAGCGGCCAGTTCGAGATCCGCAGCGTGCCGCTGGCGGGCCCGGCGTCCTGCGTGGTCGTGGTGCCGGGAGCGGCGCCTTCATCCGACCCGCATGCGGCGAGGAAGGACCCGCCCAGGGCGAGTCCCGCCGCGGCTGCGGCGCCGCCGCCGATGAACCGACGGCGCGAAGTCCGGTTGGTCGCGAGTCGGGCGAGGAGGCGGGGATCAATGTCATTGGAGGGCATGGCGACTGTGCCTTTCGTCGATGTGAAGGAAGGGAAAGCGGTGCGACCTAGGAGTCGTCGAGCATCTCCTCGAGGTCCTCGGTCGTCGGGATATCGGCAGCGGGCAGCACGAGCGAGGCGTCGGGCGCCCAGCAGACGTGTACCTGGTCGCCGGGACGCAGCATCGGCAGCTCCTGCTCGGGGCCGACGTGGGCCAGAATCGGCGACTCATCGGGAGCGACCAGCGACAGCCGCAGCACCGGTCCCTGGAACGTCAGGTCGCGCACCGTGGCCCGCACCGTCGCGACGTCACCCGTCGGCGCGTCCATCGAGACGCGGACGCGCTCCGGGCGCACCATCAGCGTGGCCTGGCCACCCGGCTCGATCGTCGTCTCGCCGGGACGGGCCTTCAATGTCGTTCCGAGAACGTCGACTTCGACGAAGTCGCGGTTGGTGCGGCCGGTCTGCTTGCCGGGCCACAGGTTGGCCTGCCCGATGAAGCTGGCGACGAACACCGTCGAGGGCCGGTCGTAGATCTCGGTGGGGGTGCCGATCTGGTCGACGTTGCCGGCGTTCATCACCGCGATCCGGTCGCTCATCGTCAGCGCCTCTTCCTGGTCGTGGGTCACGTAGATGAACGTGATCCCGACTTCGCGCTGGATGCGCTTGAGCTCGAACTGCATCACCTGGCGCAACTTCAGGTCGAGCGCGCCCAGCGGTTCGTCGAGCAGCAGCGCGCTGGGGTAGTTCACCAGCGCCCGCGCGAGCGCGACTCGCTGCTGCTGGCCGCCGGACAACTGGGCGGGCTTGCGCTCGGCGAAGTCGGTCAGCCGCACGATCTCCAGCAGTTCGTCGACGCGCTTGCGCACCTCGCCCTTGTCCTTCTTTTTGCTGCGCGGGCCGTAGGCGACGTTGTCCCACACCGTCATGTGCGGGAACAGCGCGTAGTGCTGGAACACGGTGTTGACGTTGCGCTTGTGGGGCGGCACCCGCGAGACGTCGGCGCCTTCGAGCCGGATGGCGCCTTCGCTCGGGGTCTCGAAGCCGGCGATCATCCGCAGCGTGGTGGTCTTGCCGCAGCCGGACGGTCCCAGCATCGAGAAGAACTCACCCGACGCGATGGAGAAGTCGGCGTCGGCCACGGCGACGTAGTCGCCGAAGCGCTTGGTGACATGGTCGATCTCGATGACCGGGCCGCCCTTGGCGCGGGTGGCCCCGTCTCGTCCTGTTTGATCTACAGCGGTGGTGTGCGTGCCGGTCAGGGCGGATCCTCCTCATTGACAGCTTCGTAAAGCTGTGGGTAAACAATCGCGGATCACGCGGTCCTTCGCAAGCGATTCCGCAACGAATTTACATTTCTACAATGGAATCCTTCGTTGTTTGCTTTGGCAACCGAGAGAATCCGCCGAAACGGGCGTGATTGCCCACGGCCTGACCCCCGGCGGCCGGCTGGGTGTGCGATCAGAGGTTGCCTCGTTAGTTTCGCAGCCGATCCGGCGACTGACGTGGGAAACCGTTAGGTCGTTTATCCCGGGCGCGCCGCCGGGTAGCACTACGGGATGGCAACGGTTGATGTGGCGGTGTCGTCGGATCTGAGTCCGGAACGGGCCTGGGCGCTCGCGTCGGACCTGCGCCGCTTCGACGAGTGGCTGACGATCTTCGGAGGCTGGCGCAGCGAGGTCCCGTCGCAGGTCGAGGTTGGCACCTGCGTGTCTTCGCTGATCAAGGTGAAGGGCTTCCGCAACGTCATCCACTGGTGCGTCACCCGCTACGACGAGCCCAAGGAGATCGAGCTCGTCGGCAGGGGCAGGCCGGCCGTCTGCATCGCGCTGCGGCTGTGCGTGAAGGACGACGAGGCGACGGTTCGACCGTTTCAGGTCGTCGCGGACCTGACCGGCGGCCTGCTCAACACCCGGATCGGCAATCTGGTCGCCAAGGTGCTGGAGTCCGACGTGCGCAAGTCGGTGACGAACCTGGCCGCGCTGCGCTAGCAGTAGCGCGAGCGCTCAGCGTCGTACGGTTTCAGGCCTCAAAGTCGTACCAGGGTGAGCGCTCGCCGCGGCAGAAACTCGGACGCCTAGCCCCATTCGTGGTTCATGGCACGGGATTCGTATCGCGCCTCAACGGATTCAACACGTCGCAGCCGCGGACGGGTCAGCGCGATCAGCACCATCGCCAGGGCGGCGGTCGCGGCGCCGGCGAGAAATATCGCGACGAAGCCGCTTTCGGGCGGCACGATGTTGGCCGCCGGGCTGCCGAGCATGACCGCGACAACCGCGGCGGCGGTCGAGCTGCCGATGGTGCGGGCGATGGCGTTCATGCTTGTGGCCACGCCGGTTTCGCCTGCCTCGACTTCGCTGACGACGAGCGCGGGCAGCGCGCCGTAACCCAGGGCGATGTAGCCGTTGGCCAGAATGCCCGCCGCGATGACCTGCCACGCCGCCGAATGAGCCAGAGCGATGAACAAGAACCCGGCGATGCCGGAGACGGCCGCGACCATGAGGACGGGTCGGGCGCCGTAGCGGTCGATGAACCGCCCGCTGACCATCGCGACGACAAAGCCGGTCAGGGCGCCCGGCAGCAAGTAGACGACGCTGGCTTCCAGGACGGTTGCCGAGAAGCCGTATCCCGCTGTCTCGCGGGGGATCTGGACGAACTGCGTCATGCCAAGGAAGGCGAAGTACAACCCCATGCCGACGAAGATGGTGGCGAGGTTGGTGAACAACATCGCGCGCCGGGTGAGCATGCGAATGGACACCAGCGGCTGCTTGGCGCGGCGTTCCCACAGCCACCAGCCGGTCAGCACGGCGATTCCGCTAGCCGTACAGCCAAGCGTGGCCGGTGAGGCCCAGCCCCATGAGTTGCCCTGGGTGATCGCCAGCAAGATCGCCGACAGGCCCGCGCCCAGACCGGCGGCGCCGAGCCAGTCGATGGTCCCGTTCGACGTGCGTGCGCGGGCGGGCACGAGCAGCACCACGATCGCGATGACGACGATGGTGAACGCCGTCGTGAGCCAGAAGACGCGGTGATATCCGGCGTCGCCGGTCATCAGCAGCCCGACCACCACGAGTCCGGTGCCGCCGCCGAACCCCAACGTCCCGGACATCACCGCCATCGCGGATCCGACCCGCTCCGGGGGCAACTCCTCACGCAGGATCGCGACGCTGATCGGATAGAGGCCAAAGGAGGCGGCCTGCAGCACCCGACCCACGATCAGCAGCGCCAGCGACGAGGTGACGGCCGCCAGCACCGAGCCCACCAGCACGAGGGCGAGCACCACGAGCAGCACGCGTTTCTTGCTGTGCAGGTCGGCCAGCCGGCCGATCAACGGTGTCGCCGCGGCGGCCGCCAGCAGGTTCGCGGTGACCGCCCAGCTCACCGCGACGGTCGACGCGTCGAGTTGTTCGGCGATGATGCCGAGGACGGGAACCACCGCGGTCTGCAGGACGGCGACCGTCAGCACCACCACGCTCAGCCCCGCGACCAGCAGCCGGGGCCGTCTAACCGGCGGAGCGCCCAGGGTGGTGGACCGCGTCGCATCGGTCTCGACCACACCAGCTCCGATCGTTAGCAGTTCTTCCGATTATGTCCCTTCGGCCAACAGCGCCACGAGCCGGTCGTGGGGGAGCCGCGGTGAGCGGTGTCCGTCGCGGCCGACCATGTCGTCGTTGACGACCAACGCGTTGAGGACCGCTTCCTCCACGGACTGCACGACCGCGGTGGACAGCTCGTCCATCCGGCCCCACGGGACGAACGTGATCGCGCCGAACTCGTCGTCACCCGACCGCGCCGACGGGAAACGTGCTGGCCAGCCCGGGCACGTCGGCGGTCGAGAAGGCAAGAAAGATGTCGCCGGAGAAGTGGCTGCCCGCCGTTCCGGTGCTGGCAAGGCCCATCGGGACCCGTCGCGCCAGCGCCTTGCATTGCCCGGGCAGCAGGGGAGCGTCGGTGGCCACGATGGCGATGACGGAACCGGCGCCGGGCGGCGGTTTGAGTCCGAGGTCGACCTCGAACCAGCCGCTGGATAGCGGATTGTCGTCGAGCAACTCCGGCCCGACATGTCTTCCGGCGACGGTCAATTCGGCGCGTGAGCCGAAGTTGGCCTGAACGAATGCGGCGACGGTGAAGGTATGCCGGCCGTAGCGGACCAATCGGGACGCGGTGCCGTTGCCACCCTTGAACTCGTAGCAGTTCATCCCGGTTCCGCCGCCGACCGATCCCTCGGCGACCGGGCCGCTTGCCGCGGCGTCAAGCGCCGATTCGACGTGCTCGGGGCGGACGTGACCGCCGTTGATGTCGTTGAGGTAGCCGTCCCATGTTTCCGCGCACACCGGCAGCAGCCATTGCCGCGCGAGCAGCGGGTTGACGCGGTTGACCCAGCTGATGACTCCTGTGTGGCAGGCACCGACCGCGTGCGTATTCGACAGCACGATCGGCAGATTGAACGATCCGGCCTCTTCGATCCATGTGGTGCCGGTCATCTCGCCGTTGCCGTTGAGCGAATACCAGCCGGCGGCGCAGGGCTGGCCGACGCCGTCGCGGCCGCGCGGGAGGATCGCGGTGACGCCGGTGCGGTACCGCGTCGCCACTGATCAAGGTCGTGACGCCGACTTCGACGCCGGCGACGTCGGTGATGGCGTTGAGCGGGCCCGGCTCTCCGGGTAGCCCGATGCCGAGTCCGCGCGCCCGCGGCCGACCGTCGGCGGAGTGCGTTTGGGGCGTGGTCATGTGACCGTCGCGGTGAAATGTGCTATCGCACCGGAGCATTCGAGGCGGTCGACTCTCAGACGCGCATCGGTAAGCCAGCCACGCAGCTCGTCGACGGTACCGCCGACGCCGAACGCTCCAGCACGGCGGAAGACGATGATCGCCAGATCCTGTCTTGATCCGGCGCCGCGCACGACCGAGTCGCCGAGCAGTCGACCTCCTGGCTTGAGGCAGCGGGCGATTTCCCTGACCGCGGCGGCCGGGTCGGGAAGACAATGCAAGCCGTTGTAGGACACGCACAGGTCAAACTCGTTGTCGTCGAACGGCATCCGCTCAATATCGGCCTCGACGAACTCGATGTCGTCGCGGCCGAGCGCGGCGGCTCGGGCGCGAGCGCGAGCGAGCATGTCGGTGGAGATGTCGGCGGCGACGTAGCGCACGCTCTGGCCGGGTCGCAGGCCGCGCAGTGCGACCCCGCCGCCACACGGGACATCGAGGACGGCCGAACCGTCCGGTAGTTCGCCGATAGTTCGGATGCTGTCGTAGAACATCCGGGTGTCGGTGCCCCACAACGCAAGTCCGGCGGGCCTGGCGAACCATTCACGTTCCGCTCCAAAGTCGTAGGCGCCGGACCCGATCCGGGCGAGTGTCCCACCGCTCCACATCGATCGTTGCTCTGGCATGCAGGCCAGAGTAGTGCGCGGACGGGCAATGCAACTGGTCTTGGCGCTTGACTTCAAGTCCACTTGAAGCGGCACAGTGGGGACATGAACGCTGCGCCTATACAAGCGGTCAACCATCACGCCGACTACCGGGGCTTCTCCGGTGTGGCGGGGTTGCTCGGCAGCTTGCTCTTCCTGGCGATGGGACGGACGAACGCACGGCTGGCGGTGGACATCGCATCCGTGTCGGCGGCCGATCACGTTGTCGACATCGGTTGCGGCCCAGGCGTTGCCGTCAGGGCAGCCGCCCGCCGGGGGGCACGCGCAACCGGCATCGACCCGGCGTCGGTGATGCTTCGGGTGGCTCGTGCCGTTACTCGCGGGCGCGACGGCATCGTCTGGGCCGAGGGTGCTGCCGAGAGCCTGCCGGTGCCGACCGGCTCGGCGACCGTCGTGTGGTCGTTGGCGACGGTGCACCACTGGAAGGACGTCACCAAGGGACTCGCGGAGGCGCACCGGGTGCTGGCCCCGGGAGGGCGGCTGCTCGCGATCGAGCGTCAGGTGGCGCCCGACGCGACCGGCATCGCCAGCCATGGGTGGACCGAACAGCAGGCCGAGTCCTTCGCAGCACAGTGCCGCACAGCGGGTTTCGACGGCGTCCGCGTCGAAGGTCGCAGCGCCGGCCGCCGTAAAGCGTGGGCGGTCCACGGCGTCAAGAGCCCTACTTCTTGATGACCTCGGCACGGCTCGTGTCGAGGCGGACCTCGACATGCACGGTGTCTCCGTGGGTCTTGCCAAGGGCCGCTTGGATGTCCTTGCGCACACCGAGCAGATGCCGTCCGCCATATGGAGCCAGCGAGCCCGTGTAGTCCACCGCGTCATCGAAGCGAACCTTGACCGGAACGCGTGCGCGGACGCCGTACACGTCCATCGCGCTGAACGGAAAGGCGACGTAGGCCCCGGGTTGGTCGGGGCGCTCGATCACCGCGTCGAATGCGATCGGTCCTGGATCGAGGTACTGCACCATGGCGCCACCGTATGTCGGGTCCGAAGGCCTCGCGGCGGATCTCAAGGACTCAGCGCAGCCTGAACTCGGCGCCATCGTGGCCCCATTGTCCGAATGACGGACGCTCGCCGCGGTCGATGGCCCGGATGCTGGGCCGCCCGATGTGGGCGAACACCAACCGCCGAACTCCTGCGCGCCGGGCCTCGTCCGCGACATCGCGTACACATGCGTGGCCGCCGACACCCCGCGCGAATCGGATCGGCCGGTTCCACCCTGCCGCGTCGGCGAACATCAGGTCGGCCCCTGCCGCCCAATCCGGGAATGTCCAGAACTCGGGCGCCCACGCGGCGCGCTGCGACGCAGTCTCGATCAGATAGCCAACGGTCGGATGCGAGGTGTGCTGCACCGGCAGCGGCCGTATCCGCACGTCGTCGGCGTCGAAGCAGTCGACGGCCGGACGCACGCCCAGCTCGGCCGCCCGCGGTCGGATCTGCGGCATCAGCTCCGCCTTGTCGTCGCAGACGAGCCATGCGTCCAGCGGCGCGCCAGGGTCGGCGGCGCCTCCGCCGTCGAGCATCACGCGGTGCCCCGCCCATGTGACTAGGAGTCCGGCGGGTCGGTAGCGGGGTGAATTCATCGCCCCGCTTCCCAGCAAGACCAGTCGAAGCATTGGAGCCACCATTCCTGCTTCGATTGTGCGGGCGTATTGCTCAGGCCTGTTCCATGGTCCTCTTGATTACGGCCATGCCTGCATCCATCATCGCGTCAACGTCCCCGGCCGCCTCGTCGGGTAGCAGGTCGACGGTCCAGCAGAAGTCCGTGCTGCCGTCATCATTCACTTCAACCTGGGCCGCGCCGTTGTAGTGGTGGAACTGCTGACCGATGATGGCCCAGGCGACCCGGTGTGTGGCATCGTCCACCGACACGATGTCTTCGCGGACGATCATGCCGTTCCCGAATGTGACGATGCGTGCGTTGCCGTCCAGTCGCGTATCCACCACGAAGCCGGGAGCAAGGCGCGTGTGTAGCGCGCCGACGTCGCGCAGGGCGTCCCAAACGAGTTGAGGCGACGCGTGAATCTGTACTTCCTTAAGGATTGTGGCCATGTGCCCATACTGTGCCAGGGGACCGACAGGTTTCGGGTGCCGCCTGTGGTCGAATGAGACACATGTCACCCGGGCCGCAGACACTTCGAGCGCGCTGACCGAACCGACCTTCAGCGGCCACCGGCCGGCCGCCGCAGGCGATCTGTCGGTCGAGACGCACGGCATCGCGCCCATCGCCGAGGATCAGCGGTACGGCACGCCTGCCCGGCTGTTCACCGTGTGGTTCGCGCCGCAGGTCAACATGACCGGCGTGTTCACCGGCACGCTCGCGATCGTGCTGGGGCTCGGCTTCTGGCTGGGACTGCTCGCAATGGTGATCGGCACCGTGCTGGGTTCACTCGTCGTCGCCTACCTGTCGACGTGGGGCCCGCGCACCGGGACCGGTGCAGCTGCCCAACTCACGGATGGCGTTCGGCGGCGGCGTCGTTGTGCCCGCCGCCCTGCAGTGGCTGTCCTCGATCGCCTGGGACGCGCTCGTCGGGCTGTTCGGCGGGGAAGCGCTGCGGTGCTGCTCGGCATCCCGTTCTGGGTGGCGGTTCTGATCGTGCTGGGTGTGCAGGGCGCCGTCGGCTTCTTCGGCTACGAGCTTGATCCACCGGTTGCAGGCGGTGTTGACCGTGGTGCTGTTCGTGACGTTCGTGGTGTTCGCGGTGAAACTCGTTGGCGGGCATGAGGTCATCGCGCCGACGAGCGTGCTACGGCGCCGATCTTGCCGGCGCGTTCGTACTGGAGGTGACCATCGCGTTCAGCCTCGCGGTGTCATGGGCCAGTTACGCCGCCGACTTCAGTCGCTACCTGCCGTCCGAATTCGTCGCGCGCCCGGGTGTTCGGATTCACCTTCGCCGGAATCGTGTTGGCGTACATCTTCGTTCAGGGCATCGGCATCGCCGCGGCCGGCGCGATCGGCGAGCACACCGCCGAGGGAGTGCGATCGGTGATGGGCGGCGGGCTCCTGGGTGGGCTGGCCATGCTCGTCATCGCGGTGGCGTCGATCGGCTCCGGGGTGATGAACGACTACAGCGGGTCGCTGGCGTTGCAGACGATTGGCGTGCGGGTGCGACGGCCGGTGTCGGCGGTCATCGTGACGGTGCTGGCGTTCGCGTTGATCCTGTGGCTGCACGCTGCCGACACCGCGACGCGGTTCACCGATGTGCTGCTGCTGGTGAGCTATTGGATTCCGGCGTTCGTCGCGGTGGTCGTCATCGACTGGCTGATCCGCACCCGCGGCCGGGTGACCATCAACCCCGCCGAAGAACGCACGGATCGTCGCGACGCCGCAGCCGCGTTGATCGTGTTCGTGCTCGCCTACGCCGCGGCGATCCCGTTCATGCACACCACGCTCATCGAGGGGCCGGTCGCGCGGGCGTGGCACGGCGCCGACATCGCGTACTTCGTGAATCTTTTTGTGGCTGCGGTGCTTTACGGAGGCTATCGACTGCTGCGGGCCAAGTAGTTTCGCGAGCAGCTGCAAAGTGTCCCAAAACCTAGGCGTGTTGGGACATTTTGCGACTGCTCGCGCTCAATGATCGTTGCGAATGCGCGGTACATCCCTAGACTGACCCGTTGTGTTGATGAAGTCATCGAGGAGGTCCACCACTTCGCTGGGGCGTTCAACATGGGGGAAATGGCCGACGCCTTCCAGCACCTCGAGCCGGCTTCCCGGGCGCGCCTCGTGCAGGGCGTATCCATGCCCGACCGGGATGATCCTGTCCTGGTCGCCCCAGATGACCATGGTGGGCAACTCGGAGGTCAGATGCAGTCGATTCAGTGCGCTGACCGCCTGCCCGCGGGGGTCGACGACCGAGCGCAGCGTCCGTAGAAAGGCCTGGCGCGTCTTCGCATCGGACAGCGACGAATAGGCGCTCCATATTTCGGCGCCCCGCGGCGACTGAAGCCCGGCCGCGGAGAACCATCCGCGCAGCTTGTTGCCCACAGTCAGGACCGGCGGCGGCGCGATCGCCGGAAGTATCAGCTCGGCCCCGGGGGCAGACAGCAGTCGCAGCGTCCAGCCGACGTCCGGGCCCAGGCCGCCGCTGCTGATGAGAACCAGCCGCTGGCAGTAATCCGGATGTTGGTAGACAAACTGCATCGCGACGCCGCCACCGAGCGATTGCCCGACGACCGTGGCGCGGGAAATCCCGAGTTCGTCGAGCAGGTCCCGCAGCCACACGGCGAACGCGCCCAGCGAGTAGTCGCCCCGCGGTTTGTCGGATTTCCCGTGTCCCAGCAGGTCGGGCGCGACGACGCGGTACTTGCGCGACAGCTGGGGGATGACCCCGCGCCACGTCTCGGAGCTCCCGGCCATGCCGTGGATCAGCAACAAGGCGTGGCTGCCGGTGCCGACGTCCTGGTAGGCGACGCAATCGCCGTGGAGCTCCAGATACTTCATGTCGGTCATGGAAACCGGACCGTTCCTGGTGAGTGAGCAGAAGTGAGTTCTGCTCGGTGTGCGGCCCGAACGGTCTTGGCCGCGGCGGACGGGTGTTCTCCGGTGGACCGATACGCCTCGGTGCGGGCGTGTCGCTGAACCGGAACTGCCGCGCCTGCCAGCCCGGCCTGCGCGACAATTCGGCCTGACCGGTGGCGTGCCCGCAGCGGTCCACTGTCCGATGCGGGGTCCTGCCGGCCGTCGCCAGATCGCCAGCGCGAGGCCACGCCTGCCGATCGTCCCGACGACCGTGATGGCCGTGCCGGGCAGATCGGAAGACTGCTGCTACGGAGGGCGCCCTCTGATTGGTTGCCGTACGCGCTGACGCACCGGGCGTCGACAACAACCGTGTCCTCGCCGCGGCAACCGCGAACCACTACGCCCACACAGCACCGCGCCGTTACCCATGCGCCGCATCCTGCCAGGCACCCCCGACAAACAACTTCGACCTGCACGCGCCGACTCACCCCTGCCCTGTATGACTCACTTCTGTGTCACTATCTACCCGCGAACCGGGACAAGTAAAGCCACGTCGGCCGATATCCCCGCCGCTCATAGAGGCGGATGGCGTCGCTGTTGCCGGCCAGCGCTCCGAGGAACAGGTCCTCGACGCCCTGCGCGGCGAGATGCTCCTCGAGCCGGCTGCAACAATTCCGAGCCTAGCCCGCTGCCGCGGAATTGCGGTACCACACTGAGTGATTCGATCTCGCCGATGCGCGGTCCCGTCCTCCAGGTGTCGGGAATCCATGTCTCGTCCACCGGAAGGACGTGCGCGAGCCCGTAACCGACGGCCGTGGCGTCGACGAGCGCGATCAACAGCAGCGTGTCCGGTTTGGCCAGCAACTCCTCGTACAGCGTGCGCCGCACGCGCCACGTTTCATCGTCGCTGACGTAGGGCCCCAGTTCCGGCATGGTCTCGGCGTGACGATGATGAACCGCCACCCATAGCGGCTCGACGAGATCCAGGTCTTCGGCGCCGCCTGTGCGCAGGTGCCATGCGTTGGTCACCCGGTCACGCTAGCTCAGACGCGTTTCACCCCGTCGGCCACGGCGTGCAGCTTGTCCGGGTTGGCCACGTTGTGAACGGTGGCGATGCGGCCGTCGGCGTCCAGGTCGACGGTGATGGTCGCAATGATGCGGCCGCCGCCGCTCATCACGATGCCGGGGCCGCCGTTGATGTCGACGAGTTCTGCTTTCATGTCAGCGATTTCGACACCCTCGTAGGGCCGTTTGACATTGCCTGCGATCCACCTGGCGACATTGACCGCGCCGATGATCGGGCGCATGGCCTGGCGAACCTTGCCACCGCCGTCGGTCCAGAGCGTGACCTCCGGTGCGAGCAGTTCCATGAGCTCGTTGATGTCACCGCCCACCGTGGCGGCGAAGAACCGCTCAGTGGCCTCTCGCTTCTTGACGCGGTCGGCCTCGAACCGCGGCCGCCTGGCGCGGACGTGCTCACGAGCCCGATGCGCGGCCTGGCGCACCGCAGACTCCGAACGCTCGACGGCGTCGGCGATCTCGGCATAGCCGAAGTCGAACACCTCCTTGAGCACGAACACCGCGCGCTCCAGCGGGCTGAGCGTCTCCAGCACAACCAGCATCGCCATCGACACCGACTCGACATCGGTGGCATCGCTCTCGGTGAGAATCGGCTCGGGAAGCCAAGGGCCGACATAGGTTTCGCGCTGATACCGCGTCGACCTCAGCCGCTCCATCGACAGGTTCGACACGATCCGCGCGAGATAGGCCTTGGGGTCGGACACCCGTGAGCGGTCGTCCGCCGACCACTTGAACCACGCGTCCTGGACGACGTCCTCGGCGTCCGCTGCGGAGCCGAGGATGCGGTAAGCGACCGAGAACAACAGGTTGCGGTGGTCGGCGAACGTCTGCTGGTCGGTGTTCATGATGTCAACCGGCCACCACGCCGCCAGGTCGCCGCCCCGACCGCGGGTAGCGCCTTGATCAGGCGGTACGTCGTCCACGGGCTGGAACTCACCGTCTCTTTGTACGCGACGGCGAACCGGCCGGCCAAGTAGAACCGCGCCAGGGGTGTCGTCGGCGTGGGTGAACTGGATGACGGCGTCGTTGCGGCCCAGGCTCACCGGCTGGTGCACGTAGCCGAATCGGAATTCCTTGGGCTGCTTGCCGTTCAGCTCCCGCATGATGGACGCCGCCGCGTGCAGCGCGGTGGGGATCCCGCTCTGGCAGGTGCCGTGCATGACGCCGTACCCCTGGTGGATCGCGGCCGCGTCGCCCACGGCGTAGACGCCCGGATGCGACACCGAGCGCAGTGACTTGTCGGTGACGATCCTGCCGCGGTCGTCGACCTGCAACCCGGCGGCTGCAGCGATCGGCGAGACTCGCACGCCCGTCGTCCACAGCACGGCCTGCGCCGCGACGACCTCACCATTGTCGAGGGCGACACCGTCGGACATCACCTTGACGATGTCCACGCCTGCGCGAACAGCGACGCCCAGGCGGTCCAAGCCGGCGTGCAGCCGCGCCCGCGCCTTGTCGCTCATCATCGATCCGGGCATCCTGCCGGCTGAGCAGGATCACATCGAGTTCGGGATGCTGCTCGGCGATCTCGGCCGCCGACTCGATGCCGGTGAGGCCGCCGCCGGCCACCACGACGGTGCCGTCGGACAGCCGGTCCAGATGCTCGGCCAGCAGCGCCGCGTCCTGCGCGCTGTTCAACGTGTAGGCGAACTCGTCCACACCCGGCACGACCGCCGTGTCGGCGACGCTGCCCAATGCATAGATCAGCGTGTCGTAACGCAGGGTGGACGTGTCGTCGATGCGGACCGTGCGGGCATCGGCGTCAAAGCCGGTCACCCAGCTCTGGACGAAGTTGACGCCGGTGCCGACGAGCAGGTCAGGTATCTGGAAGTCGGCGAGCGTCTGGCCGGATGCGGTCTGGTGCAGTCGCAGGCGTTCGGTGAATCGTGTCTGCGGGTTGACCAGGGTGATGTGCACGTCGTCGCGGCCCTTCAGGCGGCCTGCGAGGCCCATCGTTGCGGCCATCCCGGTGTAGCCGGCGCCGAGAATCAGGATCTCGTACATCGTGATGCCTTTCGTCGTGTTGGCGGTGGATACACACCAGACGCATGCAGCGGTGCGATTTGTGACATCGGCATTCGGGTACCTGGAGGGATGCGTGCGTCCACACTGGTCAAGACCACCGGAGCGGTTCTAGTCAGCGCTGCGGTCGGCGGCCTCGCGAGCCGGCCCGCCACGTCGGCTTGGTACGAACGGCTGAAGAAGCCGCGATTTCATCCGCCAGCGCAGGTGTTTCCGATCGTGTGGCCGATCCTGTATGCAGATATCGCTCTCGTGTCGGCATCGACGATCGATCGTCTTCAAGACCGGAGACCGGAGCAGGCGCGTGCGTACGCCACAATGCTCGCCGCCAACCTGGTCATGAACGCGGGCTGGACCTGGTTGTTCTTCACCCGGCGACAGCTGGGTGCGTCTGCGGTCACGGCGGCGGCGTTGACCGTGACCGGCGCCGATCTCACTCGACGCGCAGTCGGCGTCGCGGTTCTTCGGCAGCAGTGCTTGGTCTCTATCCGCTGTGGTGCGCATTTGCGACGGTGCTGTCTGCCCGCATCTGGCAGTTGAACCGCTGACCGAGGAGCTCACACGTGGCGAGGCAGACGAAGGCGGATCAGGACGACGACGAAGGAGATCGTCAGCGATTCGCCGATCGCGTCCTGCTCCTCTTTGAAGACGCGATCTACTGGGCCGTCGCGGTCGTGCTCGTAGCCGGATCGGGAGCTCTGCTCGTCGCCCAGTTCAACACTCTGCTGCGCCTGCGCGACGCTCCGGCGAAAACCGTCATGCTGGAGGTCTTGGACGGCCTGCTCTTGATCTTCATCTTCGTCGAGTTGCTTTACGCCGTGCGGTCTTGCCTGCGATCGCACGAGATCGTCGCGGAGCCGTTCCTCATCGTCGGCATCCTGGCCGGCATCAAGGAGATCGTCGTGCTGTCGGTGGAGGCGGCCACCCTGTTGGACAAGGGCGCTCCCTTCGCGCGCGCTGTCGTGGAGATCGGCGTGCTCGCCGGTGTGGTCTTGGTGCTCGCCCTCTCCGCATTCGTCTTGCGCGAGCGTCGCCGAGATACCGACGACGCGGGCGAAGGCGCCGCCCAAGAACAGGGGCCGGCCTCTGGTTAATCCCGCCACCTTCACGACGTTTACCTGCGAGTATTGCGATCTGAGGGGAGGAGGTGTGTCTCGTGGCCCGAACATCCGTTGCCCGCGTCCTTGCAGTGGTCGTGGTGGCATTGGCGGCGTGTTCGCGCGGCGGTGACGCGGCGGAAGCCACCACTGAAGCCACGGATGACGTCGGTCCGCCGCGCACCACGCTGGCGCTCGTGACGCACCAGGCACCCGGCGACACGTTCTGGGACCTCGTCCGCAGGGGTGCCGACGCCGCGGCGGCCAACCACGACATCGACCTGCGGTACTCCCACGACCCCGACGCGGCCGACCAGGCCAAGCTCGTGCGGGCGGCGATCGACGGCAAGGTCGCCGGCATTGCCGTCACCCTGGCCGTTCCCGATGTGATGGAGCCGGCAGTTCAAGCCGCGAGCATCGCCGAAATCCCTGTGGTCGCGTTGAATTCGGGGATCGCGGCCTGGAAGGCGATGGGTGTGCTGGAGTTCTTCGGCCAAGACGAGATGATCGCCGGCGAGGCCGCGGGGGAGCGGTTCGCCCTTGAAGAGGGCGCAGAACGCGTTGTGCATCATCCATGAGCCGGGCCACGTCGGACTCGAAGCGCGATGCGCGGGCGTCGCGCGGGGTTTCACCGGCAAGACCCAGACGCTGTACGTGAACGGCATCGACAGGCTGACCGTGAAGCGTGCGGTACTCGCCAAGCTTCAAGAAGACTTCAGCATCGACCGGATCCTCGCGCTCGGCGCACCGGTGGCGTTGGCCGCGCTGGAGGCGGTCGGCGAGGCGAACAGCTTCGCCAAGGTGGCGACGTTCGACACCAATGCGGCGGTGGTCGACGCGATCAAGAACGGGACGCTGCAATGGGCCGTCGACCAACAGCCGTTCCTGCAGGGCTATCTGGCGGTCGAGGCGCTGTGGCTCTACCTGACGAACCGCAACGTGATCGGCGGCGGGCTGCCGACGTTGACAGGGCCGTCATTCGTTGACGAGTCCAACATCGATTCGGTCGCCGACCTCGCCGAGGCCGGCACGCGCTGACGCCATGACCACGCGCCCGGCTTCCGATGTGGTCGTGTTCCTCACCGGCGACGTGATGACCGGGCGCGCGATCGACCAAATCCTGCCGCATCCCGGAGATCCGGCGTTGCGGGAACCCCTTGTCTGCGATGCCCGGACGTACATCAGGCTCGCGGAAGAGGCCAACGGCCGCATTCCCGTTCCGGTCGACTTCGCGTGGCCATGGGGTGAAGCACTGCCCATACTCGAGGAGTACGCGCCCGATGTCCGCTTGCTGAATCTGGAGACCAGCGTGACGGACGGCGGCGAGTTCGCGCCCCGCAAGGCGGTGCACTATCGGATGCATCCGGACAACGTCGGCTGCCTGAATGCGGTCCGACCGGATGTCTGTGCGCTTGCGAACAATCACATCCTTGATTTCGGGTATGTAGGCCTCGCCGACACGTTGCGGGCGCTCACCGATGCCGGGATTGGTTGCGCGGGTGCGGGTTTAGATGCTCTGCAGGCGGAACGGCCGTTGGTGGTGAACTTCTGCCCGATGGCGGCCGGGTGGTGATCGCGTCGTGCGGCATGGGTTCGAGCGGAATCCCGCGCGGGTGGGCGGCGACCGGTCGACGACCCGGCGTCGCCATGATTCCCGACCTGTCCGACCGCAGCGCGGCCGAGGTCGTGCGCCGGGTATATGCCGAGAAGCGGCCGGGCGACGTGGCGATCGTGTCGGTGCATTGGGGTTCGAACTGGGGCTACGATGTCGATTCCGGTCAGATCCGGTTCGCGCACAAGCTGATTGACGAGGGTGTCGACCTCGTACACGGGCACTCGTCGCATCATCCACGTCCGATCGAGGTGTACCGCGGGAAGTTGATCCTGTACGGCTGTGGGGACACCGTCGACGACTATGAAGGGATCGGGTCGTATGAATCGTTCCGGCATGAGTTGCGGCTGCTGTACTTCGCGTCGGTAGACCGCCAGACGGGCAGCCTCAGTGGCCTACGGATGGTGCCGATGCGGATGCGACGGATGCGGCTCGAGGGGGTTCCTGACGACGACGCCGAATGGTTGCGCGTCACGGTCGAGCAGATCAGCGGCCGGTTCGGAACCCGCATCAGTTCTTCAGGTGATGGTGTCCTTGTTGTTGCCGACGGCGGGAGGGAACCACTGTTGTAGTGCCGGACTAGGAGCGACAATGTCGCTAAATAGGAAGGTGTGCAATGGATCTAGCGACATTGTCGCTCAGAGTCCGGCAAAGACGCATAGTGCGCTGGCCCGGTAACCCACGCCACTAGTCCTCCTCGGCGAGCGTGAACTCGAGGTGCAGCTCGGTCAGGCCGCGCAGGATGAAGGTCGGAACGTATTGGTAGCGACGGTCATCGGCCGGGCCGTGCTTGTCCTCGGCGATCCTGATATCCGACGTGCGGTCGAGCAGACGCTCGATGCAGACCCGTGCTTCGGCGCGCGCCAGGGGAGCGCCAGGGCAGGAGTGCACACCGCGGCCGAACGCGATGTGGCGCCGCGCGTTTGGACGGGCGGGGTCGAAAGTGTCCGGTTCGTCGAACTGGTTCGGGTCGCGGTTCGCTGCGCCGTTGAGCACCATCAGGATGGTCCCGGCGGGAACATCAACTCCGCCAACGGTTGTCGGGACACGTGACAACCGGAAGTCGCCCTTGACGGGGCTCTCGATCCGCAGCGTCTCCTCGATGAAATTGGGGATGCGGTCACGTTCGCGCCGCAGTAGCTGCTGGATGTCCGGACGCTCGGCGAGCACCTTGAGCGCCGAGCTCAACAGCCGCACGGTCGTCTCCTGGCCCGCCGAGAACACGTTGGTCGCCACTCGCACGACGTCGATGACCTCGGGCGTCGAGCCGTCGGGGAATGTCGCGGATGCCAGGCCGGTGAGCACATCCTCGCGCGGTTCACGGCGTCGTTCTTCGATGTAGCCCGAGAACCGTTCGTAAAGGTATTCCAGCGGGCCATGTTTCAGCGTGTCCTCGCTGGTGCTGCCGACGCCGGCCTCGGAGCCTCGCCCCAGGACCGCGGCGAACTCGTCACGGTCTTCTTCGGGCACGCCGAGCAGGTCGGCGATGACGAGCAGGCTGAACGGGCCGGCGAACCCGCCGATGAACTCGCCCCGGCCACCGATGAGGAAATCGTCGAGGACGCGGTCGGCCAACTCCCACATGAACGCCTCGTTCTCCTTGAGGCGCTTGGGCGTGATCAGCCCCATCAACAGTGCGCGATGGTCGGTATGGGTGGGCGGGTCGAGCGTGATGATCTGGTCGCTCATCGGGATTTCGTCGCGATGCTGCGCGATCAGGTCGTTGACGTCGTCGCCCTCGAGCGGGACCGGAAAGCCCGGGAACGGGCCGGTCACGGACATGCACGAGGAGAAGTTCGTGGCATCGCCCAGGACGGCGACGGCCTCGTCGTAACCCGTCACCATCACGACATCGTGATGCGGTTCGCGGGCCACCGGGCACCTGCTGCGCATCGCCTCGAAGTACGGGTAGGGGTCCGCGACAAGCGTGTCGTCGCGGAAGAAGTCCATCGACTCCAGTCGGCCATCGCCAACGCTCCTTCCTAGTCGATCGTAAGGGAATTTGCTTTACGATCGACTAGGACCGTACCATACGATCGTAAAGCTAGTCGTCGTGCAGCAAGGAGCTGAAATGGGCACGGTAGCCCTCGAGAAGGACGGCGCCACGGACACCAGGACGCGCCTCATCGAGGCGGCGGTCGAGCTGTTCACGCGGCACAGCTTCGCCGGCACCTCGCTGCAGATGATCGCCGACGAGCTGGGCTTCACCAAGGCGGCCATCTACCATCACTTCCGCACCCGCGAGCAGCTGCTTGCGGCGGTGCTCGAGCCGATGCTCGACGAGCTACGCGCCGTCGTGGAATCGGCGGAGGCGCGGCGTACCCCGCACGCCAGAGCCGAGCACATGCTGAGCGGTTATGCCGCGTTGGCCGTTCGGAATCGAGGCCTCGTCGCCGTCCTTGCCGCCGATCCGAGTGTCGCGACGGTGCTGCACGAGAGACCCGAGTGGGCAGACCTGATCAAGCGTCAGCTGGCCCTGCTGGCCGATGTCGATCCAGGCCCATCCGGCGTGGTCAAGGCGGCGATGGTCTTCGCCGGAATGGCCGGAGCAGCGGGGCCGACATGGGTGAACCTCGACGAGGACGCGCTGCAAGAGCACTTGGTCGACGCCGGCCGACGCACGTTGGGCCTGCGCGCACCGCGACGCTCCGTATAGAACTCCAAATCCCAAGCGCTGGAAAGGAACACTATGAAAACGGCTGTCGTCACAGGAGGCGGCTCGGGTATCGGTAGAGCGGTTGCGGACCGGCTACGATCCGACGGCTACCACGTCGCCACCATCGACCTGACACCGTCTGACGACGAGTTCGCGCACACGGCTGATGTGACCGATCGAGCTCAGGTCGACGCCGCGTTGTCGGCCATGCGCGCACAGCTGGGCCCGGTGACGATCCTGGTCAACGCCGCCGGGCTGGACGGGTTTAAACGATTCAGCGACATCACCTTTGACGAATGGCAGCGGGTGGTGAACGTGAACCTCAACGGGGTGTTCCACTGCATCCAGGCGGTGCTGCCCGACATGGTCGAGGCGGGATGGGGACGCATCGTGAACATCTCGTCGTCGAGCACGCATTCGGGCGTGCCGTACATGACGCACTATGTGGCGGCCAAATCGGCGGTCAACGGTTTGACCAAGTCGTTGGCACTGGAATACGGGCCGGCCGGTATCACCGTCAACGCCGTGCCGCCTGGCTTCATCGACACCCCGATGCTGCGTGGCGCGGAAGCCCGAGGCACACTCGGCGACGTCCAGGCGACCATCGATGCGACGCCGGTGCGGCGCATGGGCAAGCCCGAAGACATCGCCGCCGCATGCGCATTCCTCATCTCGGAGGAAGCCGGTTACATCACCGGACAGCTCCTCGGCGTCAACGGCGGACGGAACACCTAAGGGTTCACCGTCGGGTCGCCAAAGCGGCTGTGCAAAGATGCGCGAATGGCAAAGGAACCGGCACATTTCACGCTGACCGAGGGCGGCGGGTTCATGCCGACTGCGTTCGCTCAGAGCCACTGGGGTGACGATCATCTCAACGGCCCGGCCGTCGTGGGATTGGCGGCGCGAGCGCTGGAAAACCACTGTGGGTCGCCCGACTTCGTGCCGACCCGGCTGACTGCAGACCTATTCCGGGCGGCGCGTGGCGTGCTGACCACCATCGACGTACGGGTGGTGAGAGACGGCCGACGCGTCCGCAGCGCGGAATGCGATGTCGTGCAGGACGGTCGTGCCGTGGCGCGTGCGACGCTGGTGCAGTATCGGCGCTCTGAAGCGCCGCCCGGGCGGCAGTGGAGCGCGCCGGTGTCCTTTCCGCAGCCGCCGGCACCTGATGACACTGTGCTGCCGTACGTCGGTAGCGACGAAGTGGGTTGGACGCGATCGCCGGCGGAGCACCAGAACGACTCCCGCAAGCGCTTCTATAACGATGGGATCAACATTGTTGCGGGGGAGAAGAACTCGTCGTTTGTGAGGGCGGTGTTGATCGCGGAGGCGACCAGTCTGGTGACGAACCTCGGCACGAACGGCATCGGCTACATCAATGGCGATCTCACGGTGGCGTTGTCGCGCTTGCCGCTCGACGACTGGATCGGTATTCAAGGCGACTCGCACTGGGCATCGAATGGAATCGCCGTCGGCACCGCGACACTGTTCGACCATCAAGGCGCGTTCGGATCCGGCATGGTGACGGCGGTCGCTAATTCTGCCGCGCAGATCGACTTTTCAAGCGCACCATTTCCAAAGGGCGAACTCGACTACGAGTAGACCGACTCTGCTCGCCGAATGTGTGCATCAGCAATCGCCTTCGATCTACGCTTGTAAGTGCGATCCAGGCGCCACTGCGTTTGCATCCGAAGGCGCGGCTGGCCCCTTGGTCCGTTTGAAGAAACGAGGGCTGGCTATGAAGTCTGCGTCTGATACGCAACCTCGCCGCGCCACCTCCGAAGAGGTTCGCGCCGTGTTGTCCGCCGATCCGCGAGTGCCGTGGTCGCCACCGGCATCGAGCGAAAGCGGGCTCACTTTCACGCTGCGGTCCGAGGTTGACATTGAGTGGATGCGGCGGCGCCTCGACAAAAATGTGGCCGGGCCGCAACGGGATGCGGGTGCCGCCAGGCTCCGACTGCAGCTGGCCGGCGAGTATCTCCGTTCGCAGGACCTCGGTGAGGTCGGCCAGCTGGGAGATGCGGCATGGCTGCATCATCCCAAGCTCGGCGGCGTCTACCTGAGCCTGAAGGATCGTGCATTTCTTCACTTGGGACCTGAGCAGGCAATCGGGTTCGAGCTGCCACCCGCACCGAAGTCGAGGGCGGTTTGGTCGATCGAGGAGGGTGAAGGCGGCGTGCGAGTCGCAGCGAAGGGAGAGCCCGTCGAGTTCGACGTGACATTCAGCGCGGATCCTGCCCTTGGTCCGTGGGCGGCACGGCTGGTGTCGTTCCTCTCCGGCGACTCCGATCTCGAGGCGCGTGGATTTCCGGTGCAGGAGATCGCCGCGCGCGGTCCAGCGATCGCGACCGAGACGTGGCTGGTCGACCAAGCGGGAGCACGTCTGCGTCGAATCGCAATGCATCGCCTCGAGGACATCGAGCTTGGCCAGATTGATCCGCAGGCCTTCAGCGTGCCGGAAGGCTTTCGCGATCTGCGGCGACGCGAGGTCCCTCGCGAGACGGCCGACCGCGTAGTCGCTTTCCGGCGGGCACTGCACCGCCGGGTCCCGGCGCAGACCGCCCGTGCTCCGCGTCGCGCGGACGTGCAGCGCCGAGCGGCGTCGGCGCTGGCAGCCCCGATCATGTCCGTCTTCGTCCCGTCGAAACGGCCTCCGGAAATCCCGATCGAATCGTGCTTGCCGTCCACTCAGTTTGTGCCGTGTGCGTTCGAGGTCAGGCGACTGCTGTGCGACAACGTGAAGTCGGCGGTGAACCTGATCGGCCAGCGTCTCAACTCGGTGACCGGCACCCGTGACCCGAACGGCCTGATCGCCGTGACCGTTGACTGGCTGCAGCAGCTTGAAGATGCCCACAATGCTCGCTTTGATACCGACGGAACCTTCCTGGGCGATGGCCTGTTTTGCCTGCTGCGCGATCCACCCACCGGCACCAGTTTCGGCGGGACCGGCCTGCTTGACCGGGCGGCGGAGGCGGTGGCCGAACGACTCGTCGAGGATGCGTCTAATCTCCCGCTCGGGGGAAACGAAGATCCGGTCGACATCCCTGTGCAGGCGCGTCTCGAGCTCGCCACAATCACCGGCGACCCGGGCATTCGTCAGAACCAGCGCTGGGATCGTTTGTCCCTGGCAAGCCAGGCCGCTATCCGTGAGGCGGTCTGCAAACAGAGGCTGGGCCGTTTGCGGGAGTCTTTCGCAGCGGACGTGGATAACCAGCCCATTCCCTCGAGCGACGAAGACTACCTTTGGGTCACACTGCGCGCACAGGGCGTCGATATCGGCTTCGACGGCCGAGAGGTCGTCTCCCGGTTGGTTATCCGTGACGAGAACCAGGTCGAGATCCAGATTCGGGTTGCCTCGATCTCGGCCACGTTCGATCTGGAACGCGCGCCCGGAATGCGGTTCTGGGTCGTGGCGGTCGGCGTGCTTGTGGTCGGCGGCGTCATCGCCTTCACCGCGGCCCCATTTCTTCTCGCGGCCCTGGTGGCGTTGGGCCCGTTGGGCTTGGCGCCGTTGCTCGGTCTGCTGATGGTGCCGGCAACGGTCGGCCCGCTCGGCGGTTTCGCGTTGGGGCTGTTGACGTTTCTCATGTTCGACGTCGCGTCGCTGAGCGTCTCGATCACCGAGCCGACCATTACCCTGAGGGTCGGAATGGGCGTCCTCGACGACGAGTTCGGCCCCGAGGTCGATGACATGACCATTGAGGGCGATCTGCACGTTTCCTATATCAGCGACGTCAGCTTCGTGCATACATTTGTGCTCAACAGCCTGTCGCAGCTGGCGTCCACAGAGTTCGAAGCGAACGTGCTCGACCAACTCGCCGATAACGTCAGCGGGCGGGTTCAGGGTGCGCTCCGCGGTCAGCCGTTCTTCGTGTTGCCACAGCGTCTGGCCCGCAGCATAGTGGTCGAGATCGGTTCAACCGAGCTCCCGTCGGGGGAATCGCTTCCATTCGAATTCACGACGCCGATCCTCGGCCATGACCTCCTCGGTGTCTCTGAGTCGGTCGCGGTCACGGACGCCGATTCTCGGATGGGGGCGGCCGCCCATTCACAGCTGAAAGTGAGCCCGCGCGAGGCCGGGCTGTTCACCACGCAAGGCGATCTGGACGTGGAGAAGCGGCTGACAGCGCTTCTCGATGACACGCAGGATCCCTATCTGGGATACGCCTTTTCGCAGAATCTCCTCAACGGCTTTGCGCAGGCGATGTGGATCGACGGCGTGTTGCGCGCGGAACTGATCACCGGCCTGAACGAGGCGGTGGCCGCGTTGGCGAAGGCCTGTCCCGATGTCATCAAGGATCCGGGCATATGCACGGCGCATGCTTGGGTGGCGGCCTCACCGCGCATCCTGCTCACGCCGCGCGCGTTCTGCGAGGAGCGCACGCTTGACGACCGCGCGGTCCAGCCCTGTCTGCGTGCGTTCTTTGACGATGTTCGGCTGTGCCTGAGTTGCGGAACCGAAGGGTCAATCCTGGAGATTCAGTTCGCATTCGACTGCCTGGCTCACCTCGGCCTCGGCAGCCGGGACGCAAACAGTGGGCGTCTGAGCCTTTTTCGAGCCACTAATACGCTGGCCGATCTCTACTTTGACAACCGCGATGGCCGATTTCAGATCGCGCCGCACGGCGTGCAGGGCGTGGTTGGAGCTGGCGGCGTCTTTGCGCCGCTGGAATCCCACGATTGCACGTGCCGGGTCGAAGTCCTGAACGCCATCCAGGATTTGATGCGGCGGGCAGCGATCGCGATCATGGACACATCGCCCGTACGCCGGATCACGTTCTTCGAAGCCGGGGAAGACGCGTTCATGAACGCACACCGCTACGACGGAGTGTTGAGCGTCAACATGTTTCCGCTGCGCACGACGCTCTATGTCCTGATCTCTCCGAGCGCCGGACTGATCGGCATCGCCCCGTTCAGCGGGCAGCCAAGCACTCAGTCTCTCGACAATGCGGGTTGCGAGACTGGCAGGGCACTCAGGGCCCTGGTGTCAGGCTGACAAGCCGCTTAGAACGGGTTGAAGACATCGATCAAACTCATAGCGCGCGCGGTGATCCGGGGAAGCGCCTTGTGACCGCCAGGGACGTTCGAGACGTGCCTTGGGGAGAAGAGTTCTTGCCCGTTCGCGTCGAACCCTCGTACGAGGATGTCGGCTAAACCGTCTTTATCCTTGTCATCTTGCCAGGCCACGGTGAACCGCCCGTTGGCCTCCATGGCGATTGAGGGTTGGCGCTGTTGACCTTCGTGATCGGTGTTCACCGTCCGCTGCGCCAGTCGCTCGGTGCCATCGGCCTCGAATCCGCGCATATTGATCTGGAAGAAACCGTTCCTGTCCCGGTCGTCAGCCCACACGACGACTGGCCGGAACACATCGTCGACAGCTACATCGGGCTGAAGTTGCTGACCTCGAGCGAATGTGTTGGCTGTGCGTTCGGAAAACTTCTGTGTGCCGTCGGCGTTATAGGCGCGCATCCGAATCTGAAAGACGCCGTTGCCGTCGGCGTCGTCCTCCCAGACGATGACGAAATCGCCAAACGGCCCCATGGCAATCTGCGGCCGCCGATGCTGACCTCTATTGCGCCGATTGACTCGACGTTCTGCCCAGCGTTGGGTGCCGTCGGCGTGAAAGCCGCGCATGCGAATGCTCGTCAACCCGTTGCCGTCGGCGTCGTCCTCCCAGATGACGACGAAAAATCCGTCAGGTGCGATCGCAATGCGGGGTGCCGTCTGCTGGCCGCGGGCGTTGATGTTGACCGTTCGCTGAGAGAAGCGTTCCGCGCCGTTGGCCTCAAAGCCCCGCGCTTTGATCTGGAAGACATTGTTCCTATCGGTGTCGTCCTGCCAGACGACGACGAAACGGCCATCGTTGGCCACCGCGATATCGGGCTTGATCTGCTGACCCGCATCGTCCACGTTGACCGTGCGCTGTGAGATGAATTGACGGCCGTTCGCGCCGAGTCCGCGCATTTTGATCTGGAAGAATCCGTTTCCGTCACGGTCATCGGCCCAGACCGACACAAAGTTTCCGTTGCCGGCCATGCCGATCTCGGGTGTCTGCTGTTCGTTCTTCGTGAACCGACTAACTGTTAGTGGACCGCAACTGCGGCGCCCACGCTCAGCGAACCCCGACGCGACAACGTCACAATTGGTCTCGCCGTTTTGCCAGACGACAATGGTCTGCATGCTGATCCCGTACAGAAGACTGGCACCCCACACATCGCGACCACTAAGACGAGTGCGTTGGCCGATGCCCGCGCACCCCGTAGCCACGGGGGTGATGCCCCCGCACCCTCCGGGGCCGTAATGCATGATCGAATTGCAGTCATAGTCGGTCAGCAGACGTCCGTCGGTAATGACGCCGCAATTGCTCGAGTCGGACGTGCTGCCGACCGTCACGAAGCCGGCGTTGTCGGGCCGTTGCTGCTCGTGATGGAAGCCGACGGCGTGGCCGATCTCGTGGATCAAATTCCCAGTGCTGAAGTTGCCCCCCTCAAGATCGCAGGTGATGGATTGCGGTCCGCCGCGTCGACCCACAGTCGATGCACAGTTGGTACCGGTGTCACCGAACACGATGAAGTCGGCTTCGTCCTGTCGGGGAACGAGCCGAATCACCGTGTTGTCGTTCCATTCGGCGACCGCTTGGGTGATGGTCGTGCGGTCGGCAGAGCCAATTGGAAAGTCGGCTGAGTCGATGTCGAACGGAATAGTCGCATTCGGCCAACGCTCGCCACTGGTGCCGTGTGCCATTGGCAGTTCCTCCTGTGAGCGACGGTTCGACATCGCGCCCACAGCCGAGTTCGCGACCGAGGAGTTCAGGCGAACGTCTCAAAATGCTAATCACATCGACCACCCCGGTAAGCCCATTTCGTCCCTCGGGGGCATTGAATTTCCATTCTTGTGGCATCGAGCCCAGACTCTCCCAACGCGCAGGTGACTAGCAGTCTCGTTTCGGCGCGGCCTGAGCGACCTCGTGCTGCTGCGCCGCGTCCGCGACAGGATGCACCGAGAACCTTTGTTTTCCGGTAATTCCGGCTATCGCACCGGGTTGGTGAGCGACGCAAGCCCGTCGCCGAGTTCGCACCGCACGACGTCACCGGGCACGATCGGCACGGCCCCGGGCGTACCGGTGGACAGTATGTCCCCGGGATAGAACGGCATCACCTGGCTGTGGAAGCTCAGCAATTCGGCGGGGGAGAACGTCATGCCGGCGACGGTGTCCTTGCGGTGCACGGCGCCGTTGTGCACGGTCGCGACGCGCAGATCCTCCAGCGGTCCGTGTGCGAGCACCTCGTCGAGGGTGATCAGGTCGGGCCCGAACGAGAAGAATGTCGGGTAGTTCTTCACCCGTGTCAGGTAGCGCGGGTTCTCCAGCAAGACGGCCTCCGCCGTCTGGTCGAGAACCGGCACGACACCGGCCACGTACGACATCGCCTCGTCGACGTCGACCTCATAGCAGGCGCGTCCGATGACCAGACCGAGTTCGGCCTCCGCGGTGACCTTCCCAATGCCGGGCGGCACCACGATCGGCTGCCCGGGGCCGACGATGGTGTGGTCCCCCTTGAGGAACGACGCCGGCGAGGTGCGCGGCGCCCGCTCGCCGAGATCGCCTGCGTGCGCACCATAATTCAGGCCGATGCCGAGGATCTTGCGGGGTCTCGTCCACGGCGCAAGCACGGGGGAGTCCGGGTCGACGCAGTCCCCGTCGTCGACCCCGGCCTCGACCGCCGTCGCCAGCGCGTCGAGTTGCTGCGCGGCCAACAGCGACAGCAGGTCGGAAGGCGCCCCGTCGAGGATGCGGTCGGCGCGTGCCAACCGGCCGTCCGGAAGCGCGACGCACGCGGCGGGCCCGTCGTCGAGTTGGACTGTGCGAAGCCGCATTAGACGACGCTGCGGACGAGTCCGCCGTCGACGCGCACGACGGAGCCGGTCACATATGACGCCCGCTCACTGCACAGGAACGCCGCGACATCCGCGTACTCCTCAGGACGCCCGTACCGCCCGACAGCCATCGAGGCCGCGCTGTCGCTCATGACCTCCTCGACGGTCCGGCCTTCTCGCTCGGCCCTGCGCTCGTCGAGGAAACGCGTTCTGCCCGTGGCGATCCGGCCGGGCACGATGATGTTCGCCGTCACCCCGTCGCCGCCCACCTCGTCGGCCAGCGTCTTGGACCATGCGTGCAGACTTGCCCGTAACGTGTTGGAAAGCCCCAGGTTTGGTATCGGTGCCAGCGCACCCGACGACGTCGACGTGAGCACGCGGCCCCAGCCGCGTTCCCTCATCCCCGGCAGGACCCGGTCGGTGACTGCGATGACCGCCAGCACCATCGACTCGAAGCTCGCCCGCCACGTGGTGATGTCCTGGCCGGCGGCCGGCGTTGGCGGCGGGCCGCCGGTGTTGTTGACCAGGATGTCGACCGGCCCCAAGACGCGTTCGACCTCGGCGATGCTGGGCTCCACTCGGTCGAGATCGCCCAGATCCCAAACGCAGCGGCAGCGCTTTGGCGCCTGCGGCCTCGACCGCCGACACCGTGGCGCCCAGTGCGTCCGCATTCCGCCCGGCCGCGGCGACGTTCACCCCTTCCTGCGCGAGTCGCACCGCGATCGCGCCTCCGAGGCCACCGCTCGCGCCGAGCACCAGCGCGGTACGTCCGGAAATGCCGAGATCCATTGTCGCGCTCCTTCAGTGGGATATGTCGGCGGGCACCGTGGCGAGATGCTTCTCCAGCATCGGGACCAACGTCGCCGGCAGCGGCCGGGCCGGTTGTCGCACCTGACCGCAGGCGATCACCCCGCGCCGCCGCAGCATCTCCTTGCGAATCGCCAGCCCGACCTTCAGCTGCCCCTCGAAGTTGGCCAGCGGCAGCCACGGCGCCCACACCTCACGCGCGGCCTCGAAGCCGCCGTCACGATAGGCCCGCAGCACGGCCGCCAGCGCCGCCGGATGGCTGAACCCGGTCATCGCCCCCGCCGAGCCCGCGGCCAGTTCGTCGAGAAGACCGACGCCGCCGAGCCCGCCGAACACCGGCACGTCCAGCGCCGACGCCAGATGGGCGATCGCCACGGATGTGGGCGGCGCCTCGGATTTGACCCCGACCACGAACGGGCACGCCGACACGATCGCGACCACCGTCTCATCCGAGACGGTGACACCCGAGACGACCGGATAGTCCTGCACCAAGATGCCGACTCCGGTCGCGTCGTACAGGCGGCGCAGCGACGCGGTGGCGACCGCCGGATCCGCATCCCCGATCTGTGCCATCAGCGCGACGGGCGGACGCGGCACCGCGTCGAGCAGCCGCCGAGCCTGAGTGACCACCGCATCGGGTTCGCGTTCGGACAGGCCCAGCACGTACGGCAGGTGGGTGGACGAGGCGACTGAATGTGCCACGGCGTCGGCCTCGTCGGCGCGCAACGAGGCTGCCTCACCGAAGACGCCCAGTGCGACGAGCCCGTCGCAGCCGTCGTCGGCGAATGACGTCACCTCGGTGTGCAGCGACGCGAGATCGACGTCCAGGTCGTCGGAGAACGGAGTCGCCAAGACACCCCAAAGGCCATGGGACAAAGGACTATTCACGAACTACCTTCGAGTGTCGATGGTGGTGACGACGTGTTCGGCGATGGCGAGCGCGGACGTGGCCGCCGGCGACGGCGCGTTGCGCAGGACGACGACTCGGTCACGGAAGCTGATCCGGAAGTCGTCGACAAGGCCGCCGTCGGCGCTCGAGCGCCTGGGCGCGGATGCCTGCGGGGCCCGGCACGACGTCGTCGTCGGCGAGCTCGGGCACATAGGCGCGGGCAGCCGCGACGAACCGCCGCTTGCTCAGCGAGCCGTACATCTCCCGGATGCCGGTACGCCAATGCTTGCGCGCGAAGCGCCAAAATGCCGGCGTGCGAGCGACTTCCACCAGGTCGGGTACCGACACCGTCCGCCAGTCGTAGCCTTCGCGGGCCAGGGCGAGCACGGCATTGGGTCCGATCAGCACTTCACCGTCCACGCGTGGGGTGACGTGCACACCGAGGAACGGGTAGCGAGGGTCGGGCACGGGGTAGACGAGACCGTTGACGAGGCTCGCGACGCTCGGGTTTCAGCGCGTAGTACTCGCCGCGGAACGGCATGATCACCGGGTCGGGCCCGTCACCGGCGAGCTCGGCAAGGCGGTCGCTTTGCAGCCCGCCGCACGCGATGACCTGGTCGAAGGCACTCGCTTGCCGTCGGCCGTACGCGTGGTGACGACGACCTCTGAGCTGGTCGACCGCAGGCCGACGACTTCGTGTCCGAGCAGTATCTTGGCTCCGGCCGCAATGGCGTCGGCGGCAAGTGCCTGCGTCACCTCCGCGAAGTCGACGATCGAGGTCGACGGTGAATGCAGGGCAGCGATGCCTCGCACGTGCGGCTCGAGCTCGCGCAGCTCTTCGGGGCCGATGATGCGCACGCCGGGGACACCGTTGGCGATCGCCCGCTCCTCGATGTCGTCCAGACGCGCGCGTTCGACGTCGTCGAGGGCGACAAGTACTTTGCCGCAAGCGATCCGGCGGATTCCGCGGTCCTCGCAGAACTCCTCCAGGAGGCCGACACCGCGGCGGCAGAGCACGGCCTTGATCGAGCCGGGCTGGTAGTACAGGCCCGCGTGGACGACCCCGCTGTTGCGCCCGGTCTGGTGCGACGCGAGTCGGTCTTCCTTCTCGAACAGCGTCACTTCGGCGTCCGGTCGGCGCCGGAGAATCTCGCGGGCCACGGCGACGCCGAGGATGCCGCCACCGACAACCGCGACACGGTCGGTCATCGGCCACCCCGGCCAGCCAGGTAGTCGGCGAAGACGTCGTCCTGGTCGGCGCCGAGGGCCGGTGGCGCGTCACGGCGCGGTTCGCCGTCATCGGAGAGATGCAGCGGTGAGGCGGGCACGTCGAGATCACCCAGGGTGGGATGGGGCAGGGTCAGCACCATCGATTCGCGGACCTGTGCGGTGTCGTAGACCTCCGGCACGGTCCGAATTCTGCCTGCGGGCACACCTACATCATCCAGGGCGGCGAGCACCTCGGTGGCGAGACGGTCGGAAAGCAGGTCGTCGATCTCCTTCTGCAACGCATCGGCCCGGGTCACTCGGTCATTGTTGGTGGCGATGTCGGGACGGTCGGGGTCCAGTCCCACGATCGGCGCGAACCGGTGCCACAGCGACTCGTTGCCGACGGCGATGACGATGTCGGCGTCCGCGCAGCCGAACACCCCGTACGGGGCGATCGACGGATGCCGGTTGCCGGTCAGCACCGGCTCGATTCCGGCGCTGAGCCAGCCGACACCGTGGAACGCATGGACACCGACAACCGCTGCCAGACAGCGAGGTTTCGACGTGCTGCCCCCGTCCCGTGTGCTCCCGGGCCCGCAGCGCGGACATCACGCCGAAGGCCCCGAACAGGCCCGCCAGGATGTCGGCGATCGGGAGGCCGACCCGCTGCGGGGGTCCGCCGGGGCGGCCGGTGAGCGTCATGAGTCCGGCCTCGGCCTGCACGATCTGGTCGAATCCGGGCCGCTTGCCGTCGGGGCCGCCGCGGCCGAAACCGGTGATGGACAGCGTGACCAGCCGCGGGTTGAGGGCGCGCAGGTCGTCGAGCCCCAGGCCGAGACGTTCGAGCACCCCAGGACGGTAGTTCTCCACGAGAACGTCCGCCTGGCTGGCGAGCCAGCGCAACCGGTCGGCATCATCGGGGGATTTGAGGTCCAGGACGACGGAGCGCTTGTTGCGGTTGGCGCTCATGAAGTACGCCGACTCGCGGTGTCCGTTGCGGTCGACGTACGGCAGCCAGCCCCGGCTGTCGTCACCGGCTGGCGGTTCGACCTTCACGACGTCGGCGCCGGCGTCGGCCATCATCATGGTCGCGTATGGACCGGCCAGTGCCCGGCTCAGATCCACCACACGAAGATCGGCAAGCGGTCGACGTGTGCTCACCCGCGGTCTCCCATCAGCTTGAGCCCGACGGTCATCAGCACGATCACCGAGGTGATCCGCAGGACGTGCACGGTCAGCACGATCGGAACGTTGGCACCCGCGCCCGCCGACAGCGCACCCATCTGAGCGATCCCGCCCGGCGCGGTAGCCAGCAGCGCGGTCAACGAGTCGAAGGACGTGAACTTCCACAGGACCCAGGCCGCCACCAACCCGAACACGAGGAACGCAACGACAGTCACAACGATCGGCACGAACGCCGACCGAAGTTGACCCAGTGTCTCGGCATTCACACCCATCCCGAGCAGCCAACCGACGCAGGCGTACACGATCCACCGGCCGGCGGAACCGAAGTCGAACGCCGACGAGGTGAAGATGTTGACGATCGCCACGCCTACCATCGCGCCGAGCAGCGGCGCGGCGGGCAGGTGCAGCAGTGTCGCTATCGCGGCACCGACGATTGCCGCCGTGGCAGTGAGTAGCAGCGAGCCGACGTTCATCCGATGTGCTCCCGGTCGATCTCGTTATCGGCAGGTTCAGCGCGGTGGCGGGACGAAACCACTTGCAGCGCACGCTGAGTCGCGCGACGTATCGGATTCGCGAGCAGCGGGATGCTGAGCAGGAACGCGATGAACACCAGGATCCCCAGTGAGGTTCCGCGCTCGACGAACACATCGAGGTTGCCGCCGGAGATCACCATCGTCTGGCGCAGCGACTCCTCGGCGAGTGGGCCGAGAACCAGCGCGATGACGAGTGCCGCGGGGGACAGGCCGTACTGGCGCATGAAGAACCCGAGCACGCCGCATGCCAGCATGATCTGCACGTCGAGCAGGCTCTTGTTCACCGCGAACGTGCCAAGGACGCACAGCACGATGACGATCGGCCCCAGAATGCGGAACGGTATGCGCGCAACGCTGGCGAACGCCGGAATGCAGAAGACGTTGACCGCCAACAGCATCACGTTGCCCAGGTACATGCTCGCGATCAGACCCCACGCGAACTCCGGGTTCTGCTCCATGAGCAGCGGGCCGGGCTGCAGACCCCAGATGAGGAACCCGCCCAGCAGGACGGCCGTCGCGCCGCCGCCGGGGATGCCGAGCGTCAGAAGGGGAACCATGGCGCCCGACGACGCGGCGTTGTTCGCCGACTCGGGCCCGACCAGTCCGGGCATCGCGCCCTTGCCGAACTTCTCCGGCGTGCGCGAGACGGACTTCTCGACGTTGTAGGACATCAGCGAGGCGATCGTCGCACCCGCGCCCGGCGTGCACCCGACCCCGAAGCCCAGGAACGAGCCGCGCAGCGTCGGCCCCACCGACTCGCGAAAGTCGTTGCGGTTCGGCCAGAATCCGCGACTGCGCGCCGACACCCCGAAGAAGTCGAGCTGCTCGAGGTGGCCGCCGCGCCAGAGGGTGTGCAGGACCTCGCCGACGGCGAACAGGCCGATGGCGACCGGGATGAAGTCGACGCCGTTGATCAGGTCGACAGACCCGAAGGTGTAGCGCTGCCCGCCGCCGCCGATGTCGACGCCGACCGTGCCGATCGCGAACCCGATGAGCGCGGACAGCGCGCCCAAAAGCTTGTTGCCGCGCAGGATCACGATGACCGTGAGCAGGCCGGCCATCACGATGAGGAAGTACTCGGGCGGCCCGAAGGTCTTCGCGAAGTCGGCGGTGATGGGCGCGGCGACGGTCAGCAACACCGCGCCGATGGTGCCCGCGACGAACGAACCAACCGCCGCCATCACCAGCGCCGGCCCGGCCCGCCCCTGTTTGGCCAGCGGGTAGCCGTCGAAAGTGCTTGCTACCGTGGCAGATTCACCGGGGGTGTTGATGAGCACGGAGGTGATCGTGCCACCGTACATCGCACCGTAATAGACGGCTGCCAGCATCACGATCGCGCCGGTCGGGTCGAGCCCGAACGTGACGGGCAGCAGGATCGCCAGGCCCGCCGAGGGCCCCACGCCGGGGATGACACCGACGATCATGCCGATCAGCACCCCGCCGACGAGCAGCAACAGATTCTGCAGCGTCAGCAGTGTGGCGATTCCGGTCATCAGGTCGGACACGACGCTCCTTTATCCGAACGGCAGGATGCCCTGCGGCAGACCGGCGTTGAGACCGGTCTGGAAGGCGAGGTACAGCACAACGGGGACGGCGATGGCGATGATCACCGCGCGCACGTGGTGCTCGGGGTCGAGGAACCACAGGGTCACGCCGAGGAACAGGACGCCTGCCAGGGCCGCGCCCAGCACGCCGAACAGCGCGACGAACACGGCGGCCGCCGCGATGAAGGCGACGAGGGCCAGCGGGTGGCGGCCGAGATCGGGTTCGGCGGCCTCCTCGGCGGCCTCGACCGCGTCGACGCTCGCGGGCCGCGACAAGATCTCGCGCACCCCGGCGGCGATGGTGACCGCGATCGCGGTGAAGCCGAGGATCCGCGGGAAGAAACCGGGACCGATCCGGCCGGCCTGGGTGCGCCACTCCATCCCCATCGCCATCTCGGTGTAGACGGCGAACACGAGGAGCAGCACACCCAGGAAGGTCAGCTTGGGCCAGTTGACCTTTCGGCCGGACGGCGTCGCAGACACGGCCGGGTGAGGAGCCGTTGCCGTCACAGCGCTCCTTGTTCCTTCAGCGTGGACTCGAACTCGGCGGAGGTCTTCTCGAGGTAGGCGGTGAAGTCGTCACCCCAACGCTCGTTCCTGATGAGGTAGTTGTCGGACAGGTACTTCTGCCACTGCTCGGACTTGACGACCTGCTGCATGGTGCTGATCCACCAGTCGCGCGCGTAGTCGGGGGCATCGGGCGGCAGGATGACACCGCGCGGCATCGACGGAAGATCGGTCATGCCCTTGTCCTTGCCCGTTGGCACGTCGGGCAGCGCCGGGAGGCGTTCGTTTCCGGTGAACAGCACCGGCGTCATGTCGCCAGACTCGACCTGCCCCAGGATGTTTCCGGGATTGGACACCATCGCGTCCAGCGCGCCGGACAGCAGCGAGGTCTGAACCTGGCCCTCTTCGTTGTACGGCACGTACTCGATCTCGTAGCCGGCGTGCTCCGCGATCAGCGAATGCAGGATGAAGTCGACGTTCACCGTGCCGATGCCGCCGACGACGACCTTGCCCTTGCCTTTGGCGAAGTTGACCCAGTCCTCGAAGGTCTTGATGTTGCTCTTGCCGTCGACGAGCAGCAGAGCGTCGTCGGCGGCCAGCAGGCCGACGTGGGTGAAGTCCTTGTAGGTCCAGCCGGGGTTCGCCTGCAGCGGTGTCGTGAGGAACGACCCCGACGTGGCCGAGATGTCGTAGGCGCTTCCCTTCTGGGACAGCAGATAGCCCCATCCGGTCGCCCCGCTGCCGCCCTCACGGTTCTCGACGGTGATGTTTGCGGGATAGAGCTTTTCGTCCTGGATGATCTGGACGAGCGTGCGCGACATCAGGTCACTGCCGCCGCCGGGTCCGAATGCGACTGTCCAGTTCATGTCCTGGGACGGATAGTTGTCGGCGGAGCCGCTGTTGCTGCCCCCGGCTCCGCATCCGGATACGACGACTGCGGCGGCGGTGGCCACCGCGGCGAAGGTGATTTTCAGTCGCATGATCTTCTTCTCCTCGTTGAGTGGCGGGGGGCTAGGTGGCGTCGTGTCTGAACCACGATCCGGATGCGACGGCGGCGAGTCGCCCTTGGTTGTCGAGCAGGCGCGATTCGAGCGCCACGATGCGCCTGCCGCCGTGCACGATGCGGCCGGTGCACACCGCGTCGGTGCGGACCGGGCGCAGGAACCGCATCTCCATCTCGATGGTCGAGCCTGCCGACAGGTAACGCTGGCAGGTGTGGCCCATCGAGATGTCGAGGGCGGTGGACAGCACGCCTCCGTGCATGGCGCCGCTCGCGTTGCACAGGTGCTGCGCGAAAGGCAGTGTGACCGTGCAGGTTCTCTCGACATCGTCGTAATCGATTGAGAGGCCGAGGAAGTGGATGAGGAAGTAACGGCCGAACTCCGGTGCGGCGGCCTCGGCCGCGCGCTGTGCGGCCTGGACCGGGTCAGTCGTCCTGGGCACGGGATCGGTGGTGGTCATGACCAGGTGAACCTCGGGGGGCGCTTCTCCAGGAAGGAACGGACGCCTTCGGCGTAATCCTCGGTGTCGAACGACGAATTGCGGATCCCGGTCGTCACGTCGTCGTCGGTGGTCTGCCCGGCCAGGACGAGGTCGACGATGCGCTTCGCGGACCGGACGCTGAACTGCGCGCGCGTGGTGATCAGGCGGGCGAACTCGTAGGTGTGCTTCTCGAGGTCGTCGGCGGGAACGAGTTCGTCGATCAGGCCAAGGCGCAGCGCGTCATCGGCGTACACGTGCTGACCGGAGAACAGGATCCATTTCGCGCGGGACGGGCCGACGACGTCGACGAGTCGCTTCGTGGATTCCAGGCTGTAGACCAAGCCCAGCTTGGCGGGCGTGATGCCGAACCGCGACCGTTCGTCGGCGAAACGCAGGTCGCATGCGAGCGCGAGGCCGCAGCCTCCGCCGATGCAATAGCCGTGGACCATCGCGATGGTCGGCTTGGTGATGTGCTCAACCGCGTGCTCGGCGGCGGCCACGTGCTCGTTGTAAGCCTTTGCGGCCGCGCTGTTTCCACGCACCTCCTCGAACTCGCTGATGTCGGCGCCCGACGCGAAGCTGCGGGTGCCTGCGCCGCGCACGACGACCACTTTCACGGCCGGATCGACGTCGAGTGCCGAGAACACCTCGGGGATGCGCTGATACATGCTGAGCGAGATGGCGTTGTGGCTGCCCGGCTTGTTGAGCACGACGGTGGCGATGCTGTCGTCGCGTTCGACCAAGATTTCGTCACTCACCGATTCACTCCCTGCATCTCGGGGTGAGCGTCGTACAAGACGCCGTCGGCGAAGAGGCGGTCGAGCTCGTCGCGCTGCACGCCGAGCTCCGACAGCACGGATGCGGTGTGCTGACCGAGCCATGGAGCCGGGGAACGCACGTCGAACTCGAGGTCGGAGAATCGCGTTGGCGGTGCGATGGTGTGCATGGGCCCGATGATCGGGTGGTCGACGTCGACGATCATGCCGCGCGCCTGCACGTGCGGGTCGGCGAGCGCCTCGTCGTAGGTGAGCACCGGCCCGCCGGGCACGCCGGCCGCGTCGAGCCGGTCGAGCCACGCGCTGGTGGGCAAAGTCGTTGTGATGGCCTCGATTTCGGTCTCCAGCTCGTCGATGTGCGTCATGCGGGCAGGCAGGTCGACGAAGCGCGGGTCGTCGGCCCAGTCGGGGCGCTTGAGGACGTCGTTGACCAGCCGCAGCCAGAGCCGCTCGGTGTTGGCGCCGATGGTGACGAACCCGTCCGCGGTGCGGTAGGCCTGGTACGGCGTGGAGCGGCGGTGCCGGGTTCCCGTCTGGGCGGGCGTCTCCCCGTTGCCGAAATAGGCTCCGGACTCCCACACCGTCCACGCCAGTCCCGCGTCGACGAGTGAGATGTCCATGTACTGGCCCGCGCCGGTATTACGCCGTTGGAGTTCGGCGGCCAGGATCGAGTAGATGGCCGTCGCGCCGGCGGCGATGTCGTTGATGGCGATGCCGACCTTGGTTGGCTTGCCGTCGGGTTGGCCGGTCATCCTCATGAATCCAGTGATGCCCTGGGCCATGATGTCGAAACCCGGCCGGTCGCGGTAGGGCCCGGTCTGGCCGAATCCGCTGATGGAGCAGTACAGGATGTCCTCGCAGACCTTCCGCACCGAGTCGTAGTCGATGCCCAGGCGGCGGGTCACGCCGGGGCGGAAGTTCTCGATCACCAGGTCGGCGGTCGCGGCGAGTTCGAGAAAGAGTTCGCGCCCACGTTCGGACTTCAGATCAATGGCGAGCGACCGCTTGCTGCGGTTGGGCATCGCGAATGGATAGCTCTCGCCGTTGACCTTCGGGGCCATGCGCCGCGAATCGTCGCCGGTGCCCGGCTGCTCGATCTTGATGACATCCGCGCCGAGCTCGGCGAGAACCATCGTGCAGTACGGGCCTGAGAGGAATCGCGTCAGGTCGAGGACACGGAAGCCGGTGAGTGGTCGCATTGATCCTTCCCGCAATGTGGGATATGTTGTGCGCTATGCAGAAAGGTTATTCCTGTGATCGGGGTCACGTCAAACGTTCACGCGACGTTGCGCGGACGAGCGAATGACGGAGAGCGACATGGACATCGGTGAAAATGCGGCCGAAGTGCGACGACGCAACGGCGTGCAGTCGATCGATCGGGCCGTCGCAATTCTTCGATGCTTCGACGGCCGCAGGCCCGAACTGGGGATCAGCGAACTGGCCCGCTCGACCGGGTTGTCCACCAGCACGGTGCACCGACTCCTCGGCGCCATGCAGGCAAACCACCTCGTGCGGCAGACCGGCACCAAGCGGTACGGACTGGGCCCGCTGCTGCTGCAACTGGCGAACTCCGGCGCCATGCCGCGCACCTTGCGCGAGGCCGCGCTGCCGTTCATGACGGATCTGCGTGACGAGTTCGACGAAACGATCGGCCTGCACGAACTGCACGGGGCACATCGGATCGTGGCGGCTCAGGTGGAGAGCCATCAGGAACTTCGCCGGACGTACACCGACATCGGCGTGCCGATCAGGCTCGTCTACGGCGGTCCCGGGAAAGCGATCCTGTCCGTCCTGCCTGCAGACGAACGCAAGCGCCACCTCGCCAAGCCGATCGAGCCGATCACGACGACGACCACCGTCGACCCCGCGGAAATCGAGGGGGAACTCGAAGCTACCCGCGCACGCGGGTACGCCGAATCCAGAGCACAACGCACAGTGGGGATTTACGCCGTCGCCGCACCGGTTTTCGACCACACCCAGAAGGTCGTCGGGGCGCTCGGGGCGTCGGTGCCCGACGTGCGGATGAGTGCGGAGCGGGCGGAGAAGATCGGTAGCCGGGTCCGAGAGGTGGCGTGGCAGCTGTCGACGGCGTTGGGGGCGACGGCAGAGGGCGTGCACGCATTGGTGCCGGACATCAGACTGGGATAGGAACGTTACGATCTCGCATGTGACCAGCACACCGGCGGAGGAGCAGCGTCTGCGGGACCTCAAGCTGCTGCGCCGCGTCCGCGACCGGATGGACCGCGAGTACGCGCAGCCGCTGGACGTCGAGGCGCTCGCGCGCGGTGTGAACATGTCGGCCGGGCACCTGTCCCGCCAGTTCAAGCTCGCCTACGGCGAGTCGCCGTACTGCTATCTGATGACGCGGCGCATCGAGCGCGCGATGGCGCTGCTGCGTCGCGGGGATATGTCCGTCACGGAGGTCTGCTTCGCGGTGGGCTGCTCGTCGCTGGGCACGTTCAGCACCCGTTTCACCGAGTTGGTCGGTATGCCGCCAAGCACGTATCGGGAACAGACAGCCGGCGGGACGGCAGGGGATGCCGCCTGCATGGCGAAACAAGTGACCAGACCGATCAGGAATCGAGAAGCGCCGATCACCCTGCTGCACTTAGCGTGATGCGCCATGGACATCACCATTCAACGCGAGTTTCCTCCCGCACGAAGACCCTGAAGAATCGCTCGAAGTTCTACCGCGACGCACTTGGCTTCGAGGTCCGCAAGGACGTCGGAGGCGGCAACATGCGCTGGATCACGATCGGCCCCGCCGAACTAGGCCAGACATGAACATCGTGCTGACGCCGCCGGCCGCCGACCCCGGCATCACCGACGACGAGCGCCGCATCATCGCCGAGATGATGGCGAAGGGCACCTACGCCAGAATCATGCTGGCCACCACCGACCTCGACGCCGTCTTCGAGCGAGCGCAGGCCAGCGGCGCCGAGGTCATGCAGGAGCCCACCGACCAACCGTGGGGCTCCCGCGACTGCGCCTTCCGCGATCCAGCGGGCAACATGGTCCGCATCCAGGAGCAGCTGACATCGACGAGGAGACGAGTGACCAAGGCCAAGAAAACGGTCACGCAGTCGTCTGGGCTGCCCGCTGCCGACAGCCACGACATGATCCGCGTGCAGGGCGCGCGCGTGAACAACCTCAAGGACGTCAGCGTCGAAATCCCGAAGCGGCGGCTGACGGTGTTCACGGGCGTGTCCGGCTCGGGCAAGAGCTCGCTGGTGTTCGACACGATCGCCGCGGAGTCGCAGCGGCTGATCAACGAGACCTACAGCGCTTTCCTGCAGGGCTTCATGCCGACGCTGTCACGGCCGGAGGTCGACCGACTCGAAGGCCTGACGACGGCGATCATCGTCGACCAGGAGCGGATGGGCGCCAACCCCCGCTCCACGGTCGGCACCGCCACCGATGCGAACGCGATGCTGCGAATCTTGTTCAGCCGCATCGGGAAACCGCACATCGGCTCGCCGCAGGCATTCTCCTTCAACGTCGCCTCGATCAGCGGAGCAGGCGCGGTGACGTTCGAGAAGGGCGGCAGAACCGTCAAGGAGCGACGCGATTTCAAGATCACGGGCGGCATGTGCCCGCGATGCGAAGGGCGGGGCTCGGTCTCCGACTTCGACCTGTCGGCGCTGTACGACGACAGCAAGTCGCTCAACGAGGGCGCGATCACGATCCCCGGCTACAGCATGGACGGCTGGTACGGCCGCATCTACCGCGGCTGCGGGTACTTCGACCCGGACAAGCCGATCCGCAAGTTCACCAAGAAGGAATTGAACGACCTACTCTACAGGGAACCGACCAAGATCAAGGTCGACGGGGTCAACCTGACGTACGCGGGGCTGATCCCGCAGATCCAGAAGTCGTTCCTGGCCAAGGACGTTGACGCGATGCAGCCGCATATCCGGGCGTTCGTGGAGCGGGCGATTACGTTCACGACCTGTCCCGACTGCGACGGCACCCGGCTCACCGCCGAGGCCCGGTCGTCGAAGATCAAGGGCCGCAACATCGCCGACGTCTGTGCGATGCAGATCAGCGACCTGGCCGACTGGGTCCGCGGCATCAAAGAGCCGTCGGTGGCGCCGCTGCTGGTCGGGCTGCAACACGTCCTCGACTCGTTCGCGGAGATCGGGTTGGGATACCTTTCGCTGGACCGGCCGTCGGGCACGCTGTCCGGAGGAGAGGCGCAGCGCACCAGGATGATTCGCCACCTCGGCTCGGCGCTCACCGACGTCACCTACGTGTTCGACGAGCCCACCATCGGCCTGCACCCCCACGACATCCAGCGGATGAACGGCCTGCTGCTGCAGTTGCGAGACAAGGGCAACACGGTGCTTGTCGTCGAGCACAAGCCGGAGGTCGTCGAGATCGCCGACCACGTCGTCGATCTCGGACCCGGCGCCGGTACCGGCGGCGGCCAGGTGGTCTTCGAGGGCACCGTCGACGGGCTGCGAAAAAGCGGCACACTCACCGGCCGCCATTTCGATGATCGGGCGTCGCTCAAGGACTCGGTGCGGACGGGTTCGGGGGCGCTGGAAGTGCGTGGGGCCAGCACCCACAACCTGCAGAAGGTCGACGTCGATATCCCGCTCGGGGTGCTGTGCGTGCTCACCGGCGTCGCCGGCTCCGGCAAGAGCTCGCTGATTGGCGGCTCGGTCGCCGGCCGTGACGGCGTGGTGGTGATCGACCAGGGCGCGATCCGCGGTTCGCGACGGAGCAACCCCGCCACCTACACCGGTCTGCTCGACCCGATCCGCAAGGCGTTCGCGAAGGCCAACGGCGTGAAACCCGCTCTGTTCAGCGCCAATTCGGAGGGCGCATGCCCGACATGCAACGGCGCCGGCGTCATCTTCACCGAGCTGGGCGTGATGGCCACCGTCGAATCCGTCTGCGAGGAGTGTGAGGGCAAGCGGTTCGGAGCATCGGTACTCGAGTACCACCTCGGCGGCCGCGACATCAGTGAGGTGCTCGCGATGCCGGTGACCGAGGCGCTCGAGTTCTTCGACAAAGGTGAAGCGGCCACGCCGGCCGCCCACAAGATCCTGGACCGGCTCGCCGATGTCGGCCTCGGCTACCTCACCCTCGGCCAGCCGCTCACCACACTGTCCGGCGGCGAACGGCAGCGGCTGAAGCTGGCCGCCCAGATGGGCGACAAGGGTGACGTTTACGTCCTCGACGAGCCGACCTCCGGCCTGCACCTGGCCGACGTCGAACAGCTTCTTGCCCTGCTGGACCGGCTCGTCGACTCCGGCAAGTCGGTCATCGTCATCGAGCACCATCAGGCGGTCATGGCGCACGCTGACTGGATCATCGACCTCGGTCCCGGTGCGGGCCATGACGGCGGCCGGATCGTGTTCGAGGGGACACCCGCCGACCTCGTCGCCTCCCGCTCGACCCTCACCGGCGAGCACCTCGCGGAGTACGTCGACGCGTGACTGTTGATCGTTAGCGCTTGTGCCGCTGGCCCTTTGCGAGTTGTTCGGTGATCTTCTCGGTGCCGACGCGGCGTTGGATGGCGGCGGTCAGGCCGGGTGCGGCGCCGCCGAACCGGGCGATCAGGCGCAGGCTCAGCGGGGCCACGTCCACCTCGGCCCGGTTCTTCTCGATGGCTCGCACTGTTGCGCGTGCCACGGCCTCCGGCGACCGGGTTCCGACTCCGGGCGGCAGGCTCGCGCCGGAGTCGGCGAACATGCCTGCGTCACTGACGTAGCCGGGGAACACGGTCGAGACGCCGACGTTGTAGGGGCGCATGTCCTCGCGGAGGGCGAGCGCGAAGCCGCGCATCCCGAACTTGGTCGCGTTGTAGAGCGAGGCCTGCGCCGACGCGGTCTTGCCGGAAAGCGAGGACATGAAGACGAGGTGACCGCGACGCCGGGCGGCCATGCTTTCCCCGGCCAGTTTCGTCATCACGATGGGTGCACGGAGGTTGACGTCGAGCGCGCGGTCGATCTCGCCGATGGAGTAGTCCGCCAGCGGACCCGTCGCTGGTAGCGCGGCGTTGGCCACGAGCACGTCGATCTCGCCCGCCGCCGCCAGCAGTCCCTCTGCCGCGTCGCGGTCGGCCAGGTCGGCGGATATGGTTCGGCCGCCCAGCTTTTCGGCCAACGACTCGAGCAGGTCCGTACGGCGCCCGGTGAGCACCAACTTGGCGCCGCGGGCGGCCATCGCCACCGCCAGCGCCCGCCCGATCCCGCCGGTGGCGCCCGTCAACAACACATTCGCGTCGCGCAGATCCATGCCCCCAGCATCACGCGCGTTCACGGACGCGGGTCTTGGACAAATGTTCCCGGAGTCACCACGCGATGTGGTCTACCGCCAACCAGGTGTCGTCGACCATGGTCGACGGGGTCCCTCCAGTGAACTCCAGCACGTCGCGATGGAGGTGGGACTGGTCGACGTAGCCGGCCTCCGCCGCAACGCGGGCCGCGCCGTGGCCCGCTGAAAGCCGGTGGGCGGCATGGTCGAAGCGGACCAGCTTCGCGGCGCGTTTGGGAGGCATGCCGATCTGCGATCGGAACCGGGACCACAGGCGCTTGCGGCTCCATCCGATCTCGTCGGCCAGTTCCTCGACCCGAACCCAGCCGCGGCTGACCACGATTCGGTCCCAGACCCAGGCGACCTCGGGATCCACTGTCGGCCCCGCCGTGCGCCGACGGACCAGCGCGGCCTCCGTCAGCGCGAAACGCTCGTCCCACGAACGCATTTCACTCAGCCGTTCCCTGATGCGTGACGCGTCCCGTCCCCACAGATCGTCGAGGTCGACAACGGCGCAGTCCAGTTCCGCCGGGGAGACGCCCAGCACGGTGTGCGCGACCATGGGGGACAGGCGCACCTGCACGCACGCGACGTTCTCGCCGCGCACCCGAACGGCGGGCGCTAGTCCGGCGGCGAGGCTTCCGCGCTTTGGCCGACCCGCGGCGTCCTCGATGATGAGCGGACCGTCGCCGAACTCGAAGACCACTGAGACAGCGGGATGGGGCACCGACTGCACCTCAAACGGACCCGAGCCCCGATCGCGGAACCCGGCGATGCTGACACCGCGCAACACGCTCGCGCGCCGCGGTCGCGCAACGTCCCACTCAGCCGCGGGATCACGCTTGTGCACGGTGCGGCGCATCACGCCATCTTATGAGTGTCGTCCGGTCGCGAATTGCCGGCATTGCGGAGTTGTTTGCCGGGGCGTCCGCCAGCGAATTGCGAAGAGCATCAACGATGGCGCTACATTGCATACGACGGTTACCGGTACAAATTGGGGTAGTCGATTACGCCATGCGCCTTTAGCCGACCGCGAAATACTGCAAGCAATCCAGCGCTAAGGGGAGGCGAGTGGTGTGGCTGTCATAATTCGCGTAGTCACGAGCGTCATCCATATACAGAACTTCTCGCGCGTCTCCGGCTGTCGCGATTGGTAGGCGAACTATGTCGGGCGTGGGCGTGTTCATACGTCTTCTGGGACCATTTCAGATTTTGAAGATGGGGCAGCCCATCTCGTTGCGGTCCGGAGGCAAATCCGAACAGTTACTCAGCTGTCTGGCCCTGCATCCCCGCGTCGGAGTCCATCGCGGCACGCTGGTTGAGCAGATATGGCCGGACGCCCCCGTTACCCAGGCCACGCAATGCCTCAACACTTTGGTGCATTCTCTCAAGGGGCAACTCGCCGATGCGCTGGCAGGGCAGCCCCCCGTGGTGCACAGCCATAGCCACTATGCCCTGAACCTGCGCGGCGGTGTGGCGGTCGACGTGCTCGAATTCGAATCGGCTGTGACCGCCGGACACCGCTTGCTCTCAGAGGGTTCGACCGCACAGGCGATCGAGGCGTACGACCGTGCCGTCGCTCTTTATGGCGGTGATCTCGCGACGGGTTCCGATATCTCCGAGTTGTTGGAACGTGAGCGCCTGCGCGTCGCCTGCCTGACGACACTGGGCCGCCTGGCGGATGCGCACTTCGAACTCGCCAACTACGGGCAGGCGCTGGAAAGCGCACTGCGGTTGCTGGCCGTGGATCCATGCCGGGAAGATGCGCACCGAATGGTCATGCGCGCGCATGTCCGCTTGGGATCACGGGCACAGGCATTGCGCCAATACAGCCTGTGCCGCCTGATCCTCTCGGACGAGTTCGATGCCGTTCCCGAGCCTGCCACCGAGAGGCTCTTCAACCTCATCCGCGACGATCCCGGCCGAGTCTGAATCCGCGACACCGGCGCAAAAGACAAACCTCATCCAAACATCACCGGAATCTCATCGGCGGCTCACCGTTTGGCGTCGAAGCCTCACTGTCGGCTGAGTGGCCTCGGTTACAACTGACTTCCTGATCGAGACAACGAGGGCCCATGACCGAAGGTGAACCGACGGACAGGCTTTCAGAGAAGCGTCAGTTCGTGCTCGTGCTGCGCCTCACCGTGGAGGCCGGCGGAAACGTGAGGGGAGAACTCGTGGACCCACTGTCGCACCAACGGCAACGGTTCATCGGACTCGAGCGCCTCGCCGACGCCCTACGGGTTTGGGTTGACGACGCGCTCAGCAGGACCGTGCGCGAGTCAGGGAGTCAGCCGAACAGAGACCACACCGAGACCTAGTCGACGCGACCACGCCAATCGCCACTTGATGAGGAGCACATCAAATGCCTTCAGCGCTAACCTATCCCGGGGTTTACATCGAAGAGGTCCCCAGTGGCGTCCGCACCATCACCGGTGTGGCCACGTCGATCACCGCCTTCGCCGGGCGCGCTCGTCGCGGTGAGGTCAACCGCCCCATTCGCGTGCAGAGCTTCGCGGAGTACACGCGCCTGTTCGGCGGGCTGTGGCAGGAAAGCACGATGGGCTATGCCGTCGACCATTTCTTCCGCCACGGGGGTAGCGACGCGTTGATCGTGCGCGTCTTCAACGGCGATGTGGCGAACAGCACCCCGACGATCACGCTGCCCACCGCCGGCGGCGACTTGGTGCTCGAGGCCCGCAGTCCCGGCACCTGGGGCTCCGCGCTGCAGGCCACGGTCGACCACCTGACTGCGGATCCAGCGGATTCGCTGCTGTTCAACCTGACCATCGGTGAACTCGATCAGCCCGGAAGCACGACGGTGGTCGCGACCGAGACCCACCGCAACCTCTCGGTCGATCCGCTGAGCCCTCGCTTTGTCGACACCGTGCTCGAGTCGTCCTCGGCGCTTGTCCGCGTGCGCCAGTCCGCACCCGCCAACGAGAGTCCCACCGACACGCCTCTGCCCGTAGGCGGCGGCGGGGAACGCCACCGACGACGGCGCAGCCATCACGGACACCGAGCTCACCGGCGACCGCGACGCGCGCACCGGGATCTTCGCGCTCGAGGCGGCCGACCTCTTCAATCTGATGGTCCTCCCGCCACTTGAGCGCGACGTCAATGTCGCCGACACGACGTGGGCGGCGGCCGCCGGCTATTGCCAGGAGCGGCGCGCGGTGCTGTTGATCGACTCACCCACCGACTGGACAGCCAACGCCGCCACCGCAATCGCCGATGCGGTTGCCGGGGCCAACGGCCTGCGAGCGACCGTCGGCAACGACAAGGCGATCAACGCTGCGGTCTACTATCCGCGACTCCGTCTGCCCGACCCGCTGAGCGAGAACCGGCCGACCGACTTCGCGCCGTGCGGGGCAGTCGCAGGCATCATCGCGCGCACAGACGTACAACGCGGTGTGTGGAAGGCGCCGGCAGGGCTCGAGGCCTCGTTCTCCGGGGTGCAGGCCTTCACCTACACCATGACCGACGGCCAGAACGGGCAGCTCAACCCGCTGGGGGTGAACTGCCTGCGCACCTTCCCGGTCACCGGAAACCTGGTGTGGGGTGCGCGCACGCTGGCCGGCGCCGATCAGCTGGCCTCCGAATGGAAGTACCTGCCGGTGCGCCGTCTGGCTCTCTACATAGAAGAGAGCCTGTTTCGCGGGACGCAATGGGTCGTCTTCGAACCCAACGACGAACCGCTGTGGGCCCAGATCCGGCTCAACATCGGCGCGTTCATGCAGAACCTCTTCCGGCAGGGCGCCTTTCAGGGCACGACGCCGCGGGCAGCCTACTTCGTCAAGTGCGACCGCGAGACCACGACTCAGAACGACATCGACCTCGGGATCGTCAACATCCTGGTCGGTTTCGCGCCGCTCAAGCCGGCCGAGTTCGTCGTCATCAAGATCCAACAAATCGCCGGCCAGGTCGAAGTCTAGGGAGCACAGCAATGGCACAGTTCAGCGTGAACGCGCAACGCTTCGACCCGTACAAGAACTTCAAATTCCGCGTGAAATGGGACGGGCGCTACGTCGCCGGCGTATCGAAAGTGGGAGCCCTCAAACGCAGCACCGAGTTGGTCGAGCACCGCGAGGGCGGCGATCCCTCGACATCGCGAAAGTCGCCGGGCCGCACCAAGTTTGAGGCCATCACCCTGGAACGCGGCGTCACCCACGACGTCGCGTTCGAGCAATGGGCGAACAAGGTCTGGAATTACGGCTCCGGGCTTGGCGCCGAGGTGTCGCTCGAGGATTTTCGCAAGGACATCATCCTTGAGGTCTACAACGAGGCAGGCCAGCTTGCGCTGGCGTACAAGGTCTACCGCTGCTGGGTCTCGGACTACCAGGCGCTGCCAGACCTGGACGCCAACGCAAATGCCGTGGCAATCCAGACGATCAAGCTCGAGAACGAGGGCTGGGAGCGCGACTATGACGTGGTCGAGCCGGACGAGCCGCGCTTCACTGAACCGGCGTAACGGTGTGCCACCCATGCCACCGCTGTCGGGTCACGCGCTGCTCATCGCGTGGGAGCACGGCCGGAACCGTCACCCGGTCGACCGGGCAGTGATGCTACGCGCGTTGTCATCGCCCGGCACCGATCCGGCGTCGCTCGCCGACGAACCTCTTGGACTGTGCAACGCCGCGCTGCTCGAGGTGCGTGCGGCGACCTTCGGCCGGCGACTGCGCGCACAAGTGGACTGCCCACAGTGCGCGGAGCCTCTTGAGCTCGAGCTGGACACTCTCGAGTTGCTCAACGCACGCCCGGAGCCCGTGGACTTGGTCGTGGTCGACGGGCTGCGTTTCCGACCGCCCTGCAATCGCGACCTCGCGTTGGTCGCGGGCGAGGCCGACGCGGACATCGCCGCCGGCCGCCTGCTCGCGTTGTGTGCACTGGACGAGCGCACGGACACCGAACTCCGCCCGCTGCTTGCAGAGGTTGAGTGCGCACTCGAGCGGGCCGACCCGTGGTCGGACCTGTCGCTGGCAGTGCAATGCGATGCGTGCGGTCAGCGGTGGTCCGAGGCGCTCGACGTGCCCGCGCTGCTGTGGGACGAGGTGGAGTACCGCGCCCGCGCACTGCTCGACGAGGTGCACCTGCTGGCCCAGGCCTACGGCTGGAGTGAGGACACCATCCTCGACCTGTCCGACGAACGCCGCGCGGCATACCTGCAACGGGTCACCGCATGAGTGGACTGCTGCATCGCCTGGCCGAGCGCACGCTGAACGGCAATGCGCCACGGGTGCGCCCGGTCGCGCCGATCCCGTGGCTCGCGACGCCGGGCATCTTCGAAGCCGCAGAGTCGGCGACACCGGCCCCGGAGTCGGCGGTGCCACACACCCGTACGGCCAGCCCTGTCGCCCGCTCGCCTGAGGCGCCGGAAGCGGCGCCGCGCGAAACGCCAGATGTGCCGCTGCTCGAACCGCCGGTGGTGCCGACGGCCGCCATGGCGGCGATAGCACACGACGAAACGGAAGCGCCAGCCGCGCCGACGTTCGTCGAACCCGGCCATGCACCGCCCGGAGTGCCGACTGCATTTGTGACATCACAGAATCCGCCGATGACGGCGATGTCGACCGACGCACCAACTGCGGCGCGCCGGTCGTATCCGGCGAGCGCCCGACGACTGCCGCCCCCTCTGCTCGCACCGCGTCCCGACGCGCAGGCTGACCCGGCCGTGCCGCGAAGCGGACCCCACGTCGCCGCCACCGTCACCGAACCCCCGACCGAGGTACACGTGCACATCGGTCGCGTCGAACTGACCGCCGTGACGGAATCCCCACCGCCCCAGCGCAAGACGCGACCCGCCCCAACGGGGCGGTCACTCGACGAGTACCTGCAGCAGCGCAAGGAACGACTCGGATGAGCACCGCCCTGGCTCTGGCCGGCGTCACCGCCGTCCTGCGCGACCTGCTCAACGACGGGCTGATCAACCACAACGTCGCCAGCGTGATCGGCAGCACGGTCTCTGTCAGCGTCATGCCGCCCGACCGGGTTGTGGCGGCGAACGGCACCGAGGCGAGCCAGCTGAACCTGTTCCTGCACAAGGTCACACCCAATCAGGGCTGGCGCAACGAACGCCTGCCCGCCTGCGACGGCACGGGGCGAGTACGCCTCACCGACCCGCCGCTTGCCCTCGACCTGCATTACCTGCTGTCGGCCTTCAGCGCGGCGGACCTGCACGCCGAGATCCTGCTCGGTTACGGCATGCAGCTGCTGCACGAGAACCCCGTGCTGACGCGCCCGGCCATCCGAACCGCGCTCAGCCCCGCGCCGGACGTCGGCGCCAGCCTGCCGACGGCACTGCGGGCGCTCGACGCCACGGGGCTCGCGGATCAGATTGAGCAGCTTCGCATTACACCAACAGTCCTCGACACCGAGGAGCTCAGCAAGTTGTGGACCGCGATCCAGGCGCACTACCGCCCGACGACCGGCTACACGGTGTCGGTCGTGCTCATCGAGTCGTCGAGATCCGGAGTGTCGGCGCTGCCGGTGCTCAGCCGCGGACGGGTCGACCCGGTCAGCGGCCGCGAACGCGGAGTGGTCGTGCGGCCAGACCTCGTTCCGCCGCTCCCGACGATCGAGTCGGTCGAACCCGCCGGACGTCAGCCCGTTGCATGGCTCGGCGAGATCGTCGACCTGAACGGCCACCACCTCGACGGCACAAGCCGGCAGGTGCGCCTCACCAACGAGCGGTTCCGGATCGAGGAGGTCCTTGGCGCCGCGGGCGGTGACGACCCCGCGCGCATCCAGTTCTCGATCCCCACCTCGCGAGCGGCGGACTTCCCGGCGGGGATATACCAGACGGTTGCCGAGCTGATCCGGCCCGGCGAGGCAACGCAGCGCCAGACGAACCGCATGGCCGTGGTCGTCGCGCCCCGGATCACAAACGTGCCGATGAACGTCGCCGTCGACGGCTCGGGCACTGCCGGCTTCACCGTGGACTTCACTCCGGAATACCGTCCGGGTCAGACGGTCTCGCTTGTGCTCGGCTCGACGGAGATTGCGCCGCAGGACATCTCGACGCAGACCGCGTCGCTGGACTTCGTCGTTCCCAACGCCCCGCTCGGCAACCACCTCGCGCGGCTGCGCATCGACGGCATCGAGAGCCCGGTGGTCGACCGCACCACCAGCCCGCCCACCTTCTTCGACCACCGCATCCAGATCTCATGACCACGGCAACCGAACAAGACTGGGGGACGGCGAACCAACGCCTGATGGTGGCCGAGATAGCCCGGCTTGCAACGTGTCTCGGTGACGGCGACGAAGCCACAGCGGCAGCCGAAGTCGCAGGGGCCCGCGCAGCCATGCCGGCTCCCGCCGCGATCGACCGGCTGGCGGAGGTCTTCAATCTGTCCTCCTTCGAGCGTGACGTGGTCTTGCTGACGGCCGGCGCAGAACTCGACACGCGCCTCGCCGAACTGTGCGGTGCCGCTTGCGGGCGATCGGGCTCGGCGACCGTGACGTTCGGCCTGGCGTTGGCAGCGCTGCCCAACCCGGTCTGGAGCGCGCTGGCTCCCGTTCGGCCCCTTCGCCGCTGGCGGCTTGTCCGCGTCCAGGAACAGACCGGCCTGACGTCGGCCCGAATCTGGATCGACGAGCGGGTGCTGCATTTCCTCGTCGGTCTGACGTTCCTGGACCCCGGGCTCGAGCCGATCCTCACGCGTGTCGAAGAGCCCGCGATCATGCTCGATGACCACGACGCAACCGCTGAGGCGGTGGCCACCGCGCTCGAGCGGCGCGACCCGCCGATGCCCGTCGTCCAACTCCACGGCGACGACCCGGACGGCCAAGAGGACGTCGCCGCACGCGCGGCAGCCCGGCTCGGCCTCAACCTGTACCTGTTGCGCGCGGCGGATGTGCCCGTCGACCCCGGCGAGTGTGCGACGCTCGCCGCGCTGTGGGAGCGCGAGGCGGCGTTGACCCACAGCGCACTGCTCGTCCGGGCGGAAGACAATGCGGGCGGTCTCGCACGCTTCGCCGAACGAGTGGCAGGACTGGTTTTCGTGGCCGGTGAACATCCTCTCGAATTGCGCCGCTCCGCAATGTGTTACGCGGTGCGCCGGCCCGCCCAGGAATCGCAGAAGGGGCTGTGGGAGGCGGCACTTGGAAAAACCGTGGCCGCGCTCGATGGGCAGGTCGACGGTGTGGCCGCCCAGTTCTGTTTCAGTGCGCGCACGATCGCACGTGTCGCGTCCGGCGTGAGCGCGCGCGATGGCTTTGAGTCCCTCTGGCAGGCGTGCCGCGAAACCGCGCCCAGCCGCCTGGAGGCATTGGCCCAGCGGATCGAGCCAACCGCCGCCTGGGACGACCTCGTGCTCGCGGATGCTGCGCTCGACACGCTTCGCCAGATCGCCATGCACGTCCGGCACCGCCTGGAAGTGCATGACGGGTGGGGCTTTGCGCGCAAGAGCGCCCGCGGATTGGGGATCAGCGCTCTGTTCGCCGGCGAGAGCGGCACCGGCAAGACCATGGCGGCGGAGGTGCTGGCGCGCGAACTCGAGCTCGACCTCTATCGCATCGACCTGTCCGCCGTCGTGAGCAAGTACATCGGCGAGACCGAGAAGAATCTGAAGCAGGTGTTCGACGCCGCCGAGGAGAGCGGGTCGGTGCTGCTGTTCGACGAGGCCGACGCGTTGTTCGGCAAGCGCAGCGAGGTCAAGGACAGCCACGACCGCTACGCCAACATCGAAGTCAGCTACCTGCTGCAGCGCATGGAGATCTACCGCGGGCTTGCGATCCTGACCACCAACCTGAAGGCCGCGCTCGACCACGCCTTCCGGCGCCGCCTGCGCTTCATCGTCGAGTTTCCGTTCCCCGATCTCGAAGAGCGCGAGGCGATCTGGCGCCGGATCTTCCCTGCCGAGACACCACTCGATGGGATCGATTACGCCAGCCTCGCCCGGTTGAACGCGCCCGGTGGCGTCATCCGCAACATCGCTTTGAACGCCGCGTTCCTGGCCGCGGCAGAGAACGGACCGGTCGCGATGCGTCATCTGCTGCGTGCCGCGCGCACCGAAGCCGGAAAGCGTGAGCGACCCATGTCCCCGACGGAGGTGCTCGGATGGCAGTGACACGGTTGACCCTGACCATCGATCGGCTGCGGTTGCACGGCGTCGCGCGCGAGGACGCGCCCGCGCTCGTGGCCGCCTTGCAAGGCGCGCTTGAACGTTCGTTGGCCGACGAAACCGCTCGCCACCGCGCGTGGAGTTCAGCGGCCCTCGCCGAACTCCGCCCCGACAGGGTGCGCGTTGGCGGCGGCCCGCACCGCATGGGGCGTGCCCTGGGCCAGGCTATGGCGACGGAGCTGGCGCGATGACCGGATTCCCCAACTCACCCAAGCTCACCAAGGGCGGCATCGTCCTGGTCGACGCCACGTCGGGGCAGGTGCTGCGCGTCATCTCGCTGCAGTACAACCCCGACTCGCTGACCCGCACACTGCAGGCCAAGACGCTCGGGGAGGGGCAGCAGTCACAGGCGCTGCGGCTGACGGGCCCCGCGATCGAGACGCTCAAGCTCGAGGCCGAGATCGATGCGACCGACCAGCTCGAGTTCCCCGACCGCAACCCGCAGACCGTACGCCACGGCATCCAGCCCGAGCTGGCCGTGCTCGAGTCGCTCGTCCATCCCGAGAGCAGCCGCTGCATCTCCAACAACGAGCTGGCCAGCTCGGGCACGCTCGAGATCGCGCCGATGGAAGCGCCGCTGGCGCTGTTCGTTTGGGGCAAGAGCCGCATCGTGCCGGTCAGGGTCACCGACCTCAGCATCACCGAGGAGGCCTTCGACCCGGCGCTCAACCCGATCCGCGCCAAGGTGAGCCTGGGGCTGCGCGTGCTGTCAGTCGACGACCTCGGCTTCGACCACAAGGGCGGCAGCCTGTTCATGGCCTACCTGCAGGCCAAGGAGCAGCTGGCCGGCAAGACGCGGGCAGGCACCGCTCACCACGCTCGGCATCGGAGGCATCCGATGATCGACGCCCTGCAAGCCTTCCTGCAGGCCGACTCGCTGCGAGGCTCAGGCCTTCCCGCCCGGCAGCCGCTACCACGGCATCGCGATCGGCCAGTGGACCCGTCCCGACGGCCGGCCGACGGCTTTCGTGCGCCGGCGATTCGTGCCGCCGCCCGAGCGCTTCGTCACCTTGCGTCTCCATACCGTCGCCGAGGGCGACCGGCTCGACAACCTGGCCGCCGCGCTACCTCGGCGACCCGCAGCAGTACTGGCGGCTGTGCGACGCCAACGGCGCGATGCGGCCCGACGAGCTGGTCGAGAAGGTCGGACGCGCGCTGCGCATCACGCTGCCCGAAGGCGTGCCGGGAGGAACCGATGCTTGACGGCATCCAGCTCACGCTGCTGATGGGACCCGTCGTGCCGATGCCGGCGCCGCGCGTCGTGATCGTGACGCGCTCGACAGCGTGACGGTGACCACGGCGGCGGGCGCGCCGAGCGGCTTCCAGCTCAACTTCGAGTTCGCGAACGACTCGGCGCTCAACACGCTCTTCCTGATCGCCGCGGGCACCAACACGAGTTCGGCAACCCCGCCGCTGCGCGTGATGCTGGTCGTCACGCTGAACGGGGCACCCACGCCGCTGTTCGACGGCGTGATGACCAACGTCGAGGTGCAGGCCGGCCAGCAACGGGTCGGCCGGCACGATCACCGTCACCGGCAGGACCTGACCAAGGTGATGGACATGCTGGACTTCAGCGGCCTGCCCTATCCCGCCATGCCGATCGAGGCGCGGGTCGCGCTGATCTGCGCCAAGTACGCGGCGTTCGGGCTGATCCCGCTGCCGATCCCGGTGCTGTTCCCCGACGTGCCGATCCCGGTCGAGAAGATCCCGGCCCAGCAGGGCACCGACCTCGCAGTACATCACGCAGCTCGCCGACGAGGTCGGCTACGTCTTCTACATCGAGCCCGGGCCCGCGCCGGGCACCAACGTCGCCTACTTCGGGCCCGAGATCAAGATCGGCGTGCCGCAGCCGGCGCTCAACGTCGACATGGACGCGCACACCAACGTCGAGTCGCTGAGCTTCAGCTTCGATCCGACCAAGGGCGTGCTGCCGGTCGTGTTCATCCAGAACCAGCTGACGCGGCGTGCCGATCCCGATCCCGATCCCGAACCTCAATCCGCTGCAGCCGCCGCTCGGCGTCGCTGCCGACGCCGCTCGCCAACATCACGGTGCTGAAGGACACCGCCAAGCTCAACCCGATGCAGGCGATCTCGCGCGGGCTCGCCGAGGCCAAGAAGCTCGCAGGACTCGGTGACCGCAAGCGGCAGCCTCGACGTGCTGCGCTACGGCCGGGTGCTCAAGGCGCGCGGGCTCGTCGGCGTGCGCGGCGCCGGCATCGCCTACGACGGGCTGTATTACGTGCAGAGCGTGACCAGCACGCTCAAGCGCGGCGAGTTCAAGCAGAGCTTCAGCCTGACCCGCAACGGCCTGATCTCGATCACGCCGCGAGGTGCCGGTATGAGCAACCGGCAGAAGTACTACGGCAAGTACCGCGGCATGGTGCTGAACAACATCGACCCGATGCAGCAGGGCCGGCTGCAGGTGCAGGTGCCCGACGTCGCCGGCCTGATCCCGGCCACCTGGGCGATGCCGTGCGTGCCGGTCGCCGGCATCCAGAACGGCATGTTCGCGCTGCCGATGATCGGCTCCGGGCGTGTGGGTCGAGTTCGAGCAGGGCGATCCCGACTACCCGATCTGGGTCGGGCTGCTTCTGGGGCAGCGCGGCCGAGGTGCCGGCGCTCGCGCGCGCGACGCCGCCCGGCGGTGCCGGCGATCACGCTGCAGACGCCGCTGCAGAACGGCATGACGGTGTCCGATCTGCCGGGGCCCACCGGCGGGATCATGCTGAAGAGCGCGACCGGGCGCGACGCTGATCGTCAACGACACCGGCATCTACATCCAGAACGGCAAGGGCGCGATGATCACGCTGATCGGCCCGACGGTCACCGTCAACACCGGCGCGCTGACGGTGATCTGACATGCCCGGGCCCCTGCTCCATCTCGGCGCCACGGTGCTGTGCGCGCACGGCGGCACGGCGATGCCGACCGCGCCGAACCCGCGCGTGCTGGTCAGCGGCCAGCCGACCGTGCGTGATGACCGCGCCGTACGCGATCGCGGGCTGCCCGTTCACGTGGGCGGCGGCCCGGTGCCGTGCGTCACGGCGCAGTGGGTGGTGGCCGCGACGCGCGTGTCCTCGAACGGCCAGCCGCGTCGTGCTGATGGACAGCCAGGCGATCTGCGTGCCGAACGGCACGCCGCTCGTGCCGGTCGCGGCGCAGACGCGCGTGATCGGGAGCTGAGGCGTCGACGAACCTTCACTTTCCGTACCGGTTCGACGGCCGCGGGCACACCCGACCGACGCCGACGAAGCGACGTGCATCCGCGGCCTGATCGAGCAGGTGCTGTTCACCGCGCCGGGCGAGCGCGTGATGCGGCCCGACTTCGGCAGCGGCCTGCTGCAGCTCGTGTTCGCGCCGAACAGCCCCGAGCTCGCGGCGACCACGCAGATGCTGGTGCAGGGCGCGCTGCAGCAGTGGCTCGGCGACCTGATCGCGCTCGAGGCGCGTGCGAGGTCGAGGCGGCCGACGCGACCCTTGCGCGTCACCGTGCGCTACATCGTCCGCCGCACCAGGCGAACGGGCCGAGCGCACGTTCGACCGCGGCAGGTGTGGCGTGATCTACACACTGCTGCGACGAGACTGCGCGCGCAACGCCGTCGATGCCGCACGCCGACGCTGAACGGCATCGACTATCTCGAGGTGCTCGACCGCGACGCGCCGCCGGGCAGTCCCGCGGCAGCGCACGCTGCTCGTGCGGCTGCTCAAACCCGTGCCGGCCGGGCTCGTCCCCGAGCATGTGCGCATCGAGGGCGGCGAGCGCGTGCGCGACATCGGCGTCGAATGGGTCGGCGCCGGCTCGACGCCGCCAGCCGCAGCGACGCCGCGGAGCAGGCTTCTTCGCCGCGCTGGCCCGAGCCCGACCACGTGCTGCGTCGTGCGCACCGACAGCGCCGGCGACTTCTCGACCTACACGCTGCGGCTGGTGCGCGCCGCGACGACGATCCGCGCCGCCGCATGGACTTCGACCCGCGGCTGTCGGCGGTGCGGTTCTCGTTCAAGGTCGAGTGCCCGAGCGACTTCGACTGCCGAGCCGGTAGCGGGTGTGCCCGGAGGAGCCCGAGCCCGCACCGGACATCGACTACCTGGCCAAGGACTACGCCAGCTTCCGCCGCGCTGATGCTCGACCGCCTCACGCAGCTCGTGCCCGGCTGGCGCGAGCGCAGCGCCGCCGACCTCGGCGTGACGCTGGTCGAGCTGCTGGCCTATGTCGGCGACCAGCTCAGCTACTGGCAGGACGCGGTCGCCACCGAGGCCTACCTCGAAACGGCGCGCCGCCGGACGTCGCTGCGCCGGCATGGCGCGGCTGGTCGACTACGCCGTGCACGACGGCTGCAACGCGCGCGCGTGGGTTCAGCTGCAGGTGACCGGCGGACCGGTCGACCTCGACTCGCGCAGACCGGCACGCGCTTCTACACGCGCGTGCCCGGCGCACCCGGAGCGGATCGCGCCGGACTCGCCGGATGACGACTGCGGCGCAACGCCGATAGCCCGAGGTGTTCGAGCCCCTGCACGCGGCGACGCTGCACGACGCCCACAACGAGATCGCGTTCTACACCTGGGGCGACGGCGCTGCTGCCTGCCGAACGGGGCGACGCGGGCGACGCTTCGCGGGCACCTTCCCGACCTGCGCGCGGGCGACGTCCTGATCTTCGAGGAGGTGCTCGGCCCGCTGACCGGTGCAGCCCGACGACGCCGATCCGGCGCACCGCCACGCGTGCGGCTCGAGCGACGGTGCAGGCGTTCTCGGACGGCGACCGCGCCGCTGCACCGATCCGCTGACCGGACAAGCCGATCACCGAGATCGAGTGGGCAGGCCGAGGATGCGCTGCCGTTCCCGCTGTGCATCTCCGCGCGTCACCGACGAGGCGCACGGCGGACAGTCTGCGTCGACGACGTCAGCGTCGCCCGCGGCAACATGGTGCTGTGCCGACCACGGCCAGCACCTGTCGAACGACGAGCCGCTGGGCACGGTGCCGCCGCCGCGGTTGCACTATCCGGCCGACCGCGACGCGCATCACTGCGAGCCGGCGCCGGCCGGTGCCGCTGCCGCCGCGCTTCCGCCCCGCCTCGGAGACGCCGCTGACCCGCACGGCACCGTCATCCGGTCCACCGTCGAGAACGGTGTCCGCCGAGACCGAACGCGTGCCCTTCGATCCGGACCGCTCCGCGCGCCGTGCGATTCGAGTGGCGCATGGCCGACGCGTGCCGGCGATCACGCTGCAGTCGCAGACGGGCGCGCTGACCGAGGACTGGACGCAGTCGGCGCGACCTGCTGTCCAGTCGGCCGCGGATCACGCACTTCGTGGTCGAGATCGAGCACGACGGCGCCGTGACACTGCGCTTCGGCGACGACGTGCACGGCGTGCGCCCGGACGAGGGAACCACATTCGCCGCGCCCTACCGGGTCGGCAACGGCGTGGCCGGCAACGTCGGCGCGGAGACCATCGCCCACGTCGTCACCGACGACGGGCGCATCGCCGCGGCGGCAACCCGCTGGCCGCCCGCGGCGGCATCGATCCCGAGACGGCGGCCCAGATCCGGCGCTCGCGCACCCAGGCGTTCCGCACCCAGGAGCGCGCGGTCACGCCGGCGGACTACGCCGAGGTCACCGAGCGCCACGCCGGCGTGCAGCGCGCCGCCGCAACCCTGCGCTGGACCGGGAGCTGGCACACCGTGTTCATCACCGTCGACCGCGCGGGCGGCGAACCAGTGGACGCGGCGTTCGACCGACTCGCTCGCGCGCCACGTCGACCGCTACCGCATGGCCGGCCACGACCTGCGCTTCGACGATCCCGTCTACGTCTCGCTCGAGCTCGACCTCCTCGTGTGCGTGGGGCCCGACCATTTCCGCGGCGACGTGCGCGCCGGCCTCTCGAGGTGCTCGGCAGCGGCGTCCTGCGCCGACGGCCGGCGCGGACTTTCCACCCCGACAACTTCAGCTTCGGCCAGACCGTCTACCTGAGCCCCGCTCTACGCCGCGGCGCGCCAGGTCCCGGGCGTCGAGTCGGTGCACGTGACGCGCTTCAGCGCCAGGGCCGCGAGGAGACGACGCCGCGTGGACGACGGCTTCCTCGAGCTCGGGCGGCTCGAGATCGCGCGGCTGGACAACGACCCGAACTTCCCGAGCACGGCGTGCTCCGGCTCGAGCTCTCGGGAGGCAAATGATGGCGTCCCCGAGACTGCGGCTGCTGCGCCGGCGTCGACCGCGAAACCCCGCTGCGCATCGACAATGCCGCCGGGCTGGCCGCGATCGGCTACCGGGTGGGCACTGGGCAGGCTTCAAGGAGTCCATGCTCGCGCGCCTCTCCAGGCCGAGCATGCCCGCCCTCGCCGGGCTGAGCAGCCGCGACGACGACGACTTCACGATCGCGCTCTGCGACGCGCTGGCGATGTCGCTCGACGTGCTCACCTTCTACCAGGAGCGCATCGCCAACGAGCACTACCTGCGCACCGCGACCGAGCGGCGCTCGATCGTCGAACTGGCCCGCCTGATCGGCTACCAGCCCGGCACCCGGCGTCGCCGCCTCCACCTATCTGGCCTTCACGCTGCAGGAGACGCCCGGCGATCCCGCGTCGACTCCAGCGCCGATCCGTGTGCCGTGGGCACCCGCGTGCAAAGCGTGCCGGGCCAGGACGAGCAGCCGCAGACCTTCGAGACCGTCGAGGAGATCGAGGCGCGCGTCGAGCTGGAACGCGTTGCGGGCGCGACAAACCCAGCGATGGCAACCGAAGCGCGGAGACACCGACCTGTATCTGGACGGCCTGGACACACGGTTGGAGCCCGGCGACGCGATCCTCATCGTCGGCGAGAGCCGCCGCGACGACATCGGCAGCGAACGCTGGGACGTGCGCGTCGTGGCCGCAGTTGAGCAGGACCGGAAAAACGAACGCACGCATGTCATTTGGGACACCCCGCTCGGCGCCCCTGGTGTCGAACCGGAATCCGAGGCGGTGCAAGTCTTCGCGTTGCGGACACGGGCCGCGTTGTTCGGCCACAACGCGCCCGACCCGCGGCTGATGAGCCGCACCGGGTCACGCCTGGCCCACCTCGTGACCGGCAGCGGCGCCGGCCTGAGGTGGGCCAACTACGCGATCGGTAACACGATCGACCTCGACCGCGCTTATCCAGGGATCACGGCGGGCAGCTGGCTGGCTCTGGTGTCCAACGAGGAAGGTCACGGCACTCCTGCGCTACCTGGATACACCGAGCTGTTCCGCGCCGCCGAGGTCAGCGAGATCAGCCGCACCGATTTCGGAATCAGCGGCAAGATCACCCGCGTCACACCGGATTCCAGCGAAAACCTCACACGCTACGGTCTGCAGCACACGCTGGTGCTGGCGGAGAGCCAGGAGTTGACGCCCACCGCGCGCCCGCTCCTGTACCCGGTGTACGGCGACCTGGTCGCCTTGGACGGCCTGGTGGCCGGCCTGCACCCCGGCCGGGCGCTGGCCGTTGCGGGCCTGCGTCAGCGCATCGAGATCGCGCCTGGTGTCAACGACCTGTTCCTGACAACCGAGGCCGGCGACACCGTCACCCTGTCGGAGGGCGACAGCCTGCTCCTGACGGCTGCGCCTGCCCAGTTGGTGGGTGGCGTCCCGGTCTACCGCACCCCGGAAGTGTTTGGGCGCCTGGTGGGCAACCCGTCGGCGCGACTGAGCCTCACGGTGGTGGACGGCGACGGGGTGGCCGGCACACTCCGCGCACGGGGCTCGCAGATCCGCCTCGGGCGTGCGCTCGACGCGGACATGCCCGTATCGGAGATCGCTTTCATCAAGACCGGCCCGGACGCGGTCGGCTCCGGACACGGCCACACCACGGTGCACCTGGCGGACGGCCTCGCACACGTTTACCGCCGCGACAGCTTGCGCATCAACGCCAACGTGGCCGCGGCGACACACGGCGAGACGGTCGAGGAGATTCTCGGCGGCGGCGCCGCCAACCAGTCGGATCAGCAGTTCACCCTCAAGCAGGGGCCGCTGACCCACGTCAACGCCGATACGCCCAACGGGCGGGCCTCCACGCTGCGCCTGCGGGTGAACGATCTGCTATGGGACGAAGTTCCAACACTTTTCGGCCATGGCGACACGGAACGCGTCCACACCGTCCACCTGGCCGACGACGGTACATCGACAGTGCGCTTTGGCGACGGCGTGTCCGGCGCGCGCCTGCCCAGCGGACAAAACAATGTGCGCGCAACGTACCGGAAGGGCCTCGGGATCAACGGCAACGTGGGCGCCGGCGACGCTGACCACCCTCCTCAGCCGCCCGCTCGGGGTGGAGGCCGCAACCAATCCGGTGCCGGCGACTGGCGGTGAAGACCCCGAGGCTCTCGCCCAAGCGCGCGATAACGCGCCCCTGACGGTACGCACACTCGACCGGGCCGTGTCGGTCGAGGACTACGCGGACTACTCGCGCGCGTTCGCCGGCATCGACAAGGCGCACGCGGTGTGGGTGCCCGCCGGACCCGCGCGCGGCGTGTTCGTCACCGTCGCCGGGATCGGTGGCGCCGAAGTAGGCCTGTCGACCACCGAAACCGGTGGGCGCCTGCTTGATTCGCTGCGCAGCTACGGCGATCCGCTGATGCCGATCCGTGTGGTGAACCATCGGCCAATTGGGTTCCGGACGCGGCTGATGGTCAAGCTCGATGCGGCGCATGTTCGCGATCTCGTGTTGGCCGCCGTGGACGCGGCTCTGCGCGAACACTTTTCGTTCGACCGACGCGAATTCGGGCAAGGGGTCACTCTGGACGAGGTGGCCGCGACCGCCCACCGCGTCGAGGGCGTACAGGCCGCGCACGTGGTGCATCTGCACCTCGACGGAGTTGTTCCGGCTCTCGAGCCGCGGCTTTCCGCGGCGCTGCCGGTGGTCTCACTGAGCGCCGCGCCGACGCCGGCCGAACTGCTGACGCTCTCGGACGCGCCGCTGGAGCTGGGGGTCATGCCATGACCGACCGGCGCACCCTGTTCGAGCTACTGCCCGCCGTGCACCGCATCCGGGACGCGGCGTTGGCGCAGGCCGCCGGGCTTGCGCGGGGCCCGCAGGAGGAGCTGCTGGCACTCTTCGCCGACGAGATCGGCGCGGTGGAGGAGAATCTCGAGCAGCTCTACGACGACCTGTTCATCGAAACCTGCGCCGATTGGGTCACGCCTTACATCGGCGACCTGATCGGGTACCGCACACTGCACGGCGTCGTCCCCAGGGTGGCCAGTCCGCGCGCCGAAGTAGCGCACACCATCGCGCTGCGCCGCCGCAAGGGCACCGCGCTGGTGCTGGAACAGCTCGCGCGTGACGTCACCGGATGGCACGCCCGCGCGGTCGAGTTCTTCGAGCTGCTCGCGACCACGCAGTACATGAACCACACCCGGCTGCACAGCCTGCGGTGCCCAGACTTGCGCGATAAGGAAGCGCTGCAGTGGATCGGCAGCGCGTTCGAAACCGCGAGTCGCAGTGTGGATGTGCGCCGCATCGAGTCCGGCCGCGGGCGCCACAACATTCCCAATGTCGGCGTGTTCCTCTGGCGCATCGGCTCCTATTCGCGGCGCGAAACCCCGGCAGTCCGGGTGGGTTCGGGCCGCTACCGCGTCAGCCCGCTGAACCACGATGTGCCGCTCTACAACCACCCCGAGGCCGAGGACGACATCGTGCACCAGGCCGAGCCGTTCAACGTCCCCGTGGTGATGACCCGCCTTCATCTCTCCGAGCACCTCGCCCGGCACTACGGCAAGCGCCCGGCGGCCGGCCAGCCCATCGACAACCCGACGCCGAGCCTGGAGCTGTTCGTCGGCGGCTCGGCGATCGACCGCGACCTCATCGACGTGTGCAACCTGTCCGACGACGGCGCCGCCTGGGCGCATGTCGCCGCCCGACGGCCGCTACGCGGTCGACCCGGAACTCGGGCGTATCGCCCTGCCCCCCAACGTCGATGACCAAGACGCCGACCCCGCCGACGTCCGTGTGACGTGGCACGAGGGCGCGCTGGCCGACATCGGCGGCGGCGAGTACGAGCGCGGCGACACACTGCCCAGCTCCCGGTGTCGCAGTCGTGCGGGTTCCGGACGATCGAGCCGACGCTTTCCGCAGCGCTGACGGCGGTGGCCGGCGACGGGGTCGTGGAGATCACCGACAGCGGGCGATACGACGCGCCCGCCACGATCGACGTCGCCGCCGGCGCGGGGGTGCAGATCCGCGCCGCCAACGGCCGCCGCCCCACACTCCTGTCTGTCGCAGCCCCTTGCGGTGTCGGGCGGCGAAGGCAGCACGTTCACCCTCAACGGCCTCCTGCTCACCGGCGAGCGCATCCGCGTCCCCGCCGCGGGCGGCAACGCCCTGGCCCGCGTGGAACTCGTGCACACCACGGTCGTGCCGGGCTGGGCGTTGACCGAAGCAGGCGACCCGCAGCAGCCGGCCGAGCCCGCGCTGGAGATCGAGCTGCCCGACATCGAGGTCGAGCTCGAGCGCTCGATCCTCGGCGCGCTGCGCATCAACGAACACGCGTCGTGCCGCGCGATCGACAGCATCGTCGACGCCACCGCGCGCGACCGCGCGGCCTTCGCGGGCCTGGACGGCAACGCACCCGGTGGGCGCCTCACACTCGAGGCGTGCACGGTGATCGGCAAGGTGCACGCGGCCGAACTGGTGCTCGTCACCGATTCGATCCTGGCCGCCGAGCTCGCCGAGGGGGATACCTGGCCGGCGGCCGTGCGGGCCGTGCGCAAGCAAACCGGTTGCGTCCGTTTCAGTTTCGTGCCGTTCGACTCGATCGTGCCGCGGCGCTACCGCTGCCAGCCGGACTCGGCCGAAGCGGCGCACCGAATCGCCCCGAGCTTCACGTCGCTGCGCTACGGCACACCGGCGTACGGCCAACTGCGAACCCGCACCGCCGACGCGATCCGCCGCGGAGCCGAAAGCGAAAGCGAGATGGGCGTCTACCACCACCTGTACGGGCCGCAACGAGAAACCAACCTGCGCATCCGGTTGGCGGAGTACCTCCGCGTCGGTCTGCGCGCGGGCATCTTCTACGAGTCATAAAGGACGCCGATCATGGGACTGGACTTCTCCCGCCTTCGTTTCGACGCACGCAAGGATTTCCTCGGCGTCCTCATGCAGCAGGGCCGTGTGCAATTGGACTCGGACTGGAACGACTGGGTCGCCGAGCTTTCGCGGCGCATCCAGGCGGGCACACTCGACACCCTCGGGCCGGCGACGGTTCCGCGGGAGACTCCCGACGGGTTTCTGATCGACGCCACCGGCGGGGCGCTCACCATCGGCGCGGGCCGGATGTACGTCGACGGCCTGCTGGCCGAAAACCACGGAGCACCCCCGACCGATGAGTGGAACCCACGGCTGGCCGAGGTCACCAGCACCGACCCCGTCGACTTCACGGCCCAGCCGTACCTGCCGAACCCGCCTGAGCTGCCTACCAGCGCCGGCCCGCACCTTGTCTACCTCGATGTCTGGCAGCGCGAAGTCGGACACCTGCACGACGAGAGCTTGATCGAGAGCGCCGTGGGCGTCGACTCCACCGGCCGGCTGCAGACGGTCTGGCAGGTGAAGGTGCTCGCGGATGTTGGCGACGTGACGTGCGCGACCGATGACGCCGACATCCCGAATTGGCCCGAAACGATCCGGCCGTCGGGCGCGCGGCTGTCCACCTCGACCGGCAGCCTTCCCGAGCCGCCCGATCCGTGCCAAGTGCCGCCGGGCGCAGGCTATTTGGGGCTTGAGAACCAGCTCTACCGGATCGAGATTCACACCCCCGGCCCTGCCGGGACGGCGACGTTCAAGTGGTCGCGCGACAACGCGACGGTGGCAACGCGCGTCACGCACATCAATGCCACGGGTGACCAGGTGACGGTCGAGAGCATTGGCAAAGACGATGTGCTTCGCTTCAACGACGGTGACTGGATCGAGGTCACCGACGACTGGCGCGAGCTGCACAACCTGCCGGGGGAGCTGCGCCGCATCGCACTGGCCGGCGGCGTCGACGACGCGACCCGCACGATCGAGCTGGAGTCGCCGCTGACGGCGGGGGTATTTCCCGTCGACCCCCAGAACGCGACGGACCCGCAGCGCCACACGCTGATCCGTCGATGGGATCAGGGTGGGCAGGTGCGCGAGGAGGACGGCACGGCCTACGCCGACCTCGACGCGGCAGGCAGTACGGGCGACATCCTCGTCCCGCCGCCGGGCACCCGGGTGTTCGTGGAGGACGGGATCCTGGTGGACTTCGACCTCGACCCGGCCGGCGGCGAATTCAGGTCTGGGGACTACTGGGTCGTGGCCGCCCGCACGGTCGACGCCTCGATCGACGAGCTCGACCGGGCGGCGCCGCTGGGCATTCATCACCACTACGCGCGCCTGGCCGTGGTGACGTTCCCGGACGACGAGACCGACTGCCGGACGCTGTGGCCGCCGCTGACCGAGGGTGAGGGCTGTGACTGCACGGTGTGCGTGAGTCCGGAGGGCCACAACTCGGGCACCGCGACGATTCAGCAGGCCATCGACGGGGTGAAAAGCGTCGGCGGCACAGTCTGCCTCGGCGCCGGCACCTACCATATTGCCCGGCCGATTCAGATCGACGGCGCGCGATCGCTGCGCGTCCGCGGGCAGGGGTGGGCCACGATCCTGCGGGCCGACGTGGCCGGGACGGTCGTCGACGTCTCAGGCGGCTCGGGGATCGCGCTCGAGGGTCTGTCGGTGATCGGCGGTGGCGAGCGGGCCCGCGGCGACCGCAGTGTGCTGGTTTCGGCGGCCAACGTCGTCGACTTCCGCTTAGAGCATTGCAACGTGATCGGAGTGGCCGCCCGGGGTGCGACGACCGTGGCGGTGGGGCTGTCGGGCGCGATGCTCGGTGTCGCGGTGACCGACTGCGCCTTCGTGGCGGAGGAGGGGGTGGCAAGCGGCTCGGAACGCGAGAAGTACTTGCTCACCTCTCATCTGCGCGTCTCGGACAATGTGGTGTTCTGCCGCCGGCGCGGCATCGTGTTCGACGGAGTCAGTCTGCATCTGGGGGACTGCCGGCTGAGCGGCAACATGATCCTCGGGTGCACGGATACGTCGCTTATCGCCACCGGCGGCGCTACGTCGGGGTCGTTGATCACTGTGTCGGGGAACGCGATTCACACTCAGGGCACCGGAATTCGCGCGGGCACAGACGATCTGACAATCCGGGACAACGTGATCACCGGCCAAAATGGAGAGCGCTCAGGCGGCGACGGCATCGTCGTCACCCGCGGGCTGGATCCGGTTGCCATCGACCGGCTGCAGGTCATCGGGAACCGGCTTGTGAATATCGGCGGGCATGGCCTCGTGATCGAGCACCGCGTAGAAACGGGGATGGTCAAACAGAACATGTTCGACGGCACCGGCGGCGCCGGCCTGACCGTCGAGCAGGGCGGCAGCCTGGGCCACGTCTCCATCGAGAACAACCACTTCATCAACCTGGGCGCCGGTGAGAACCCCGACCTGGCGTTCGCCGGCCTGCAGATCGTCGCCGCCGAACGCGTCGACCTCGTCGGCAATCTGGTGGAGGGCGTCGGCCGGGAGGCCGTGGCGAACCCGTTCGTAGCCGGGATCTCGCTCGGTGCGGTCCGCGAGTTGCGCGCGGCCGGCAACCAATCTGCACGCCATCGGGCCGGACGCCAGCGCCGGCGTGGTCGCCGGCGTGTACGTCGCTCCTCCCGTGCCGCAGGTCGCCATCGATGACAACACCGTGCGCCGTGGCCTCACGGACCGTGACGAGCAGCCCATGGTGGCGTGGGCGGGGATCATGGTTTACCCGGTCAGCGGTACAGACGACATCCGCGCCGGGAACGCCGGCTTCGACCCGGCGGGGCTGGGCATCGGCAGTTTCAAATTCGTCCACACCGTCGACTCGACGTTCGTGCTCAGCTCGACGCACATCTTGGCGGTCGGCAGAAGACCGACGGAGCTGTCCGTACGAGGCAACCAGCTGATGGCACGCCACACGCGAGTCCCGCTGGTGGTCGTCGGCGGCGGCGTGAGGACCTGTCTGTTCTCGGAGAACCATTGCCGCGTCGCGGGGGAGCGCGCCCTCGATCCCATACACGGATCGCTCGACGCGTTTGTGAACAACGTGGCCAACAACCGCCTGATCGCCGAAACTGATGGAGACTCCCTGCACCTCTTCAACGACGGTAAGCGAGCCATCGTGTTGGGCAACATCACCACCGGAACCATCCAGGTGGACGGCGGACCCGTGCCGCCGCCCTTCGACCAGCTCAACATTCGCATGCCCTAAGGAGTCGGCCATGAATATCACCACCCTGCATGAAGCGGCATCAATCGACGCCGTCGTCGACAGGTTGTTCTCGGGGATCTCGGCCAAGGACCGCGGCAAGGTCGCTGCCGCACTGATCAAGGCCAACCCAACACTGGAAGGCCGAGACCGGCTCGACGCGGGCACGGTCCTCGTGGTTCCGGCGGTAGCGGGTGTGAAAGCCCAGCCGACACTACGCCCCTCGGAATCCGCGGACCCGATCGGCGAGACCGGCCAGTGGGTGCTTCGCGCGGTGAACGATTACGCCGCCCATCTCACGCAGCGCCACAACGAGTACCAGGAACAGCTCAAGCACGAAGCAGCACTGCTCAAGGACGCGGAGCTCAAGAAGGCCACGCGCGACCGCCCGGACGCCGCGGAGCTCATGCCTGGCATCGAGGCGGCGATCAACGCCCGAGGAAAGGATGCGGCCGTCCTGCACAAGGAATTCGAGGACGCGGTGAAAAAATTGACGAAGACTCTCGGGAGTCTCTGAACTCTAGAAAGATAGGTGGCTGCGATGACGAGGGCACTACCTGCGGCGCACGCTCGAGTCGGAGACGCTGCCGGCAAGCGCGGCACTCGCGCGGTGCCTGTCGCCGCTGCGCGGGCACCGTCGACCCTCGAAATCGGATCGGTCGACGACCCGCTCGAACACGAGGCGGACCGCATTGCCGACCAAGTTGTGCGTATGCCTGACCGCGCTTTTTCGCTGACCGATACGGACCCGCGACTCAGCCGCAAATGTGCCTGCGAGCAAGACGACGAGCCAAATATATTGCAGGCCAAGCCTGCCGGGCCAGTCTCACATAAGGCTCCCGCGACTGTGCATCAGGTGCTCGGTTCGGCTGGCCAGCCGCTCGATGCGGCAACGCGCGGATTCTTCGAGCCACGCTTTGGGCGAGACTTCAGCGATGTGCGAATCCATGCCGACCATGCCGCGGCCGAATCCGCCCAAGCCATCAATGCGCTCGGATACACCGTTGGACGTGATGTGGTGTTCGCCCACGGCCAGTACTCGCCAAACAACATCAGCGGACGTCGTTTACTGGCGCACGAACTTGCCCACGTCGTACAGCAAATACCTAGCACGCCAAGGCCGTTCCGGGCGCCGGCCACGATTCGACAAAACGCCTCTGGTCAATCAGCCTCCGTTACAAGCGAACTGAGCACTGCAGTCGTCAGGCGCCAAGTTCCTGACAGAGGCTGGCACCCCGGATACATCTCCGCCGGAATAGCAGTCGTCAATCCCCAGAAGGATACTTTCCAATGCATAGCAAGTACGAACGCACTGGGTTCAGACATTGTCTCTGGAAATTTCACAGGCCGTCTGGGCGGGAAGTGGGATACTAGGTTGGGCAACTACGCATCGGTGTGCATGTCCCCGTGTGTGGGTCGGCCTCTGAACCTCAAGCCGCAATTTCACATTGACGCCGGCCTTTGGGCAAAGCGTCCGCAACCGTTCGATCCACCCAGGCTATCTGCGACAGCCGTCTTTTATCCGGATGTCGGCGATCCGGATGTTCTGATGAGAGAGACCGGCACGGGCCGATACAAGGAAGCCGGAGCGCCATTGGAAACAAGCTTTGGCGACTTTACCTTCTATACGCCCGAATCGCCGGGTCGGTTGATGGTGAGTATCGCGCTAGCGGATCCGTCCTCCGGTGAAGTCGCCGTATACTCGGAGAGCATTCCTGTCATCGAATGCCCGCTCGTGGCAACGGAACCTGAACCTGAACCAGAACCGGCGGAGCCCGAGAAGCCCGCGAATGGCAGGCAGACTCGCTTCAATATTGAGGTTCAAGACCCGGACAACGCGCCTCTGGTGTATCAACTCGTCGGCCCCAACACACCGCTTGAAGGCCCGGGCGGTTTCTACCCGGTGTGGCAGGACCCCACCGGAGCGTATTACTACCTGAATAACGCACGGCGAGTAGACCTGCCGAACTTTTCCCCACCTTGATGCTCGCCGAGCCTGAACGACGCGGCTCCGCATGCGATTGCGGGACTGACATCCGGGGACCGACCACGTTTGACCGTGTACGAGCCGTATCCGGGCTTGTCTACCAACGAAACTCGTTGTGTCGCAAGGTCATGTCTCGACGTCGATGTGCTCGATGTCGAGTGCGACGAGGATCGGATGGGGCAGAGATCTGCCGCCGGGTCGTCGCGGGCGTACCCGTCGGCGTGTGGGAAAGACAAGGCCGGCGAAATGTCGGTGGTCGTTGCAGTAGTGGGCGGCGTGGGCCCACCGACCGATCGGCTGGGCCACGTAGTCGTGCCGGCGGATCAGGCCTGCGTCGTCGACGTAGAAAGTCTGTCGTTGGGAATGCGTGTGGATGTCTGCGGGGAAGCTGACCTCGAGGCGCCGCCATTGCTCGCCTGCCTCCGGCCAGGTATCGCCTTCGGTGACGGTGACACCTTCGCGCGTCAGAAGGATGGGCGTCGAGAGGTAGTTCCACCATGCGTATCCGGTGAAGTACGCGGCATCGAGAGCGTCCCAGCGCACGTTGCGACGGAGTCCGCGCAGGCCAGTGAAGGCGGCACGGGGATTACGCCGGGCGTTGATCAGTTCGCCCTCGCGGGACTCGATCCGCACGTCGCCTCGATCGAACACCGCGCGCTGATCCTCCTGCGGGAAGCCGTGAAAGACGACGTACTGTTCTGCCAGCTGCACCCGAACGCTGATGTCGGCCATTCGGTTTCCGGGGAAGCGCGAGCGCAGGAGGCCGCCGAATCTGCCACGGGCGGTCAGGGCGGTCACGGCGCGCCACTGTTCAAGGCCGCCATGGGCGACGAGGACCTGGTCGAGCAGACCACTCATGCCTGCGTCGCGCCCAACACCGTGTTGAGGACGCGCGGATCACCGTGGACTCGCGTCTGGGACCGTACTTCTTTGTAGCTGAGCGCACCGGCGGCCAGTCCCAGCACAATTGCCGGGTCTGCTTCGAGGATCGTGTCGGGGCGCCGGTCGGGCTGGAGAGTCACGTGGGGCCCGTCCTTGTCGACCCGCAGGGTCATTAATAGACCTGCAGCGTCGATGCCCAGTTCGGCCGGACGCCTTGCCGTCCTTCCGCGTAGCAGCGCTTCGAGCGCGATGGCGAGCCAGCGAGGCTGCATCGGATCGCCGCCTGGGCCGCTGACCATCAGCGGGAAGCTCCAGCGGATGAGCGCTTCGACCGCTTCACGGAGCTCACTGCCCCACGGAGTCAGGGCGTACACGACGCCGCTCGGTTGGCCCAGTCGCCGTTCGATCACACCGGCAGATTCCAAGCTGCGCAGGCGGTCTGCGAGCAGATTGGTGGCTATCCCGCCGAGCGAGGCCACGAGTTCGCCGTAGCGCATGGGGCCGACAAGGAGCTCACGGACGATCAGCAGGTTCCAGCGATCACCCACCACGTCAAGTGCGCGCGCCAGACCGCAGAACTGCCCGTAGGACCGAGCCGACGTCTGCTTGACTTCCTTCATAAGACTTGATGTTATCAAGTCGCGAACGGATCGATGTCGTCTTCCTGAGAGGTGTTCGAAATGTCTGTCTCGAGTCCCGCCGCCCCTTCCACCTCGCCGGTCTCGACGGCGATTACCGGGCTGCGCGCGGCGGGGGAGCGCGGCGACGCCGATGCGGTCGCGGAACTCCTGGCGCCCGACGTCGTCTTTCACTCGCCGATGACCGAGCGGATACGGTTCGAGGGCAAGGACGAGGTCGCGGCCCTGCACCGCGACATCTTCGCCGTCCTCGAGGACATCGAGACCACCGAACCGCTCGTGGGTGGCGATCGTGGATCGTTCTCCTTTCGCGCGCGCGTTGGCGGGGTGGAGCTCGAAGCCATGAATCTGGTGCGCGTCAACGAGCAGGGGCAGATCGTTGAGCTGACGATCTTCGTCCGTCCGCTCCCGGGCCTCGCGACGCTGTTCGCAACGCTCCCGCCGCGGGTTTCGGTGAGGCGTCGCGGACTCCTCCGGGGCACGGTCGCGGCGACTCTCGCCCGGCCTCTCGCCTTCGCGGTGGGGACGGCGGACCGGTTGGTTCCCAGCTTCCTCTAAAGCGCGGCCGCCGCGAGATTCGCGGAGAGGCTGACGAGTTCAGGCTGGATGCCGGGAACGGCCGCCATGGCTCCGCTTGACTCGAGAGTGAGTGGCGCGCCCGCGTAGTCAGTGCATATCGCTCCCGCCGCGCGAGCGATCGCGTGCCCGGCGACGACGTCATACGGGTTGTTGTGGGCCAGCACCATGCCCTGGATCTGGCCGCTGACGAGCCAGGTCCAGAGCACCGACGCCGCGCCGACGCAGCGAAAGCGCAGCGCGCGTCGGTGCACGCTCATGGTCAGTTCGAGGTACGCGTCCAGTCGGGCGCCGCCGCGGTGGAAGGCGTCGCCCATGCCAACGATCGCCTCCTCGAGCGAGCCGACGTCGGCCAGCGTTCCCGAGTCGACCCGTACGCCGAGGAACGGCAGGTCGATCACGCCCAGGGTCGGCACACCGTCTTCGAGCAGGCCGAGCATCACTCCGCACAGCGGTGACCCGGTCGCATAGTTGATGGTCCCGTCGAGCGGGTCAGCGACCCAGACCCTGCCCGAGTCGAGAGCCGGACCGCCGCTCTCTTCGCCGTAGAATCCGATCTCCGGTGTGGATGCCGCGAGTGAGCGCTTCATCGCCGACTCGCTGGCCAGGTCGACGTCGGTGAGGAAGTCCTTGGCCGCCTTTTGAATCCGCTCATGTGGCTGCGCACGCCCGTCCCGCAGTATCTCGACCGCTTCATCCACCGCGGCGTGCGCCGCCGCCAGCTCTGGCTTCACCTGGGCATCGTAGATCCGAACTCGGCGCGGCTCGTTTCCAGTCGTCCATTCATGCCGTGCCGAGCACCTCGCACGCGTAGCTCGTCGCGGCAGAAGCGATACCACGATGATGGTAGAAACGGGCTTGGCCGGCGGCGCGCTTTACGACGGTCTCGTCGGTGCGGCCGCCCGCAAGCACAAGCTGCCGCTGATCACGTGCGACCCGGCGGGCCGAACCGACGTACCGTGTGCTCGGCGTCAACTACGAGCTGCTGTCGCCGATTTCGCGATGACAACTGAACCCGCGCACGTTGCATTAACGCGAAAGCCCGTGTAGCAACCGCACACTCGGCGAATGTTCTTGCACTGCAAAGAGATACACGCGACGTGTCGGGGTGTCTCCCGCTGACGATCGTTTGGCAGACTGCACCGACAGGGCGATTCCTGGCGTCCGTACCGCGCTCGCGGCGTGAAGGATAGCGTTGCACCTATGGACGCAGCCGTATCAGGGGACGGTCCCGCCGAGTCGACGACGGTCGTGATCGCCGGGGGCGGCCCGGCGGGCATGATGGCGGGGTTGCTGCTGGCGCGGGCGGGGATCGCGGTGACGGTGCTGGAGAAGCACGCCGATTTCCTGCGGGATTTCCGCGGGGACACGGTGCATGCGTCGACGGTGGCGCTGCTGGACGAGCTCGGCCTGGGTGCGGAGTTTCGGCAACTGCCGCAAAGCAGGTTGAGCGGTTTGTTGCTGCCCGGCGCGGATTCGCAGCGCGTGTCTGTCGATGTCTTCGCGGCATTGCCGGCGCCGTACAACTACGTGGCGATGGTGCCGCAGTGGGATCTGTTGAACCTGCTCGCGGAGGCGGCCGGGCGGGAACCGACGTTCACGCTTCGGATGCGCACCGAGGCGACGGGCCTCGTCGTTGCCGACGGCCGGGTGACCGGTGTGCGCTACCGCGGTCCCGGCGGTGACGGCGAGATCCACGCCGACCTGACGCTGGCCTGCGACGGCCGGTCCTCGGCGCTGCGCCGCGCCAGCGGTTTGCGCGCCCGGGAATACCGAGTGCCGTTCGACGTGTGGTGGTTCCGGCTGCCGCGACATCCCGATGAGGCCGGTGAGATCGCGGGCATTGCTCCGGCGTTCGGCCGCGGCCAGATCCTGCTGGCGTTGACCCGCGAGGACTACTACCAGCTCGCCTACCCGATCCCCAAGGGATCCGACGCATGCCGCCGCGCCGAAGGCGTCGAAGCGTTTCGCGCCCGAGTCGCCGCGTTGCGCCCGGACCTCGCCGACCGCGTCGAGGCGATCGCTTCCATGAACGATGTGTTCGTGCTCGATGTCCGGTTGGACCGGCTGCGGCGCTGGTACACCGACGGGCTCCTGTGCCTCGGCGACGCCGCCCACGCCATGTCCCCGGCCGGCGGGGTCGGAATCAACCTCGCCATTCAAGACGCAGTCGCCGCCGCGCGGCTGCTCGCGGCGCCGCTGCGCGAACACCGGCTGACCACCGCCGACCTGGCTCGCGTCCAGCAGCGCCGGCAGCGACCGGCTGTGATCCTGCAGACGATGCAGCGAATATTGCACCTCGGGATCGGCCCGCTGCTGTCGGGCCGAATCACGGTGCGCCCGCCCGGGGCCTGCTGCGCCTGGCGTCGCGTGCGCCGCAATGGATGCTGCGGATACCCGCGCGCCTGATCGCCGTCGGCCCCCGCCCCGAGCATGCGCCCGCATTCGCCCGACGCTGAATCCGCGGGCAGACCATCCCGCCGGCGTGCTTCCTTGGAAGCGGGTCTACCGCTTCGCTATTCGCGCTTGCGTCGCCGTGACGTGAGGTGGTTAAGCAAACAGGTGGCGAGTGGCGCGGCTTTCGACTGGACGTCGAGGCGGGCGGAATTCAGGACGTTGTCGGGCACTGTCGGTGCGAGTTTCTGTGCAGGGGAGCGGTTCCCGTACCCACTCAACTTTCGGACTGGCGGAGCCGCGCATGTCGAATCTTGCGCGCACCTGTGAGTGCAGTATTCGCGCGCCTAAGCTCGATGGGTAGGAATGACCGCTGCATATGACCACGTCGTTGACGTCGCGCACTGCATCAGGGAGAGCATCACGCTCGGGGATGCGCTCGACGCGGTGAAGGTTTACACCGGCGTCGCGCGCGCCGTGCATCAAACGGCTTTGCCAAAGCTGCGAGGCGAAGAAAGCGGGACGAGACGAATAGGAACGGCGCCAACAAAGGAGAGATAGGGGAAGAGTCATGGACGACGAATCGACGGATTCCGGCCGGCCCGCGGCCGTCGACCGAGCCACCTTCGAGGCCGAACTGGCAAGGCTGCGGGCTCGGGAAAAGGCACACACCCGGGAAGGCGACGCGATCGCCGCGGCTCGACGGCGCCTACCGATGGTCGAGGTCGATCCCGCCCTCGAGCTGATCGGGCCTAACGGGCCGCTCACCCTGCTCGATGCGTTCGAAGGCCGCAGGCAGCTCATCGCCTACTACTTCATGTGGTGGCCCGGCCGGCCCGCGCCCGAGCAGTGCGAAGGCTGCACGTTGTTCCTCAGCCAGGTCGGCGAGCTGTCCTACCTGCACTCCCGTGACATCACCTTCGCGGTCTTCAGCGAGGGCCGCAACACCGCGTTCGGCCCCGCCGACGCACAGGTGTCGTACGACGAGAGCCTGCGCTACCGCGAGTTCATGGGTTGGGACATGCCCTGGTACTCAGCGCAGCCCTCCCTCGACGCGCTCCTCGTCGGTCGAGAGCTCGGCTTGTTCCACCTCGTGTGCTACCTACGGGACGGCGACCGCGTCTTCGAGACCTACTGGACGAAGCGCCGGGGCGTGGAGGCCATGGACTACAACTACTCGCTCATGGACCGCACCGTCTACGGACGCCAGGAACCATGGGAGGACTCACCCACCGGCTGGCCACAACACTGCTCCATGAGGAGTGACGGCGGCTCGCCCACTTGGCCGCCGGTATCGGAGGAGTGGGGCGGACGCCCCATCGCCCAGTGGCCGCGACTCGGCGCCGGACACTCCGACGACCTCGGAACCGCCGGGGCGGAGACGCTGCTCAGACGTCACGACTGATACGACGTCAGAGATGGCGGCTACCACCGGTTGAACTGGCATCAGTAGCAGGCAGATGGGGGACTTCCCGTGCCCAGAATGGTGACAATCGGCGTCTATGGCTTCGACGGCGACTCCTTCCTGCAACGACTGCGGGCGGCGAACGTACGCCTGCTGCTCGACGTCCGCCAGCGCCGCGCCGTCCGCGGACCCGACTACACCTGGGCCAACTCACTCCGGCTGCAAGCGGCGCTCGCCCAAGCCGGGATCGCCTACGAGCACCACCTCGAACTCGCCCCAACCACCGAGCTGCGCCAGCTCCAGTACGCCGAGGATGACCGCCAGGGAGTCGGCAAGCGCTCACGCCGCGAGCTCGCAGCCGACTACATCCGCCGCTGCACCGTGGAGGTCCTCGACGGCGCCGACCTCACGCCGATCGTGTCGGCGCTGCCGAGCAGAGGGACCGCAGCGCTGCTCTGCGTCGAGCGCGACCCAGAAGCCTGCCACCGCTCGTTGATCGCCCAGCGGATGATCGAGCAGCACGCCGTCACGATCGAGCATCTGCGCCCGTGGTGATGGACGAGTTGGACGCCAACGGTCACTCTTTGGGCCAGAGGATGAAGTCATCGTGCCGACTTCGGGCGGGCCTGCCCCTACTTCGTCGAGAGCTGCACGGACGGCACGGAGGTGGGCTGGAGTCATCTCCAGCGGGGGTTCATCGGGTTGAAAGGTGGTGCGGACGGGATAATCGACACCGGGCTCTCGAGTCATCTCGATATGACAGCCCATCACCAAGGTGATCCGCCGCTGCGCTGCAAACTCGATCATTCTGTCAATGGAGCGCGAAAACGCTTGCCAATCCTCAATATACAAGCGGCCTCGATACACGGTATCGCCAGTTAGCAGAAACCCGGTCCGCGGGTCATAGAATGTCACCGCGGCAGCGTCGTGTCCTGGTGTGGCAAGGACTTCCAGCTGTCGGTCACCAAGGTCGAAGCAGCGGACCGACTCCCAGTCATCCTCGCTGAATCCGAAAAACCTCCATGCCGCCGCGCGGCCGGCATCCACGATCGTGGTGTCTGGCCGGTCAAGAAACTGGCTATCGCCGGCAACATGATCATCGTGGGAATGGGTGTGCAACACCATCAGGTGGTAACCGCGGTGTGGATTGCGCTCAAGCCAGCTCTCCATTAGCGAATCCACGGTTCGCCGCAGCGGAAACAACTCGGGTGAGGCTGTGGCGCCTGTATCGAGGAGAACTGCTCGACTCGCCCCGAAAAGCAAATAAAGGAAAGGCGCTTCGTAGTTGATCGCCTTGTTCTGGCGGAGGATCACCGTATCGTCGTCGTACCAGAAGACCTGAATATCAGGATCCGTGTTGTGCTTCGACGACTCCGATCCGTGAATCCACTGGACGGCCAATCCCGTGGTCCTCGCGTCGTGTTGTAACCCGGCCAGATCGGACATGAAAACCTCCGCTGTGCGTCGTCTTGGCGGGCCGGGTACGGCGCACATCTCGTCCGGGGAGCGCACAAATGCACTTCCTGCCGGGACGGTATCAGTTCACTCGTTGTTGTCAACCGAGGCGCTCAACGGATATGCGCGCTCCGATCCCAGCAACCTATGCCTGCAGCGGACCTTGCGATGCTCGGTGTCTGGCTTCACCGATCGGCTATAGGCTAGCCGTCAAGGTATCGTCACTGTGACGTAATCTCTTGGGGCACAGTGACATCGCAGCGGCCGCCTTCGAGCAGCAGTTTCAGATTTAGGAGCCCGATCTTGGCACGTCGACGCATCACCCATCCCGCAACAGGCAACACGGTGCAGCCGGCCAGGCCGTTCTTATTGCGGCTCAGCATGCGCCATCGGACTTCACAGGCGTTTTGTCCGGCGTCAACCAACTCCATCTCCATGCGTGGCAGCAGGGGTCGCAGGTCACCCTCGGTTACTAGGCGCCGAGGTGCCGTGGCATCTGTCACCCGAATCATGACCGACCGCTTTCCGCGCAGCGGCACCGAGACAGTCTCCAAGTACTTCTTGTCAATCGCCGCGGCAGACAGGTCGTCGCTCGCGACGATACTCACAACGCCGGGGAACCAATTGGCGAAGTTCTCTAGGTTGGCCGCGAAGTCAAAGGCCTTCTCGCGTGAGCACTCAACAGTGACGACGGCATCGGCAAGCAGATACATACATCCTCCTCATGAATGGGATGACTGAAAGCTAAGCTATAGACCTACGTCTACAGTCAAGTCCAAACTGTCATGAAGATAAGCGAACTGGAAGCAAGTACGGGCGTGGGTCGCCACGCTCTGCGCTACTACGAGCGCCAAGGGCTGCTCGGCGAAGTGCAACGGACCAGGGGCAACTATCGCGACTATCCGGAATCCCTGGTCAAGAGATCAAGTTACTGCGCAGCATGCAAGCGCTTGGTTTCTCCTTGACCGAGATTCGGCAGGTGCTCGATGGACTTCGCTCGAGCGATATCGACTGCCTCGACGGAGCCCGTCTACTGGCCGAGAAACGGCAGCGAATCGAAGAACAGATCCGCGATCTCCGGGAAGTCAGCAGAACTCTGCGTCAAGAACAGAAACGTCTGGAAGGCAGAGCGCACCGGCACGGAAAGCAGTTCGGACTAGTGAATCCCGAAAGTCCCTGCACAACAAGAGGAATCGTCACAGTGACACAATGGCACTCCAGGCCTACGCGGATCGAACAACAATTGGAGCTGCCTGGACATCCCAATCGTAAAGGGGTGCAGGTTCTTTCACTTGATGCGACTCGCAACAGTTGTCTCGTAACGGCGCGTGCTCGAGAAGTGCGAGTTTGTAGGTAGGGGAGCGGTCGCGATCTACATTCTGATGCCGGAGGGTGGCTGGGAAGGTCACGAAGGCGGCCCATGCCGGCCTAGGGTCTCCACGGGGGTCGCGCCGGGGCGCGTCCACTGCGGCACGGGGCGGCTGGTCGGGCCCCAGGTGGCGTTCCCGTCCGTGTCCGAGCACCAGGACCAGCACGAGCTGCGCCCCTCGGGCCGACCCGCGGGGTTGTCCGGCGTACGCCGGTCATTGTGGGTATAGGACGGGCTCTGACGCCGTCCTCGCATGGGGAAGCCAACTCAGAAATATCGTCACTGTGACGAATTACCTTGGGCGCCAGGCAGACTGAGGGTAGTGGTCTGGCGCTACCGCGTCGGTGGAATGTCAGCGGGACACTGGTGTCGCCGGCTACGCCGTTAGCGGTCGCCAACGCTGAATGGGGCATCCACATCCGCCTCGACCAGCGCTTTGATCGAAATATCAGTTGACGTCGGTTGTCGCAAGGCACCACGCCCTGCGGTTCCCTGTCGTAGGGTCGGACGTGTGTCGCACAGCGTGCGTATCGGGCACCTATCGGCGTATGTGGCAACACCGATCATTGCGGTGCCACCGGTGAGGCGTGTCACCCGTAGGAGGTAGCGATGCGACGCCGAGGGCGTGCCTTGGCTCAGCCCGCGTCGCGGCCGGTGGCGCAGGTGCTGCGCCGGCAGTGCGCATGCGGCGAGAAGCAGAACGGTGCGGCGGGTACGCCGTGTGGATGCGACCGCGTCGATGACCAGGTCATCGCGCGGGCGCCCGGCCACGCTCTCGGGGCTATCGCGATCCACGACGAGCGCCGGTTGCGGGCCGTACGAGGCGTGCTGCAACGCGAACACGGAGAACCGCTCGCGCCCGGCGTCCGCGACTGGGCCGAGGGCGCGTTCAGCCACGATCTCGGCCGCGTGCGGATCCACGCGAGCCGCCCGGCCGCGCAAAGTGCACGCAGCATCGACGCCGCGGCCTACACGGTCGGACAACACATCGTCTTCGCGGAGGGAGCCTTTGCACCCGACACCAGCGCCGGCCGCCGGCTGCTCGCGCACGAACTCGCCCACACACTGCAGCAGGGCCCGGTGTCGCGCTTCGACGGTCTCTCGCTCGGCAGCGCCGACGATCCCGCGGAGCGTGAAGCCGAGGCGATCGCAGTGGGCGCGACCACCGACGGCGCGGTGCCGCGCGCGCCGACCGCCGCGGTGGCCGGCGGCACCGTCGGGCGCGCCCTGGCGCGCCAGGAACCGGAGCCTGGCCCGGCGGTCGAGACGCCGTCGCCGGAAGAGGACACGTGCGCGAACTTCGGAGGGATCGCGACAGCATGGCATGGTCGATCGCGCGCGAAGTGTATCGACAGGCCGGTCGATCGTGGCCGGGCATCGACAAGGCCAGCTGCAAGGACGGCAAGCCCGGCATCAGCTGCGAGCTGCGCATGGGCGACGGCTTGCTCGTTCACGCCGGCTACGACCCGGCAAACAACACGGCTGAAGGCGGGCTCGTTGACGACAGGGGCCCCATCAAGACCATCGTCGCGTTGTGCAACATGTCGTACCGGTGTCCGGAAACCTGGAAGGTCGAGTTCTCCAGCGACTGTTACGTGCCCGAGAAGGGCGAGCTGCGGCCGAACCCGTATCTATAGCTCCGGCCGCGTTGAGCGGCTCGTTCCGGGGAAACACGCGGCGCCCTGCTGTCATTCCGGCGGTCGGGCGCCAATATCGAGAGGTTCCGTGGCCTGTTACAGAAGACCGTCACCAAGAAAGACATCATCACTGGCCAGGAGATCACGACCACCATTACCGCGAATACGTCACCGTGACGAAATCGCACCCTACAGACCCCGGCCCGTTGGGGCGGTAGTGTCCAATGACGAATGGTCGTGACGGTGTGCGTCCGCGAAACTGCCGGGTAGCCCGGTAACGCAACAGCGTAGGGAGCATCACAACTAGCGCAGTCGTGCAAGTGAACGAGTGGAAAGCCTCGTCAGGTACTTAGCGAAATAGTGAATAAGTCGGAGATCGTCTGCAAATCGGTCGGCGGACAACATTCATGAGAACGGACATTAATCTAATGCAACTCGCCACCCAACTGGAATTGGTAATGGTGCGTGCTCACCAGGCCCTGATGACCTGGCCGTGCGAGCGAGCACGGCGACGCGCTACGGACGGTCGGGAGCCGGCCTGATCTTGACGCGGGTCAACACGTTAACTGAATGTCGGTTGTCTCATAGTCCCACTCACGATCCATATGCCGTAGCGAGTCGGATCAGCGAAAATCTGCGTGGCAAGTTGGATGGCGCTGGCTTCAGCTTGGCCCCGGGTCGGAAACGGTCCGAGTCGACCGTAGACGTAAGTCGCATCTTGCTGAGGGAACTGCCGCATTGTGCGCGCCGGATCGTGCAGGTCCACAGACCAGGAGATGTTCCCGTTCAAGCAAATTTCCCGCTGCTGAGTCGCCTTACTAGTCCGAAACGCCACGTACCAAAACTCCACCGCGCCCTGGCCTCCGATGGTGTACCCCAGCCGTCGGTAGTGCTCCTGCATATCGCCGGGCGGAGCCGCTGGGGGTGGCGCCGCCGGGGGTGGGGGAGGCGCTGGTGGCGCCGGCGGCCCTGGTGGGGGTTCCGAGACCGGCGATTGGAAAAGAAACTGCACGTGTAGCGGCTCGTTCTCGATTGGCTGGTTCACCTTCACCAGAAACGTGTACTGGTCTTCCCGAGGCGTGACCAGCAAGGAGTTCCATATCTCTGTGGCGGCATCCATATCAGCCTGGAATTGCAGTCCCAGAGGAGGATTGAGCGGAGTGACAGCGATCTTTGTATCAAATGGAGCAACGATAATTAAGCGGTACGTGCCCTTCTGGAGGTGTTGATTGATCTCATAGGACGAGGCCGTTGAGATCATTTTGAGTTGTACCGATGTGATCCCTGCGTCATCGGCTTCGCTCATGAAGCGTGTTCCCCGTTTCTGCTAGCAAGCGGCGCAGACACAACGTCGTAAGTAATCGCGCCTCTTGTCTCCGCCGCTGGATATGTCCAGCCCAACCCGCCCGGAACATGCTGCGTCCCCAAGAGAGAATCTCACGCGTCCGAGTTGGATGGCGCGATTGCGTCAGATTGACTGAGATCGAGCAGGGTCGCACGCAACATCCGCGAAGGCATGCGCGACGCCGACTCGGCCCGTGAGCCGACCCCGGCGGGCAGGCGTCCGCGCAGATTCGGCCAGCCTCCGAATCTCGTCGTGCCCGACACTGTCGATGATCCACTTCCTGACGCGGAAATCGATGCATGGGAAGGCAATTCGCCCTCTTAGCCTCCCCGTGCGCCATCCAACCTACCCACCGGCTAAATGTCACATGACGGAATGCAGGACGACCGACGGGGGCGTGGGGTTTCTATCACTCGAGTGGGTGCACCTGCGCCACGAACCGGTCCAGGGCTTTGCGTCGCGCCGCGCGCTGTGCGTCGGTCAAGCCGGCGTCCTCGGCGTCCAAGACGTCGTGCGGCGCTCCCGCGGAGTCGTGCAGCACCGCGTCGACGTAGGCGATCTCGCCGAGACAGTCGCAGCCGAGCCCCAGCGAGGTGGTGATGAAGCCCAGGCCCCACTCGCCGATGTCGTAGGCCGTCCTGCGGTAGTGGTCGAACGTAGGGTCGCGGTAGGGCACCACCATCTCAGCGATCGACATCCGGTAGGCGACGTCACGCCGTACCCCGTGGTCGTCATAGGCCACCTGGTATTCGAATTCGGCGTATTCCTAGCCTTTCTTCATCTCGGGTAAGTTGGGGAGGTGCGGTTCAGCTGGGTTGTGCAGGACTTGGTTCGATACTCAGCCGGATCCGCCTTGGCTCGGATTGCCCTGATACAGGCCTTCAGACCGTCCTAGGGTGTGATGGTGGGTGGCGAGCATCCGAACGTAACCGCGTACCGCCAGACGCGGTGGCGCATCGCCTATCCGGCTGACTGGGTAAGGGATCTGGCGGCGGTTTGCGAGCCGTGGGTGTAGCTGTGCAGCTGCTCACGCTCGATCAGATCAACGCGGCGGCGGGTCGACTGAGGCCGGTGATACGACTAACCCCGGTCATCGCGTCGCGGGTGCTGTCGGATCGCACCGGCGAACAGGTGTGGCTCAAGTGCGAGAACCTGCAACGCACGGGGTCATTCAAGCCCCGCGGCGCCTATAACCGGATCGCCAATCTGACCGTCGAGGACCGGGCTCGCGGTGTAGTCGCGGCCAGCGCAGGCAACCATGCGCAGGGCGTTGCGTGGGCCGCGACCGAGCTGGGGATCGCGTCGACGGTGTTCATGCCGGTCAACGTCGCGTTCCCAAAGCTGGTGGCCACCAAGGCTTATGGCGCGCAAGTTCACCTGATCGGCGAGACGATCGACGACGCCTTGGTCGCGGCGCGTGAATATTCGGAGCAGCACGGCGCGGTGTTGATCCACCCGTTCGATCACACCGACATCGTCGCGGGCCAGGCCACCGTCGCGTTGGAGATCCTCAAACAGATTCCCGATGTCGCAACCATCGTGGTGCCGACCGGCGGTGGCGGGCTGATCGCCGGAATAGCCGCGGCGATGCACTTTCTGGCGCCGCAGGTCCGGGTCATTGGAGTCCAAGCCGCGAACGCGGCGGCCTGGCCGGGCTCGTTGGCCGCCGGACAGCCCGTGCGCGCGGAGTCGATGTCGACGATGGCCGACGGGATCGCCGTGGGATTGCCCGGGGCGATCCCATTTGCCCATGTACGGGCATTCGCCGACTCAGTTCGGACGGTGAGCGAAGAGGCGCTGTCGCGCGCGCTGTTGCTGTGCATGGAGCGTGCGAAACTCATCGTCGAACCGGCCGGAGCGGCAGCCGTAGCAGCGCTGATGACCTCGGCACCCGAACTCGGCCTGCAGGGCCCCGTCTGCGCGGTCTTGTCGGGCGGCAATATCGACCCGCTGGTGTTGACCCACGTGATCACCCACGGCCTGCGCGCAGCCGGGCGCTATCTCGCCGTGAAGGTCACCATCCCGGACCGACCGGGCGGACTCAGCAGGCTGCTCGGCGTGGTCAGCGAAACCGGGGCCAGCGTTCTCGACGTGGTGCACTCCCGCACAGCACCCAAGCTGGCACTGGACGAAGTTGAGGTGATGCTCACCGTGGAGACCCGGGGTCCGGCACACCGCGAAGCGGTATTGACCGCCCTGCGCGGCGCAGGATTCGTCGTCTCCGTCGCGGAGACTTAGCGCACGGCCGCCCGACGGCGGCCCTCATGAGCGTGTTCCGATGATTGTGCTCGCCGGGTCGAGAGCCCTGGAAGTGCCATTGGTCGTCTGCTCCACCGGTGCGGAGGGTTGGGTCGATTCTTGATGACCGAACCGCGTTGGGACGCAGGATGGTTCGTCGAACTCATGACGCGCGGACAGGGCCGGGTCGCGCCATTTCATCGGATGAAACGGCAACTTCATTCATGGACAATGTTGACTATCATCAACCGGACCGCTGTGCGATAGCCAGAGGGCGGAGCTGAAAGCCCTGCCCGGAAGCATATATAGCCCACATAACGCAGGGCTCAATCTGCGATCTCTGAAGATGTTGGGCCGGCTGGGCTTCCAAACCTTGAGCAGGTTCCTCGAATTCGAGGTGCTGTGTCTATTTGGACCGAACGTGCGGTGCCGAGAAGGTCACCTAGTGTAGGTCGCAGCGCGGCTGTCTGCGTTCGTCGTATGTGTGGCTGATGGCCGCGATTCCAGTGTCGCCTTGGAGGAGGCGTCGTTCGGAGGGGCGACAGTAAGCGAGCGAGCAGTTTCGGCAGTCCTCGCCGTATTCAGTTTGGCGGCTCGTCGCCGTCGGACGCGGTCAGGGTGGGCAAGAAGACGTGGTGGGCCTGATTCCCGCCGGCTCGGCGGGCCTGGCGCACTGCTGATCTGGCGATCTCGAGCAACTCCTCGAGCACTGCGTATGGCGGGAGTTGCGCCAGTCCGCGGAGCGGTGTGCTGACCACTCCGATGCTGGCCGTCGTGCGAGGGGGAGTCGTCTTGATCGCGCTGCGGACGCGTTCGACAAGCGGGGAAGCATCAGTCGTGGGAAAGCTGTCAGCGATCAGGAACTCCGCATCGGGAACGTGCGCGATCAGGGCGTCGTCTCGGGTTGTTTCGCGCAACGTCTGGCCGACTGCCACGCCGGCCCGTTTTCCGGACACGCGGCCCTCAGTCTGGGTGAGGAGGGCGAAGTTGTCGAGATCAATGACCACGATGACGAAGTAGCGGTCGTCGTCGCGTTGGCGGGCAGCGATGAACCCCGCCGCGGTCCGGTAGAACGCCTCTCGGTTGAGCAGCCCGGTGAGCGGATCGATGTCGGCGTTAAGGACATTGATGCCCAGCAAGTGCACCATTGCTTGGCATGCGAACGGCGTCGCGAAGTTGACCACCGTGAGAAACACCAGAGTGGAGAAAGCCAGGAAGGTATCGCCGGCCTCGGCCACGCGGTAAGCCAGAACGACACCGGTCACCGCGGCGACCAAGAAATTGAAGGCCAAATAGCGCGGGGTATGGAAGAACGCGACATACCCGCCGAGCACCGCGAACGATGTGGCTCCGAACATCCCATTGAACGGGTTCGCCTGGATGAGGCACGCGGCGGCGATGCAGAAAGCGGAAACCGCCACGAATGCTGCAGACTGGGTGTGGCCCGGCCAACCCCGCCTCAGCCACCCGAGCGCCATCACCAGACAGCACACCGCGATGCCCATTGCGATGACCCCACCGGTTTCGCCTTCGGGGCCTGCCGGAGTTCCGAGCGACACGAGAACGACCACGGCGAAGCCGATCAGCGACGCTGCGATAAGACGGCAGGTCCCCGGCTGCGCCCCACGGGCCGCCAGAAAAGCGGCCAGCCAGTAGTAGTGATCGGGTTGCCGCCACCAGTCGCGCAACGCGCTTATCATATGGCACCTCGTCGTGACGCCTCGCTCTCACATTGCTGCGAGACCGTTAGTCCGTTTGAGTGGCTCAGGTAAAACGCTAGCAACTGAAGCGGCATCCGGGCCGAACCATCTTTCCCAGCACAGAGCCCGCATTCGGAACCTCCATCAGCTCAGCGATCCGTCGATGCCGGCGCGGCGGGAAAGCGCGCAACACCCGGTATCGCAGAGTGCCGCGGGAGATCCGTTCACCATCGGCACCGACGAACACCGCGTGCGCTCGCTGCCCGCTACAGGCTGGGCGACGATCTGGCATACAGACTGGCCGGGATCGACGCGCTGACGGACGCTGTCATCAATGGGTAAACCGTTGAGCTACCCCGAGGAGGCCCGGTCGTCGCCGACAACATCGACTCGTTCCTCTCAGTCGTCGCAGGCGGCGCGCTGACGTCGAACCGCTTTGGCGATCGCACGAGCATCGATGCGCATGAGTCGGAGCTGACCGCTGAGGTCGACTCGGTAACCAATGAAGAAGAGGCCCGCTGCCGAGGGATGTTCCTGGCCCCCGCTCACCAGGGGAACGCCGTTGGAATCGAGGACACCCAGGTGGCCGACCAACTCGTCGAGGCCACGGCGGTAGCCGGTCGCCGCGATCACCGCATCGGGCTGTATGCGGGCACCGTCCGCCAGCACGACATCACTTTGGTCGAAGCCGACGACCGCGGCGACAATCTCGATGCGCCCGGCCCTGAGCTCCTCGACGAACCCGTCGTCGTACGCCGGTGCTTGTTGCCGGCGCACCATCGTGGTCGCGACCCCTTCGGGCGACCGTGGGAGCCCGTACCGGTCCAGGCGGCCGAACAAGATTCGCTGCATCAGCCATGCGACCTCGTCGGCTACGCGTAACGGGAGGTGGTTCAAGGCGAGCCCGGGGACATTGACAGTCACGCCCAGGAACTTGCGGGCAACAAGGTTCGGCACGGTCCGGCACGCGACGCGAACGCGCGCCGCGCCGCCCCTGGCTAGCTGGTTCGCAACCTCGGTGCCTGTCACGTTGGGCCCGACCACCAGAACGTCGCGCCCACGGTACGGCCTCGGGTTGCGGTAGGCGCTGGAATGAATCAGCTCACCCGCGTATCCCTGCCGCCCCGGCCAGTCCGGGAGGTAAGGGTCGTGGTCGTAGCCGGTCGCGATGACGACGAAGCGTGCCTGCAGCGCGTCGTCACTGGTTTCCACTCGCCAGCCACCATGCGACGCAATCACTTTGTGAACCGGCGTGCCGAACCGCACATCGATCCGATGATGGTCTACGTAGTCCTGGAGGTACCGGACCCAGTCGTCACGGGCCGGATATTCTCCGTAACGACGGTGGCTCGCACGATACCCGGGCATCGTCGACATCCACGCCGGCGTGTTGAGCCGCAACCCGTCGTAACGGGCTCGCCAGCTCGCGCCGACGCCGTCGCTGCGTTCGAGCACAATCGCCCCAACGCCCGCACGGCTCAGGGTTGCCGCGGCTGCCAGCCCGGCCGCACCCGCGCCGCAGACGATGGCCTCCGCCACGGGGTCATAGTAATCGCCGACGCGATCCGCCCCTCCGCTTCGGGCGTGCCGATGACCTTCGCGAGTTCGGCCGGCTTTAGGAGGTCCTTGTCCACCGGCACCCGCGTGTTGGTGTCCTCAACGAGCTCTTGGGCAGATGCAGACACCGTCGTCGGTCGGGTTTGTGCACGGCCCGCCCCGGGTCGCCATGCCCCCCGTGGTGAACGGTCGTGAAGTGTCCAGCCATTTACGTCAAGCATGAGGTCGGCGAGATGGCCCACGCCGTTAGGTTGGCGCAGCGGGTGATCGATCTCGCCAGGGCGATCCCACCAAGGGCAATATCCTCACCGGCTCACCCCTGGCGTTCGCGACCGCGATGCGCGCATCCGCCAGATGCGCACTGGGACAACGGCACTGGAAGGATGATTTCAACGAAGCGATCGATTCGCAAGATGGTTTGCTGCATTGAAATCGATTGGTACACAATGCAACTCGCAATAGTTAGCTGGTATCGGTGCGTGCGCAGAAGTTGCGAGTTACCGCATGACGGGGACTGGTCGGCCTAGGCTCTCGTACGCGAAGCACAGAGTCATGGATATCAGCAGTTGTCCATTAACTGTCGGAAACGTGTCGAGTGCTAATAGCACGGGAGCGTCCACACTCTCGGCGTCGCCGCGCACGTGTGACGGCATCGCCATACGTGGCTGGTCAATCGTGCTCAACGCGTGCGAGATCGTCGACGGTCACCCTCTTGCAAGTATGAGCATTGTGATCTGCATCACATAACGAGACAATCACGAAATGGCTACGGTCTGGTACGAGCGGGTCTGGGCCTCGGGAGATGCCGACGTGTCGTGGGGTTTTAGAGGCATTCCAATGTTTGCCTGAGCAGGAAAGGCAAATTTCGCAGCAGGTGACGTGATCCGCGTCACACGTTACCGTCGTGTCCCAAGCCAGCCAAATGTTTCCCAATGGCGGGCCTTCCCTCCCTTTCACGGCAAGCTCCATCCGTTAAGGCGGGACACGACGACACCGTGGATGGAGCCGGGGGACCCCCTACTGGGTCCACCCGAAATCGGACCTGGAGCTGGTTGCGGCCCCTTGGGGCGAAGCCGACGACGTTCCACCCGGAGAGAAACGCCGGCTGAGTAGCCTCTCCAGCCCGAACACGACAACTTATCTCGTGGGCGCGCATAGAGAGGACACCGCCGAGCCATGAGTAGATCGCATCGTAAGCCCGCCGCATCGGCCAAACATCGTCAGTCCACTGCATCGGCCAAACATCGTCAGGCCACCACATCGGACAAAAAAGCCCCGAAGATCGCCTCCACAGGGGCAGGATTCCAACACGCCGATCATGTCGGCTCCGGTGGACGCTGCGCTGTTGCCCGTGCCGGTTCTCCCCTAAGCGCTGTGCCGGTGGAGGCGCAATACATTGTCCGCGCGGGTGTTCTAGCGTTTACGCTCGGCGTCGGAGCCGCTGTGGTGACCACGCCGGGGGTGGCGTTCGCCGAGCCGACCGACACCAGTTCTTCTAGTTCGTCGTCTGGTTCGTCGTCGTCGGCGTCGAGTTCGTCATCAGAGTCCGCGGCAAGTACGTCGTCAACTGATCCGACTTCTTCGACAACTTCGTCGGCCTCAGCGGCTGGCGCCTCGCCAGGTTCGACGTCTGAGAAGGTGCAGAGTTCGGTTGACTCCCGAACCAGTTCGACCTCCTCACCACGTCACGCTTCGACGGCAGACCCACCTTCTGGGGTTGTGCAGAGTTCGGGAGGCGCGCACACCGGCTCTATCCCGTCGAGCAGCGACACCACCGCATCAGCAGAGGCGATGCCCACCCAAACCGGGGTGCCTTCTGCCGCGTCGCCCGACGAGCAACCAACCGCCGCGTCGCCCGCCGAGCAACCAACCGCCGCGTCGCCCGCCGAGCAGTCGGCCGCGCCGGCACCCTCCGCAGAGCCGGTGGTATCGCTAGTTGCACCAGAGGGGGCAGCACCCGATGTGACGCACGGTGAGTCGCATACGGCGCCGAATTCCGCGGGCAGCGCCCCAGCGAACCGTTCCGGATCGGCAAGTTCCACATCGTCCAACCAGCAGTCAACGGTGGTCGCCAGCGCCGCCGCGACCCCCGCGTCTACCGCTGAATCGCGCACCGCGACAGAGGCAGCGGTGGAGTCAGTGGCCAGCATTTCTTCGGCCGTGGAGGGTGCTCCCGAGATACAAGCGGTTGCGCAGGCGTTTAGTGATCCGTTGGCACCGCCGAACCTCGTATCCGACGTCGTGTCAAAGGTCCTGGCATCTGTGGGCCTGAGTCCGTTCGTCTCCAACAACCCGCTGGCCCCGGTCGACTCGCCAGCGCTGTGGGCGGTTCTGGCCTGGGCGCGCCGCCGAGCGGAGGAGGCGCAACTCCCGTCAAGCTTCGGGCGAATGTTCCCGGTCGGGGAAAGTTCCGAAGAAACGGCGGCCCTCCCGCCGCTCAACCAGCAGACGAACCAGCAACTCGCCGACCTCGCGCAGACATTGTTGGAAGAGGAGGCGATCGCGAATCCTAAGGGCACAACCGCCGGCATCACCTTCTTCGGCCAGTTCATCGATCACGACCTGACGCTCGACAACGAGCCGCAGCCGACCGACACCGTTGACGTCGAGGGCCTCGTGAACGGCCGCACGTTCGCGTTTGACCTCGACTCGGTGTACGGGGGCGGCCCGGAGAAAAGCCCGCAGCTGTACGACGGCGACAAGTTCTTGATCGGCACAGCCACCGACGGCGTGTCGCCAGACCTGCCGCGCAACCCCGATGGCTCGGCAATCCTGGTGGAGCCACGCAACGACGAGAACCTCATCATCGCCCAGATTCACCTGTCGTTCCTCAGGCTGCACAACTCGCTCGTGGACCAGGGGATGTCCTTCGATCAGGCTCGCCAGACGGTGGTCGGTGCCTACCGCTATGTCGTGCTGAATGATTACCTGCCGCAGATCGTCGGCCAGAAAACTGTGAACCGGGCGCTGCGCCGCGATCCCGAGGCCGGGTTCTACCAGCCGGGGTCGCAGGACGCCCCGATGACCCCGGTGGAGTTCTCGACGGCGGCATTCCGCTTCGGCCACTCCCAAGTGCGGAACGCTTACAACATCAACGACACGTCGGGCGGAGTGCGGGTGTTCTCGCTCGACCCCACCGTGCCCGACCTGCGCGGTGGCCGTCAGCTACCGGAGAACTTGATCATCGACTTCAACAACTTCTTCAGCGAGCTCCCGCGAGACAGCGATGAGGATCCTGCGTTGATCGGCCGGGCGATTGATACGAAAATAGCGCCGTCGCTGTTCGAGTTGCCGATTCCGGGCGCGGAGGCCACTGGGTCGAACGTGCTCGCGTTCCGCAATCTCGTGCGTAGCAAGTTCTACGACTTGCCTTCGGGCGAGGCTATCGCTGAGGCGATGAATGTGCCTGTTGTCGGTGAGCCCCTCTTCCCTGAGGGCACGCCGCTTTGGTACTACGTGCTTCGAGAAGCCGAATTGACTTCAGGGGGCGCGGAACTCGGCCCAGTCGGCGGCGGGATTGTGGCGGAGGTCTTCGTCGACCTACTCCGGTTGGACGGCCGTACCAATAAGATCAAAAAGCCAGACCTGCCGGATGTGTCGGGCGGGGACTTCCGCATCGGGGATCTGCTGGTTGCCGCCGACCAGCTCCAGGGAGAAGAACCCTGGCCACCGACTGCGCAACCGTGCCGCGGCGGAGACGTTCGCCCGATTCTGGACCCTGCTCAAGAGCAACCGGGGCGGCACCGCTTCCACCAACAACTTCACAGAGCAGATGACCCCGCACTTGGGCGATCGGGGCGGCACCGCCTCCACCAACAACTGCACAGCGCAGATCACCTTGCGCTCGAGCGTTCTGGGCGCCACCGCCTGCTCCAACAGCTTCACGGAGCAGATAACTGATCGCCACATTCGGTCGAGACGGCCCCGTGCCGCCAACTTGGCGAGATAAACCGCGAAGCTAGACCTCGGCGGAACGCCTCCGCCAAGCGGTTTGCGCCACCCACATGTCGCACCGGTACCACAGCCTCAGGCGCTCGGCTGATTCGCTCGATTGCATGTGGTTAATACTGGATCAGAGCACATTCGCCTCGGCAGGCCGGAGGAGAGATGCAGGCATTGCCGTCAACGCGCTGGAGCCCCATGCCGTGACCGGCCACCCGGACACACCGCGCGACCCGTTCGGCAGTGATGACACCGCCGCAGCGCCCGACTTCACCCAGCGCTGGGGCGCCGACCCCGCTTCTCAGAGCGGGCCGGCGCCCCGGCACGGGACCGAGGCCGGCGAAGGGCGGGGAACCGAGGCCACACAAGACAGCGATCCGAGTGAGGCGACGACGCCGCCGCAGTCCCAACCGGCGGGCGGACCGTTCACCGGGCAGCCGGCATCGCGGTCTGACCACTTCGGCCCGAACGCCCGGGAGTCGCCCGATACCTACGGCTACGCTTCATCACCTCCGCCGGTGCCGCCGCATCAGACTTCGTCTGCTCCGGTTAACCGCCCGACCGGGCAGTGGGATCCTAAGTTCGGCGCACAGCCACTCGGGCCGTCGCCCCCCGCATCATCCGGGCCGCCGAGCCCGCCTGTTCCCGGACCGGGGCAACAGCGGACCGGCCCGCAGCCCATCGGCTCAGGTCAAGCTCAGCAGCCGCCCGGGCCGCAGTTCTACACCGATCGCATTCGCGTTGCCGACCTGGTTCCTGCCCGTAAGCTGGAGCCGACCGGCGGATGGCGCCACCTGGTGTTGAAGGCGAGCTTCGGGCTGATCAACCCCGGCCCGTCGCCCGCGGAGATTTACCAAGCCGAGCTGAATGCCAAGATCCGCTCGTTGGTGCGCGGCCACTTCAAGGTCGGTGTGATGGGCAAGGGTGGCGTCGGCAAGACGACGGTGTCGGCCAGCATCGGCTCGGTGTTTGCAGAGCTGCGCCAGGAGGACCGAGTGGTGGCCGTCGACGCCGACACCGCGTTCGGCAAGCTGGGCAGCCGCATCGATCCGAACGCGCCAGGATCGTATTGGGAGTTAGCGGCCGATCAGTACCTGGAGTCCTTCGCCGACCTGCGTAGCCACGTCGGCACCAACGCGGCGGCGTTGTTCGTGCTGCCGGGGGAGGGCGTCCCGGCGCGCCGGCGCGTGCTGGACCCGGCGATCTACCGCGAGGCCACCTCCCGGCTGGACCGCTACTTCTCCATCTCGATCATCGACTGCGGCTCCACGATGGACTCGCCAGTTACCCAGGAGGTGATCAAGGATCTCGACGCGTTGATCGTCGTGACCTCGCCATGGGTGGACGGCGCCACGGCGGCCGGTCAGACGCTGGACTGGTTGGCCAGCCACGGCATGAACCAGCTGCTGCAGAGCACCGTGGTCGTGCTCAACGATTCCGACGGGCACGCCGACAAACGCACCCGGTCGGTGCTCGCACAACAGTTCGCCGGGCAAGGTCTTGTCGTCATCGAGGTGCCGTTCGACGCCGACCTGCGCCCCGGCGGTGTCATCGACGGCACCCGGGACATGTCGCCCGGGACGAGGCGCCGGTTCGTCGAAATTGCCGCAGCGCTGGCCGAACACTTCCCGACGACTGACGACCGGTCCAGGGAACGCCATTGACCGGTATGGCGACTGCTGCCCGAAATGCCAGGCGGCTGTCAGGTCGGCAACGGCGATCTCATTGGGCGATTGCTGGTGGTTATCGTGGGTGAGTGGCCTTTCTGGGCTGATCGTGTGTATCGGTGATTCCGAGCGTGCGCAGATCTTGGCGTCGATCCCGCCGATGAACGATGACGCGGCTGACGCACTCATATGACCTCCGGACAGGTCGAGGTCGACGATGATGTTGTTGAGCGCGGCCAGGGCGCGTTGGCAGCTCCGAATGCTCTCGGGCGCAGCGGATTTCGGGATTGCGACAGCACCACCGCGCTAAATATCCGCGGCGGCATTCCGTCACTGTGCCGGAATGCCGCCGCGGTTAACCCCGCATTGATGCTCGGTCGGACGCCGGGGGTAGTCGTGGTTGAACGGCAGCTGAGCCGGGAGCGATGGCATGCGCCCGCGGGCCGCGTCATGTCCGTATCACCGACGTGTTGCGGGACAACAGTGAGCGCACTCAATCTGCGGAACCGGATTAGTGAGCCAGTGGTAGATGGATTGAGCAGTAGGGACAAAGTCCATGGTTGAAATACCTTGTTGTACGAGGCAACTCGCATCCAACTGGCAATGGTGCGTGTTCAAGAGGTGTGAGTTGTTGCGACGACCCTGTCGACAAATGCCTGAAGGACAGTTTGTTTCAGCCTGATGCATGAGACGAAATTCGACCCGGTCCTCGGATTAGACTTCAGCAATGTTCTCGGAGACGCGCTATGCGCTGAACGGGGACTTGCGGGTCGCCTACCGGACGTCACGCGAAGGTCCTCGCGACATCGTGTACGTCCCGAACTGGTTCACGTGCTGCGAGGTGCTTCCGGAGCTACCGTCCCTTCAAGGGTGGATCGAGGCGATGACATCGCTCGGTCGGCTCATCTTCTTCGACCAGCCGGGCACGGGAGCCTCCGATCCCATCACGCCCGACGCGCTACCGACCTTGGAGCAATGGGCCGACAGCATCACGGCAGTGCTCGACGATCTCGGCAGCAGTGAAGGGGTTCTCCTCGCGGGCGCCGGCGCGTTGGCGACAGCGGCGCTATTCGCCGCAACACACCCGTCCCGCACAACGGCGCTGGTCGCGCTGGAGGCCCTCGCGGATCCATATCCTGTCGAGGACACCCGCGCCGCGGTGGTCGCCGTGTGGGGCACGGGAGAGTTGCAACATGCGATGAATCCGGACATGCCGTGGAACGAGGAGATCCGGACGACGTGGGCTCGAATGGAACGCCTTGCAGCGAGCCCAAGAACCGTTGCCCTGATGCTGGCGCTCACGGCCGAACTGGACGTGCGGGCAGTCCTTCCGACAGTCCGCGTGCCCACCCTCGTCCTCCACCACACCGATGGCGTGATCATCCCGCCCTCGAAGGGCAAGTACATCGCCGAGCACATACCCGACGCGAAATATGTTGAGGTGCCAGGCCGCAACCGGTACCACACCGTGGAACCATGGCGTGCGTCGTTTCGGGAGATCGCCCAGTTCCTCACCGGCCATCAGGCTGAGGTGGCCGATGATCGGGTGCTCGCTACGGTGCTGTTCACCGACATCGTGGACTCGACGCGCCGCGCGGCGGAGATGGGCGACCGGGACTGGCATGCCTTGCTCGATGCACACGACGCCGTCGTCCGGTCCCAGCTCGCACGGTTTCGAGGCCGCGAGGTGAACACATCGGGAGACGGCTTCCTCGCGATGTTCGACGGCCCTCAGCGAGCGATCCGCTGCGCGATGGCGATCCGCGACGCGGTGCGGGCGCTCGGCATCGAGGTGCGCGCTGGGTTACACACCGGCGAGTGCGAGGTCCGCGGCGATGACATCGGCGGGATCGCCGTGCACATCGGCGCGCGGGTGAGCGCACTGGCAGGGCCGAACGACGTGCTCGTGTCGAGCACGCTGCGCGACCTGGTGATCGGGTCAGGACTCGAGTTCGAGGATCGCGGCGCTCATGAGCTCAAGGGCGTACCCGGCGAGTGGCGCATCTCCGCCGCCGCTTCTTCATAGGGGAAAATAGCCGAAACATCGTGGGCTGCAATGTAACTCGCTACCTTTAACGGGTAACGGTGCGTGCTCAAGAGGTGCGAGTTGCCATAGGGGAGCGGCTACCGTCGAGGGCGACGATGTTTTCATAGTGAAACATTCCTTTGCGAGGCGTGCGACGGTGCGGCGGCTCATTTTTCGCAAATTCGCGCTGCAACGCGGCGGTCGGTAGTACTTTTCCGCGTCATGTCAGCTTTGGTGTCGTGCAGGGTCGAACAACCGTCGACGGCGACATCTGCCTCGGTGTACGACGTCCTCATGGACTTCGACCGGTGGTCGGATTGGATGCCAACGGTATCTGCTGCGTCATGGGAGGTGCGGGGAGCGCCCGACACTGGCGTAGGTGGCATCAGAAGGGTGCGCGTCGGATTCAGCGTGACCCACGACCGGATCGTGGATGGGACGAGACCACATCATCATGCTTACGTCGTATCACTTCCCTGGTATGTGCCACTCAAGGATTACCGAGGCGATGTCCGCATTGAAGACCGACCGACTGGGTCACTCATCGCATGGACAGCGTCCTGTACACCTCGACTCCCCGGCCGACGTCGGGACGGTAGTAGAGGATCGTGACGGACCGGTGAGTTCGGGTACGCCGGCCAGCCCGAGGCCTTCGCACGCAGGCTGCGCGAGGTGCTCGACTGACTGTGCACCGATGAATCGTTTCGTAGGCGGCTGCGACGGGTGGAGCTGTGGAACGACAATTGCAGTTGCGCAGCAGCCTCATTGTCTCCAACGTCGGTGACACCACTACAGACAATACTGTCCCCTACGAGGAGAAACGGTTGTCAAACCAACGTGGTAACAGTCCTACACACGCCGCTTGTCGTTACCGATAACCCGCAGGGCACTTGACCGGTCCAATTTCGGCAAGACTGATTCTGGTTGAAACCCATTTCAGCACAATGCAACTCGCACCAGGACTGGTAACGTTGCGTGCTCGACGGGTGCGAGTTGCTCTCTGGCCCTCCGGGGGAGTCGTTCCGGCTCCTGCCGACTTTAATCGTGACGCTGGTTGACATGGTCGGCGTTCGCCTCAGCAGCCGTGCCTAGAAGTGTCACCGTGGCGTCCACTCGTGATGTTGGTCAATCTGGACGTCGAGGTGGACGTTGCCGTGCCGCACTGTGACGTGTCGGCAAGTTCCACCGCCGACGGAGGTGCAGACTCCACTACCGAGGGAGGCTGACTGGTGACCTCAAGCCCACCGGTGGTGTCGTTAGAGTCGCGATCATGCTGCCATGGCCGCATGACGAACGCAGCGGCCACACCCCAGAGCAAGAGAATGATCACCACAGTTCTGACAACAACCGGCCAGCGGGGTTTCAAGTCGTCAATCAGTTGCTCCTCCTGGGTGCATCGGCCAAGTCCCGCTGGCGATTTGGGTTCGCGGTCAGCTGCGACAACAGTGCCGGGTGGTATCCACCGAACGATTCGTTGACCGTGGATGTCGGGTGTCGGGTGTGGGAAATGAAACGACGAGCAGGCTCGTCGGCTGGGCGGGCAAGGTTGGCGACCAAACGATGTCCGACTGCGCGAAGCTGACGGGCCCCATTGAGGTCCTGCGTGGGGCGGGGCAGCGACCGCGGTTCACCGCCTGCGGGTGGGTACACCGGATCTCCGCTTGCCCGTGGGTACACCGGATTTCCGCTTGCCCTTATCGGCTCGGTTGCCCGCGTCGACACCGACCAGGCGCGGCCACCGCGTCGCGACGCCCGCCGCGGCCGCCACGACAAGTACAGGGAGGATGATCCTCCAGAGCGCATCGGCCCTGGTGAATACGTGTGTCGGTGTCCCGAGCGGCGACAACGCGTCAAGCAATGGACCGAGCACCACAGCGACCAGAACCACAATCGTGAGCACTTTGATCACCCATGTGAGGTTCTGCCACCGCGGCAACCGCGCACTGGCTTCGACGACAAACAGATACACAATGATCAGCAGGATCGGCGCCACGGAGGGGCTTAGCGGCGTCAGCACCGCCTCATTTCGGCAAACTGCGATCGCGCCGACCGCACCGAGGGGTATGAGCATCAGTGCCGCGGCGAGATCGCCGGGCATGTCAACCGTGGACGTGACGTGTTCACCGATGCGGCCACCGACGCGCCGCAGCGCCCACATGACGGCCAACAACGCCGATACCTGAACACAGGCACTCATCATCCGCAGCCAATTCGTGCCCGAGACCCCGAAGAACCCCTCTACCACCCATTGGAGGTCGCCTGTGGGGTAGGTGAACCCGCCCGTCGTGCCCACCTGCTCGGCCGTCCAGATCAACGCCATGCACGCCATGGCGACGACCAACGCCAGACCCATGGGCCGAGCCACCGAACGCAGCCGGCTGTTGGCCGTGGTGATGGCCTCAAGGCCTACCACCGAAAGCCCGGCCAGCAGCACCGTATTGATGGCCACAAGGCCGGTGGGCGCCGGCTGAAGGCTTTCCGGCATCGGTGCCGTCCCGCTGAACACTCTTACGAGGACCGCGAGCGCTAGGAACAAACCAATCAACGCAGCCGCACCGGCCAATACCGCACAGATCGCTGCTACAGCCCGCGTCGACACCGTGTAGACCACACCTGCGGCGACCAGCACCGCGACCGCTGACCACGAGGGCCACCACCAACCTTCGGGGTCGTTGAGAGGACTAGTTATCCGCGGGGACAACCTAGCGGTGATTAACCCAACCCCAGCGGCGAAATTCGACGCGAGAAACAGGTATGCGCACAGTTGCAGCAGCGCCACCATCGTCGATGCGCGATCACCGAGAACAACGCCCACCAGGTCACTGGTGGACCGCGCGGTCGGTGCCCTGCTGCGCAGTCGGGCCAGCGACCAGATCACCGCGATCAGCGCCACACCGCCACCAAGCGCACCCACACCATTGCCGAAGGCCGGAGTCAGCATCGCCAGCGATAACGCTGCCGCCCACCACGTCGCCAGCGACGACCAGCCCGCAGAAGTGACAGCTGCGTCCCTCGCGACCTGTTTCGGCATAGGCAGGGTTCCTTCCACGAAGTCATCGCCCTACCGCTATAACCAGGTTGGTCCAGGGGGAAACACTGTGTGCCGTGTTGTCATGAACGCGCCCAAGCCTGCCCGGCTCCACTTCACCACCCGGCGGACGAAGGTCAGCCGCCGTGGAGCAGAACCATCGGGAAAGGGAAAACAGATGGTATCAAAATCTGTGTGCGGTGAAATCGGTTGTGGTGCAATGTAACTCGCATTGGCTAGCTGGTAACGGCGCGTGCTGACGAGGTGCGAGTTGCCGATGTTTCCCTGCTTAGACCGGGAAGGTATTCAGGCTCGATTCTGGGTGATGCCGTGCATCTGCGTACCGATATGAGGGTCAGATATCACGCAATCGACGAATGGTGGGTGGTCGGGTCGCCACGTCGTTGTGCCGCCAGCACAACCGGACTAGATTCTGCCGCAGTTATCCACGAATAATTGCTCCGTTTTCATCAGATGAATCGCGGATTTGGTGTCGGGAGCGTTGGTGGCCACTCTTGAGTGGTGGTCGCGAAATGTGCTGCGCTGCTCAATGATTCGAGACTACTCCGTCAGTGTGGCGAAATGACCTGGGCTATATGTCGGGCCGCCGAGATTGTCGGCGTTTGATCGGTGTGAGGGGCGACGGAGACTCGCCGTTCGCGACCATGTTGCACCTGTGCCCGCGCGCTATCCGGTGCGGGCGCTCGGGCCACTCTGCCTGGCCTCGCCAACCCCTCGGACGGGCATTTCAAAACGAGTAGTGGACTACTCATGACCCCGAATTGGCACTGTGTGAACATCGGAATCCAGGTAACGCTGCACAGAGGTTTCGATCGTGTCCACCCGACGCAGTTGCTCGAAAGCAGCAACGCAAGAGGCGCACGCCGTGGTCTTGGCCCTCCTGGTTGGCGCAACGCTGTTCATAGACGCATGCCAAGTGGCTCGCGCCGCGTAACGCCTTTTCCGCCAACAGAACGCGCCGATCTGATGAACTGTACTTCATCAACCTGATCGGCAATGACGCCAATCGCGGGAGGGCAGCGTGAGTCGCGCAGGAATCTTCATTGGTGTGGACCGGGTCGGCGGCGGCTTTCCTGTTCTGAATGATGCCGCCGCCGGCGCCAAGAGGATGCATCGCTGGGCGATCGCGCAAGGCATCGTCGCGCGAACCCACGCGATATTGATCACCGACACACCACGCAAGCCAGTCACCCACAACCGGATCCTCAAGGCGATCACGCGCATCGTCGATGGCGCCGGTGTCGAGCAGCTGATTTTGTACTTCTCCGGCCACGGTGTGAACGTGAACAATACCGAGCGGTGGCTGCTCTCGAACGCCCCCGAAGATGCCACTGCGGCAGTGGATCTGGCCGCCTCCGTCGACATGGCCCGTTATCTGGTTGGGAACCAGCACATCGTCGTCATCTCCGATGCATGCCGCGTCGCGCCTGGGGGTCTGCAGATCCAAGGGGTTCGCGGCGCGTCGGTCTTCCCCAATCGTTATGACGCCGACAAGAGCCGCACTGTCGACCAGTTGTTCGCATGCGCATTGGGAAGACCTGCCAACGAGGTGCGCGACACGGGACTGGGTGCGACCCACAAGTCGTTGTACACCGAGGCGTTGCTCGACGCCTTGACTGGCAAGAACGGCGAGGTGCTCGTCAAGGAGTCGGACGGCTACTACGTGCGGATACCCCACCTGCAGGCGTTCCTTGAATCAGAGGTTCCCCAGCGCGTGGCGGGCCTCGGTCTGGCCGGCAAGGTGAATCAGAACCCCGACGCGAACCGGCCGATGAGTACGGCTTGGCTGGCGCGACACGAGTCACCGGCCGCGCTCCGAACCCGCGCCGGACGCGCGGCCATCCCACGAACACCGCAGGCGCCGCCCAGCCTCGACGTGGTCGTCGACGAAGGCTTTAACTGGGCGGTCACCGGCGGCCCCCGCTTGGAGACTCTTAGCTTGGCGGTCGATCCCGTGGTGGAGTCGATGATGGCGACCGAGGCCACCCTCAAGCCGGCGTTTGGTCATGATCAGCACGAGTCGCGCTGCGGCATCAAGGTCCGGGGTGCGCAGATCGCGAACTGTTTCGCACCGCAAGCGCAAGCCGAACAGCTCAGCGACGACGACGTGCGGGTCTGGATTGGCGCGGAGGCCGTCAGTGTCCTGCTCGAATTCACCAATGGAACCGGCACTGTGATTCCCGCGATCCCGGACTACTACGCCGGCCTGACCGTCATCGACGGCGAGCTCGTGGATGTCGCGTACGAGCCGACGAGCAACTCGCAGCGGTGGCCCGAGTACCACGCACATCGCGAGGAACTACGCAGACTTCGTGCGGTCGCCGCGGCGGCGTCGGTCAATGGGCGCTTCCGGCTCGATGGGCCGGAGGCAGCCGGCATCGCCGCACGAATGCGCTATGCCAAGACCGTCGACCCGGGACTGGCGATCTATGCCGCCTACGCCTACCACGAGCTGGCTGCGGTGGACCGGATCCGTGATATGGCAGGCTATCTTCGGGATGAGCCGGGCGTGGCGCTGTTGGATCTGGAGTTGCTCTCGCGCTCGCTGTTTAGAAAACAGGTTCCGCGCGCGGTCGGCGGGGTGCCGTTGGTACCGTTCGTGCCGATGCTGGCGCAGGGCTGGCCGCTGGTTGCTGCGCACGGCATCGGAATGCCCCCAGCGCTTTCGGGCATCGACGCAACGGTTCGACAATCGCTGTGGTCGCTCTACGACCCGATCGGTGTTGATAAACTCCGGCGGGCGCTCGAATCAGGGGAGGTGCGATGACGCGCCAGCTCGTATTGATTCATGGCCGTTCTCAGCAGGGCAAGGATGCGGCCGCCCTGAAAGCGGAATGGCTTGAGGCCCTCGACGAAGGCCTGGCGAAAAGCGGTTTGAGCCTTCCGATTCCGGAGACCGACGTGCGCTTCCCGTTTTACGGCGACACGCTCGACCAAATGGTGCAGGGCAAGAGCGCCGATCAAGCGGCGGACGTCATCATCAAGGGCGTCGAGGACGACGACGCCCAGAAACGCTTCATGAGCGCGGTCCTGGAGGAAGTTCGGAAACAGGCCGGGATCACCGAGCAGGAGCTTGCCGACGCGGCTAGCGAGGACGTCGTTGCCAAGGGCCCGCTGAATTGGGAGTGGTTGCAGGCCGTCGTCCGGGCCATTGACAAACACGTTCCGTTCGGCAGTGGCACGGCGATCGCCCTCGCCACCAACGATGTATACCAATACCTGAAAAACACGGCGATCCGCCAGGAAATCGACCGCGGGGTTCGCACCGCGATCAAGGCGAACGTCCAGACCGTCGTTGTCGCACACTCGCTCGGCACGGTGGTCGCCTACAACCTACTGCGCCAACAAGGAACAGAACTCAAGTGGCAGGTACCGGTGTTCATCACGGTTGGCTCACCGCTTGCAGTCACCGAGATCCGCAATGCCGTGCGATCGTTTGGCCCAACGCGGTGCCCCGAGTGTGTCGAGGCGTGGTTCAACGCATTTGACGAACGGGACTACGTCGCTCTGCGCGCGCTTGATCCGCCCAGCTTCCCTCTCGACCCCAGAGAGCCGGCGATCGAAAACAAGCATGACGTGCGCAACCGGACAACCAACCGCCACGGCATCGCCGGTTACCTCGACGACCACGATGTCGCCAAGCGAATCCATGCGGCGCTAACTGCTCCGTGATCGGGGTGTCGGGCACTTGCCCTGCCTGAGAGCGGAGGCTGGTCGGCTATCGCTGGCAAGTGCACGCGCCGCGACGATCGTTTTCGCCGGATCCAAAAGGCGCTGGCTTTCCACCGACGCACTTCGCCGACTCTCGATGCGGTGCTGCGGGTGCTGCCACGCGGATTCCGCGATAGGCGCAACTCTCATGATCTGGGGAGGCATTGCTGCTCGTCGCGACCAAACTTGTCGAGTCCGCGATTCTCCGTGTACATCCACGCGGGCCAGATTTTGATGCCCGCGCCCGACAGCGCATCGGTCATCGCAAGATTGGGCGCTCTGAAGTTCCCGAACTTCTCGCTGTTGGCCCTGTCGGGTCGCACGCGGTGGCCTTGTCGCGCTGGAGCATCGAGCAGACCGCGCCGATCCCGACGGTTGCCTACAGCTCGAGCAGCTCCCACGATGAGATGGCGAACGTCGCTGATCAGAATCTTGCACTAAACATGCGTAAACCGATGCAGGACCGTCACTTTGCAGTCACATGGGGCCAGGGGAGAAGCATCACTGTGACGAATCGGCTAAGCGCGTATCCCCACTCACAGACGCAGACCATCGTCGCGGGCGATTGCTGCGCCTGCTGTCCGATCCGGAACTTGTTGAGAGTAATCCGCGAAGCCATGAGAGCTGTCCGATTCCGCCCCTGTTTTCCGGAACTATCTGAAAGTTGAGTCGGCTCGCTACAACTGGTAACGGTGCGTGCTCAAACAGGTGCGAGTTACTCCGTGGCGCCGCAGAGGACTGGTTCCGCCTCGGCCTGTCGAGACACGAACGGTTCGGGCGTGCGGTCAGTCCAAGCAGAACTCGTTGCCCTCGGGGTCGGTCATCACGATGAAGCCAGCGCTCATCGGGGGATCGGGCTCGAAGCGCTCTATCCGGGTCGCTCCCAATGCGACCAGTCGGCTGCACTGGGACTCCAGGGCCGCCATCCGCTCCTCTCCTTGCAGCCCAGGCGCAGCGCGAACGTCGAGATGGACGCGGTTCTTGGCGACCTTGTCCTCCGGCACCTGCTGAAAGAACAGCCGTGGTCCGTGCCCCTGCGGATCCTCGATTGCTGATCTCGCGTTGCGCTGCTCCTGGGGCACGCCGATTCGCGCGAGGAAGTCTTCCCACGCAGCCAGTGGGTCGGCGCCCTCGGGGAGGTCAACACCGGGCGGGCCGGGGTGGACGTAGCCCAATACTTCGCGCCAGAACGACGACAATGCGCGCGGGTCGTGGGCGTCGAATGTGACCTGGATATGGCGACTCATCTGTTGCTCCTTTAAGAGTGGGTTCGGTGCACGTAGTCGTGGTGCTGCAGGGAATCTTCTACCATTTTCTCGGCGGCTGGGTTTATAGAGGTCCAGGCCAGCAGATAGGAATCCCAAGAGAGTGCTTGGCGCACTGCGGAATTCACGGGCTCAATACGTCACCGTGACGAATCGGCCCGCGGCAGCTTGCTCCGACTTCTGGTTCGTCGGCCGCGCCCGGGCGGGGGTATTGGTGTCACGCGCTCAAAAGGGCTCGGCACACACGAATGCCATGATTTCCGACGAGGTGCGTCGGGAGACCTGGCGCGTGAGAGATGAGATGCGGACACGGCGGCGCCTCAACTTATGCCGGCGGCCACCCGCAGCCTGGTCGGTTGTCAACACGACGTGCTGATTCAATAGCCCTGCGCCACAAGAAGATTCGTCACTATGACGTATTGCTGGCGGTACGGGCAGAGGTGGCGGGTGGGTGGTCGATCGCTGACTCTAGGGTCGGCCGCCTGGGGCACGTTCGAGCTTTCGCCTAACACCCAAATCATTCATTTAGTGATTGAACGTACGTCAGCCTCGCCGTATGAAAACCGCTGCATGCGGCCCGTTGGGGATTGAGTACACACAATCAGTACCGTGACGTGCGCAGATCGGCCAATTGTCCCTGCTCAATGAATCTGTTCCGTTCCACGGTGTTGAGCTGCATGGAGCAGATAGAGTGGGCGCGCGAGAGGCGTTCTGGCTCAGTTGTTCTGAACAACGCCAATTTCGCCATAACGAATCGATAACCGTGCGTTGTAGATGAGTTGCCCGTTAGCGCACACTATCGCTAGCGCGTGGTTGGGCTGCTCAACCGACGACCGGCGGGATCTGCTTGCGGCAGAGTGATGCCCAGGCGCATGGCCTGCTCCGCGATCGCGTCGAGCGATGTTTGGGATGCTCCAAGCGTCGTCAAGCAGTCGAATATCTGGGGAAGTTCGTATCCCTCGTAGAACGGCATCTGCGTGCCCGCAAGAACGTGGGCGACGAGGTGGGCGAAATGCTCGGGCCCACTATTGAGGCGCTCTTCATTGAGAGCGTGCAGGAAAGATGAGTGCTGAGGGAGGCCGGCGCGGTGTCGTATGGCGAGATCGATTCCCTCGGATAGAGAGTCGCCGAGATAGATGGCCCAGCGAGCCATTGCCGAGGCCTCTTGGGTGTTCATCCGCCGCGGGACGCTTTGAAGGCGACGTTGCCAATAGGAACGCATCCAGCGACTCCACTCTTGTTCCACGTGTTCGGTCGGCAGGTCGTGCAATAGGTCAGCAACGTGTTCGGCCCATGCCACTCGGTCGTCAAGCGTTGATTGCCTGGTGAAGCGCGGAATCCATGCGCCGGGGTCGATTTCAGATTTGACCGCTACTTCAGCCAGTGCGTCTAGCAGCAGCCGGCCGCGGTCCCGCGTGAGGTCGCTGCGATGCTCGACGGCTGTGAGCATCTGTTCGAGAAGCCCGGCGTTAAGCAACGGGTCGTTCAGCTGCGCATTCCAGAGGTAGCCCTCCCACGCGCGGATAGCCCGGCTCTCGTCAGTCCAGCCGAGCAAAGGCATCAGGTTCTGGATGCACCACGCCGGATCGACGTAGTGGAACAAGCGAAGCTGACTGGCGAACACGACCTCGACCATGGAACCGCGGAAGTCGGTGCACGACAGCATGGATTCAAGCTGTGCTGCCATCGGCTCCGCGAGGCCGTCTCTCGTATCGGCGTTGTCGTGCCAATCGTCGTAAACCACTTTGGCCCAAAACAAGGCGAGGTGTCCGGCAGCGTGGTTGAGCGCAATCTCAACCCAGTCGCGACCGGCCAATGTGGGCCGCGCGATCGGTTCGATCGCGTCCCAACAGTTGACAGCTAGGTCGCGGCTCCTGGATTGTCGACGCCACGTGGAGGCGTTGTCCGGGCTCGCGCCGAGACCAGAGAGCAATCGGGTCACGGCATCGACGATCGGCGGTAGGTCGAGGCTGGCGATCTGATCGAGGATCTGCGCTGCCTGTTGCACACTGACCTGTGAGTCCGAACAGCCGGCGATGATCTGCCTGATTATGGCTGTCCCGCTGTCGGTTTCAGCGTTCACGGTTCCCAGGAGGCTAGGCCAGAGTCTGGCCAATGCAGGGCAAGTTGGCGCACAATGGCGGATACGTCAAACCACCGATGGGCATCGATCGCGCTCGCTAAAGTCGCATGCTCCTCGAGCAGCGCGACGGCGGCTACGGGGGTCCTGCTCGATGAGGCGGTGCAACTCGTGGGCGGTGATCGACGTGGTGGGGTCGATGCCTGGCACGTCGCTGGCCGAAAGCGCCGCTTGCAAGTCCGGGTGTTGGGCAGCAAGCGCGGAGAGTGCGCTCTGCGCATACTCGGGGTCGGTGAAGCTGCCGATTGGACTTACTTGATCCGCAAGCGTGGTCGTCGCGCCGCGCACGGCGTTGGTGGCCGCTACTAAGCCGTCATGTATGGCCTGCGGAACCAGCATCAGGCGGCCGGTGACGTCGCCCGCCGCGAAGACGTGCGGTGCGGTGGTCCGAAGATAGGAGTCGACGCGCACATAACCCCGCGGATCGGTCGCGACGCCGGCCCTCGCCAAGCCCAGCCCGGCGCTGTCGGCAACCCAGCCGACCGCGACAACCGCGATTGCAGCCTCTGCGCTGTCGCGCGTGCCGTCCTTGGAAAACACCATCCGTACGCCGCCGGGCGTTCTCTCGAAGGCTTCGATAGTGCCGAAGTCCTCGCGCACCACGATGCCCGATTCGCGGAAGGCGGCCGCGACTGCCACCGACACGTCTTCGTCCTCGGTCGTCAGGATGCGCGGGCTGGCCTGGAAGAGCTGCACTCGTGAGCCGAAAGCGTTGAAGATCGAGGCGACCTGCACCCCGGTCGCTCCTGCGCCCACGACCAACATCGACGGCGGGACCGCGGTTAGCCCCCAGGCATCGCTGTGGGTGGCGGTCAGATGATGATTCTGTCGGCGTGCAGCCGTAGCCCACTGTCGGTTTCGATCGTGTGCGGATCGACGAAGCGTGCGGTGCCGGCCTTTTCGTGGATCGTCACGCCCAACTGGTCGAGGTACTCGCGCCGAAGCGAATGCGCACGCACGTCGTCGACGACCTCGCCGACGCGCGCGAGCAACCGGGGATAGGAAAGGACCGGCTCGCTCACGGCGATGCCGTACCGACTGAGCTGGGACGCCTCCCGGATCAGCCGGACAGCGTGCGCCAGTGTGCGTACCGGCACCGGCCCGTCATTGGCCGCCATGCCGCCAAATTCGTCGCGTGCGATGAGCGTCGTGTTAGCGCCCAGGACGGCGGCACGGTACGCGGCGAAAACACCGGCCGGTCCGGCGCCGATAACGATGACGTCCGCCACGCCTATCTCCTGACCCCGACCCGGGCATCGTCAACCGCACGCGCGGCACGAGAGAAAAGGTCGTGGGCCCGTGGTGTCTGGCGGACCTCGAGATTCCTGCGCGCCAGCGATAGTGCCCGATGCGGGTCGGCCCCCGCGTCGAGCCAGAACTCCGCCGCGTGGTCGGCGAAGGCCTCGGGATGCCGCGCGACCAAGTCGTCGTAGCGTGCCGCCGCCCGGGCACGCCACTCACGGGCCTCCTGCGCACGGCGGACCTCGGTCAGTATGCGGGCGAGCTGTGCCGGGTAATCGGGGTCGTCGGAGGAGATCGTCAGAGGGCGCAGCCGGGCGATCGCGGAGTCGGTATCGCCCAGCGCCGCCTCGACTTCGCCCAGATGGCCCTGCGCCGGAGCGTAGGCCGGAAGGCGGCGAATCGCGGCGCCGAGCCAGCTGCGCCCACGTGAAAGGTCCCCCTGCGCCAGCCACATCGTGGCACGCTGAAAGTGCAGCTGCGCCAGCGGAATCGGCGACACGCCACGATATCTTTCCCGACTCTCGCCGAAGAGCTGCTCCGCCCGGTCGATATCGCCGCTCTCGGCGCAGAGCGAAGCCATCGCCGCTACAGAGGCGAAATCGGCTCGACGTTTCACAGCCTCCGACATGATGGTGAGGGCGTCGTCGTAGCGTCCGACCGCCTGCAAGATCGCTGCCCGTTCGGTATCCACTGTGGCGGAAGCTGTTCCGCGGCGACGCGCATCGGCAAGGTCTTCTAGCGCATCGGTGAAGCGATGGAATATGGACCGCGTCCGGGCCCGGGCGATGAGTGCTGCACCGTTAGCCGGATGATCGCGTGTGAGCTGTTCGGCCCGCGTTTGCGCCCATTCGTAGTCGGCGATAGAGCCGAGGACGTGGCCGCGCAGTGCCACCAGTTCGATGAGCGCGGCTTGACCACCAACATCGAGCCCTCCCGCGAGGGCTTGGCGCTGCCGGCCATCGATCTGCGCCTGCAGATTCGCCAGCGCGAGAGACCCTGCGGTCGTGGGTAACTCGACATCGACAACCGCACCGGTTGCCGCCGGGTCACCGGATCTCGTCATTAGACATCCTCAACCGGACTTCTCAAGTGAAAGCTCAATCTTGGCCGGAGGGTTCGGGTCAGGGGGAGCCAGATACGGAAAGGCGGTAGAGGCCCGAACTGCCTGTTGATCGACACCGTCACTAATCC
>CAVXVJ010000026.1:0-31457 GCA_963765155.1 uncultured Actinomycetota bacterium
TAGTACAGCCCCGCCCAGGCCTTGCGGCGCGCCGCGTCGGGGTCCTCCTCGATCGTGTCGCGGGCCGATTGGATGATCCGAGTGAACCGATGCTCGGTTTCGTAGATCGGCCAATCGTGTCCACTGGACCACTCGATCCGACCGGTCTCCCAGCCTTGCGCGGCGAAGTCCAGCCACGCCCGTTGCATCCGCCGCCCGACCGGCGGCTGCAGCCGACGGCCCAGCGGGTGCAGTTTGCGGCCGACGAACGACGCGTAGCTGTGTTGGATGTGCACGATCTCGCTGCCGTGGGTGGCGCCCAGTCCGAGCACCCGCAGACTCCAGCCGAAGTGGTCGAAGCGGTACATGTGGGTGGGTGCGAGTGCGCTGTAGGCGTCGGCGAACGCCCAGGCCGGACCGCCGAACATGACGTCGGAGCCGAACGCGATCAGCGCCCGTCGCCGCGGATAGTCCGGATAGGCCGCCAGCACCTCGTCCTTGGCGTCCGGCGCCACCCGCTTGAAGTACGCGTCGATGGAGGCCTGCGTGGTGGGCAGCATCGGCGGTTTGGTCCAGGCGAACATCGACGCCTCATGGCTGTTGGTGCCGATGATCAGCGGAACCCGCGCCAGCGTGCCCTCGCGCGCCGCGTCGACGGGATGCCGCGGTAACAGGTCGACTCCGTACGTCAGCCCGTAGGCCAGCGTCGGCGTGGTGGCCGCGCTCTTGAACTGCAGCCACCCGGCGGCGCGCCGAAGCTGGCGTTGCGGCAGGCCCTTGACCTCTGCGGCGCTCACCCCCAACCGCCGCAGGAACTCGTGCGCCTGCTTGGCCCGCACCTCGCGGTCGGCGATCAGCGGCAGCGCCGGACTCTGCGCGATCGCCCTGCTGAACAGGCCCTCAGCCGCGGGACTGGCCAGCAACGCGAGCACCGACGTGGCGCCCGCCGACTCGCCGAACACAGTTATCCGATCGGCGTCGCCGCCGAAGGCCGCGATGTTGTCGCGGATCCAGCGCAGCGCGGCCATCTGGTCACGCAGCGCGAGGTTGTCGTCGAACCCGTCGCCCAGGTCGCCGAGCTCGAACCCGCCGAACACCCCGATCCGGTAGGTGACGTTGACGACCACTACGTTTCCGTTGGCGGCCAGCCGCGACCCGTTGTAGAGCTGAAACTGGCCCGCCCCGAAGACAAATGCGCCGCCGGGAATCCACACCATCACCGGCAACGACGCGCTGGTATCGGGCGACCACACCGTCAACGTCAGGCACGCCTCGTCGCGCACCTTCGGATCGTCGCGGCCGCCGCCGACGAACGACTTGCCCTGCGGCGGCAGCGGTCCGTGCTCGAGCGCGTCGCGCACACCGGTCCACGGTCGCAGCGGCGCCGGGGCCTGGAATCGACGATCGCCCACTGGCTGCTCCGCGTACGGAACGCCGCGCCAGATGCCGACGCCACCCTCACTCGCGCCGCGCAGGGCCCCCAGACTGGTGTGCACGACGGTCGAATGTCCGAGAACCACTGCCACGTCTAAATCGTAGTGTGCAAAGCTGAGGGCATGACCTTCAACGAGGGCATGCAGATCGACACCAGCACCACGTCGACCAGCGGCGGTGGCCGCGGCCCCGGGCGGGGAATCGCCGTCGGCGGCGGCATCGGCGGCCTACTCATCGTCGTGGTTGCGCTGTTCCTTGGCGTCGACCCGAGCACGGTGATGCCGCAGCAGGAGTTCGGTACCGAGGGCGTCGAAGCACCGGGGTTCGACCTGAGCCAGTGCAAGACCGGCGAGGACGCCAACCGGATCGTGCAATGCCGCGTGGTCGCAACGGGTAATTCGGTCGACGGCGTGTGGGCGCAGTTGATGCCCGACTACACGCGGCCACAGATTCGGCTGTTTTCCGGTCAGGTGGACACCGGCTGCGGGCCGGCCACCAGTGACGTCGGGCCTTTCTACTGCCCCGCCGACCAGACGGCCTACTTCGACACCGATTTCTTCCAGGTGCTCGTCGACCAGTTCGGTTCCAGCGGTGGGCCGTTGGCCCAGGAGTACGTGGTGGCGCACGAGTTCGGCCATCACGTGCAAGACCTCAAGGGTGTGCTCGGGCGCGCGCAGGGCCCCGGCGCCCAGGGCGCGACCGGGGCGGGGGTGCGCACCGAGCTGCAGGCCGACTGCTACGCCGGCGTGTGGGCACACTACGCGGCGATCACCAAGCAGGAAAGCACCGGCGTGCCGTTCCTGGAGCCATTGAGCGACAAGGACATTGCCGACGCACTCTCCGCAGCGGCGTCCGTCGGTGACGACCGCATTCAGGAGGCCGCCACTGGGCGGGTCAACCCCGAAGCGTGGACACACGGCTCCGCGCAGCAACGGCAGAAGTGGTTCACGGAAGGCTATCGGACCGGCGATCCCAACAAGTGCGACACCTTCGCCACTAACAACCTTGGCTAGGCCGTCCACGGCCGTCGACGCCGTCGCCGAACGCTATCTCGACACGTTCGCCGCGCTGGACCCCTGCGCGGCAACCGAAATGGGCATCGTCGGCCATGATGACGACATCACCGACTACTCGCCCGAGGGTGTGACCGCCCGCGTCGACGCGGCGCGCGCGACCTTGCGGGAACTCGACGGGGTCCGCGCGGAAGACGACGTGGACACCGTGACGATCGCGGCGATGCGAGAACGACTCGGAATACAGATCGAATTGCACGACGCCGGACTGGATGTCGGCGAACTGAACGTGATTTCCTCACCGTTGCAGACGATGCGCGACGTGTTCGATCTGATGGCCACGGATACGGACGACGACTGGGAGCTGATCGGCCGGCGGCTTTCCCGGTTGCCCGGCCGTGTCACCGGTTACGCCGAAGGCTTGCGAGCGGCGGTGGCCGGCGGACATCCGCCAGCGGTGCGTCAGGTGGCCCGCGGCATCGAGCAGGCCGCGGGAATCCAGCACCTGTTCGTCGACATGGTCGCCGATGCGGCACCGGACAACGCGGCGTTGCACGACGATCTGCAACTGCAGGCCGCCAACGCCGCCCAGGCATACAGCGAGCTGGCCAGGATGCTGGGCGACGACATCGCGCCCCATGCGCGTGGAGACGACGCGTTCGGGCGGGACGCCTATCGGTTGCTGTCCCGCGGATTCCTCGGCGCGACAATCGACCTCGACGAGACCTATGAGTGGGGCCTGCGCCGACTGGAAAGCATTGTGGCCGAACAGGAATCCATTGCAAGTCGGTTGTATCCCGGTTCGTCGGTGGCCGAGGCGCTGCGCAAGCTGGACGACGAGGACCGCTACATCGTGGCTGGCACCGACGCGTTGCAGGCCTGGATGCAGGACCTGTCCGACCGCGCGGTGGAGTCCCTGGCCGATACGCACTTCGAGATCGCCGCGCCGCTGCGCCGGCTGGAATGCCGGATCGCGCCTACGCACACCGGTGGCATCTACTACACCGGCCCGTCGGAGGACCTGGCCCGGCCCGGGCGGATGTGGTGGTCGGTCCCGCACGGTGTGGACACGTTCCACACCTGGAAGGAAACCACGACGGTGTTTCACGAGGGAGTGCCCGGCCACCATCTGCAGATCGGGCGGGCGGTGGTGCTGGCGGATCGGCTGAACCGGTGGCGTCGGCTGGGTTGCTGGGTGTCGGGCCACGGCGAGGGCTGGGCGCTGTACGCCGAGCGCCTGATGGCCGAACTCGGTTGGCTCGACGACGACGGCAACCGGATGGGAATGCTTGACGCGCAACGGTTCCGGGCCGCACGGGTGGTCATCGACATCGGCGTGCACTGCGGGCTGACCGCTCCCGACGGCGGCGCGTGGGACGCACAGCAGGCGTGGGCGTTCCTACAGTCGCACAGCGCGATGTCAGAGGAACACCTGCAGTTCGAGCTGGACCGCTACCTGGGCTGGGCGGGGCAGGCGCCGTCGTATGCGGTCGGGCAACGGATCTGGCAGCAGCTGCGCGACGAGATGCTGGGCCGCGGCTGGTCGTTGAAGCAGTTCCACAGTCACGCACTGGATCTGGGCGGGCTGCCACTAAGTGTGCTGCGGTCGGCGCTGGTTGGCGATTTCGCCAGCAGCTGATCCGCTTCATCGCGCGGGCGCCGCGGTCTAGCGTCGGGACATGGACACGGTGGAAGTCGCACCCAATCTGACCATGCTGCAGGTCAACGGCTGGCAGCTCTACGCCTGGCAAGACGGCGATTCCGTCACCCTCATCGACACCGGATCGCCCGGATCGGGCACCGAAATCCTGTCTGCGCTGCCGAACATTGAGCGGATTGTGGTGACGCACGGCCACGTCGACCACACCGGCTCCGCCGCCGAACTCCATGACGTGACAGGCGCACCCGTGCTCGCAGGGGCCGGTGACGCCGCCGTCATCCGTGGCGAGGCGCCCATGCCGCCTCCGGTGTTCGAGAACTGGGAAATACCGATCTTCGAACGGGTTTCGGCCGACCTGCCCGACGTGGCGCCACCCGTGCCCGTCGTGCACGAGCTGCATGACGGCGACGTGCTGGACTTCGGCGGCGGCGCCGAGATCCTGTCGATACCCGGGCATACCGAAGGCAGCATCGCGATCCACCTGCCGCAGCACGGCGTGCTGTTCACCGGCGACACGATCGCCAACGTCGGCGCCGTCATGCTCGGCACGTTCAACCAGGACCGGGCCCGGACTGTGTCGTCGTTTCAGCGGCTGGCCGCCCTCGACGTCAAGACGGCGTGCTTCGGGCACGGCGAGCCCATAGCATCGGGTGCAGGTAGCCGAATCCGCGAGATAGCAGAGCAACTGTGAGCGCTGACTCCATCGAACCCGACACCAAGGATTGGACCTGGGTCCTTTCGCGGGCCTGCCCCGAGTGCGGCTTCGACGCCTCGGCCGTTCACCACAGCGAGGTTGCCGAACACATCCGCCGCGACGCTGCAGACTGGGTACCGAGACTCCATGAACCCGGAGTCACCGATCGCAGCCGGCCCACCGTGTGGTCGACACTCGAGTACGGCTGCCACATCCGCGACGTCCACCGGATCTTCAACCACCGCGTCGAACTGATGCTCAACGAGGACGAGCCACGTTTCCCGAATTGGGACCAGGACGAGACCGCGCTCGCCGACGACTACGCCTCCCAGGATCCAGCCACGGTTGCCGGTGAATTATTCGACGCCGCAACCACTGTGGCCCAGACCTACGACGACGTCCCGTCCGACGCGTGGTCTCGCCGAGGCCTGCGCAGCAACGGCAGCGAGTTCACCGTCGCGTCGATCTCGATCTATCACCTGCACGACATCGTCCACCACGCCCACGACGTCACGCGCGGATAGCGCCCTCTACAGACGCGACTGCGTCTTGATGGCCGTGTCGGTGGTGCGCAGCGGGCGGATCAACGCATCCTGTGCGAAAGACGCGATCAGCTCACCCGCCTCGGTGTGCACGGCGCCCCGCACGTAGGACATGCCCGCACCCACCTGAGTGCTCTCATGCGAGTAGAGGATCCAGCCATCCCACCGGACCGGCTCGTGGAAGCTGACCGTGATCGTCATCGGCGCGGTCGACACCGTCAGATGCGCTTGTGCGGTGCCGATGCCCTCGTGAGCGCGCATCGTCGTCGAAATCCCCAGGTGCCCAGTGAAATACGCGACCAGCGCCTTGGCCAGATCGTCGCGCGTCGGGATCGGGTCGTAGCGCAGCCAGGCATACAGCTCGGGCGGCCCGACCTCGTCCGGGCTGTTGACGTCGACGACGTCGACCAGCCGCACCTCGCGCCCGACCATCGGCATCTCCGAGACGTTTGCGTCCGCAGGGCCGGCGACGCCGGGACGCGGCACGTGGTGGCGGATCACATCTGCGGTCGGCACGTCGGCGAGCACCGTCATCATGATGCAGCGCTTGCCATTCTGCTTCGCGGCGACGATCGCGGTTGCGGTGGACCGGCCTTCGCTGACCACGTCGATCTCCAGCTCGATGGGCCCGGCGCCGGCCATGACCGCACGCGCGAACACCGCCTGCACCGAACGCACCGACTTCTCCGGAAACCGCTTGGCCACAGCGACAATCGCCTGCGCGAGCACCTGGGTGCCCTCCACCACCTGTCGCTCGTCGTCGCCTGCCAAACCGGTCTGGGCGATGAAGCGGTTCTCCCCGTCGGGATTCACGTCGAACAGGTCGAGCAGCCCCTCGACCGACCACTGTGTCTGCGCTGAGTCTGTCGTCATGAGACGGAACAGTAACCGAGCTTCTACAAAACCGGTAACGTCATTACCACAAGTCCACGACGCGGAAGGTGTTCCTCATGGCGAAGCCCGGCGGACGGTCGCCGGCCGGAGCCGCCCGGCCGGCGACATCGGACAAACCCGTCGACGCCGAACCCCGTGAGCGGCGCTTTATGAAATCGGCGCTGGCGATCCTCGGTGAAACCGGGCGCACCGACTTCACGGTGCTCGAGGTGGTGGAGCGCTCGAAAACCTCGCTGCGATCCTTCTACCAGCACTTCTCCACCAAGGACGAGCTGTTGCTGGCCCTGATCGAGAAGATCATGACCGAGTCGACGCGCAAGTGGCGCGAGGACACGACCGGCCTGCCGAGCGCCGCGGCACTGCGGGTGCTGATCGACCGCATCTGCACGCCGGCCGAATCCAGCACGCAGGACCGGGTGAACCGCGGTCTGACCGACTACAACGACCATCTGGCCGAGACGCTGCCCCGCGAGTACGCACGCGTGCTGTCGCCGGTGCACGAGCTGATCAAAGACATCATCAACCGCGGCATCGACGAGGGCACCTTCCGCGCCGGCATCGACGTCGACGCGACCGCCGCGCTGATCATGCAGTCGTCGCTGGGCGCCATGCGGCTGCGCGTCCTTGGCGCAGAACTGAACGGTGTCCCCATCGACCCGGACCACATCTACGACTTCTGCCTCAACGGTCTTACCGGCCGCGGCGACCCCGCCTGACCTGCGCAATACCGAAGCCAAACTTCCGTCGCCCGGGGTGGTGTTTATGCTGGTCCAGGCGTGGTAATGTCATTACCACTAGCGCAAACGAGACTTCCAGGAGGCGGAAATGGCCCGCAAGCTTGCGTATCCGGTGTTCGACGCGGACAACCACTTCTACGAGCCCAAAGAGGCGCTGACGAAGTTCCTGCCGGACCACCGCAAGAACGTCATCGACTACATCGAGGTCCGCGGCCGCACCAAGATCATGGTGCGCAACCAGGTCAGCGATTACATCCCGAATCCCACGTTCGAGGTCGTGGCGCGGCCCGGTGCGCAGGAGGAGTACTTCCGGCACGGCAGCGGCGGCAAGAGCTTCCGTGAGGTGATGGGCAAGCCGATGAAGGCCATTCCCGCGTTCCGCGAACCCGCGGCACGGTTGGAGGTCATGGACGGACTCGGCCTCGACTACTCCTTGATGTTCCCGACGCTGGCCAGCCTGGTCGAGGAGCGCATGAAGGACGACCCCGAGCTCATCCACGACGTCATCCACGCGCTGAACCAGTGGATGTACGAGACGTGGCAGTTCAACTACGAGAACCGGATCTTCTCCACACCGGTCATCACGCTGCCGATCGTGGACCGTGCCCTCGAGGAACTCGAGTGGTGTCTGGAGCGCGGCGCCAAGACGGTGCTGGTCCGGCCCGCACCGGTGCCAGGCATGCGCGGCACCCGGTCGTTCGGCTTCGAAGAGTTCGACCCCTTCTGGCAGGCCTGCGTGAAGGCGGGCATCCCGGTGTCGATGCACGCCTCGGATTCCGGCTACGCCGAGTACCTCAACGACTGGGAGCCCGCCGACGAGTTCCTGCCGTTCAAACCGACTGCGTTCCGGATGGTTTCGATGGGCAAGCGGCCCATCGAGGACTCGATGGCGGCGTTGGTGTGCCATGGTGCGCTGACCCGGAACCCCGATCTGCGCATCCTGTCGATAGAGAACGGCGCGGACTGGGTGCCCTACCTGTTCAAGCAGTTCGAGAACACGTACAAGAAGATGCCGCAGTCGTTCCCCGAGAATCCGATCGACGCCTTCAAGCGAGGCGTCTATGTGGCCCCGTTCTGGGAGGACGACTTCGCTCAGATGGCGGACCTGTGCGGCGTCGACCGCGTGATCTTCGGTTCCGACTGGCCGCACCCCGAGGGCCTGGCGGAGCCGACTCATCTGATCGACGACCTGCAGGGTCTCGACGAGGAAGGGCAGCGGAAGGTCATGGGCGGCAACATGATCGACCTGTTCAAGGTGGAGAACAAGATCGTGCACAATCCCGACGTGCCGCCGATTGTCATCCCCGCATGACCGCAGCCGACTCCCCCGAACGGCTGCTGTTTGCCTCGACGACGCAGTCGTTCCTCGAGAAGGAAGCGTCGCTGAGCAGGTTGCGTGAGCTCCACGCCGCCGGCATCTCCTTCGAGCCCGACTGGTGGCGCCGCGCAGCAGATCTCGGCTGGACCAGCCTGCTGGTTCCGGAGGACCTCGGTGGCGGCAGCGTGTCCGGCGACGGCGTGGCCGATCTGGCGCTGGTTGCCGAGCTCGCGGGTAAGACCGTCGCACCGGGACCGCTGCACCCGGTCAGCACCGTGCTGGCCGGGCTGGTCGAAGCGCCGGAAAACCACACGGAGACAATCGAATCGCTGGTGTCGGGCGAGGCCATCGCGTCCTGGGCCGTCTACGAGCCGGGCGGCTTATGGTCTCCCCTGGCGCCGACGGTCACGGCAACGCGCACGTCGTCCGGCTATCGCATTGACGGCGTGAAGGACCGCGTCGAGGCGGGTGCCGAAAGCGCGGTCCTGCTGGTCGGCGCGTTGTGCGAGGGCGCTGTGCGACAGTTCGTGGTGCCGACGGACTCGCCCGGCGTCCGCGTCGAGCCGCAGCGGTCCGTCGACCTGGTGAAACGTTACGCCCGTGTGTATTTCGACGGTGCCGAGGTCGACGAGTCCGCGGTCGTGGGCACCGCGGAACAGACTCCGCAGCTCATCGCGCGCCAGAGCCAGATTGCCCAGGTGCTGCAGTGCGCCGAGATCGTCGGCATCCTGGACACCGTGCTGGTGTTCACCATTCAGTGGGGCTTCGACCGGCATTCCTTTGGCCGCCCGATCGGTTCCTACCAGGCGCTCAAACACAAGTACGCGGACCTGAAGATCTGGTTCGAGGCGTGCCGGGCCACCACTCGTGCCGCCGTTGCTGAGGTGGCCGCCCGCTCGCCCAGTGCGGAGATGGCGGTCAGCGTCGCCAAATCCTATGTCGGCGAACGCGCCCCGGGGATGTTGCAAGACTGCGTCCAGTTGCACGGCGGCATCGGGGTCACTTGGGAGCACGACCTGCATCTGTACCTGCGGCGAGTCACGCTGTACCGCTCGATGTTCGGCACACCCGAAGATCACAACCTGCGTGTCTATGCGCTCACCGAACAACAGAAGCAGGCCTCATGACCGAGACCACGTCGGTGTCCACACAGACCGAGTCGGTGGAAGAATTCGCGGCGCGCGCCCGCGCCTGGCTGGCCGACAACATACCGCGCATCGACCCGGACAACCCGCCGGAGGCCGACCGCGGCGAGGAGGCGCCGTGGCTGCGGGCCCGCGAGCTCCAAAAGAAGCTCCATGAGGGCGGATTCGCCGGCATCTGCTTCCCGCGCGAGTACGGCGGGCTCGGCCTACCCATCGCCTACCAGCGCGCGTTCGACAACGAATCCCGCGGCTATGAGCTGCCGATTATCCTCAACACGCCGACGTTCACCATCTGCGCAGCGACCATCCTCGACACCGGCTCTGAAGAACAGAAACGCCAACACATTTCGGCCGCGCTGCGTGGTGACGAAGTGCTCGTCCAGCTGCTGTCGGAACCCAGCGGAGGATCGGACCTGGCCGGGGTCATCACCCGCGCCGACCGCGTTGGCGACAAGTGGGTGATCAACGGCGCGAAGACGTGGAGCACCAGCGCTTTTGCCGCCGACTACGGGCTGCTGCTGGCCCGCACCAATTGGGACGTGCCCAAGCACGAGGGGCTGACGATGTTCCTGGTGCCTCTCGGCAGCCCCGGCATCACAATGCGGCGGATCAAGCAGGTCAACGGGTCGGTCGAGTTCTGCGAGGAGTTCTTCGACAACCTCGAGCTCGGTGACGACGCTGTCGTCGGTGAGGTCAACGGTGGCTGGGCCGTGGCGTCACGGCAGCTGTACCACGAGCGCCGCGCGGTCGGCGGCGGGTCGGAATTCGCGAGCGGCGTTGGCGCCGAAGGTAAGACGGACATGCCCATCGACTATGTCGAGCTGTTGGCCGCGGCCGGTCAGGCCGACAACGAGCGTGCCCGTGAGATGGCGGGGCGGGCGCTGGTGCACCGGGCGGTACAAGAGCAGCTCATCGACCACGTGTATCACGGTGTGCTCGACGGCTCGCTTCCCCCAGCGGCGGGGTCGATCATCCGTATCACGCACGCTGAGACGCACCAGTTGGAGTTCGACACCGCGTTGGCCATCGCAGGCAGCGCGGGTGTCGTCGACGTCGACGAAAACCTGATCCGCTACGGCGAGCGGTATCTGTCGCGACAGACGGCGTCGCTCGGCGGCGGCACCACCGAGATCGCCCGCAACATCATCGGCGAGCGAGTGTTGGGCTTCCCCCGTGAGCATGCCGCCGACCGTGGCGTGCCGTTCAACCAAGTCAAGCGCAACAAGAGCTGAGGCACGCGTTCGACGCCACCATTCAATGTCTGCGCAATTGCATCTCTGGCGAATTGTTGACGAGCAGGAATCTGTAGCTGCTCGCAAATGCCGAGTTGCATCTACTGCGACGGACTGATCCAGCGTTTCTGCGCGTCATTAAGGGTCCCACTGCTTGACGGCGACATGGCGCAGGCGAAGAACGTGTTGCCCCAATGCCTTTCGCTGGCATGCACGACTAGCTAATGACTTCTCGGATAGCGCGACGACATATTGCTGCGCTGCGTGCAATGAAAGGTGTTCGCCTAAGCCGTAATGACTGATAGGGTCGGCGCGCGCGCCACTGTAACAATGGCGCGCACTAGCGTGCAGCAACCTACAAATGTAGCCATCTGGTCGGCCATTGCTGGATTTGATGTGAAGGGCGCGAGGGAGGGTTGGGTGTGACAGAGAGCGCGCTCGTGACTCAACCAGGTATCTCGATGGCACCTCGGCAAGCGGGATCGAGCGGCCGGCACCGCCGGAAATCGCACGGGTCGGGGTGGACCATACCTCGGCAGTACACGGAGTCGAAGGCAGCGACGGGCCGGACCGCGCCTCGGCACCGCAAGTCCCCGCATGGCGCAGCGACCAGGCCCGCGCCGCGACACCGCAAGACCGCGCAAGCGCCGGCGAGCAGGCCGACACCCCGGCACCGCAAAAGGGAACCCGGCAACGTCCAGGCCATCTATCCCAGTTTCCGTATCGGCCAAGACAATTCGATCTGGTTGGCTACCAGAAGAGCGGCAATCCCCGGCGCATTGGCCATCGGTTTGTTTGCGATCGGCGGCGCCATCACCGGGGCCTTCACCACTCCGTTGCCTGGCGCAGACCGAGTCGACGCCAGCGGCCCTGGCGGCGGCATGGCGTCGTCCTCAATACCTCCACCGCCCGCACTCACCGCGCTGTCGACGCCGTCCCCCACGCCGCCTGCGAGGGCGGACCGCGGTCTGCGCGGGCCGGTTGATGCGAGTGCGCCCGCAGCATGGCCGATCAGCGAACAGGCCGGAACCGCCCCGGCGAGTGGCGACGGTGACACGTCGCAATCGGCGCAGACCGGCACGACCACCATCGTTCGTGACCGTGCGCCTGAGCCAGGTGTATTCGCGCCGACGGTGACCGCAGATCCCCCGCGCGGCGGTCACGGTGGTGGTGGCGGCGGTCCGGCGGAGTCCTCGGTGCAGCCTGAGCCACCTGCCGCGGGCGGTGGCGCGCTGTCCGACATGTTCGGTCCGGGTGGCCTGCTCAACGGTCTAGCCGGCGGGGCAGGCGGCGGCGCTGGCAACGACGCCAACCAACGTGAAGATGGCCCTGACCACCCCGGTCGAGCTGATCGTCGAATTCCTCGACGTACGGATGGTCCCGGCAGTGCCGGTGGCCCCGGCAGGGGATTCGGCAGTCCCGGCAAGGCGAGTGACGGCGGCAGCGGTCACCGCGGTAGCGACGGTCAAAGCGGGGGTGGCGGCCAACACCGAGGCGGGAGCGGCCGCCGCTAGGCGCTTCGCGCGGCCGGTACTGGGTCGCGAACAGACGCAAAATCGCACTCCGCGTGGCAGATTCATGCGATTCTGCGTCTGCTCGCCCTTAAGAGTCCAGGGGTCTTCGCCGCACCAATGCGGTAATCCCCAGCACGCCGGCGAACGGTAGGAGCACGAGGCCGGGCAGCTGGTATCGCCACGAGAACTCAAACGCTGCCGATGCGAGCAGAATGGTAACCGCCATGCCGACCGCCAGCAGCGTGGCCGAGCGGATGCCGCTCGTTCGCGCCCGGCCAAGCCCGAGCCCGGCGAGCAGCGCGACCACACCGAACACCCCCAACACCGTGCCGGGCGTATAGCCCACGCTGAGCTGGTATCCGCGCAGAAACGCGGCGAGCCCGACGACAGTGGTCGGGTCCCGCCCACTGAACTCGCGCGACGCGTTGGTGCTGTGCTCCACGTCGATCCACGGGACCCGTGGGAACTGCCAACGCTGCACCGAGGTGTCGCCGGGCGAATCGGTCCGCGTGGGGCGAAATCCCTTGAGAAAGTCCAGCCCAACGGCGCGGGCGACATCGAGCGGCTGCTGGTCGATCACTGCCCAGCCGAATTCTCTTTGCACCGCGTCCAAGTCGGTGCCAGGCGGAAAGCGCGCACGCCAGCGCGGATCGAGCTGGGCGTGAGCGTAGTTGTCCAGCTTCTTGCGCTGCCCCAACGGCTCCTCGGGGCAGGCCCGCGACGCCAGCGCATCGAGTGTCAGCTTATCGCAGTCAGCGACCACCGCAGTGCGGCCGTAGAGCACGTTGGCGGTGGTCCGGCTCAGACCCCACTGGCCCGTATGGTCATGGAAATACCAGCCGTATCCGGCGATAACGACCCCGAAGGCCGCGGCGAACGCCAGCGTGCGCACCCCGACCGTCCGCCAGCCGGACCAGGTTCGCCACAACCGCCATGCCCCACCGGCGATGATCAGATAGCACAGCGCCGGCACCACCAGCGCAAACGCCACCAGCCGAAACATCACCGCCACCCCGAGCAGCAGACCACCCAGCGCGGCCCGGCGCGGGTTCGGCGCCCCGACGCCCAGCAGTACCCACAGCAGTGCCACCAGGAGCACCTGCTGCCAGGTGTCCGACATGATCAGCTGCTCGATCTGAATCTGGTAACCGTCCAGCAGCAACGGCACGACGGCCAGCGCGGCCAGCCAACGATTAACGTTGTGCCGCAACGCCAATACATACAACGCGACCGCCGAGCCCACGCCGGCAAGGTGTTGGATCGCCGTCACCAGCTCCAACCCGCCCACCGAGAGCGTGGGCGTCAGGATGAACAGCTCGTACCCAATGGGGTGCAGACCGCCGGGGTCGAAGATGCCGATGTTGCTGAGATATCGGAACGAATCGCCGTACATCAACGCGGGCTGATAGGCGATCCAGGCCAGCACCCGCAACACGATGCCTCCGACAGCGAGCACCATGAACGGCCAATGCCGCAGGAGACCGCGCACGCCGGTCACATGTTGCTGGCCCGCGACCACTGCACGGTGGGATACAGCTTCTCGACGTCGACGCGCTGCTTGTTGACCTCGACGATGCCGAACATCGACTCGATCAGCGTGTCCGACAGCAGGTGTGGTTCCAGGCCCAGCTCGACCAGGCCGGTGTGCTTGACGTTGTAATAGTGCTCCGCGGCCTCGGTGCGTGGGTTGACCAGATGGTCGATCTGTACCGGACCGGGGAATTGCCGTGCCACCACGTCGGCGATATCGCGCACGGACATGGATTCGGTCATCTGGTTGAACACCCGGAATTCGCCTCGCTCGGAGGGATTCTCGACAGCGAGCCGGATGCATTCCACGGTGTCGCGGATGTCGATCAGTCCCCTGGTCTGCCCGCCGGTTCCGTACACGGTAAGCGGCTCGCCGAGCACGGCCTGGATGACGAAGCGGTTCAGCACCGTTCCGAACACGCTGTCGTAGTCGAACCGTGTCGACAACCGCGGATCCAACACGGTTTGCGGGGTCTGCTGTCCGTAGACGACGCCCTGGTTGAGATCGGTCGCACCCAAACCCCAATTCCGGCACGCGAATTCGATGTTGTGTGAGTCGTGCACCTTGCTCAGGTGATAGAACGATCCCGGCCGTTTGGGAAACAGGACACGGTCCTTGCGGCCGTTGTGTTCGATATCGAGCCAACCCTCGTCGATGTCGATGTTGGGTGTCCCGTACTCGCCCATGGTGCCCAGCTTCACCAGGCGGATGTCCCGGTTGGTCTCGGCGATGCCGAACAACAGATTGAGCGTTCCGGTGACGTTGTTTTGCTGGGTATAGACCGCGTGTGCACGGTCGATCATCGAATACGGAGCCGACCGTTGTTCGCCGAAATGCACGATCGCATCGGGTCCGAAGTCGCGCAACGTCGCATAGACGAAGTCGGCGTCCAGCAAATCGCCGACATAGGTGGCAATCCGCTTACCGGAAACTTCCTCCCAGACCGCCACCCGCACGTCAAGGTCTTCGATCGGAACCAGGCTGCAGACGCCTAGTTCCTCGTCGTAACTGCGCCGCACGAAGTTGTCGAGCACTGCCACGTCGTGCCCGCGGTCGGAAAGATGCAGCGCGGTGGGCCAGCCGAGATATCCGTCTCCGCCGAGCACCAGAACTCGCACAACTCGTACCCTATCGAATGTGTGATGATCGCAACGGACGTACGCGACGCAAGGGGCCGAGGAGCAGCACGTGGAGGATCACCGCGGCGCGTTCACCGCGGCCACCGGTCGTGCGCTCGAGGCCGCTGGCCGCGATAAACCCCGATATCGCCGCTACCAATACGAACTGATCGCGCCGCACTGTGGCAGGTCGATCCTCGAAGTCGGCGCGGGACTTGGCGAGTTCGCCGAGCAGTTCACCAACGTGGAGCGGCTTGTCGTGACCGACGTCGACCCGGCCGCCGTCGCGGTGATGGCGCGCCGGTTCGCCGGACGTCCCGAGGTCCAGGTCACCCAACTCGAGTTGGGCAAACCACCGAATCTCGAGCAACCGGTCGCGTCGGTAGTGGCGATCAACGTGCTCGAGCACTTCGAGGACGACATCGGGGCGCTGCGGTCGCTGGCCACCGCCGTCGAGGTTGACGGCAGCATCGTTCTCTGGGTTCCCGGCTATCAGCGGTTGTACGGCGAGTTCGATCGCAGAGTCGGGCATTTTCGTCGTTACACGCCGCGCACGCTCACCGAAGTGGTCCGGCGGGCTGGACTCGAGGTCGAGTTGGTGAAACCGGTGAACCTGCTGGGCGGTGTCGCTTGGTGGTTGACGGTGCGCAGGGGCGGCGCCACGTCACCCGACCCGCGGATGGTGGCGGTGTTCGATCGCTGCGTGGTGCCGGTGACGAGGGTGTTGGAACGCGTGGTGCGGGTGCCGTTCGGTCAGTCGGTGTTGTGTGTGGCCCGCAAACGGGGCGAGCCTTGACCAAGCTGTGGCGCAAGCGGATTCGGCTGTGGGGCCGCTACACCGGCGCATCGGTGATCGCCGGCGTCATCAGCGAGGCCGTGTTCGTCGTCGCCTATTGGTTCGGGGCGGTCCCGCTGGTGGCGAGCCTGCTCGCGTTCGTGGCGGGCGCGGTGCCGAACTATCTGATGAACCGCTACTGGGCGTGGCAACGCCGCGGAAGACCGGACCGGATGAGGGAGATCCTTCCGTACGCAATGATCGTCGTCGTCACCGCGCTCACCGCGATCGTTGTCACGACGGCAGCCGATCGCTGGGTGCGCGACCACGTCGCCGCACATCCGGTGCAGGTCATTCTCGTCAGCGCCGCATTCTTGGCAACGTACGGGACGATGTTCGTCCTGAAGTTCGTGTTGTTCGACCGGTTCATCTTCGTCGACCGCGCAGCGCGTACTCCCGGCACCACGTCCGCACCATGACGCGGGTGTAGTGGGCGCCGTAGACCAGGTCGGCGCCCTTCTTGCTGGCGCCGTTGCGGCGTCGACGCATCGTCATGGGCACCTCGAGTACCCGCGCGCCCGTGGCCGTCACTGCGAGTAACAGCTCGGACGACTGGTACTGCGGTTCGGTCAGCCGGACCGAGCACGCGAGGTCGGCGCGCATGGCGCGAAACCCGAAGGAGGTATCGGTGATTCGCTGCCACGTCAGCAATGAGGCCAGTGCTGCGAAGACGCGTACGCCGAGCCAGCGCAGCCGGTTGTCCGTTTCGTGGCGGCCCAGCCTGCGCGATCCGGTGACGAAATCGGCGCGGTGCTCGACAAGCGGCCGCACCAGGGTCTCCAGCTCCGCGCCGTCGTACTGGCCGTCGGCGTCGGTGGTCACCACATAGCGTGCACCGCAGTCGGCCGCCAGCCGGTAGCCGAGCCGCAACGCCGCGCCCTGGCCGCGGTTGTGGGGTGCGACGCAGGTGTAGGCGCCGTTGTCGCTGGCGACCGCGGCGGTGCCGTCGGTGGCTCCGTCGACCACGACGAGCACGTCAACAGGCATGCCGCAGCAGGTTTTCGGCATGTCCTGCAACACTTTTCCGATGCCGTCAGCCTCGTTGTACGCGGCGATGACGACCACCAACTCGGCGAGGCGGGGCCGCGGGTGGCGCCTGTGGAAGTCCGCGACGGCCAGGGTGTCCACCTCGTCGGGGAAGTCAGCAAGTCGGGTCATGCGGTGACGGCGCCGACCTCGTCGCGGAAGTAGCGCCACGTGCTGGCGAGGCCGTCGGCGAGGTCAACAGTGGGCCGGTAGCCAATGGCATCCGCGCTGTGCGACAGGTCGAGAACCACGGCGGGCATCTCACTGCCCTGTGCCGCAACATGTTCCGTCGTCAACGGCTGGCCGGTGACGCGGCGGACAGTGTCGACGAGTTCCAGCACCGACACCGACAGGCCGGATCCGATGATCACGCTTCCGGTGTAGCGGCTTTCCCACCCGAGCAGCACACCGCGTACGACGTCGTCGATGTGGACGAGGTCGCGGCGCTGTGTACCGTCGCCGTAGATCCGCACGGTCGTTCCGGAGAGCGCAGCGCGCATCAGCCGCGGTACGAAGCTGTCCTTGTGCGCCATGCCGGGTCCGTAGACATTGCTGAACCGCAGCGCGCACGTCGACAGACCGTAGGCACCGGCGTAGCCGGACAGCAGCATCTCGCAGGCGGCCTTGGTGGCGCCGTAGGGTGAAAGTGGTTGCAAGGGCAGCTGTTCAGTGATGGTCGTGGTGCCCACGTCGCCGACGACCGCGTTGGTGGACGCCAGCAGAAATCTGCTGACGCCGCGAATGCGGGCCAGCTCGAGCAGTTCCTGGGTGACGGCGACGTTGTCGGCGTATGTCTGGGTGGGCCGCTCCACCGAGCGGAGCACCGACGTCGACGCGGCGAGGTGGACGATGCCGACGGTGCCGGGTGCGACGGCTTCGTCGCGGATGTCGTCGTCGCGGAGGTCGCCGACGATGTGGGTGACGCCGTCGAGCGGACGGTCGGGCGGCTGTCGGTCGACGATCGTTATGGGAGTTTCCCATACTTTGGAACCCGTTCACGACGGCACGACCGATGAAGCCGCAACCACCCGTGATCAGTACGCGACCATCGACCTCTGAGTCCACAGCGGTCAACCTACCGCGATTCGGAACTTGAAATGTGTTGGCGGCATCAGGTAACGCGCGCCAATTCTGCCGCCAGGTCGCGGTTCCGGTTGAAGCCACGCAGGGTGATCAGTTCGATCGCATCGCGGGCATCTTCGAGGTCTTTGTCCGATGCGGCCTCAACAAGCGCTCGAAGGTCACTGCCATCCTGAGGTCGCCGATCGTCATCTCTTGCAAGGAGCTTCATCGCAATCAGATGCGCCGTCGTTGCAACCGGTACGACAAACCCCGGCAGGATCTCAATCGCCTCGGCAGCCTCGGCGATTTCCGGCTCGATGCCGCAGCTGGCGAAAAGCAGGTCGACCACGACATTCGCGGCTGCGTCTGCAGTTGTTCCGAGACGGACCGTCGCCAGCCGCCCGACCGCATCCTGCTCCACCGTCGCCAGGAGCCGGTATCGCAGGGTAAGAAGCCGACGAACCAATGACTCCGCGGCATCGTCGTCCGCCACCGCGACTGCGATGTCGACATCACGCGTGAAACGCGGTTCGGCTCTCGCAGAGACCGCGAAACCGCCGACGATAGACCACCGTTGACCCAATCCCGTCAGGTCCTTGGCTGCGTTGCGGAGCGCCGCTTCGACAGCGTTCACGTAAACCGAGTGGACATCCGGCCGGCGCTGTCACCAGCTTCCGCGCCCGGACGGGTCATCCTCCACGCGTCGACAGCGGCTTCGATGTCAGTAGCGTCAGCATCGGGTCGTTCGCGGCGCAGCCGCATACGCTGCATCTGCTCGCCGACCTCGTACATGTCGAGAGCAAGCCTCAGCTTCTGTGCAGCGGTCGAATCAGCCACTCTGAAAGCCTACTTGCTTAGAACAGCGTGGGCTGCAGGCACCTCGGCTGGCGGAGCCACCGGGGTTTCGGCCGCCGTGAACGAACGGCGGTCCGGAGCAAGGCCGTGCTTGGCGACCAGCGGAGTAACCCTGTTGTGCAACATCTTTCGGTAGTCCGACGGCAGATACGCCCCGCGCCGGTACAACTCGCGGTACTCCCCCACCAGCTCCGGGTGCGATCGCGCCAGCCACGCCATGAACCAGCCCCGCGTCGACCCGCGCAGGTGCAGCCCGAAGACCGTCACCCCCGTCGCGCCGGCCTCGGCGATCTGGCGCAGCAGCGCGTCGAGGTGCTCGACCGAGTCGGTCAACCGCGGCAGCACCGGCGCGACCATGACATGACAACCCAGACCCGCATCACGGATGGCGGAGATCAGCCCGAGCCGCGCCTGCGGTGACGGCGTTCCCGGCTCGACGTCCTTGTGCAGTTCGGGATCGCCGACGGCCAGCGAGATCGCGACGCTGACATCGACGCGGCGGGCGGCCTCGGCGATCAACGGCAGGTCCCGTCGCAACAGCGTGCCCTTCGTCAGGATGGAGAAGGGCGTGCCGGAATCGGCCAGCGCACTGATGATTCCGGGCATCAGCGCGTAGCGGCCCTCGGCACGCTGATACGGATCCGTGTTGGTGCCGAGTGCGACGGTCTCGCGCTGCCACGACTGTCGGTGCAACTCACGGCGTAGCACGTCGGCGACATTGGTCTTGACCACGACCTGGGTGTCGAAATCCTTGCCGCAGTCCAGATCGAGGTATTCGTGGGTGGGCCGGGCGAAGCAGTACCGGCAGGCGTGCGAGCAGCCTCGGTAGCCGTTGACCGTGTACCGAAACGGCAGCATCGACGCCTTCGGCACCTTGTTGAGCGCCGACTTGCACAGCACTTCGTGGAACGTGATGCCCTCGAAGTGCGGCGTGCGAACGCTGCGGACGAAGCCGATGCGCTGCAGTCCGGGCAGGGCGCCGTCGTCGACGCTGACGCCCTGACCGTCCCACCGCATACTCCTAATTCGAACTGACGTTCGATCCGATGTCAAGGTAATTACGCGCTTGCACGAATTGCTCGCCTACGTATATTCGGCCACGAGTAATTGCAGGAGGAGTCGATGCGTGGCAGAAAAGCGCAGGGTCGCCAACCTGATGGCCCTCGCGGTGCTGGCGACGGTCGTGCAGCGCCCGATGCACCGGTACGAGATGGCGTCGTTGATGCGGACCCGCGGCAAGGACCGCGACATGAACATCAAGTGGGGGTCGCTCTACACCGTCGTCGCGAACCTGGAGAAGAACGGATTCCTGGAGGCCATCGACGTCACCCGCCAGGGCGCGCGCCCGGAGCGCACGGTGTACCAGATCACCGACGCCGGCCGCGACGAGCTGGTGGCGTGGACGCGTGAGCTGATCGCCGAGCCTGAGCCCGAGCACACACGGTTCGTGGCGGGCCTATCGGTGATGGCCGTGCTGCCCCCGCGCGACGTGGTCGAGCTGCTGCGCCGGCGGCTGCAGCGGTTGACCGAATCGATCGATGCGCTGCGGGCCGCGGTCGCAGCAAGCCGCCGACGTGCCCCGACTGTTCCTGATCGAGGACGAGTACCGCATCGCGATGACCCGCGCCGAGGCCGACTGGACGCGGTCGCTTGTTGACGAACTTACCGGATGGAACCTTCCCGCATCTCGACGCTTGGCAAAGATTCCACGAAACCGGCCAAATGCCAGCCGAATTCACCGATCCGGAGGACTGAGGAGAGCCACATGCCCGCAGCACACACAGCACTGATCATCGGCGGCGGGATCGCCGGGCCCGTCGCGGCGACCGCGTTGACCATGGCCGGCATCGACGCAGGCGTCTACGAAGCGCGTCCGGCAGACCCGGCCTCCGCCAACGGGATCGGCGGCTCGCTGGCACTGGAACCCAACGGCCTGGCCGCCCTGCACATCGTCGGCGCCGACGACGATGTCCGCGCTGCCGCCATCCCGATCACCCGCTCGATCATGTCGATCGGGAGCAAGCCCGGCCGGGAGGTTCCGGCGCCCCAGGGTCTGCCGCCACGCCAGCTCGTCGACCGCGGCGCGCTGCACCGCATCCTACGCGACGGCGCAGAGCGAGCCGGTGTGCGAATTCAGTACGGCAAGAAGCTGATCCGTGTCGACGAAGCCCCGGACGGTGTCACCGCGCACTTCGCCGACGGCAGCAGTGCCAGCGCCGACATCCTGATCGGGGCCGACGGCGTGCACTCGACGGTGCGCGCACTGATCGACCCGAACGCGCCCAGCGCCCGCTACCTGAAGATGCTCGGGTTCGAGGGGCTGGCCGACGATGCTGCCGACACGGCCGCACCTGGAGCCAGGAACAATGACATTCGCATTCGGACGACGCGCGTACTACCTGTACTGGAAGCGGCCCGACGGCCGTATCGGCTGGGGCGCCAATCTGCCGTCGCCGCAATACTTCAGCCTCAAGGAGGCACGCGCCGTGCCGGCCGAAGAGTGGCTGCGCACGCTGCGCACCGCCTACGCCGACGATGTACCCGGGGCGCGGCTTGCCGCCGAAACGACCAGCGAGACACTGCAGGCCGTCGGGGCCCTGCACATCATGCCGCCCGTTCCGCATTGGCACCGCGGGCGCATGGTGCTGGTCGGCGACGCCGTCCACGCACCGTCCAACAGCACGGGACAAGGCGCGTCACTGGCGATGGAGAGCGCGATTGCAGCTGGCGCGTTGCCTGCGGGATGTAACCGACGTGCCGTCGGCGTTCGACGCCTACGAGCGGCTGCGCCGGTCGCGGGTGGAGACAATCGCGGCGCGTGGCGCGAAGATCGGCCGCGCCAAGGCACCCGGTCCGATTGCGCAACGCATGATGCGGCTACTACTGCCCATCATGTTCAGGACAACGAAACTCGAGAAGACGCTGGCCGCCGAACAGCGCTACACCATCGACTGGGACAGTCCCGTCGAACGTGAACTCAACGCAGCGCTTTCGGGCGAGACTGTGTCATAAGCCAACGTTCGCGAGGAGGGCCTGATGCCGGGAGCAAAGCCGTACGGTCAGTTGCGCTACAAGGAGATCAACGGCAAACGGATGGCCTATATCGACGAAGGCCAGGGTGACGCGATCGTCTTCCAGCACGGCAACCCAACCTCCTCGTACCTGTGGCGCAACGTGATGCCCCATCTGGACGGGCTGGGCCGGCTCATCGCGTGCGACCTGATCGGCATGGGCGGCTCGGACAAGCTCGATGACTCCGGACCCGATCGCTACCACTACGCCGAACAGCGTGACTACCTGTTCGCGCTATGGGATGCCCTCGAACTCGGCGACCGCGTGATCTTCGTGCTGCACGACTGGGGTTCGGCGCTCGGCTTCGACTGGGCCAACCAACACCGCGACCGCGTGGCCGGGCTTGCATTCATGGAGGCGATTGCGATGCCCATTGATTGGTCCGACTTCCCGGAGCCCGTGCGCGCGGTATTTCAGGGCTTCCGCTCGCCGCAGGGCGAGGCGATGGTGCTGGACAACAACATGTTCGTCGAGGCCGTCCTGCCCGGCGCCATCCTGCGCACGCTGAGTGACGAGGAGATGGACCAGTACCGCCGGCCGTTCCGCAACCCGGCGAGGACCGGCGGCCGACGCTGTCGTGGCCGCGCAACATACCGATCGAAGGTGAGCCGGCCGACGTCGTCGCGGTCGTCAGCGACTACAGCCGCTGGCTGGCGGAAAGCGACGTGCCGAAGCTGTTCATCAACGGACACCCCGGCGCGCTCATCCGCGGCCGCGTCCGCGACTTCGTGCGCACCTGGCCCAACCAGACCGAAGTCACGGTGCCCGGGGCACATTTCATCCAGGAGGACAGCCCCGACGAGATCGGCGCGGCCGTCGCATCCTTCGTCCGCGCGGTCCTGGCGACCGGCTAGATCACCACTGCCCTAGCTGGCAGTGCGCGGTATACGGCCCGTCGTTCTGCACGGCCACCTGGCCGTCAATCGCGATCTCGCAGTGCGGGTTCGGCGAGCCCTGCATGGCGTGCACGCCCGTGCTCGCGGTGAGGATCGCCCATTGGGGATCCTCGAACGTGGTTTCAAACACCCATGGCACACCCGGCGCCAGGTTCACCTGCTCGCTCTTCAGGTAGGTGTACGCGTCGGCGTTGTACGCCTCCTTGCTCGGAGGCTGAGCGATCAGATAGTTGAGCTTGAAATCCGCAGCGCCTGCCGAGATGAGGGTGTACCTGACCTGATGACCGGTCGGTTCAGCGCTCGACGTGCCATGACTGATTGCAATTCCGGCGGCAGCCACCATGAACGCCGCCCCGACCCTGGTTGTCGCTGTTCGCATGTTCGTCACATCGCCGCACCGTACCCGATCGTTACGGATGCATCACCCCAGCTACGCCAGACCCGCTGAACGGCAAACCTATCCCAGCGGAGCCACAGGTTAATTTGTTCGTCACATACGGACATTTCGTAGAAACACGGGCGCTCTAACGTCCCGATTCGACACCCGAGCGGTGTCTTGACTTTTGCGGTCCTGCCAACGCCCGTCACCCGATGTGCGCTGCTGAGATAGGGAAAGGCTGTTAATGCGACTACCACGACGATCCTCGGTGAAAAGGTCGGCTCTAGCTGCGGGAAGTGTCGTCGCCGTAACCAGCCTGCTGTTGGCGGGCTGCGGAAGCAAGGCAACCGAGACCGATGCGGCAAACGCCGAATCGTGCGTGGACACCTCGGGTCCGACGATCAAAGTGGGCGCGCTGAACTCGCTGTCGGGCACCATGGCCATCTCCGAGGTGACCGTCCGGCACGCCATCGATCTGGCCGTCGAGCAGATCAACGCCGCCGGCGGCGTGATGGGCAAGCAGATCCAGCTCGTCGGCGAAGACGGGGCGTCCGAACCCACCGTCTTCGCCGAGAAGGCCGAGAAGCTGATCAGCAGTGACTGTGTGGCGGCGGTGTTCGGCGGCTGGACCTCGTCGAGCCGCAAGGCCATGCTGCCGGTGTTCGAAAGCGCCAACTCGCTGCTGTACTACCCGGTGCAGTACGAGGGCCTGGAGTCGTCGAAGAACATCTTCTACACCGGCGCCACCACCAACCAGCAGATCGTCCCGGCGCTGGACTACCTCAAGGAGAAGGGCATCAAGTCGCTCTACCTGGTCGGCAGCGACTACGTCTTCCCGCAGACCGCCAACCGGATCATCAAGGCGTACGCGGCGGCCAACGGCATCGAGATCAAGGGCGAGGACTACACCCCGCTGGGCTCGACCGACTTCTCGACCATCGTCAACAAGGTCCGCACCGCCGACGCCGACGCGGTGTTCAACACCCTCAACGGTGACTCCAACGTCGCGTTCTTCCGCGAGTACAGCAACGTCGGCCTGACCCCGCAGGCGATGCCGGTGGTGTCGGTGTCGATCGCCGAGGAAGAGGTCAACGGCATCGGCATCCAGAACATCGCCGGCCAGCTGACCGCGTGGAACTACTACGAGACCGTCGACAACCCGGTGAACAAGGAGTTCGTCAAGGCCTACAAGGCCAAGTTCGGCGCCGACAAGCCGACGTCGGACCCGATGGAGGCCGCGTACGTGTCGGTGTACCTGTGGAAGAACACCGTCGAGAAGGCGAAGTCGTTCGACGTCAAGGCAATTCAGGACAACGCCGGCGGCGTCACGTTCGACGCCCCGGAGGGCAAGGTCACCATCGACGGCGAGAACAACCACATCACCAAGACCGCCCGCATCGGTGAGATCCGCCCCGACAAGCTGATCTACACCATCTGGGAGTCGCCCGGGCCGATCGAGCCGGACCCATACCTGAAGACCTACCCCTGGGCAGCGGGTCTCTCCAGCTAGATGGATGTCCTGATCGGACAGCTGACAACGGGATTGAGCCTCGGCTCGATCCTGTTGTTGGCTGCACTGGGCCTGTCGCTGACGTTCGGTCAGATGGGCGTCATCAACATGGCGCACGGCGAGTTCATCATGGCCGGCTGCTACACCGCCTACGTGGTGCAGCAGATCTTCTCGAGTGCCGGTGTGTCCCTGCTGATCTCGCTGGTGGTCGGATTCCTGGTCGGCGGCGCGATGGGTGCGCTGCTGGAAGTCACGCTGATCCAGCGGATGTATGACCGCCCGCTGGACACCCTGCTGGTGACCTTCGGCGTCGGCCTGGTCCTGCAGCAGGTGGCCCGCGACATCTTCGGTGCGCCCGCGGTCAATGTCGTCGCGCCGGCATGGCTGTCCGGCGGCATGGAGATCCTCGGCGCCGTCGTCCCCAAGACCCGCATCTTCATCCTGCTGCTGGCGGTGGTGTGCGTGGCGGTGCTGGCCACTGTGTTGAAGGTCAGCCCGATGGGACGGCGCATCCGGGCCGTCGTGCAGAACCGCGACCTCGCCGAGACCAGCGGCATCTCGTCCCGAAAGACCGACATCACAACGTTTTTCATCGGTTCGGGGCTGGCCGCGGTGGCGGGTGTGGCGTTGACGCTGATCGGGTCGACCAGCCCGACCATCGGGCAGAGCTATCTGATCGACGCGTTCCTGGTGGTCGTGGTCGGCGGGCTGGGCCAGATCAAGGGCACCGTCATCGCGGCGTTCGCGCTGGGCTTCCTGAACTCGTTCATCGAGTACAACACCACCGCGTCGCTGGCCAAGGTGATCGTGTTCGTGATCATCGTGATCTTCCTGCAGGTTCGCCCGCAGGGCCTGTTCACTGTTCGGACAAGGAGTCTGGTGTGAGAACCCTACTCGGCCGCTGGCAGACCTGGGCCGGATTCGGTGTCGCGGCGGTGGTGCTGTTCGGCGTGGCGCCGGCCGTGCTGTCCGACTTCCGGCTGTCCCTGCTCGGGCAAGTTCCTGTGCTTCGCGATCGTCGCGGTCGGCATCGGCCTGGCGTGGGGCCGCGGCGGAATGCTGGTGCTGGGCCAGGGCGTGTTCTTCGGCCTCGGCGGCTACATGATGGGCATGCACCTCAAGATCGCCGACGCGCAGATTCGCGGCGACGACGTGCCCGACTTCATGCAGATCGCCGGGGTGCGCGCATTGCCCGCGTACTGGGAGCCGTTCGCCTCGCCCGCCTTCACGCTGCTGGCGATCGTGCTGCTGCCGACGGCCATCGCCGCGGCGCTGGGCCTCGGCGTGTTCAAGCGCCGCGTCAAGGGCGCCTACTTCGCGATCCTGTCGCAGGCCTTGGCGGCGGCGCTGGCCATCCTGCTGGTCGGCCAGACCAGCCTCGGAGGCAGCAACGGGCTCAACAGGTTTCGCACGTTCTTCGGTTTCACGCTGAATGACCCGGTGAACCGGCGGATGCTGTACTTCATCGCCGCGGGCGTGCTGCTTGTCGTCGTCGCCGTGGTCCGGCAGCTGATGCAGAGCCGCTACGGCGAGCTGTTGGTGGCGGTGCGCGACGGCGAGGAACGCGTGCGCTTCCTCGGCTACGACCCGGCCAACATCAAGGTCGTCGCCTACACCGTCGCCGCGTTGTTCGCCAGCATCGCCGGGGCGCTGTTCGCGCCGATCGTCGGCTTCATCGCGCCGTCGCAGGTCGGCATCCTGCCGTCGATCGCGTTCCTGATCGGTGTGGCGATCGGCGGGCGCACCACGCTGCTCGGCCCGGTGCTCGGCGCGATCGGCGTGGCGTGGGCGCAAACCCTGTTCTCCGAACGCTTTCCGTCGGAATGGACCTACGCCCAGGGTCTGCTGTTCATCATCGTCGTCGGCTTCTTCCCCGCCGGGTTCGCCGGGCTGGGGGCGTTGCGCCGGTGGCGTCAGGCGTAAACCCGCGCCGCTGGTACCGGAACCAGAACCCGAGCCTGAAGCCGAAAAGGTGTCGGCGTCATGACCACATCAGAACTGGAACCCGTCGCCGGCGGCAACGTGGGCATGGGCACCCAGTACCTCGAAGTCCGCGGCCTGACGGTCGATTTCGACGGGTTCAAGGCGGTCAGCGACGTCGACCTCACCCTGTTCCAGGGCGACCTGCGGTTCCTGATCGGGCCCAACGGCGCCGGCAAGACCACCGTGATCGACGCGATCACCGGGCTGGTGCCCGCCACCGGATCGGTCAGCAAGTCCGGTGTCGAGCTGCTCGGCAAGAAGGTGCACCAGATCGCCCGCCTCGGAGTGGGACGCACGTTCCAGACCGCGAGCGTGTTCGAGCAGCTGACGGTGCTGCAGAACCTCGACATCGCGGCGGGCGCGGGCCGGTCGCCGTGGACGCTGCTGCGGCGGCGCTCGTCTGTGTTGCCGTCGATCGAGGAGGCTTTGGAGACAACGGGTTTGACCGATCTGGTCGACAAGCCCGCTGGGGTGCTGGCCCACGGGCAGAAGCAGTGGCTGGAGATCGGCATGCTGCTGGTGCAGAACGCCGACGTGCTGCTGCTCGACGAGCCGGTCGCCGGCATGAGTCACGAGGAGCGCGAGGAGACCGGAAACCTGTTGCGCCGCATCGGCGGTGAGCGCACGGTCGTCGTCGTCGAACACGACATGGACTTCATGCGGGCGTTCGCCACATCGGTGACCGTGCTGGCGCGCGGGCAGGTGATCGCCGAGGGCTCGGTGGCCGAGGTGCAGGCCAACCCCAAGGTGCAGGAGGTCTACCTGGGTACCGCCGCCGCCGGGCGCGGACGGCATCCCCGACGAACTCATCGAGGAGAGCTCCTGATGCTCCAACTTGTCGACGTCCGCACCGGCTACGGCCGCTCCGAGGTCATCCACGGCGTCACCCTCGAGGTGCCGTCCGACGGGGTGGCCGCGGTGATGGGCCACAACGGGGCGGGCAAGACGACGCTGCTGCGCGCCGCGGTCGGACTGCTGAAATGCAGTGCGGGCAAGGTGCTTTTCAACGGCGACGACATCACCAAACTGCGGCCGAGCGCGCGGGTGGCGCGCGGCCTGGCGTACGTGCCGCAGGGCCAGCAGTCGTTCGGGCAGCTGACGACGGCGGAGAACCTTCAGGTCGTCGCCGACGGCCGCAAGAACGGCAAGCAGCTGATCGACGAGCAGCTCGACCTGTTCCCCGCGCTGAAGGAACTGCTGACGCGGCGGGCGGGCCTGCTGTCGGGTGGGCAGCGCCAGCAGTTGGCGATCGCCCGCGCGCTGATCACGTCGCCGAAGTGCCTGATCCTCGACGAGCCGACCGAAGGCATCCAGCCGTCGGTGGTCGCCGAGATCGAGGCGGCGATCACCGAGCTTGACGAGCCGCGGCGACCTGGGCGTGCTGCTCGTCGAGCAGCACATCGGCTTCGCACTGGAATCCTCGCAGCGCTACTACATCCTGGAGGCCGGCCGCATCACCTCCAGCGGCACCGGCGGTTCGGCATCCGAGGCCGACGTCCGCGCCGCCATGGCCATCTGAGGATTCGCCACTTCCGCGTGGGCCCACGCGAAGCCGGGGACGACCACATTTGTACGCTTTTTCACGGCGTGTACGCGTACAAACACGGTCACTCGCGGCCGTTCCAGCCCCACGAATCGCGGCTGAGCCGGCTCACGACGGGAACATCGACGTCACGGGCGGGAAACATCGCGGACTTAGCTTCGGTGCATGACACAAGAGCTCAGCAAAGAGCCGGTGAACGAGATCGTCGAGGCCGACCTCGACACGATGACCGCCACCAAGGAAACCTTGGAGGACTACACGCTGCGTTTCGCGCCGCGCAGCTACCGGAAATGGTCGACCCGAGTGGTGGGCATCTCCGCCTTGGGCGGCATCGCCTATCTCGCCGACTTCGCCATCGGCGCCAACATCGGGATCGCCTATGGGACCACCAACGCGCTGTGGGGCATCCTGATCTTCGCGGTCGTCATCTTCCTCACCGGCTTCCCCGTGGCCTACTACTCCGCGCGCTACAACATCGACCTGGACCTGGTCACCCGCGGCAGCGGCTTCGGCTACTACGGCTCGGTGGTCACCAACGTCATCTTCGCCACGTTCACGTTCATCTTCTTCGCGCTCGAGGGCTCGATCATGGCCCAGGGGCTCAAGCTTGGTCTGGGCATCCCGTTGTGGCTCGGCTACGCGGCCTCGACGCTGGTTATCTTCCCGTTGGTGATCTACGGCATGAAAGTGCTGTCGACGCTGCAGGTTTGGACAACCCCGCTGTGGCTGGTCCTGATGGTCGCGCCGTTCATCTATCTCGTTGTCACCCATCCCGAGTCAGTCAGCGCGTTCTTCGCCTACCAGGGTGAAAAGGGCGGTACCGGATTCGACCTCGGATCGACACTGCTGGCCGCAGGTGTCTGCCTCTCGCTGATCGCCCAGATCGCCGAGCAGAACGACTACCTGCGCTTCATGCCGCCACAAACGCCGGAGAACAAGCGCAGTTGGTGGACGTGGCTGATCCTGGCCGGTCCGGGCTGGGTGTTTTTCGGAGCCATCAAGCAGGTCGTCGGCCTGTTCCTCGCGGTGTATCTGATTGCCAACGTCGCCGAGGGCGCCGGCATCGCCAACCAGCCGGTGCACCAGTTCCTCGAGATCTACGAGAACTTCCTACCGGGCTGGCTGGCGATGACCCTGGCGGTCGTCCTCGTGGTCATCAGCCAGGTCAAGATCAACGTCACCAACGCGTACTCCGGGTCGCTGGCGTGGACGAACTCGTTCACCCGCGTCACCAAGCACTACCCGGGTCGGCTGGTCTTCCTCGGCGTCAACTTGCTGATCGCGCTGATTCTGATGGAAGCCAACATGTTCGACTTCCTCAACACCATCCTCGGCTTCTACGCCAACTGCGGTATGGCGTGGGTAGTCGTGGTGGCTTCGGACATCGTATTCAACAAGTACCTGCTCAAGCTGTCGCCGAAGGAGCCCGAGTTCCGCCGGGGCATGCTCTATGCGATCAATCCGGTCGGCTTCGGCTCGATGCTGATAGCCGCGGGTGTGTCCATCCTGGCGTTCTTCGGCCTGCTGGGCGCCGCGTTGACGCCGTACTCGCCGCTGGTGGCGATCGGGCTGGCGCTGGTGCTGCCGCCGATCTTCGCGGTCGCGACCAAGGGCAAGTACTACCTGCGGCGCACCGACGACGGTATCGACATGCCGATGTACGACGAGCATGGAAACCCGTCCGGTGAACACCTCAAATGCCATGTCTGCCATCATGATTACGAACGACCGGACATGATGAAATGCGAGACCCACGATGCACATGTGTGCTCGTTGTGCTTGAGCACCGATAAGGTGGCCGACCACGTGCTTCCCGCGCAGAAGTAGCCGCCACCGCATTTCCTCGCGAACGCGTCACGGGGCGACAGACTCTCCCGGTACCAGCGGCGGCCTACGCGGAATTCACCAGTCCATGGCGAAGCGCATACATGCTGGCGCCGATGCGGTTTGACACCCCGATTTTCGCGTACGTGCGCTCAACATGGTTTCGCGCCGTCTTCTCGCTGATCACAAGCGACTGCGCGATCTCCTTGTTCGATGCGCCGCGGGCGACCAGGCACAGCACGTCGACTTCGCGAGGCGTCAGGCCGTCAGGACGCATCCTGGGGCGTTCGGCGCGATGTCCGGCAGCGTGTAGCACCGCGTCGACCGCTGCTGGGTCCAGTTCACCGGCCTGCACCCGCTCGCGCAGCCGTCGCATGGCCGCGGCAGGTGACTGTTCGGCGCGGTACGGCCTTGGCTCACATGCGGATTGGTAGCTGACGGCGGCGGCGAGGATACCGTCCGGCAGACCCAGCGCGGCCTCGGGCAGGCCGCGTGGGTAGCCGGAGCCGTTGAGGCATTCGTGGTGATTTCCGGCAAGCTGGGCCACGGGCTGCATCCCGGGCACCTGACTGAGGATCCGTACCGTGAGGTACGGGTGCAACCGCACGCGTTCGAATTCGGCCGCGGTCAAGGGCCCAGGCTTTGACCAGATCTGATTCGACACCCCGATGCGGCCCAGGTCATGCACATGGCCTGCGCGCCGGGTCAGGGCCACCGCATCGGGGGCGCCGAGGTCGGCTGCCGCGGCGGCGTCGGCAGCCAGCCGCGCGACCGCTCGTGAATGGCCAAGGGTGAAAGGACATTTCAGGTCGACGAAGTCCCCGAGCGCGATCAGCAGCGCATCCAGGCCCCGTTCATCGAGCTTCTGGCGCCGATCGGGGGCCTCCCGCAACGCCGCGTCCCACGCGTCGCCGGTCGGCGGACCCGCCAGGATCGCTTCGGCATTCTGAACGAACGTGTCGACGACCTGCGGATCGAACTGGCCGCCGCGCCGACTGGACGCCATCGCCACTGCACCCGACACGCCGTGTACGCGATGATGAACCTCGACCATGTCGGCAAGCTGCGCAACCCGCATCTGTAGCGGAATCGCGTCACCACGCGCTCCGGCGGGAAGCCCGCCCCCGTCGTAGCGCTCAAATGTAAACCCCAGGGCGGCTTGGACGTCGGGACCCAAGCCCATTCGATCAGCGAGCAGCGCCGCGGATGTGCAGTGCGAGTGAATCATCCGGGACAGCTGACCCCGCGCGTTGACGAACAACGTTGCCATCACATTCAGCCGGTGCATCAACGGTTCGCCGCGGCCGACGTTGCTGACCAGGAAGCGCCAGTACGGCAGCCCCGAGTCGTAGCGGGCCCCTGTCGAACAACTGCTTGTACCAACCGACCGGATTGTTGGACCGCAACCAGGTGGCCACGACGTTATCAGCGCTGGCAGGATCCCAGGCGAAATGCTCCTCAAGAGCGATCAACGACATGGCACCTCCGCGGTCGGTCGAGAGAACCCTACCGCTCACGGTGGTATTCTAGCTCTGGCCCTGTGGCGGGCTCAGCTCACGGGTCTGAATGTCATGACGGGGACGCGGCGTTGCGCGCGACGTTGATAGAGGGCGAATCCGGGGCAGACGTCGACGGCGCGGCGGTAACAAGAGTCCCGTTCG
>CAVXVJ010000027.1:0-173087 GCA_963765155.1 uncultured Actinomycetota bacterium
TCGAGATCCGCGTGCTGGCGAAGTTCCTGGAGCGGGTGTCGCTGGTCGCCGACGCCGACGAGCTGCCCGAGCACGGCGCCGGTGTGGTGACGATGATGACACTGCACACCGCCAAGGGGTTGGAGTTCCCGGTGGTGTTCGTGACGGGCTGGGAGGACGGCATGTTCCCGCACATGCGGGCGCTGGGCGATCCGACCGAGCTGTCCGAGGAGCGACGGCTGGCCTACGTCGGTATCACCCGGGCGCGGCAGCGGCTCTACGTCAGCCGGGCCAGGGTCCGGTCGTCGTGGGGGCAGCCGATGCTCAACCCGGAGTCTCGGTTCCTCAAGGAGATCCCGCAGCACCTGATCGACTGGCGGCGCACGGAGCCCGCGCCGTCGTTGTCGGCACCGGTGAGCGGCGCGGGGCGGTTCGGCACGCCGCGGCCGTCACCCGCACGGTCGTCGGCCGGAAAACGTCCGCTGCTGGTGCTCGAACCGGGCGACCGGGTCAACCACGACAAGTACGGGCTGGGCCGTGTCGAGGAGGTCTCCGGCGTCGGCGAGTCGGCGATGTCGCTGATCGACTTCGGCAGCGCCGGGCGGGTCAAGCTGATGCACAACCACGCGCCGGTGAGCAAGCTCTAGGGATTTCGGCGCGTTCCACGCCGCTACGGCCGGGCCCAGCGGCGCGTGCCGGGCAGCAGCGTGAGCACGATGCTGGCCACCGGCAGCACCGGGATGGCGTAGACGCGGTGGCAGCTTCGCGCCCGCAACGAACAGGCTGAGAAGATCAACAGCGCGACAATCGAACCCACGACGATCAGCAGACGGCCCATCCGGCGTCGCAGCAGCAGCGCGATCAGCCCCCGATAGTGGCCGCCGCCGAAATCGCGGTGAGAAAGCCAAGGCCACGCAGAACAGTTGGTCGGACCTCCACCAGCCGGTGATCAGGTCGGTGGCAATGACCGCCGTTGCCCAGCCGGACAGGATGCTCACGATGGCCGTCGCGATCGCCATCCTCGGATCGGCCGCAGGCGGACGGCGACGGTCCCACAGCGACGGGCTGGCCCGCGGTATGTAACTGGTCTGCGGCTCTGGGACTGGCGGGGATTTCGCCGGTCGGATGGCGACGGATGATGCTGGTCTGCGGCTCCGCGCTCACGACAGGGATTTCGCCCGTGGGATGACGACGAATTATCCGCGGAGAACTTCCGGTGTCGTCGCTGGCCACGCAGCCAGGTAGTTGCCGGGAGCTAAATCCCCGCTTGGCCAGCCACCCGACCGGGTCGACACGGTCGGTGCCGCCCAGCAGAACCTCGAAATGCAGGTGCGGACCGGTGAATTGCCGGTGTTGCCCATCTTGGCGATCTGGTCGCCGGCGTACACCCGCTCGCCGATGTTGACCAGCACCGCACTGAGGTGCCCGTAAAGCGTCACCGTGCCGTCGGAGTGCCGCAGCTTCACCAAAATGCCGTATCCCGCAGTGGGTCCCGCGTCAATCACCACGCCGTCGGACGCGGCCAGGATCGGGGTGCCGATCGAGTTGGCGATGTCGATGCCGCCGTGCAGCACGCCCCACCGGTATCCGAACCCGGACGTCCACACGCCGCGGGTCGGCATCACGTACATCGGCCGGGCCAGCCGTGCTTCACGCTCAGCTCGCTCCTGAGCGAACGCGGCGGCCTTGGTGATCTCCTCGGCGTGCACGGACGAATTGGCCGCCTGGGTGACAGCAACGACCTGCATGCCGTCCACTGAACCGGTGTGACCACGCCACCCGTGACAGTATCGGCGGCAAGCACGGTTTCCGCCGGCTTGTCGGAGGCGTTGGCCATCGAGTACGCGCCCGCCGCGGTCGCGCCGACGGCCATGGCCGCGACCATCAATCGGCCCTTGACCGGAACGCCGTCGTCCTTGCGGTGCAGACCCCGGCGGGTGATGTCGATGATGTCGGTGGCGGCCATGCCGTCGCTGACGTCGGTGTGGCTCTCGCGGTAGGCGTGCGACGAGGGCCGCTCCTCGCGCGGGTCGGGGCGGAACTGCGACGGCACCGCCAGCCGCAGCGGGACCAGATCGTCGGTGTCGTGCAGGTCGTCGAGCTCGGGCGCGTGGATGACCTGCGATTCGCGGTCGAACGCACTATTCTCTCGAAACTCCAGGTCAGCGAGGTCGCCGAACTCGTTGAACGGGATGATGTCGGTGATTTCGGTGGCTTCTTCGGGGAATGCCGAGAGCCCGGAAGCGTTCCGCAGGGGCCGAGCGTTCGTCGATAACTCCGTCAGGAGATGCCGACGAACGGTGCTTTGCCAACCTGGAATGTCCTTCTAGTCGTGACCAGAACGTTATCTATGACCAGAGGACGTTAACCAAACTCCAATGTTTGTGGCAACCCGAGGGAGTATTCCGCCGGAGATTGTGACGTGTCTCACTGTCACCGGCGGTGAGGTCTACCACATGACTGGTGGGCGGTGCCAATGGCTTCCGCGTGTGTGGATAAAGTTCCCCCGAGCCCGGAATCCTACGAAGTCAACGACAGACAGTGAGTCCATGGATCTCTTCGAGTACCAGGCGAAAGAGCTCTTCGCCAAGCACAACGTGCCCAGCACTCCCGGTCGGGTAACCGACACCGCAGAGGGTGCCAAGGCGATCGCCGAGGAAATCGGCAGGCCCGTGATGGTCAAGGCGCAGGTCAAGGCCGGGGGCCGCGGCAAGGCCGGTGGCGTGAAGTACGCCGCCACCGCCGACGACGCGTTCACCCACGCGCAGAACATCCTCGGCCTGGACATCAAGGGTCACATCGTGAAGAAGCTGCTGGTGGCGGAGGCCAGCGACATCGCCGAGGAGTACTACGTCTCGTTCCTGCTCGATCGGGCCAACCGCACCTATCTGGCCATGTGCTCGGTCGAGGGCGGCATGGAGATCGAGGAGGTCGCGGCGACCAAGCCGGAGCGGCTCGCCAAGGTGCCCGTCGACGCCGTCAAGGGCGTGGACCGGGCGTTCGCCCGCTCGATCGCCGAGCAGGGTCACCTGCCGGCCGAGGTGCTCGATGCGGCGGCGGTGACCATCGAGACGCTGTGGAACCTGTTCGTCGCCGAGGACGCGACACTGGTCGAGGTGAACCCGTTGGTGCGCACGCCCGACGATCAGATCCTGGCGCTGGACGGCAAGGTCACGCTGGATGCCAACGCCGACTTCCGCCAGCCGGGCCATGTTGAGTTCGAAGACCGCGACGCCACCGATCCGTTGGAGCTCAAGGCCAAGGAGAACGACCTCAACTACGTCAAACTCGACGGCGAGGTCGGCATCATCGGCAACGGCGCCGGGCTGGTGATGTCGACGCTGGACGTCGTCGCCTACGCCGGCGAGAAGCACGGCGGCGTCAAGCCTGCCAACTTCCTGGACATCGGCGGCGGCGCCTCGGCCGAGATCATGGCCGCCGGCCTCGACGTCATCCTGCACGACCCTCAGGTCAAGAGCGTGTTCGTCAACGTGTTCGGCGGCATCACCGCGTGCGACGCCGTCGCGAACGGCATCGTGCAGGCCCTGAAGATCCTGGGCGACGAGGCCAACAAGCCGCTTGTGGTCCGGCTCGACGGCAACAACGTCGACGAGGGCCGTCGCATCCTGGCCGAGGCCAACCACCCGCTGGTGACGGAGGTGGGCACGATGGACGAAGCCGCCGACGTCGCCGCCGCCAAAGCCGAAGCCGCGAAGGCCTGAAAGGACTGACATGGCAATCTTTTTGACCAAGGACAGCAAGGTCATCGTCCAGGGCATCACCGGCGGCGAGGCCACTATGCACACCGCCCGCATGCTCAAGGCGGGCACACAGATCGTCGGCGGTGTCAACGCTCGTAAGGCGGGCACCACCGTGTCGCATGAGGACAAGGGCGGCAAGGACATCGAGCTGCCGGTGTTCGGCACCGTCGTCGAGGCCATGAAGAAGACCGGCGCCGACGTGTCGATCATCTTCGTGCCGCCCAAGTTCGCCAAGGACGCGATCATCGAGGCCATCGACGCCGAGATCCCGCTGCTCGTGGTGATCACCGAGGGAATTCCGGTGCAGGACAGCGCATATGCGTGGGCCTACAACCTCGAGAAGGGCAAACCGGACCCGCATCATCGGCCCGAACTGTCCGGGCATCATCACGCCGGGGCAGTCGCTGGTCGGCATCACGCCGGCCAATATCAGCGGCCCAGGGCCGATCGGGCTGGTGTCCAAGTCCGGCACGCTGACCTACCAAATGATGTTCGAGCTACGCGATTTCGGCTTCACGACGTCGATCGGCATCGGCGGCGACCCGGTCATCGGCACCACCCACATCGACGCCATCGAGGCCTTCGAGAAGGATCCCGACACCAAGCTCATCGTGATAATTGGTGAGATCGGCGGCGACGCGGAGGAGCGCGCCGCGGACTTCATCAAGGCGAACGTCTCCAAGCCGGTCGTCGGTTACGTCGCGGGATTCACTGCGCCCGAAGGCAAGACGATGGGTCACGCCGGTGCGATCGTGTCCGGTTCGTCGGGCACCGCGGCCGCCAAGAAGGAAGCTTTGGAGGCCGCCGGCGTCAAGGTCGGCAAGACCCCGTCGGAAACCGCTCGCCTGGCCCGGGAGATCCTGCAGAGCCTCTAGCCCCATGCCGCGGAGGTGTTTGTACGCGACACGCCGCGATTTCGTGTACGACAGCGGTCGCTCGGCGAAAGCCTAAATCCGCATGCGGCTAGACCAACGCAGCCAGCTTGCCGGCCAGTCGCTCGACATACGCGGCGATGTCGGCCTCCGACTTGTCGGGCAGCCCGAACAACACCTCGGTCACACCGAGTTCGGCCCAGCGGGCCAGCTTCTCGGGATCCGGCTTGAAATCCAGCGCGACGATCTGCGGCTTCCCGTCGCGTCCTGCCGCCGCCCAGGTGTCCTGCAGCAGCTTGACCGGTTCGTCGATGTCGAAGTCGCGCGGTGTGGTGATCCAGCCGTCGGCGCTGCGGGCGATCCACTTGAAGTTCTTCTCGGTGCCCGCCGCACCGACCAGCACCGGGATGTGCGACTGCACCGGCTTCGGCCAGGCCCACGACGGCCCGAAGTTGACGTATTCGCCTTCGTACGAGGCCTCTTCCTGCGTCCACAGCTCCCGCATGGCCTCCAGGTATTCGCGCAGCATCGTGCGCCGGCGCCCCGGCGGCACGTTGTGGTCGGCGAGTTCGTCTGTGTTCCAACCGAATCCGACGCCCAGGCTGACCCGTCCGCCCGACAGGTGGTCCAACGTGGCGATCGACTTCGCCAACGTGATCGGATCGTGCTCCACCGGCAGCGCCACCGCTGTCGACAACCGCACCCGCGACGTCACCGCGCACGCCGCCCCCAGCGACACCCAGGGGTCCAGCGTGCGCATGTAGCGGTCGTCGGGGAGTGTCTCGTCGCCCGTGGTCGGATGCGCCGCCTGCCGCTTGATCGGGATGTGGGTGTGTTCGGGCACGTAGAAGGTGGTAAAGCCATGGTCGTCGGCCAGCTTGGCCGCGGCCGCCGGGGTTATGCCCCGGTCGCTGGTGAAAAGTACGAGCCCGTAGTCCATGCCAAGAATTAGAACGTGTTCCAATCTAGGGGGCAAGGCCGGGTGCCACAGAACGCATTGCGGCGTACCGCAAACGCGGTGTCGACTCCACCGTTGGCGGCTTGCTCCGCTAACAGAAGGAGATCAACTACCTCCGCTCGCGGGTACCACCCTTGGTGCGCGAAATCGAAGATTCAGAAGAGGATTCGGTCGGCGAGCCCGTCGTCGCGTCGGTCTGAGGCGCAGCTGGATGCAGATGGCCGCCGGCCCCACCGCGGGGTGCGCTAGCGTGGGTGATCGAATCGCTCAGGCGTCCAGCACAGGAGAGGTCATGACCTACCCGCCCGGTAGCCCCGGATACCCACCCGCACAACAACCGACCACTTCGTTTGCCGCGCCGACCCAACAGTTCGGCAAGATTCCCGAAGCCGCCCCCGCCGCCCCGGGCGCTGAAGGCCCGAGCAAGCTGCCCTTGTATCTGACCGCCGCCGTCGCGGCGCTCGGCCTCGCCGTGTACCTGGCGAGCTTCGGACCGCTGTTCACCATCTCCAGTTCGGACTTCCCGGGGTTGGGCGACGTCAGCGGCGCCTCGGTCGGGCTGGACCTTGCGGTCGTCGCGGCGCTTCTCGCCGGGCTGTTCGCCGGCGTCAGCCTGCTGCCCAAGCAGAGCTCCTATGTCCTTGTGGTGGCCGTGTTCGCGGTTGTCGCCTTTCTGCTGGTGATTGCCGAACTCATCGACAAGCCGAGCGTCGCCTCTGCTGGCTGGGCGCTCTACCTGATCATCGCGTTCAGCGTGGTGCAGGCGATTCTGGCGGTGGCGGTGCTGTTGTTCGACGCCGGCATCATCACGCCACCGGCGCCGAAGCCCCACTACGAGCAGCAGCAGTACGGCCAGTACGGCGGACCGGGCCAGTACTACGGCCAGCCGCAGGGCCAGCCCCAGCATCACGGCGCCCCGCATCAGCAGGGCCCGCACCAGCAGCCGCAGCGTCCGGGCTATCCGTCGCAGTACGGCAGCTACCCGGGTGGCGGACCGTCGACCGGCGGTTACTCGGGCGGCCAGGGCGGCCCCCAAGGCGGGCCCCAGGGCGGGCAGAGCGGACCCCCGACGCCGCCCACCGGCTTCCCCACCTACGGCCAGCCGTCGTCGTCCAGCTCGGCTCCGACCAGTCAGGTCCCGGCGCAGCCGCAATCGTCGTCGTCCTCAAGTCCGGACAGTCCGGCCAGTCGCCGTCGTAGTTCGCCAGGTGCCGTCGTAATCTGAGCCGCGCGTGCGTCAACTTCGCGCGCGAGAGCTTGCGCGAGGAGCGGCCCAACTAGTGGAAGACCGGCCAGTCGGCACACGCCAGGCGCGTGAGTTGCTTCGGGTCGCGTTCGGGCCGTCGGTCGTCGCGCTGGTCATCATCGCCGCGGTGGTGCTCCTGCAGCTGCTCATCGCCAACAGCGACATGACCGGCGCATCGGGCGCGATCGCCAGCATGTGGCTCGGCGTGCACCAGGTACCGGTCTCGATCGGCGGCCGCGAGCTGGGCGTGATGCCGCTGCTGCCGGTGCTGGCGATGGTGTGGGGCACGGCGCGGACGACGGCCGCGGCCACGTCGGCTACCGGCGCCGCCGGGCCGGCGACATCGGGCACCGCATCGTGGTTCGTGATCCGCTGGGTTGTCGCGTCGGCGCTGGGCGGTCCGCTGCTGGCCGCCGCCATCGCGCTGGCCGTCATCCATGACGCGGGATCGGTGATCACCGAACTGCAGACCCCGCATGCGCTGCGTGCGTTCGGCGGCGTGCTGGCCGTTCACGCCATCGGCGCAGCGATCGGAGTCGGGTCGCGGGCCGGCCGTCGCGCGTTGGCCGCGTCGGGATTGCCGAGCTGGCTGCCCGACGCGTTCCGGGCGGCCACCGCCGGGATGCTGGCGCTGGTCGGGCTTTCCGGAGTCGTCATGGTCGGCTCGATGGCTGGTGCATTGGTCGACGATGCACGACCTCTATGCGATCACCGACTCGGTGTTCGGGCAGTTCAGCCTGACGGTGCTTGTCGGTGCTCTACATACCGAACGTGCTCGTCGGCACCGCCGCGGTCGCGGTCGGTTCCAGCGCGCATGTGGGACTCGCCACATTCAGCTCGTTCACGGTGTTCGGCGGCGACATCCCGGCGCTACCCGTGCTGGCCGCGCTGCCGACGCCGCCGCTGGGCCCGGTCTGGGTGGCGCTACTGATCGTCGCCGCGGCGTCCGGCGTCGCGGTCGGTCAGCAGTGCGCCCGGCGGCCCCTGCCGCTGTTGCCTGCGCTGGCCAAACTCATCGTCGCTGCGGCGGTGGCGGCGGCGGCCATGGCGCTGCTCGCCTACGCGGGCAGCGGCCGGCTGGGCAACTTCGGCGACGTCGGCGTCGACCAGGTCACCTTCGGGCCGGCGATCTTCCTGTGGTTCGTCGGCATCGGTGCGCTGACCGTGGTGATGTCCGGCGGGATTGCGCGACGGCCCAAGGCGCCGAAGCCGGCGCTTGAACCCGAGCCCGAGCCGGAGGTCGAACCCGAACCTGAACCCGAACCTGAACCCGAACCCGAGCTCGAGCCGGAGGTAGATGACGAGCCGCTCGACGAGGACGAGCCGCCGGCCCACGACAAGGTTGCGGCGCCCGTCGACGACGAGGATCCCGAGGAACATTTCGTTGCTGACAACGACGCCACGCCGGGCGCGACCGGTGACGATCCCCGCGGCCCCTCCGATTAGGCTGCACCCCGTGCAGCAACCGCTCCGTGTGCCCCCGAGCGCACCGGCGCGGCTCGTGGTGCTGGCCTCGGGCACCGGTTCGCTGCTGGCGTCACTGCTCGAATCCGCGGTCGGCGATTACCCGGCTCGGGTGGTGGCGGTCGGCGCGGACCGCGATTGCGCCGCCCTCGAGATCGCCGCGGCGGCATACGGTGCCGACCTACACCGTGCGGCTGAGCGACTACCCCGACCGCGAGGCCTGGGACGCCGCCATCACCGAAGCCACCGCCGCGCACGAGCCGGACCTGGTGGTGTCGGCAGGGTTCATGAAAATCCTTGGGCGCGAGTTTCTTTCCCGGTTTCCCGGCCGGGTGGTGAACACCCACCCGGCATTGCTGCCCGCATTTCCCGGCACGCACGCGGTTCAGGAGGCGCTGGCGTACGGCGTCAAGGTGACGGGCTGCAGCGTGCACCTCGTCGATGCCGGAACCGACACCGGGCCGATTCTGGCGCAGCAGGCCGTGCCGGTGTTCGACGACGACGACGAGGCCACCCTGCACGAGCGCATCAAAGTCGTCGAACGGCGGCTGCTGGTGGACGTTTTGGAAGCGCTGGCAACTCGCGGCGTGACCTGGACCGGACGAAAGGCGACCCTAGGATGAGTGAAGAACGGACGCAGGCCGATCCGGCGCGCATTGATCAGCGTCTACGACAAGACCGGCCTCGCCGAGCTGGCCCGCGGCCTGCACGAGGCGGGGGTCGACATCGTCTCGACCGGATCGACCGCGAAAACCATTGCCGGCGATGGTGTTCCGGTCATACCGGTGGAGGAGGTCACCGGCTTTCCCGAGGTGCTCAACGGCCGGGTCAAGACCTTGCACCCGCACGTGCACGCCGGCCTGCTCGCCGATCAGCGCAAGACTGGAGCATGTTGCCGCCCTGGAGGAACTCGGCATCGCCGCGTTCGAACTCGTGGTCGTCAACCTCTATCCGTTCACCGAGACCGTCGACTCCGGCGCGAGCGTCGACGAATGCGTCGAGCAGATCGACATCGGCGGCCCGTCGATGGTGCGGGCCGCCGCGAAGAACCACCCCAGCGTCGCGGTGGTCGTCGACCCGCTCGGCTACGACGGCGTGCTGGCCGCCGTGCGGGCGGGCGGGTTCACGCTCGAGGAGCGGAAGAAGCTGGCGTCGTTGGCATTTCGGCACACCGCCGAGTACGACGTCGCGGTGGCGTCATGGATGGGCTCGGTGCTCGCGCCCGAGGAGGGGGAACAGCCGCTTCCGCCCTGGGTGGGCGCGACGTGGCGGCGCTCCGCCGTGCTGCGGTACGGCGAGAACCCGCATCAGCAGGCGGCGCTGTATCGCAACGACGCCGCGTGGCCCGGCCTGGCCCAGGCCGAGCAGCTGCACGGAAAAGAGATGTCCTACAACAACTACACGGACGCCGACGCCGCGTGGCGGGCCGCGTTCGACCACGAGGAGATCTGCGTGGCGATCATCAAGCACGCCAACCCGTGTGGCATCGCGATCTCGTCGGTCTCCGTCGCCGACGCTCACCGCAAGGCCCACGAATGCGACCCGCTGTCGGCCTACGGCGGGGTGATCGCCGCCAACACCGAAGTCAGCGTCGAGATGGCCGAGACCGTCGCCGACATCTTCACCGAGGTGATCATCGCGCCCGCGTATGAGCCCGGCGCGGTGGAAGTGCTTGCGCGCAAAAAGAATATCCGCGTGCTGGTGGCCTCCGAGCCGCAGCAGGGCGGCACCGAGTTCCGTCAGGTCAGCGGCGGCCTGTTGCTGCAGCAGCGCGACGAGTTGACCGCGCCGGGCGACGACCCGGTCAATTGGACACTTGCCACCGGATCGCCTGCCGACCCCGCGACGCTGGCCGACCTCGCAGTTCGCGTGGCGCACATGCCGTGCCGTGAAGTCCAACGCGATCGTCATCGCCGCCGACGGCGCCACGATCGGAGTGGGCATGGGCCAGGTCAACCGGGTCGACGCGGCGCGGCCTCGCGGTGCAGCGCGGCGGCGACCGGGTGCGCGGCGCGGTCGCAGCCTCCGACGCGTTCTTCCCGTTCCCGGATGCGCTGGAGACACTGACCGAGGCCGGCGTAAAGGCGGTCGTGCACCCCGGCGGGTCGATCCGCGACGACGCCGTGACCGAAGCGGCGGCCAAGGCCGGCATCACGCTGTACCTCACCGGCGCGCGCCATTTCGCCCACTGAAAGCCAACCACCCCCGCCGGAGCCTCAGGGCTCCAACGGGGGTGGTGGTTCAAGTCGTCTTACTCGGCAGGCGGGAAGGCCTTCTCCCACGCACCACCATTGACGGCCCCGACCCCTGACTCCCACGCGCCCGCGTCATTGTCGGAGACTCCATCCGTTCCCTCGAAGAAGGGCTCCCACGGGCCATTTGCGAACGTCTCGTCCCAGATGGGGGTGTCCGACCCAGGAGCGCACGGCGCACAGTTGATGTCAGTAGTCGGTTGAGCCAGTGCCGGCGCGGCGAATGCGAGCGGGGCCGCGACCAGGGCGGCTGCCACCGCAGTGCGTCGAAGTAACAAGTCTATTTTCTCCTTTGTGAGTTTGCTGGGCGCTGCGATCATAGTAGGTGAGAGACGGCCGAGATGTGCGAGGGACTTTGGACCTTGGTAAGCGGGTCGTGCGTCACCCAACTAGAACCGTAAACCCTTGGAGAACCCTTCGCCACAGTGGCAATTAGGGCCCTCCTTCGTGGCAGTAGTTGTAGGGCAGACCGTCAAGACTTCGCCGCGTTTCCGCGGGTCGTCGCCTATCCTCTCCCGTCGCCGGAGAAACAGTGCTGTGTTTTCACAGCTAGACGATCGCAATGTGGTTGGCGGTCCGGCTAATGGGCGCATGGGTCGTTCACCTTCTCGACGCCCGGCGGTCGCCGCAGACTGCTATCCCTTGCCTCATGATCATCGGCCGGAAGGTGCTGGTAGCCGTGGGAATCGTCATCGTCCTGGCGGGGGGTGTGTCGTGGTCGACAGGTTCGAGCGCTTCGTCGAAAACGACGAAACAGCTCACCACCGACGTCGATCAGGCCCTCACTCTCACGCCCGCGCAGCTTCTGGAGGCGACCGGCGGCGCCACGCCTGTCGCATTCGACCAGCCGGAGAATGGAAAGCTCAGCTACGGCCCGGGCGGCACCGTCGTCTACACCCCGAACAAGGGCTTCTCCGGCACCGACAGACTGCAAGTGACCACCACGGACGCGGTCAAGCTCTACGCCGTCGGCACCCCGCCGATCACGACCGTCGGTGATGTGGAGATCCAGAGCAGCGCCAACGGCTCGGCCATCGCTGCCGTCCCCGGCAATGCCGAAGAGATCTACGGCCTCACCGACCGCGGACCCAACGTCGACGGTCGCACCGACGACGAAAAAGTGTTGCCTGTTCCCGACTTTCACCCTCAGATCGCCGTATACAAGCTCAGCGATGGCACCGCCACGCCGGGCAAGACCATCACGCTGTCGGGACGCGACGGCAAGCCACTGGTCGGACTCGTCGACCCGCAGGCCGACACCGGCGAAAACATGGTCAGCGTCGACGGCAACGCCACTGCCGACTTCCGATCACGGCCTCGACACCGAGGGTCTGGTCGCGCTGCCCGATGGCACGTTCTGGGTCTCTGACGAGTACGGGCCGTTCATCGTCCACTTCGACGCGAAAGGCAAAGAGCTGGAACGGCTTTCACCGTTCAACGGCTCGCTGCCGCGCGAGTTGTCTTTACGCAGCGCCAATCAGGGCATGGAAGGCCTGACGATCACCCCCGACGGCTCGACGCTGGTCGGCATCATGCAATCTGCACTCAAGACACCCGGTCTCGACGGCTCTGCGAAATCGGTTCCGCTGGCCCGAATCGTCACCGTCAATCTGGCGACCAAGGCCGTCAAGGAATACCTCTATCCGCTCGCCAACCCGCAGGAGACCAAGGTCGCGGTCTCCGAGATCACCGCGCTCAGCGATACCACGTTCCTGATCGACGAACGTGACGGCGACCTCCAACCCGGTGGCGACAAGAAGATCTATGTCGCCGACATCTCGACCGCCACCGACGTCGGGCCCGCGTCGACAGTGCCCGGCAGCACGTACAGGCCGACGCGGGCGGGCTGCTGATCCAGGGAAAGCCGATCGAGACGCTCGTCGGGGTCACCACCGACGCGGCCGCGATCGAGAAGCTGAAGACCGTGGGCATCACCGTCGCCGCCAAGACGCTCAAGCTCGACCTCGGCGCCCTGCTGGCCGAACTCAACGGCAAGGGCGAGTTCTTCGGCCACGACAAGATCGAGGGCGTTGCCACCCCCGACGGTGGCACGACGCTGGTGATCGCCAACGACAGCGACTTCGGCCTTGCCGGCATCGAATCGGACACACCGCCCTTCACGCTGAAGCCCAAGACGCTCGCCAACGGCCGGCAGGACAGCGGCGAGTTCCTCGTCGTCGACACCGCCAAACTGCCGGCCCAAACCCGCGAGACGACGGTGTCGATCAGCGTCGGCTGAGTCCCGCCGTACCACAGCAGTGCCCGGGCCATTAAGTTGCACACCATGGCGACAACGTCGAGGACTGCCGCTGTTCTGCTCGCAGCGGTGGCGGTCCTGATGGCCTCGTGCACGCGCTACGTCGACGTTGCTCGGCCGGTGGCCGGTCCTGACCGGTCGCCCGTCACCGCCTCCGACGCGTCACAGTGCGATGAAGTCGACGCGCCCTTGACGACGATCCCGGCGGTCGGCGACGGCGAGCCGGTGCTGAAGATTCCACAGCCGCCGGGCTGGGAGCGTTCGACGATGATGGATTCGGAGCTGATCCGATTTGCGATGCTCAATGACAACCTCGCCACCGAGACCTTCGCACCAAACGTCGTGGTGACTTTGGAGAGCGCGCCGGGCATCGAAGAACCGGATGTGGTGTTTGACAGCCAGCGCCAGGCGCTGGAGGCGGCATTCGGCGCCACCGGTCTGCGCGTGATCGAAGGCATGCTGTGCGGTCTGCCTGCCGAGACCGTGCACTACCAGACCCCGGTGTTGGGAAACGTTCCTCCACACCCGGCGATGGCGGTTCTCGGGGTGCTGCACACGGACGACATGACGTACGCGGTGAGCGTGACCGTCCAGACGACAGACCCCGAGAACCCGGTCTATCAGCGCGACGCGGACATGATTTTGAAGGGGTTCCAGCTGCTGCCGCCCTCGCCGAGTTGACCGTCGGGCTGTTCGCGCAGAGGGCAAGGACTGCTGCACCTCGACAGCCGTCGTAGCGTGGTGTGGTGACCCAACCTCATGATCTGCCCCGGACCGTCGGCGAGCTGAAGGCCTCCGGTCATCGCGAGCGGGGCGTCAAAGCAGGAAATCCGGGAGAACCTGCTGGCCGCGCTGGCCGAGGGCCGCGACGCGTGGCCGGGCATCCTGGGCTTCGAGGACACCGTGATTCCGCAGCTGGAGCGTGCCCTGATCGCCGGGCACGACGTGGTGCTGCTCGGTGAACGCGGACAGGGCAAGACGCGGCTGCTGCGCGCGCTGACCGGACTGCTCGACGAGTGGACGCCCGTCATCGCCGGCGCCGAGCTCTACGAGCATCCGTACACGCCGATCACCCCGGAGTCGATCCGGCGGGCCGCCGAACTCGGCGACGACCTGCCCGTGGCGTGGCGGCACCGCAGCGAGCGCTACACCGAGAAGCTGGCCACCCCGGACACCAGCGTGGCCGACCTGGTCGGCGACATCGACCCGATCAAGGTGGCCGAGGGCCGCAGCCTCGGCGACCCGGAGACCATCGCCTACGGCCTCATCCCGCGGGCGCACCGCGGCATCGTCGCCGTCAACGAGCTGCCCGACCTCGCCGAGCGCATCCAGGTGTCGATGCTGAACGTGATGGAGGAGCGCGACATCCAGGTGCGCGGCTACACGCTGCGGCTGCCGCTCGACGTACTCGTCGTCGCCAGCGCCAACCCCGAGGACTACACCAACCGCGGCCGCATCATCACCCCGCTGAAGGACCGGTTCGGCGCCGAGATCCGCACCCACTACCCGCTGGAGCTCGACGCCGAGGTCGGCGTCATCAACCAGGAGGCGCACCTGTCCGCCGAGGTGCCCGAGTATCTACTGCACGTGCTCGCCCGGTTCGCCCGCTACCTGCGCGAGTCGCGGTCGATCGACCAGCGCTCGGGCGTGTCGGCGCGGTTCGCGATCGCCGCCGCGGAGACGGTCGCCGCAGCCGCCCGGCATCGCTCCGCCGTGCTGGGCGAGCACGATCCGGTGGCGCGGGTGGTGGACCTCGGCACGGTGATCGACGTGCTGCGCGGCAAGCTGGAGTTCGAGTCCGGTGAGGAGGGGCGTGAGCAGGCGGTGCTCGAACACCTGTTGCGACGGGCCACCGCCGACACCGCGCAGCGGCTGCTGGGCGGTATCGACGTCGGTGCACTGGTGGTGGCGATCGAGAACGGTTCGGCGGTCACCACCGGTGAGCGGGTGTCGGCGAGGGACGTGCTGGCCGCGGTGCCCGAAGTGCCCGCGATCGCCGAGGTCCAGCAGCGGCTCGGCGCGCAAATCCGACGGCCAGCGCGCGGCCGCGGTCGAATTGGCGCTCGAGGCGCTGTATCTGGCGAAGCGGATCGACAAGGTGTCCGGAGAAGGCGAAACCGTCTATGGCTAAACATCGGCACGGGCGGTCGTCGCGTTACTCCGCCTACACCGGCGGACCGGATCCGCTGGCGCCTCCTGTCGACCTGCGCGATGCGCTGGAGCAGATCGGTCAGGACGTCATGGAGGGCAGCTCGCCGCGACGGGCGCTGTCCGAGCTGATGCGGCGCGGCACCCAGAACATGCGCGGCGCCGACAAGCTGGCGGCCGAGGCCAACCGTCGGCGCCGGGAACTGTTGCAGCGCAACAACCTTGACGGCACCCTGCAGGAGATCAAGAAGCTGCTCGACGAGGCGGTGCTCGCCGAGCGCAAGGAGCTGGCCCGGGCGCTCGACGACGACGCCAGGTTCAACGAGCTGCGGATCGAGTCGTTGCCGCCGTCGCCGGCCAAGGCCGTGCAGGAACTGTCCGACTACGACTGGCGCAGCCCCGAGGCGCGCGAAAAGTACGAGCAGATCAAGGATCTGCTCGGCCGCGAGATGCTCGATCAGCGCTTCGCCGGGATGAAGCAGGCGCTGGAGAACGCCACCGACGAGGACCGCCAGCGGTCAACGAGATGCTCGACGACCTGAATGACTTGCTGGACAAGCATTCTCGCGGCGAGGACACCCAGCAGGACTTCGATAACTTCATGAACAAGCACGGCGAGTTCTTCCCGGAGAACCCGCGCAACGTCGAAGAGCTGCTGGATTCGCTGGCGCAACGCGCCGCCGCCGCGCAGCGGTTCCGCAACAGCCTCTCGGCCGACCAGCGCGCCGAGCTGGATGCCTTGGCGCAGCAGGCATTCGGCTCGCCGTCGTTGATGAATGCGCTCAACCGGCTCGACGCGCATCTGCAGGCGGCGCGGCCGGGGGAGGACTGGACCGGCTCGTCGCGGTTCTCCGGTGACAACCCGATGGGCATGGGGGAGGGCACGCAGGCGCTGTCCGACATCGCCGAGCTCGAGCAGCTCGCCGAGGCGCTCTCGCAGAGCTACGCCGGGGCCACCATGGAGGATGTCGACCTGGACATGCTGGCGCGTCAGCTCGGCGACGACGCCGTGGTCGACGCGCAGACGCTGGCCGAGCTCGAGCGGGCGCTGGTGAATCAGGGATTCCTCGACCGCGGCTCGGACGGGCAGTGGCGGCTGTCGCCGAAGGCGATGCGCCAGCTGGGCCAGACCGCGTTACGGGATGTGGCGCAACAGCTTTCGGGCCGCCACGGGGAACGTGACACTCGCCGCGCCGGGGCGGCCGGCGAGCTGACCGGTGCGACGCGGCCGTGGCAGTTCGGCGACACCGAGCCGTGGAACGTCACGCGCACGCTGACCAACGCGGTGCTGCGGCAGGCAGGCACAGGGCGTCACCGAGCTACCCGTGAAGCTCGCGGTCGATGACGTCGAGATCTCCGAGACCGAGACGCGCACGCAGGCCGCGGTGGCGCTGCTGGTCGACACCTCGTTCTCGATGGTGATGGAGAACCGGTGGCTGCCGATGAAGCGCACGGCGCTGGCGCTGAACCACCTCGTCAGCACGCGGTTCCGTTCGGACGCGTTGGAGATCATCGCGTTCGGCCGCTACGCCCGGACGGTGACGGCGGCCGAGCTGACCGGGCTGGAGGGCGTCTACGAGCAGGGCACCAACCTGCACCACGCGCTGGCCCTGGCCGGACGGCATCTGCGCCGCCACCCCAACGCCCAGCCGGTGGTGCTCGTCGTCACCGACGGTGAGCCCACCGCGCATCTGGAGGACATGGACGGGGAGGGCTCGGCGGTGTTCTTCGACTACCCGCCGCATCCGCGCACGATCGCGCACACGGTGAAGGGTTTCGACGACGTCGCCCGGCTGGGGACTCAGGTGACGATCTTCCGGCTCGGCAGCGATCCCGGTCTGGCGCGGTTCATCGATCAGGTCGCCCGGCGCGTCGAGGGCCGCGTCGTGGTGCCCGATCTGGACGGGTTGGGCGCCGCGGTGGTCGGCGACTATCTGCGGTCGCGCCGGCGCCGGTAGCGCCGCGCGCCTACGCGGCCTTGCGCTTCTTGCGCTTGACGCCGACGCTGCCCCACAGCGAGAAGCCGCGGATCCGCACGCACGGCGCGCCCGGCGATCCTTCGCCGGTGACGCTCTGGTCGAAGTGCCCATCACCCCGACGCCCTTGAGGTCCACGTTCACCTCGGGCGGCACCAGGATTGTCTGGCCGCCCATGATCGAGTACGAGTGGATCTCCACCTCCGGCGAGGTGAAGTCGGCGTACCGCAAATCCACCACGCCGCCGCCGCACAGGGCGAAGGTCGTCATCCGTTTCGGCACGTTCCAGCGGCCGCGGCGCTCGAAGCCGCTCATGATCGCCAACAACAGCGTCGACGGCGCGGGACGGCACGGACCGCCGCTGCGGGCCCGGGTCACGGCGCCGGGCAGATCGGCGGATATGCGATCGAGTTCGTCATAGGTCTGGGCGGCATACGCCCTGGTCAGACGGTCCTCGTACTCGCTCAGCTGCAGCCGGCCCTGGGCGGCGGCGTCGGTGAGCAACTGCGCCACCTGAATCCGATCGGTGTCTGCAGCACGCATCGAACCGTTCCGCGACGCTGGTGTGCTCATCAATGTCGAGCCTACGACGAACGCTGGCACATGCAAGGCCGATGGCTAAACTGTGCCCTCACCTGCCGCGGCGAAGCAGATAGACGAGCGAACTTATTTCGACCGCGGCCAGAAAATCCTCGAAGCCGATGGTCCCCACCGCGTTGTCCGGCGCCAGGTTTGCGCCGGACCGATAACCCGCCACGATCCGGCCGGCGACCGGCACCTGGACCACCCCGCCGACGGCTACCGCGCGCCGCGAGGAACATCCGCGCCAGATCCGCGTGCGTGTGCACGGCGGGGCCACCGATGTCGGCGACGCGGCCGGCCGGTTCGCGATCGACCAGTTCGACGAGCCGCTCTGCGACATCGTGGGTGTCGATCGGCTGGAACCGCACACCGCGAATCGTCCACAGCACCGGCGAGAACCGCTGGATCGAGAAGATCGCCTTGATCAGGTCGTGAAACTGCGTCGCGCGCAGCACCGTGTGGCCCACACCGGAAGCCTCCAATGCGCGTTCGACGCGCAGCTTTGTTTTGTAGTACGGCAGCGGTATGCGGTCGATGCCGACGATCGACACGTGCACGATGTGACCTACGCTGGCCCGGCGCGCCGCCGCGATGAGGTTCTCCATGGATCTGACGTCCTTGTCGCGCGTGGCCTGCGTGGCGCAGTGCACGATCACGTCCACGCCGTCGATCGCGGCGTCGACGCCGGTGTTGGCCAGCAGGTCGCCTTGGTACCAATGCACGCCCGTGTAGCCGACGTGCTCTCGGCGGCTCAGCGCCCGCACCTGGTGACCGGCGGCCGTGGATGCACCGACCACCTTTCGCCCGAGCGTGCCGGTGGCTCCGGTGACAAGGACGTCGCGCGTCACTGATTGCTCCTATACAGTTGCGCGGCAGGGAAACCAATGGACGTTAACGCGTTGCGGCAAGAGTTTACGTTGCGGATAGCGCCTGCGCCGCGGCCCGCCAGCGGGTCGGCTGCCACGCGCGGTCACCGTCGACGGCGATTCCACCATAGGCCGATCCGGCTACGCCTTCGACGCCGCCAGGCCTTGCGGCGACGCCTTCCGGATCGCGGCGGTCAGCGTTGACACCGTCGCCTCGACATCGGCGTCCGCCAAGGTGATCAGCCCTGATGGCCGCGTCTGACGCGCCGGCCGCCGCAGCGATGAACCAATCGCCCCCGCCGGAGGCTCCGGCGGGGGCGGTCGGTTCAAGTCGTTCTATTCGGCCGGCCAGGCCTTCTCCCACGCACCACCATTGATAGCCTCGACCCCGCTCTCCCACGCACCCTTGTCATCGCCGATCACTCCATTTGTTGCATCAAAGAAGGGCTCCCATACGCCGGTCGCCTCGAAGAAGTCGGTCCAGGCAGTGCAGGGTGAGCAGTCAAAGTTCATGTCGGGCTGTGCCGACGCGGGCGCGGCGAAGATAAGGCCAGCGGCGCCCAGGGCCCCGGCGACAGACCCGGCGGCCACAAGGAGGATTCGTTTCATGGGGACTCCTAAGTTCGTGATGTTCGAGGGCGCCCCTACGCCCAGCTAACACAGCGTAGCTCGTCAACCCCAACTTTGCACTACTTTGCTCGACCTGGTGGAGAGCAAAAGGTCCCCAGCGATCCGGAGGGTGAGGTGGTCCGTGCTGCCGGAGCGCGGCTCCCCGCAAAAGACCAGGTGGTCGCCTATGTCGCGGCGGCGCCGCTCACCATCATCAGCGTTTCGCGGTCGCTGGCCCGGTAGTCACGGCAGCACATTCCCTCGGACATCTCTGCAACGGTTGCCGCACCACCGACCGCTTTGGCGGCAAAGCGAACTCCCGGCTCCTGGGTCAATTAACCCAGCGGGGCGGCCGCTTATGCAGGAAGGCCAGCATGCCCTCCCTGGCTTCCTCGGAGACGAACAGCCGCGCCGACTGCTCGGTCAGCTCGTCGGCGTGCCGGTCGAACGCTTCCAGGATCGCGCTGGTGGTCAACGCTTTCGACGCCGCCAGTCCCTGCGGTGACGCCTTGCCGATCGCGGCGGTCAGCGTCGATACCGTGGCCTCGACGTCGTCGGCGGCGATCGTGATCAGTCCGATGTTCGCCGCCTCCGCGGCGTCGAACTTTTCGCCGGTCAAGAAGTAGCGGCCCGCGGCGCGGGCGGTCATCTTCGGCAGCAGCGCCAGGGAAATGATCGACGGCGCAACGCCGATGCGCGCCTCCGTCAACGCGAACGTGCTGGCGGGTCCCGGCCACGACGATGTCGCAGGCGCCGACCAGTCCCAGCCCACCCGCCCGCACGTGACCGTCAATGGCGCCGATCACCGGCATCGGCAGCTCGAGGATCCGGCGCAGCAGGTGCGTCAGCTCCCGCGCGCCGTCGACGGCCACGTCGCCGGGATCCCGGCCTGCAGCTTCAGCCAAATCCGCTCCGGCGCAGAAGGTTCCGCCGGTATGGCCGAGAACCACGGCCCGCACTCCGGACTCCTCTGTGGCGTCGGTGAGGCCCTGGTGCAGCTGGTGGACCAGCGCGGTGGACAGCGCGTTGCGGTTGTCCGGCGAATCCAGCGTGAGCCGGGCGACGCTGCGTTCGACGGTGTAGTGGACGAGTGAGCTCATCAGTAAGAGCGTGGCAGACCGAGTGAGGTCTGCGCTACGAAGTTGAGAACCATCTCACGGCTGACCGGCGCGATGCGGGCCAGCTTCGACGCGGTCACCGCCGCGGCGATGCCGTACTCCTTGGTCAGGCCGTTGCCGCCGAGGGACTGGACCGCCTGGTCGACGGCGCGCACCGACGCCTCACCCGCGGCGTACTTGGCCATGTTCGCGGCTTCGGCCGCACCGGCGTCGTCGCCGATGTCGTAGAGCGCCGCCGCCTTCTGCATCATCAGCTTCGCCAACTCGATCTCGATGTGGTTCTGGGCCAACGGGTGCGACAACCCCTGGTGCGCACCGATCGGTGTCTTCCATACCTGCCGGGTCTTGACGTAGTCGACGGCCTTGTTGATCGCGAACCGACCCATGCCCACCGCGCTGGCCGCGCCCATGATCCGCTCGGGGTTCAGACCCGCGAACAACTGCGCGATCGCGGCGTCCTCGGAGCCGACCAGTGCGTCGGACGGCAGCCGCACGTCGTCGAGGAACACCTGGAACTGGCTTTCGGGGCTGACCAGTTCCATCTCGATCTTGGTCCAGCTCAGGCCGGGTGTGTCGGTGGGCACGATGAACAACGCAGGCCGCAGGTTTCCCGTCTTCGCTTCTTCAGTGCGGCCCACGATCAGCACCGCCTGCGCCTGGTCGATACCGGAGATGAAGACCTTCTGGCCCTTGAGGATCCAGTCGCTGCCGTCGCGGCGGGCGGTGGTGGTGATGCGGTGGCTGTTCGACCCGGCGTCGGGCTCGGTGATCGCGAACGCCATGGTGGTCGATCCGTCGGCGATGCCGGGCAGCCAGCGCTTCTTCTGATCCTCGGTGCCGAACTTGCTGATGATCGTGCCGTTGATCGCGGGGGAGACCACCATCATCAGCAGCGCCGAGCCTGCCGCGGCCATCTCCTCCATCACCAACGACAGCTCGTACATGCCGGCGCCGCCACCGCCGTACTCTTCTGGGAGGTTGACGCCGATGAAGCCGAGTTTGCCTGCCTCGTTCCACAATTCGTCGGTGTGCTGGCCGGCGCGGGCCTTCTCCAGGTAGTAGTCCTGGCCGTAGTTGGCGGCCATCGCCGCGACGGCCTGGCGCAGCGCGTGCTGCTCTTCGGTTTCGACGAAGCTGGTCATTGCATCTCCTCCTGCGGTCTCGACACGGGCGAGTACGGCGCCGACGTCGACCTGCCGGCCGGGTTCGACGTTGAGTTCGACGAGCACGCCGTCGCTGGGCGCGGTCACGGTGTGCTCCATCTTCATGGCTTCCAGCCAGATCAGCGGCTGCCCGGCGGTGACCGTGTCGCCGACCGCGGCGCCGACGCGCAGCACCGAGCCCGGCATCGGCGCCAGCAGCGAGCCCGCCGCGACGGCGGCGGTGGGATCGGGATAGCGGGGCAGCATGGTGAATTGCGTTGGGCCCAGCGGGGAGTCGACGAACACCTCGTCTCCGTAGCGGGCCACGTCGAACGGCCGGTCCACGCCGTCGACCGACAACACGACGCGGTCAGGTTGAGCCGAAACCAGCGCGACCGCGTTCATGGTCCGGCAATTCGACACCGGTGCGGGTGAACCGGTACTGCACCTCGTGGGTCTCTCCGGCGGCGTCGCTGTAGCGCTTCGTCTGGTAACCGGACGCGAGGTTTCGCCAGCCGCTGGGCGCGGCCGCGAAAACCGTTGCGGTTCGGCGGTTCTGCGCCGCATCCGCCAGCGCGGCGGCGACGGCCGACAACGCGACGGCGCGCTCGTCGCTCAGCGGCGCGGCCAGCTCGGCAAGGCCGTGGGTGTCGAAGAACGCCGTATCGGTGGCGCCGTCGAGGAAGGCCGGGTGCCGCAGCACGTTGACGAGCAGGTCGCGGTTGGTGCGCACGCCGTGGATGCGGGTGCGTGCCAGCGCGTCGGCGAGTATGCCCGCGGCCTGACGGCGGCTTGGGCCGTACGAAATGAGTTTGGCCAGCATCGGGTCGTAGAAGATCGACACCACCGAGCCGTCGACGATGCCGGTATCGACGCGCACGGTCTCGGGCACGTCGAAGCGGTGTACGGTGCCTGCCTGCGGCTGCCAGCCCTTGGCCGGGTCCTCGGCGTACAGCCGGGCCTCGATGGAGAAGCCGCGCGACGGCGGCGGTTCGGGATCGAGTCGGCCGCCGTCGGCCACATGCAGTTGCAGCTCGACCAGGTCGAGCCCGGTGGTGGCCTCGGTGACCGGGTGCTCGACCTGCAGCCGGGTGTTCATCTCGAGGAAGAAGAAGTCGCCGCGATCGTCGGCCATGAACTCGACCGTCCCCGCACCGGCGTAGCCGATCGCGTCCGCTGCCAGCCGGGCGGCGTCGAACAGCTTGGCGCGCATGCCCGGTGTGCGTTCGACCAGTGGCGACGGCGCCTCTTCGATGATCTTCTGGTGGCGCCGTTGGATTGAGCATTCGCGCTCGCCGACTGCCCACACAGTGCCGTGCTCGTCGGCGAGCACCTGGACCTCGACGTGGTGGCCGGTGGCCAGGTAGCGCTCGCAGAACACGGTCGGATCGCCGAACGCCGACTGCGCCTCGCGGCGGGCCGCCTCCACTTGTGCTGGCAGCGCGGACAATTCGCGCACCACCCGCATGCCCCGGCCACCGCCGCCGGCCGACGCCTTGATCAGCACCGGCAGCTGATCGGCCGTCACGGTTTCGGGGTCGAGCTCATCGAGCACGGGTACACCCGCGCCGGCCATCATCTTCTTGGCCTCGATCTTGGAGCCCATCGCGGCCACCGCCGCCACCGGCGGGCCGATCCACGTCAGGCCGGCGTCCTGCACTGCGGCGGCGAATTCGGCGTTCTCCGAGAGGAATCCGTAACCGGGATGGATGGCGTCGGCACCCGCCGCGCGGGCGGCGGCGATGAGCTGCCGTCCGTCGAGGTAGCCAGTGGTGCCGGCCAGCCGCACCCGGGCGTCGGCCTCGGCGACGTGCGGGGCCGCCGCGTCGGGATCGGTGTAGACGGCGACGGTGCCGATGCCGAGGCGACGGCAGGTGGCGAACACGCGCCGGGCGATCTCGCCGCGGTTGGCGACCAGGACTCGCGTGATCATCGTGCGCCTCCATTGGCGATTTGCGTGCGTTTAGTCAGCGCTCACCGCTCCTAAACGCACACAAATCGCCGACATGTGGGGACTCACATCCGGAAGACGCCGAAGTTCGACGTCCCCTTGATCGGGCCATTGGCGATGGCGGACAGGCACATTCCCAGCACGGTGCGGGTGTCGCGCGGATCGATCACCCCGTCGTCGTAGAGCCGGCCACACAAGAACATCGGCAGCGACTCGGCCTCGATCTGCGCCTCGACCGCTGCCCTTAAAGCGGCGTCCGCATCCTCGTCGACCGCCTGCCCGCGGGCCGCGGCCGCCGCACGGCTGACGATCGACAGCACGCCCGCCAACTGCGTACCGCCCATCACCGCGGACTTTGCGCTGGGCCACGCGAACAGGAAACGCGGGTCGTAGGCCCGCCCGCACATGCCGTAGTGCCCGGCGCCGTAGGAGGCGCCGATCAGCAGCGAGATGTGCGGGACGGTGGAATTCGACACGGCGTTGATCATCATCGAGCCGTGCTTGATCATCCCGCCTTCCTCGTACTGCTTGCCGACCATGTAGCCAGTCGTGTTGTGCAGGAACAACAGTGGGGTGTCGGCGCGGTTGGCCAGCTGGATGAACTGGGTGGCCTTCTGAGACTCCTCACTGAACAGCACGCCGCGGTGGTTGGCCAGGATTCCGATCGGATATCCGTACAGCGTCGCCCACCCCGTCACCAGCGACGAGCCGTACATCGCCTTGAATTCGTCGAACTCCGAGCCGTCGACCACCCGGGCGATGACCTCCCGCGGATCGAACGGGACGCGCAGGTCCGATGGGACGATGCCGAGTAGTTCCTCGGAGTCGAACAGCGGCTCGGTGACCGGGCCGGGCGCCGGGCCCTGCTTGCGCCAGTTCAACCGGGCCACGATACGACGGCCGATGCGGATCGCGTCGAGCTCGTCGACCGCGAAGTAGTCCGCGAGACCCGAAGTGCGGGCGTGCATTTCGGCACCGCCGAGCGACTCGTCGTCGGACTCCTCGCCGGTGGCCATCTTCACCAGCGGTGGGCCGGCGAGAAACACCTTCGAGCGTTCCTTGATCATCACGACGTGATCGGACATGCCGGGGATGTAGGCGCCGCCCGCCGTGGAGTTGCCGAACACCAGCGCGATGGTCGGGATGCCCGCCGCCGACAACCGGGTCAGGTCGCGGAACATCTGCCCGCCGGGGATGAAGATCTCCTTCTGCGTCGGCAGGTCGGCGCCGCCGGACTCGACAAGCGAGATCACCGGCAACCGGTTCTCCAGGGCGATCTGGTTGGCCCGCAGGACTTTTTTCAGGGTCCACGGGTTGCTGGTGCCGCCCTTGACCGTCGGGTCGTTGGCGACCAGCATGCACTCGACTCCGCTGACCGCCCCGATACCCACCACGACGCTGGCGCCGACCTGGAAGTCGCTGCCGTACGCGGCAAGCGGGCTCAGCTCGAGGAACGGCGAGTCCGGATCGACCAGCAGCTCGACGCGTTCGCGCGGTGTCAGCTTGCCGCGCGCGTGGTGGCGTTCGACGTATTTGGCGCCGCCACCACCAGCGCCTTGGCATGCTCGGCGTCCAGTTCGGCGAGCTTGGCCGTCATCGCCTAGGCGGCCTCGGTGTAGGCGGGCGACGCGGGGTCGAGGGTGGACAACAACGTCATGACTGGAATCCAAGCGTCTTGGCCGCAAGCGCGGTGAGGATTTCGGTTGTTCCGCCGCCGATTCCGAGGATGCGCATGTCGCGGTACTGGCGCTCGACCTCGGATTCGGTCATGTAGCCCATGCCGCCGAACAGCTGCACCGCCTGGTTGGCCACCCATTCGCCGGCCTCGACGGCGGTGTTCTTCGCGAAGCACACCTGGGTGATTAAGAAGTTCTACTGTGTCGGATGTCGCCGCCGAAGCGGCTCCGGCGAGGTGCCGCTCGACCACGTTGTGCGTGTACACCCGGGCCACGTCGATGCGGCGGGCCATCTCGGCCAGCGTGTTCTGCACCTGCTGGCGCGAGATCAGCGGCTTGCCGAACGTCTCACGGTTGCGGCACCACTCGACGGTCAGGTCGAGGCAGCGTTGCGCGCTGGCGTACGCCTGCGCGGCCAGGCCGACGCGCTCGGAGACGAACGCCCCTGCGATCTGAGCGAAGCCGGTGTTCTCGCCGCCGATCAGGTTGGCCGCGGGAACGCGGACGTCGGTGTAGGACAGCTCGGCGGTGTCCGAGGAGCGCCAGCCCATCTTGTCGAGCTTGCGGGTGACCTCGAAGCCGGGCGTGCCCTTGTCGACGACGATCAGCGAAACCCCCGCCGCGCCAGGGCCTCCGGTGCGCGCCGCGGTCACCACGTAGTCGGCGCGCACGCCGGAGGTGATGTAGGTCTTGGCGCCGTTGATGATGTAGTCGTCGCCGTCGCGGACGGCGCGGGTGGTCAGGTGACCGACGTCGGAGCCGCCGCCGGGTTCGGTGATGGCCAGGGCGCCGATCTTCTCGCCGCGCAGGGTGGGCCGGACATAGAGGTCGATGAGCCGCTCGATCGCCGGAGGCGATCATGTGCGGGTACCGCGATGCCGCAGGTGAACAGCGACGCGAACACGCCGCCAGGGGACCCGGCGTAGTGCATCTCCTCGCAGATGATCACCGAGTCGGCGCCGTCGCCGCCGCCACCGCCGACGGACTCGGGCAGCCCGGCACCCAGCAGTCCGGCCTCGCCGGCCTTGCGGTGCAGATCGCGGGGCAGCTCACCGCTGCGCTCCCACTCGTCGACATGGGGCAGGATCTCGCGTTCGGCGAACGCCCGCACCGTCTTTCGGAGCTGCTCGCGCTCGGGGGTATGCCAGATGTTACGATCGCTCACTCGGCACGGACAGGCTCCTCCGGGATGTCGACATGCCGGCTGCGCAACCACTCGCCCAGCCCCTTGGCCTGCGGGTCGAACCGGGCCTGATAGGCGACGCCTTGTCCGAGGATGCCGTCGATCACGAAGTTCATCGCCCGCAGGTTCGGCAGCAGGTGGCGCGTGACGGGGAGATCGGCTGTCTCCGGCAGCAATTCGCGCAGCTTCTCGACGGTCAGCGTGTGCGCAAGCCAGCGCCACTGGTCGTCGGTGCGCACCCACACCCCAACATTCGCGCTGCCGCCCTTGTCGCCGCTGCGGGCACCGGCGATCACGCCGAGCGGTGCCCGACGCGTCGCGCCGAACTCCACTGGCTCCGGCAGCGCCGCGTCCGGCACGGGCGTCAGCTCCAGGGTTTCGGTGGCGGGGGGAATCTCGACGCGAGTGCCGTCGTCGTGCACGGCCACGTGCGGCACCTCGGCCGCGGGCACGTATCCCGGCGTGAACACCCCGTACACCTGACCCTCACCGGGAGGGGTGGTGGCATGGAAGCCGGGATAGCTGGCCAACGCGAGTTCGACTGCAGCCGAAGAGAATTGGCGTCCGACATTGGCGGGGTCGGGGTCGCGGACCACGCAGCGCAACAGGGCGCTGGCGGATTCCTCGGTGTCGGCGTCGGGGTGGTCGGTGCGCGCCAGCGTCCACTCCATCTCGGCGGGCTTGACGGTCAGGCCGGACTCCAATTGCGAGCGCACCAGGTCGGCCTTGGCCTCGATGTCCAGGCCCGTCAGCACCAATGTCATCTCGTTGCGGAATCCGCCGATGCTGTTCAGCGACACCTTCAACGTCGGCGGCGGCGGCTCGCCTTTCACGCCGCTGATCCGTACCCGGTCGGGCCCGTCGTCGGACAGCTCGATGGTGTCGACCCGCAGCGTCACGTCGGGATTCGCATAGCGGGCACCGGTGATCTCGTACAGCAGCTGCGCGGTGACGGTGCCGACGCTGACCGCGCCGCCGGTGCCGGGGTGCTTGGTGATCACCGACGATCCGTCGGCGTGGATCTCGGCGAGCGGGAAGCCGGGATGTGCCAGGTCGGCGATCTCGGTGAAGAAGGCGTAGTTGCCGCCGGTCGCCTGCGCACCGCATTCGATGACGTGGCCGGCGGCCACCGCGCCCGCCAGCGCGTCGTAGTCGGTGCGCGCCCACCCGAAGTGCGCGGCGGCGGGACCGACGATCACCGAGGCGTCGGTGACCCGGCCGGTGACCACGACGTCGGCGCCGGCGTTGAGGCAGTCGACGATGCCCCACGCCCCGAGGTAGGCATTGGCCGCCAGCGGCGCGCCGAAGCCCGAACTCCTCGGCGCGGGCCACCAGGTCGTCGCCTTCGACGTGGGCGACGTTGACGTCCAGGCCCAGCCGCTCGGCCAGCGCGCGCACCGCAGCGGCCAGGCCCGCGGGATTCAGCCCGCCGGCGTTGGCGACGATCCGCACGCCGCGCTCGATCGCCAAGCCCAGGCAGTCCTCGAGCTGCTTGCAGAAACGTCTTGGCGTAGCCGCGGTCGGGGTTCTTGGCGCGGTCGCGGGCCAGGATCAGCATGGTCAGCTCGGCGAGATAGTCGCCGGTGAGGTAGTCCAGGTCGCCGCCGGTGAGCATCTCGCGCATGGCCGCCAGCCGGTCGCCGTAGAAGCCCGAGCAGTTGCCGATGCGGACCGGACCAGACACGAGCGCCTCCCGTCGTCGCTCATCGACCCAACCAACCGGTAGGTTAGACGTTACCTCCGGTCTCGCGTCAAGGCGCTCCATCTTTCGCGGTTTCGGCGCGCTTACCGTCGCTCGCGGCGTGGATTGCCGCGCCGAAATCGCTCATTTTGGAGGCTACGCAGGCCACCGGCTATCCTGAGGTGCAAATTGCCGACGCCGGACACCTCCCGCGGCAGTACCCCTAACAGGAGACCTCGATCATGGCTGTGCCCAAGCGCAGGATGTCGCGCGCGAATACCCGTAGCCGGCGCGCGCAGTGGAAGGCCAAGCGCCCCGAACTCGTCGGCGTGACCGTCGCCGGCCAGCAGCACAAGGTGCCGCGGCGGCTGATGAAGGCCGCGCGTCTGGGCCTGATCGACCTCGACAGGCGCTAAGGCGGCCCTGCCGGATGTCGCCGTGCCAGCGGCCCCGGCGGCGCGCCTCTCAGGCCAGTCTCAGGTGATGGGTTGACACTGTGGCTGTGCGCATTCTTGTCGTTGACGACGATCGCGCGGTGCGCGAATCCCTGCGCCGCTCGCTTTCCTTCAACGGTTACTCGGTCGAGCTGGCGCAGGACGGCCTCGAGGCCCTTGACCTGATCTCCAGCAATCGGCCCGATGCCCTGGTGCTCGACGTGATGATGCCGCGCCTGGACGGTCTGGAGGTGTGCCGTCAGCTGCGCAGCACCGGAGACGACCTGCCGATCCTCGTGCTGACCGCGCGCGACTCGGTGTCCGAGCGGGTCGCCGGACTCGACGCAGGCGCCGACGACTATCTGCCGAAGCCGTTCGCGCTGGAGGAACTGCTCGCGCGGATGCGGGCATTGCTGCGCCGTACCACTCCCGACGACGGCACCGAGTCGCCGGCGATGACGTTCTCCGACCTCAGCCTGGACCCGGTCACCCGCGAAGTCACCCGTGGCCAGCGGCAGATCAGCCTGACCCGGACCGAGTTCGCGCTCCTGGAAATGCTCATCGCCAACCCGCGACGAGTGCTCACCCGCAGCCGCATCCTCGAGGAGGTCTGGGGGTTCGACTTCCCCACCTCCGGTAACGCCCTCGAGGTGTATGTCGGGTACCTGCGCCGCAAGACCGAGGCGGAAGGAGAACCGCGGCTGATCCACACCGTGCGCGGTGTGGGTTATGTGCTGCGCGAGACACCACCCTGATGTCAGCCCAGAAGTTGGGATTTCGCCCCCAGTCCAACTACCTGGCCGGCCTATCGACGACTCGTTCACTGTCGCTGCGCTGGCGCGTGATGCTGCTCGCCATGTCGATGGTGGCGATGGTCGTGGTGCTGATCTCCGTCGCCGTCTACGCGGTGGTTTCCCGGGCCCTGTACGACGACATCGACAACCAGTTGCACAGCCGGGCTCAACTGCTCATCGAGAGCGGATCGCTGGCCGCCGATCCCGGCAAGGCGATCGAGGGCACCGCCTACTCCGATGTCAACGCGATGCTGGTGAGTCCGGGACGGGCGATCTACACCGCCAACCAGCAGGGGCAGACGCTGCCGCTCGGTGAGCCCGAAAAGCAGGTGGTGCAAGGCGAATTGCGGATGTCACTGCGCACCGCCAGCCATCAGCGGGTGCTGGCCGTGCACCTTTCCAACGGCAGATTCACTGCTGATTTCCAAGAGCCTGAACCCGACCGGGGAGGTGCTGCGACGCCTGGCCACGGTGCTGCTGATCGTCGGTGGGGTCGGCGTGGTGGTCGCGGCGATGGCCGGTGGCGCGGTCGCCCGCGCGGGACTGAGACCGGTGGCCAGGCTCACCGAGGCCGCCGAACGGGTGGCGCGCACCGACGACCTGCGACCCATTCCGGTATTCGGCAGCGACGAACTCGCCCGTCTCACCGAGGCTTTCAACATGATGCTGCGCGCGCTGGCCGAGTCGCGTGAACGCCAGGCGCGGCTGGTCACCGATGCCGGCCACGAGCTGCGCACGCCATTGACCTCATTGCGCACCAACGTCGAGCTGTTGATGGCGTCGATGGCGCCGGGTGCGCCGCGGTTACCCGAGGACGAAATGGCCGAGCTGAGGGCCGACGTGATCGCCCAGATCGAGGAATTGTCCACGCTGGTGGGCGATCTGGTGGATCTGACCCGCGACGAAGCCGGCGGCATCATCCACGAGCCGGTGGACATGTCCGAGGTTCTGGACCGGTGTCTGGAGCGAGTTCGTCGGCGCCGCAACGATATTGACTTCGACGTGTCGATCACCGGATGGCAGGTGTACGGCGACAGCGCGGGACTGGGGCGGGCGGTGCTCAACCTGCTGGACAACGCCGCGAAATGGAGCCCACCCGATGGGCGGGTCGGTGTCCGGTTGACCCAGGTCGACCCGACGCACGCCGAGCTCGTGGTGTCCGACTTCGGCCCGGGCATTTCGCCACAGGAACGCCGGCTGGTGTTCGAGCGGTTCTACCGTTCGACGTCCGCGCGCGCCATGCCGGGTTCCGGGCTCGGCCTGGCGATCGTCAAACAAGTTGTGGTCAAACACGGTGGCACGCTGAGGGTCGAGGACACCGTTCCCGGTGGACAACCGCCGGGTACATCGGTTCACTTGGTGCTGCCCGGCCGACCCATACCGCGACACGACCCCGCTGATGTGGACGTGCTGGACCACAGCACCGACAATGGCTGATCAGGGAGCCGTCGGGGTTATCGGGTGGGAAATCTGGGTATGTCCCGAAGGTTCTCTAAGTGGATTCTCAGCCCAGATGGGCACTGTGGGCGTGCACCCGTCGTTGTTCTGAATGTCGGAACCTACTCGAGGAAGAGCACTGCAGCGACATGACAAACCATCCGAGGTACTCGCCGCCACCCCAGCAACCGGGTGGGCGGCCCGGCGGCCTTGAGCATGGCGCGCCCGGATACCCCGGTCCGCAGCGGCCCGGTCCGTACCAGCAGCAGCACGTACGACTGGCGCTACGCGACGCAGCAGAATCAGCAGCATTCGCAGATTCCGCGCGCCCTACGACCCCTACCGCGGGCGCTCCCCAGCCCATGCCCGGCCAGCCAGCCCGCTCGTCCCCAAAAGCGTTCGCGCGCAGGCGCTTTGACTGCCGGAGCGTTGGCAATTGCGGTCGTCTCCGCCGGCGTCGGCGGGGGAGTCGCGCTGCTCGCGCAGCCGGACCGCCCGGCCGCGACGTCGACGTCTCGGCGGTGTCGCGCCCAGCGTGCCGGCGGCCAGTGCTGCCCGTCGGCTCGGTCGAGCAGGTCGCCGCCAAGGTGGTGCCCAGCGTGGTCAAGCTCGAGGTCGACATGGGCCGGGCAGTCCGAGGAGGGCTCCGGCATCATCCTGTCGTCCGACGGCCTGATCCTGACCAACAACCACGTGGTGGCCGCGGCCAGGGACGGCAGCTGGGCCGGCGGGGCCGGCCGGCCGGGCAAACCAAGGTGACCTTCGCCGACGGCAAAGACCGCCGGATTCACCGTCGTCGGCACCGATCCGAGCAGCGACATCGCGGTGGTGCGGGCCGAGGGCGCGTCCGGGCTGACCCCATCACGCTGGGCTCCTCGGCGAATCTGCGGGTGGGCCAGGACGTGGTGGCGATCGGTTCGCCGCTCGGCCTGGAAGGCACGGTGACCACCGGCATCATCAGCGCGCTGAACCGGCCGGTGGCCGCGGGCGGCGACGCGCAGAACCAGAACACCGTGCTCGACGCCATCCAGACCGACGCCGCGATCAACCCGGGCAACTCGGGCGGCGCGCTGGTCAACATGAATGGCGAACTGGTCGGGGTCAATTCGGCCATCGCGACCCTCGGCGGCGACGCCGGCCCGCAGGCGCAGAGCGGTTCGATCGGGCTCGGCTTCGCGATTCCCGTCGACCAGGCCAAGCGGATCGCCGATGAGCTGATCCAGAACGGCACCGCCTCGCACGCCTCGCTCGGTGTGCAGGTCGGCAACGACACTGCCACCGACGGCGCGAAGATCGTCGAGGTCACCAGCGGCGGCGCTGCGGCCGCGGCGGGCCTGCCGAGCGGCGTCGTGGTCACCAAGGTCGACGACCGGGTGATCAACAGCGCCGATGCGCTGGTGGCCGCGGTCCGGTCCAGGGCGCCGGGCGACAAGGTGACGCTGACTTATCTGGACACGTCGGGTAAGCCGCAGACCGTGGAGGTCACGCTCGGCAAGGCGCAGCAGTGAGCACCACTGTGAGTTCCAGTCCGGGATCGGCCACGCTGAGAGTGGCCGCGCCGCTGTCGCTGCCCAGATATACGGTTGCACTCATGGAACAGCCAGGGGAGTTGGTGGGCCGCGCACTGGTCGTCGTCGTCGATGACCGCACCGCGCATGGGACGAGGAGGACCACAGCGGTCCGTTGGTCACCGAACTGCTCGGTGAGGCGGGCTTCGTCGTCGACGGCGTGGTCGTGGTGTCCGCCGACGAGGTGGAGATCCGCAACGCCCTGAACACGGCGGTGATCGGCGGAGTCGACCTCGTGGTGTCGGTGGGCGGCACCGGTGTCACCCCACGCGATGTCACGCCCGAAGCGACCCGCGACATCCTCGACCGTGAACTGCTCGGCATCTCCGAGGCGCTGCGCGCCTCCGGGCTGTCGGCCGGCATCGTCGACGCCGGCGTGTCGCGTGGCCTGGCCGGGATCTCCGGCAGCACCCTCGTGGTTAACCTCGCCGGCTCGCGGGCCGCGGTACGTGACGGCATGGCGACGCTCAGTCCGTTGGCCGTCCAGATCATCGCCCAGCTATCCAGCTTGGAGATCTAACCGATTGGGCTTGCTGGCCTTACCGCGGTCGCGACGCTGACATGGCGCCGTGGCGCTCGCGGCGCGCCATAGCGCAAATTGCGCCGCTGTCCGGTGTGTTACGCGAAAGTGAACGGCAATCTTCATCCAGAATGTGATCTTCGTCACACAGGATGTCAACTGTGACGGAACCTCCCAAGCGCATCCCGCGATGCAGTTAACAAGATTTTCGGGGATCCGTTGCCCGCGATATCTTTTGACGAGCGCGACAATTCTTCGCCTGACGACGAGGCCGACCACGAGAAGTGGTTGCGGGACAACATTCCGCCTCACCACGACTGACCTGTGATTTCGCGTTGAACGCGGGAAACGCCAGGTCGTGACTCGGAGTCAGAACCTGCCACTGATGTGCGAAGCGACTGGCGCCGAAGTTGCCTCGCCGTTGCGCCCGAGCCGGTGGCCTCCGCTACCTGACCCCGTAGCGGGCGAATCTCAGCAAACTCGCAACATTCCGCTTCGCGGCTGCCGACCGCGATGCCCACGCGTTGCCGCTCCGATGCCTCCCCGTTATGTTCCTCGTGTCAACGATGAGCGAAGCGTAAGAGCAGCATGTGAGGTCTCTCATTTGTCTCACATGAGGCTCGTGCGTCGTGTGTGGTGTAGCGGTTGGGCCAGGCACGAACAACAACACGGTGACCCTCCCGGGTCACCGTCGACATAGCTAGGGAGAACATGAAGGCAATCAGTCGGGTGCTGATCGCGATGGTTGCGGCCATCGCGTCACTGTTCGTGAGCACTGGCACCTCTCACGCGGGTCTGGACAACGAACTGAGTCTGGTTGACGGCCAGGACCGGACCCTGACGATCCAGCAGTGGGACACCTTCCTCAATGGTGTGTTCCCGTTGGACCGCAACCGGCTGACCCGTGAGTGGTTCCACTCGGGTCGGGCGAAGTACATCGTGGCCGGCCCGGGCGCCGAGGAGTTCGAGGGCACCCTGGAGCTGGGCTACCAGATCGGCTTCCCGTGGTCGCTGGGTGTGGGCATCAACTTCAGCTACACCACGCCCAACATCCTGATCGACGACGGCAACATCACTCGTCGGCGTCGGATCCGTCTCGACTCGGTCATCACCCCGAACCTGTTCCCCGGTGTGTCGATCAGCGCCGACCTGGGTAACGGCCCGGGTATTCAGGAAGTGGCGACGTTCTCGGTCGACGTGGCCGGTGCTGGCGGCGGTGTGGCGGTCTCCAACGCGCATGGCACGGTGACCGGTGCGGCCGGTGGTGTGCTGCTGCGTCCGTTCGCCCGGCTGATCGCCTCGACCGGTGACAGCGTCACCACCTACGGCGAGCCCTGGAACATGAACTAACAGTTCGGACAGTCCCAGCTCAGGGCATGACAAAACAGCCCCCGGCCATCCGGCCGGGGGCTGTTTTGTCGAAACCACCTCAGCAACGAAAGAAACATGTACAACTGCGGTAACGATTGCACCAACAATCAACGACAAGCTGGATGTAACGGCCCAGGCTGACACGGATTGGGGAGAACATGAAGGCAATCAGTCGGGTGCTGGTCGCGACGGTTATCGCGATAGCTGGGGCCATCGCGTCACTGTTCGTGAGCACTGGCACCTCTCACGCGGGTCTGGACAACGAAATGAGTCTGGTTGACGGCCAGGACCGGACGCTGACGATCCAGCAGTGGGACACGTTCCTCAATGGTGTGTTCCCGTTGGACCGCAACCGGCTGACCCGTGAGTGGTTCCATTCGGGTCGGGCCAGGTACATCGTGGCCGGCGCCGGGTGCCGACGAGTTCGAGGGCACCCTGGAGCTGGGCTACCAGATCGGCTTCCCGTGGTCGCTGGGTGTGGGTATCAACTTCAGCTACACCACGCCGAACATCCTGATCGACGACGGACACAACCTGTCGGGTCTGGTTCAATCCGTTCGATTCGGTCATCACCCCGAACCTGTTCCCCGGTGTGTCGATCAGCGCCGACCTGGGTAACGGCCCGGGTATTCAGGAAGTGGCGACGTTCTCGGTTGACGTGGCCGGTGCTGGCGGCGGTGTGGCGGTGTCCAATGCGCATGGCACGGTGACCGGTGCGGCCGGTGGTGTGCTGCTGCGTCCGTTCGCCCGCTGATCGCCTCGACCGGTGACAGCGTCACCACTTACGGCGAGCCCTGGAACATGAACTAAGTCGGACGACGATCAAGCGGCGAGGCACGAGCCGCGTTGGGAGTCCGACCATAGGACCTAGGACTTGTCGGCGCTCGTCGTCTCGGCGGTGTCGGGGCTGGGCCCGGTGCCAGGGCCGGTGACGTGCTTGCCGGACTGGCCGTTGGTCTCGGCAAGGATGTTGCGGATCTCGGTCAGCAGGGTCAGCTCGGTGTCCTGGGCCTGCTCGACCTCGCCCTTCTTGCGCAGCCGGTTGTATGGGGCGACGACCAGGAAGTAGACGACCGCGGCGACGAGGATGAAGTTGATGGCCGCCGACAGCAGGATGTTCAGGTCGATGGCCTGGCCGCCGCCGATGCTGATTCGCAGGATGCCGTAGTCCGAGTCGCCGCCGGCGCCGATGCGGTTGATGAGCGGCTGGATGATGCTGTCGGTGAATTTCGTGACCAGACGCCGTGAACGCGGTGCCGATGACCACCGCGATCGACAGGTCGACGATGTTGCCCCTGGCGAGAAACTCCTTGAAGCCCTTCAACATGGTCTTCCCCTCCTGCAGTCGTGTGTATCTGGCCGTCACGCAACGTTAGTCGGGTTGACACTGCAGCGGTCGCACTCCGGTCAGTGGAAGGTGAGCGTGACGGTCTGCACCAGGGCCGCGCCTGCCACCTCGTTGGCGGCGTGAGCGGGCAAGGGCCACCAGGACCACCCGGTCGCTGCCGCTGCCCGCGCCCTTCTGCTTCTCCGAGACGAGGACGACGATGGCGTCGGTCGCGATGACCTGGGGTCGTGGGTCGTCGCCGGTGTCGGACGTGGTGGCGGCCAGCACGTCGACGACGTCGCCGGTGCGGATCAGGTCGAGCAGCGCGGAGTCGGCGAGATGCAACGGCACGATCCGGGCGTCGGGACCCGCGGCCGATTCGGCGAGCCTGCGGGCCGAGCAGTCGCACGTCGGTGATGACCTCTCCGCGACGGGCGGGCCCGGCCAGCGTCGCGCCGACGACCGCGGTGACGTCCGACGTAGAACCGTCGGGAACCGTTGTCGCCGTGCGGGTTTCGAGCTCGAACATCGGCGGCGGTGAGCTCGACCCCGGGTGCCAGGTCGTGCGCGGCGACGACGATCTCGGTGCGATCGCCGTCGGGGTCCGAGCGCAGCGCCGCGACGGCGGCGAGGACGACAAGCCCGCCGGCCGCGATGCGGCGGGCCGCCACAGTGCGCGACCAGTCCGGCCGAAGGGCGCTTCTGAGCCGGCTCAGCGCCGACGGATTGAGAGATTCCCCCATGCCGCCACGCTAGGCAGCGGGCGGCGCTGATGGTGCGCGGCTTAAAGCGCGCCTGTGGATAACTGGCGTCAGCTGGACGCCGCGGCTGCGGGCGCCGCGCTGGTCGAGCTCGAACCGTTCGACGAGCTGGAGCGTCGAGCTGTCTCGACGAACTCGAGCCGTTCGACGAGGACGAGGTCGTCGACTCCGAGCTGCTGGCGGAGCCATTGCTCGAACTCTTGGCCGAGCTCTTGGCGGACTCGCGGCTGTCATTGCGGTAGAAGCCGCTGCCCTTGAACACCACTCCCACGTTGCCGAACAGCTTGCGCAGCCGGCCCGAGCACTTGCGGGCACGTGGTCAGCGCGTCGTCACTGAACGCCTGCACCGCATCGAAGCGATCGCCGCATTCGGTGCATGCATAGGAATAGGTAGGCACGAAAACCTCCGAGGTGGTCAAACTTCTTAGCACTCTACCGTCTCAAGTGCTAGAACCGCTATGTGGGCTCGGTCATTCCCGCCACGCTGCCCGCTGTCATTCCCGAGCCCAACGCGACCAATCCACCTCGTGGCGTCAGCGCATGCGTCATCCGCACGTCATGTGGCTCGGCGGGCAGCTTGTCGACGACTTCGTCGTCGCGGACCACCGCGACCAGGCGCGCCGCGGGATCGGCGAGCACCAGCGATCGGTCGTAGAACCCCGCGCCGCGGCCCAGCCGGACTCCGGTGCGGTCGACCGCCAGCGCGGGACCAAGACCACCGCCGCGGCCGCCACGGCATCGGCCGGCAGCCACGGCCCGGCGGGCTCACGCAGGCCGAACCGCGCCTCGACCAGGCCGCCAGGCCGGTACGCGCCCCCACTGCAGCGGCACGGGGATGCCTGCGGCGTCGTGACGCGCTACGGGCAGCAGAACCCGCACGTCCATCCGCAGCAGCGAATCGATCAGCTCGATCGAACCGGGCTCGGAGCCGACGGGCACATAGGCGCAGACCGTGTCGCCGTCCCGAAATGAACGCGGACAGGTGCGAACACAGCGCGTGGGCCTCGGCGTCGTGACGCTGCCGCAGCCAGCGAACGCCTCGCCAGCAGGATCTGGGCTCGCAGTTCGGTCTTCGTCGCGGACACGCGAAACCCTCTCCGAACCTCAGCCTTGGCACGTTTAACCGACGTAGGCAGGTTAATGTGTGAACGATGACACGGGCTCAGGTACCGATCCCGCATACGGCGGTCGTCCCGGCCGCGGGGTTGGGAACACGATTTCTGCCGGCGACCAAGACTGTGCCCAAGGAGTTGCTGCCCGTCGTGGACACGCCGGGCATCGAGTTGGTGGCGGCCGAGGCCGCCGAAGCCGGCGCCGACCGGCTGATCATCATCACGTCCGAGGGCAAGGACAGCGTGGTCGCGCACTTCGTCGAAGACCTCGTTCTCGAAGGCACGCTTGGAGGCGCGCGGCAAGACATCGATGCTGGAGAAGGTGCGCCGGGCGCCCGCGCTGATCAAGGTCGAGTCGGTGGTCCAGGCCGAACCGCTGGGCCTCGGGCACGCAGTGGGGTGCGTGGAGGACAGCCTGGGGCCCGACGAGGACGCGATCGCGGTGCTGCTGCCCGACGACCTCGTGCTGCCCACCGGCGTGCTGGAGACGATGTCGAAGGTGCGCGCCAAACGCGGTGGCACCGTGCTGTGCGCGATCGAGGTCCCGCCCGACGAGATAAGCGCGTACGGCGTGTTCGACGTCGAGGCCGTTGCGGACACCAACAATCCGAGCGTGCTGCGGGTCAAGGGCATGGTCGAAAAGCCCAAGGCCGAAGACGCGCCGTCGCCGTATGCCGCGGCGGGACGCTACGTCCTGGACCGGGCGATCTTCGACGCAATCAGGCGAGTCCCACGCGGGGCGGGCGGCGAGATCCAATTGACCGACGCCATCGCACTTCTGATCGAGGAAGGTCATCCGGTGCATGTGGTGGTGCACCGCGGTTCTCGACACGACCTCGGAAATCCCGGCGGCTATCTCAAGGCTGCGGTTGACTTTGCGTTGCAGCGCGACGACTACGGGCCCGATCTGCGGCGGTGGTTGGTAGAGCGATTGGGGCTGATCGACTGCTGACCCGCCACGACGGCCCCCCGACGCGAAGATAGGGGTGCGGTGCGTTCGGTCGAGGAACAGCAGGCACGGGTGGCTGCTGCCGCGGTAGCGCCGCGGCCGGTCCGGGTGGCCATCGCCGAAGCACAGGGCCTGATGTGCGCCGAGGAGGTTGTCACCGAACGCCCTTTGCCCGGCTTCGATCAGGCCGCCATCGACGGTTACGCCGTGCGTAGCGTCGACGTGCTGGGGGTGGGCAGCGGCGACGATGACGGTGAGAACGAGGGCGACGCTGAGATCAGCCTGCCGGTGATGGGCTCGATCGAGGCCGGGGCCCGCACCCCCAGCCGGCTGCAGCCGCGCCAGGCCGCGCGCGTCCAGACCGGCGCCCCGATGCCGACACTCGCCGACGCGGTGCTGCCACTGCGGTGGACCGACGGCGGCGAGGCCCGGGTGACGGTGCTGCGCGGCGTCCGCTCCGGCGCCTATGTTCGCCGCACCGGCGACGACGTTCAGCCCGGAGACGTCGCGGTGCGGGCGGGCACCATCATCGGCCCGGCGCAGGTGGGTCTGCTTGCCGCCGTCGGGCGCGAACGCGTGCTGGTACACCCGCGCCCGCGGTTGTCGGTCATGTGTGTTGGCGGTGAGCTTGTCGACATCTCGCGGACGCCCGGCAACGGCCAGGTCTACGACGTCAACTCGTACGCGCTGGCCGCTGCGGGCCGGGACGCCGGCGCCGAGGTGAACCGCGTCGGCATCGTCGACACCAACCCCGCCGAACTGCGGGAAATCGTTGAGGGCCAACTCAATCGGGCCGAACTGGTGGTGATCGCCGGCGCGGTGGGCGGAGCCGCGGCCGAGGGCGTCCGGTCAGTGCTGGCTGAGCTCGGCGAGATGGAGGTCACCCGCATCGCGATGCACCCCGGCTCCGTTCAGGGCTTCGGTCAGCTCGGCCCGGAGGGCGTTCCGGTGTTCCTGCTGCCGGCCAACCCGGTGAGCGCGCTGGTGGTCTTCGAGGTGATGGTGCGCCCGCTGATCCGGTTGTCGTTGGGCAAGCGTGCACCGATGCGCCGAATCGTGCAGGCCCGCACGCTGTCTCCGATCAACTCCGTGGCGGGGCGGAAGGGATATCTGCGCGGCCAGCTGATGCGCGACCAGGACACCGGCGAGTACCTGGTGCAGGCCCTCGGCGGCGACGCGGCCGCATCGTCGCATCTGCTCGCCACGCTGGCCGAGGCCAACTGTCTTGTGACTGTTCCGAGTGAGGCCGAACAGATCCGCACCGGCGAGATAGTCGACGTCGCCTTCCTCGCCCAGCGCGGCTGATCCGCGAGACCGGCGTCGTCATGAATCGGTGGCGTTCCAGTTCTCTGCATCCGGGCTGGCCGACGCCCGTCGGGCCGCTGCGGGTGCCGGCCGGCGTGGTGCGGCTGCGCCCGGTGCGGCTGCGCGACGCCACCCAGTGGAGCCGGATCAGGCTTGCCGACCGCGCCCACTTGGAACCGTGGGAACCGGCCACCGAGGTGGATTGGAATACGCGGCACGCGATCTCGGCGTGGCCGTCGGTCTGCTCGGGGCTGCGGGCGGAGGCCCGCAAGGGCCGGATGCTGGCGTACGTGATCGAGGTGGACGATCAGTTCTCCGGCCAGCTGACGATAGGCAACGTGACCCACGGCGCGCTGCGCTCAGCGTGGATCGGCTACTGGGTGGCCAGCACCCTCACCGGCGGCGGTGTGGCGACGGCTGCGCTGGCACTGGGTTTGGACCACTGTTTCGGGCCGGTCATGTTGCACCGCGTCGAGGCGACCGTGCGGCCCGAGAACGCCGCGAGCCGGGCGGTGCTGGCAAAGGTGGGGTTCCGCGAGGAGGGGCTGCTGCGGCGCTATCTGGAGGTCGACGGCGCCTGGCGCGACCACCTCTTGGTGGCCATCACCGTCGAGGAACTGCACGGCTCGGCCGCCGCGGCGCTGGTGCGTGAGGGCCACGCGAGCTGGGCCTAGCCCCTCCGCGAGAAGACGCAGAATCGCATGAATCGAGCTCCGGTAACGCGATTCTCCGTCTGCTCGCCGAGGGACAACTGTTACCAATGTGACATTTGTGACTGTTGGTGCTTGTCAGGCGTGAATTACAGGTGTGTAATTGACTTCGGCGCGCCGCCCACGGATGCGCTGGTCACAGACCTAGCCTGATGGGGAAAGGAGCAGGCGACATGCCAAGCATCCCCCAATCTCTCCTGTGGATCTCACTGGTCGTCCTTTGGCTTTTCGTGCTCGTGCCGATGTTGATCAGCAAGCGTGATGCCGTGCGCCGCACCAGCGACGTGGCCCTGGCGACGAGGGTGCTCAACACCAGTCGCGCCGCCCGGCTGGTGAAGCGTGGCGGACCCGCAGCCGGCCACCGTAGCGACCCCGACTGGCAGCCGTCCGACCAGGACGTCGATGACGCCGTCGCCGAGGAGCCCGCCGAGCGTGGGGTGGTGCGCGTCGCCGCCGTCGAGAGCGACGCCGAACCGGATTACCTCGATGTGGATGTCGTCGACGATAACGCCGGTGCGTTGCCTGTCGGCGCATCAGCAAGCGAAACGGACGCCGACGAAACGAACCCCGAGGAAGCGGACCAAACCGACGAGCTGCCACTGGAATTCGAAGCCGATGAGCCCGAGCCCGACGCGCAGGACGAACCCCAAGCCGTCGAGGATCCGGATCCCCAGGACATAGACGACGAGTACGAATACGTCGCCGACTCGTCGGGCCTGGAGGCGCCGTCGGACACCGAGCTGCACCTGGCCGACTCACTGAGCGCCGCACGCAGGCGCCGGTACGAGTCGAAGACCGCCGCGACGGTCAGCGCCCGCAAGTACAAGTTCCGCAAGCGCATGCTGACACTGCTCGCCGTGGCGGTGATGGCGTCGGCGGCGACCGCGTACACCGTGAACCCGATCGCGTGGTGGGCATGCGGCGCGATTGGCGCTGTGACCCTGCTTTACCTGGCGTATCTGCGGCGGCAGACCCGCATCGAGGAGCGGCTGCGACGCCGTCGCGCCCAGCGGATCGCACGATCGCGACTGGGCGTGGAGAACACCGACGACCGTGAGTTCGACGTGGTCCCCTCCCGGCTGCGGCGGCCGGGTTCGGTGGTCCTGGAGATCGACGATGAGGACCCGATCTTCGAGCATCTCGACTATGCCCCGTTCGCGCGCGACTTCGACCTACCGCGCGCGGCGGGCCAGTAGATCTGAGGCCCGTCGGTCGATTTCGGTCGCCGTGCAGTGGCTGGTAGCCTGCTACCGGTACCAGGGGCTATGGCGCAGTTGGTAGCGCGACTCGTTCGCATCGAGTAGGTCAGGGGTTCGATTCCCCTTAGCTCCACCACTCGGCGGTCGCGCTGTCGCGACGGATCCGTGAACCCATTTCACCTTGCTGAGCCCCCGAGTGTTCCGCCGTGCATGAGCAAAAAAGCTGAGCGAGAAGTCGGCGGGCACGGCGCAGAAATTGGCCCAGTCGGTCGCCCCGCAGGTGCCTCTCCCAGACGCGGCACGTAGTTTGCTGGCGGCATGAAGGGTAACGAACTACAGACACCAGTTAGCCAACCTTAGATCGGCGCGGTAGGCGTGCGTCGTCGTCGCTGCCAATTGAACGAATTATGTTAAGTCGATGACTGGGTTTGCCATTCTTGCAGCCGGATGGGTGAATTCGAGGTAAATCACCATGTCTGGATGGTTTATCGGGTGGTACCGATCCGGAAGTCTTGGATAGCTCGATTCTAGGTCGTCCGCGTCGTTCCACAATCCCTACCCATGGAGCGCGAGCCCGCCGAGTACTGGCGCACCAGGCGAGACCGAGGCGGGCAAGCCCTCATCGACGAACGGGGCACGGCCCTGGACCGATTTGCGGGCGGTCGATCAGCCGCGACCAGGCAATTTGCCGTAGATGCAGTCGGTTCAGTATGACCCCACTGTATCCGTATACGTGACAACTCAAATTCTTTGCCAGTGACGCCACTTCGCGGTACTGAACCCTTCGACCGTAGCGAATATGGGAGTTCTATCCCAGATTTGGGAATCTGCTGCTAGATTGCCCTCCATGTCGGTTCTCACTTTCCCGCCGCAAACGGGCCAGCGCCCAGGCCAGGGCCTTTACGACAGTGACACCGTTGGCGACTTTGCCGATCCGTTGGAGTGCCTGCTGCGAAACTCCGCAAACAACGGGACCGTTGCGGTCTGGAGTGGCCCGATTCGCTCACGAGGGCTGTGCGGTTGCGGATGGCAGGGTCGACTACGGTGGTTGTCGACCCTTGCGGTTTATGATGCTCACTTGCATGCCGCCCTGAATCGATGCCAGCCGGCTGTCCCGTTGGTCTTCCGGAACTGAGACAGCGGACGGCTTTGCCCTTATCCTGATTCGGTCGCACTTGCCTGAGAGCACGCTGAGAGGAAATTCCTACGTGGGTGAAACGCGCGCAATTCCCGTCGCTGTTATTGGAATGTCATGCCGACTTCCAGGCGGAATCGACTCCCCCGAACAGCTCTGGGATGCTTTGCTGCGTGGCGACGACTTCGTGACCGAAGTCCCAGCCAGCCGGTGGGACGCCGAGGAATACTACGACCCCGAGCCCGGTGTGCCCGGCCGGTCGGTCTCCAAGTGGGGCGCCTTCCTGGACGACGTCGGCGCCTTCGACTCCGCCTTCTTCGGAATCACCGAGCGCGAGGCGACCGCGATCGATCCGCAGCATCGCCTCTTGCTGGAAACCGCATGGCAGGCCGTGGAGCATGCCGGGCTGAATCCGGCGACCGTGGCCGGTTCGCAGACCGGCGTGTTCATGGGATTGACGCATAACGACTACGGACACCTGGCCGCGGACACCCAGACCCTGGAGGGGCCGTACGGCTTCACCGGAACGAGCTTCAGCCTCGCCTCCGGGCGCATCGCCTACGCGCTTGGGGTCCACGGCCCCGCCGTCACCGTGGACACGGCGTGCTCGTCCGGCCTGAGCGCCATTCACATGGCCTGCCGCAGCCTGCACGACGGCGAGAGCGACCTCGCCCTCGCCGGTGGCGTGTCGGTCCTGCTGGAGCCGCGCAAGGCGGCCGGAGGCTCGGCAGCGGGCATGCTGTCGCCGTCAGGCAAGTGCCACGCGTTCGACGAGAACGCCGACGGCTTCGTCTCGGCCGAGGGCTGCGTGGTTCTGACGCTCAAGCGGCTCGACGATGCGGTGACCGACGGGGACCGGATCCTGGCCGTGATCCGCGGCAGCGCCACCAACAATGACGGGCGCACGGTCAACATCGCGACACCGTCGGCCGACGCGCAGGCCTCGGTGTACCGGGCGGCGTTGGCAGCGGCCGGGGTGGACGCCCGCAGTGTGGGCCTGGTGGAGGCGCACGGCACCGGGACCCCCGTCGGCGACCCGCTGGAGTACGCGAGCGTTGCCGGGCTGTACGGCACCGACGGCCCCTGTGCGCTGGGGTCGGTCAAGACCAATTTCGGACACACCCAGTCCGCCGCAGGTGCCCTTGGTGTGATGAAGGCCGTCCTTTCGGTGCAACACGGTGTTGTTCCGCAGAATCTGCACTTCACCCGTTTGCCGGACGAAATGGCCAAGATCGAGACGGAACTCTTTGTGCCGCAGGCGAATACCGCGTGGCCAGTCGACGCCGAGCACCCCCGGCGGGCGGCGGTGTCGGCCTATGGGTTGTCGGGCACCAATGTGCACGCCATCGTCGAGCAGGCCCCCGAGACGCCAGACGACGCCGCCAGCGAATGCCAAAGACGCAGGGCCGCTGCTGTTCCCGTTGTCGTCGACCTCCGCCGAGGAACTCCGCAGGACGGCCGGCCGCATGGCCGACTGGTTGGCGATGAGCGGCGACGGAAACGGCCGCGGACCGGCTATCGACTTGTCGGACCTTGCCTACACCCTGACGCGCCGCCGTGGATATCGATCCGTACGGACCTCGGTAATCGCCGACAACCGTGAGGAACTGATCACGGCGCTGCGGGAAGTCGCCGACGGCGACACCCCGTACCAGGCTGCGGTCGGTCAAGACGACCGCGGGCCGGTCTGGGTGTTCTCCGGGCAGGGCTCGCAGTGGGCCGGGATGGGCGCGGAGCTACTGGCAAAAGAGCCGGTGTTCGCCGCGAAGATCGCAGAGCTCGAGCCCCTCATCGCCCAAGAGTCCAACTTCTCTGTCACACAGGCGATGTCGGCCGCAGAGGTCGTCACCGGAATCGACCGGGTGCAGCCCACCGTTTTCGCGGTCCAGGTGGCCCTGGCCGCGACGATGAAGTCATACGGGGTGACCCCCGGCGCGGTCATCGGCCACTCGATGGGGGAGGTTGCCGCCGCCGTCGTCGCAGGCGCGCTGACGCTCGAGGACGGGGTGAAGGTCATCTGCCGGCGATCGGCGCTGATGTCGCGCATCGCGGGCTCCGGAGCCATGGCGACGGTGGAACTGCCTGCCTCTCAGGTGCTTTCGGAACTGGCGGCCCGTGGCGTCACCGACGTGTCGCTGGCGGTCGTCGCGTCACCGCAGTCGACGGTCATCGGCGGCGCCACGCAGTCGGTCCGGGACCTGGTGGCCGGCTGGGAGCAGCGTGACGTGATGGCGCGCGAGATCGCCGTAGACGTCGCTTCCCACTCGCCGCAGGTCGACCCGATCCTCGACGAACTCGCCGACGTGCTGGCCGACCTGAGCCCGATGGAGCCGGAGATCCCGTATTACTCGGCCACGCTGTACGACCCGCGCGATCTGGCTGAGTGGGACGCCTACTACTGGGTGGACAACCTGCGTCACGCGGTGCGCTTCGCCGCCGCGGTGCAGGCCGCCATGGAGGACGGGCACCGAGTCTTCGCCGAACTGTCGCCCCATCCGTTGCTGACTCACGCCGTTGACCAGACGGCGCGGAGTTTGGATGTGCCACTGGCGGTTTCGGCCGCCATGCGTCGCCAGCAAGAGTTGCCCCACGGGATGCGCGGTTTCGTGGCGGACCTGCACAGCGTGGGAGCCGCCGTCGATTTCTCGGTGCTTTATCCGGCCGGCCGGCTGCTGGACGCCCCACTGCCCACCTGGACCCACACGTCCCTGCTGCTGGACCGCGACGGTCACGACTCCACGGCCCGCGGAGCATGCACGGTTGCGGTGCATCCGCTGTTGGGTTCGCACGTCATGCTTCCCGAGGAGCCCGAGCGCCACCTGTGGCAGGGCGAGGTCGGCACCGACGCGCAGCCCTGGCTGAGTGACCACCAGGTACATGACGTCGCAGTCCTGCCCGGCGCGGCGTACTGCGAGATGGCGTTGTCAGCGGCGCGGACCGTTCTCGGCGAGGCCGGCGAGGTCCGCGACGTGTCCTTCGAGCAGATGCTGCTGCTCGATGAGCAGACCCCGGTGTCCGCCTCGGCATCGGTCATCTCCCCGGGCGTCGTCGACTTCGCGGTCGAGACCTATCAGGCCGGCGAACGCACCCGGCGGGCCCATGCGGTTCTGCATGCCGACGTCGCTGCCGACGAGCCGGCACGCCACGACATCGACGCGCTGCTCCTGGCTCACCCGCATGGCGTCGACGGGACCGACCTGCGGGCGGGTTTCAACACCGTGGGTATCCGCCACGGAGCCGCCTTCGCAGGGCTGGCAACGGCTTACACCGCCGAGGGGTCGGCGAGCACAGTGCTCGCCGCGGTTGCGTTGCCCGGTCCGCTGCGGTCACAGCAAGGTGGCTACGGGGTGCACCCGGCACTGCTGGACGCCTGCTTCCAGTCCGTGGTGGCGCATCCCGACGTCCAGAGCGCGGCCGTCGGCGGCATGTTGCTGCCCCTGGGCGTGCGCCGGCTGCGCGCTTACGGTTCGGCACGCAACGCCCACTACTGCTACAGCCAGGTCATCAAGGCCGACGCCGACGGCGTCGAAGCGGACCTCGAGGTGCTCGACGAGCACGGCACGGTCCTGCTGAGCATCACGGGACTACAACTCGGTACCGGTGCCTCGGAGAAGGCTGCGGCGGATCGCCTGCTGAGCGAGCGGCTGCTGACCATCGAGTGGCAAGAACGTGACCTGCCCGAGGTGGACCACGTCGACGCGGGCTCGTGGCTGATGATCAACATCAGCGACAACGGAAACGTACTGGCCGCCGGCCTCGGCGACGCGCTGAAATCCGCTGGCGCCGAATGCACGACGATGTCGTGGCCGCTCGGCGGCGACCACGAAGCCAACGCCGAGCTGCTGGGTTCCTACCTGAACGAGCAAGCGTTCGCCGGGGTCGTGGTCATGACCGGGCCGACCGACGGCGCCGACGGCGAGGCCGGGATTCGCGGCGGCGAGGTTGTCCGTCACGTGGTGCGGATTGCGCGCGAGCTCCCCGAAGTGCCCGGCGAACCGCCGCGGCTCTACGTGGTGGCACGCAACGCTCAATCGGTTGTGGCCGAAGACATTCCCAACCTGGAGCACGCGGGGCTGCGGGGCCTGGTGCGGGCGATCGGTATGGAGCACCCGCGGCTGCGCGCCACCCAGATCGACGTCGACGAGTCGGCCGATGGCGAGCAGTTGGCTCGCCAGCTGCTGACGGGCACGGAAGAGGACGAGACCGCCTGGCGCAACGGCCAGTGGTACACGGCGCGGTTGTGCCCGTCTCCGCTGCGGGCCGACGAGCGGCTCACCGCCACGGCCGACAACGCCAACGACGGCATGCGCCTGCACGTTCGCACACCCGGTGACCTCGAATCGCTGGAACTGGTTGCGTTCGACCGGGTTCCACCGGGGCCGGGCCAGATCGAGGTCGCGGTGAGCGCGTCCAGCATCAACTTCGTCGACGTTCTTGTCGCGTTCGGACGCTGCCCCAGCTTCGACGGGCGGCTGCCGGAGCTCGGCTCCGAGTTCGGCGGCGTGGTCACCGCGGTCGGGCCGGATGTGACGACGCACAAGGTCGGCGACCGCGTCGGAGGTGTGTCCGCCAACGGCTGCTGGGGCAACTACGTCACCTGTGAAGCCAACCTGGCGACGAAGCTGCCGGATGGGTTCGAGGAGTACCAAGCGGCCGCCGTCGGACTCGCATACGCCACCGTGTGGCTCGGCCTGGAAGAGCTGGCCCGCATCACGTCGGAGGACAAGGTGTTGATCCACTCCGCGACCGGCGGGGTGGGGCAGGCGGCGATCGCCGTGGCCAGGGCCGCGGGTGCGGAGATCTACGCCACCGCCGGTAGCGAAGCGCGCCGACAGTTGTTGCGCGACTGGGGCATCGAGCATGTCTACGACTCGCGCAGCACCGAGTTCGCCGAACAGATCCGCCGGGACACCGACGGCTACGGGGTGGACATCGTGCTCAACTCCGTCACCGGTGCCGCGCAGCGGGCCGGGCTCGAGTTGCTGGCCTTCGGTGGACGGTTCGTCGAGATCGGCAAGCGCGACATCTACGGCGACACCCGGCTGGGTCTGTTCCCGTTCCGTCGCAACCTGTCGTTCTACGCCATCGACCTGGCGCTGATGACCGTCACCCATCCGGACAAGGTCCGTCGGCTGCTGGACAAGGTGTACCGGCTGACCGCGGACGGCTCGCTTCCGTTGCCCGACATCACGCATTACCCGCTTGCCGAGGCGGCGACCGCGATCCGCCAGATCGGCGGTGCACAGCACACGGGCAAGTTGGTGCTCGACGTGCCGCACACCGGCCACAGCCGGGTGGTGGTTGCGCCGGAGCAGGTTCCGGTCTTCCGCGGCGACGGCGCCTACATCATCACCGGTGGTCTCGGTGGTCTCGGCCTGTTCCTCGCCGAGAAGATGGCCGAGGCGGGCTGTGGACGCATCGTGCTGACGTCGCGCAGCCAGCCGACGGTCAAGGCACAGGAGATCATCGAGCTGATCCGCTCCACGGGAGCCGACATCGCGGTCGAATGCGGCGATATCGCCGCGGCGGGTACGGCCGACAGGCTGGTAGCGGCGGCGACGGCCACCGGGCTCCCGGTTCGGGGTGTTCTGCACGCTGCAGCGGTCGTAGAGGACGCCATCCTGACCAACATCACCGACGAGCTCGTCGAACGGGACTGGGCGCCAAAGGTATACGGCGCGCTGAACCTGCACCAGGCCACGGCGTCGCAGCCCCTGGACTGGTTCTGCGGCTTCTCCTCGGCAGCGGCGCTCGTCGGGTCGCCGGGTCAGGGAGCCTACGCCGCGGCCAACAGTTGGCTGGATGCGTTCATGTATTGGCGTCGGGCACAAGGCCTTCCGGGCAGCACCATCGCGTGGGGAGCGTGGGGCGAGATCGGCCTTGGCACTGCGCTGGCCGAGGGCGACGCCGCCATCCTCCCCGATGAAGGCGCGTACGCGTTCGAGTCGGTACTGCGTTACGAGCGCGTCTACACCGGCTACGCCCCGATCCTCGGAACTCCATGGTTGACTGCGTTCGCGCAACGGAGCCCGTTCGCAGAGATGTTCAAGTCCGCCGGCCAAGGCTCTACGGAGGGAAGGAAATTGCGTGCCGAGCTGGCGGCACTGCCACGAGAAGAGTGGCCGACGCACCTGCGGCGGCTCATCTCGGAGCAGGTCGGCCTGCTGCTGCGCCGGGCGATCGATCCGGACCGGCCGTTGTCCGAGTACGGCCTCGATTCGCTGGGCAACCTCGAACTGCGCACGCGCATCGAGGCCGAAACAGGAATACGCATCAGTTCCATGGGCGTCAGCACCGTTCGGGCGCTGGCAGAAAGCCTGTGCGAAACGCTCGCCGCCGATGAAGCCGTCGCAGCGTCGACATGACGACGAGTCCTTGAGCAGAGGAGAAAAGTGTTCGCACTAGAAGGAATCCATGAATGGGTGGATGCTCCGGGTGAACTCGTTTCGTGGAGCCCCTCACCGGCCACCCTGGCAAAGGTAAAAGACGCACCGGTGTCCGATGTGCCGGCCAGCTATCAGCAGGCCCAGCATCTTCGGAGCTACCGCGAGCATGCGGCCCGCGGCACGGAGATGGCCCGGCTGACGATTCCCGCCTGGAACATCCCTGGGCGCTGCGACATTCGGGCCATGACGTACGTGATCAATGCGTACCTGCGCCGCCACGACACGTACCGCAGCTGGTTCGAATTCGACGATGCCGACCGCGTCGTCCGGCGCACGCTGCCCAATCCTCACGACATCAAGTTCGCCGCCACCAAGCACGGCGAGAAGACGTCGGAACAGTGGCGGGAGCACATCCTGGCCACTCCCACTCCGCTGCAATGGGATTGCTTCCGTTTCGGGCTCATTCAGCGCGAGGATCATTTCACGTTCTACATGAGCGTCGATCATCTCCACGTCGACGCGATGTTCATGGGTTTGGCGTTCGTCGAGATCCACATGATGTACCACGCCGTGGTCGGAGGCGGAGCGCCGATCAAGCTGCCGGAGGCCGGCAGCTATGCCGACTACTGTGTCCGGCAGCACAAGTTCACCTCCGCGCTGACTCTGGAGTCCCCGCAGGTACAGAAGTGGATCACGTACGCCCAAGCCAACAACGGAACCCTTCCGCGGTTCTCGCTGCCGCTGGGTGATCCCTCGGTGCCCTGTGAAGGTGACCTGCTCACCGTCCAGCTGATGGACGAAGAACAGTCGAACCGATTCGAATCGGCGTGCACAGACGCGGGCGCCCGTTTCCTCGGCGGCGTGTTCGCGGCCGCCGCGCTCGCGGAATACGAGTTGACCGGCGCCGAAACCTACCACGTGATCACTCCGACGAGCACCCGCAGCACGCATGCGGAAATGATGACGACGGGTTGGTTCACCGGCACGGTTCCGATCGCCGTCCCCGTCACCGGAGCATCGTTCGGTGCCACGGCGCGCGCCGCGCAGGCCTCCTTCGATTCGGGGCTCGAGCTGGCACACGTGCCGTTCGATCGGGTTTTGGAACTGGCCGCCTCCGAGTGGGGTCTGCGAGCACCCGACCCGGGTGTGCCCATGATCTCCTACCTCGACGCGACGCTTGCCCCACTGTCGCCTGCCGTCGTCGCCGAATGGAACGGGATGAACGGCAAGATCTACAGCGAACTCGGGGCGGCACACCAAATCGGCATGTGGGTCAACCGGTTCGGCAATGGCACCTCGGTGACGGTGGCGTTCCCGAACAACCCCGTCGCCCGCGAATCGGTCAACCGCTACCTCGACGCGATGAAGTCCGTGTACGTCCGCGTCGCCGAGGGCCGCGCGGAAATGGCACCGGCGGCCGACTTGGTCGAGCTCGACCTGCGATAGGCCTGAATTGTCGATGACTGAAACCGCAGCTCCGCCGGACAATCGGCTCTCGTTCACCGATCAACTCCTGTTTCTCGGGCAGCGCGCCACCGGCCAAGAACTGGTCATGCAGGTGCGTGTGGGTTTACGAGCACGCTGTCGACCTCGACGGGCTGCGGCGGTTTCACCGCAATTTCGGTTACGGGTTGTACGGACGGCTGATCGAGCGCTCGCCGCTGCCGTTCGGCCGGCACCGGTGGGTCTCGTCGCTCGGGGCCGCCGTCGGACATCGACATCGCTGAGTGCGCCCGTCCGCGCGCTGAGCTCAGCGACTGGGTCGATGAACGCGCGCAATTGCCGATCGATCCGGAATGTGGGCCCGGTTGGCATCTCGGAGTCCTGCCGCTGACCGACGGTTCGACGGCGGTCAGCCTGGTGATGTCGCATTGCCTGTCCGACGGTCTCGGGGCCTTGCAGACGATCGTTGACGCGGTCAAGGGCAGCACGACGCGATTTCGGCTATCCACCGCCCGGTCGCGCACTCGACTGCGCGCCGTGGTTTCCGACCTCCGCCAAACCGCGCAGGGGGCACCGGAGGTCGCCCGAACACTCGTCGCCGCGGCACAGCTGGCATTTCGTCGTCGGCATGAGATCACCCGATCAGGGGCGTCGCGACCGCCGGCCCCCGAGGGCGGCGGCGATGACAACGTGGTCGATGCCGGCGATCACGATCTACATCGACCTCGACGACTGGGATGCCTGCGCGAATTCCCTTGGCGGAACAAGTCACTCGTTGGTCGCCGGGTTCGCTGCGCAGACTCAGCGAACGCATGGGGCGCCGACGTGCCGACGACGGCGCCGTCATCCTGCACCTCCCGATCAGCGACCGGACCCCGGACGACACGCGTGCGAACGCCGCGTCGATCGCCATCGTCAGTCGTCGACCCAACGCAGGTCACGACGGATTTGTCCGATGCTCGGGTCGCCATCAAGCAGGCGCTGAAGACGACTGCGGGAAACGCCTGACGAGACGTTGCAGCTGCTTCCGCTGACGCCGTTCATCCCGAAGCGGGCGGTGAAGCGGGGATCCGATGTGGTGTTCGGCTTCGCCGATCTCCCCGTGTCCTGTTCCAATCTCGGCGAAGTCGACCCCGTCGTGGCCCGTGCCGACGGCACCGACGCCGAATACGTCATGCTGCGAGGCGATGGACCGACACGTACCGCAACAGGTCCTCGAGCGCAGGGGCGGGCTGCTCACCGTGCTGGCCGGCCGCATCGGCGGCAAGATCTCGATCACCGTCGTTGCCTATCAGCCCGGCGCGCAGAACTCGAAGCCTCACTTGCGTGGGCTGGCCGCAGATACCCTGGCCGAGTTCGGCCTCGCTCCGGTGTATCGATTAGCGTCCGGAACGTGGCAACCAGACTCGCCTGAACCGCCGGCTGTTGCGACGCCGTGCGGCCAAGGCCGACGCACGGCAGGATAATCGGCTGCCGTACATGGATCAGGCCGGTCTTCGCCTACTGCGCGCAACAGGGCGCGGGCAACAGATGCAGATGTTCTGGATCTACGAACATCCCATCGACTTCGACGGGCTGCGTCGCTTTCACCGCAATTTCGGCTACGGGTTGTCCGGCCGGCTGATCGAGCGTTCGCCGCTGCCCTTCGGCCGGCACCGCTGGGTCTCATCGTTGGGGCCGACCACTGATATCGACGTCGCCGAGCCGCCGGCCCCGTTCGGAGGTCAGCGATTGGGCCGACGAACGAGCGCAGGTGCCCGTCGACCCGGAACGGGGCCCGGGCTGGCATCTGGGCGTGCTGCCGATGACCGACGGTTCGACCGCGATCAGCCTGGTGGGCTCGCACAATCTCGGCGACGGCGTCGCGGCACTGCTGTCGGTCGTCGAGGCGGTGCACGAAACCAGGCGCGATCTCGGCTATCCACAGCCACGGTCCCGCAAGCGTTTTCGTGGTGCGTTGGCCGATCTGCGCGAAACCGCGAGGAGCGCGCCCGAGCTGGCCCGGACGGTGGCGACAGCCGCGAAGCTCGGCCTGCGAAGCCGCCGGGAGATGGCCGCACTCGAGCGCATCGAAACCCCCCGCCGTCAGTGCGGCCGACGGGGACACCCGTGTCGTCGTGCCGGCCGTCTCGGTCCTGGTCGACCTACCGCGATGGGACGCCCGCGCGACAGCGCTGAACGGAAACAGCTATTCACTGTTGGCCGGGTTCGCGGCCAAACTCGGCGAACGGATGGGCCGCCGGGGCGCCGACGGCACGGTCACGTTGGTCATCGCACTCAACGACCGCACCAGCCTGGACGACACGCGCGCGAACGCGATGCTTTTCGCCCCGGTCAGCATCGACCCGGCCCCGGTGACGACGGACCTCTCCGACGCCCGGACCGCCGTCCGAGAGGCACTGAAGAAGGTGCGCGAGGTCCCCGACGAGACGCTGCAACTCCTGCCGCTGGTTCCGTTCGTGCCACGGCGGGCCCTGAGGCGAGTGGTCGAGCAGTTCTTGGGATCCGGTGCCGAACTTCCCGTTTCGTGTTCCAACCTCGGTGACGTCCATCCGGCGGTAGGCCGTCCCGACGGCACCGACGCCGAGTACACCATTCTGCGGGGAGTCGACCAGAACGTGCGCCTCGCCGACCTGGAGCGAGCGGGCGGCCAACTCGTCGTCGTGGCCGGCCGCATCGGCGGCAGGATCACCATCGACATCGTCGGCTACCAAGTCGGCGCGGAGAACTCGAAACCCCGATTGCGTGCGCTGGCCGCGGACACGCTGGCCGAGTTCGACCTCACCGGCGAGATCGTCTGAACCCCTATGCCGCAGCCAATCGTCCTCTAGGCGAGCCAAACCTCCTCGCCTATGTGGATCACCGTCCTGCTGATGGCCGTCGCAGTGAGCCTGGAACCCTTCCGGGTCGGGATGACGGTCCTGATGCTCAACAGGCCCACGCCGGTGCTGCAACTGCTCGCGTTTCTGAGCGGTGGGTTCGCGATGGGAACAACCGTGGGTCTGGTTGTGCTGCTGATGGTTCGACCCCAACTGCTGGGGTCTGCGCACTTCACCCTGCCAAAGGTGCAGATCGTGATCGGCGTGCTGGTGCTGCTGGTTGCCGCGCTGTTGAGCCACGAAAGTCTTGTCAGGCCGGTTTGAGCGCCAACTCGCGGCCACCCGGGCACACCGATTGTTGAACGGACGGTCGTTGTGGTTCGCAGGAGCGGCAGGCCTGGGAATCGCGCTGCCGTCAATCGACTTTCTGGCGGTGCTCGCCGTCATTCTCGCCTCCGGCGCCGCGCTCACGACGCAAGTCGCAGCGCTGTTGGTGTTCAATGTCGTGGCCTTCGCGCTGGTGGAGGTGCCCCTGGTGTCCTATCTGTTGGCGCCGGAGCGGACGCGCGCGCTGATGGCCGCGCTGCACGGCTGGCTGCGGGCACACGGTCGCCTCGGGGTTTGCGCTCTGCTGGCCGTGGTCGGCTGCGTACTGCTCGGCGTGGGGTTCGCCGGACTTTAGCTACTTCGGCTGATTGTTCAGCACGTACTGAAGGCCGGCGAGGAGTTGCGACACCGGATCGGCACCGCCGCCGAAGGCGGCCTGCGTGGCCGGGGCGGTGACCTCCGCGGGGTCATAGCCGTTCACGGGATCCACCTGAATCGGCGCAGTCAGTGGATTGTCGTTTCGCGAGTAGCCCGCATCCACGTACGGTTTCAGTACGCCGTCAAGCTGATTCAGCGTATCTTCCGGCACCCCGAGGTATTTGAACGGCAACACCAATGGAAGGTGTTGTTCGGGAATCAGGTACGTCGTTGTTTTCGCGCCCTTGGAGTTGACGGTCGTCCGGATGTTCTGCGGCGGCACCATACTGGGGTCGGTGAAGGCCACCGCGGTGTGACCGGTCGCGAGGCCCACGATCGAGTTGGCGACCGACATCCAGTTGTCCGACCGGTCCGGCCAGTCGGCGATGCTGTCGTATGCGGAGACGAATTGATGTGTGTCGTACTGGCTTTCCACCGGAGGGGGGATCCGGTAGTCGAGCGACGGGACGACGCTGCCGACGGGGAACATCTGGGTCAGGAAACTCTCACCGAAGGCGTGCCGCGCCACCGGGTCGCCGTACATCGCGAAGCTCAGCTGATCCCGGGGCGGGGCGGCCGGGTCATACGCGAGCTGCGCCTGTACGTCGTTGAGCACCATCGCACCCTCGGACAGGCCGATCACGGTGCCGGGACCGCCCTTCTGGATCGCATCGATGACGTTGGGTGTTCCGACGTCGACCGACTCGCCGACGCTGGGGCCGTCGATGCCGATGCCGGGGAAGGAGTCGTCCAGCCGGCCGATGCCCGGGAACAGCCGTTCCAGGGTGTGCCCCTGAACCTGCCCGGCGGGGTAGTCGACGATCTGCCGGTCCAGTCCGGGGAACCAGTCCGCGCCCGTGCGCATGATGTATTCGTCGTAGGGAATGCCAAGGACGTGAGCGCCGCCCAGTGCGTAGGCCCGACCCGGGGTCCCCAGCGGGGGAGGACCGTCGGTCGGGTTGGCAGGGGCCGGCGGCGGGGCGGGCGCATCATCGGCTGCCGCGATCCCGAATCCGAAAGCGCCTGCGGCGCCGATGGTTATCAGCGCAGTACCGAACGCGAGAAGTCTCGTCATCTCACCCCTCGCCCTACTCGCCTGCACTGCACCGAACCTTACTCCGTAGCCCGCCGGACTCAGGCGTCCAACCGAATGAATTGGTCCTGCCGGTACTGCTCGGCGCAGGCGGCGCGCCGGATCTTGCCGCTCGTCGTGGTGGGTATCGACCCAGGGGGTACCAGCACGAGATCCCCGACATTCAGACCGTGCGAATTGGATATCGCGGAGGTGACATCACTCTTGACCTCAGTGAGCCAGCGCAGCGCGTCCTCGCCACGGTCGCTTCGCTTCTTGAGCTCGACGACGGTGACCAGCTTCTCGGTGCTGTTCACCGGAACCGATATCGCCGCGACCCGGCCACGTGTGATTTCTTGGACCGTCGCCTCGATGTCCTCGGGATGGTGATTGCGACCGCGGATGATCAGCAGATCCTTGATGCGGCCGACAATGAACAACTCGCCCTCGTAGATGAAGCCAAGGTCGCCGGTCCGCAGCCACGGCCCGTCGGGTGTGCCCGGCGAAGGGTCGACGAGCGTCGCGCCGAAGCACTGCTGCTCCTGCGGTGACCTGCTCCAGTAGCCCGTCGCCACGTTGTCACCATGCACCCAGATCTCGCCGACCACGTCCTGCGGGCATTGCCGGTTTGTGTCGACGTCGACGATCCGCACCACGGGTGACTGCTGGCAGTTTGTACTGAACCAGCGCCGTACCTTTCCCGGCCGCGCAGGGCCGAACGCGGCCCGCGCCCAGCTCTGCGACGTCGAAGTGAGCCGCCGGCGACGATTCACTCCAGGTGCCGGCAGCCACGAAGACCGTCGCCTCCGCCAGGCCGTATGAAGGGCGCAGCATGTGGTCCCGAAAATTGAAGTGCGCAAACCGATCTGCGAAGCGTTCCAACGTGGCCGGCTCTACACGTTCGGCGCCGTTGATGATGCCGTGCACCCCACCGAGGTCGAGCCCGGCAAGGTCACTGTCGGTGGTTTTGCGGGCGGCCAGGTCGAAGGCGAAGTTGGGTGCCGCCGAAAAAGCATGAGAATTCTCGGCCAGCGCCCGCATCCATCTGGCCGGCCTTTCCAGGAACGCCACCGGGCTCATCAACGCGCCGGGATGGCCGCTCAGGATGGGTGCGCAGACGCCCAGCACCAAACCCATGTCGTGGTAGAAGGGCAACCACGACACGAACGTGGCATCGGTTGGGGACTTGATGTCTCGACCCGCGAAGAAGGTCCGCATCACCTGCTCGAAATTCGCCTGGAGGTTGCGGTGCGAGATCATGACACCGGTTGGCAGCCGGGTCGAACCCGAGCTGTACTGCAAATATGCCGTACTGGGAAAATCGGCTGTCGAAAGGTCGGGTCCGCCATCGAGGTCCCGATTCATCGAATCGATCTCGACGATCTTCGGCGCGGTGTCCATACGCGACTGATCGACGTAATCGCCGACATCTTCGGCGGCCACGGACGTCGTGAGAACAACCGACGGCTTCGCGTCGGCAAGCACCGCACTCACCCGGTCATGACTCGAGCCGCGATGGGGCAACGGCAGCGGCACCGCGACGAGCCCAGCCTGCATGGATCCCAGGAACGCCAAGATGTAATCCAAGCCCTGCGGGGCCAGGATCACCGCCCGGTCACCGACCGACCCATGTAGCCGGATCTCGCGTGCCACATTCATCGTTCGGCGTGAGAGCTGCGACCACGTGACACTGTCGGCAACCCCGGCCGGGTCGACGACGTAATCGGTGAACGTGAATGCGATGTCATCGGGGCGCAGGCTGGCACGTCCGTGCAGCACCGAGAGAATTGATGATTGGGACATGCGTGTCACCTTGGGTCTGTACTAGCTTGTCGAATCCGTCGACTCGGAATCGTTTTGACATCCTCACCCGCCTGATGGCGGTGGATTCCCGCGTGCCGATGTCCGGCTGTCTCGGTGTCCATCACAGCACCGCCGTAAGCCGGGGGCTTTTGCGTTCGCGCCGATCGGCTCTGTCCCTTGCAGGCGCCGCAGGTGTCGGTGTTTCCGCGGCCTCGCCGATTACTTTCCCCGGCGCCGGTCGATGTCTTGACCTTGGGATTTCTCCGGGGGATTCAGTTATGGCCACCACCCTAGCAACCCTCACCGACACATATCTGATGCGCTTACTCCCGACCGCTCTGCTTCGTTTCGTAGTTTCACATAGATCACGTGTGCTCGCTAACCGCTGCTAGGCGATTTCGGCCGGCTCCCGCGGCACCGACTGCCGCGGCCGCATCCGTGACGGCCACCAGTTTGCCCGCCCGACCAGCGCAGCGATGGCAGGCACCGTGATGGTGCGCACCACGAAGGTGTCCAGCAGGATCCCCACACCGATCACGAAACCGCCTTGGACCACGATGCCGATACTCGAGAACAACAGACCGCCCATCGAGGCAGCGAAGATCAGGCCTGCCGCGGTGATCACACCACCCGTCGAACCCAGTGTTCGGATGACGCCGTAACGCACGCTGTGCGGTGACTCGTCCCGCAGCCGCGACGCGAAAAGCATGTTGTAGTCGGCGCCCACCGCGACCAACACCACGAAGGCCAATGGCGGCACGCTCCAATGCAATTCCTGACCGAGTATCACCTGGAACATCAGAACGCCGAGACCGATCGCCGCGAAGTAGGAGATCACCACGGAGCCGACGAGGTAAAGGGGTGCGATGACCGTGCGCAGCAGCAACATCAAGGTCAACAGGACGACGATGAGGGTCGCGGCGATGATGAATCGGATGTCCTGCTGGTAATAGTCACGGGTGTCCCGCAGCGCGACCGGGAACCCTCCCATCGATATCGTGGCGTCGGCCAGCGTGGTGTTCGGCTGGGCGCCCCGAGCGACGTCATGAATCTGATTGACCTGATCCATCGCCTCGGAGCCGAACGGGTTCAGCTTCGTTTGAACCAGGTATCGCACCGATCGGCCGTCCGGCGAGATGTAGGCTTCGCCCGCCTTCTGGAAGTCGGGCAGATTCATCACTTCGGCCGGAATGTTGAACCCGGCCTGTGACGGGTCCGCGGCGTTGTTCCTCATCGTCAGCAGAAATGCCGATGCCTCGTTGAGTCCGGCGGCAATCACTTTGACCTGCTTGACCAGTTCATCCACCCCGCCGGCCACGTCTCGGCTTCCGCTGGCAAGGCGGTTTGCGCCCTGTTGAAGCTCGGTCAAGCCACTCTGCGGACCGCCGGGTCGGTCCAGTCCCATCGCGTTGACTGCCTTGGTGACATTCGCCATCGCAGTGTTGAGTTTGTTCACCGCCTGGTTAAGGGTCTGCCTGTCTTCGACACCCTGGAGTTCCTGGGCGAGACCGTTGATCTGATCGAGGCTGCCGTCGTCACGCGCGGCGACGAGCCGCTGGAACTGCAAACGGGTGTCGACGCAGGAGGGATTGGCGTCGCACACCGCATTGCCCTGCAGCGCGGTCAGGACCGGGCCGATCCAGGCGAACATGTCCTTGACGGCTCGAAAGTTCACCCCCATCGAGTTGCCGAGCGCGTTGATGCTGGCGACGAGCTTGGCGGCGGTGTCGACGTCGCGCACCAGCTTGTCGCCGCCGTACTCGGTGCGCACCGAGGAGAACGTGTCGACCAGGTCCTGGATGCTGGGCGCGATCGTGTTGATCTGGCCGCGCACGTCAGCGAGGCTGTCGGCCAGCGTGTTGGCCCCGTCCGTCAGGCGGTTGAGGTCGCCGGTGCGTTGACTGATCTGGGCGGAGCCGTCGGCCAGCCGGGTACCGACCAGACCCGCCTGGAACGTGGCCCTGAACTCGGGCGGCACCTCGCCGAGGGGTCGGGTGATGCCGCTGACCAAACCGACGTTCGGCAGTTGCGCGACGCGCGACGCCAGCTGCTCCAAGTCTGCGAGTGCCCGCGGATTACGCAAGTCGTGCGGCGACTGGATCAGGATGTATTCGGGGATGGACTGACTGATCGGGAAATGGCGTTCCAGCGCGGCGTACCCGACCGAACTCGGCGCCGACGCCGGGACCACCTTGCGGTCGTCGTAGTTGTACCGCGCGAAGATCGCGAGGCCGGCAAGCAGGGCCAACACGAGCACGCTGGCCACCAAATGCGGCACCGGTCGGCGCACGATGCGGATACCGGAACGACGCCAGAACCGGGCGGTCAGCTCGCGCCGCGGCTTGACCCAGCCGCGCGGTCCGGCGAGCACCAGAATCGCCGGGAGCAGCGTCACCCCGGCGAGGAACGCAATGCCGATCCCGATCGCCGACGACACCCCGACCGTTTTGAACACGCCCATCTGCGCGAAGCTCAGCAATAAAAAGGTGAGGCCCACTGTGGCGGCAGATGCGGTGATCACCTTCCCGATCGAGATCATGGCCGCCTTGACCGCATGATCGAAATCGTCACCCGACCGCAGGTAGTCGTGATAGCGGCTGATGAGAAACACCGCGTAATCCGTTCCGGCGCCGGCCATGATCGCGCTCAAGAACACGATCGACTGATTGGAGACGCCCGAGCCGGTCAGTTGGGCGTACCCGGCCACCACGGCCTGCGCGATCACCAGCGACGACCCGATCGTCACCAACGGCAGCAGCATCGTGACCGCGCTGCGGTACACCAGCAGCAGCACGAGGAGAACCAACACGGCGATCGCGATCTCGATGGGCAGGCGATCCTGCTCGCCGGCGACGGTGAGATCAGCGACCGTGGCCGCGGGACCGGTGACGTGCACAGCAAGTGGGCCGTTTGTGGCCACGTTGTGGTCGACGATGCCGGCGACCCGGTTGAAGGACTCAAAAGCACGTGGGGTGCCCAGCTCGCCCTCGAGACTGACCGGCAACACCCAGGTCGTCTTGTCCTCGCTCGTCAGGAACTGACGCAGTTGTGGCGTGCTGACGAAGTCCTGCACCGACACCACATCGGTGACGTCGTCGCGCAGCGCGTCCACGAGCTTTCGGTAGGCGGCCTCGTCGGCGGGCGTGAGCCCGGACTCGTTGATCAAGGCGATGACGAGAAGATTGTCCGAACCTGGTTCTTGAAACGCCTGGGCCATCTTTTCGGCGGTCACACTCGACGGTGCATTGCCGGGCAAGATGTCGAGCGGATGCTTCTGGGCCATCTCGCCGAGGGACGGGAAGGTCAGCGGTAGGGCGATCGCCATCGCGACCCAGACCCCGATCACCGCCCAGGGCCAGCGCACCACAAGATCGGCTAGCCGCCGCATATCGCCCTCACTCGTTGCTCCACGCTATGCAACGCGCCCCCAGTGCCCGCTGTCGGCGACCATTGCCGACACGGACTTCATGGTCTTCATATAACGGGCAACCGATTTTCTGGCGACCGGGTTATCGGGATGCATGATTGCCATCACCGTGCCCTCGCCATACCGGAATATGTAAATAGTGAGCTGATATGAGAATCGGCCGTCCGGGTAGATCCCGATATTGTTTGCAAGGCCCATGTCGGCGGCGGCGAGAACGGCGTTGAGCGGAGCGGCGCCGGCATGGAAGAAATTCGACACGGGAAAGTTCGGCCGTGGCCAACTCAGCCAGGGCGCCAACTCCAACACGCGGTAATACGGCACCTTGGCCATGTTCAGATTCGCGTCGAAAGATGCCTGCGCCGCCCACGCGGCATCGCCGAATGAGGCTGCGCCTATCGGCACGGTGATCGGAATCAGGCCGGTAAACCACCCCTGTGTCATGAAGTTATCCGTGGCGGCGCGTGAATCCCTCGGAGTGAGCCCGTAATACGTAAGAGCACCCGTCAGGTCATGCTCGACTTGGGCGAGGCAGGCGAACAAGCCGCCGACGAAACGTGCGCCTGCCGCCGCGCAAGCCTCTTCGAATCGTTCCGTCTGTGCGGGGTCCATCAGGACTTCAGTGGTCATCCCGCTGCTGGTCGACTCGTGCGGGTTGCCCAGGGGAAGCGGGAATTCAGGAAATCCGCCATCGTTGCTTTCGCCGAATTCGATCCATGCCCGCACCTCGGGCGAATCCACGGTCAACTCCGACGTGCGCTCGCGCTCGCGGACACAGAAATCGTCAAAGCTACCGGCTTCGGGAAGCACGAGGGCCTCACCGCCTCCGCTGAACGCCGAATACATTCCGTTGGCTTCCAACATTGTTGTGCCGATCAATGTCGCGTCCCCATGGACATGATCCATGGCAGCAAAGAACGTGAAGTGGCCGTCGTTCTGGATTATCCCGAATGTAAAGCAGCCCCACTCCAACGGACTCGGTATAGCCACGACATGAGCCTGTATCTCTTCGATCGTCATGCTGCCGTGATCGATCGGCACGAATTCGATGTCGGCCGGATCGTCGATGGCATGCCGGATGAACTCGCCATCACCGGTGTGTTCGAACCAGCTGCGGAATGTGTCGTGCCGACGCAGGTATGCGTTCACGGCGTGATCCATGGCCGAAATATCGCACTGGCCGGGCACTTCACAGCTCGCGATGATCTGCCGGGAGAAATTCAGTCCCGCGGCGCTCCGTTCGCAGTAGTTCCGAAGATGTTGGCGCTGCATGTAGCTGACCGGCACCGAACTGACCGGCGCTTCTCGTGCCCTTCCCGCAGCCGCGGCCGTCGGATGCCAGGAGGTGACAGAGCCCGGATTCAGTGACCATTCATCGAGTGCGCCAATCGTGATCTTGCCAATGCGCAAAGCTTGGTCCTCCCAGTTCACCCCGGTTATGCCGGCTCCGGATCCGGCATAAGCCGTTGCCGCATCAACATACTCTCGCTTCTTGGCGCAGTCGCCCGGCGCCGGCCGAGCCCCTGGCAGCAACACCGCGCAAGACGCGGGTGTACATGCCATAGTGTGCGTCGGGGAAGTCTATTTCGGGCGCAACAAGTGTCCCGCCGGCGTCATGTTCTGGCCGCCGATGCAAGGGAGGACAACAACGGCATGGGTTTCGTCGCACATCCGAACGAGCCGGCTCGTTTTGCAATCGTCGGCTACGCGGCGCGATTTCCAGGTGCCCAGGACGCCGATGCGTTCTGGGACCTGCTGCGCGAGGGCCGCGACGCGATATCGGAGGTGCCCAGGGACCGCTGGAATGCCGACGAGTTCTTTGACCCCGAACCCGGTGCGGCCGGCAAGGTCGTGACCCGTCGCGCGGGTTTCGTCGACGACGCGACGGGATTCGACGCTCCGTTCTTCGGTATGTCGACGCGCGAGACCAGGTTGATGGACCCGCAGCACCGGCTCTTGCTGGAGACGGCGTGGCGCGCGGTGGAGCATTCGGGCACCGCGCCGACGGCGTTGGCTGGAACGAACACCGGTGTGTTCGTGGGTTTGGCTACCCACGACTACCTGGGAATGTTGTCTGATGAGCAGACGTATCCCGAGATCGAGGCCTATACGGCCATCGGGACGTCGAATGCCGCAGCGGCGGGCCGGATCAGCTATCGGTTAGGGCTGCAGGGTCCAGCGGTCGCCGTCGACACCGCGTGCAGCTCGTCGCTGGTGGCAATCCATCAGGCGTGCCAGGCGCTGCGCTTGGGAGAATGTGACCTCGCGCTGGCCGGCGGTGCGAACGTCCTGCTGACCCCGGCGACAATGGTCACGTTCTCCAGCGCGCACATGCTCGCGCCCGACGGCCGCTGCAAGACATTCGACGCGGCCGCGGACGGCTATGTGCGCGGCGAGGGCTGCGGCGTCATCGTCGTCAAGCGCCTCGAGGACGCGATTGCCGACGGTGACCGGATTCGGGCCGTGATCCGCGGCAGCGCCGTCAACCAGGACGGCGCATCCGGTGGGTTGACCGTGCCGAACGGCGTTGCCCAGCAACGGGTTATCGCCGACGCGCTGAAGCGCGCCGACCTCGAACCCAGCGACATCGGATACCTGGAAGCACACGGCACCGGGACATCGCTGGGCGACCCGATCGAGGCCCAGGCCGCGGGTGCGGCGCTCGGCACAGGCCGTGAAGCCGACCAGCCCCTGTTGATCGGCTCGGCGAAGACGAACATCGGGCACCTGGAAGCGGCCGCGGGGATCGCGGGCGTCATCAAGGTCATCCTGTCGCTCGAGCACCAGACTCTGCCGAAGCACCTCAACTTCGAGAACCCGTCGCCGCACATTCCCTGGGACCGGCTTCCGGTGGAGGTGGTGAAGGAGACCATCCCCTGGGAGCGCAATGGTCGTACCCGTATCGCAGGGGTGAGCTCGTTCGGGTTCGCCGGGACCAACGCGCACGTCATCCTCGAAGAAGCGCCAGAAGCTCCCGACGTGCCCGCTGCGGGTCCGGTCGACCACCAGCGGTTCCGCATTCTTCCCCTCTCGGCTCGCACGCCCGCCGCTTTGGTGGCGCTCGCCGATCAGTACCGCAGCTGGCTGACCGAGCACCCGCAGGCCTCCTTGGCCGACGTGTGCTTCACCGCCGGCGCGGGCAGGGCTCACCTGGAAAACCGGGTCGCGTTGGTGGTCAACTCGAGAGAATCGGCCGTCGAACTGCTCGGCGCGCTCGCCGACGACCGCCCCGCACCCGGTTTGGTTCGCGGAGAATCCCACGACACACCGAAGACCGCGTGGCTGTTCACCGGTCAAGGCAGCCAATACCCCGGCATGGCAAGGGAGTTGTTCGACACCGAGCCGGTGTTCGCCGAGACGCTGAAACGGTGCGCGGCCGCGGTCGCCGATGTTCTCGAAAAGCCGTTGCTTGACGTGATTTTCGATGTGGACAGCGTGGACGCCGATGAGCGCTTGCGGCAGACCTCCTACGCGCAGCCCGCCTTGTTCGCCGTAGAGATGGGTTTGGCCCGCCTCTGGCAGTCGTGGGGCTTGCAACCCGATGTGGTGCTGGGCCACAGCGTCGGCCAGTATTCGGCGGCCTGCGTCGCCGGCGTGTTCAGTCTCGAGGACGGCGCGCTGCTGATGGCCGAACGCGGTCGCCTCTTCGGCAGTTTGCCTGCGGGTGGCCGGATGGTCGCGGTGTCCACCGCCGCCGAGCGTGTCGAGAGCCTCACCGACGAGTTTCCGAGCCTGTCGGTCGCCGCCTACAACGGTGCTAACACCGTATTGTCCGGGCCCGCAGCGGATCTGGAGAAGGCAGTGGCCCCGCTGGCGGGCTCTGGTGTCCGGTGTGACTGGCTGGAGACCAGCCACGCTTTCCACTCGGCACTGCTGGACCCGATCCTCGACGATTTCGAGTCGTTTGCGCAGCGGTTCACATTCGGTACCCCACAACGGATTTTGATTGACAACCGGACCGGCGCCGCGCTCGGCAGGAGCGTAAAGCTCGATGGCGCCTACTGGCGCCGACACGCGCGCCAACCGGTGGAATTCGCCAAGAGCGTGCGCACGCTTGCCGATCTGAACTGCAAAGTGCTGCTCGAGATCGGCCCGCGGCCGGTGCTCACCGCCGCAGCCCTGGGAGCATGGCCCGAACCGGCCACTGCACCGCGGGCGATCGCGTCAATGCGCCGAAACACCGCCGACCACCGACAGATCACCGAAGCCGTCGCCGACGCGTATGTCCTGGGCCACCTGCCCGAATTCGCCGCTTTCCGGGAGGCGAATGCACGAAAGCTCGACCTGCCCACCTATCCGTTCGAACACCGTCAGTACTGGTTCTCAGACAATTGGGCCGACAATCGGGATCAGCCTGGCCAACAACAGCAACTCGGCGCGCGAACCGAGGCCGTCCGCCTCCTCGAGGACGGGCGGCTCGAAGAACTCGCGACCCTTCTCGACGGTGCAAGCGGCGATCAGCAGACCCTGAATGTGCTGACCAAGCTTGCGGCACAACACAACCGGCAACGTACGACTCAGGCAAGAGCCGACGACCGCTACGAGATCCGCTGGGAGGAAACCACTGCTGAACCTTGCGGCGCGGATGCCGGCGCCCAATCCTCCTGGATCCTCATCGGCGACGACACGAATGCCGTCCGGCCTCTGGTCGACCTGCTGACTGCTCGCGGCCAACGACACCAGATCGTCGGGTTACCGGCGTCCGACGCGGACGAGGCACAGCTCGCGGACGCGTTGCGCGCTGCGGCAGAAGATGATTCGACGCTTCGCATCGTGCACGTCGCGGCCCTTGGCTCCGAGACCTCGATGCGGTCACTGTTGCGGATGCAACATCGAATCCTGGGCGGAACACGGCGGCTCTTCCGCGCCGCAAGCGCCGCCGAATCGAGGGCTCCCATCTGGGTGGTGACCCGTGGCGCACAGCGAGTCACCGACGCGGACACCGTGGCGCCGGATCAGAGTTGCCTGTGGGGATTCGGCCGCGCCGCGTCGCTGGAGCTTCCGCAAGTGTGGGGCGGACTGGCCGATCTGGCGGACGGCACTACCGACGAATGGTCTCGGTTTGTCGACCGGATCACGACGCCGCGCGACTCCGACATCTCCGAAGACCAGATCGCCCTGCGTGATAAAGCGGTCTACGCTCCCCGGCTCGTTCGGCGGACCGAACCGCCGAGCGGTGCGCCGCTGGAACTGCGCAGTGACGCAACGTATCTGGTGACGGGTGGGCTCGGGGCGTTAGGGCTGGAGATCGCCGGATACCTGGCCGCGCACGGTGCCAAGCATCTGGTACTGACCGGCCGACGCGCGCCCAGTGATGCCGCGCAACAGTGCATCGATGCGCTGGGCGAACAGCACGGCTGCGAATTCCGTGTCGTCGCCGCCGATGTCGCCGATGCACATCACGTCGCACGCCTGCTGGCAACCGTGCAGGCCGAGCTACCACCGTTGGCCGGCATCGTCCACGCCGCGGGCGAGATCGGGACCACCCCGCTGAGCAGCCTGGACGACGCCGAAGTCGATCGAGTTTTCGCCGGGAAAGTCTGGGGCGCCTGGCATTTGAGCGAAGCAGCGACTGACCTGCAGCTCGACTTCTTCATCAGCACCTCCTCGATCGCCTCGGTATGGGGCGGATACGGTCAGACCGCCTACGCCGCGGCGAACGCATTCCTCGACGGGCTGGCCTGGCGCCTGCGCGAGCAGGGCATCAACGGGACCAGCGTCAATTTCGGGCCCTGGTCGGCGGGCATGGCCGACGCGGAGTCCCGCGCCCGACTGGAACAGCGCGGGGTCGCGACGTTGGCACCTGCCGATGCACTGGCGGGTCTGGCCGATGTTTCTTCGGCGCAGGCACAAGGCGTGGTAGCCCGAATCGACTGGGCCCGCTTCCTGCCGCTCTACCAGCAGGCGGGGCGGCGGGCGTTCCTGACCGAGATGGAGCGCGAGATCCCCGCCCAGGCGACGGCCGCGGCGCCGGCTGTGACGCCGTCTGGAAAGACCGCACTGGTCGAGCGACTCACGAACGCGCCGGTACAGCAACGCAAGAGACTTCTCACCGACTTCCTGCGCGACGCGGTCGCAGAGGTGACGCGCGTGGATGCCGCGGAGATCCGCGAGGACACCGGCTTCTTCGACCTCGGCATGGATTCGCTGATGGCCGTCGAGTTGCGGCGCCGCCTCGAACAGGGCGTGGGCCGCGAGATTCCAGTCACCCTGGTGATGGATCACCCCCGTCTGTCCGACGCGACCGAGTACCTGCTCGGCGAGGTGCTCGGGCTCAGCGAGCAGTCACCCGCCAAGTCAGCGGCTCAACCGGCGGTCAGGACGCGCACGGACGAACCGATCGCGATCGTCGCGGTGTCGTGCCGCTTCCCCGGTGCGCCCGACCCGGAAGCCTTCTGGGAACTGCTTTCCGGCGGAGTCGATGCGATCAGGGAGGTCCCGGAGGACCGATTCGACATCGACGAGTTCTACGACCCTGATCCCGACGCTCCGGGCAAGACCTACACGCGTTTCGGCGGATTCCTCGACGGAATCGACGGATTCGATCCCGAATTCTTCGGCATCTCCCCGCGGGAGGCTGTCTGGATCGAGCCGCAGCAGCGGCTGATGCTCGAAATGGCGTGGGAGGGTCTCGAAAGGGCGGGGTACGCGCCATCCGCATTGCGCGGCAGCCGAACCGGCGTCTTCACAGGCGTGGCCGCCAACGAGTATGCGCATCTACTGTCCGCCGAGTCGATCGACAAAATCGAGCCCCACTTCATCACCGGCAACGCGCTCAATGCCATCTCCGGTCGCGTCGCCTTCGCGCTGGGACTCGAAGGACCGGCAGTCGCGGTCGACACCGCATGCAGTTCGGCGTTGGTGGCCGTCCATCAGGCATGCCAGGCATTGCATTCCGGTGACTGCGATCTGGCGTTGGCCGGCGGTGTGAACGTCCTGCTGAGCCCGGTGACTGTCGTCGCCGCGTCACGCGCCAGGATGCTTTCCCCGGTTGGGCGGTGCAAGACCTTCGACTCCTCCGCCGACGGCTACGTGCGCAGTGAAGGCGCCGGAATTCTGGTGCTCAAGAGGCTGAGCGACGCGGTGCGTGACGGCGATCGGGTCTGCGCCGTCATTTCCAGTAGCGCGGTGAACCAGGACGGCGCCTCCAGCGGTTTGACTGTGCCCAATGGTGGCGCACAGCAACGGCTTATCGAGGCGGCGCTGGGTCGTGCCGGTTTGGTAGGCGGGGATGTCGACTATCTCGAGGCGCACGGGACGGGCACCCCGCTGGGTGATCCGATCGAGGTTCAGGCCGCCGCGGCCGCCTACGGCGCCTCGCGGGACGCGGACCGGCCGTTGCTGATGGGAGCGGTGAAGACCAACATCGGTCACCTCGAGTCGGCATCCGGGGCAGCGGGTCTGATCAAAGTCGTGTTGTCGCTGCAGCACGACGTGCTGCCGCAGAGCCTGCACTTTGATACGCCGTCGCCACACATCCCGTGGGACTCGCTTCCGGTGCGGGTCCTCGACAAGGCGAGGCCGTGGCAAGCCAACGGCAGGCCGCGGCGTGCCGGCGTCAGTTCCTTCGGGTTCACCGGCACTAACGCGCATGTGCTCATCGAAGAGGCGCCGCCACAACCGGATCACTCGTCCGAAGAACCGAACCCCGACGACCGGCCAGTCAACGTGCTTCCGCTGTCCGCGCGGTCGCCGGAAGCACTGGTGGCGCTGGCTCAGCGTTATGAGTCGTGGTTGAGCGCCCACCCGGATGTCGACCTCGCCGACGTGTGCCGCACCGCCGGGACTGGCCGTTCGCACTTCGAGCATCGCGCCGCGCTGGTCATGGATTCGGTTGACAGTGCGCGCCAGGGCCTGGCCGACCTGGCCGAAAACCGCACGCGACCCGGTGTCGTCCGCGGCGAGCACACCCACCACCCGACGACGGCGTGGCTGTTCACCGGGCAGGGCAGCCAGTACCCCGGGATGGCGCGCGAATTGTTCGATTCCGAGCCGGTTTTCGCCGACACCGTGAAGCGCTGCGCGGAAGCGGTCGACGGGATGCTGCCACGTCCATTGCTGGAGGTGCTGTTCGCCAGCGATCATGAGTCGGCCCGGGAAACCGGAGAAGCCCTGCGGCACACGTCATTCGCGCAGCCGGCGCTTTTCGCCGTCGAGATGGGACTCGCCCGGCTGTGGCAGTCGTGGGGCATCGAACCCGATGTGGTGCTGGGGCACAGCGTGGGCCAGTATGCGGCGGCCTGCGTGGCCGGGGTTTTCAGCCTCGACGACGGGGCGCGGCTGATAGCCGAGCGCGGCAGGCTGTTCGGCAGTCTGCCCGAAGGTGGGCGAATGGCTGCGGTGTTCACCGACGCCAAGCACGTCGAGGTGGTTGCAGGAGAATTCCCGCGGGTGTCGGTCGCCGCCTACAACGGTCCCAACACGGTGTTGTCGGGCCCCGGCGAGGACGTGGAACAGATAGTCACCCGAATCGGCGAAGACGGGATCCGCTGCACCTGGCTGGAGACCAGCCACGCCTTCCACTCGGAACTGCTGGATCCGATTCTCGATGAATTCGAGTCGTACGCAGCGCAATTGCAATTCGCCGCCCCGACGTTGCCGCTGGTGTGCAACCGCACCGGCGCCGTGCTCACGGCCCAAACCCCGCTCGACGCGCAATACTGGCGGCGGCATTCCCGCCAGCCGGTGCAATTCGCCGAAAGTGTGCGCACCGTGGCGACGCTGGGATGCTCGGTGTTGATGGAGATCGGTCCGCAACCGGTGCTGACCGGTGCCGCAGTGCAGGTCTGGCCGGAGCATTTGGCCGCTCCGCGGGCGGTAGTCTCACTGCGCAAAGGCGTTGGTGACCGGCGCCAGATCGCCGACGCACTGGCTGCAGCGTACGTCGGCGGCCTCCGGCCCAATTTCGCTGCGCTGCATCGTCAGCCCCGTCGCAGGCTCGAACTGCCCACCTATCCCTTCCAGCGCCGCCGCTTCTGGCCCAAGACGTCCGGAATCGCCATGGAAGGAGGGGGCGGTCCGTCCTCGGGCCTCCTCGGTAGTGCAAAAGACCTCGCCTCTGGGGACACCGTCTACACCAGCAGGCTGTCCGTCAAATCGCAGCCGTGGCTGTCCGACCACGTCATCTACGGCACCGTTGTCGTCCCTGGGGCGACGTATGCAGCGATGGCGTTGGCCGCGGTCGGTTCACCGGCGCGGGTGAAGGACGTCTTTTTCTACGAGCCGATCATCCTGCCCGAGAAGAGTTCTCGCGAGGTGCAACTGACATTGCATCCCGCGGAGAACGGCGGCGAGTCGCGCTTCCAAGTGCACAGCCGCCCGTACGGTGACCGTGACAGCGAGTGGTCGCTGAACGCCGAGGGCACTGTCGTCGCCGGCGTCGACGACGAGCCGGCCCCCGAGCATGCGGATCCCGTCGACGAAGCAATCGAGCGGATGGAGCGCATGCGTCCGCAGGAGCTGTTCGAGGTCTTCGCCGACATGGAGCTGGCGTGGGGGCCGAGTTGGTCCGGTTCCCTGAAGTCGCTGTGGCTTGGCGAGGGTGAGGCGATCGGCGACGTCGTCGTCGGCGAAGAACTGGCCGAACATCTTGGGTCCGAGCCGATGCACCCGGTGCTGATGGACCTGTGCACCGGGGTTGCCTTCCCGGCGTTCCCGGCACTTCTCGCGGCCGAACAGGGCGTGAACGATCTGTTCCTGCCGTTGCGGTATGGGCAAGTGACGCTGCGGGAGAAGATGCCGCGGCGGTTCTATTGCCGCGCGCGGTGGCACAAGAGCGAACTCGACAGCGAAACCAAGGTCTTCGACCTCGACTTCGTCAGTCGGGATGGCCGTCAACTCGGCGGTATTCGCGAGTTCACGGTCAAACGCGCACCCCGCGAGGCGTTGATGCGCGGCCTCGGCGGCGATGCGACGCGGCTGCTCTACACCGTCGGCTGGCATGAGGTGCCGCCGCCGGCGTCGGAAGACGGCGCCGCAATTCGAACGGCACCTGGCTGATTGCTAATTTTGATGGATTGGCCGACATGGTGCCTGGCTGCATCCCGTTCGACCGGACCACCGATCCGGAGCCCTTGGGGCAACTGTTGGCACAGGCTCACGAGCGCGGTCAGCCGTTCTCGGGCGTCGTGTGGCGCAGCGCCCAGCCGCACGCAAATGAGTCGAGCACCGACGTATCCGCGCGCCTCGAGACCGAGATCGCCAACCTGCTCAGCGCGGTGCACGCCGTGCAGGGCGGCTCACAAAACGGCGGCGTGAAACTGCCAGGCGGACTGTGGATCGTCACCGAGCGGGCCGTGGCCACCGAGTCCGGCGAGCCGGTCGATCCGGTGCAGGCGGCGCTGTGGGGATTCGGGCGCACCACGATCAACGAGGAACCGGCGCTGCGCTGCCAAACTGGTCGACTGCGACGGATCACCGCAGGCCGTGCAGGCATTGGCCGCCCTGTTGGCCACACCCCTCGATGAACCGGAACTCGCGCTGCGGCAAGGGAAGCTGCTGGCCTCCCGGTTGTTGCCGTGGGCGCGCAGCGGTCATCTCACGGTGCCGCGCTCGACCGACTACGTCCTGGCGCCCACCGAACGCGGCGCGATCGACAACCTGCGTCTGACCGAGTCGGACGTGCCGCCGCCGGACGAGGGCTACGTGCAGGTCCGGGTGGAGGCCGCGGGCCTCAACTTCCGGGATGTGCTCAACGTGCTCGGCCTCTACCCGGGCGACCCCGGACCGATCGGCGGTGACTTCGCCGGCATCGTCACGCAATTGGGTAGCGGCGTCACCGGACTCGAGGTGGGCCAGCGCGTCTACGGCTTCATGCAGGGCGCGTTCTCCAGCCGGTTCAATGTGCCTGCGCAGTTGGTGGCGCCCGTGCCCGATGGGCTGAGCCCGGTGGCGGCGGCCACCATTCCCGCCGCGGCGCTCACGGCCCGACTTGCGTTCGACTGGGCGCAGTTGCAGCCCGGTGATCGCGTGCTCATTCACGCCGCCAGCGGCGGCGTCGGACTGGCCGCGATTCAAATGGCGCAGCAGCACGGCGCCGTTGTCTTCGCGACCGCCAGCACCTACAAACGCGCCACGCTGCGCAACATGGGTGTGAAGTACGTCTACGACTCGCGCACAACGGATTTCGCGGACCAGATCCTCGCGGACACCGACGGTGAGGGTGTCGACGTGGTGCTCAACAGCCTCACCAATGAGGGATTTCTCGAAGCGACCGTGCGGGCCACCGCCCAGAATGGCCGTTTCGCCGAGATCGCCAAGCGTGACATCTGGACGCATGAGCAGATGGCGGCGGCCCGTCCCGATATCGCCTACGAGATCGTTGCGCTGGACACGGTGACTTTCCAAGAGCCCGAGCGCATTCAGCGTTTGCTGACCGAGGTGTCGGACGGGTTGGCCAGTGGCGAGTGGGCACCGCTGCCCGCCGAGATCTATCCGCTGACGGAGGCGAGGGCCGCGTTCCGCCGCATGCAGCAGGCGCGGCACATCGGCAAGATCGTGCTGCAGATGCCGAACCCGCTGCAGCCGCGGCCCGATCGGAGCTACCTGATCACCGGCGGACTCGGTGCGATCGGCCTGCACACGGCGTCGTATCTGGCCCAACTCGGCGCCGGTGACATCGTGTTGACTAGTCGGCGCGCGCCCGACGCGGACGCGCAACGCGTGATCGAGGAGATCACCGAGCAGTACCGGTGCCGCATCCACATCTTCGCGGCCGATGTCGGCGACGAGTCCGAAGTTGCGAAGCTGCTGGAGCGAATCCGCGCGGAGTTGCCGCCGCTGGCCGGCGTGGCGCATCTGGCCGGCGTGCTCGACGATGCGTTGCTGTCGCAGCAGAGCCTGGAGCGGTTCCGAACGACGTTGGCGCCCAAGGCGTTCGGCGCCTGCCACTTGGACCGTTTGACGAAGGACGACGATCTGGACTTCTTCATCGTGTCCTCGTCGGTGTCCAGCGTGTTCGGTTCACCCGGTCAGGCCAACTACGCGACGGCCAATGCGCTGCTCGACGGCCTGGTCGCGCAGAGAAGGGCGCAGGGCCTGCCGGCCACGGGTGTCAACTTCGGCCCATGGGCGCAGGGTGGCATGGCTTCCTCGGAGGCCGCGCGCACCAATCTCAGTGCGCAGGGCCTGATGCCACTGGAGCCCTCGGCCGCCCTGAGCGCACTCGCCGAGGTTGTCGCGAACGGCACCGGGCAGGCAACCGTCATCAAGGCCAACTGGCCGCGTGCCGCGAAGTTGTTGGGCGCTTCACGTCCACCGATTCTCGACCTGGTGTTGCCGAGTGCAGCCGGGGAGGTAACCGGTGACAGTGAGTTGCTTCGGCAGCTGCAGGAGATACCGGTGCCGCAGCGCGCCGGTTTCGTGACCGAATTCCTTGCGCGCGAGGTGCAGAACTTCCTGCGACTGGCGCAACCGCCCGCCGCAACCAGTCGGTTCCTGGACCTGGGTACGGATTCACTGATGGCGATCGAACTCCGCAACCGGTTGCACAGTCAGTTCGGCGGTGCGTTCACCATCAACGCGACCGCGGTATTCGACTATCCGACCATCGGGGGGCTCGCCGAGTATCTCGTCGCTCAGCTGCCCGATTCGAGTCTCACAGTCGGGCGAGGCGGAATCCGCAGTGCGCCCGAAGCACCATAGTGATTGAGCTAAGGGCGGATTCTCGCACCGCCTCGAGGTCCCAGGTGGCGGCGTGGGCGCTATGGGACTGCGGCGCAACGGGTCTTGAACGCCATCGTCATCACCTTCGTTTTCTCGGTCTACCTCACCGAGCAGGTCGGCGCGGGATTGCCCGGTGCCACCACGCCGGCCAGCTGGTGGGCCGGGTGTTGACGATCGCGGGGCTGCGCGTCGTGTTGCTCGCTCCGGCGACCGGGATCTGGGTCGACGGTCCGCACCGTCGCCGGACCGCACTCGCGGTGCTCACCGGCCTGGTGGTCGCGATGACGTCGGCGATGAGCCTGATCCGGGCGGACTACCACTACCTGTGGCCGGGTCTGGTCCTGCTCGCGTGCACCGCAGCGTGCAGCGACCTGGCGACGGTGCCGTACAACGCCATGCTGAGGCAGCTGTCGACGGGCGCAGACCTCGGGCCAATCTCGGGTTTGGGTTCGGCCGCAGGATATTTCGGCAGCGTACTGCTGCTGTTGATTCTCTATCTCGGCTTCATCCATGGCGACGGCGACACCCGCGGCCTGCTGGGCCTCGCGGTGGCCGACGGCCAGCACGGTGCGGGCCGCGATCGTCGCTCGCCGCGGATGGTTCGCGCTGTTCGCGCTCGCCGCTGCTGGTCTCCGTACGTGCGCCGGAGCGCGTCGACGTTCGCCCAACGGTCGGGTTCCTGGGCGCCTACCGCGCGCTGTGGGACGAGGTGAAGGGGGAGTGGCGGCGCGACCGCAAGTGTCGTCGACTACCTGTTGGCCAGCGCGGTGTTCCAGGACGGGCTCGACGGGTATCTTCGCGTTCGGCGCGGTGCTCGGTGTCACGGTGTACGGGGTGTCGCAGGGCGACGTGCTGGTGTTCGGGGCGTGCGCCAGCGTCATCGCCGCTAGTCGGCGCCGTGGTCGGGTGGCCGCTCTACGACAGGGGCGGCCCCAAACCAGTGATCGCTGGTTCGCTCACCGCGATGATCGTCGTCGACTGGTGCTGCTGACTCTGTCTGGGGGTGCTGGCGTTTTGGATCCGCGGCCTGCTCCTGTGCCTGTTCGTCGGCCCGACGCTGGCCGCCGCGCGGGCGCTGATGCTGCGGATGTCCCAGGAGGGCAAGGAAGGTGTGGCCTTCGGCTCGACACCACCGCGGGGCGTGCGGTGTCATTCCTGGCACCGTGGATGTTCTTCACCTTCATCGACTTTTTCGGCACCGAGCGGGCCGGGATGGGCGGGCTGTGCGTGGTGCTGGCGGCAGGCCTGGTGGCGATGATCGCCGTGCGAGTACCGCGTGAGGCGAACTGAGCCGCCTGTACTTTCGGCTGCTTGAACACCCTCTCGCGTCGAGATCGACGGCAGCGTGAAGAAATGCGAGTGGACAACACGCCAACGTAGATCTCGGTGATGTTAAGACTCATGCCAAAGTCAGCAGTTGTGCCGCCGGCGGCATGACGGTTGATAGGCTCGCGCTTCGTTGAAACCAGAGGAAGGGCGAAGTGAGCTCTGTCGCCAAGGACGTCCGAGATCCAGCGTCGGCCGACAACATTCTCGCGTTCATGGACCAGGCCTCATTTCTCTGGGTCCGCGCGAGTGGCCATGTTCACGGCATTCAGTGCACATGGCTGTATCGGCGCGACATCGACCTCGACGGGCTCCGCCGCGTACACGACAATCTCGGCCACGGACTGTTGGGACGACGGGTCGAGCCTTCGCCGTTTCCGTTCGGGGACGCCATCGCTGGGTCGCCTGGCATGAGTCGCCCGACATCGACATCGCCCGGCCGGCCCGCGCACGCGCGGCGTTGGCCGAGTGGCTCGACTTACGGGCACGACTGCCGGTCGACCCCGAGTTCGGCCCGTGCTGGCACCTCGGTGTCCTTCCGATCGAGGACTATGGCACCGCGGTCACGCTGCTGGCTTCGCACACTGTGGCCGACGGGGTTGGGGTATGTCTTGCGATAGCCGACGCGGTCAAGGGCGACCGGCACGACTTCGGTTACCCGCCGCCACGCTCACGCCTGCGGCGGCGGGCATTGGTCGAAGACGCACGTCAGACGGCACGGGGCCTCCCCGAGGTCGGTCACGCGCTTGCCGCCATGGCGAAGCTGGCCGTTCAGAACAGACCCAGCTTGGCCGGCCGGGCGCGAAGGCGGCTCGGCCGAAGGCGAAGGTCGGCCACGATCGGCCGGTAGACGTGCCGACGGCGACGGTCTACGTCGACCTGGCGCAGTGGGACGCCCGTGCGGAACACCTTGGTGGCACCAGCAATGCGCTACTCGCCGCGTTCGCCGCAAAATTCAGCAGAGAAATTCGGACGACTTCGTGAAAGCGAGAATCGGGTCACCCTGACATATCCCGTCAATGACCGCGCCGAGAATGATTTGCGCGCCAATGCGCTCAAGGGAATTGATTTCACGGTCGACCCTTCCCAGGTGACGACGGACCTGCGGCAAATCCGCGGCGACATCAAGCAGGCCCTTGTTTCGGGGGTCGGTAAGTTCGCGGAGCAGGAACTCGTCTTCCCGCTGACTCCCTTCGTGCCCACGGTGGTTGTCAGAAAACTGCCGTTGGGAGCATTGAACGCCGCCGACCTTCCGGTGGGTTGTTCCTACTTCGGCGATATCGACTCGACGGTGGCGCATGCCGACGGCTCCGAGGCCGACTATTTCTCGATGCGAATGGTGGAACAAAACCTCACCGCAAAGAGCCCCGAGCTCATTCACGGAGAACTCCAGTTGGGATCGGGGCGGATCTGCGGAAAGCTGTTCATCAGCGTCCGTGCGTATCATCCGGGTAAGGACAACTCACGTCACATTCTGTGTGAGCGCATTGCTGGCACACTTTCGGATTTCGATCTGACCGGTGTTTTCGAATAAGGGGATCGCACGGGTTGGTGGCCGTTTATTCGGTGCAAACAGGCCACCCGGCTAGTTTTGTGAGCGAACTGCGCGCCGCTTAACGTGGGGCCGGGCACCGTTCTGGCAAAATGTCCGGCGGAGTCGATACTTATGCGGGGGGAGTTCGACCGCACGGGCGTGATCGACTAGAAAGGTGCGCCTATGACCGACTCGTCCGTAACCGGCGTGCTGCGCGAACGAGCCAGCCTGCAGTCCGACGCCGTCGCCTTCACCTTCGTCGACTACGACCAGGAGCCCGAAGGTGTTCCCCACACCCTGACGTGGGCGCAGCTGAATCGGCGGGTGCGCAGCCTGGCGCACGAACTGAGGCTGCGCGGGTCGATCGGGGACCGGGCGGTGATATTGGCGCCGCAGGGACTCGACTACGTCGTCGCGTTTCTCGCTTCGTTGCAGGCGGGTGTGATTGGGGTTCCGCTGCCGGTTCCGATGTTCGGTGTGCACGACGAACGTGTCACTGCGGTGCTGCGCGACGCGTCGCCGGCGATGATCCTCACGACGTCGTCTGTCGCAGACCAGGTCGCCGAATACGCTGTGCCGCAAGGAGGTCAGCCCGCTCCCGTGGTAATCGCGGTCGATGAGCTCGACTTGGACACGCGTAGGCGATCCACGTCGGGTCGCGAGGCCCTACCGCCGACGGCGTACCTGCAGTACACCTCCGGGTCGACCCGCACGCCGGCCGGGGTGATGGTGTCGAACAGGAACCTCACGGCCAATTTCGAGCAGGTCATGGCCGACTTCTTCCCGGATACGGGCGGGGTGTCGCCGCCGCACACCACCGCTGTGTCGTGGCTGCCGTTCTATCACGACATGGGGTTGATGCTGGGTGTCTGCGCGCCGATTCTCGCGGGCTGGCACACCGTGTTCACGACGCCGGGGTCGTTCCTGGCGAGGCCGGCGCGGTGGACGCAGTTGTTGGCGAGTTATCCGCACACCGTGACGGCGGCCCCGAACTTCGCGTTCGAGTTGGCGGCGGGACGAACGTCCGACGATGACATGAAAGGCCTGGACCTCGGGGACGTGCTGCGAGTGCTCAGCGGCAGCGAGCGCGTGCATGTTGCTACGTTGCGGCGGTTCGCCCAGCGGTTTGCCAAGTTCAATTTCCGTGAGGAGGCCCTGCGGCCGTCGTACGGACTCGCAGAAGCGACGCTGTACGTGGCGACGCGGCCACTGATCCAGCCGCCGAACGTCGTCCACTTCGAGCCCGAGAAGCTGTCCGCCGGTCATGCCGAGCGGTGTGGAAACGAAACCGGTACACCGCTCGTCAGCTACGGCGCCCCCAAATCGCCGGGGGTGCGGATCGTCGATCCGGAAACCAGGTCGGAGCGGCCGGCGGAAATGATCGGTGAGATCTGGGTTCAGGGGGACAACGTGTGCTGGGGTATTGGGGGAAACCTGAGCAGACGGACGAGACGTTCGGCGCGAGCATCGTCGCCGCCTCGCCGGGGACGCCCGATGGGCCATGGTTGAGGACGGGCGACTTGGGCTTCATCTCCGAGGGCGAGCTGTTCATCGCGGGCCGTATCAAGGACATCCTGATCGTGCGGGGGCTCAATCACTATCCCGACGACATCGAGGCGACCATTCAGGAGGTATCCGGAGGCCGCGTCGCCGCGATCTCGGTCGAGGACGATTCCGGCGAGCAACTTGTCGCGATCATTGAGGTCAAGGACCGCGGCGAGGGGGCCAGGGAGAAGCTCGACAACGTCAAACGTGATGTGACGTCGGCGATTTCGAAGACGCACGGTCTGAGCGCCGCGGATCTCGTTCTGGTGCCCCGTGGTTCGATTCCCATCACCACGAGCGGCAAGATCCGGCGCGCCGCATGTGTCGAGCTGTACCGGAACAAGCAGTTCACCCGGTTGGACACCTGAGCATCAACCAGCGCGGCGGGCAGCCTCCTCGAGGAGATCGGCGGCGCTCGAGACGCTGACTGCGGGCTTCGTCAACTGGGTCGCGACCTCACGGGCGCGGCTGACGTACTGCGGCTCCAACACCGTCGCCAGCGCGGTGCGCAGGGAGTCCGCGTCGTCTTCGAGAAGCGGCCATAGGTACCGACTTTGAGACGTTCGACCTGTTTCGCCCAGAACGGCTGATCGGCGCCCACCCATAAGATCAAGCTCGGGACTCCGGCCCGGATACCGGCGGCGGTGGTTCCTGCGCCTCCGTGGTGGACCGCCGCGCGACAGAGCGGAAAAACATCGGCGTGGTTGACAGCGCGCACGATCTTGACGTGATCGGCCTGCTCGGTCTCGCCGAGATCCCAGGCACCTGAACAGATCAACGCCCGCTCGCCCAGATCCGCGCAGACAGCGGTGATCATGGCGACGGCATCGGCGGGCGACCCAACCGGCATGCTGCCGAATCCGAAGTAGATCGGGGCTTTGCCCGCGGCGATCCACGACGCCACCTCGTCGTCGATATCCGTCCCCATCCCCAACGTGATCATGCCGACGAAGGGCCGGCGGCCACCCCACTCCTCGGCCAGACCCGGGAAGAACAGCTCATCGTAGGCCTGTATTTCGAGCGTTCCGCTCTCCACGATGCGTCGCACCGCACGCACCGTTGCTCGTGGCAGACCCAGCTCACGTCGTTGGGCGTCCTCGGCCTTCTTCAGCGCGCGCCAATGAACCCACTCCATCGCCGACCATCCGGTACGGACCACGGGAGGGGGAAGTGGGATAGGGAGCACGTGAGTGTTGGCGCGCGCCGGGAAGTAGTGCAACGCCGCCAGCGGAATGCCGTGGTACTCAGCGACATTGGCGGCGACCTCTTGGTAGGTCGTGCCGGTCAGGATCAGATCCGAACCATCGGCCAGCGACGTCAACGTCGTGCTCATCTCCGCCCAGCCCTGGGTGATGTACTCCCTGAGTTCGCGCAGCGCGACGACGGGATTCTGGATCTTCCAGTACTTCCGGAAGATGTCCGCGTCCATCTGCTGCTGCGAATCCACACCGTAGGGCAGCGCCGGCGACAGGCCGGCGGTCTCGACAAAGGGAACGAGGTTCGGCGGAACGGCCAGCCGCACGTCGTGCCCCCGGCTGAGAAGCTCCAGTCCGACCGCGGCGCAGGGTTCGACGTCGCCCCGGGTTCCGTGGACCGCGATGGCAAACTTCATCGGGCGTCGCACCGAGCCAGGGGATTCTTTTCCAATGCCGTCACGAGCACGCCCCGAATTAGAGCACAGTCGCCGATGCCGGGTCCTGCGTTGCCTATCTGATGGTGGCCCTCGGCGATGACACTTGGGTCGGCCGTGTCCGCTGCCGGCGTGATCTCGTCCGCAGGAGGCGCCGTCGACCGCCGAGGCGGTCTTCACCACCGTCGATCGTGGCAACTACACTGACTGGCGACGAGGGATGCTACACAGCCGTCACGGCGGTATCTCCAGCATGGGCTCCGTCTCAGCAAATAATGACGTCGTTGCCAGTGTAAAGATTCTCTACGGTTGCGCGACGTGCGTGAAGCCCGTCACAGCAACCTTCGCTCGCGCCGCCGTGGCGGCACGACGTGACCGGTGTGGGGGCGACGAGGGGCCCATACGCTGGGGTTCGGCAAAGTTGCGCAGACCGCAGACGTGGGCGTCGCGGTGTGCAGAGTAAGCCGGGCGAACTGGTTTTGGCGGTGTTACGCTCAGACAGACTGCCACGCGGGACACCTTCGTCATCCGCGCTCGCGCAAACAAGCAGGGGAGCACTGGGGAGACGACATGACCATCAGCCGGGCCGAAATGCCGACCGAGGAGCTGAAGGAGCTGCCCTACGTCGAGGAAGAGCCCGCCGCTCGACCGGACCGTAGGCGGTTCATGGTCGTCGGCGGCGCCGGGATCGTCATTGTCATCGCCGCGATTGTGGCGTCGGTCGTGATGGCCGCCGGCGGTCTGAGTCCGACGGCCAACGAGCAACCCCTGCCCGGCAAGAACGACGCAGCTGCGGGCAAGCCCAGTGTGCCGAACGCCCGGGCCATCAATCCGGAACCCCCGGCCGCCGCTGCCCCGCCGGCTCCTGCGCCAACGCCGGCTCCCGTCGCCGGCCTGCCGGGCGGCCTGCCGGGATCCACAGGTGGCGCGTCGGCGGGCGGGCTTCCGTCGTTCGGCAGCATTTCACGCCCCGCCGCGTCGTCGGGGAGCTCGGGTGCAGGTGGATGGCCGTTTGCGCTACCGGATGCGCCCGCGTGGCCCACGCCCGGAATACCGAATGTGAATTGGCCGCTGGAAGTACCCCTGAGTGTCCCGCTGCAAATACCGGTAACCTGGCCCGTCAGTTTGCCCGGGATCGATTTTCCGGACCTGGTCATCAATGACCTGTTGTGGCTGGCCGTAATGGGTTTCCAGCAGTTACCGCAATTGGCAAATGGCGCCCAGGCGGCAGCCCCTTCGCTCGAAGCGCTGCAAGCCCTCCAAGTCCCACAGGTTGGAATGCCGCAATTCCCGCAATTCCAGATGCCGCCCATGCCGCAGGTTGGACTGCCGCAGCTGCCGCCACCGCCGGCTTTCGGAATGCCGCAGCTACCGCCACCGCCGCCTGTCGGACTGCCGCAGATCGGATTGCCCCAGATCGGGTTGCCGCAGATCGGGCTGCCGAAGATCGGGTAGCACCCCCAGTTGTCGGTTTCGCCGCCTTACGACGCCCACCCGCTGCTGGCCCGGTCGAGGTGGATCGAGTTGTGCCGCACGGTGTTTCCCGCGACAATGCGGGGTGATTCGGGTCGGCCTGGGGTCGCCTTCCAGCAAACTCATCACGGCCGTGTCAACCGTCGCACCCGTGTAGCGTGTTGGAGATGTTGAGGCGCGCCACGCCTCGCGGTGTGTTCGCGGGGGCAGGACTCCCAGCCCTCGGTCGGCTGGTCGTCCGGCACCCCGTGTTGATGATCGTCGCGTGGGTCGTTCTTGCGGCGGTCCTGTTTCTGACGCTGCCCCCGTTGGCGGAAGTGGCGCAGAAGAAGCCGCCTGGACTCCTGCCTGACGACTCCTCGGTCATGGTGGCGGGTCGCGAAATGAGTGAGGCCTTCAGCACGGACGACGGCGGTCCCGGGGGAGGGAACTCCGAGAACGTCGGCGCTGTCATCCTGACCAACGAGCACGGCCTGACACCGGACGACGAGGTCACCTACCGAACGCTGGTGGAGCGGCTGAAGGCCGACACCGAGAATGTGCTGTCGACGCAGGATTTCGTCACCATCCCCGAGCTGCGGCAGGTGATGCAAAGTCAGGACGGCAAGGCCTGGCAGCTGCCGATCAGCATGCAGGGCACGATGGGCACCGGGAAAGGCCAGAAGGCCTTTGTAAAAGTCGCGAAGACCGTCAACGAGGTGACAGCGAACACCCCGCTGAAGGCCAATGTGCTCGGCCCCGCCGCGACGTTCGACGATCTCAACAAGATCGGTGTACGGGATCAGCTCGTCATCGAGATCGCCACCGTCCTGATCGTGCTCGCGATCCTGATCATGGTGTACCGGAACCTGGTCGCGATGATCCTGCCGATGCTGATGATCGGTGTCGTCCTGGTGGTGGCGCAATCGGTGGTGGCCGGACTCGGTGACGTGGGCATACTCGGTCTGGGGCCGCAGACATTCATGTTGATGACGGCGATGGCGATGGGCGCCGGGGTCGACTACGCCATCTTCCTGTTCAGCCGGTACCACGAGTGCGTCCGCACCGGCCTGAGTTCCGACGACGCCATCGTTGCCGCCCTGGGATCGATCGGGAAGGTCATCGCGGGGTCGGCGGGAACAGTCGCGATCACCTTCTTGGGCCTGGCTTTCACCAAATTGGGTGCCTTCTCGACGGTTGGCCCGGCGCTGTCGGTCACCGTCGCTATCGCGTTCCTGGCGTCGGTCACGTTGTTGCCCGCGCTGGTCGTACTCGCCGGGCGGCGTGGCTGGGTGAAGCCCCGCAAGGATCTGACCGGTCGATTCTGGCGGAAATCCGGGGTCCATATCGTCCGGGCGCCCAAAGTGCACCTCGCCATCAGCCTCGTGATCCTGATCGGTCTGGCCTGTTGTTCGATGATGATCAAGTACAACTACGACGACCGGAAAAACCTTCCTGCCGACTCCGTAAGCAACATGGGCTACGACGCCATGAACGAGCACTTCCCGGTCAGCAGCATGGTCGAGCAGTTCATCCTCATCCAGTCGCCGCAGGATCTGCGCAGCCCCCAGGCGCTCGCCGATATGGAGCAGATGGCCCAGCGGGTGAGTCAGCTGCCCGACATCGCCCTGGTGCGCGGTATCACCCGACCCACCGGCGAGGTGCTCGAGCAGGCGAAAGCCACCTGGCAGGCCGGCGAAGTGGGCGGGAAGCTTCGCGATGCGTCCACGCTCATCGCCACCAACGACGCGAACCTCAACATGCTGTCCGGGGGATCGCACCAGCTCGCCGACACCCTCGACCAACTCCGTAACGGTGTGCTCTCTGCGGTGGTGACCGTTCGCCCGTTGGCAATCGCTCTTGCCGACATGCAACAGAAGTACGGCGGGTCCAAGACACTTGCCGAGGTCGACAAGACCGCAACGCTCGTCGCCAACATGCGTTCGCTCGGGAAGGCGGTGGGCGTCAACACGACGCGGATCACCGACATCTACGGCTGGGCCACGCCAATGCTCAGGGCGCTCAACGCCAGTCCCGCGTGCAGCATGGATCCCTCCTGCGTCGCGTCCCGCGCGGATCTGCAGCGGATCACGGCCCCGCAGAATGCCGCGACCGTGAATCAAATCGCCGAACTCGGGCGTCAGCTGGAAGGTACGGACGATACCCAGACCCTCGACGAAACGCTGGAGGGGCTCGGCACGACCATGGATGGCGCGCTGGCGGCCGCGAACCAGCTGGGCCTGGACGATCCGAGCGCCATCGAACAGCAGCTCGCCAGCGTGGAGCAAGGGGCGAACCTGCTCGCCGATTCGAGCCGGATGCTCGCTCAAGGTACGCAGCTGCTCGTCGACCAGACCAAGGCGATGGGCGGTGGACTGGATCAAGCATCGGCGTTCCTGCTCGCGATGAAGCGGGAGGCGGCCAACCCGCCGATGTCGGGGTTCTACATCCCGCCGGAGATCCTCACCCAGCCCGAGTTCAAGAAGGCGGCGTAGCTTTTCGTGTCCGCCGGACGGTCACGCGGCCCGGTTCACGGTGCAGACCGCGCTGAACCCGTTCGATACCGGAGCCATGGACCAGGTCCAGGAGATCATCAAGACCGCCGAAAGTGCGCGCCCCAATACAACTTTGGCCGACGCGAAGATCTCGCTGGTGGGTTTCTCGGCCATGCAGAACGACATCCGCAACTACTACAACGCCGATATGCAGTTCATCATCGTCGTCACGCTGATCGTCGTCTTCCTGATTCTGGTCGTGCTGCTGCGCTCGATCCTCGCGCCGATCTATCTGGTGGGATCGGTCATCCTCTCCTACATGTCGGCGCTGGGTATCGGCGTGGTCTTCTTCCAGTTCCTGCTAGGGCAGGGGATCCCTGGAGCGTTCCTGGGATGACGTTCCTGGTTCTGGTGGCGGTCGGTGCCGACTACAACCTTCTGCTCATCTCCCGAATCCGCGATGAGGCCGATCTCGGTATACGAACCGGAGTCATTCGAACCATCGGCGCGACCGGTGGCGTAATCACTTCGGCCGGGCTCATTTTCGCCGCGTCGATGTTCGGTCTGACCTTCAGCAGCCTCGCCGCTGTCGTCCAGATCGGTTTCATCATCGGCGTGGGCCTGCTGCTGGATACCTTCCTGGTACGAACCATCACCGTGCCGGCCATGGCCGTTCTGCTCGGGAAGGCGAACTGGTGGCCGTCCAAGAAACCCCCTGGGGAGGAGCGGGTCAGACTCCGCAAGCTTCGGGCCCAGGCCAGGGCCGAGGCAGCGGATGCTGCTAATGCCGAGGCAGACGGTGACGCTCCGGCCGAGGCAGCGGATGACAAGGTTCTGGCTAGGGCGACGGATGACAAGGTTCTGGCCAAGACAGCGGGTGACGCGAATCTGGCCGCTGTGGCGGTGGGCGGCACGCCCGTTCGTGGTCGCGGTCGCGGCCGACATTACTTGCCGCTCTTGCGGGCTCGTCGGCGCGCGGGTCGCTCCGGGGTCGGTGCGGGTTGCTCACGAAGCGAACGGTGAGGTTGCCGTCGAGACCAACGGTGCGGCGGTCCACGAGACCAACGGTGAGGTAGCGCACGAGACCAACGGTGCGGTCGAGCACGAGATCAACGGTGAGGTTGCCGCACGAGACCAACGGTGCGGCAGCCCACGAGACCAATGGTGTTGGGGCTGAAGCGACCAACGGCGCTGAAGCTGATGTCAACGATGGTGGCGAGGTTGAGAAGGACGACGACGTCACCACCGACGTGGACGACGAGGTTGCCGCTGAGGTCGACAACGAGGCTGCCCACGAGACCAATGGTGATGCGGCGCACGGGACGAATGGTGGGGCGTCGCACGGGACGAATGGTGGGGCGTCGCACGCGACGAATGGTGGGGCGTCGCACGGGACGAATGGTGGGGCGTCACACGGGACGAATGGTGGGGCGTCGCACGAGACCAATGGTGGGTCGTCCCACGAGATCGACTGTGGGGATTGTGAAATCACGCCTGAGGCGGCCGAAGCGATCACCACCGAGATTCCCCGCGTGTACGCGTCAGCGCGATGGATCAGATAGGCAGGACGGACCGCACAGCCTCTACGGCCTAAGCCGCCTTCGGCGGCCGGGCGGTAATTGCGGACGGCTAGCGGACCGAACACTGCAGCGACGCCCAGAACCCACGCGACGGTCAATGTCAGCGCCCTTGTCGGCGGAAGTGCGCCGAGGAAGTGCGCAGAGGAAGCCACCTGGACTCCTGGCCGGCGACTTCCCGGGTCATGATCGCGATCGCGAAATGAGTGCTGCGTTATGGAATTCAGCCGCGATCTGTCGTCCGCTGCGGATCGGTCCCCGCCGACTCGCGCCAACCCCGGACGTCGTGACCGACTCTGTGGCCGATCGGATCCAAGCCCGCTCGGTCGGTTCGAGCACTGCATCGTTCGCGGTCTTCTTCACGTTTTCGATACAAAGTCCGGATGGCACAATTCGCAGCGGCCACCAATCGGCAGCGACGTCCGAGACCTGCCGGACGGGTGTATCCGAGGCCGCGGCCGCGAAGTGCAACCAGTAGTCGTCGGCCCGTGGACACACCATAAGAAGCTCGTCACCTCGCTCGCGCAGCACGGAAGTAGCTGTGGTGGGTAAGCAACGCCAGAAACGCCCATCGCGAAGACTTGCGGAGATGATTCGGTGGTGGTGCACGTCGGCCAGTGTCTCGTAGGGGCCATCGGTTCGTATACGCGCTCGGTACGCTGTCACTTCACCTGCACGATGCGCGGCGACGAGCTTCGCTAACCATGCGCGCGGATAGAACATGTCGTCATCCGCTGTGACGAGAGTCCGTGTTGGTGGTTTCTCCATTACATATGGGAAGTACTTCTTGTGCGGGCCATAGTCCGCGCAATGCTTTATCTCGAGGCCTCGGCGCATCAACCTTCGCAACGACTCCGGCGGGTTCTGCACAACATGTTCATCATCAAGCCAGAGCACAATACGGCGTGGCCGTTCTGCACCGCGCCCAATCGTTTCTAGTGTTTTCCAAACGCTACGAATACGCCGTCCGAAGCTGGTGAGTGACACATCGACATCACAGTCGCCGGTAACAGGTTGGCGCGACCATCATGTTCAGCGCCCGCAACCATAGGCTGTACAGCCAGACCTGAACTTGCACCACGCCCCAGCCGAACCCCGTCCGAGGCGTCACTCCGTTGTTCTTCATAAAGAACGCCTCACGCGTGGACCGCTGACGTCTGACTCAAGGCGGTTGCGATAGAAGTAGAAGTCAGCCCACGATGTGTCATCGGGACGCTTAGCGTCTTCGGGAAATGGATTGTCGATTTTCAGGAATAGCTCCCACGACGGGGCATTGTTCGTCATCCAGTCGGAAAAGACCCGATGACGCACGTGAGGGTCCGGCGAAGCCTTCGCCGTGTTGCTGCTGTAGATGCACACAAACCTCTCGCCGGAGGAGGTAAGTCGTGTCATGTAGACGTCGTACACCGTGTCCTCAACCAGGTGATAGATGACGTCCAGCGAAAGGGCCAGGTCGGCGCGGACTTCGCTGGTGTCGGGATCGGACACCGATAGAAACCTCTTCAGAGGATCATCGTTGAATTTCGAACGGCATAACTCAACCGCGCGTATCGATACGTCGATTCCCGTGTACTTGGGATAGCGAGCACGTGCCAGCTGCGCTCCATCACCACAACCCCATTCCACGACGCTGCGCACACCGTAGTCCTCAACAAACGCGTTTAGCGTGGTGGATTTAAACTCGGCAAGCCGCCCATATGAGCCGGCACCCGAGGTGCGACCCTGTAGGTAGCGATCCTCCCAGTATTGAGCTGATGACCGGAACTTCAATTGCCGCTCGCGTATCTTGCGATAGATCAACCTCGCTGCGGAACCGAGGAAATGCGAACGCGAATGCGTCCGGCCGTAATCCTTCGAATCCGTTGTCATCACATCATCACGGAACAAATTGAGTGATGTATACAGAGATCAGTACGCCGCCAGTCGATCAGTACCGACCGCCAGGTTCCGTAACGACAGAGCGGAATAGTAACGCGGGGGCAAATAGTTAACTCCCGAGAAAATATGGACAAATATCATCCGCCTATCCGAATCCTTGCGAGCGGGTTGAGAGTCTCATAGCCGCGGACGATCCGCAACCGATTCATGACGAATGTGCATCGGCCGGCGCGGCCGTCCGCGTACGCCCAACGCTATTCGCTTCCGAGATTTGGAGAATCAGCAAATTCGGCGGGATTGACTAGAAGTTGTACCCTGGTGGTCGCAGCGATACGCACTTGGCACGTGGGTGAATCCGACAATTGCAGCACAGCTCACTGGCAAACAATGGTCTAGGCGTCAGCTGCCGCTCGAGCCGGTACTGCATCAACCCGAATAAATCCGACACAATCCAGACCAGCTGTACGTTCACTGGAGCGGTTGACATGCGATCATGACGAGTCCCTGGGTAGTCTCATGTGCGGGTGTGCTTGTCCATGAGTCGGCGAGCAAGCCCTGTGTCCCTCGGGGGCGATTCGTGGTGGGTGTCGCCGGTCGGGCACACGAACGACCTGGCAACACCAACATTCGCAGGCAGGTTCAGTCTCGACGCGGCTCTACTTGTCGATTGCGCAAACAGGCGATCTCGGCCGGCGAGCGAGTGAGCGAAAGCGTTGACCCTCAAACCCTCGGCCGCGCGCGCGAAAGTCACGCCATAGAGCATCATTGCCGCACTCCCGGCTGGCGACATTTGAAAGACGAAAGCACCTGACGTTGGCTTTCTGAATGTCCCCGCCGCCGCTCCGGCGCGTACCTAGGTGGCCCGATTGGATGGTAATTTCGAAAAATGCTGGATCGTCATCGATGGTCACCGACGAAGTACGTGGACACGCCAAAGGGCTTGCGCGCTTCCCGCGACCCAGCCAAAGTTAACCCCGCTTCGCGACTGGTGGCCAATCGAGTCGCGGCCTTCTACTCCAGGGCGATTCCACAGTACGTTCGGGGGCCGTTACTCGACCTCGGATGCGGCCACGCCCCTCTGTACGGTCTTTACCGGCAGTTTGCCTCGGAGGTCATTTGCGTAGATTGGGCAAATTCACTTCATCCCAACCCTCACCTTGACATTGTGCAGGATATCAACGAGCCTCTCGTCGCTTTGCGCGATGGCCATTTCCAAACGGTCATACTGTCTGACGTTCTGGAACATACCCGTGAGCCCAAATTCGTAATGGCAGAAATTGCTCGCGTACTCGAGATTGGCGGCTATCTTCTCATGAACGTGCCGTTTATGTACTGGATCCATGAGGCTCCGCACGACTATTACCGATATACATCATATGCGCTGGAGTATCTGGCGAAGGAAGCGAACCTCGAGGTGCTGGAGCTCATGCCGATCGGCGGCACCGTGGAAGTAGTTTGCGATATCGTTTCCAAGTCTATGGGGACTCCATTGGGTCCAGTTGCCGGTGCATTGCAGTCATCAGTGGCGTTCCTCACGAATTGGATGTGGAGGGAAGGGAGTCGGTGGGCTAGCGACCCGTGGCCGTTGGCCTACACGATGGTCGCAATTCGGAGGTAGCTGTCCTCCGCAATGTGCAAACTGCCGCGCTGCGATACTTGCCCCATGAGTAGACGGTTGACTGCTACACGAGGGTCACGAGTCTGAGGGGAGCTGTGTACTTGCTGCGCGTCGACGGGAGTGCAAGCTGTGCCGTGAAATAGTACTTTCCACAACGACGTAGTTGTCCGGCCAGAGGCGGGCTGTCGCCCAGGAAGGTCATGTGAAGCGTACGACTACGGGAAAGCCATGACGAGCAGATTTGCTGCAGGCTCGGACGAGCTGATCATGGTCCCGCAGCACCAAATACAAACGGCTCGGCGCGCCGAGCATGCTCGACGCTCACGGACGGCAACAGTTTCCGAGAACCGGAGTTCAGCCACATGAAGATTAGCGTGATCGGGACGGGCTACTTGGGCGCCGTGCACGCCGCATGCATGGCCCATCTAGGCCACGAGGTCGTCGCGTACGACACGGACGCTTCCAAAATTGCGATGCTGTCATCGGGTACCCCTACGTTTTACGAACCGGGATTCGACGAGTTCCTCGCCGCGGTGCTGGGCAGCGGCGGGCTCCGCTTCACTCACACCGCCGAAGAAGCTATGGCTGGTGCCATGGTGCATTTTGTCTGTGTCGGCACTCCGCAGTCGCCGGGCTCCGATGCAGCCGACGTTCGGTACGTCGACAACGCCGTCCGGACGATCGCCGCCAGCGCCACCCGCGACGGATTGATCGTCGGGAAGTCGACGGTGCCGGTGGGTACGGCTGAGCGCCTCGCTGACGAGTTGGCCGAAACGGCGTCGCCGCATCGACTCGAAATCGCGTGGAATCCGGAATTCCTTCGCGAGGGAAAGGCGATCGAAGACACCCTGCATCCGGATCGCCTCATATTTGGGGTCGCGTCTGGGTACGCGGAAAAGGCGTTGATCGAGGTGTATGGCCGGCTCATCGAAAAGGGAACACCGCACCTGACGACGGATCTTCCGACGTCGGAAATGGTGAAGGTGGCGGCCAACTCCTTCTTGGCAACCAAGGTTTCGTTCATCAACGCAATGGCCGAGGTGTGCGAGGTCGTGAACGCCGATGTCGTGATGCTAAGTCGCGCCCTCGGCTACGACGACCGCATCGGGCGGCGATTCCTCAACGCGGGCTTGGGATTCGGTGGCGGGTGCCTGCCAAAGGACATCCGAGCCTTCAGCGCCAGGGCGGGCGAGCTCGGGGCTTCGGACGCGCTGAGATTCCTGCACGAGGTCGACAAGATCAACGTCCGGCGGCGCGAAAAGGCTGTCTCAGTGGCCGCCGTACTCGTCGGCGGAGACTTTCTCGGTAAGAACATCGCCGTCCTGGGCGCCGCCTTCAAGCCGAACAGCGATGACGTTCGCGATTCGCCGGCGTTGAATGTCGCGGCGTCAATGCACCTGAGGGGGGCAGACGTACGCGTGCATGATCCGAAGGCAATCGCCAACGCCAAGGCGAGATTTCCCACGCTCACTTACAGCGACAGCATCGAGGATGCGTGCCGGAATGTGGATCTGGTTGTATTAGCGACCGAATGGGACGAATACTGCAGCATCGATCCCGTGTCGTTTCGGTCGATCGTCAGAGTTCCGCGGTTGCTCGATACCCGAAACGCTATCGACCGCGAGTACTGGTCCAGTTCGGGCTGGCAGGTGTATGCGCTGGGCCGTGGCAGCTTGCAGGCATGAATCCAGCGCAGGACAGAGGAGTTGATCTATGGCGGGAAGCGGATTGATCGAGGTGATCATTCCGGTCCAGAACATGGCCGACCACCTTCCGGAGCTGCTTGAACCGCTCCTCGCCCAGCTTGCCGACGGCGATCTCGTCACCGTCGCCGACGACGCGTCGACCGACGACACCGGAGCGGTTGCGCGCTCGCTGGGCGCCAATGTTGTGATGTTGCCTGAGAGTCGCGGTCCTTACCATGCGCGGCAGATTGCTGCATGCAGGTCCGACGCCGACGTCCTGCTGTTCACCGATGCGCGTTGCCGCCCCTTGCAGGGATGGCTCGACGCGCATCGCGAACTCCAAAGCCGCCCGGGAGTCGCCCTGTCCTGTACCGACGTCCGCACCCTGTCTGGGCCGACCCTGGCCGAACGGGTGGCGGCGGCACAGCAGCCCTTCAGCGTGGGCCGCATGGTTGGGGTTCCGGGCCGGCCTGATTTCTATCCGACCGCCAATCTCGGGATCAACCGGACGGCCTTCGAGAAGGTCGGCGGATTCCGGGCGATGCGAAGCGGTGGCGACGCGGACATCTGCTGGCGGATACAGGAGCAGTTGCTGGGCACGATGGCGGTGGACACCCGGGCCCTGATGGAATGGCAGCCGCGAACGACGATCCGCGAGTTGGCGAGTCAGTGGAAGCGTTACGGGGGTAGCACCGCATATCTGGAGTGGGTATACGGCGAATACTCGCCGCGCCCCTTCGGAACTGAAGAATCGTTGGGAACCAAGTTGTCGGCCCTACGGCAGCAATGGCGGACGCGCCCCCGCGGAAAGCCAGCCGAAGTGGTCGCAGACGCCGCGATGGGCGGCGTATTCGCTTTCGGATACGTCTCAACGAAACTGAAACGCAACCAGTTTGCGATGCCAGTGCCCTACGACGTCAGTGCCGCCGAGACGAGCAGCACCGATTGACCTGGAGCTGAAGACGTCCGCTACCAGGATTCGGCTGCCGCGCGGTAACCACGGACGGCCAGGGGTACGAATATTGCGCCCAGACCGAGAATCCACGCGAACGTCAGGAGCAGCGGCCACAGCGCGGGATCGCCTGCGGCGAGTGCCCGCATGGACTCGATCGCCGGCGACATCGGCTGGAGCTGGATCAACGGCCGCACCCACGACGGATAAACTTCCAAGGGAGCAACAGCGGGGCTGCTGAACACGAGACCGAGGGACGCCGTCCCCACCCAGGTCAGCAGTGTGCGACCCTCAGAGCGCACCGCGATCGTGATCACCACAGTCGAGTAGACGAGAACCACGAGCACGGGCACCAGCATGAACGGGATCAATGCGAGCCAGCCGCCGTTGAACCGAAATCCGAGTGCGAAGCCGACGGCCGTGATCAGTGCCGTCGCCCCCAGCGTGCGCGCACGCCTCGGCGAGCAAGATGCCGGTCAGGGCGCTGGCCCTGTGCACGGGCAATCCCCAAAAACGGCTGAGGAGTCCCGCTGTTGCGTTCGCCTGGCATCTCGAGGCCCGCCCCAACCGCCCCTAACATCCCGCCGGCCACGGCGCACACCGGCACCAAGCCGTAGAGGCCGTTCTCGCCGGTGATCCGCGCCATCGACTTGCTGACCATCAAGCTGTAGGTGATCAGCAGAATCGTAGGCAGCAGCAGCGACCTGGATCGGCACCATCGGGAGACGACGCCAGCGGGTGAACTGCCTACCGGCGAATATGAGACTTTCGACGCCCAGCGAGGTGCGCGGCGATGTGTTGGCGGTCATTCCGTTCGCCTCTGCATTCGCACCGCGAATGCACCGAACACCACCAGCAGCCCGAGACACCACGCCAAGCTGATCGCGAGATTGCTGCCCACCACATAACCGTCGGCGAAACCACGCAGTGTCTCCGTGATCTGTGAAATTGGCTGGTGGTGCACGAATGGCTGCACCCAGTCGGGGAACGCCTCCACCGGCGCCATTCCGGTGGACAACAGGACCAGTAGCAGCTGCGGAACCAGGAGCAGCTGACTGGCCGCTTCCACTTTCTTGGCCCAGGTCCCCGCTGCATCGGCGCCGAGCGAAAGGGCAAGCGTCAACACGAGGGGAAAGACGACGAACGCAGCCGCGAAGACGAAGCCGCCGGTCATTCGAAAGCCGAACACGTAGGCGACGGCGATAGCGGCGGCCAGGGCGAGGGCGCCGCGGATCAGGCAGTAGAGCATGCGGGCCACCAGAGGCGCCATCACGGAGATGGGGAGCGTGCGAAGCCGAAGCCCGAAGCCTGTCGACTGCTCCTGGGCCGCCCGATCAGTGGTGGTCAGCGCGCCGAAGAGCATCGCCTGGATGACTACGGCCGGCAGCACGTATTGGGCGTAGCTCAGTTCGCCTGTGTCGATGACGTTCTGCAACACCAGGGTGATGCCAATGAAGCCAAAAACTGGCGCCACAACCGCAAATACCAGGTCGAGCCGCGATTTCACCACGACGCGCTCGGTCAGCGCTGACACCCCGGTCATGCCGTGACAGTCGGCGGGGTGAGGTGAAGGAACACCTCGTCGAGGGACGGTTTGCGCAGTGAAATGTCGAGTAGCTCGACCCCGAGTCGATCCACCCGGCGGAACACCTCGGCGAGGGTTGCAACGCCGTCGGATGCCGGCACCGAAACTGCGTATGCCTCATGATCGGTCTCCACGTCACCGAGATCGGCGAGCGCGGCGGCGATCCGGGACACGTCGGCCGGATTAACTGGCGTGACCTGGCAGTAGCTGAATCCCGCCCGACGTTTCAGGTCTTCGGCCGTCCCGCTGGCGATCACCCGGCCGCCGTCAAGAATGATGATGGAATCGCTGAGAATGTCGGCTTCCTCGAGATACTGCGTTGTGAGCAGGACTGTGACGTCCTGCGCGGCTAGCGATGACACCAGCGCCCATACGTCGCGGCGGCTGCGCGGGTCCAGCCCGGTCGTTGGCTCGTCGAGGAAGAGCACCTTCGGCGGAACGACCAGCGCCGCTGCGATATCGATCCGGCGCCGCATGCCTCCCGAGTAGGTGGACACTTCGCGGTCGGCCGCGTGTGCCATGTCGAACTGATCGATCAACTCGTCGGCGCGCGCCGCGCATGGGCGCGGCGCAATCCCCGCAGCCGGGCGAACAACACCAGGTTCTCCCGGCCGGTGAGCAGCGGATCGAGCGGCGGCTTCTTGTCCGGTGACTCCGATGCTTGCCCGCACTTGTGCGGGCTGTCGGACGACGTCGTACCCGGCGACGACTGCACGGCCGGAGGTTGGCCGCAGCAAGGTGGAGAGGATCTTGACCGCGGTTGTCTTTCCCGCGCCGTTGTGACCGAGCAGCGCGCAGACTGACCCGGTAGGAACGGCAAAGCTAACATCCCGCAATGCGGGCACCGTCCCCCGTATGTTTTGCTGACGCCCATTAGCTCAATCACAAATCAAAACCATACCGTGGGCGGCGTTGTGTTGGGCGCCTAAGGGGTCCTCCGGGTTGGGCCACGTGGGCTCGGGTTGTGTTAGCTGCGACGAGTTAGCGAACGGCCGGTATCGACGGCGGACAAGCATCGCGCGGGGCCCGCGATCTGTCCCCGGCGCTGGGGACCCCTTCGGCGCGCCCGTCGACGTGACCAAACCGTGTTGCTTTGGGAGCGTTTCTGCGCTCTTGCACGGCAGCAGCTCAGCCTACTCTCAGGTGGTACGCATACTTTCGCGAAGGCAAACGGTTGTGAATTTACCGAGATGGGCACTCTCCTCCAATGGATGGCGCCGAGTTGGCGAAGGGTCTGCGATGAGCACATATGACTTCGTCCAGGCGTGTCAGTGCGAAAAGTGTGCTGGAGCCGAGTTGGCGCACGATTCGTTTGTGCTGTACGTCTGCGCCGCTACTCACAGCATCGGAACGGCAAACCCCGGGTTCATCCCCGACAGCTTCCTCGACTCCCATCCTGTCGACACCACCACCGCCGCGATCGAGCTGCGCATGGAGAACAGGTGGATCCGACAAGGCGGCGGCTACCAAATCGTGCACAACCCGTTGGTCGACGCTGTGCAGGCCAGCCGTGACCGGGTCGATCGCAACATCGTCATCTGCCGCCAGGCCGGCAGCCACACCCCAGCGGTCGACGACCCCGAATGTTGCGGCGTGTGCGGGATATGGATGGACGGCGACCTGACGCGACGCCTCTGACCCGCTGGGTCATCCTTCCCAACCAACGGCCTCCTGCCTGCTGATCATCGAGCATATAAACTGCTGCAAAGTTCAGTCAGTACATGTGCCGACACCATGGGGGTTGGAAAGCGCCATGCCTTATAAGCCGGTGATTGCAGAGATCGGCCTTGTGAAGTGACGATGGCAGGGCTCTATTCGGTATCTAAGAAACCGCGGTACTTACCAGCATGATCTCCTTTGTGATACCGACACTAAATGAATGCAAGACCATCGACGAAACCCTGCAATGCCTAGCGGCCTATTCGGGAAAACACGAGATCATCATCTCGGACGGCAATAGCATGGATGGCACCGTAGAAATTTGCCGAAAGTACACCGACAACATCGTCATCTACGATCAGCCGGCCCGGCAGACCATTGCTTTGGCACGAAACATGGGGGCCGCGGCGGCTAAAGGCGAGTATCTCGTCTTTCTTGATGCCGACGTCGTCATTCCCGACATCGACGGTTTCTTCGCGACCGCGGACGAGGCGTTTCGGTCGGATGACCGACTGGTTGCCCTGACAGTGCAATACAAGGTCGTCCCTGGTCGAAGAACCGTGGTCGACGGCATCTTCTTCAAACTGCTCGGCCTTCAATTCCTACTTTTCAATAACCTCCTCCGCATCGGCGCGGCGGGCGGCGAGTTTCAGATGATAACCGCCAACGCTTTCAGGAGTGTCGGCGGATTCAACGAGAAGCTGGCTGCCGCCGAGGATATGGACTTATTTCAACGGCTTTCCAAGATAGGCCGGACGCGCTTCGAAAAGAGCCTCACCGTCTACCACACCGGAAGGCGAGCACATTCCGTCGGCTGGCCGAGACTGGCGTGGCAATGGTTCACTAATTCGATGTCGGTCTGGCTGTTCAAAAGGTCGGCGAGTAAGGAATGGAAGGAAATCCGTTAGTCAACGCTCTCGTGGAGCACGACATCTGGTCGCGGGCGCAAACGGCCACTGGACGAGAGCTTCGATGAAACGCGAGGCGAGGGTAGGACCGCCGTCGCCGACGCGGTGACGGCCTACGGCCGACGTGTTCGGTCAAAAGACCGAATCGCTCCAGGTCCGTGGCCAGACGTGCGGGCCGTCAGTCCTTGACGGTGCGGAGCGCATCCAGATTCCCCGCGACCTTCGCGTAGATCTCGGCGATACGGTCGACCGTGCTGGCCTCGGCGCCCAGCCAATAGTGGATGAAGCCGGACATGCGACTGGCGGCAATGCCGTCGGTCACGGGGCAGCCGCCCTCGGGGAGGCGGAACTGGCTCTTGGCGAGGTTGAAGAGCATGTGGGTGGACACTGGGCCGTAGGTCGGGCTGGAGACGAACCCCTCGGCCTGGATGGCCTTGTGGATCCGTTCCATGGGGATGTCGGCGGCCGCGGGGCCATCCCAGATGGTCAGGAAGCCGTAGCAATTCTGCTGCGTGGACCGGCGGCCGCGCGACTGGACGCGGACGGCGTTGTTGCCGGCGAGGAGTGCCTCGATAGGGGCTGCGTTGGTGTTGTAGCGGGCAACAAGCTGGCTGCGCAAGATCAGTGCCTGGAACTCGGTGGCGCGGTAGTTGTGGCACACGAGGCCGGCTCGTTGCTGGCTTTGCGAGCGCCGCGATCTCCCCCGATCGCGCCCCTGGGCGTTGTGCTGGCGCTTGAGGTGCATGGATAGGGGGTTGCGTGTGTTAGCTACCTCCACATTGCGGTGCCCTCACGGCCATATCCAACACATTCCTGTCACCCTCCGCAGGTGTCGCCCGCCACGGGCATCCGCAGTTCGCCGGCAGTCGGCGTAAAGCGTGCCTTTGGCGGGATTAATGCCTTGGTCATTGACCCAGGCACCTAGCCAGGTAGTCCCATCTTTGGCAAGCGGGCAGTCCCATCCTCATGCCGAAATCAGCTTCGAGCTGGGCCTTCTCCTGGCGAACGACACTCGCTGTCAGGCAAGCCTCTTTGCATAGTCAAATACATCGCGGGGAGGTTGGGCAAACAGGTGCTGTTGCTCGGGTTCCATCTACAGACTGGGTGGGGTGCCTGGAAACGCGTTCGTCCTTGTGAGGGCGGGGGGTGCGACTCAGGCATTCGCTGCCGCCGGTGGGGAAAGACACACGCACGTATGAGCAGAAATGAACCCGATGTATGACGCCATAGTCGTCGGCTCGGGAGCCTCAGGCTCGTGGGCTGTCAAGGAACTGACGGAAGGCGGCCTGAACGTTGTTCTGCTCGAGGCTGGCGGAAACCTTGACATAGCCCGCGACTTTCCTGCCGACACGAAAGTGGGCGGGATACGGGTGGTGGAACGCGTGATATCGGGGATTCAGGGTCAGCAGGTCCAGGCTCGATGCGGACAGTTCTCCGAGGCCACCAAGCAGTTTTCATCAATGACAGAAATAATCCCTATACAACGCCTCAAGGAAAAACATTCCTCTGGTTCAGGGGCCGGCAACTTGGCGGCCGCCTTCACACGTGGACGAGACATGTACCCCGCATGTCGAATTATGAGCTCAAAGCCGCAAGCGTCCGTGGAGACGGCGTCGATTGGCCGTTGTCGTACGAAGACCTGGCGCCGTATTACGACATCGTCGAGCGAACGCTCGGTGTCTACGGGAAACCCGCAGGCATTCCGAACTGTCCGGCAGGGCATGTGGGCCAGTGGGCCGTCGATGAGGTCGGCGAAGGTGGTTTCGATGATGGCGTGGCGGCGGTGGGTGATGTCGGCGTCGGCGACGGGTTCGGTGGAGTTGGTGAGAAAGAGGTGGTAACGCCAGACCGAGAACAGCGCGTCGGCCTGATTGGCGCCTTTGACGCGGCGCACGACCAGCCGGGCGGTGACCGGGTTCTTGGTGGCTTGATGGCGAGCAAGACGATCGAAGTGATCATGCCGGTCCGCAACATGGCCGAGCACCTCCCGTTGGCGCTTGGGCCACTGTTCCCGCAATTGGCCGAGGGCGATGTGGTCACGGTGATCGACGACGCGTCCACCGACGACTCGGCGGCGGTTGCCCGAGCGCTGGGAGCGAACGTTCTGACGCTTCCCGTCAGCCAGGGGCCCTACTACGCTCGGCAGGTCGCCGCCAGCCGATCATCCGCGGACATCCTGCTGTTCCTGGATGCCCGCAGTCGCCCGCTGCCAGAGTTCATCGACGCACACCGCAGGTTGCAGAGCCAACCTACGGTCGCGTTGTCCTCGACCAATGTCCGCACCCAATCGGGCCCTACGCTGGCCGCCCGCATCTCCGCAAGCGAACAAACTCATCGACTCCCGAAAGCGGGCCCCATACCGGGTAAACCTTCGTACGCCGCAACGGCGAATCTTGGCATCGACAAGGCGGCTTTCGACAAGGTGGGAGGGTTTCGGCGAATGCGCAGCAGCGGTGACGCCGACATCTGTTGGCGGATCCAGGAGCAGTCGCTGGGGACCTTCGCCGCTGACTACCGCGTGCTCATGGAGTGGCAGCCGCGCGCCACGATGCGTGAGCTCGCGAGCCAGTGGCGCCGGTTCGGCCGGGGCGCAGCGTATATGCAGTGGGCCTACCAGGTGGACCAACAGCGAACGGGCGAGCCCGTTGCGCGGCGTCGCGCCGTTCGCAACTGGCTCGCAAACGCCTGGGCAGATGCCCGAAAACCACCGCTTCGGCTGCTGTCACACACAGTAGTCATGTACTGGTGGCAACAAGGTTTCCGCGCGGAGCGGCGCAAGTCAGCTGAATTCCAGATGCCCACAACCTACGACCTGGGCGCATCGCCGCAGCAAATCAGGGCGTCACGCCATCGCGGCGGTCTCAGCGGCCTTGCGGTAGCCGCGGACGGCCAACGGAGCGAATACGGCAGTCAGCACCAGTACCCATCCGGCGGTGATGAGTAGCAAGGGCTACAAGCAAATGCCCCACCTCGTCACCGCGCTGCACCGACACGCCCATCCCAAAACGAGCGCCGAAACCGAACCTGTCGGTGCCGCCCCCTAGAGTTCACCCATGGATCGTCACCCAAGTTCCACGAAACTCGGGACATGCTCTTGCTACTATGTCGGCGGTATGTGCCGGTAAGTAGGCTGCGCAAGTTCTCACCATTGACGGAGTCGTCGCCATACGGCATCTGATAGTGGGTCGACGGGTGAGGACGGGGGAGAGTTTTGCGATCCGTACTTTCGTGGGAAGAGCCAAATCGAGCAAATACGCCCCCCTTGCATATTGCTTCGCGCGGGGATCGCTACTCGACGCTGACAGGTGTTTGGTGGCTGAACAACCGCAGGTATCTTGTCAACCACCGCAGCGGCCTGCGGATGGCGATGTTCGACCTCGACACCGGAGATCAGCCACTGCACATGGCCGAAACGCCGCATCCAACTGACGACGTTGCGGCCACAAAAGTCGACCAAGATCGCTGGCTCGTCGCGGTGAGTGGTTGCTGGGCGTCTGCGTACAGCCTCTACGAGTTGGGGCCGCGCGGCTTCGAATTACTTGAGACGGTCCGGGAGTCAAAATTAGCGCCGCTGATGCAAGGCCCGCTTCATCGTTTTAGGACGTTTAGCCACGGCGTTTCCTACGGGCCTGACGGCGACCTTGTAATCGCATATCATTCCGGTGCCAAACCGAGGATTGTGTCGGTTTCCCAGGGAAAAACATGGCGACTTCCGTCCCCATGGGGCCCAAGGGATACATGCTTTGACGATGACGGAACTCTCTACGCTGTCGCGGACACAGCGGATGCGAGTTTGAATGCTTACAGGGAAACTAGCGCAGGCGTCTGGAAGTTGGTCGGCGACGAATTCAAGTTGCTAGCCGAGTCGCCCGGTGCGCACTTTGATGCCGCCGCAACTTATAATGGGCGTCTCTATGCAAACAATCAACATGACGACAATGTATCGGTCTTTGATCTTGAATCCGGTCAGCAGCTTGATCCTATTGATGACGACGCTTTTAGTTTTCCGCACGGCGTAGACGTTTCAAGTGACGGAATGCTAGCCGTGACAAACTACGGTACAAGCACGGTGGTTCTGCGGGATCTCAATGCAGCCCAAAACTAATTGGCAAATGCCATCTGGTTGGCTGCTTGCGCCTTGAGTGTGTAGCCCGCTGAGTTGCCATTGATGCACCACCTGGGATGCCAGCTATGGGACTCCTCGGCGTCGCTCGGGGCTTCCGGCCGCGCCGCCGTCGTGGCGGCATGAACCAGCGGGGAGGTATCGGTGATCGAAATCAGGCAGATCCCGCGGCTGCGATTCGCAGGGTCGAGGGTTGCGCGAGGATGCTCGGCTGTCGGTAGACGCTCTGGTCGAGGTCAGAACGCCGATGGTGCTGATCCCGGCTCATGGTGATCGCCGGGCCGCCGTCGCCGACGCAGTGACGCGCTAGGGCTGATGTGTTCGAATAGGCGTCAGGCCAACGATGTGATCGCTGTCTGCGCCGTGATCAAGTCGTATGTGACCACATAGCTGGTGCCAGTGGCGGGCGTGATGATTGTGTGGCTTTGCGCTCCTCCGTCGGACCAACTGCCGAATACCAGTTGTCCGCCGCTGACGGATTGCGGCGAAGGGGCATTCAGCACGTGCTCGACGCCGACGACGGCTTGCTCGGTGTAACGCCCTTTGTGGGGCACGCCGTCGATGGTGTACGTCACCGCAGGGTTGCTCGCATCGAACGTGAGCGCGACCAGGTTCGGCTTGACGTCGACCGACTGTGTCGTCGACAGGCCACTCTTGTCGGTGACCGTGAGTGTTATCCGATAGAAGGTGTTATAGAGCTGGTCGGCGGTGCGAGGGATCGTGATGCTGCCAGTGGGTCCAATGATGTTGTCGCGGAACGGATGTACGTGGTCAGCGTGATGAAATACGACCGTCCAGTTGTAGGTCAGATCGGTGCCGTCTTGGGCGTCGGAACCTGTGCCGGTGAACGCAATGGTGTCGCCCGCGTTGTACGTGGTCTTGTTAACAGTTACGGCCGCGGTTGGCGGTGTACTGCCGACGGTGATCTGTTGTGTCGCGACGCTGGTCTTTTCGCCGTCACTAACAGTTAGCGTGACGGTGTACGTGCTGTATGGGCCGGCGGTGGTGTACACCCTCGTCGGATTGGCTTCTGTTGAGGTGCCGCCGTCGCCGAAATCCCAGTGGTACGTCAAGGTGTCGCCGTCGGGATCGCTGGAACTTGCAGAAGACAACTGGACTTGCAATGAACTGCCGGCGCCGTTGCTCGGCGTCGCGGTGATGACAGCGCTCGGCGCCCGGTTCCCCTCCGATGGGGCGATCACGGACAGGCGGCCAGGGTAGATCGTCAACTGATAGAGGTTGCCGTCCGGCCCCTGGGCGAGCTTGACGGTCGTGCCTGCTTGGCTGTCGAAGGTCCGCTCGCTGATCAGACTGGAGAACTCGGAATCGAAAGTCAGCTCTTTGATCCAGCCGATTGAGTAATCGGCGATGAAGACCTTGTTTTGGTAGCCCGCAGGAAATGTCGTCCCGGTGTAGACGACGACGGACGTGATGGCTCCGGCGTTAACCGGCGGCAGAGAGTGGCGATAGGCGTAGACCGGGTTGACATACCCGCACCCACTGCAGGCGCCTTCTTCGTCCGGCCAGCCGTAATTGCCGCCGCGTGTCACGACGTTGAGTTCTTCCCAAGTCGCCTCGCCGACATCACCCACCAACAGTTTGCCGTTCGGGGTGAAGGTGAAGCGGTACGGATTGCGGAAACCGTAGGCGTAGATCTGATCTACGGCATTCGGCACATCGACGAACGGGTTGTCGTCAGGTGCTGTGCCGTCGCGGTTCAGGCGCAAGATCTTGCCGTGGATGTTTGTCAGATCCTGTGCGTTGGCGCTGTCGGTGTTGTCGCCCACCGCCCAGTAGAGGTAGCGACCCTGGGGGTCGAATTGGATTTCGCCGCCGTGGTGGAAATTGTTGCCCAGCTCGGTTGATTTCAGGAGTTCCGTCTCGTTGACAACCGCATCCAATGATTCCGTGAGTGTCATGCTCGACAGCCGGTCGTAGTTGTCCGCTCCCGTGTAGGCGACGTAGATGGTGTGGTAGCCCTGCGCGCCATGCGTCCAGAACTGCGGATCCACCTCGATGCCGACCAGCCCGCGTTCACCATCGGCGGTCACCGTGGGCAGGTCGACCAGCGTGGTCAGGGTGCCGGTGTGCGGGTCGTACATCTTGACCGCTCCGGCCTTTTCGGTGATGAGAATTCGATGGATCTGGTCGGGATCGTCCGCATCCGCTAGGAAGGCGAAATCCGTCGGTTCGTTGAGCCCGGCCACGACGGTGGCGCGGTCGAATTCGGCCGGTAACGCCGTCGACGGTTGACACTGTTGCAGTGCTTGAAAGACCTGCGAGGAGATCTGGCGGCCTGTCGGCGAATTGCCGAAGTCCGTTACTGCTTGGATGAATTGGGTGGTGACCTGATGGAAGAAGTGCGCAACTGGCGTCCTGCCGAAGGCCTCTACCGCTTGGTCGACCTGTCGGCGCACCCATCCCAGCACGGCCCACCCCATCGGAGACTCAGCCGGGGCTGCCGGGCCAGCTGGTCCTGCTGCACCGCCGGCCATCAGTCCGCTCAGTCCGTTGATCAGGCTTATCGCCTGGTTGATAAAGCCGCATACGCACTTTGTCACTGTGGCTTTGATGTCGTGCACAATCGACGCCGGAGTTGGCAATGTGGTGAGTGCGGCCGCAATTTGATTGGCCTTGCCGGCAGCTTGGCCATTCGTCGCAGTCAATAGCCGGGCCGTCGGCTCATACGTGACTTGTTCTGCGCTCGAGGCATTCTCGAGCGGCTGCGTGGTGGCCGGTGTATCCGGCGGCGTCTGCGGGGTGTTGTCTTCACCGGCCGTGGGCTGCTCGACATCTTCACCGGAGGTGGCTTGCTCGGTGGCGGGCTCGAGTTCTTCCCCGGCGGTGGGTTGCTCGACCCCGGGCTCCACCACTATGGGCTCCTCGCCGGTTCCGTCCGTAGGTTCGCCGTCCCCGGGGGCCGTGCCGTCATCGACAACCTCTGCGGTGTGCGCGCCGCCGGAGGAGCGCACGATCACACCCCCTTCATGGGTGGTCACGGTTTGCGACGTCGATCCGCTCGCAACGTCAATGCCGTCGCCCAAGTCGCCAGTGGAGTCGCCGGAATTCGTCGGCGCGGGATCGATCGCCGGCGGGGCCGACCCGGAAGTGATGGATGTCGCAGTCGGGTCCGCGGCAGAGGGGAGTGACTGCTGTGTGTCGTTCGATTCCGGCGCAGGTGAGCTGGACGAAGTGGACGAGGGCGCTTCGTCGGCCCATGCCACTCCTGGCGTGGTGGCTACCGCGCCGGTCACGCCGAGCGCAACTGCCAGTGCGCCCACGCGGCCGATGTATTTGGCATATGTAGTGGCCATCATCGGTCTCGAATTCCCCGACCGTGCGTCGGGAGTGGTTACCGATGAGGAAATCTCAACGGCGGCCGTTCCTTCGGAACTTCTTTCATGGGATGGCCAAGCGGCGGCGACCTTGGTGAGCGTCGAAAAGTGGCCGGCGGTTTGTTTCCAGTTCCGGACGGACGTCATTGCTACTCCCCGAGGCTCATTGTGAGATAACCGCCAGGATGGGCTTAGCTGGCTACTATTGCATTTGCAGGTGACCGTTGCGTCAAAACCCCTAAATACCAGACGATTCGTCGCTGTTTGGGCGAGGGAGAAGGACCACCAACAGTTTGCTGTCGACGAAGGGTGGGCGCATCTGGTCACCTTGAGGGATGACGAGTCGACGGCCGGCGGTTTGCTTCAGGATTGTTGGCCGAACTGCCGCGCGCTGGCGTGGGTCGCGTAATGAAGGCTTATGCGTCTAAGCGGGCGAACTGATCGGCTTGGTAATGCTCGACACAGGTCGACCGCCGGATCTTGCCGCTCGTGGTGATCGGAATCGCACCGGGGCATACCAGCACCAGATCCGCGACCCTCAGCCCATGCGACTGTGAGATCGCCGAGGTGATGTCGCCCTTGACGGTGTCGAGCCGGGCCATCGCCTCCTCGTCGGAGTCGCCCTTCTTCTTGACCTCGACGATGGCCACCAGCTTCTCGATGTGCCCCTCGGAGACCGAGATCGCCGCGCACCGGCCACCGCTGATCTCCTGGATCGTCGCCTCGATGTCCTCGGGGTAATGGTTGCGCCCGTAGACGATCAGCAGATCCTTGACCCGGCCCACGATGAACAGCTCGTCCTCGGAGAAGAAGCCCAGGTCACCGGTACGCAGCCACGGCTCCTCGGGTGTGCCCTGCGACGGAGCGACCAGCCGCCCACCGAACGTGCGCTCGGTCTCCTGCGGTTTGTGCCAGTAGCCCGCCGCGACGTTCTCGCCGTACACCCAGATCTCGCCGGTCTTTCCCGCCGGGCACTCGGTCAGGGTCTCCGGGTCGACGATCCGCACGGTGTTCGACTCCGGCCTGCCGTAGCTGACCAGGGGAGTGCCGGATCCGTTCGAGGTCCGCTTCGCGTGGCCGGCGGACAGCTTCTCGGATTCGAAGTGCGCGACCTCTGGCGGATCGCCCGGGCGGCGCGTGGCGACATACACCGTCGCCTCGGCGAGTCCATACGACGGCCGTATCGCGGTGTCCCGGAATCCGTGGCGGGCGAACTTGTCGGTGAAGCGCCGCAGCGTCGCCGGGTGCACGCGCTCACTTCCGCTCAACAGGCCGAGAACGTTCCCCAGGTCGAGGCCGGCCAGGTCGGCGTCAGTCGTGCGGCGTGCCGCCAGTTCGAACGCGAAGTTCGGCGCCGCGCTCATGACGTGGGTGTGGCTGCCCATCAACTGCATCCACCGCGCCGGACTCTGCAGGAACGACATCGGGCTCATGACCACGCTGTGCAGGCCGCCCAGAATCGGCACACAGACACCCAGGAGCAGGCCCATGTCGTGATAGAAGGGCAGCCACGACACCACGGTGGTGTCCGGCGGGGCGACCTTCCCGAAGTCCACGAAGAAGTCGGCGTAGATCTGCTCGAAGTTGGCAGACAGGTTGCGGTTGGTGACCATGACCCCGGCGGGCTCGCGCGTCGATCCCGAGGTGTACTGCAGGTAAGCGATCTCCTGGCCGGCGTCGCCCCGAACACGCGACCTCTTGCGGGGCGCCAGATCCAGGGTGTCGACCGCGACGACAGCCGGGCCGGAGTCGGTCGACTGCGCGTACGGGGTGACATCGCCCATGACGGACGACGTCGTGAGGATGACCGACGGCGCTGTATCTCGCAGCACCGAGTTCACCCGCTCGTCATGGGCGCCCGCCTGCGGGACCGACAGCGGAACCGCGATCAGGCCCGCCTGCAACGACGCGACAAACGCGGCGATGTAGTCCAGGCCCTGCGGAGCCAATATGACCGCCCGGTCACCAGGCGACCCGCAGGCGCTGAGTTCGGATGCAATGTTTGCTGTCCGCCGATACAGCTGCGACCACGTCAGGGTTTCGGAGACTGCGGTCCCGTCCTGCCCGTAGTCGACGAACGTGAAAGCTGCGTCGTTGGACTGCAGGCTGGCGCGCTCGCGCAGCACGGCGGGGATGGAGGACCCCATCATCGGCGTACGTCGACCTTCCTGTCCGGCACGGCTCTGACCCCCGAGCAGCGCGTTTGCTAATTGACCTGGCGGATAATTGCTTCGAGCTTAGCAATAGCGGACGATTCTGCACGCCTTCGTCTGCGGTAGATGCTAAGCCAGAGCGCCCGATCGCGCGCTTCGCCCATGGAGCGCGTGGAGAGTTTGCCGTAGTCTCCGATTTGCTGGCGATTCAGTTTCATTCGCAAATACGTGCACCACCGGCCGCGCCAACAGAACTGTGACTAGCTGTAGCGCTCAGCCGGTCCTTGTTGACGCGGATGGTCCGAGAGTCGGTCCCATTTCTGCTGTGACAGGGACAACATTCACGACTGTCAACCGATGGCGTTGCCAGCCGCCGGTCAACTATTTGCCGTAGGCGTCAATTCTGGTCGCAGGGTGGACTCCCCGGTTCGAGATTGGGTCGACGGAGCCGACCGCAATAACGTCTGTCCGCTGGGACGTGGACGGACATCCGCGCGAGCCGCGGTGCGTCACGGCGTTGGCGAAACCGTCCCTGTCCGCGTTCACCGGACGACGATGCCGGGAGTAGCTGAAATCACTTTTGTTGCTCGTCCCGACGAGGACACCGTAGCCTTTCAACGGTGGCCGGCCTGATTGCTGTCCGTGCCGACGAACTCGCCGCATTGGAGTTCTTCGCCGGCTGCCCAACCGAGGCTCTGGTGCCCCTCGCCGCGCAGTTGCGGCCGCTGACCGCGGCGCCCGGGCAGGTGTTGATGCAGCAGGGCGAACTCGCAGTCTCGTTCTTGCTCATCGGATCCGGGCGGGCGGAAGTCACGCACACCGGAGTCGACGGCCATGACACGGTCGTCGAGCTGACGCCCGGCTTGATCGTCGGCGAGATGGCCTTGCTGCGCAACGCGCCGCGGACCGCAACGGTGGTCGCGACCGAACGGCTCACCGGCTGGGTCGGTGGCCGAGAAGCGTTCTCCACCATGCTCGAAGTGCCGGGCATGGTCGAGAAGCTGCTGCGCACGGCCCGTCAGCGGCTCGCAGCGTTCATCACGCCCATCCCCGTTCAATTGCGCGACGGCACCGAACTACACCTGCGGCCGGTCCTGCCCGGCGACAACGAACGCACGTCGAAGGGCCCGGTCGAGTTCTCCAGCGAAACGCTGTACCGCCGCTTTCAGTCGATGCGGAGACCGACCAGATCCTTGATGAGATACCTGTTCGAGGTGGACTACGTCGACCACTTCGTCTGGGTGATGACGGACGGGGCCGACGGGCCCGTGGTGGCCGACGCACGGTTCGTCCGCGACGAAACCAATCCTTCGCTCGCCGAGGTGGCGTTCACCGTCGCCGATGCCTACCAGGGCCGGGGAGTTGGCTCGCTCCTGATGGACGTCGTCGCGGTGACGGCGTGGTACGACGGCATCAGGTTCTTCTCGGCGCGAGTGCTGACGGACAATCTCCCCATGCGCACGATCCTCGATCGCTACGGTGCGGTCTGGCACCGCGACGACCTGGGTGTCGTCACAACCGTCGTTGATATTCCTCCGCCGGAGAATCTGACAATGTCTCGCGAGCTGTCCGGTCAGATCCGCGACGCCACCCGCCAAGTCATTCGGGCCGTCGGCTGATGCGGCCGCCTCTCAATAAAGACACCCGGCTGTGCATTTCGCTGGCGGGCCGGCCCAGTAACATCGGGACCCGGTTCCACAACCTTCTGTACGACGAACTCGGCCTGGACTTCATCTACAAGGCGTTCACGACCACCGACATCGTCGCCGCGATCGGCGGTGTGCGTGCGCTGGGCATCCGGGGCTGTTCTGTCTCAATGCCTTTCAAGGAAGACGTCATCGCACTCGTCGACGAGGTGGAGCCGTCCGCGCGGGCCATCCACGCGGTCAACACGATCGTCAACGACGACGGACGCCTCACCGCATCGAACACTGATTACATTGCGGTGCAACGGCTTATCGCCGAGCACGGGCTGGATGCTGACGACTCCGTGCTCATTCGCGGCAGCGGTGGCATGGCCAACGCCGTGGGTGCCGCGTTCCGGGACAACGGCTTTCGCAGCGGCATCGTCGTCGCGCGCAACGCTGAAACGGGCCGCGCGCTTGCGGGCCGACTCGGCTACGACTACGCCACCGACGTCGGTTCCCTCACGGCGCCAGTGATCGTCAACGTCACCCCGGTCGGGATGGCCGGCGGGGCGGAGGAGAACGACGCAGCATTTGACGACGCGACAATCGTCAAGGCGCACACCGTGTTTGACGTGGTAGCGCTACCGTCGGAGACACCGTTGATGAAGGCGGCACGCGCGGCCGGCGTCAACGTCATCACCGGTGCCGAAGTGATCGCACTGCAGGCCGCCGAACAGTTCGAGCGTTACACCGGTGTACGGCCGACGCCCGAACAGGTGGCGGCGGCCTCAGCGATGTCCAGGGCGTGATCGCTACAGCGCTTGAACAGGCCCGCTACCAACTCCTTTTCCAGTAGTTCGCCCTATAGGTCTCGTACTCTTCGGGACTCTTCTTCTTCTGGCTCATCCGCAACGGCCAGAACAGCACCCAAGACACCGCCAGCAGCGCGTAGTACCCGGGCACCAGGATGGCGTAGTACACCGCCAGCGCGAACAGCGGCGCGAACACGAATGCCGGATAGACCAGGATCAGGCAGAACTGGAGGAACTGCTTGATCACCACCGGGTAGCCGTCGGCCTGCGACAGCACTAACCGCGGACTCATCACCCCGAGCAACTTCTTGACGATCGAGGTTTCGGGCTCGGCTTCCGCCTGTTCCCCGCTGACATCGGGGTCGGGCACCGGAGGTGTCATGGCAGTCATATCAGGGGGTGATCTTCGTCTGTTCGTCGATGACTGCCGTCGCATCCATCAGCGGGCCAAGCTGGTCCTCGCGGCCGTCGGCGTTGATCTGCAGCACGTAGAGCCCGTCCTGCCCCGGAATCGCAACGGTCTTCTGGGCGATAGCGCGCTTGACGCCGTCCTTGGTGTAGGTGCCGCCGATCTGTGTGGCGTCGAACCCGCCCAGCGTGCTCGGGTTGCCCGACTCGCCACCCTCGTATCCCGGCAGGTTCTTGATCTCACCCGGCGCGAATTCGAGGACCTTGGCCGGGTCGACGTTGCCGGTCAGCTTGGACACCAGCGCAATGATGGTCGGTGGATCCTGAGCCGTGGCGGGGTCGGTGAAAACGATTGCGCCGTAAGCCCATTCCGGTGCATTTGGGCCGGCGTCCTGCCAACCGGGCGGGAACGGCATGTCGATGGTGGGAGAACCGGGATCGCCTCGGTGCACCGGGGATTCCACGATGCCGTTGTCACGGATGTAGTCGACGATCGTGTAGTTCGGTTTCGCCGCTTGTGCGGACGTCGTGGCCGCCGCCGCCGCGCTGGTGGTGGTCGTCTCGCTGGTCGTCTCCGTCGCGGCCGGCTCGGACTTGGTGTCGGAGCCGCAGCCCACCAGGCCGATACCAAGGGCGATAGCCGCGACCGCGATGATGCCGGCGCTGCGTGACGTTGTCATATGGTCTCCGTTCATTGGAATCTGCGCCGTAGCCTACGGTCGGCAAACACCGAATGCAGCCAAAAGCGCTACGCGGCGTGGCGATTCACGGTGGCGGACGGGGTGGGGCAACGCATTCTAGCCCCGCGGGGTGTCGATTGCCGTCAGTGCGCGTTTGCTGCAGTGCGTTCTTGTACCCGCCGCCAAGAAGATCTTCTCGAGCGCAGCGTGTTCTTCCAGGTGGCCTTCGTCGAAAGCGCCCTCTATTCGCCGCCGTAGGAGCAAAATCCCAGCTGTGCAGCTACTGGGGGTCGAGCGCCAGGTAACTCCGAGTCAGCGACCGGCTCTGGCGGGCACATTTTCCAGCGTGTTGTTAATTGACGGAGGAGTCGGGATCATGCGGGTGATCGCGCGTTCGCTGTGCGTGGCTCTATTGGCGCTGCTCGGGACCGTCGGATTGACGGTGGCTTGGACGATGACGACGGCTGTGCAGCTGCAGGCGGCCACCGCGCTGATCATGGGCGGAGCAGACCATCCGCTGATGGGGCCGAAGGACTCGCCGGCGTTCGTGACGGCGTACCTGAACAACGCGGTCAACGGCTACATCAACTCGCCGGCGGCCGCTCCTGCGGGCACTGCGGGGTCGGTGGACAACGCTGTGGCGGTCACCTACCCCGCGGAGTTCTTCCCGGTGTTCGGCTCGAAGACCTTCGACCAGACCGTCGTTGAGGGGCGAAAGAACCTCCACAACTGCCTGAACGCCACCAACTGCATCTTCAACCCAGATGTCGGATCGGTCTTCCCGCCGCCACTGGGCGACGCCCTCGTTGTGTTGGGCTATTCGGAGAGCGCGGTCGTGGCCTCACTCGTCAAACGGGACTTGGTCGACAATTACGTTCCCGGCCACACGACATCGTTCTTCCTGATTTCGAACCCCATGCGTGGCAACGGCGGCATCCTGATGCGCGGCAACGGGCTGCCCACCATCCCGTTCTTCGGCATCACGTTCTACGGCGCCACGCCCACCGACAGTGCGGTGCTCGACAACGGCTCTTTCGCGTATCCCACCGTTGACGTCGCGCAGCAGTACGACATCTTCGGCGGCGACGCTCCGTATCGGCCGCTGAATCTCCTGGCCACGATCAACTCGTTGGCTGCCTATTTCTATCTTCACGGTGACGTGATCGACCGACCGCTGACCGACGCCGAGTACCAGGGTCAACTCGGGGACACCACCTACTACCTCTACCCCGCCAGAACCCTTCCGATCCTGATGCCCCTCGAACAACTCGGCGTGCCCAGCCCGATCGTGCGGTTCTTGGACACCGTGACTCGAGTGGCCGTCGAGGACGCTTATCTGCGCGAGGTCAATCCCGGCGTGCCCACCGCAGCGAGCCTCCTGCCGATCGGAAACCCGATCACGTTGGCGCTGAACCTGGCGGCCGCCATTCCGGTCGGCATCGACGACGCGTTGCAGGAGATGGGCCTCGGACGGCCACTGGGCACGACGCCCGCAGGTCCGTACGGCGTTGGCGGCCCGCCGCTGCCCGAGCCGCCGTCGACAACCACGACGACGAGCTTTTCGGACTTCGCGGCGGGCGATGACGACAGCGGGGAATCCGTTGCGCCCGAGGCGCGGTCGCTGGTCGGTCAAGAGCCAGAGGAATCGGTGCGCGATCCCGAGCCCGTCGTGGACTCCGACGAAGAGTCCGTCGAACCAGAGACCGAGCTGCAGGAGCTGGCCAAAACCACCACGCCGGAGACGAAGGAGCCGCCGGCGGCGACCGAGCAAGATCGACCCAAGGTACGCGGTCCGATCGAGTTCGATTCGCCGGAGCCACAAGCGGATTCGCCGCCCACCGATCGGGAGGAAGATAGCGACGACAAAACGACTCCCGACCCGAGCCCGACGGACGCGGAAGACGACCAGGAAGCCGCCGCCTAGCCGGCGTCAGGCTGCGCAATCAGCATTTCGCCGTCAGATACACCGTTCGATCGGCGACCTGGCTGCTGACCACCTCGTGACCCGCCTGCATAGGGCGGGAGACCGTTTCACCGGGCCGTACCGAATCCACCGTGCACAGGTCGAGCGGCGCGGGACCGACTTTGTTCACGACGACGTTGTAGCCCCGATCCACCAACTCGATGACGACGTCCTGCGCGGATCCAAGGCCCGTCGGCGCGGCCTGTGCGCTGGCCGGGACTCCCAGTCCCAGCGCTATGAGTGCTCCTCCCGCAATCGTGGCGATAATCAATCTATTCATTTGTGGTGCCTTCCACGTCGTTGATCGACCGCCAGATTCCCCTCCGGACACCGGCGGTCTGACTAGTGAAACCCCGGGTAGCGCAAATCGATTCCGCGCGGGCATCCCTGTGCTATCAACAGCGCGTGCGCCTGTTCGCAACGATCGCGGTGGTGGCGCTCTGTGTGGCGGGTTGCGGCCGGATTTCCGAGCCGTCGACGTCCGCCAGTTCGCCAGTGCCGTCGGACACGTCGGTCCAGGTGAACCCCGCGAATATCGCGCGGGTGCGCACTGACCTGCCGGCCGGCTACGAGGTGGGCGACATTGACGGCCGGGCGGCGCCAGCCGCAATGTGGGGTTTCGGCCCGGGCTGGACGGCCGACCCGCAACAGTGCGGCGCGTTGGCCGAACCCGTCGCCGACGGCGCCGTGACGCGCGGGTGGTCCGCGTCGGGTGGTGGCGGCATAGTGTATGCGGTGGCGACGGGCACACCGCCGGCGCCGGTGGGGCTCGACCCTGCGCTGCTGGCCGAATGCGGGCAGTGGACGCTGACGGCCGGTCACACGAGTGGCAGCGTGACGTTCATCGCAGCGCCGACGATCGACGGCGTCGCGACCGTCGGCATGTCGGCCGCGACCACGATCGTCGTCGAGGGCGGCACCGAAACGGATTCGCACGCTGACACATTCACCGCCTACCTGGGCGACTACGTCGCAATCGTCACCGTCGTCACCGACCCCGGATCGCCGAATCCTCCACTCGGACAGGAATTCGCGGCGGAATTACTCGTGAAAACGGTGTCGGCGCTGCGCAGTTGAGCGCGGGCGTGCGGGTACTCTTGCGGCGATGTTCACCCTGAGGGCCACGCTCGTGGTCGCATGCGCCGGTGTCCTGGCGGCGTGCGGGACCGGTCAGTCGGCCGAACCGGACCTGTCCCGCGCGGACATCGCCAACGTCAAGAACGTGCGGTCGAGCTTCGGCGCACCGTTCAAGGTGACCGACGTGGGGCCGACGGGCATCGACCCGCGTCTGCTCGGGCCGCAGGCACTGCCACCCGGGATGAAGTTCGATCCCGCCGACTGCGCGAAGTTCGCGGCCCAGCAGATGGTGCCGTCCGGGGCGAAGGGCAACATGGCCGCGACCACGGCCGAAGGGGAGGGCAACCGGTTCATCGCCATCGCCGTCGAGACGTCGGAGGCGGTGCCGGTCAACGTTCCGACGGAGAACTGCCAGAAGGTGGGCTTCGCAGGCGGCGGGGTTCGTGGACTCGTCGAGGTGGTCGAGGCGCCGCAGATCGGCGGGGTCCACACTTCTGGGACTCACCGCGTTCTGCAGACGATGGTCGACGGCAAGCCGCGCACCGGCGAGCTGTACAACTACGTCGCCACCTTCGGCACATTCGTGGTGATCGTCACGGCGAATCCTTTGGTGCTGCCCGGCAAGCCGGTCGCGCCGGTGAACACGCAGCGCGCCCGGGATCTGCTCACCGCGGCGGTGTCGGCCGTCAAAGGCTAGCGCACGTCGTGCGGACGGAACTGGATGCTGATCCGCGGGCCGACGGGCCGTGCGGTCTTGGGTATCGAATGCTCCCACGTGCGCTGGCACGATCCGCCCATCACCAGCAGGTCGCCGTGACGGTGCTGCAGCCGTAGCGACTTGCCGCCGCCGCGCGGGCGTAGCGCGAAAACCCTTGTCGCACCGAGGCCGACGATCGCCACCATGGTGTCTTCTGCGCTGCCGCGGCCGATGGTGTCGCCGTGCCAGGCGACACTGTCGTTGCCGTCGCGGTACAGGCACAGGCCCGCCGTGATGAAGGGTTCGCCGAGTTCGCCGGCGTAGGTGTCGTTGAGCCGTCGGCGCATGTGTTTGAGCCGGGGATGCGGGGCCGGTTCGTCGACCAGATCGTGGAAGCTGACCAGCCGCGGCACGTCGACCACGCGGTCATACATCGGCCTGCGCTCGGCGCGCCACGGGATGACGTCCATGAGCTCGTCGAACAGCGAGTCTGCGTCCGTCAGCCAGCCGGAGCGCACCTCGACCCACGCGCCGTCACCGAGGTGGCGCCGATCGGCGGCTTCGAACAGCGAGCTCTGCAGAGCCAGCTCCATGGCCGCGATTCTATCGCACAGGCGTTCGAGTGTCAGAGGCGTACGGCGCCTGGGCCTTGCTCGGCGAGCATGTCGCCGGGGTTGGACAGGGCGCAGGTCTTCAGGCTCAGGCAGCCGCAGCCGATGCAGCCGGTCAGGTTGTCGCGCAGTCGCTGCAGGTGCAGGATGCGGTCGTCGAGGTCCTGGCGCCAGCCCGCAGAGAGCTTGGCCCAGTCCTTGCTGGTGGGCACGCGGTCCGTGGGGAGGGTGGCCAACGCCTCGCGGACGCGGGACAGCGGTATGCCGAGGCGTTGGGACATGCGGATGAACGCGACGCGCCGTAGCGTCTCGCGGGCGTAGCGGCGCTGGTTGCCGCTGGTGCGGCGGCTGGCGATCAGGCCTTCGCGTTCGTAGAAGTGCAACGCCGAAACCGCCACACCGCTGCGGTGGGACATCTCGCCGGGGGTCAGCTCGTGAATCAGCTCCATGACCTCAACCATAGTTGAGGTGAGCTTAGGCGCTACGGTGCTAGACGTGACATTGGGCTGCGACTCCGAGGTGGGCCGGCTGCGGGTCGTGATCCTGCACCGGCCGGGCGCCGGAACTGCAGCGGCTGACACCGCGCAACAACGACGCGCTGCTGTTCGACGGGCTGCCGTGGGTGGCCAAGGCGCAGCGTGAGCACGATGCGTTCGCAACGTTGTTGGCTTCGCGTGGGGTCGAGGTGCTGCTGCTGGCGGACCTGTTGACCGAGGCGCTGTCGCACAGTGGGGCGGCGCGCATGCATGGCATTTCGGCCGCTGTCGACTCTCGGCGGCTGGGACTGCCGCTGGCGCAAGAGCTTTCGACGTACCTGCGGACGCTGGATCCGGCGGCGCTGGCGCATGTGCTGATGGCGGGGATGACGTTCAACGAGTTGCCGTTCAGTGGCGCTGAGCTGTCGCTGGTGCGGCTGATGCACCACGCCGGGGACTTCGTGATCGACCCGCTGCCGAACCTGTTGTTCACCCGCGATTCGTCGTTCTGGATCGGACCGCGGGTGGCGATCACGTCGCTGGCGTTGCCGGCACGGGTGCGGGAGACGTCGCTGACCGACTTGATCTACGCCCACCATCCGAAGTTCCTGGGCGTGCGGCGGGCCTACGAGTCGCGGTCGGCGCCGGTGGAGGGTGGCGACGTGCTGCTGCTCGCGCCGGGAGTGGTCGCGGTCGGGGTGGGGGAGCGCACCACGCCGGCGGGTGCGGAGGCGTTGGCGCGCAGCCTGTTCGACGACGACCTGGCCCACACCGTGCTGGCGGTCCCGATTGCGCAGGAGCGCGCGCAGATGCACCTCGACACGGTGTGCACGATGGTCGACGTCGACGCGGTGGTGATGTATCCGGGTGTGGTGGATTCGTTGTCGGCGTTCACGATTCACCGCAACGGCGACGGCGGGGTGCGGATCGACGACGCGGTCCCGTTCCTGTCAGGCGGCGGCTGAAGCGATGCAGATCGAGAAGTTGCGGGTCATCGCGACGGGCCTCGACCCGGTGACTGCCGAGCGTGAGCAGTGGGACGACGGCAACAACACACTGGCCGTCGCGCCGGGTGTCGTCGTCGCATATGAGCGCAATGCGGAAACCAATGCGCGGCTGGCCGATTCGGGCATCGAAGTGCTGCCGATCGAGGCGTCGGAGCTGGGCACCGGCCGCGGCGGCCCACGCTGTATGTCGTGTCCGGCCGCAAGGGATCCTTTGTAGCTGGCCTGCGCAACGCCAGGCGCGCACGATGGACGACACAGTGCCGGGTGTGTTTCGGGTGTACGCGGATATGGAACCAGCCAAGCCGCTGGAGAGTTCCTCGCCTGCGATTGCTTGCACTGCGCGGAATCCGCTAGGGGGTTGGTCTTCCTCGCAGTCGATCCCAATCATCAGCTGGTAGACGGGTGGGCGAATTCGGCGTTGATGTTGAACTCCTTCCCAGGGCGCTTGCGGTCGCTGCCTACACCCGTCACTGGTACGGCCCCAGCTGGTTTCGTGCTACCCCCGGGTGTCAGCGGACCGTTGCCACCTGCGGTGACCGATCACATGGCGGCAGTGGTGCTTTTCGGGACGCCCAGGGAGTGGATCATCAACATCGCCGATAACAGTGCTCCGCCGATCGCAATTGGCTCGAGCGTGTCGGCTCGAACCGTCTGAGTTCTGTGCCACCGGCGACCCAATCTGCGCTCCCGGCGGCCTTGATCGTTCGGCGCACAGCGCTTACAGGGTCAACGGCATGGTCGACGAGGCGGGTGTGTTCGCTGCCAACGCCTTGTCGGCAGCTTGACCCCACGCGGTGGGATGGCGATTCAAGCTCGACGTTTGGCTGTGAGAGATTCGAGAACTCGCCCCAGCAGGACCAGAAGTTGGTCCTGCTCCTGCGGAGTGAGCGCTTCGACGGTGTCCTCCTCGAGTGTGCGCCACGCGGCGTTCACGGGACCTTCCAGCGCCCGGCCCGCCTCGGTCAGGGTCACGAGAACGGTTCGACGATCCAACTCGGATCGCTTACGGGTGATCAGACCCGCTCTTGCCAGTCGGGAGATCATCTTGGACGTCGTTGGCGGCTCTATTGCGAGCTCGCGAGTCAGTTCCGCCTGCGAACGCGGCTCTTTGTCCCAGAGGAGCATGAGCAACAGTTCCTGCCCCGCAGAAAGGCCGACCCCGTGTAGCAGCGCTCCGGCATGTTGCCGATGCACTCGCGCAACGGCTGAGATCCACAGGCTGATCGTTGCTGACCGCTCGCGGTTCTGCGCAGCCGGACCGGTGTTGTCTGCGCTCATGCTTCCCTCCGGAATACTTTTAGCCGGCTAAGGGTTACATCGAGCGATAGTTAGCCGGCTAAGGGCTAATCGTACATACATAAGCGAAGGAGTTGACCATGACTACATCAACGACGAGGACGATCGCGGTCGCTGGGGCGACGGGCGCCCAGGGTGGAGCAGTTGTCGACGCTCTGCTCGAGCAAGGCGCATCGGTGCGCGCACTGGTCCGCAGCACTGGGTCCGAACGTGCCCGCAACCTGGCAAACCGCGGGGTGGAACTGGTGCAAATCGATACGAAAGACCCAGCGTCGCTGACCAATGCGCTCCGAGGGGTCGACGCATTCTTCTTCATGACGACCCCTTACGGCGACTCGCAGAACCCCGATATCGACGGCGAGATCCAGCAAGGTGTCGGTTTCGCCGACGCAGCGGCTGCTGCGCAGGTCCCACATGTGGTCTTCAGTTCCGTAGGAGGCGCTGAGCGCAACTCGGGCGTTCCGCACTTCGAGTCCAAGCGCCGGGTCGAAGAGCACCTTCTGGGACGTGGCCTTCGCACCACGATCATTCGTCCGGTGTTCTTCATGGACAACTTCCTGTCGATGGCTCCCACGGTCGAGGGCAACGAACTCGTCCTACGGCTCCCTTTTCCGGACGGCATCAAGTTGCAGACGGTCGCTGCCCGTGACATCGGTGTCGTTGTGGCTGCGGCGCTACTCGACCCTGCGGCGGTCCCGGCGTCGATCGAGATCGCTGGCGATGAGCTGACAGGCAGTGAGATCGCCGCCACCTTCGGCGCGCACGTCGGTTTGTCCGCGCGGTATGAGGCTTTGCCGGTCGAAGTCCTGGACGGTCAGGACGACCTTCAGAAGATGTTTCGCTGGTTCGCGGATACGCCCGCATACCAAGCCGACATCGCGGCCGTTCGCCGGATCGACCCGGATCTCTGGAACCTGCAAGCCTGGCTGAAAGCCACGATTACAGCCTGGCCTCCAGCTAAGCCGTTACGACGTGCTATCGGCGAGATTGACGCCATGGCTGTGGATAACGCGGGACACGTGTTCATCGGCAACCCAGGCGTCAATCTCGCCGCTAGGCCCGTAAACAGCAATACCGCAAGCTCAACGGGAACTACCGCCAGCTAGGCAGCCAGATCTGCATGTTCCATGTCGCCTGCGAGATCGGTAAGCCCGTCAGAATCGGATACATCCAGGCGAAGTTCGTAATGACAAGTGCGACATAACAACTCACGACGATCAGCCCGAGCGTTCGTCGCTCAGCGTTCTGCCCCGGTTTATACAGGATGTCGCCGCAGATCATCGCGATCGCCATCACCAGGAACGGCGCCATCGTCGCCGCGTAGAAGAAGTACATCTGCCGGTCGATGTCGGCGAACCACGGCAGGAAGCCCGCGCCGTAGCCGACCAGGATCGCCGCGTAGCGCCAGTCCCGCTTGACGAACGCCCGCCACAGCGCCCAGCCCAGTACCGGCACCGCGATGAACCACATCGCCGGCGTGCCGACGAGCATCACGGCCTTCACACACGACTGCGCTCCGCAGCCCGGCACGTTCTGGTTGTCGATCGCATAGAGCACCGGCCGCAGCGACATCGGCCACGTCCACGGCTTCGACTCCCACGGGTGATGGTTGCCGTCGGCGTTGGTCAGCCCGGCGTGGAACTTGTACGCCGCATGCGTGTAGTGCCACAGCGAGCGCACCGCGTCGGGCAGCGGCACGACGCTGTTCTCGCCGATCGACTGGCCGACCTCGTGCCGGTTGATCGCCGTCTCGGAGGCGAACCACGGCGCATACGACGCCAGGTAGACGCCGAACGGAATCAGCACCAGCGCGTACAACGACGGCCCCAGGTCGCGGCGAAATGCTCCGAGCCACGGCCGCGGCACCCGATACTGCCTGCGCGCCGCGATGTCGAACGCCAGCGTCATCACGCCGAAGAACGCCACGAAGTACAGCCCGGACCACTTTGTCGCACAAGCCAATCCGAGCAGCACGCCGGCGCCGAACCGCCACCACCGCACACCCAGCCGCGGCCCCCACGGCGTCTCGCCGACGCGGCCCTCGAGCAGCGCGACGTGCATCCGCTCCCGCACCTGGTCGCGGTCGACGATCAAACAGCCGAACGCCGCCACCACGAACACCGTCAGAAAGCCGTCCAGCAGCGCGGTGCGGGCCGCGACGAAGCTGACACCGTCGGCGATCAGCAGCAGCCCGGCGATGCCCCCGACCAACGTCGACCGGCTGATCCGTCGCGCGATCCGCACCACCAGCAACACCAGGATGACTCCGCAGACCGCCCCGGTGAACCGCCAGCCCAGCCCGTTGTAGCCGAAGATCGCCTCGCCGATCGCGATCAGCTGCTTGCCGACGGGCGGGTGCACCACCAGCCCGTAGCCGGGGTTGTCCTCGACACCGTGGTTGTGCAGCAACTGCCACGCCTGCGGTGCGTAGTGCTTCTCGTCGAAGATCGGGGTGCCGGCATCGGTCGGTGAGCCCAGGTTCAGGAAACGCGTCACCGCGGCAAGCGCCGTGATGACGGCCGTCATCGCCCAGCCCTGCAACCGGTCGACCGGCCCGAAGTCAGCGACTGGCATCAGGGGCGCGGGGCTGATGACGGGGACCGCGCGACCCTTGGCAACGAGTTCATCGGCGGCGGCGGTCACGCCTGCGATCGTAGGGTGTTGGGAATGGACCCCGGCCGACTGCTCATCGGCGCCACGCCGCTGGGCCAGCCGTCGGACGCCTCTGCGCGGCTGGTCAGCGCCCTGGGCAGCGCCGACGTCGATCGCCGCCGAGGACACCCGGCGGATCCGGACGCTGGCCCAGGCCCTCGACGTCAAGCTCGCAGGCAAGGTGGTCAGCCTGTTCGACCAGAACGAGGCGTCGCGGGTGCCGGCGCTGGTCGCCGAGATTCAGGCCGGGGCGACGGTGCTGCTCGTCAGCGACGCCGGCATGCCGTTGATCAGCGACCCCGGCTACCGGCTGGTGGCTGCGTGTGTGGACGCGGGTCTGCCGGTGCATTGCCTGCCCGGGCCGTCGGCGGTGACGACGGCGCTGGCGGTGTCCGGGCTGCCGTCGGAGAAGTTCTGCTTCGAGGGTTTCGCGCCTCGCAAGAAGGCCGGCGCCTGGCCTGGCTCAAGACCCTGGCCGCCGAACAGCGCACGTGCGTGTTCTTCGAGTCACCGCGTCGGCTGGCGGACTGCCTGCGCGACGCGGTCGACGCGCTCGGGCCGTCGCGTAAAGCGGTGGTCTGCCGCGAGCTGACCAAGACGCACGAGGAGATCATCCGCGGCACGCTGGCCGAGCTCGCCGAGTGGGCGGCCGACGGCGTGCTGGGCGAGATCACCGTCGTGCTGGCGGGGGCGACGCCCAAGGCCGATCTGGAGACGCTGGTGGCCGAAGTGCAGGAGCTGGTCGACGACGGCATGCGAGTCAAAGATGCCTGCGCGCAAGTGGTCGCGGCGCATCCGGGCGCGCCGTCACGGCGCGAGCTCTACGAAGCGGTCCTGCGTTCACGGGCGATAATTTTCTGCGCCAGGCGCGCTAGCCGTCGGGGTAATCTTCGGTTGTGCAGCCCGAAGCCTCGATCACGCGTGACGGCGCTCGAATCCCAGATGCGTGACCTGGCCGACCGGGTGCGAACTAGCGAGCAGGATGCTGCCGCCGCGCGGGTCCTGGCCGGCGCTGCGGACCGCGACGTTACAGAGTTCATGAGCGAATTCCGCGACTTCCGGCGGGCCACCACCTCTAGCTTCCACGCGCTGCGCGAAGAGATGAACGAGCGCTTCGCGCAGGTTGAGGAACGTTTCAGCGGTGACACGTTGACGGGCATTTCGCACACATTGAGGAACGCTTCGCGTCGAGTAGACGACGGCTTCATCGAGATGCGCGGCAAGCTTGACGGCGCCGCCGCGGGGCAACAGCGCATCGTCGAGATCCTCGAGCGACTCATCGCCGACCAATAACGACGTGATGGGCACTCAAAGGTGCTCGAGGCTTCGTGTACGCATAGCGCCGATGATCGGTGCTGCTTTGTGCAGGCACTCGTCCCATTCGCGGTCGGGATCCGAATCGGCGGTGATACCGCCGCCCACACCGAGGACCGCTTTACCGGACGCGTCGAACTCCACCGTCCTGATTGCGACATTGAGCTCACAGCCTGCAAGGGGCGACGCCAAACCGACTGTGCCGCAATAGACTCCGCGACGATGCGGCTCCCAACCGCGTAACAGCTCACGAGCCCGCATCTTCGGCGTGCCCGTCACCGACGCGGGTGGGAACGTCGCGTCGAGCACCGCTGCCATCGGGACATCGACGTTGACGCGCGCCGATACCGTCGACACCAGATGCCACACCCCGGGCGCGGGCCGCACCACCAGCAGTTCCGGCACGGTGACCGACCCCGTCAAAGCCACTCGGCCAAGGTCGTTGCGCACCAGGTCGACGATCATGATGTTCTCTGCGACGTCCTTGACCGACGCGCGCAGCGACGCTGGATCGGCATGCCGCGGAAGCGTGCCCTTGATCGGGCTCGACGTCACCGCCTCGCCGCGCCGTCGCAGGAACAGCTCCGGCGATAGCGACGCCACCGCACCCCAGCCCCCGGCGAGATAGGCCGCCCGGGCGGGGGAGGTGCGCTCGACCGCGTCGACGAAGAAGTCGATGGGCGCGCCGACAACGCGGCCGGCGAACTGCGTGCATACGCACGCCTGGTAGACCTCGCCCGCCGCTATCGCCTCCAGGCACTCCAGCACGCCGCGACGATGCGAGTCGCGGTCGGCGTCGCCCCACACGATGTCGCAGTCCCTTGGTGCCGGGGCAGTCTGCAAGCATCGGCCACCCACGCGGAAAGCGGTGCGCCGGAAAGGCTTTCGTACCACCAGTGCCCGTCGCGGTCCTGGCGCAGCACGCAATCGGACCAGCCGCCTGCGGCCTCGGGTAGCCGCGGACCGAGCCCGTCGGCCCCGGCGTCGGGGTAGGACAGGTAGCCGAACCACCCACCCCCGACCGCGCCTGCAGGCCCACCGGTAGGCACGTCAAAAACTTCGGAGACGTCGACGGGGTGCGCGCTCAGCGACGGTGCGATGACCGCACCCGAGTCGAACCACTCGCCAATCAGCGCGGCGGGCGGCGCCAGGCCCTGCGCGGCTGCGGCATGGGCGACGGCGCGCAGCACCGCTGGGGCGCTGCCCAGGTCGCCGAGTCGCTCAATGCGCACGGACCTAGCTTGCTTTGTCCCGCGAAAAGACGCAAAACTGCTTTATTTCGCGACGGATTGGGCAGGTTTGCGTTCCCCAGCTTCGCGTGGGCCCTGTTCGCCAGAGAAAGCCTAGCGGCTGATCGTGCGCGGGACCGCGATCGCTGCCAGCTTGTCCGGGTTGCGGATCACATAGAAGTTGGTGATCTTGTCGTCGACGATCTCGGCCAGGAATATCCCTTCCAAGTAGTCGCCCCGGTAGACCATGAGCGCGGGTGCGCTGTTGCAAATCACCGTCTCGAACCGCAGGTCGGGTATGCGCTGCGGCCCGACACGGAACAGTCCGACCATCACGGCGGCAACCTTCTCCGCGCCCACGATGGGCCGGCGAGCCGCGCTGGCTTTGCCGCCGCTGTCGGCGGTCCAGGTGACGTCGGGCGCCAGCATCGACAACAGCCCATCCATGTCGCCGGTGGCCGCGGCGGTCATGAATTGCTCGGTGATATGTGCGGTCTCGGCGGCGTCGACGGGCTCGAACCGTTTGCGCCGCGCCTGCACGTGCTCGCGGGCCCGGTGTGCCACTTGGCGAACGGTGCTCGCGGATTTGCCTACGGCTTCGGCGATTTCGTCGTAGTCGAAACCGAACACCTCGCGTAGGACAAACACTGCGCGTTCGTCGGGGGTGAGCGTTTCGAGCAGCACAAGCATGGCCATCGACACCGATTCGGCGAGCACCACATCTGCCGAGGCGTCGCGCTCATCGAGCAGCAGCGGCTCGGGCAGCCACGGGCCGATGTAGTCCTCGCGACGACGGGCGCTGGACCGCAGCGCGTTGAGCGCTTGTCGGGTCACCAGTTGCGCCAGATACGACTTGGTATCGCGCACCGTCGCGAGGTCCACTTCGGCCCACCGCAGATAGCTGTCCTGCAGTACGTCGTCGGATTCGGTTGCGGAGCCGAGAATTTCGTAGACGATCGTGAACAGCAGCGGTCGCAGTAGCGTGAACCGCTCGGCGTGTTCGCCGCAGCGTCGTCGGTGGTCACTATTCCGTGACCACCTCGGGAACGAACACAGGCTGCTCGGGACGCGGGCCGCCCTTGAACCAGGAATACGAACCCGGCTTGCGGCCCTCCGACACGAGGTGCTTGACCGTGGCCTTGCAGATGAACTCTTTGAGCGCCGCGCCCATGCGGCCGCCGCCAAAGTAGAAGTTCACGGCTGTGTCGTCCGGGCGGGCGAACTGGAAGATGCCGGCTCGTCGGCCCAGGCTGATGCACGACCCGACGAACCTCTGGTCCAGCCTGACCGGATCGGTGCCGGCGATGCGGCTCAGCACGGTGTTGGCGGCCTGTGCGCCGAGCGGCCCGGCGGCCTGGCAGCTCATCCGCAGCGGCTGGCCCGACGGCGCGGCCGCGTCTCCGGCGGCGACGATGCGGTCGTCGTCGACGCTGGTCAATGTTTCGTCGGTGAGCAGTCGGCCCAGCGCGTCGGTGTGCAGCCCGCTGTTGTGCGCCAGCTCCGGCACGCCGAATCCGGCCGTCCAGATGGTGACCGCGCTGGGCCTCACCGCACCATCGGTGAAGACCACCGCGTCCTGTTTGACTTCGGCCACCATGTCATCCTCCATGACGACGACGCCGTTCCTTTTCAGCCACTTGGCGATGGACCGCCGGCCGGGCTCCGACAGCGACGGTGCCAACTGACCGCCGCAGACCAACGCGACTTTGCGCCCCTGCTCGACAAGCTCTGCGGCCGTTTCGATGCCGGTGAGGCCGGCGCCGACAACGGTGACCGGAGCGTCCGGATGCAACTCGTCCAGCCGCGCGCGCAGCCGCTGTGCGTCTTCGAATTCAGCGATGGGATAGGAGAATTCAGCCGCACCAGGAACCGACGCTGGCGTCGCGCCGGTGCTGCCGACCGCGTAGATGACGTAGTCGTAGTCCAGCGCGCGACCCGAAGCCAACTCGACCCGGCGGGCAGCTGCGTCGATGCGCGTGGCGCTGTCGACAACCAGCTTTACGCCGCTGCCGAGCAGCTGGCCGTAGTCCGCCGTCGCCTCGCTGGTGCCGGCAACCAACTGGTGCAGCCGGATTCGCTCGACGAACTTCGGGCGCGGGTTGACCAGCGTGATGTCGACGTCGGCGCGCAGCCGCAGATGGTTGGCCGCCAGTGTTCCGGAGTAGCCGCCGCCGATGACGACGACCTTGGTGATGGTGTTGTGCGCAGTCATACCCTGAAGACACCGCCGAGCGTCGAGATGTGACATGACGTGACGCGCCTCACTCCCGTTCTCCCCGGGGAGAAGACGCGAAAACCCCCCAAAACCCCTGGAAAAAGGGGGTGTTCGCGTTCCCCAGTCCCCAGCTTCGCGTGGGCCCAGACGCGTGGGTCCAACTCGCGAGTGAATCATCAGCGGCTGATCGTGCGCGGGACCGCGACAGCGGCGAGCTTGTCGGGATTGGCCATCGCGTAGAGATGGGTGATCTTGCCGCCGATGATCTCGAGGGTGAAGATGCCATCCAAGTGGTCGCCAGAGTAGAACGCCACCGCTGGTGCGCTGTTGGCTGTCAAGAACGCGACGCGCCTGTCCGCCAGGGCCTTGCCCATCAGTGCGATGATCGCGGAGGCCACCTTCGCGGCGCCGACGATGGGCCTGCGTGCCGCGCCGACGACCTTGCCGCCGCCGTCGGCGATCGAGGTGACGTCCGGCGCCAGCAGCGAGAGCAAGCCCTCCATGTCTCCTGTGGCGGCCGCTGTCAGGAACTGCTCGGTGATCCGTGTGCTCTCTTCGGGGTCGATGGGGTCGAACCTCTTGCGCCGCGCCTGCACGTGCTCGCGGGCGCGGTGCGCCACCTGGCGCACCGCGGCCACGGATTTGCCTACCGCCCCGGCGATTTCGTCGTAATCGAAGCCGAACACCTCCCGCAGCACAAACACCGCACGTTCGTCGGGCGTGAGTGTTTCGAGCAGCACGAGCATCGCCATCGACACCGATTCGGCGAGCACCACATCGGATGAGGCGTCGCGCTCGTCGAGCAGCAGCGGCTCGGGCAGCCACGGGCCGATGTAGTCCTCGCGACGGCGGGCGCTGGCCCGCAGCGCCTTGAGCGCTTGGCGGGTCACCACTTGCGCCAAGTATGACTTGGTGTCGCGCACCGTCGCGAGGTCCACCTGCGCCCACCTCAGGTAGCTGTCCTGCAGCACATCGTCGGATTCGGTTGCCGAGCCGAGGATTTCGTACACGATCGTGAACAGCAGCGGCCGCAGAAGGGTGAACCGCTCGGCATGATCGCCCGACGAGGTGGTCACGGCGACGTGACCGCCTCGGGCTCGAGCACCGGCTGTGCAGGACGCTCGCCGCCCTTGCGCCAGGACGCCCAGCCGGGCTTACGCGCCTCGCGGCGCAGAGCCCACAGCGTGCCCTTGATCACCGTTTCCTTGATCGAGCCGGTAATGCGGCCGCGGATGTGGAAATCCAAGGGCGTGTCGTCCTTGCGGGTGAACTGCATAACGGCGGCCCGCCTGCCCAGGGCGAGGCAGGTTCCCAGGTAGCCCAGGCTGAAGGGGGCGGGCCGGTCGCCGGCGATGCGGCTCAGCACCGTGTCGGCGGCCGTTCCCGCCGTGGGCCCGGCGGTGTAGCAGGCCATCCGCAGCCCCGTTCCGGATGGTGCCGCGGCGTCGCCGCCGGCGAGCACGCGGTCATCGTCGATGCTGGTCAGCGTTTCGTCGGTGACCAGCCGGCCGAGCGCGTCGGTGCGCAGGCCACTGCGGGCGGCGAGGTCGGGCACACCGAACCCGCCCGCCCAGATGGTGATCGCGCTCGGACGCACCGCACCATCGGTGAAGACCACGGCGTCCGGCCGCACCTCAACAACCACCTCAGACTCGAGCACCGTGACGCCATTGTTGGCCAGCCACTTGGCCACCGACCGACGAGCGGGTTCTCCGAATGACGGCGCCAAGCAACCGCCGCAGACCAGCGTGACAATGCGGCCCCGCTCGGCCAGCTCGGCAGCCATCTCGATCCCGGTGAGTCCGCCGCCGATGACCGTGATCCACGCGTCACGGGGCTGCTCGTCGAGGGCGGCGCGGAGCCGTTGGGCGGGCTCGAATTCGGCCATCGGGTAAGCGAATTCGGCCGCGCCGGGCAGCCCGGCCGGTACCGCTGCCGTGCTGCCGACCGTGTAGATGACGTAGTCGTAGTCAAGCGAGCGACCGGACTCCAGCAGCACCTTGCGGGCGGCGGTGTCGATGCGGGTGGCGCTGTCAACGACCAGTCGCACGCCGTCGCCGAGCACCCTGCCGTAATCGGCGGTGGCCGCATCTTCTGAGCCGGTTCCGGCGGCGAACTGGTGCAGGCGAAGGCGCTGGACGAACTTCGGGCGCGGGTTGACCAGCGTGATGTCGATGTCGGGCTTCTGTTGCAGTCGGTTCGCCGCGAGGGTGCCGGCGTAGCCGCCCCCGATGACGACGACCTTGTGGGTTTTCTTGAGTTCAGTCATGCCCTTGAGATCCCGGCGGCCCCCCGCTTGTGACAGGACATTGTCTATTGTGACCCACCTCACTACCGGCTTATCTGACGCGAAGAAGTAACCGCGACGAGTTTGTCCGGATTGTTGATGGCGTAGAAGTTGCTGATCTTCCCGTCGACGATCTCGACCGTGAACACCGCCGCCAGCTTGTCGTCGACATACACGACCACCGCCGGGGCGCTGTTGCACACCACCGCCTCGAACCGGACGTCCAGCATTTGCTTCCTCGCGACCCGGAAGAAGTGGATGACGGTCCTCGCCACCCTCGTCGCGCCCGCCACCGGCCTGCGAAGCCCGACGGCCTTGCCGCCGCTGTCGGTGGTCCAGGTGACGTCGGGCGCGAGCATCGACAGCAGCCCAGCCATGTCCCCGGTGGCCGCCGCGGTCATGAACTGCTCCGTGATCTGCGCGGTGGTGTCGTCAACGGGCTCGAACCGCTTACGCCTGGCCTGCACATGTTCCCGCGCACGGTGCGCCACCTGGCGCACCGTCGCCACGGATTTGCCTACCGCCGCGGCGATTTCGTCGTAGTCGAAACCGAACACCTCGCGCAGCACGAACACCGCGCGTTCGTCGGGGGTCAGTGTTTCGAGCAGCACGAGCATCGCCATCGACACCGACTCGGCCAGCACCACATCAGCCGAGGCGTCGCGCTCATCGAGCAGCAGCGGCTCGGGCAGCCACGGGCCGATGTAGTCCTCGCGACGGCGGGCGCTGGACCGCAGCGCGTTGAGCGCTTGTCGGGTCACCAGTTGCGCCAGATACGACTTGGTGTCGCGCACCGTCGCGAGGTCCACTTCGGCCCACCGCAGATAGCTGTCCTGCAGCACGTCGTCGGATTCGGTTGCCGAACCGAGGATTTCGTAGACGATCGTGAACAGCAGCGGACGCAGTAGCGTGAACCGCTCGGCGTGTTCGCCGTTGGTGGTCACGATTTGGTGACCACCTCCGGTTCGAAGACCGGCTGCTCGGGGCGCGGGCCGCCCTTGCCCCAGAACGCCGCGCCGGGCTTGCGGGCCTCGCGGCGGAGCCCCCACACGGTGCCCTTGCAGATCGCCTCCTTCAGCGCAGCAGCGACCCGTCCGCCGACGTAGTACCTCACCGCGGTGTCATCCCTGCGGGCGAACTGGATGGTGCCGGCGTGCCGACCCAGGCTGATGCAGGATCCGGCGAAGGCGTAGGTGATCCCCGCAGGCTCGGTGCCGGCGATGCGGCTCAGCACGGTGTTGGCCGCCTGGGGGCCGAGCTGCGTTGGCGGCCTGGCAGCTCATCCGCAGCGGCTGGCCAGACGGGGCGGCCGCGTCGCCCGCCGCGATAATGCGGTCGTCGTCGATGCTGGTCAGCGTCTCGTCGGTGAGCAGCCGGCCCAGCGCGTCGGTGCGCAGGCCGCTGGCCGCGGCCAGTTCTGGCACGCCGAAGCCCGCCGTCCAGATGGTGACCGCGCTCGGCCACACGTCACCGTCGGCAAAGACCACCTCGTCCCGCCGGACCTCGGCCACCACGTCGGCCTCAAGGACGCCGACACCGTGTCGTGACAACCACTTGGCGATCGAACGCCGGCCCGCCTCCGACAGCGACGGCGCCAACCGGCCACCGCAGACCAGCGTGACCTGCCGGCCCTGTTCGGCGAGCTCGGCGGCTGTCTCGATCCCGGTGAGTCCGGCGCCGACGACGGTGATCCAGGCGTTGGGGGGCAACTCGTCGATGGCGGCGCGCAACCGTTGCGCATGCTCCAATTCCGCTATGGGATAGGCGAATTCGGCGGCACCAGGCACCGATGCGGGTACTGCACCGGTGCTGCCGACCGCGTAGATGACGTAGTCGTAGTCAAGCGCGCTGCCCGAGGCCAGCTCGACGGTTCGGGAGGCAGTGTCGATCCGGGTCGCGCTGTCGACGACGAGCTTGATGCCCTCGCCAAGCAGCGTTCCGTAGTCGACCGTCGCGTCGTAGTTACCCGCGACGTGCTGGTGCAGGCGGATCCGCTCGACGAACTTGGGCCGAGGGTTGACCAGCGTGATGTCGACGTCACCGCGCATCCGCAGATGGTTGGCCGCCAGTGTTCCGGAGTAGCCGCCGCCGATGACGACGACTTTGGTGGGTGCAGTGTGTTCAGTCATGCCCTGAAGACACCGCCGGTCGCCCAGACGTGACACGACGTGACGCGCATCACTCCCGTTCCTCCGGCGAGCAGACGCAGAATCGCATGAAATCGCCCTGGGTAATGCGACTTCTCTGTCTGCTCGCCGGGGAAGTCAGTCCACCTGGTAGCGCGGGAACACGCCGACCGGGGCGGGCAGCGCCGTGCCCGGCTCCAGCCGCTTGCCGATCGCCGCGAACGTCCGCGCATCAGGCCCCTGCCCGAGCAGGTCGAGCAGCTTGCCCGTCGACTCCGGCATCACCGGCTGGCTCAGCAGCGCCGCGATCCGCACCGTCTCCAGCGTCGTGTAGAGCACGGTGCGGAACCGCTCGAGGTCGGTCTTGCGCAGCACCCACGGCTCCTGCGCGGAGAAGTACTTGTTGGCCGCGCCGAGCACCGACCAGATCGCCTCGAGCGCCAGATGCATGGCGGTCGCGTCGTAGTGCGCGCGCACCCGCTGCATCAACCCGTCGGCCGCCGCCAGCAGCGCGAGTGTCGTCGGCGGTGAACTCCGCAGGCTCCGGGACGACGCCGTCCAGGTTCTTGGCGACCATCGACAGCGAGCGCTGCGCCAGGTTGCCCAGCTCGTTGGCCAGGTCGGCGTTGACGCGGCCGATGATGGCCTCTTCGCTGTAGCTGCCGTCCTGGCCGAACGGCACCTCCCGCAGAAGGAAGTAGCGCACCGGGTCCAGGCCGAACGCGTCGACCAGCGCGTTCGGGTCGACGACGTTGCCGACCGACTTGCTCATCTTCTCGCCGCGGTTGAGCAAATGGCCATGGGCAAAGACCTTGCGCGGCAACTCGATTCCCGCCGACATCAGAAACGCCGGCCAGTACACGGTGTGGAACCGGATGATGTCCTTGCCGATCATGTGCAGGTCGGCCGGCCAGAACCGGCGGAACAGGTCCGACGACGTGTCGGGAATCCGACGCCGGTCAGGTAGTTGGTCAGCGCGTCGACCCACACGTACATCACGTGGTCGGGATGGTCGGGCACCGGCACGCCCCAGTCGAACGTCGTCCGCGATATCGACAAGTCGCGCAGCCCGCCGGCGACGAAGCTGACCACCTCGTTGCGCCGTACGTCGGGCTCGATGAATTCCGGGTGCGCTTCGTAATGCGCCAGCAGCCGCTCGGCGTAAGCCGACAGCCGGAAGAAGTAGGTCTGCTCCTCCATCCAGGTCACCGGGGCACCGGTCTCGGTGGCCACTCGGATGCCGGCCGCATCGACGCCGGTCTCGGCTTCGGTGAAGTAGCGCTCGTCGCGCACCGAGTACCACCCCTTGTAGGTGTCGAGGTAGATGTCGCCGGCGGCGTTCATCCGCTCCAGATGTCTATGGAGCGCCTCGATAGTGGTCGTCGTCGGAGGTGCGGATGAACCGGTCGAACGAGATGTTGAGCTTCTCGTGAGCCGCTGGAACACATCGGAGTTGCGCCGCGCGAACTGCGTCGGTCGGAAGGCCCTCTGCGGCGGCGGTTTCGGCCATTTTCTGACCATGCTACGTCGGTGCCCGTCAGGAAGCGGACGTCGAAACCGTCGAGGCGCTTGAACCGGGCGAGCGCGTCGGTGGCGATGTACTCGTAGGCGTGTCCGATGTGCTGGTGCGCCGTTCGGGTAGTCGATCGCGGTGGTGATGTAGTAAGGCTCGCTCATCAGGCCTTCCACCTTATTGTGTCCGCGTGACCTCCAAGACGTCCCCCGCCCCCGGCCCCGGAGCCGCTCACCCCCCTGGTCGACGCGCACACCCACCTCGACGCCTGCGGCGCCACCGATGCCCAGAGCATCAAGGCGATCGTCGACCGCGCCGCAGCCGTCGGCGTGCAGGCCGTCGTCACCATCGCCGACGACCTCCAGTCCGCGCGCTGGGTGACCGAGGCCGCCGACGCCGACCCGCGCGTGTACGCCGCCGTCGCGCTGCACCCGACGCGGGCCGACGCGCTCACCGAGGAGGCCAAGACCGTCATCGAGCGGCTCGCCCGGCACCCGCGCGTCGTCGCGGTCGGCGAATCCGGCATGGACATGTACTGGCCGGGCAAGCTCGAGGGCTGCGCGGAGCCGGCCACCCAGAAAGAGGCCTTCGCCTGGCACATCGACCTGGCCAAGCGCACCGGCAAGCCGCTGATGATCCACAATCGCGACGCCGACACAGCAGGTGCTCGACGTCCTCAACGCCGAGGGCGCCCCCGACACGGTGATCTTCCACTGCTTCTCCTCCGACGCCACCATGGCGCGAACGTGCGTGGACGCCGGCTGGCTACTGAGCCTGTCGGGCACCGTCAGCTTCAAAAACGCCCACGCGCTGCGGGAAGCCGCCAAGCTCATCCCGCCCGGGCAACTGCTCGTCGAGACCGACGCACCCTTTCTGACGCCGCACCCCTACCGCGGCGCTCCGAACGAGCCCTACTGCCTGCCCTACACTGTGCGGGCGCTCGCCGACGTCGTCGATCGCGCTGCCGAGGATCTTGCCAGCGAAACTACTGCCACCGCGTTGACCACCTATGGGCTGGTATGAGTTGCCGCCCCTAGACCTTTTCGTTACCGTCTTGTGATCGAACGCGAGCAGCTGCTCTGCTGTCCAAGCTCCGATAGTCGGGGATAGACCACGTTTTGAATACTTTGAACAAGCTCCATGAAGAGCGTTCGCCCATGCTGCGGCTTCTGGTCGGCGCGATGTTGCTTGCGCTCACCTTTGCCGGCGGATACGCCGTCGCCGCGCACAAGACCGTGACGCTCACGGTGGACGGCGCATCTGATCACCGTGCCGACCATGAAGTCGCGGGTCATCGACGTCGTCACCGAGAACGGGTTCGACGTCGGTGAACGCGACGACCTCTACCCGGCCGCCAACCAGACGGTGCACCAGTCGGACACCATCGTGCTGCGCCGCAGCCGGCCGCTGCAGGTCTCGCTGGACGGCCAGGGCAGCCGGCAGGTCTGGACGACGGCCGCCACGGTCGACGACGCGCTCGCGCAGCTGGAGATGACCGACAAGGCGCCTGCTGCGGCGTCGCGCGGAAGCCGCGTTCCGCTGGCCGGCATGTCACTGCCCGTGGTCAGCGCCAAGACCGTGCAGCTCAATGACGCCGGCGTGATCCGCACCGTCGTGCTTGCGGCGCCGAACGTGGCCGCCCTGCTGAAGGCGGCCGGGGTGCCGCTCGAGCAGCGCGACACGGTGGTGCCCGCCGCTTCCTCGCCCGTCGTCGACGGCATGGGAATTCAGGTCACCCGAATCCGGATCGACAAGGTGACCCAGCGCGTCCCGCTGCCGCCCAACAACCAGCGCATCGAAGACGTGACGATGAACATGAGCCGTCAGGTCGTCGACGATCCGGGTATGCCGGGAACACAGGACGTCACGTTCGCCGTCGCGAAGGTCAACGGCGTGGAGACCGGCAGGTTGCCAGTAGCCAATGTCGTAGTCACTCCGGCCAGCGACGGCGTGCTTCGAGTGGGCGCGAAGCCGGGGACCGAGGTGCCGCCGGTCACCAACGGCGCGCAATGGGACGCGCTGGCACGGTGCGAATCGACAGGTAATTGGGCCATCAACACCGGCAACGGTTTTTACGGTGGCGTCCAGTTTGACCAAAACACATGGGAACGACAGGGCGGTCTGAGGTATGCTCCCAGGGCGGATCTGGCGACACGAGAAGAGCAGATCGCGATTGCTGAGGTTACTCGGGCGCGTCAAGGTTGGGGTGCGTGGCCGACGTGTAGCGGGAGGATTGGGGCGTCGCTGACTATTCGACTACTCGGGCGGACCGAGATACGGCATCTGGCGAAAGAGATTGACTTCAGGCCGCGCAAGTCCTTCGGCCAGAACTTCGTTCACGACGCGAACACCGTTCGTCGCATTGTTTCGGCGTCCGCGGTCAACCGTCATGACCACGTCCTCGAGGTCGGGCCCGGCCTGGGATCGCTGACGCTGGCCCTGCTCGATCGCGGCGCCAGGGTCACCGCCGTCGAGATCGACCCGGTGCTGGCGCACCAGCTGCCGAAGACCATCGCCGAGCATTCCCACAGCGAGATCAATCGGTTGACCGTGCTCAACCGCGACATTCTGATGCTGCAGCCGAACGGAAATGGCCGAGGAGCCCACGGCGCTGGTCGCCAACCTGCCCTACAACGTGGCGGTGCCCGCCCTGCTGCACCTGCTCGCCGAGTTCCCGTCCATCCGGACGGTGATGGTGATGGTGCAGGCCGAGGTCGCTGAGCGCCTCGCCGCCGAACCGGGCGGCAAGGATTACGGCGTGCCCAGCGTCAAGGTCCGGTTCTACGGCAACGTCCGGCGCTACGGCATGGTGTCGCCGACGGTGTTCTGGCCCATCCCGCGGGTGTACTCCGGGCTGGTCCGCCTCGACCGCTACGAGGCATCGCCCTGGCCCACCGACCTCGAGTTCCGTCAGCAGGTGTTCGAGACTGATCGACCTGGCCTTCGCGCAGCGGCGCAAGACCTCGCGCAACGCCTTCGCGGAGTGGGCGGGTTCGGGCAACGAGTCGGCCCGCCGGCTGCTGGCCGCCAGCATCGACCCGTCGCGCCGCGGCGAGACGCTGAGCGTCGCCGACTTCGTCAGGCTGCTGCAGCGCTCGGGGGAGTGGGACGAGCCGCGGACCAGGGCACAGCTGGCCCAGCGGCGGCAAACTCAGACGTCCAGGTCGACGCGTCTGAGTCGACGCTAGTCTTGGCGGTCAGTCCTTTCGTCCTTCTCGAGGAACTCGTCCATCAACGGCGTCTCGGCGACCACCGGGTAGTTGCCGGTGATCCCGACGCGCTCGGCGGCCATCTCCATGACCCGGCCGCGCACCGCGTACCAGCCCGCGATCAGGGCAGGCACGATGACCAGCAACGCGACCAGGTTCCAGTAGTTCTCGTAGCACATCAGCGCCGTGACCGCCGCCAGGAAGACCAGCGTGGCATAGCTGGTGTACGGGGTGCCGAACAGCTGGAACGACGGACGCGCCAGGATGCCGCGTTTGGACCAGCGGTACAGCTGGAGCTGGCAGATGACGATGGTGCCCCACGACGCGATGATGCCCAGCGCCGACAGGTCGAGCGCGATGTTGAACGCCTCCGATGGCACCACCAGATTCAGGAAGACGCCGATGACGGTGAAGCCTGCCGTCAGCGCGATACCGGCAAATGGCACACCGCGTTTGGTCATCCGCGCGGTGAATTGCGGTGCGCTGCCGTTCATCGCCATCGAACGCAGGATGCGTCCGGTGGAGTACAGGCCCGCGTTGAGGCTCGACAGCGCCGCCGTCAGCACCACGAAGTTCATGACGTCGCCTGCGGCGGGGACGCCGATGCTGGCGAAGAACGTGACGAACGGGCTGGTGCCCTGTTTGTAGGCGGTGTAGGGCAGCAACAGCGCCAACAGAATCAGCGACCCGACATAGAACACCGCGATGCGGAAGATCACCGAGTTGATGGCACGCGGCATCACCTTGGCCGGATTCTCCGTCTCACCGGCCGCCGTGCCCACCAATTCGACTGCGGCATAAGCGAATATCACACCGGAGGTGATGATCACCAGTTGCAGCAGCCCGGTGGGCAGTATGCCTCCGTTGTCGGTGATGACCGAGACGCCGGTGCTCTGCCCGTCGATGGTGAATCGGCCGGCCAGGAAGATGATCCCGACCAACAGGAACGTCACCAGCGCGACGACCTTGATGAGCGCGGCCCAAAACTCCATCTCGCCAAACAGTTTCACCGAGATCATGTTGACCGTCAGCACGATCACGAGTGCGATCAGGGCAATCGACCACTGGGGCATCACATCGAAGGTGCCCCAGTAGTGCATGTACAGCGCGATCGCGGTGACGTCGACGATGGAGGTGCACGCCCAGTTGAAGAAGTACATCCAGCCGGCGACGTACGCGGCCTTCTCGCCGAGGAACTCACGCGCGTAGGAGACGAAGGACCCTGACGAAGGACGGTGCAACACAAGCTCACCCAGTGCGCGCAGGATGAAGAAGACGAACAGACCGCATATGGCGTAGACGATGAACAGCCCGGGCCCGGCGGTGTTCAGCCGGCCGCCTGCGCCCATGAACAGACCGGTGCCGATCGCGCCGCCGATGGCGATCATCTGCAGCTGTCGCGGCTTGAGGCCTTTGTGGTAGCCCTCGTCCTCATGGGCCAGTGCAGATGTGTCGTAGTCGGTAGCGGATGACATTGCGCCGACGCTAGTGGTGTACGGCTGGGTCGGAAACTCGGAGAGCGTTAAGGTTGGGTTACGTAAGGATTTTGCCGACGTTCACCGCAGCGCGCGAGCGATCAACGATATGAATTCGCGGCAGGATTGATAGCGATGCTCCGGGTTCTTCGCCATGGCCTTGGCCAGTATCGAGTCGAAAACCCGTGGCAGCCAATCGATTTCATGTGAGCGGCGGGGTGGGGCACTGTTCAGGTGGGCGCCGATCAAGCCAAACTGTGTACGTGCTGTGAACGGCGGTGACCCGGTGATCAGTTCGACCGCGGTGCATGCCAGTGCGTACTCGTCGGTGGCCCCGCTGGGCGCGTGGCCGGTGAGCAGCTCCGGTGCGGAGTAGGGCAGGGACGCCTCCACGTGGGTGGCGCGGTAGCCGATGTCGTCGGTGATGGACAGCGCGACGCCGAAATCGATGAGTACCGCGCCGTTTTGGTCGAAGTCCGAGTGGACGAGAATATTGGTGGGCTTGACGTCGCAGTGCACGATCGCGTGGTTGTGGATGTAGTCCAGGGCGTCGGCGATCTGTGACAGCGCGGTGAGCCGCTGCGCGACCGTCGGCAGGTTGGTGACGGTACCCCCGGAGAGAAGCTCCATCGACAGCCATCCGGGCCCGCGCTCGTACATCCGGACGATGTGCGGATGGTCGAGCTGATAGGCGAATTCGAACTCTCGGCGCAAACGGGCGACTTGAGCCTGGTGCCGGTGTTGCTCATCGAGCACCTTGAGCGCGATCGCACGGTCGGACCCAGCCGTGTGGTGGGCCCGGTACACGGTCGCGTACCCGCCGTGGCCGAGGGTGGCGTCAACGACGTAGCCCTCAAACCGATCGCCTGGCGAAAGCACGCGTTCAGCCTAGGGTTCGGCCGCGCCATTCGGCTGGTGGGAGATAGTGTCGTGCCGTGTCCGCCTCCGACGGGAGCACCGCATCCGAGTGGGTCCCCACTGGGTCGGTCACCGTGCGAGTCCCGGGCAAGGTCAATCTCTACCTGTCCGTGGGGGAGCGCCGCGACGACGGCTACCACGAGCTGACCACCGTCTTTCATGCCGTGTCGCTGCTGGACGAGATCACCGTCCGCAACGCCGATGTGCTGTCGCTGGAGATGTCCGGCGAGGGCGTCGAGTCGCTGCCCACCGACGAACGCAATCTCGCGTGGCGGGCCGCCGAGCTGATGGCCGAGCACGTCGGGCGGGCGCCGGACGTCGCGATCTCCATCGAGAAGTCCATCCCGGTGGCCGGGGGAATGGCGGGCGGCAGCGCGGACGCGGCGGCGGTACTGGTGGCGATGAACACGCTCTGGGAACTCGGTGTGCCGCGCCGCGACCTGCACACGCTGGCCGCCCAGCTCGGCAGTGACGTCCCGTTCGCCCTGCACGGTGGCACCGCTCTCGGCACCGGCCGTGGCGAGGAGTTGGCAACGGTGCTCGCCCGCAACACTTTTCACTGGGTGCTGGCCTTCGCCGAAAGCGGGCTGTCCACCCCGGCCGTGTTCGCCGAGATCGACCGGCTGCGCGAGACGGCCGGTTCGGGTCGCGACGCGCCGCCGCGGCTCGAGGACCCCGAGCCGGTGCTGGCCGCCCTGGCGTCGGGCGACCCCACCGAGCTGGCGCCGCTGCTGGGTAACGACCTCCAGCCCGCCGCGGTGAGCCTCGACCCCGGCCTGCGACGCACGCTCCGCGCGGGCACGGAGGCCGGTGCGCTGGCGGGCATCGTGTCGGGGTCCGGGCCGACGTGTGCGTTCCTGTGCACGTCGGCGGCGTCCGCAATCGACGTCGGCGCGGAGCTCGCCGGCGTCGGGGTATGCCGCACGGTTCGGGTGGCCAGCGGCCCGGTGCACGGAGCCCGAGTGGTGCCGGCCCCGTCGACTTCTGTTTGACGTCATGCCGTGCCAACCCGTTACCGTCGCGCCGATTTCTACGTGAGGGCTGTGATTGCTCGGTTTTCACGACCCTGACCGGAAAATGACCAAGGTGAGTGGGCCACGCGAAGCGACCCGGCGGAGCTTGCGGAGCCGGGTGTTGTTGGGGCGCTGCGTATATGGGGTCTACGCGGCGGCGGGTTCGAGGTTTACTCGGAAGCCGAGCGCGGCGATCTGGGCGATGTGGCTGCGCAGCTTTCGTTCAGTGACGACGCGGGTGGTGTAGTAGTCGGATCCGAGGTCGTGGAAGCGGGCGGTGGGATCGGCCAGCAGATGCCAGACGATGACCAGGATGGAGCGGGAGACCGCAACCAAGGCCTTGAGCTTGCCGCGGCGTTTGACGACGCGCCGGTAGCGTTCGCCCAGGAACGTGTCGGTGCGGGCCGCTACGGCCGCGGCGTTGCCGAGGGCGCCTTTGAGGTAGGGGTTGCCCTTGCCGGTTTTGCCGCCGCGCAGCACAGGCCCCGACTGTAGGGTGCGCGGGCACAGCTTGGCCCAGGACACCAAGTGCTCGGGAGTGGGGAATCGTGACATGTCCCAGCCGATTTCGGCGAGGATGACCTGGGCGTCGCTGATGCCGATGCCGGTGATTTCGGTGAGCCGCTCGACGTGACTGATCCACTCAGGCTCGTCGTGGACACCTGTGGGCGGTTGGGCATCGCCATCAGGGAATCCGGGTGATCCCATGTCGGGCCCCTGATAAGCCGGGCGGGCGTCGAGGTTGGCTAGATGGGCCTCGATGCGGCCGGTGAGGGCGCTGATGTTGGCGTTGAGGGCATCGATTTGATCCAGCAGCAGCCGGGCCAGCTCGGCGTGGTGGGCATCGAAACGCCCATCCAGGGCGGCCACCAGGGCGGTGTGTTTGGCCCGCAGCCGGCCACGGGCCAGGTCGGCCAGCCGCTGCGGGTCACGTTCGCCGGCGATGAGCGCGTCGATAATGACGCGCACCGAGACCAGGTCCATTGTCGAGGTCACCGATGACAGCTTGATCAGCGCGTCTTCGAGGAGCTTTTCCAGCCGCTGCCAGTACCTGCTGCGTTCCCGGGTCAGATCCACCCGCAGCCGGGTGTAATCCCGGAGTTGCCGCACCGGTGCCGGAGGGACAAACGACGGCCGCAACAGCCCTTTCTCGGTCAGCTTGGCCAACCACACCGCGTCGAGCTTGTCGGTCTTGGGTCGGCCCGGCACGTTCTTGACGTCGCGGGCGTTGACCAGATCCACTGCCAGCCCGGCCGCTTCCAGCAGGTAGTACCAGATCCGCCAGTAGTCCGAGGTTGATTCGATTGTGAGTTTCTCGATGGCCAAGTCCAAGAGGTGATCGGCCAGCTCGGTGACCGCGCCGGTGGTGGCCGCGACCTCCCAGACCCGGCTGATTCGTCGCCCGTCGGCACCGGGTAGGCGCACACACACGGTGCCGCTGGCCTTGGCCACATCAATCGCGGCAGCTCTCTCGATGACCAATTCGTGCTCGGCGTCAGCGATCTCCACCGGCTTCGTCATCGTTGGCTGCTTGCGCTTCGGCTTGCCTCTCGTTGCCACTTCGGCTGTCCTCCAGACGATTCCATCCTGTTCAAAAAGGAGGTCGCCTGGGGGCCTCGGTCAAGGGATACCGAAAATCTGACCGTCGTGCTCGAAGCAACATTCCATGACCCTTCCAGGTCGGGCCCACCGTCAAGCTGGTGCACGGGATCGCGAACGTCCCCGGGTTGCCTCGACGTCGGCCAGGCGACCCGACCCCATTTTCACGCCTTCATGGCGTCCCCGAAAGGGTCAGAAAGCTGGTGTAGAAATCGACGCAGCTTGGCGTCGGTCGGGTCACGACCGAATGTGACCCAGGCCTCAATTCTCGCTAGAGTTTGGCGGCTACTTAAGAGTTGCTTAAGATGAGCGGCGGTGAAAGCTAGCGGTCAGGCATCGGACGCGTCTTTTTCGCCCGCCGGTAACCCCGGTGGGCGGTTCGACAGATATATAGGACAAACCGGTGCATCACCGAATCGAGACATAACCGCTCCCCAATTGTGTGCGCGCCTCCACGGAAACGCCCTCTATCAGCGGGAGCATTACATCCGGGCATTTGCGCCGGGACCGAGGAGGTTGTCGTGAGCAGATTCACCGAGAAGATGTACCGCAACGCCCGCAGCGTCACGACGGGCATGGTCACCGGTGAGCCGCACGAGCCCGTCCGGCATACCTGGGGTGAGGTTCACGAGCGCGCCCGGTGCATCGCGGGCGGCCTGGCCGCCGCCGGTGTGGGCCACGGCGACGCAGTGGGCGTGCTGGCCGGTTTCCCGGTGGAGATCGCCCCGACCGCCCAGGGCTTGTGGATGCGCGGCGCCAGCCTGACGATGCTGCACCAGCCCACCCCGCGCACCGACCTGGTGATCTGGGCCGAGGACACCGTGACCGTCATCGGCATGATCGAGGCCAAGGCCGTCATCGTCTCCGAGCCGTTCATTGCGGCCATCCCCGTGCTGCGGGACAAGGGCATCAAGGTCCTGACCGTCGCCGAGCTGCTGGACTCGGACCCGATCGATCCGGTCGACGTCGGGGAGGACGACCTGGCGCTGATGCAGCTGACGTCGGGCTCCACGGGTTCTCCGAAGGCCGTCCAGATCACGCACCGCAACATCCACTCCAACGCCGAGGCGATGTTCGTCGGCGCCGAGTACGACGTCGACAAGGACGTCATGGTGAGCTGGCTGCCCTGTTTCCACGACATGGGCATGGTCGGCTTCCTGACCATCCCGATGTATTTCGGGGCCGAGCTGGTCAAGGTCACGCCGATGGACTTCCTGCGCGACACCTTGCTGTGGGCCAAGCTCATCGACAAATACAAGGGCACGATGACCGCGGCGCCCAACTTCGCCTACGCGCTGTTCGCCAAGCGGTTGCGCAAGCAGGCCGAGCCCGGTCAGTTCGACCTGTCGACCCTGCGGTTCGCGCTGTCGGGCGCCGAGCCCGTGGATCCCGCCGACGTCGAGGACCTGCTGGACGCGGGAAAGCCGTTCGGGTTGAAGCCCGATGCGATCCTGCCTGCCTACGGCATGGCCGAGACGACGCTCGCGGTCTCGTTCTCGCCGTGCGGTGCCGGCCTGGTGGTCGACGAGGTCGACGCCGATCTGCTGGCCGCGCTGCGCCGCGCCGTGCCCGCCACCAAGGGCAACACCCGGCGGCTGGCCTCGCTGGGCCCGCTGCTGAACGACCTCGAGGCCCGCATCATCGACGAGCACGGCAACATCATGCCGCCGCGCGGCGTCGGCGTCATCGAGCTGCGGGGCGAGTCGCTGACGCCCGGCTACCTGACCATGGGCGGTTTCATCCCGGCCCAGGACGAGCACGGCTGGTATGACACAGGCGACCTTGGCTACATCACCGACGAAGGAAACATCGTGGTGTGCGGCCGCGTGAAGGACGTCATCATCATGGCGGGCCGCAACATCTATCCCACCGACATCGAGCGCGCCGCCGGCCGCGTCGAGGGTGTGCGCCCCGGCTGCGCCGTCGCGGTGCGGCTGGACGCCGGCCATTCGCGTGAGACCTTCGCCGTCGCCGTCGAGTCGAACTCATGGCAGGACCCGGTCGAGGTGCGCCGGATCGAACACCAGGTCGCCCATGAGGTGGTCGCCGAGGTCGACGTCCGGCCGCGCAACGTCGTGGTGCTCGGCCCGGGCAGCATCCCGAAGACGCCGTCGGGCAAGCTGCGCCGCTCCACGTCGGTCTCGCTCGTCACGTAGCCGCTTCCCCCCGCGAGTGACCGTGTTTGTACGCGACACGCCGCAGAAATCTGTCACTGTGCGGTCGTCCCCGACTGCGTGTGGGCCCCACGCGCTGATTTCTCGAGCGCGACGGGCGGCAGGTACTCGTCGACAAGGGTCCGGCGCCACCACGCGTGCTCGTGCCACAGTTCTTGCCACGTGGTGAACCGGTACTGATACAGCTGAGCCCGCACATACGTCGGCGGTGACTCGCCGAACGGATTGCGCCGAAGCAGCCGCAGCGTCGGCGGATCGTTGCGCAGCAGCCGGACGATGAACGGGCCGAACCAGTCCCGCGCGTAGGCCGGTGACAGCGCGGCGAACCACATCAGCCAGTCGAGGCGCAGATGGTACGGCGCGTATTGCCGCGGCAGCCGCCGCAGGTCGCCGGGCTTGCCCTTGAACTCGTACTCCTTCCACACCGTCTGTTCGGTGATCTCCGCGTCGTCGGTGCCTTCGATGACGACCTCGAGGCGGATGCGGCCGATGCTGCCGAAGGCTCCGTACGTGTTGACCAGGTGATACGGATTGAACGCGGCGTTCATCCGCTGATGGCTTGAGATCAGGTTGCGCACCGGCCAATAGCTCAGGGAGACCACCATCACGGTCACCGCGAGCACCGCGCCGACGAACCACAGCGGCGCGTCGGGCACGGTCGGCGCCTCAGGCACCGGCAGCACCGATGCGAACGAGGCTTGATCGATCGCGCTGACCGCCAGGATGATCGTGATCCAGTTCAGCCAGGCGAAGTTGCCGGAAAGCACCAGCCACAGCTGCGTGACGATGACAACTGCCGCGGCGATACTCGCCACCGGCTGCGGCGCGAACAGCGCGAACGGCACGAGCAGCTGGGCGAAGTGGTTGCCCGCCACCTCCACCCGATGCAGCGGCGTGGGCAGGTGATGGAAGAACCAGCTCAATGGCCCGGGCATCGGCTGTGTCTCGTGGTGATAGTTCAGGCAGGTCAGATCGCGCCAGCACGGGTCGCCGCGCAGCTTGATCAGTCCCGCGCCGAACTCGACCCGGAACACCAGCCACCGCGCAAGCAGGATCACCAGCAGCGGCGGCGCAACCTCGTCGTTGCCGAGGAAGATCGCCAGGAAGCCCGCCTCCAACAGCAGCGACTCCCAGCCGAACCCGTACCACCTCTGCCCGACGCTGACGATCGACAGGTACAGAACCCACAGCACCAGCCACATCACCATCGACGCCCACAGCGGCACCAGATCGATTGCGCCTGCGACGATCACAGCCGACAGCACCGCTCCGAACCAGCAGACGGCGGCGAAGAATCGATCGGAGTAGTGCCAGTGGAAGATGCTCGGCGCCACCCGGAACGGCACCCGGTCCACGAACGCGGGCACCGGCAGCATCCCGTGTTCGCCCATGAGGGCCCGGAACTGCCGCGCGGCCGCGATGAACGCAATCAGATACAGCGCCGCGACGCCGCGCTGCAGGATCTGTCTAGCCAGCCAATATTCGGGTGCGGCAAACCAGTCCGTGGCCATGTCGGGTGCTCCTGGGACGACGGCTCGTCATACCAACCCTTGTACCCAATCTGGCCGCTGGCCAGCCGCTTTAACCCGAAAACTGCTGCTGGCACATTGTCAGGGCCGGTCGATAGGGTTTTCAGCGTGCCTGGTAGCGGCCCGGCTTGGTCAGGCCGACAGTCGGGCGATGTCGAGTCCGAGCATCGGCAGCACGTCGCTGATGATGCGGTCAGCGTTGTCGGCCGCGCGCAGCGGAAGCAGCGTCACCCCGTCGGCGATGCCGAGCGTGTGAAGGTCGGCGATGTATCCGGCCAAACCCTGCGGCGTGCCGACGTAGCGCAGTGCCGCATCAAAGGCCGACGAGGTCTGCCCCAGCTGCTTCGCCGCCCGCATCGCCGTCCGGGCGTCCCCGTCGATGAGCACCTCGATGTCGAAGAACACGGTGCACCCTTCCGCTCCCGCCTCGGCGCGCAGTCTCGCCGACTGTCGCGCAGCGTCTCGCAGATCGGCGGCGCGGACTCGGGCGAAGCACTCCGGCAGCCGGACTGCGCTGAGAGCAGCCACGCGGGTGCGTGCGATGTGTTTTCGCAAAAAGACATGCAACGGTCCCGCGGGGCGAGGCTTCCGCGCGGACGCAAGGGACGTGACGCGCTCGTCTGGCATGTCTACTCCTAGAGTGAAACACCTTGAAGGTGAAGCAAATACGGGTCTTGTCACAGAAACGCGGGTGCCACGTCCTTGATGAAAAACTCGAGCGATTTGCGCTTCTCTTCGTGCGGCAGGCTGTTGTCGCACCAGAAACTGAACTCGTCCACACCAAGGTCCTGATAGAACCGCAACCGCTCGATCACCTCCTCGGGCGTACCGATCATCGCCGTGCGGTGCAGTGATTCGAGCTCGAACTCGGGCCTGCCTTCGAACTTGGATATCGGACTCGGCTCGAGGAAACCGTTCACGGGCGTGGTCTTGTTGCCGAACCACGCATCGAAGGTGCGGTAGAACCGCGAGATGGCCTCGGCCGCGGGCCGCCATCCGTCGGGGTCTTCGGCGGCGTGAACATGAGTGTGGCGCAACACCATCAGCTCAGGGCGAGGTACCTCGGGGTGGTTCTCGACGGCGGTGTCGAACTTGCGCTTGAGGTCGACGACCTCCTCGTCACCCTTCATCAACGGCGTGACCATGACATTGCACCCCGTGCGAACAGCGAAGTCATGCGAGTCGGGGTCGCGCGCGGCGACCCACATCGGCGGGTTCGGTTGCTGGATCGGCTTGGGCACGCTGGTCGACGTGGGGAACTGCCAGATCTCGCCGTCGTGCGCGTAGTCGCCACGCCATAACTCACGCACCGCAGGCACCAATTCGCGCAAATCCTTGCCGCCCTCGGAAGCCGGCCGCCCGCCGAGCATCCGATCGAATTCGAACTGGTAGGCACCCCGGGCCAGCCCAACTTCCATGCGGCCGTTGCTGATCACGTCCAGCAGCGCACACTCGCCCGCCACCCGGATCGGGTTCCAGAACGGCGCGATGATCGTGCCGGCCCCCAGGCGGATCGTGGAGGTCTGTCCGGCGAGGTACGCCAGCAGCGGCATGGGACTCGGCGAAATCGTGTACTCCATGCTGTGGTGCTCACCGATCCACACTGTGCTGAATCCGCCGGCTTCGGCCATCAGCGTCAGCTCCGTGAGGTTCTCGAAGAGCTGCCGGTGACTGACCTGATCGTCCCAGCGCTCCATGTGCACAAATAGCGAAAATCTCACTGGCCCTCCTCAATTGCGGGTTGCGTATGGTCCATCTCGAGCAAGGTCACGTCGCCGGTGGCCGGCATCATCAGCTCCGCAGCACGAACGGGTCGGGGACTTGTCCCTCGTCGGTGTTGATCCAGACGCTCTTCAGGCGGGTGTACTCCTTGATGGTCTCGGTGCCGTGTTCGACGCCGACGCCGCTGCTCTTGAAGCCCTGGCGGGGCGACATCGGGGACATCGCCCGGTAGGTGTTCACCCAGATGGTGCCCGCGTCCAGACGCGACGCCATGCGATGTGCCCGAGCGAGATTCGATGTCCACACACCGGCCGCCAGACCGTACTGGGTGTCGTTGGCGAGCCCCACGACCTCGTCCTCGTTGTCGAAAGGCATGATCGCGGCCACAGGGCCGAAGATTTCCTCGCGCACCACCCGCATGTCGTTGTCGACGTCGACGAGCACCGTCGGCTCGTAGAAGTAGCCGCCCAATCCGGCGTCGGTCGCGCGGCCGCCGGTGAGCACGCGGGCGCCTTCTGTGCGGCCAAGGTCGACGTATGACGCAACCTTGTCGCGTTGGTCCTCGAATGCCAGCGGGCCGAGTTCGGTGGCATCGTCGAGGGGGTCGCCGATGCGAATGCTGCGTGCGCGCTGCGAAACTCGTTCCAGGAGTTCGTCATAGACCGCCCGCTGTGCGAACACCCGGCTCCCGGCGATACACGTCTGGCCGGCAGCCGCGAAGATCCCGGCCACCACACCGACGGCGGCATTGGCGACGTTGGCATCCTCGAAGACGATGTTCGGCGATTTGCCGCCAAGCTCCAAGGTGGACCCGATGAACCGGCCGGCCGCCGCCGAAGCGATCCGCGAACCCGTGGCCGTGCTGCCGGTGAACGAGATCTTGGCCAGCGCCGGGTGGTCGACCAACGGCTGCCCGGCCTCGACGCCGAATCCCGTGACGACGTTGACGGCGCCGGGCGGGAAACCGGCCTCGACCGCCAACTCAGCAAGCCGCAGGACCGTGGCCGACGTGTATTCCGACGGTTTGATCACCACGGTGTTACCCACACAGAGCGCCGGTGCGAGCTTGCTCGTGGTCAGGGTCAGCGGGGAGTTCCACGGGGTGATCGCACCGACCACCCCGAGCGGCTCGCGTGAGGTGTAGTTCAGCATCCTGCGGTCGGACGTCGGGATAACGTCCCCGTGGATCTTGTCGGCCAAACCCGCGTAGTAGTAGTAATACTCGGGCAACGTCGCGAGCTGGCCCCGCATTTCGCGCAACAGCTTGCCATTGTCCAGGGATTCAGACCGGGCGAGCTCCTCTGCGTGCTCACCGATCAGGTCGCCGAGCCGGCGTAGCAGGTGCCCGCGGCGAGTCTGGCTCAGATCACGCCAGCGTGGATCTTCGAATGTCGACCGGGCCGACTCGACCGCCGCGTCGATGTCCGCGGTGTTGCCCCGCGCGGCGTGGTACAGGAGTTCTCGCGTTGCGGGGTTTGTGCTTTCGAAGTATTCGCCGGAGGTGGGGGCGACCGACTCGCCGCCGATGAAGTGCTGCAACTTGCTCTGATCAGACATGGGCGTTTTCTCCGATGAAGGCGGACAGGTGGTCAACGAGCTCGCGGGGGCGTTCGACCGGGAGCATGTGACGCGCTCCCGGCACGACGACGGCCCGGCAATGAGGTATCGAATCGGCCAACCGCCGGGTCATTTCCGGAGTCGATCCGGGGTCGTTTTCGCCGGTCATTGCGAGGGTAGGCGCATCGATCCGGCAGAGGTCTGAGGCGATTTCGGCATCGGCAGTGGCGAAGACGCGGTAGCAGTGTGCGAAGCTGTCGGGGTCGTTCGACAGCAGGGTGTCCCTGGTGAGGCGCACCTGCTCCGGACTTACATTCGTGCCTTCGTACCAGCGCCGCAGCGAGGCCTCGGCACTCGCCGCGAAATCCGTTGCCGCGGTGTCCAACCGAGCGAGCACGGCCGCGCGCTCGTCGGGAGTGCGCTTGCACACCGAGCTGACCGACGTCAGCGTGGCCACCAGTTCTGGCCGGTGCACGGCGAGATGTTGGGCGACCAGGGCGCCGAGGGAGAACCCGACCACATGCGAGCCTGTCGGGATCTCGGCGGCGACGCCGTCGGCGAGGTCTGCGAGCGTCACGCCCGCCGGCGCCGGTGGTTTGGTCCCGTGGCCCGGCAGATCGGGTGTCACTGCCTCGATGTCGCGGGGCAGCAGGGCCAGCACGGGTTGCCAGACGGTGTGGTCCAGACCCACACCGTGCAACAACACGACCGTCGCGCGCGTCATCGGCCTATTGCCTCCTCGGAGCCGTGCTGCTCACTGCTCGGTGGACAGCGGCGCCAGCCGCTGTTGGGGGCGTCCCTGGGCTGCGGCGGCCAGTGCCACAACGATCTCGTCGGGATGCGGTGCGTCGGCGATCCGTACCTCCACCGTCTGATGGTGCGATCGGATGGTGGCGTCGGTGATGTGCTTGAGCGGGATGTCGAACACGATGCCGGCCGGACCACGCTTCTCGACCGCTGGCAACAGCGTCGTCGCGTTCGCCGCCTTTCGGAAGTGATCACCGAACTTCAATGTGTGGATCAGACCCGACCCGTGTTCGATCTCGCCGTTGAGCCCTACGATCGCGGCCTTGCCGTACGCTTCGGCGGGCGCGTCGAGCGCTTCGAGCACCTGTGGGGCAAGCAGTGCACCGAGGTCCGACGCGGTGTCGTTGATGCCGGGGCCCAGGTCCTCGACGAATCCCTGGCTAGCCCAGGGGTTTTCGATGACTGCGGCGACGACAGCGACGCGGGCCGGCGGGTAAACCTCGCGGCCTCCCTCCGTGCGGATCTCCTCGACGACAGTGATGACTTTGCGCAGTTTCATGTCAGAACACTCTCCAGGGTTTTGGTGGTGATGGCGGGATCGGTGGTGCGGTCGCCGATGCGGGGATGCGGCCGGGAGCCGGTCGAAGCCGCGGCGATGATCACGAGCTCGTCCGCGCGGGGAGCATCGGAAACCCGTGCGGTGACTGTCTGGTAGTGGCTACGGGTTGCCGCCTCCGTCTTGTGCCACAGCGGTATGACAAGCGGCTCACCGGCGTCAGCGCGGGCGTCGGCGAAGCAGATGATCGACTCGCCATTGAGGAACTCGCGCATCAAGTTGCCGAAGTACGGCGTGTGGATCAGCGCTCCACCATGCTCGATCTCCCCGGCGCAGCCGACGATCGCGGCCTTGCCGAAGGCCTCAACGGCGTCTACCCCTCCGAGTGCCGCGATCAGGCGATCGGTAAGGACGCGCGCCAGCACGGGAGCGATCCGGGCGACGTCGGCCGACAAATCGTGGGCCGAGCCGGTTCCAATCCACGGGTTGTGCACCACAGCCGCGGCCGTGGCCTGCCGTACCGGCCGCGCAGGCGTCGCGCCGGCTTCGGTTACCACCAGTTCGCGGTGGACGACCAGCTTGCGGAGGCCTATTTCGGCCTGCGTGTCGATCTGTTGCATGCCACAGAAGGCTAGTCGTCGGGTCCACTCAGGTCAACACTCGGCGGCCGGAGGACATCGGCGCCAGTCGAGGAGTAGTTCGACATGCTCCACAAATATGCACTTGAACAGCTATTTCTGGTAGGGCACCTGAAGAGCCAGCCAGTCTGACGCGCCGGGCTGGCCGGTTATCGGCCGTCGCACATTGACATCCATATGTGACGGCGCCTACATTCTGTTGTATACCAGTTCGAGCAGACGCAAGGAGCACGATGTCCAGTGAGCTCAAGACGGGTCCTGATGGCCCCGCATCGGAGACCGTGGCGGCGCCGATCTCACAACCGTCCGCCGACTCGGCCAGTCCACGGCCCGACCCCAAGCCCGATCTCCGGGACGAGCAGCCCCACGCGACGGGAAAGCTCGGCTCGGTGTTTTGGACATCGGTCGGCGTCTCGGCGATCTTCGTCGCGTGGGCGGTGTTCTTCACCGACAACCTCAATCAGGTCACCACTGCCTCGCTGAACTGGGTCACCGGTAGCTTCGGCTGGCTCTATCTGGTGGTGACGCTGGGCATCCTGGTATTCCTGGTCTTCCTGGCATTCAGCCCACACGGGAACATCCGGCTCGGTAAGGACACCGATCGTCCGGAATTCAGCACCATCACCTGGCTGGCGATGATTCTCAGCGCCGTGATGGGTATCGGCCTGGTGTCCTATGGTGTCGCGGAGCCGATCTCGCATCTGGCTACTCCGCCGCACGGCCTGGCCGAACCCAGCTCGCCTGAGGCGGCGGTACGAGCGCTTCAGTACTCCTACTTCGACTGGGGTCTGCACGCCTGGGCGATCTTCGCCGTGTTCGGTTTGGCGATCGCCTATTCCACCTGTCGCAAAGGGCGTCGCATGCTGGTCAGCGAGATGTTCCGGCCGATCCTCGGTGACCGGGTGAACGGCCCGATCGGTAAGACCATCGACGTATTGGCGGTGTTCGCGACGCTCTTCGGCACCACCACGTCGCTGGGACTGGGCGCTCTGCAGATCAACAACGGGCTGGGTTCGCTGTTCGGCATACCGGTCAACAACGTCACACAGGTCCTGATCATCGCCGCCGTGACCGCAGTGTTCACGATGTCGGCGGTTACCGGCGTGAGCAAGGGCATCAAGTTCCTCAGCCAGGGCAGCGCGGTCATGGCTATTGCTCTCTTCGTGTTCATCCTCGTCGTCGGCCCGGCGGTCTTCGTCGCGAACCTCTACATCGAGTCGCTCGGCATGTGGGCGACTGACTTCTTCCGAATGAGCCTGCAGGGCACCGCTTTCGGCGGCCTGGAGTGGATGCAGTGGTGGACCTACTTCATGATGGCGTGGTGGGTGTCATGGGGCGCCTTCGTGGGTGTCTTCCTGGCCCGCATTTCCAGGGGCCGCACCATCCGCGGCTTCATCATGGGTGTCCTGGTCGTCCCGAGCGTGGTGTTCTTCACATGGTTCACCGTGTTCGGCGGCACCGCAATCCACATCGACATGTTCGAGGGCGGCGACATCGCCAAGCAGACCGCAGCCGACATCAACAGCGCGTTCTTCGCCACGCTGGATCATTTCCCGCTCGCGACGGTCACGTCCGTGGTCGCGATCATGCTCGTGTTGATGTTCTTCATCTCGGGCGCTGACGCCAACACCTACGTGCTCAGCATGATGACGTCGCACGGGTCGCTGACCCCGCGTCGCTCGGTGCTGATCCTGTGGGGTGCGCTCACCGGCATCACCGCCGTGGTGTTGATGCTCGCCGGCGGACTGACGGCCCTGCAGAACACCGTCATCGTGGCGTCACTTCCATTCCTGGTGATCATCGCGGGCCTGGCGGTGTCGTTCTGGAAGGAGCTGATCGCCGACACGCGCGCCAATCGGGACGCCCTCGCCCAGTTCATCGCGCAACCGCCGATCACCGAAGCCCAGAAGTAAAGGAGCACAACGCAATGCCCGACAACGACGACCGTCGCACCCGAATTCAGCAATCATGGGCGGCTTCGTGGGACCGGGGTGATGTCGACGCGTTCGACGGCCTGATGGGTCCGGACTACCGGCGGATCGGCAGCACGGGCGAGGCCCACGGCCTGGCGGAGTTCAAGGCATCGATCGTTGCCACCCGCTCCGCGTTCCCCGACTTGCTCACCGTGATCGACGAGATCGTGGTCGAAGGGGATAGGGCCGCCATCCGCTGGCACAGCACCGGCAGTCACCAGGGGAACTTCCTGGATGTGCCGGCCACCAAGCGTCAGGTCACGGTCAGCGGCGCCACGTTCGCGCACTTCCAGGACGACCGCATCGTCGAGGAGTTCGTCACCTGGGATCCGCGCTCGCTTCTCACCGCGCTCGGAATCCTGGCCGTCGGTCAGGACCACTGACGTCATGACTAGGAGCCCAATCATGACGTTCACCACCCAGCCGGATATCGACTTGATGAAGAGGGTGAACCGGCAGTTCGTCACCGGGGTCACCGTCGTCACCGCGATGGACGGCCAGACACCCGCGCGGCCTGGCGGTGAATGCCTTCTCGAGCATTTCCCTTGACCCGCCGACGGTGATGGTCGGCGTGCAGCGCACATCATCGACCCACGATTGCCTGTTCCGTGCCGGGCATCTGGCGATCAACATCCTGTCCACCGATCAACTCGACGTGGTGAGCAAGTTCGCCACCAAGGCCGACGACAAGTTCGCCGGCATCGACTGGGCGCCGGGGCCGTTCGGCAGTCCGCTGATCGACCGCAGCTGTGCGCAGATGGAGGTCGAGATCCGCGAACGGCTGCAGGCCAGCACCCATACGATCTTCATCTGCCGAGTCGTGCATGCATCGGTCGACGAGCGCACTCCCATGGTGTACAGCGCTGGTGGGTTCTTCGACGGCGGTGCTCTAACCTCGCTGACATGACCGGGGCTGAGCGCGTTACTGGGGGTGCCACGATGAGCGGCGAGAACGGGTCGCGCAACGGTTCTATCCAAGCCAGGTTGATCACTGAGATACGCCGTCGCATCATCGCCGGCGAGATCGAGCCAGGGGTCAACATCTCCGAACTGGCGCTTGCCGAGGAGTTCGGCGTGAGTCGTACGCCGGTGCGCGAGACCTTCAAGCAGTTGCAGACCGAAGGGCTCATCGAGATCCGGCCCAGAGTCGGAACATTCGTCACCACGCCCTCGCGGCGGGAGATCACCGAGCTGTTCGAGATGAAGGAACTGCTCGAGGGCGCCGCTGCGCGCCTGCTCGCCCAGCGCGGGCGTGTGCCGGAGATCGACAAATTAGAGGAGAACCTGCGCCAGGCCGACGATGCGGTGGCACGCGACGATCGCGCGCGCTATGCCGAGCTGGTCGAGGAGTTTCACGATCTCCTGATCGTCGGTGCCGACAACAGCAAGTTGGAGGCGCACTACCGGATGCTGATGAACCAGCTGGCGTACTCGCGACTCGTCAACACATCGCTGAGTCAACCGGGCCGGCCGCTCCAGTCGGACCGCGAGCACCACCACGTGCTCGACCTGATCATCGCCAAGGACGGTGACAGCGCCGAGCGGGTGATGCGCGAGCACGTCCGCGCCAGTCGCCAAGCATTGATGGCCGGGTTGGCGTCCTCGCGCTGACCCGTCCCAGCACGCCCGCTGGGCCCACGCGCTAGCTGGGGAAAAGCAGTAACGCGGTGTCGGTGATGCCGATACGGTCGGTGGCATGTAAACCCGCCATCGAAGCCATCGACCTGGTGAAGAGGTACGGGGACAACACCGCGGTCGACGGTGTCAGCTTTTCCGTACCGCCGGGCACGGTGCTTGGCCTGCTCGGGCCCAACGGCGCCGGCAAGACCACCACGGTGCGGATGATGACGACGCTGACCAAGCCCACCAGCGGCACCGCCCGAGTCGCCGGCTACGACGTCCTGCCGCGAACCCGACAAGGTGCGGCGCAACATGGGACTGACGGGCCAGGTCGCCACCGTCGACGAGCTGCTCACCGGTCGGGAGAACATCCGCGATGATCGGCAGCCTGTACGGCATCCGGCGCAAGGACGCTCGCGCGGCTGGGAGACCAACTGCTGGAACAGTTTTCGATCGCCGACGCCGCCGACCGCGTGGTCAAGTCGTACTCGGGCGGCATGCGCCGGCGGCTCGATCTCGCGGTCAGCCTGCTGGCGTCGCCGCCGGTGCTGTTCCTCGACGAGCCGACCACTGGACTGGATCCCCGCAGCCGCAGCGAGCTGTGGGATGCGTTGCGCGGCCTGGTCGAACAGGGCACCACGCTGCTGCTGACCACGCAGTACCTGGAGGAGGCCGACCAGCTCGCCGACAACATCGTGGTGATCGACAAGGGCCGCATCATCGCCGAGGGCTCGCCGTTGCAGCTCAAGCAGCAGGCGGGCAATGCCAGCCTGGTCGTCACGGTCACCAACTCCGATGATCTGCCCGCCGCGCAGGCGCTGCTCGCCAAGACCGGCGCCGAGGTGTTCGTCGACGCCGGCGCCCGCCAGCTCACCGCGGCCGCCGACGGGCTGGCCGACATGGTCCGCGTCGCGGGCTGGCTGCGCGACAGCGAAATCGACGTCGACGACATCGGGCTGTCGCGGCCCAGCCTCGACGACGTGTTCTTGTCGCTCACCGGGCACCGCACCGAAGAGGAGGTAGGCGCATGACGGCCGTCGAGACACCGCCGCGCGTCAAGCTGGAGCCTGTGCGAACCCAGCCGCACCAATATCGCGCAGCAGTCGTGGATCATGGTGAAACGCAACATGATCCACACCAAGCGGATGCCGGAGATGCTCAGCGACGTCACAGTGCAGCCGATCATGTTCGTGCTGCTGTTCGCGTTCGTGTTCGGAGCGTCTATCGCCACCGGCGGCGGCGCGTCATACCGGGAGTTCCTGCTGCCCGGCATCCAGGCGCAGACCATCGTGTTCACCGCGTTCGTGGTGGCGTCGGGCATCACGGCCGACGTCGAGAAGGGCATCATCGACCGCTTTCGGTCGCTGCCGATCTCCCGGTCGTCGGTGCTGATCGGCCGCAGTGTGGCCAGCCTGCTGCATTCGACGATCGGTGTGGTGGTGATGGCGGTGACGGGGCTGGCCATCGGCTGGCGGATTCGCGGCAGCGTCGCCGAGGCCGTGCTGGCATTCGCCTTGATCCTTCTGTTCGGCTTCGCGATGATCTGGTTCGGCATTCTCATCGGCTCGGTGCTGCGGTCTGTCGAGGCCGTCAACGGCGTGATGTTCACCGTCCTGTTCCCGATCACATTCCTGGCCAACACCTTTGCGCCTACCGAGCCGATGCAGCATTGGCTGCGAGTGATCGCGGAGTGGAATCCGGTGTCGTCACTGGCGCAGGCCATGCGCGAGCTGTGGGGCAACGGCGGCCCCGCGCCGGAGAGTGCCCAGTTGCCGCTGCACCACCCGGTGCTGGCGACCATTCTGTGGTCACTGGTGTTGACGGCGATCTTCGCGCCGTTCGCGCTGCGCGCCTACGCCGCCGCACCGCGGACTAGGACGGCGGTGGCGGGGTGGCCCGACTCCATCTGTTCGTACACCCGCCACCACACCATCTCGTGGTTGGCCGGTGAGATCTGCCCCCGCTCGAGGCGCTCGTCGGCCGTCATCAGCGCAGCCGCCAGGTTTTCCAGCCTGTCGCGGGTGGCCGCCGAGGCCGGATCGTGGTAGCCCGCCATCACCATCGCAGCCATGGTCCGCACTCGCGTGCGCGCAGGGCCGGCCATCGTCACGGCGACCAGCCCCGAGCCGGCGTAGGCCCCCGTCGCGATCGCGAGTGCGGTCCACGGCGCCGGTCACGTCGCTGAGCGAGACCTCGCAGACCACCCACACCAGCGCACCCCACAACGGCCACCCGCGCGCCACCCGCAGGCGGCGCCGCTCGGATTCGCTGATGCCCGGCGGGTACACCACCAGCCGATACCGCGTCACCCCGAAGCGGTCCGGCCTGATGTCGATCGACCCCCACGGACGGTCGCCGTCGAGCAGCCGCAGGCATCCCCGGCGCAGCAGGCCTGAGCCCGTTCGTTCGTCGTCCATACCTCGGGGTGTACCCGCAATAGAGCACAAGGTGCACGGTCCGAACAGTTTCTTTACGGCGCGCGATCCGGCATGCTGAGTATGGGGTACTATACTCAGCATGCCGACGGACAAGATCCCCGCTCGCCTTGCCGATCACCCCACGGTGCGCAAGGTGCGGTCGCGCAGGCCGAAAAGCCGGGGGTCATCGATGCCGAGTGGCTGCGGAAGGTGTGCCTCGACGCAGGCGCCGACGACGTCGCGTTCGCCAGCGTCGAGAACCCGGACCTGGCCGTCCGAGCGCGAACACGTCGACGCGGCGCTGCCGGGAACGCAGAGCTACATCTCGCTCGTCGTGAAGATGAACCGCGACAACGTCCGGTCCACCGCGCGCAGCGTGGCCAATCAGGAGTTTCACCGCAGCGGCGAGATCATGAACGAGGCGGCGCACCGCATCACCCGCGCGCTGCAGGATACCGGCTACCGCGCGATCAACCCTTCGATGTCGTTCCCGATGGAGATGGACAGGTTCCCAGGCCGCATCTGGGTCGTGGCACACAAGCCGGTCGCGGTGGCGTCCGGTCTGGGCGTAATGGGCATCCACCGCAACGTCATCCACCCGAAATTCGGCAACTTCATCCTGCTCGGCACGATTCTGGTCGCCGCGCCGATCACCAGTTATGGTGAGCCGCTGGACTATTCGCCTTGCCTCGAGTGCAAGCTGTGCGTGGCGGCGTGTCCCGTCGGTGCGATCAAGAAGGATGGCGACTTCGACTTCGTCGCCTGCTCGGTGCACAACTATCGCGAGTTCATGGGCGGGTTCACCGACTGGGCGCAGACCATCGCCGACAGCGCAGACGCCGCCGACTTCCGCTCGCGCGTCAGCGACTCCGAGAACGCGTCGATGTGGCAGAGCCTGTCGTTCAAGGCGAACTACAAGGCCGCCTACTGCCTGGCGGTGTGTCCGGCGGGTGAAGATGTCATCGAGCCCTACCTCGACGACCGCAAGGGCTTCATGGACCTGGTGCTCAAACCACTGCAGGAGAAGAAGGAAACGCTGTACGTGTTGCCGAACTCGGCGGCCAAACAGCACGCCGAGCGCCGTTATCCGCACAAGCAGGTGAAGGTGGTCGACAGCGGAATCAGCGGCCGCCAGTAGGGCTCGCTAGTGGCCTAAGGAATACTTTCGCGGGATGCGCGGTTTGCCCATGGCATGAAGATCACCGAGGTGGCGGCGTCGCGCGCCAAGTCAAGGACCGTTCCGCCGCTGCGTCGGCTGTTGATCATTGTTGGGGCAGCGTTGATTTCGGGTGTGACGCTGGTCGCACCCGCTGCCCTTCCCTCCGGCGCGGCGGGCATCGCCTCGGCGCAGGGACAGCCATGTCCGGCGATCCAGGTCGTATTCGCACGCGGCACCGGCGAACCTGACGGCATCGGGCGGGTCGGTGAGGCGCTCGTCGACGCGCTGCGCCCAATGGTGGACGGCAAGTCGGTTGCGGTGTACGCGGTGAACTACCCCGCAACGCGGGATTTCCTGCGGGCCGCCGAGGGCGCCAACGACGCCAGCATGTTCGTCCAGAACACGGCCACTACCTGCCCCGACACCAAGATCGTCCTCGGCGGGTACTCGCAGGGCGCCGCCGTCATCGACGCGATCACCGTGGCTGCACAACCGACGCTGGGTTTCACCCAACCAATGCCTGCCAACGTCGCCGATCACGTGGCCGCGGTGGCTGTGTTCGGCAACCCGTCCATCCGTCTGCTCGGCCAACCGCTGACCGCGCTGAGCCCGCTGTACGGCTACAAGACGATCGACCTGTGTAACGGAGCGGACCCGGTGTGCTCGGACGGCAATGACGTCGCAGCCCACAGCCTCTACGTCCAGACCGGATTCGCAACGCAGGCGGCACAATTCGTCGCCGACCGCCTCACCACCCAGGCGCCCGTCAGCACGCTGGCCGGTCAGAGCCAGGGGTAGTCAACCCCAGGCGTGCACGGTGTTCTGCGCGGGCTCCAGGCCTTGGGCCACCAGAAGTTCGGTGGCGTCGGCGGCCTGCTCGCAGATGGTGGGAACCTCGCGCCGCTCGGCGGCCGTGAAATTGCTCAGCACGAACGCCGCGCCCTCCTGCCGACCGGGCGGGCGGCCGATTCCGATGCGCACCCGCTGAAAGTCGTTGGTGCCCAAGGCAGATGCCACCGACCGCAGCCCGTTGTGGCCGGCCACGCCGCCACCGAACTTCAGCCTGATGCGGCCGAACTCGATGTCGAGTTCGTCATGGATCACGACGATGTCGGCCGGCGGCACCGAATAGAACTTCGCGAGCGGCCCCACCTGACGCCCCGACTCGTTCATGTAGCACCGCGGTTTGGCCAGCACCACTGAACGTCCGCCCAGGCAGCCCGTGGCCGCTTCCGCGCCGGAGCGCTTGTGCACCTTGAAGTTTGACCCAATGCGGTCGGCAAGTATGTCGGCGACGACGAAGCCGAGGTTGTGCCGTGTCTTGGCGTAGGTGGGCCCGGGGTTGCCCAGGCCCACCACCAGCAGTGGCTCGGCCATGTCGAGTGAAGGGGCCGCCTACTCGGAGTCCTCGGCGGGCGCCTCTTCGCCTGCCTCGCCTCGGCTCCTTCGGCGCTTCGCCCTCGACCGCTTCGGCCTCGCCGGCAGCTTCGCCTTCCATCTCCTCGGCGGTCGGCGCTGCGACGACGTTGACCACCAGGAGCTCGGGATCAGACACCAGGGCGACACCGGACGGCAGCGTGATCGTGCCGGCGGTGAACTGCGTGCCGATGTCCGCGCCCTCGACGGAGACGGTGATCTGTTCGGGGATCGCCTGAACGTCGGCCTCGATCTCGATGCTGTTGGCTTCCTGTGTGACCAGAGTGCCGGGAATGGCTTCGCCTTCGACGACGACGTTGACCTCGACGGTCACCTTCTCGCCGCGGCGCACGACAAGCAGGTCGGCGTGCTGGATGTTGCGGCGAATCGGGTGGATGTCGAGTGCCTTCGTCAGCGCGAGTTGCTCGTTGCCCTCGATGTCGAGGGTGAGCACGGCGTTCGTGCCGGAGTGACGCAGCACGGCCGAGAAGTCGTGGGCGTCAAGCTCGAGGTGTTGAGGGTCGGACCCGTGGCCGTAGAGGACCGCGGGAACCCTGCCGTTGCGCCGGGCGCGACGCGATGCGCCCTTGCCGGTCTCGCTTCGTACGGAAGCGGTCAGATTGTTGGCGCTGCGAGCCGCAGTCTTGGCCATGATGTTGCTCCTGTTTTGCCGTTCGTTTGTCGGGCACGGCCAGGATCGCAACTGAAGATGCGTGATCCCGTCGATAACGGTGGTCGAGCCACCCTCGCCGTGACGCGCGTCGAGGGTAGCGCAATGGGCGGGTACAGCCCAAATCTGGCGCGAACGTTCCTTACCGCTCGAAAAATCTCCGAAATTTCGAGCGGTAAGGAACGTTCGGCGCGATCAGAGAGGGAATTTGGTGTCCGTGAGCTGCTCGGATAGCTCCCAGAGCGCGGCGGCCTTCTCCGCGTTGCGGGCCAGCGGGCTGCGGCCGACGGGCTGAGTGCGGCCAAGCTGGCCGAACCGTGGGCCGATGTAGGTGTCACCTGGCAGGTCCTGCGACGCCGCGTACAGCGTCTGCCGGGCACCGAAGTCGGCGTCTGTCGCCATCAACCGGTTGCCCACATTCATCAGCGCGCCAGTTATCCTGCCGGCCGAGTGTCCTTGCAGATTCGTGTCCGAGTACCCGGGATGGGCGGCCAGCGCCAGCACCGACGAACCTGCCGCGGCCGCCCGACGCTGCAGCTCGCTGGTGAACAGCAGGTTGGCCAGCTTGGATTGCGAGTACGCACCCCACGCTGAGTACGGACGCGCCTTCCAATTCAGGTCTTTGAGGTTGATGCGGCCCGTCCAGTGGAACATCGACGACACCGTCACCACTCGGTCGGTGATCTTCGGTAGCAGCAGGTTGGTCAGCGCAAAGTGGCCCAGATGATTGGTGCCGATCTGGCTTTCGAACCCGTCGACGGTCAGCGCGAACGGCACCGCCATGATGCCGGCGTTGTTGACCAGCACGTCGACCGCCATCGACCCCCTCGGCGAACTCGCGCACCGACGCCAGGTCAGCCAGGTCGAGCTTGCGGACCTCGACGTCGCCGGTCATGCCGGCGGCCGCCTCGTCCCCTTTAGCGGTATTGCGAACGGCGAGAATCACCTTGGCTCCAACGCGGGCGAGCTCGCGCGCGGTGACCAAGCCCAGGCCGCTGTTGGCCCCGGTGACGATTACGGTGCGTCCGGTGAAGGAAGGGAGATCGGCGGCGGTCCATCCAGTCATGGACCCGACACTAGCGGGCCCGGATGAAGACGCCGTCCGCCGAGCACATGATCAAGGAACAGCGCGCTCAAGCCGCCATGCAGGTGATTCGGCGGGCCTTCATAGGCCGCGCCGACGCGAAAGTCAGAGTGCACCTTTTCAGGGCCGTCGTGCTCGACCACCATCGGCGGCGCGAAAGGGTTGCGGAGCCCCGTGGCGGCGTCGCCCCACGCGAGGCCAGTGCCATCCGGGGTGAACCTGACGCCCCATCCGCCATTGCGCTGGTGATGACGAAGTTTGGCGATGGCCGAGTCGATCTCGGCCTTCGCCGCCGCCACTGTTTCGTCGTCGGCTTCTGTCCTGACCGTGGCGTCGATCAATTGGCGCACCGACTCCGTCAGCGGTTCGTAGCGCTTTCGTTGGAGCTCGATCTCTTCGTTGCTAATCTGTTCGAAGTTCCACATAAACGGACTGTACGCCCGGAAAACGCCGGTCAAGCTATTTGCTGTGAAGTTGGGCTTGTTGTCCACGTGTCCGCCGCTGGCCGTCATCATTTGTTGACGAAGTTTCTCCAGACACCCACCGGAAGAGCGGGCGAAGGTTCCGTCGTAGTTGCGTACGGCGCGCGGACGCGCCTTAGCTGGGGGATATATGTCTACCTGGGGCGTCAGCATTTGCTGACGGCCGCGGAAGGGTAGGTGCGTCGGTCAGGGGTATCCACGCCAAGACGCATCATGGCTCGACTAGGTCGAGGATCGAAGCCACCATTTGACCGCAACCCTTGACCTAAGGGCCACAAACCCCAGCGACACCGCGGTGGCCGTTCAGGACCCACGGATGTAGCACAAGAGCCTCAATTGTTGACGGCCGCACATCCGGTGGTGCCTCGGAGTTTCGCGGTGGTAGGGCCTACTTCGGTGGCGCCTTGGGCAATGCGACGTTGAATCCGTCGATGATCGCCTCGATGTCGGGCGCCTCCTCGGCGGCCTTCTCGGCATAGCCCGTGACGGTGAACTGAACGAGATAGCGCTGATTGGCCGGCGGCGAACCGGTGGCGATGACGATGCGGTTGTAGGTGTGCATCCGACGCCCGTTGAGGTCGTAGGTGCCCTCGATCATCGACGACGGGAAGCCCTTCCAGGCGTCGGTCGACGCGTTGAGCCGCTGGAAGTTCTCGGACAGTTCGGCGTCGGCGTAGCCGTGCTTGATGGCCTCGTCGACGTTCAAGTCTCCAGCCAGCTTGAGCACGACCAGCATTGCCATCGGGTAGGTGTCGCCCTTGGCGATCACCCGGGTGCCCGGCGCGAAGTTCGTATTCATGTACGGCGTCCACCCGCGCGGGGTCGGCATCGTCACCGTCAGGTCGGTGAGCCTGTCGGGCGCGACGGGGTCGCCGGTGACGCCCGACTGTTGCAGATATGTGGCGATGGGCACCGGTGTCCCGGAGGTCGTCGGCGTGGCGGCGGTGGTGGCCGATGTCGACCAGACCGACTGGTAGTCAGGAGTCTTCGCGCCGCAGCCCGTCGCTGCGCAAGCCACCAGCGCGACGGTCGCCACGCAGAGGGGCAACTTCACAGGATCTCGCGAACCGTATCGATCGGCCTGGCCAGCCGGGTGCCTTTCGGCGTGACGACGAACGGCCGCTCGATGAGGATCGGATTGGCCGCCATGGCGTCGAGCAGTTCATCATCGCTGGCGTCGGCGAGTTTCAGCTCGTCGTACAGGGATTCGCGCTTGCGAACGGCGGCGCGCACCTCGATGCCCGCGTCCTTGATCATCTTCGCCAGCTCCGCCCGCGACGGCGGCGTCTTCAGGTACTGCACAACGTCGGCTCGATGCCGTTGTCCCGCAACAGATCCAGCGTCTTACGAGAGGTCGTGCAGCGCGGGATTGTGATAGATGACGCTGTCGGTCATGCGTCTCCGTCGAAAAGTCCTGTCACCGAGCCGTTTTCGAACACCGCGCGAATGGTGCTGGCAAGCAGCGGCGCGATGGACAGCACGGTCAGCTGCGGGAACTGCTTGTCCTCGCCGATCGGCAGCGTGTTGGTGACGATCACCTCGCGCGCGCCGCTGTCGGCGAGACGTTCCGCGGCCGGCGGTGACAGCACCCCGTGCGTCGCAGCGATGACAACGTCGCCTGCGCCGGCGTCGTGCAACAGCTTGACCGCGCCGGCGATGGTGCCGCCGGTGTCGATCATGTCGTCGATCAGCACGCAGGTGCGGCCCTTCACGTCGCCGACGACGCGGTTGGACACCACCTGGTTGGGCACGCGGGGGTCACGCGTCTTGTGGATGAAGGCCAGCGGCGTCCCGCCCAGCGCGTCGGCCCATTTTTCGGCGACTCGCACGCGGCCCGAATCGGGGGACACCACGACCATGTTCTCGCAGGGATAGTTGTCGGCGATGTAGCCGGTCAGCAGGTTCTGCGCCCGCATGTGGTCGACGGGGCCGTCGAAGAAGCCCTGGATCTGGTCGGTGTGCAGGTCGACGGTGACGATCCGGTCGGCGCCGGCCGTCTTGAGCAGATCGGCGACCAGCCGCGCCGAGATCGGTTCGCGGCCGCGGTGCTTCTTGTCCTGGCGGGCGTAGGGATAGAACGGCAGGATCGCGGTGATCCGCTTCGCGCTGCCGCGCTTGAGCGCGTCGATCATGATCAGCTGTTCCATCAGCCACGTGTTCAGCGGCGCGGGATGTGACTGCAGGACGAACGCATCGCAGCCCCGCACCGATTCGTCGAACCGGACGAAGATCTCACCGTTGGCGAAATCGCGTGCGGTCTGCGCGGTGACCGGGACGTCGAGCTCCTTGGCCACCTGCTCGGCCAGTTCGGGGTGCGCGCGACCCGAGAAGAGCATCAAATTCTTGCGGTTGTCGGTCCACTCGGTGCCCACTGTGCGCCCTAATCGGTCGGGGATCGATACCGGCCCAATGGTACGTAGCGTTTCGGGGTGCTCGTTGCCGGGTTACCAGAAACCGAACGGCAAAAGACCGATCAATCCTCGTCGTCGTGCTCCTCGGCGCCTTTTCGGCCTTTGCGGCTGCTTCGGCGGCTGCGCTGCCAGGACGTTTGCGGGCCACCCAGCCCTCGATGTTGCGCTGCGGACCTGCCGAAACGGCCAGCGCGCCGGGCGGCACGTCCTCACGCACCACCGTGCCCGCGCCGGTGTAGGCGCCGTCGCCGACGGTGACCGGTGCGACGAACATGGTGTCCGATCCTGTCCGCACATGAGAGCCAATCGTGGTGCGGCTCTTGGCTTCTCCGTCGTAGTTGACGAACACGCTGGACGCGCCGATGTTGCTGTGCTCGCCGATGTCGGCGTCGCCGACGTAGGTCAGGTGCGGCACCTTGGTGCCGGAGCCGATGGTCGAGTTCTTGGTTTCGACGAACGCGCCGAGCTTGCCGTCGGCGCCCAGCACGGTGCCGGGCCGCAGATACGCGAACGGTCCGACGGCCGCGCCGTCACCGATCGCCGACTGCCCGCCGTGGGTGCGGACCACCGATGGCCTCGTCGCCGACGGTGACGTCGGTCAGCGTGGTGTCCGGGCCGATCTGGCAGCGTCCGCCGATGCGGGTGGCGCCCAGCAGTTGCGTGCCGGGGTGGACGACGGTGTCGCGGCCGACAGTCACGTCGACGTCGATCCAGGTCGTGGCCGGGTCGACGATCGTCACCCCCGCGCGTTGATGCGCCGCCACGATGCGCCGGTTCAGCTCGGCGCCCAGCTCAGCCAGCTGCACCCGATCGTTGACGCCGGCCACCAGCGCGGCTGTCGTCGACATGCTTGGCATGCACGATCTGGCCGTCTTGGCGGAAGATCGAGATCACGTCGGTCAGGTAGAGCTCCTGCTGGGCGTTGTCGACCGCAGCCGGCTCAGCCCGAGCGCAGTGCCGCGATGTCGAAGGCGTACACGCCGGCGTTGACCTCGCAGATGGCCTGCTGGGACGGCGTCGCGTCGGCTTCCTCCACGATGCCATTACCTCGCGGTCCTGGGTCCACAGGATGCGGCCGTAGCCGGTCGGATCCGGCAGCGTGGTGGTCACGACGGTCGCGACGGCTGATTCGGCGCTTGAGTGGCGATCAGGTCGGCCAGTGTGTCGGAGTCCAGCAGCGGGACATCGCCATAGGTGACGACGACGATGCCGGTGAAGTCCTCGGGCAGTGCCGCAAGCCCGCATACCGACGGCGTGGCCGGTGCCGAGCTGCTGGTCCTGGACGGCGACATCGATCGCCTGCCGAATCGTCGGCCAGCTCGGTGACGGCGGGCGTGACCCGCTCGCGGTCCTGGCCCGAGGACCACGAGATGGGTCGGCGCCACCTTGGCGACCGCATGGAGCGCGTGCGACAGCATGCTGCGGCCGGCCAGGGTGTGCAGCACTTTGGGGGTGTCCGACCGCATGCGGGTACCCGCCCCGGCCGCCAGGACCAGGACCGCGGTTCGGTGTTTATCGTCAATCGAGCCTCCGCTCCCAAGCTCCGTCGCCAGGACTCGAACCTGAACTATCTGAACCAAAATCAGAGGTGCTGCCGATTACACCACGACGGACTGATCAACACGTGATGCTAGTCCAACAACGTAGCCTGAAAGGCGTGGCAGCGCCGGAGAAGGAAGTACGTGCGCCCCGCGCCAGGATGACCGGCGCCGAGCGGCGACACCAGCTCATCGACGTTGCCAGGACGTTGTTCGCCGAGCGCGGCTACGAGGGAACCTCGATCGAGGAGATCGCCCAGCGCGCCAATGTCTCCAAGCCCGTCGTCTACGAGCACTTCGGCGGCAAGGAGGGCCTCTACGCCGTAGTCGTCGACCGCGAGATGTCGGCGCTGCTCGACGGCGTCACGTCGTCGCTGACGAAGATGACCAACAACCGGTCCCGGCTGCGCATCGAGCGGGTGGCGCTGGCGCTGCTGACCTACGTCGACGAACGCACCGACGGGTTCCGCATCCTGATCCGTGACTCCCCGGCGTCCATCACGTCGGGCAGCACCTACTCCACGCTGCTGAACGAGGCCGTCAACCAGGTGTCGTCGATCCTGGCCGGGGACTTCTCCCGCCGCGGTCTGGATCCCGAAATGGCGCCGCTGTACGCCCAGGCGCTGGTCGGGTCGGTGTCGATGGCGGCGCAGTGGTGGCTCGACGTGCGAGAGCCGAAGAAGGAAGTAGTGGCCGCGCATCTGGTCAACCTGTGCTGGAACGGGCTGATGCACCTCGAGGACGACCCGCAGCTGCTCGACGAGTGGAGCCCCGCGAGATCGACGTGGCCGACGCACTCGCGCTTTCGCGCCAACGTCTTGGGCTGCCTACGATGGACACATCATGACCGCATCGGGGACCGCCCATGTCCAAACCCCGATCGCGGGGCTCGTTGAGCTGGCGCTGCGGGACCCCTCTCTACAAGATCTCACCCGCCGTGCCGCCGACAGACCCGCCGATCTCACCCTCGTCGGCCCGGCCAGCGCCCGGCTGTTCGTCGCGACCGCGCTCGCGCAGACGGGTCCGCTGCTCGTCGTCACCGCCACCGGGCGCGAAGCCGACGATCTGACCGCCGAACTGCGCGGCGTGCTTCGGCGAGCCGTCGCGATGTTCCCGTCCTGGGAGACGCTGCCGCACGAGCGGCTGTCGCCGGGCGTCGACACCGTCGGCGCGCGGCTGATGGTGCTGCGCCGGCTGGCCCATCCCGACGACGAGCGCCTCGGCCCGCCGCTGCGGGTCGTGGTCACCACGACGCGCTCGCTGCTGCAGCCGATGGCGCCCGACCTCGCGGACATCGAGCCGGTCACACTGTCGGTCGGCGCCGAGGCCGAGTTCGAGGCGTGATCGCCCGGCTCGTCGACCTGGCCTACACCCGCGTCGACATGGTCGGCAAGCGCGGCGAGTTCGCGGTGCGCGGCGGCATCCTCGACGTCTTCCCGCCGACCGCCGAGCACCCGGTGCGCGTCGAGTTCTGGGGCGACGAGGTCTCCGAGATGCGGATGTTCGCCGTCGCCGACCAGCGGTCGATCCCCGAGATCGACATCGACACGCTGATCGCCGTGCCGTGCCGCGAACTGCTGCTCACCGACGACGTCCGCGACGCGCCGCCAAGCTGGCCGCGCGAACACCCGATGCCGGAGAACAGCGTCCCCGGCAGCGTGCCCGACATGCTGGCCAAGCTCGCCGAGGGCATTCCCGGTCGACGGCATGGAGGCGCTGCTGCCGCTGCTGCGGCCCGACCGAACTGTCGACGCTGTCCGACCATCTGCCGGCGGGCACGCCGCTGCTGATCTGCGACCCGGAGAAGGTCCGCACCCGGGCGGCCGACCTGATCAAGACCGGCCGCGAATTCCTGGAGGCGTCGTGGTCGACGGCCGCGGTCGGCGGTGACGCGCCGATCGACATCGAAGCGCTCGGCGCGTCGGGGTTCGTCGAACTGGACGACGTCGCGCGCCGGCGCCCGCGAGGGCGGCCACCCGTGGTGGACGCTGTCGCAGCTGTGCCGACGAGTCGGCGCTCGAACTCGACATCCGCCCGGCGCCGTCGGCGCGCGGCCAGCAGCACAACATCGACGAGATCTTCGCGATGCTGCGCGCCCACGTCGCGACCGGCGGGTACGGCCGTCGTCGTCACCCCCGGCACCGGCACCGCGCACCGCGTCGTCGAACAGCTGGCCGAAACCGACACGCCCGCAACGATGTTGGAGCCCGGCGCGGCGCCGAAGGCGGGCGTCGTCGGCGTGCTCAAGGGCCCGCTGCACGACGGGGTGGTGATCGCCGGGCGCCAACCTCGTCGTGATCACCGAGGCCGATCTGACCGGCAACCGGGCGGCCGCGACCGAGGGCAAGCGGCTGGCCGCCAAGCGCCGCAACGTCGTCGACCCGCTGGCGCTGACCGCGGGCGACCTGGTGGTGCACGACCAGCACGGCATCGGCCGGTTCGTCGAGATGGTCGAGCGCACGGTCGGCGGCGCGCGCCGCGAATACCTGGTGCTCGAGTACGCGTCGAGCAAGCGGGGCGGCGGGTCAGACAAGCTTTTCGTGCCGATGGACTCGCTGGACCAGCTGTCCCGCTACGTCGGCGGCGAGTCGCCGACGCTGAGCCGGCTCGGCGGCAGCGACTGGGCCAACACCAAGACCAAGGCCCGCCGGGCGGTTCGCGAGATCGCCGGCGAGCTGGTGTCGCTGTACGCCAAGCGGCAGGCGTCGCCGGGTTACGCGTTCGGTCCGGACACCCCGTGGCAGGCCGAGATGGAGGACGCGTTCGGGTTCACCGAGACCGTCGACCAGCTGACCGCCATCACCGAGGTCAAGTCCGACATGGAGAAGCCCATCCCGATGGACCGGGTGATCTGCGGCGACGTCGGCTACGGCAAGACCGAGATCGCGGTGCGTGCGGCGTTCAAGGCGGTGCAGGACGGCAAGCAGGTTGCGGTGCTGGTGCCGACGACGCTGCTGGCCGACCAGCACCTGCAGACCTTCACCGAACGGATGGCCGGCTTCCCGGTCACCGTCAAGGGGCTGTCGCGGTTCACCGACCCCGCCGAGTCGCGGGCGGTGCTCGACGGCATGAAAGACGGCTCGGTCGACATCGTGATCGGCACGCACCGGCTGCTGCAGACCGGCGTCACCTGGAAGGACCTCGGGCTGGTCGTGGTCGACGAGGAGCAGCGGTTCGGTGTCGAGCACAAGGAACACATCAAGTCGATGCGCACCCACGTCGACGTGCTGACCATGAGCGCCACCCCGATCCCGCGCACGCTGGAGATGAGCCTGGCCGGCATCCGGGAGATGTCGACGATCCTGACCCCGCCCGAGGAGCGGTATCCGGTGCTGACCTACGTCGGGCCGCACGACGACAAGCAGATCGCCGCGGCGTTGCGGCGCGAGATGCTGCGCGACGGGCAGGCCTTCTACATTCACAACCGGGTCAGATCCATCGACCAGGCCGCCGCCCGGGTGCGGGCGCTGGTGCCGGAGGCCCGCGTCGTCGTCGCGCACGGGCAGATGCCCGAGGAGCTCCTCGAGCGCACCGTCGAGGGCTTCTGGAACCGCGAATTCGACATCCTGGTGTGCACGACGATCGTCGAGACCGGTCTGGACATCTCCAACGCCAACACGCTGATCGTCGAGCGCGCCGACACGTTCGGGCTCTCGCAGCTACACCAGTTGCGTGGCCGCGTCGGCCGCAGCCGCGAGCGTGGTTACGCATACTTCCTGTATCCGCCGGAGGTGCCGTTGACCGAGACCGCCTACGACCGGCTGGCGACCATCGCCCAGAACAACGAGCTCGGCGCGGGCATGGCGGTCGCGATGAAGGACCTTGAAATCCGCGGCGCCGGAAACGTGCTCGGCGTCGAGCAGTCCGGGCACGTCGCCGGTGTCGGTTTCGACCTGTACGTGCGGCTGGTCGGCGAGGCCGTCGAGGCGTATCGAGCGGCCGCCGACGGGAAAACCGTTGCCGCCGTTGAGGAACCGAAGGATGTGCGGATCGATCTGCCGGTCGACGCGCATCTGCCGCCGGACTACATCGCCAGCGACCGGCTGCGGCTGGAGGGCTACCGCCGGTTGGCCGCGGCCGCCGACGACGCCGCCGTGGACGCCGTCGTCGAAGAGCTTGTCGACCGGTACGGCCCGTTGCCGCGAAACCGCGCAGCGGCTGGTCGCGGTGGCGCGGCTGCGGCTGCTGTGCCGTCACTACGGGATCACCGAAATCAGCGCGGTATCCGAGGCAACGCTGCGGGTGTCGCCGCTGCAGTTGGTGGACTCGCAGCAACTCCGGCTGAAGCGGATGTATCCGAGCGCGCACTACCGCGCGACGACGTCGACGGTGCAGGTGCCGATTCCCCGGGCGGGCGACGGCCTCGGTGCGCCGCGGATCCGCGATCTCGAACTCGTGCAGATGGTGGCCGGGTCTGATCCTGGCACTCCATGGAAAACCGCAGGCTGGTGTTGATATAACCAACTCGGAGGTCCGGGGCATGACAGCGAAGGAGAGGCGACGATGACAGTCGTGTTGGTCGATCCTCGCCGACCGTCACTGGTTCCGGTCGACGCGATCGAGCTTGCTTGACCGGCGAGGTGCAGTACACCGAGGAAATGCCGGTCAAGGTGCCGTGGTCGCTGCCGGCGTCGCGGCCGGTTTTCGAGGGCGACGAGGCACCGGTGTTGCTGTCGTCGGACCCGGACCACCCCGTGGTCAAAGCGCGGTTGGCCGCGGGCGACAGGCTGATCGCCGCGCCCGATCGACAGCCGGGGGAGCGACTGGTGGATGCGGTGGCGATGATGGACAAGTTGCGCACGAACGGGCCGTGGGAAAGCGAGCAGACGCACGAGACGCTGCGCCGCTACCTGCTGGAGGAAACCTACGAGGTGTTCGACGCGGTGCACAGCGGCAATGCCGACGAGTTGCGTGAGGAACTCGGGGACGTGTTGCTGCAGGTGCTGTTTCACGCGCGCATCGCCGAGGACGCCCCACAGCATCCGTTCAGCATCGACGACGTCGCCGACTCGCTGGTGCGCAAGCTCGGCAACCGTGTTCCGGCCGTGCTTGCCGGCGAGTCGATCTCGTTGGACGAGCAGCTCGCGCAGTGGGAAGAGCGCAAGGCCCTAGAAAAGCGGGGGAAGGCTCACATTTCTAGCATGGATGACGTGCCCACCGGTCAGCCGGCATTGGCGTTGGCGCAGAAGGTGATTGAGCGGGTTACGGCGAGGGCTGCCTGCCGATCTGATCCCGGAGCCAATGACGTCGGTGAGCGTGTCGGCACATGCCGACGCCGAGAACGCGTTGCGGACAGCGGTTCTGGATTTCATGGACACGGTGCGCAGAACCGAGCGTGCGATCGCGGCGGGTCGCCGCGGCGAGGATGTGCCGGAGGAACTCGACGCGGCCACGCTCGGGGAGATCACCGAGGAGGAGTGGCGGGCGTACTGGCCAAGGACGCGCGGTCCATACCGAGAGACCGAACCGCGCCGGACCGAATCCCCGAGCCGTCTCCGGAAGAAGTTCCCGAACCGTCGCCGGTGGAGGTGCCCGAACCGTCGCCGACCGAAGTGCCGGAGCCGTCGCCGACCGGCCCCCAGGAGCCCTCGCCCGAAGAGTGTCCACCGAAGAAGCACTCGCGCACGGTTATGAACCGGAAGATCAGGAAACAACGTCGGTCGTGAGGCTCGCGTCCGCCATTCATTCGTGCTGCCCGCCTCAGGCGACAATGTCGCTAAGAACTTGGCTGCTAAGCAGTTAGCGACACGCTCATAGGTGGGCAGAGCACAGAGCCATTGGCCGGCGCAGCGGGGCGTCAGCCGACCAGCGGATCACCCAGGAACCGGTCCGGGCCGGTGACCCCCGGCAGGGTGAAGAAGAACCCTCCGCCCACCGGAAGGATGTACTCCTCGAGCGGTTCACCCTTGAGCCGGTCCTGCACGGTGAGGAACCCTTGCTGCAGGCTGCGCTGGTAGGCGACGAAGGCCAAACCCTGGTCGAGCCGGCCGGCGCCGTCAAAGCCCCGCGAGTAATTGAAGCCCCGGCGCAGGATCAGGTTCTGTTCGGTCTCGGCCGTGCGCGGGTTCGCCAGCCGGATGTGCGCGTCGAGCTTGATCCGTTTGCCGTCGGGATCCTCGGCGTAGTTGGGATCGTCGAACTCGCCCGTCATGCCCAGCGGAGCACCACTGACCTTGCGCCGACCGATGATTCCCTCCTGCTCGGCGAGCTGGGTCCGGTCCCAGAACTCGACGAACATCCGGATGATGCGCACGGCCTGATACGAACCGCCGACCGCCCACTCCGGCTCGCCGTCGTCCGGCGCCCACCCAGACATGGCGATCCATCACAGTGTCGTCGTCCACGTCGAGATTGGCGGTTCCGTCCTTGAACCCCAACAGGTTTCGTGGTGTCGTGGCTTCCGAGGCCTGGCCCGCCCCGATCCCGCGGGCGTAGCCGTCGACCATCCACCGCAACACCAGATCGCTTCGGGTGCGGCGCATCAACTGCCGCAACGCGAACTGCACGGTGTCGTTGTGACCGGCCTCGACGATGATCGACAGGTCTCCGTGCGACAGCTTCGGGTCCAGCCGGTCGTTGGCCAGGAACGGCATGGTGACCAGTTCCTTCGGCTTGCGATCGGCCAAGCCGAACCGGTCGTCGAACAACGAAGCGCCGACACCGACGACGACCGAAAGGTTGTCCGGCGGCGGCTTTTCGCCAAGGATCCCCGAGTCGACGGGCGGGTAGGCGGGGTCGCGCACCTCGGGCGGCTTGCCCGCCATCAGCCCGCGGATCTCGTCGGTGAGCGCGGCCAGTGTGGCCGTCAGGCCGGCCCGGTCCTTGGACTGCACGGTGAACGACGCCACCAGTCCCTGCTCCGGGATCGGCAACGCGATGATCCCGGTCTGGTGGGCCCCCTCGAACGGGACGAACCGTGCGGCGTTCGCCGGCGGGCGGGGGCCTCCGGCGACGAGCACCCCGCCAACGCCGCGCCCGCACCGACGGCGGCACCGGTACCCAGTGCCCCGGTGACGAAGGTTCGGCGTGAGATCCCCGCGCGCGGTGGCCGCTCGGTCACGACAGCTTCAGTACTCCCGCGACCTGGGACACGTTCTCGGACAGCCCGGCAAGCTGCGCCTTGAGCTTGTCGATGGTCGGCGGATCCACCGTCACCCCGGTGCACCGCGGTGACGGGTAGGGATCGTTCTCGGTGCAGTAGAGCACCCAGCCGTCGCCGCGACGCAGCGGCGCCAGCGTGGCGTTGATCTCGGTGAAGCCGGTCTCGATCTTGCCGAGCAGCTCGGGGTCGGCCTCCTGCAGCGCGGGCTTCAGCCGCTCGATCGCGGCCTGCGAGCCCTGCAGGTTGGCGTCGAAGTCCCACAGGTCCGTCTTGGAGTAGCGGTCCTCTTCGCCGGTGATCTTGCCCTCGGAGACTTCTTCGATCAGCTCGGCGGCGCCAACGGCGACGTCGCGCGGCGTGACGTCCAATGTCGGCATCTGCGTGTTGAGGGTGGCGATGTCCTTGTCGAGTTGGTCGGCGAACGGGGCGCCGCCCTCGACGGTGTTCTGCTGGAACAGCAGGTACTCGAGGCGGTGCCAGCCGGTGAAGGCTGGATCGTCGACGCCCGCGAAATCGTCGACACGTGCGTCGACCTTTCCGTCGATCTCCTCCACCAGCCCGGCCAGCGGCTCGATGCGCTCCCACGGGACGCGTGACGGCGCGTAAGCGGCCTGCGCGGCCGCGAGGTCACCGGCCCGCACGGCGTCGGTGAACGTCTTGGTCAACGCGACGAGTTGCTCGGTCTGCTCGACGGCGTAGGCCTGGTACTCGGTGGCCGCCTTGTCGACGAGCGGGTTCGCCGCCGCCGCCGCCGCGGTCGTCGTCGTCGCGCTCGTGGTGGCGTCGTTGCCACCGCCGGAATCGCTGCTCGAACAGCCGGCCACAACCAGCGCCAGGGCCACGACCGGTACCTGCCAGGCGAGATGCCGTCCCATCGAACCTCCTCATGTAGACGCGAGAACACTACATGGTTTCGCGCCAGGGTAGGCACACCTAAGGAGGTTAGCCTTGACTGCATCACCTGCGGCAACCTCAGCCACGGCCCGAAGAACGGCCGAGCAGCTCCGGTCGCATGGGATATGGGGTGTCGTCGACCAGAGTGGGCTGAGGGAGTGCTTTGTCGGACGAGGGGAGCGTGTCGACGCAGGCGTCGGCTCCGGAGCGCGAATCCAGCGTGTCGGCCAGTCGTGATCGCGGCTCACTGCGGGGCGCTGGTGGGATCGCCGCCGTCATGGGTGCGACGGCGTTGCTGATGGCTTCCAGCTGCTCGTGGCAGCTGGGCATCCCCATTCCCGATGGTGTCCCGCCGCCGGCGGGCGATCCGGTGCCCAAGATCGACACTTACGCCAAGGGCAGGCCCGCCGACCAGCTGCGCGAGTGGGCCGCCCAACGGGCACCCGCGCTCGGCATGCCCGCTGAGGCGCTGGAGGCCTACGCATACGCCGCTCGCGTCGCCGAAGTGGAGAACCCGGACTGCCATCTGGCATGGACGACGCTGGCCGGCATCGGGCAGGTGGAGAGCCACAACGGCACCTATCGGGGCGCCAAGATCGCGCCCGAACGGCGACATCACGCCCCCAGATCCGGGGCGTTCGCCTGGACGGCACCAACGGGAACCTGGAGATCATCGACAACGACGGCGGTGACCTCGACGGCGACCCGCTCTATGCCCGGGCGATGGGGCCGATGCAGTTCATCCCCGAGACCTGGCGGCTCTACGGCGTCGACGCGAACAACGACGGCAAGATCAGCCCCGACAACTTCGACGATGCGGCGCTGTCGGCGGCCGGGTACCTGTGCTGGCGCGGCAAGGATCTGGCGACACCGCGCGGCTGGATGAACGCGCTGCGGGCCTATAACCTCTCCGACCAGTACGCCCGCACCGTGCGCGACTGGGCGACGGCATACGCCAACGGACACCCCCTCTAAGCACGCCTGGTCACGAGCGCACGCTCTAGGCTCAAGGTCACAGCGTCCATCCCCGACCGACCAAGGAGAACGCCAGTGCCCATCATCGAGCAGGTCGGAGCCCGCGAGATCCTCGACTCCCGCGGCAACCCGACGGTCGAGGTCGAGGTGGCCCTGCTGGACGGCACGTTCGCCCGGGCCGCGGTGCCGTCGGGTGCGTCCACGGGCGAGCACGAGGCGGTGGAGCTGCGTGACGGCGGCGCCCGCTACGGCGGCAAGGGCGTCGAGAAGGCGGTGCAGGCCGTGCTCGACGAGATCGCTCCCGCGGTCATCGGATTGAGCGCCGACGATCAGCGACTGGTCGACCAGGCGCTGCTGGACCTCGACGGCACCCCGGACAAGTCGCGGCTGGGCGCCAACGCGATCCTCGGGGTGTCGCTGGCGGTGGCGAAGGCCGCCGCCGAGTCGGCCGGGCTGCCGCTGTTCCGCTACATCGGCGGGCCCAACGCGCACATCCTGCCGGTGCCGATGATGAACATCCTCAACGGCGGCGCGCACGCCGACACCGGTGTCGACGTCCAGGAGTTCATGGTCGCGCCGATCGGTGCGCCGAACTTCAAGGAGTCGCTGCGCTGGGGCGCCGAGGTGTACCACTCGCTGAAGTCGGTGCTCAAGAAGCAGGGGCTGGCCACCGGTCTCGGCGACGAGGGCGGCTTCGCCCCCGACGTCGCGGGCACCAAGGCGGCGCTCGACCTGATCCTGTCGGCCATCGAGGCCACCGGCTTCAAGCCGGGCTCCGACGTCGCGCTTGCGCTCGACGTCGCCGCCACCGAGTTCTACACCGACGGAACGGGTTACAGCTTCGAGAAGGAAACCCGCACCGCGGATGCAGATGATCGAGTTCTACGCCGGGCTGATCGACGCCTACCCGCTGGTGTCGATCGAGGACCCGCTGTCCGAGGACGACTGGGACGGCTGGGTGGCGTTGACGGCGGCGATCGGCGACCGCGTCCAGATCGTCGGCGACGACCTGTTCGTCACCAACCCCGAGCGCCTCGAGGAGGGCATCGACAAGGGCGCGGCCAACGCACTTCTGGTGAAGGTCAACCAGATCGGCACGCTGACCGAGACGCTGGACGCGGTCGTCGCTGGCGCACACCAGCGGATACCGGACGATGATGAGCCACCGCAGCGGCGAGACCGAGGACACCACCATCGCCGACCTCGCGGTCGCGGTCGGCAGCGGCCAGATCAAGACCGGTGCCCCCGCCCGCAGCGAGCGGGTCGCCAAGTACAACCAGCTGCTGCGCATCGAGGAGACGCTCGGCGACGCCGCCCGCTACGCCGGCGACCTGGCGTTCCCGCGCTTCGCGCGCGAGGCCAAATAGCCCGTGCCCGAAGCGAAACGGCCCGATCCGAAGCGGCGGTCCCCGGCGTCCCGACCGGGTAAGTCGGGCAAGGCCCGGGTAGCCGGGCGGTCCGCCGCGGCGCGCGAGCCCGGCGCGCCGCGAGCCGCGGGCAACGGAGCACGAGTCCGCAGCCGGAAGCCGAGCCCGACAGCCGGAAGACGAGCGGCCGATTCGATCCGCCAGTCGATCGCCGGCGTCGGCAGAACAGCAGTCCGAGCAGCGGCTTCGGCTCGGCCGCGCGCCGGGCCGCCATCCTCGCCGCCGTGGTGTGTGTGCTCACGCTGACCATCGCCGGGCCCGGTGCGCACCTATTTCGCACAGCGCACCGAGATGAAGCAGCTGGAGGCCACGCGAGGCGCAGCTGCGCGCGCAGATCGCCGAACTCGAACAGCAGAAGGTCAAGCTCGCCGACCCGGTGTTACATCGCGGCGCAGGCCCGCGAGCGGCTCGGCTTCGTGATGCCCGGCGAGACTCCGTATCAGGTGCAGCTGCCGGCGAACAGCGGGGTGCCTGGGACGCCCGGCGCCGAACCGACCGGCGGCGAATGCCGGACCAGCCGTGGTACACGTCGCTGTGGCACACGATCGCCGATGCGCCGCATGGCATCCCGAGCACTGTTCCGCCCGCGCCCCCGCCCCGCGCCCGGTTCCCGCCCGGTGCACCGCCCCCGGTGGTTGACGCGGCCGGATCTCGACGCCGTCGCGCGGCAGCTGGGCCGCGAGCCCCGCGGCGTGCTCGAGATCGCGTACCGTTGCCCGAACGGCGAGCCCGGCGTCGTCAAGACCGCGCCGAGACTGCCTGACGGCACGCCGTTTCCGACGCTGTACTACCTGACGCATCCGGCGCTGACCGCGGCGGCCAGCAGGCTGGAGTCCTCGGGCATGATGCGCGAGATGACCGAGCGGCTGCAGCACGACCCGGAGCTGGCCGCCGCGTACCGTCGGGCGCACGAGTCGTACCTTGCCGAGCGTGATGCGATCGAGCCGTTGGGCACAACGTTTTCCGGCGGCGGGATGCCGGACCGGGTCAAGTGCCTGCATGTGCTGATCGCGCACTCGCTGGCGAAGGGGCCCGGCGTCAATCCGTTGGGCGACGAAGCGCTGGCCGTGTTGGCCGACGAACCGCGGCGGGGACATCGAGGGCGGCGCGATTCACTGGCGGACAAGGCCAGACGATCGGATGTGGACGTCATTCGACGAGGCGAGTGACCGGGTCGCCGCCATCGACTGCGGCACCAACTCGATCCGGCTGTTGATCGCCGACATCGCCGACGGCCGGGCTGCGCGACGTGCACCGCGAGATGCGGATCGTGCGGCTGGGCCAAGGTGTCGACGCCACAGGACAATTCGCGCCCGACGCAATCGCGCGGACGCGGGCGGCGCTGACCGACTACGCCGAGCTGATGCGCAGCTTCGAGGTGGCGAAGGTGCGCATGGTGGCGACGTCGGCCGCCCGCGACGCCGCCAACCGCGAGGAGTTCTTCGCGATGACGGCCGACGTGCTGGGCGCCGTCGTACCCGGCGCCGTCGCGGAGGTGATCACCGGCGACGAGGAGGCCGAACTGTCCTTCCACGGTGCTGTCGACGAATTGGATCCCGCTGCAGCACCTTTCGTCGTCGTTGACCTCGGCGGCGGATCCACCGAAGTGGTGCTGGGTCGAGCGCGACGTGGATGCCAGCTTCTCAGCCGACATCGGCTGCGTGCGGCTGACGGAGCGGTGCCTGCACTCCGACCCGCCGACCGCGGTCGAGGTCGCCGCTGCGCGCGAGGCGGTCCGCGAAGGGCTCGGCGAGGCGCTGCGCGTGGTCCGGTCGAGCGGGCACACACGTGGGTGGGCGTGGCGGGCACCATGACGACGTTATCGGCGCTCGCGCAACGGATGACAACCTACGACGCCGACGCCATCCACCTGTCGCGGGTCGGATTCGGCGATCTGCTGCCGGTCTGCGACGAGCTCATCGCGATGACGCGCGCGCAGCGGGCGGCGCTCGGGACCGATGCACGAGGGCCGGGTCGACGTCATCGGCGGCGGTGCGATCATCGTCGAGGAGCTGGCCGACGCGCTGGGCATCGCGGGCGGGCATCGACGAGTTGGTGGTCAGCGAGCACGACATCCTCGACGGCATCGCGCTGTCGATCGCCTAGTTTGCGGCGCGAATCTTGGTGCGTCGCTTGGTCGGGTCGTGCTGGCCGGCAAGCGTCAGGCCCAGCAGCACCATCCCGCGCCGAGACCGAAGTGCAGCCAGTTGCCGGGGCCGTTCACCGGAACGAAGTTCGCGGCGCTGCCGTGGTCGATCATCAGCCCGAACACCCAGAGCCCGAGGTACACCAGACCGCCTCCCAGGAAGTAGGCCCGCGCGGCGGCGTAAGTGCGCGCCATGACGAAGCCGAAGACACCGAATGCCAGATGCACGACGTTATGCAGAACCGACACTGCGAAGACGCCGAACAGCTTCGCCCCGGAATGGTGGCCCGCCCATTCCAGTAGCCCGAGGTCGGTTGTCACGCCGGGAATGAACCCGAGCAGGCCGACCAGGAGGAAGCCACCGGCGACGAGCAGCGCCGCCCCCTGCACCGCCATTATTTCGGCGTTGCCGTCATCGCCTCGCCTCCCCTCCGGGCTCGCCGTTATTAACGGGTGGGCAGGTGAGAGAAATACCCAGGTCTGGCGCCGGTCA
>CAVXVJ010000028.1:0-112602 GCA_963765155.1 uncultured Actinomycetota bacterium
GAAGTCGTGACTGGGGATAAGTTGCGCCCGGTCGGGCCACCTTGTCGGTGGTGCATCGCATGGTGACGCAATGACGACAACGACCGGGTTGGCCTGGGAGTCCGGCAATTGGGTCTGGAACCAGTTCGGGCATGGCTTCGGGCAGTTCTTGATATCGCCCGGCCTCGCAGGTGCTGCAGCGGTCCTGGCCGCCTACCTGGCGGCGCGGCAGGTGCAGAAGACTCGCGAGCAAGACAAAGGCGACGAAACAACTCGAGGGCCTGTGGAAGAGGTTCGAATGGGTGGTCGACCGCTCGATTCCCAAGAGCAAGGGCGAAGCGGCGGTTCTCAGCGCAAGAAGGACCACCACAATCTTGGAGTCCATCCGGGACTCGGCGCGGACGCTCGGAGACGATCATCTCCACGAGATGGTTGAGACATATTTGCAGACCGAACTGTTTAGCGTTACGCGTCGGCTCGAGCGTTGACGCGCGCAATGATTGTGATGGATGGCTCGGCCGGCGACCGTCGAGTCACAATGGGGGCGGAGGAATGGAATCATGAGCTTTGAGAACATGCTGTTGAACGCAGATCCAGAGGACGCCGCGGAAGCAGCGAACGTCATCGCCCGGGCCTTCGTGAACGATCCGTCGGTCGGCGAGGAGGCGCGCGCCGCGGCGGCCAAGATACTTGAGCTTTCGGTCGAGGAGCTGACCAGGAAACTGCAAGAAGCGCGGGAGAAGGAGGCTGCCCCGCGAACGATGCTCCGGGAGCGGCGCGCTCCTCGCAGACGGAAGCTGAACCTTCCTCCGCTTAGCGGATATTGGACGTCGCACAGTTAGCATCCGACGAGCCATCGCAGCATGAGACCGACTCTCACCGGCAAATCCGTCTTCCGTCGAAATGTGAAACGCATTGGAGTGCAAGCTGTTTAGCAACCCTGCCGGATGCGGTAGTGACTGCAATCCCGCAGCAGTGGTCAGCAATGATTCATTGGCGCCGATTGGATACGGTGTTCACGTGACCCCGCCCTCGTCCTAGGCGGAGTGCCGAATCTCAACGGCACGTGAAAACTGACCCTTGGGCAAGGCTGCCGTCATCGATATGCAACCCGGATTGAAACTCTGCGATAGGCTGAGCCTAGGCAATGCCTCCTGACAGGCCTGGGCTGCGGTGTTGACGCCGGCCCGCCTTCCCAACCGCAATCCGCACGGCGAGCGGATCGAATGCCCTCGTTCTTCCCGGTCGTTCCCTAGCGCCCGACGTTTCGTCCCCTCTCCCAGAGATCGATCGCCGCACCGCCGCCATGTCGTCATTCAGCCCAACCGATACCGCACAGACCCTCAGCCACACAACAGAATGGAGTGAAAGCCCATGAGTACCAACCGAATTACCAACGACACCGAGCGAGCGACCATCGAGAACATGCTCGACCGCAACCGCGAAGCACTCATCGAGACCGCACGCGGCCTGTCCGATGCCGACGCCCGCCGACGGCTCGTCGCGTCATTGACGACACCGATCTCATTGATCAAGCATGCCGCTGCCGCGGAACGGATCTGGTTCCAACGGTTCTGGGCGGGACTCGACGAGTCCGAATGCGATGGATACTCGCGCCGAGACGAGGGCACCTTCTCCGTCGCCGACGACGAGTCGCTGGCTGACGTCATCGCCGAGTTCGAGCGCGCAAGCCAACGATCACGTGAGATCGCCTCCCGCTTCGACCTAGACGACACCAAGGACAATCCCCGCGAAGGAACAGTCAGCATGCGGTGGACCCTGCTCGCCATGATCCAAGAGTTCGCCAGGCACGCAGGTCACGGCGACATCCTCCGCGAACAGATCGACAACCCCCCACTGCAACAGTCGAACTGCCTGACACATCGGCAACAAGTGCGAACTCGGGAACCCCAATTCGGCAGCTTCGGCGGTAGTGCTGGCTGTGGATGAATTCATGACTGGGGATAACTAGCGCCGGTCGAGCCATCTTGTCGGCCGTGCCCCGCTACTTGTCGGCCGTGCACCGCACAGTGGGGCCATGACAACGTTGACCCGTGCCGAGATCGGCGCGATGGGTGAGCAACTCGCGGTTGACCACCTCAAGTCGCTCGGCCTGCGAGTACTGACCCGCAACTGGCGGTGCCGGTACGGCGAGCTGGATGTGATTGCCGCTGACGACGCAACGCGCGTCGTGGTGTTCGTTGAGGTGAAGACGCGCACCAGTGACCAGTTTGGCGGCGTGTCCCAGGCGGTGACACCGAACAAGGTGCGGCGACTGCGGCGGCTGGCCGGGCTTTGGTTGGCCAGCCAGGACGGCAGCTGGGCAGAAGTGCGTATCGACGTCATCGGCGTGCGCATCGGCCGGCAGCGGACCCCCGAGATCACCCATTTGGCAGGGGTCGGCTGATGGCGCTGGCCAGAGCGTTCTCCGTAGCCGTGCGCGGGCTGGACGGCGAGATCGTGGAAATCGAGGCCGATATCACCTCAGGTCTGCCGGGTGTTCATCTTGTCGGGCTGCCTGACGCGGCGCTGCAGGAGTCGCGGGATCGGGTACGTGCGGCGATCACCAACTGCGGAAACAGCTGGCCGATGGCGAGGCTGACCCTGGCGCTCTCGCCGGCCACGCTGCCGAAGATGGGCAGCGTCTATGACTTGGCTCTCGCCGCGGCCGTGCTGTCGGCCCACGGCAAGAAAGCCTGGGCGCGGCTCGAAAAGACCGTACTGCTGGGCGAATTGGCTCTCGACGGCCGGGTGCGCCCTGTGAAGGGAGTGCTCCCCGCCGTGCTGGCCGCCAAGCGCGAGGGATGGCCGGCCGTCGTGGTACCGGTCGACAATCTGGCTGAGGCCAGCCTCGTCGATGGCATCGAGGTCTGGGGCGCACGGACATTGGGCCAACTGCAATCCTGGCTCGCGGGAAAGGCGCAACTCGCCGACCGGATCGATGCGCCACCGTCGGCGCCGGAGCCGGGGGTCGATCTGGCCGACGTGGTCGGTCAAACCCACGCCCGCTACGCCGTCGAAGTCGCAGCGGCCGGTGCGCACAACCTGATGCTGACCGGTCCGCCCGGTGTGGGCAAAACCATGTTGGCGCAACGGCTTCCGGGACTGTTGCCGCCGTTGTCCTACGCCGAGTCGCTGGAGGTGACGGCGATCCACTCCGTCGTCGGCCTGCTGTCGGGCAGCACGCCCTTGATCACCCGCCCACCTTTCGTCGCGCCGCACCCGACGGCGAGCGTGGCTGCATTGGTCGGCGGTGGTTCGGGACTGGCCCGGCCCGGAGCCGTCAGCCGCGCGCATCGAGGTGTACTTTTTCTCGACGAATGCGCGGAACTGCGCGCGACCGCGTTGGAGGCGCTCCGAACTCCATTGGAAGACGGCGAGATCCGGCTCGCCCGCCGCGACGGCGTGGCGCGTTACCCGGCGCGGTTCCAGTTGGTTATGGCTGCCAACCCTTGCCCGTGCGCGCCCGCCGACCCGCACGATTGCATCTGCGCATCGAACGCCAAGCGGCGATACCTCGGCAAGCTGTCCGGTCCGCTGCTCGACCGAGTCGACCTGCGCGTCGAGATGCATGCGGTCAAGGCAGGTGCATTCGCTCCACAAGAGGGCGAGTCCACTGCCGTGGTTCGCGAGCGGGTGGCAGCGGCGCGGACTGCCGCCGCAGAGCGTTGGAAGCCACACGGAATTCGCACCAACGCCGAAGTCAGCGGCGCGTTGCTACGGCGCAAGTTTCGGCTGGACGCCAGAACAATGGATCCGCTGCGCAGCGCGCTCGACCGCGGGCAACTCAGCATCCGCGGCCTCGACCGGACACTGCGGGTCGCTTGGACGCTTGCCGATCTTGCCGGCCGCTCCTCACCGGGACTGGCCGACGTGACGACTGCGCTGAGTTTCCGACAGGCGGGGAGTGTGCGATGACCGACGACATAGCTCGCGCGTGGGCTTACCTCTCGCGAGTGGCCGAGCCGCCCTGTCCGGAGTTGGCGGGATTGGTGAAGTCCGCGGGGCCGGTGGAAGCCGCCAACCTCGTTGTGCGCGGCAAACTTGAAGGCCGACTTGCGCAGGACACCGAGGCGAGACGTCAGGTCGACTGTGCTGCACAGGATCTTGAAGTGTTGCACCGCTTGGGCGGTCGGTTGGTGACCGCCGACGATGACGAATGGCCTTGGCTGGCTTTCGCTGCGTTCGCGGGTGTGGACACCCGGCAGCGACCGGAAGGCCATCCGCCGATGGCGCTCTGGGTGGTGGGTCCTGCGAGGCTAGATGAGGTGGCCGATCGGGCGGCGGCGATCGTCGGAACCCGGGCCAGCACCGCCTACGGCGAGCATGTGGCCGCCGATCTCGCCGCGGGTCTTGCGGGGCGCGACGTCGCCGTCGTGTCCGGCGGTGCCTACGGCATCGACGGGGCGGCGCACCGGGCCACGCTTGCCTGCGACGGGTTGACCGTCGCGGTGCTCGCCGGCGGCATCGACGTGACGTACCCGGCGGGGCATGCGGCGTTGTTGCACCGGATACGGGAGGAGGGACTGGTGGTCACCGAGTACCCGCCCGGTGTCCGCCCCGCGCGGCACCGCTTTTTGACCCGAAACCGCCTCGTCGCCGCACTTTCCGGAGCCACCGTCGTCGTCGAGGCCGGGGCGCGGAGCGGCGCCGCCGAACACCGCCGCGTGGGCCAGGCGCTCGGCCGCACCGTGTGTGCGGTACCAGGACCGGTCACCTCATCGGCTTCGGTCGGATGCCACGCCCTCTTACGGGACGAGGCGCACATCGTGACCCGGGCGACGGACGTCGTCGAGCTGGTCGGCCGAGCCGGCGAACTCGCGCCCGATGAGCAGCGGCCGACGTCGCCGCTGGACGGGTTGGGCGATACCGAGCAGCGGGTGTACGACGCGCTTCCCGCGCGCGGCGCGCGCACCCCCGATGAGATCGCGGTGGCCAGCGGCTTGCCGGCGATCCAGGTGTTAGGCCCCCTCGCGGTGCTCGAGTTGTCCGGTTTGGTGGTGAGTCAGGATGGACGCTGGAAACTGGCCCGCAAGGTAAGTTGACCAGCGCTGACGACGTAGATCACCGACGGTCCGCCGGATCGCCTATAGTTGTGAAAGTACAACCATAAGTTGAGCTAATTAATTTGGAGGAACCGTGGCAGGACGTCCCGTCCACACATTCGAGGTCCAGCGCACCGAGCAGTTGACGCCGCACCTGACCCGGGTCGTGCTCGGTGGTGGCGGCTTTGACACATTCACCCCGAACGACTCCACCGACGCGTACGTCAAGATCGTGTTCGTCGGCGACGGCACCGACGTCGACGCGCTGCCGCAGCCGTTGACCCTCGACAGCTTCAAGGGCCTACCGCCCGGGCAACAGCCCACGGTGCGCACCTACACCGTCCGCCGCGTCGACACCGAGCGCCGGGAGATCGCCATCGACTTCGTCGTGCACGGGGACAACGGTGTCGCCGGGCCGTGGGCAGCGTCAGCCATCCCCGGTCAGCCGGCCTACCTGACGAGCCCCAATGGCGCCTACGCGCCGGACCCGGCGGCCGACTGGCACCTACTCGCCGGCGACGAGGCCGCGGTGCCAGCGATCAGCGCGGCACTGGAAGCGTTGCCCGACAACGCGGTTGGCAAGGTCTTCATCGAAGTCGGCGGGCCTGACGACGAAATTCCGCTCAAGAAGCCCGACGGTGTCGAGGTCCGCTGGATCCACCGCGGCGGCCGCGCTGACCTTGTACCCGAGGACCGGGCCGGCGACCACGCACCGCTCATCGCAGCGGTCAAGGACGCCGACTGGCTGCCGGGCCAGGTGCAGGTCTTCATCCACGGTGAGGCCCAGGCCGTCATGCACAACCTGCGGCCCTACATCCGCAAGGAACGTGGCGTCGATGCCAAGTGGGCCAATTCCATCTCCGGATACTGGCGCCGCGGCCGCACCGAGGAGACCTTCCGCCAGTGGAAGCGTGAGCTCGCCGAAGCCGAGGCGAACGCCTAGAACCAGCTGGGCTGGGCGTCCACGGTGGTGCGGTCCAGGCTGGCTAGCAGATCGAACTGCGGGCCGACCTTCGGCAGCTCGTACGTGTAGAAGTACTGTGCCGCAGCGCGTTTGCCGTCATAGAAGTCGCCCTGGTGGTCGCTGGCGGCGATGAGCTGCTCGAGCCACATCCACGCCACCACCACGTGGCCGGCCGCTTCGAGGTAGATCGTGGAATTGGCGAGGGTGGTTGCCACGTCGCCTGCCGCCCACAGGGTTGCGGTGACGTCGACCAACCGTTGCACCGCATCGCGCATGTCTTTCGCATAGGCCGCGGTGCTGTCGGACTGCATCGCCACCTCGACGGTCTGATTGATCCGCTCGGCCAGCACGGTAAGGCCCGCGCCGTCGGCCATGACGACCTTGCGGCCCAACAGATCCAAGCCGTGGATGCCGTGCGTTCCCTCATGGATCGCGTTGAGGCGGTTGTCGCGATAGCCCTGTTCGACGTCGAACTCCTTGGTGTACCCGTAGCCGCCATGCACCTGGATGGCCAGGTTGTTGGCTTCAAGGCACCACTGCGACGGCCAACTCTTGGCGATCGGGGTGAGGACTTCCAGCAGCAGGTGCGTGCGATCACGATCCACGCCCCTGCTGGTGCGCTCCTCGTCGACGAGCATCCAGCAGTAGAGCCCGAGCGCCAGCGCCCCCTCGACATAAGCCTTCTGCGCCAACAGCATTCGCTTTACATCGGCGTGTTCGATCAACGCCACTTGCGGGCGGGCAGGGTCCTTGGCGTCGACGGGACGGCCCTGAGTGCGCTGCTTGGCGTACTCCACGGACGCCAGGTGGCCGGCGTAACCAGTGGCCATCGCCTGGAAGCCGACGCCGATCCGGGCCTCGTTCATCATGTGGAACATGTAGGCCAGCCCCTTGTGCTCCTCACCGACGAGGTAGCCGACCGCGCCGGGTTCGGCGGCGGGCTGATGCGTGCCGTCGCCGAAGTTCAGCAGCGCGTTCGTCGTGGCGTGGTTGCCCATTTTGTGGTTCAGGCTCACCAGCGCGACGTCATTGCGGGTGCCGTCGGGCAGGAACTTCGGAACGATGAACAGCGAGATGCCCTTGACGCCGGGCCCGCCGCCGGGGGCTTTGGCCAGCACCAGGTGCACGATGTTCTCGGTCAATTCGTGGTCACCGCCAGTGATCCACATCTTCGTTCCGGTGATGCGATAGGTGCCGTCTGCCGCGGGAACGGCCTTGGTCGTGATGTCGGCCAGTGACGATCCGGCCTCCGGCTCCGACAGGCACATCGTGCCGAAGTAGCGGCCGTCGAGCATCGGGCGGACCCAGCTGTCGATCTGCTCGTCGGTGCCGTATTCGACCAGCAGGTTCGCGTTGCCGAGTGTCAGAAACGTGTACGCCGTCGTGCCGGGGTTGGCCGCCCGGAAGAACGCCAACGACGCCTGCGCCACCACCATGGGAAGCTGCATGCCGCCGAGCGCTTCGTCGAACGGTCCGGCCATCAGGCCGGCTGCGCTGAACGTATCCAGCGCGTCCTTGACCTCATCGATCAGCACGACTCTCCCGTCGGCCCCGACCGACGGCTGGCTTTGGTCGCCCTTCTTGTTATGTGGCGCAAAGCATTTCGTCGCCATATCGACGGACAGATCGAGGACGGCGTCGAAGGTGTCGCGCGAGTGCTCGGCGAAGTGGTCACGCTTGGTCAAGCCGACCACGTCGAGCCACTCGTACAGCAGAAAGTCGACGTCACGCCGCGAGAGGAACTCAGCCATGTCGGATCCTTTCGGAGGGATCTCAGATTAGCGATCGCTCATTTTGTGAGCGTTCGCTAATAATGCAACGATCATCGGCAGATGTCAAATGCGTGTAGGATCACCGACCGTCATGACCATCGATCGAGCTACGGATTCAGCTGCGGCAGAACGCATGCGACGGGCCGCCATCGAGGCGTTCGCGGAGTCCGGATACGGCGGCAGCTCCACACGGCAGATCGCCAAACGGCTCAACATGAGCGCGACGGCCATGTACCCGCACTATCGCTCCAAAGAGGAGCTGCTGTATGCCATTGCTTTGGAAGGTCACGGCAGCCTGCTGGCCGCGCTGAACAAGGCCGACGACCCCGCGGCGAGCTTCACCGAGCGGCTCCGGGCGGTGGTGGCGGCGTTCGCCGTCTGGCATGCCGAAAATCACAAGCAGGCCCGCGTCGTGCAGTACGAACTGCACGGCCTGACACGGGCCCATTACCGCACGATCGCACCGCTGCGGCACCAGGCCACCGACGTCCTCACGGCGATCGTCGCCGGCGGTGTGGCGGCCGGCGAATTCGACGTCGACAACGTCGATGAGGTCGTGATGGCCATCTCGTCGCTGTGCGTCGACGTGTGCCGGTGGTTCCCGTCACGAAAACACCGAGACGCACGCAAGCTGGGCGAGGTTTATGCCGGGGTGGCGGAAAGACTGGTTCGCTGACGATGGCCGACCGGCAAATGGCACCCTGAGCGCCATGGCATTCGGCGATTACCAGCTCGAGATCTACCTTCAGGGCCTGTCCGGCATCGTGCCGTCACTCCCGATGTCCTATGCGGAGTGGGAGGCCAAGGCGGAGGCCGCGATGCCGCCGTCGATCTGGTCCTACGTGACCGGCGGCGCCGGCGACGAACGCACGCAGCGGGTCAATCGCACCGCCTTCGACGGCTGGGGCCTGATGCCGCGGATGTTCAACGCGCACCGCGAACGGGATCTGTCAGTCGACATGTTCGGCCTGACGCTGCCTTCGCCGGTGTTCATGGCGCCCATCGGCGTCATCGGCCTGTGCGCGCAGAACGGGCACGGCGATCTGGCGACAGCGCGGGCCGCCGCGCGCACCGGCGTCCCGATGGTCATCTCGACACTGACCGAGGATCCGATGGAGGACATCGCCGCCGAATTCGGTGAAACCCCAGGCTTTTTCCAGCTCTACACGCCGACCGACCGCGAACTGGCCGCCAGCCTCGTGCACCGCGCCGAGGCCGCCGGATACAAAGGCATCATCGTCACCCTGGACACCTGGGTCCCCGGCTGGCGCCCGCGGGACCTGGCGACGTCGAACTTCCCGCAACTGCGTGGCCGCTGCCTCGCGAACTACACCAGCGATCCGGTCTTCCGGGCGAGCCTGCAACAAACACCGGAGGAAAACCCGCAAGCGGCGGTGCTGCACTGGGTTTCGGTTTTCGGCAATCCACTGACGTGGGACGACCTGCCGTGGCTGCGGTCACTCACGGATCTGCCGTTGATCGTCAAGGGCATCTGCCACCCCGACGACGCACGGCGCGCCAAGGACGGCGGTGTGGACGGCATCTACTGCTCCAACCACGGCGGCCGTCAGGCCAACGGCGGGCTCCCGGCGATCGACTGCCTGCCCGGGGTGGTCGAAGCGGCCGATGGGCTGCCGGTGCTGTTCGACTCGGGCATTCGCAGCGGCGCCGACATCGTCAAGGCTCTGGCCTTGGGCGCCACCGCCGTCGGCGTCGGCCGCCCTTACGCCTACGGCCTAGCCATCGGCGGGGAGGACGGCGTCGTGCACGTGCTGCGGTCGCTGCTGGCCGAGGCCGACCTGATCATGGCCGTCGATGGCTATCCTGCGCTCAAGGATTTGACACCTGACACGCTGCGGCGCGTCACCTGAGGGATGGTGCCCACGTCTGCGACGGTATTAGCGTGGACGCGATTCTCGAGGAGTTCGACGAGTACCTCGATCTCGAGCGCGGCCGCTCCGATCACACCCGCCGCGCGTATCTGGGTGACCTGCGGTCGCTGTTCGACTTTGTCGCCGAACGGGTGCCCGGCGCCGGACTGGACGCGCTGAGCCTGCCGATGCTGCGGTCCTGGCTGGCGGCTCAGGCGTCCGCGGGCGCGGCGCGCACCACACTGGCCCGCCGCACGTCGGCGGTCAAGACCTTCACCGCGTGGGCGACGCGCCGCGGCTTGTTGTCGAGTGATCCCGCGACGCGTCTGCAGATGCCCAAGGCGCGACGCACGTTGCCGGCAGTGCTTCGACAGGATCAGGCGCTTGACGCCATGGCCGCCGCGAAATCCGGTGCACAACAAGGTGATCCGCTCGCATTGCGCGACCAGTTGATTGTTGAGTTGTTGTACGCCACCGGCATTCGTGTCAGCGAGTTGTGCGGACTGGACATCGATGACATCGATACGGCGCACCGGCTGTTGCGGGTGCTGGGCAAGGGCAACAAGCAGCGCACGGTGCCGTTCGGGGAGCCGGCCCAGGCTGCGTTGACGGCGTGGCTGGACGACGGGCGGCCGGCGCTGGCGACCGCGGATTCCGGCCCGGCGCTGCTGCTGGGCGCGCGTGGCCGCCGGCTCGATCCGCGGCAGGCCCGCACCGTCGTGCACCAGACGATCGGTGCCGTCGCAGGTGCACCCGACATCGGACCACACGGGCTGCGGCACAGTGCCGCCACCCATCTGCTCGAGGGTGGCGCCGACCTGCGCGTCGTGCAGGAACTGCTGGGCCATTCGACCCTGGCCACCACGCAGCTGTACACCCATGTCACGGTCGCGCGCCTGCGTGCCGTGCACGACCAGGCCCACCCCAGAGCGTGATTTCGGCGTGCTCAGTAACGCTCAGCGTTACTTGGCACGCCGAAATCTAGCGAAGTAGGGCAATGACTTTCGCGATGTCCGGCATCGCGGAGGCGCCGTCCCACCCACTCGTCGAACACCGTCCAGTAGCTCACCCCGAAGCGCTGCTGGCGCTCCGTTAGAGCCTCGGCCATCTGCTCGTGGGTACCGAGCAGGATGAACGGCGAATCCAGCAGAAGCTCCGGTGAGACTCCGTCGAACCCCGCGGCCAGTTCGGCGGCCGCCGCTTGTCTGTCGTCGGTGTGCACCACGAACTGAATCAGCACATTGAGCTCGATGGCCTCGAACCGGTCGCCCGCGGCCTCCCGCACGACCGCGATCCGGTCGTCGAGTCCTGCGGCGTCGAAATGCGTCAGCCGCACCTCTGTCGCGTCGTGGTTGTGGCTGAAGCCGCCGAAGCCGGCGATGTCGGCGACGCGGCCTGCCAACTGCAGCACGCGGGTCCCGTTGCCGCCGATGAGCAGCGGGACGGGCACGCCCGGTGCGGCGACCAGGGCTCCGGCGTCGGCGCGCACACAGTAGTGCGCGCCGTCGACGTCGACGGGCTCACCGGCGAGCAGCGGACGGATTACCTCGACCGATTCGATGAGCCGGTCGACCCGCTTGCCGCCCGAGTCGAAGTGGAGTCCAGCGGCGTCGTACTCGGATTTCATGTGCCCGGCGCCCAGGCCCAGCTCGAAACGACCGCCGGAGACCGCAGCGACGGTGGCGGTCTCCCTGGCCGTCTCGACGGGGTGGCGAAAGTCGTTGTTGAGCACCAGCGTTCCTGTGTGCAGTCGCGATGTGGTGCAGGCCGCCGCCGTCGCACCCGCGAATGGCGACAGCGATCCAACGAGGTGATCGGGGATCGTCAAAATGTCGAAGCCGGCTTGCTCGACCGAAACCGCGAAATCGCCGAAGTCAGCGCCGCGGGGCAGCGCGGTATGCAGGCCAAACCGGAGCGGGCGTGAGCGGTGAGTTTCGGTGGTCATGGTTTCGACGTTAGGAGGCTTCTCGCAGTGCCGCCGAGCGTGCGCAAAATCCGGCTCCGAGGCGGCGTGTCGTCCGCAAACACGCACGCTCGCGCGGAAGGGGTCAGCGGTGTAGCGGCTTGAGCCGGATCGGCGTGCTGGCCAACAGCCCCAACGGGTCGACATAGTCGGCGCGCGACGCCGGCCCCCACATCGCGCCCCAGTGCAGGCAGGTCGTCGACGCGCAGCCGGCATGCCCGGCCATCAGTTCACCGAGCACCGCACCCTCGGCCACCAGCTGCCCGGCCCGCACCGACGGCTGCACCGGTTCATAGCTGGTGCGCAGCCCGCCGGGGTGGGCGACCGACACCAGTGGACGACCGGCCAACTCGCCGGCGAACACCACCGTGCCCGCGGCCGCGGTGTACACCGGCTGCCCGGGCGTCCCGGCCAGGTCGACGCCCCGATGCCCGCGGTTCCAGTTGGGCGACGGCGCGTCGAAAACCCGCGTCACCGCAGGTCGTGGCCGCAGCGGCCAATCCAGCCGACCCTCCTCGGCGCGCGCAACCGGCGCGCAGAGCACCGCGACAGCCATCACCAACGCCAGTCCGCGCATATGTCCAGCTCAGCGGAACGGTCGACATTCCGCCATACCTCGGCGCCAGACTGTGGATGGCCAGGTCACTGTGGAAAAAGCACCCTGTTCCACCGTGTAAACTGCTAACCGCAGCTCGCACGAGCGGGCTGACTTCGCGTGTCTGCGCCACGACCCGGTTCGTCAAGGTCGTACCCGGATGCCGGCGGTCCCGTTTTCGGACGGGTCCGGCACCCCGCGGGCACCAGGGCCTGGCATCACCGATGCCGGGCGTCAACCGACAACATAAAGAGGCATATCCATGGCCGTAGTGACCATGAAACAGCTGCTGGACAGCGGCGCCCACTTCGGGCATCAGACCCGACGGTGGAATCCCAAGATGAAGCGGTTCATCTTCACCGACCGCAACGGCATCTACATCATCGACCTGCAGCAGACGCTGACCTACATCGACAAGGCGTACGAGTTCGTCAAGGAAACCGTCGCCCACGGCGGCTCGGTGATGTTCGTCGGCACCAAGAAGCAGGCGCAGGAATCCATCGCCGAGGAGGCGACCCGCGTCGGCATGCCGTACGTCAACCAGCGCTGGCTGGGCGGAATGCTCACCAACTTCTCCACCGTGCACAAGCGGCTGCAGCGCCTCAAGGAGCTCGAGGCGATGGAGCAGACCGGTGGCTTCGAGGGTCGCACCAAGAAGGAGATCCTGATGCTGACCCGCGAGAAGAACAAGCTTGAGCGGTCCCTGGGTGGTATCCGTGACATGCAGAAGGTGCCGTCGGCCGTCTGGGTCGTCGACACCAACAAGGAGCACATCGCTGTCGGCGAGGCCCGCAAGCTGGGCATCCCGGTCATCGCGATCCTCGACACCAACTGCGACCCCGACCTCGTCGACTACCCGATCCCGGGCAACGACGACGCGATCCGCTCGGCCGCGCTGCTCACCAAGGTGGTCGCCGCTGCGGTCGCCGAGGGCCTGCAGGCCCGCGCCGGCGTGGGCCGCGACGGCGAGAAGCCCGAGGCCGAGGGTGCCGAGCCGCTGGCCGAGTGGGAGCAGGAGCTGTTGGCCGGCGCCACCGCGACCGCAAGCCCGACCGCCGCGGGTGCAGAGCCCGGTACCCCGGAGGCGGACGTCCAAACCGAACCGAAGAATCCAGAAGGCGCATAGGAAAGGTTGAAATGGCGAACTACACCGCTGCCGACGTCAAGCGACTTCGGGAGCTGACCGGCGCCGGCATGCTCGATTCGAAAAACGCGCTTGTCGAGTCGGAGGGCGACTTCGACAAGGCCGTCGAGCTGCTTCGCATCAAGGGCGCCAAGGACGTCGGCAAGCGCGCCGAGCGCGCGACGGCCGAAGGCCTGGTCGCGGCGAAGGACGGCGCAATGATCGAGCTGAACTCCGAGACCGACTTCGTCGCGAAGAACGCCGAGTTCCAGTCGGTGGCCGATCAGATCGTCTCGGCCGCGGCCTCCGCCAAGGCCACTGACGTCGACGCGCTGAAGGCCGCCAAAATTGGTGACACCACCGTCGAGCAGGTCATTGCCGACCTGTCCGCCAAGATCGGCGAGAAGCTCGAGTTGCGCCGCGCGGCGTACTTCGACGGCACGGTCGAGGCGTACCTGCACAAGCGGGCGGCCGACCTGCCGCCCGCGGTGGGTGTGCTGGTCGAGTACACGGGTTCGGATCAGGCGGCGGCACACGCAGCCGCGCTGCAGATCGCCGCGCTCAAGGCCAAGTACCTGACGCGTGACGACGTGCCCGAGGACATCGTCGCCAACGAGCGCCGCATCGCCGAGGAGACCGCCCGCAACGAAGGCAAGCCCGAGCAGGCGCTGCCGAAGATCGTCGAGGGACGCGTGAACGGCTTCTACAAGGACGTCGTGCTGCTCGATCAGCCGTCGGTGTCCGACAACAAGAAGACCGTCAAGGCGTTGCTCGACGACGCCGGCGTGACGATCACCCGGTTCGTCCGGTTCGAGGTCGGCCAGGCTTAGCCCACGAGAAGACGCGAAAGCCCCCCAAAACGCGGTTTTGGGGGGCTTTCGCGTCTGCTCGCCGACTGGCGCGGTACGAGTTGGTACCGTCTGGGCATGAGTCGCATTCATGCCTTCGGCGATGACGCCCTGGGTGACCTCGACGCCGTCGGCCTGGTCGAAGCTTTGCAGAGCGGGCAGGTGTCGGCGGCCGAGCTCGTCGACGCCGCAATCGCCCGCACCGAAGCCGTCACCCCAACGCTGAACGGACTCGCCTACGAGGCGTTCGACCGTGCACGGACCCGGGCGAGCGCTCGCCGTCCGTATGGCGGCTACTTCGACGGTGTACCTTCCTACATCAAGGACAACGTCGCGGTCGGGGCCATGCCGACGATGAGCGGTACCGACGCGTGGGATCCGCAGCCGGCGCTGATCGACGGTGTTTTCGCGCGCGCGTATCTGGCGACGGGCATTGTGCCGCTGGGCAAGTCGCGGCTGTCCGAGTTCGGATTCAGCGCGTCGGCCGAGCATCCCCGGCTCGGGCCGGTGCGCAACCCGTGGAACCCCGACCACACCGCCGGCGCGTCGTCGTCGGGATCAGGGGCCTTCGTCGCCGCGGGCGTCGTGCCGCTCGCGCACGCGAACGACGGCGGCGGCTCGATCCGAATCCCCGCGTCCTGCAACGGATTAGTGGGCCTCAAACCATCACGCGGCCGACTGCCGCTCGACAAGGAAATGCGGCAGATGCCGCTGCGCATCGTCGCCAACGGCGTCGTCACTCGTTCGGTACGCGACACGGCGGCGTTCTACCGGGAGATGGAGCGGGTATCGCGCAACCCGAAGCTCCCGGCGATCGGTGACATCACCCAAGCCGGCAAGCAGCGGCTGCGGATCGCGGTCTGCACACGGTCGATCTCGCGCGAGGCCAGCCCCGAAGTTCGCGAACTGACGCTGAAGAGCGCGGCGCTGTTGGAGGAGCTGGGCCACAAGGTCACGCAGATCGAGAACCCGATCCCGCGCCAGTTCATGGACGACTTCCTTTTGTACTGGTCGTTTTTGGCGTTCGCGCTTGTGCGCGGCGGACGTCGCACATTCGGTGCGAGCTTCGACCGCAGCCGGCTGGACAATCTGACGCTGGGACTCGAGCGCTTCGCCGCCCGCAACCTACACAAGCTGCCGCTGGCGATCGCCCGACTCTCGCGGGTACGGCGGATCACGTCGCGGCTCACGAACACCTACGACGTGATACTGACGCCGACGCTGGCTGACGCACCGCCACGAATCGGCCACCTCGACCCCACCGCCGACTACCAACAGATCATTGATCGGCTCATCGAATGGGTGGCGTTCACACCGTTGCAGAACGCCACCGGCGAGCCCGCCATCTCGCTGCCGCTTGCGGAATCGGCATCCGGTCTGCCGGTGGGCATGATGTTCGCCGCGCCGCTGGGCCAGGAGGCCCGGCTGCTGGAGCTGGCCTATGAACTCGAAGAAGCCCGCCCCTGGGCGCGAATCCAGACGGATTGAACCTTCGCGGGTCGATGGCCGTTGGACAAGGACATGACACAAACCCAGCGCGACTACGTCTACGACCAAGGTTTCGCCGAGGAGCGAAAGCGGCTCGCCGCCATGGAGGCCTTGTGGGACTCCGGCAGTCAAGCGTTGCTCGACGACCTCGGCATCGGCACCGGGTCGAAGTGCCTCGAGGTCGGCGCGGGCGGCGGCTCGTTGGTGGAATGGATGGTTCAGCGGGGCGCGGTGGTGACGGCCGTGGATATCGACACGCGGTTCATCGAGCATCTCGCGTCCGACGCCGTCGATGTGCGACGCCTCGACATCCGCACCGATGAGCTTCCTGATGGCGAGTTCGACCTTATCCACGCGCGCCTGGTCCTCGAGCACCTCACCGACCGTCGTCAGATCTTGGACCGGCTTGTTGCGACGCTGCGTCCCGGCGGGTGGCTGATGATCGAAGATTACGACTTCAGCTGCTTCGGTTTTGAGGACCCGTCCTTCGACTACGTCGCCGAAGCGATCATGCGCTTCATGGAGCAGGCCGGTTACCAACGGGACTACGGCCGCCGCGTGGTGCGTGATCTCGAAGACGTCGGCCTCATCGACGTCCGTGGCGACGGTCGCGCCAGGCTGATCGACTCGACATCGCCGGGCTTCGATTTCTTTCGGCTGTCGTTCGAGAGCCTTCGCAGTGGCATCGTGGACGCTGGACTGTTGTCGGCCGAGGAAGCCGATGCCGCATCGGCCAGATTCAGTGAGAATGTCAGGGTGTTCACCCCGATGATGGTGGCGGGCATCGGCCGCAAAGCTTGAATCTACAACGAAATCCGTTGCGCCTGCGACACAACGACGTAACGCGAACACGTCCGAGTTAACGCGGACGACATTCCGCACGGCCATTGGCGAAACCTTTCGAACCGAACATCCCTCTTGTGGAGACCTTTGCGCCCACGACCATTCGATCGCCGGCGATCGCCACCGCGTCGGGGAACACCTTCGTGTGCCTCGTCCGGTTCGCGCTGGCCAACATCCGCCGTCGCCCCGAACGGTTTGTGCTGTCCGTGCTGGGCATCGCGCTGGCGATCGCCTGCGTCACCGTTGTCCGTACGATCTCGTCGAGCTTCGCCATCACGGGCGCCGATTCGGTGACGGACGTGCTCGGCGACGCCCAACTGTGGGCCGTGCCCGCCGCCGGTGTGCACTACGACAACGGCGCCCAGGCTCTCGTCGCCGACGGCGCCGCGCCGTCCATCACCATCCCCGCCGGCTGGACCGCCACGCAAATTCTGTCGGGTGTCACCGAGATAGACGGCAACCGCGTGTCGTTGCGCGCGAACGACGAAACTCCCACTGGCCAAGCGATATTGGGTGCAGCGGTGGCCGAACGGCTGGGCCTGTCCACCGGCGATCACGTCGTGATCGGAGGGCAGAGCCTCGTCGTCAGCATCTCCGGTGACGGCCAGTCCGTCACCGTCGCGACGCCGTTGGCGCACTCGGTCGTCGGCGACAACGGCTGGTGGACCATCTTCGCTCCGCCTGGCGACGAGAAACGCCGCGACCTTGCGCGGGTCTTCGGTAGCTCGGTCGGCCTCGAGTCGACGTCGGACCCGTCGGTAACCCCGGATCCCAACGGCCACGGGCTGATCTACGACACGGTCGGGGGCTCGGGTCCGCTGACGTTCGAACAGAAGTTCTCCGCCCTGTTCTCCGGCAAGGTGACCAGTTCGACCCTTGGCCTCATCTCGACCATCGGTCTCGGCCTCGGCTTCGTGATCGCCGTCTCGTCCTTCCTCGCGGCGGTGCAGGAGCGACGTCGCGAGTTCGGAATCATGTCCAGCATCGGCCTGGCCGACGAGGTGCTGTACTTCTTTCTCGTCGAGTCGGCGATCGTCTTCCTCGCCGCATACCTCGTCGGTGTGATCGGCGCGGGTGTTGCTGTGGCGCTGGTGATTCCCGGCATCGCCACTCCTACGGCATGGCTACAGGCGGCCGGCATGCTCGCCGCGTTCCTGCCTGCGATGGCGATCGTCGGCGCGCTCATTCCGGTGCACCGGCTCTTGCAACAACGACCCGTCGACCTGCTGGGAGACCGCTGATGTTACGTAAGGGCTTGTCCTACGGGTGGCTGGCCGCCCGGCGCCGGATCGGCGAGATGGTGCTGCCGGCCGTCACGACTGCGACCGGCGCGTTCCTGGTGGTGATCGTGTTCGGCATGTCCGACGGAATACGCGCGCAGTCGGCGTCATTGGGCCATGCGGACGAGATCGGCCGCGCCGTCGTGCTGATTGCAGTGACCGTGTTGCTGGTGGGTGTGGTGGAGGTCGCGGTGGCGACTACCCGCACCGTCGCCCACCGGACCCGCGAACTGGGCGTGCTCGGCGCCAACGGAGTGCCGCGCAAGCCGGTGGTGGCCGCGCTTCTGGTCGAGCCGGTGATCGCCGCGGTGCTGGGCGCCCTGGCCGGTGCCCTACTGGCGGCGGTAACCGGAATCGCGCTCGGCGCAGTCGGTCTGGTGCCCACCGGTGTCTCGACCGGTGGGATGGCGCTCGGCGCCGGGATCGCGATGGTTGTCAGCATCGTCGCGGCATTGGCCACGAGCGTCGTGCCCACCTGGAATGCCGCGTCGCGTCCACCGATTCGTTCCCTGACCGCGGGAGGTTGACATGACCGCAATCGACGAAACAGTAGACTCCGTCGCAAAACTGCCCGCAGATGGGCCGTCGCCCGTCATCGAGATCTCGGACGTGTGGAAGCTGCACAAGCTCGGCGATGAGGTCGTCAAGGCCCTGGTCGCCGCCGAACTGCAGGTGATGCCCGGTGAATTCGTATGCCTCATGGGGCCCAGCGGCAGCGGCAAATCCACGCTGCTGAACATCATCGGCGGGCTGGACCGGCCGACCAAGGGCACGGTCAAAGTGGCCGGCCGGGACACGTCGACCCTGTCCGAGAGCCAGTTCGCGGCACTGCGCCACGACACCATCGGCTTCATCTTCCAGAGCTACAACCTCATCCCGTTCCTGTCCGCCGTCGAGAACGTCGAGCTGCCGCTGATGTTCGAGCCCTATGACCGCAAGTCCTTGCGTAAGAGGGCGTTAGAGCTGCTGGAACTCGTCGGCCTCGGGCATCGCGTGCACCACCAGCCGACGAAGATGTCGGGTGGCGAACAGCAGCGCACCGCGATCGCGCGGTCACTGATCAGCAGCCCGGCGCTCGTCCTCGCCGACGAGCCGACAGCGAACCTCGACCACCGCACGGGGGAAACGGTGGTGCGCATGCTGCGCGACCTGTGTTCGGACCTCGGCGTCACCGTTGTCGCCAGCACGCACGACCCCACGGTGGCCGAAGAAGCGAGCCGTGTCGTCCGGATGAAAGACGGACAGATCGTCAACTGACCCAACGCTATTGGGAGTGAAATGACTCAAGAACTCGAGGCCGCACCGCCGTCCAAACGCGACGCGCTGATGACGACCGAGCTCGTCCCCGAGCAGATCCTGCCGAAGGTGATGACCACCTTCGGCCTGACCGCGACCTACGTGTTCATCATCTGCTGGATCACCGGATCGTCGATCATGGCGGGTGGCGGGTGGACCGCGATCCCGATGTGGGTGCTGGGCATCCTGACTTTCCTGGTGCCCGCGGCGCTCGCTGTCGCCGAGCTCGGCAACCTGTGGCCGGGCCAAGGCGGTGTCTACATCTGGGCGTACCGCACCATGGGCGAGACGATGTCGTTCGTCGGCGGCTACCTGTCCTGGGTGCCGGTGATCCTCAACGCGGCCAGCTCGCCGGCCATCGTGCTCTCGTTGGTGCTCTTGGCATTCGGCGCCGAGCTCGGCCTCACGTTGAGCATCATCCTGCAGCTGGTGATCCTCTGGACGGTGATCGGCCTGGCGCTCGCCAAGCTGGCCGCCAACCAGAAGATCATGAACGTCACGTTCATCGTGTACGGCGTGCTGACGCTGACGATCTTCATTTGCGCTGTCATCTACGCCGCGCGCAACGGCTCCGCGACGCCGTTTGACGCGCACGCGGCGGTGGTTCCCGATTTCGCCGCCGCCGGCTTCCTGTACGGCACGGTGCTGCTGTATCTGGTCGGTGTGGAAACCCCGTTCAACATGGGCGCCGAGTTCCTGTCGGTGAAGCGCAGCGCGACCAAGATGATCGGCTACGGTTCAGCGGCTCTGATCGTGATCTACCTGCTGACCACGATCGGCACCATGATGGTGCTGCCCGGCGACCAGATCGATCCCGTCACCGGCGTCGTCGGCAACCTCGAAACGTCGGGCTTCCCCGGGCTTATGGAGGTCGCGGCCATCGCGCTGGCCGTCATCGTGTTCGTGGCGCTGGTGACCTACCAGGTCGCATACTCACGGCTGATCTTCGTCTCCGGCCTGGAACGCCACCTGCCGAGGATCTTCACCCACCTCAATCCGCGAACCCGCAACCCCGTCACGGCCATACTGATCCAGGGTGTGCTGTCGTCACTGATCATCGTGGCGCTGTACTCGCAGAGCAGCATGGCCAACGTCACCGTGTACCTGCAGGGCGGCCTGAGCGTGGTGTGGCTGATCTCGGGATTCTTCTTCTTCGTTCCGCTGGTGATCGCACGCAAGAAGTACGCGGATCGCTATGCCAGCGAGGACTTCTGGCGCATTCCCGGCGGGATGCCTGCGGTGTGGGCCGTGGCCGGGGTCGGCATCGTGGCGACCTGCGCGGGCATCTACTACTCGTTCGCCTCGCCGTGGATCGACGTTCCGGTGGCCACGTGGATGACCTGGGTCGGTGGCATCGCGGTGGCGATGTTCATCCTCGGCTTCATCGTGTTCTACTTCGGCCGCCGCTCGGCCGCGAAGGTCAGCCAAGAAGACGCACTGGCACACCTGGCAGTTCTCGAACTGAAGGACGACACCAAATGACGATGGAAAGCACCGTGCCCAGCACGGACGCGACGGGTGGCACGTCCCGGTATCCGCTGGATCCGTTGACCGGCGCGGAGATCGAGGCCGCCGCCGCCGTCATCACGGACTCCGAGTACTCAACTCCGACACTGAGATTCGTGATGATCCAACTCGCGGAGCCAGCCAAGACACCGGAGCTGACGTTCGAGGCGGACGTGCCGAGGCGGGCGTTCGTCACGATGTACGACGGGGCAGCCAAGTTGATCTACGAGGCCGTCGTGGATCTCGGCGCCCGGGTCATCGACTCGTGGAAGTCGGTGCCTGGCAGGTTCCCGTCGTATCTGGTCGAGCACATGACCGGGGTGGAGGAGGTGGTGCGGCACGACCCGCGGTGGCAGGAGGCCATGCGCAAGCGCGGTGTCACCGACTTCGACCTCGCCATGATCGACCCGTGGCCCGCAGGGTATTACGGCCCGCAGGACCACTACGACAACTCGCCGCTGGTGTGCCGGCCGTTGACGTTCATGAGGGCAGCGCCGTCGGAGCACGGTTACGCACGACCGATCGAGGGGTTGATCGTCACGTTCGACCTTGATGCGATGAAGGTCATCGACGTCGAGGATCACGGGGTCGTGCCGCTGCCGCCGACGGCGGGCAACTACGCCGAGCAGTTCATGTTCGACGAGAACAACCGGCCGGCGTTCACCAAGTTCCGCGACGGCGTCAAGCCCATCGAGATCACCCAGCCCGATGGCCCCAGCTTCACCGTCGACGGCTGGAAGGTGCAGTGGCAGAAGTGGTCGATGCGGGTCGGCTTCAACCCGCGCGAGGGCATCACGCTGCACGAGGTCACCTACACCGACCGCGGCGAGACCCGGCCCATCATCTACCGGGCATCCCTGTCGGAAATGGTTGTGCCGTACGGTGATACCGAGCCGACGCACTGGAACAAGAACGTCTTCGACATGGGCGAAGTCGGCATGGGCTTCTCGGCCAACCCATTGACTCTCGGCTGCGACTGCCTGGGGGAGATCCACTACTTCGACGGCACGGTCAATGACTCCTCGGGCAATGCGGTCGTCATCCCGAACGCCGATCTGCATGCACGAGGAGGATTACGGAATCTCATGGAAGCACACCGACTTCCGCACCGATGAGGTGGAGGTCCGTCGATCGCGGCGGCTCGTCATCTCGATGATCTGCACCGTCGGCAACTACGAGTACGGCTTCTTCTGGTACTTCTACAACGACGCGTCAATGGAGGTGGAGGTCAAACTCAGCGGCGTGCTGACCACCGGCGCGGTGGCCGACGGCAAGGAACCGCGGTGGGGAAAGATGGTGGCGCCCAACATCTACGGCCCGAATCATCAGCACTTCTTCAATTTCCGGCTCGACATGAGCGTCGACGGCCCAGGCAATAGTGTCTACGAGGTCGACTCGATTCCCGAACCCGATCCGGAGCTCAACCCGCACCGGAACGCATGGATAACCCGCGACACACTGGTGGCGTCCGAGGCCGACGGAGCGCGCGATTGGGACTGGTCGACGGGCCGGTACTGGAAGGTCGCCAACCCGTCGAAGCTCAACGAACTGGGCAGCCCGGTGGCCTACAAACTGACGCCGCGGGACGTGGTGCCGGTGATGGTGCAGGAGGGGTCCTACATCTATGACCGTGCGCGGTTCGTGCAGCACAACCTGTGGGTGACCAAGTACGACCCCGACGAGAAGTTCGCGGCGGGCGACTACATGTACCAGTCGCCGGACATGCAGGGGCTGCCGCAGTTTGTGGCCGACGATGCGCCGCTGGAGAACACCGACGTGGTGCTGTGGTACACCGTCGGCGCGCATCACGTCGTGCGTCCCGAGGACTGGCCCGTAATGCCTTGCGCCTACACGGGATTCCACCTCAAGCCCGTCGGCTTCTTCGACGGCAACCCGGCGCTGGACATCCCGCCGTCACCGCCGGCGGCCTGCCACCACCACTGACGGCGCGAGCAGACGCAAAATCGCACCAATACGTCGCGGTGCAGTGCGATTCTGCGTCTGCTCGCGAGTACTAGTCAGTGCCGAGCGCGACGAGGATTCGCTTGAATTCTCGTCGCTGCTCGTCGGTTAGATTGGCCATCAGTCGGCGTTCGGCGGCGCGCACACCGGCATCGGTGCGTTTCAACAGCTCAAGACCTTCGCGGGTGAGCTGAGCCGGTAGCGAGCGGCCCGACGACACACTCGACGGCCGGGTGACGAGCCCACGCTCCTCGAGGCCCCGCAGCACCATGTTCATCGCCTGCGGCGAGACGTTCGTGTCGCGGGCGAGATCGGCGTTCGATCGCCCGGGATCCTTCGACAAGATCCGCATGCAGATGTATTGGGGAAATGCCAACCCCAACGGATCGAGGACCGTCGCAGCGACGTCTGTCTTCAGCGCAAGGGTGACCCGATGCAGCAGATAACCCAGCGGCTGGTCCTCGAGGACTCACTCATATCAAGCATATTGACACATATCAACCGCATTGATATACCGGAGTCATGACGAATCCACAAGAAACGTTCGGAGCAGATCCACAAGAATTGTTCGAATCCGCATACAAGGGCGAGGTCCCCGAGATGGGTGCTCGGCGCCAAACCGCCGTGGAGCATCGGCGAACCCCAACCAGAACTCGCCGCACTGATCGAGCAGGGCAAGTTCCACGGTGACGTGCTCGACGTCGGTTGCGGCGAGGCAGCCATTTCCCTGTACCTGGCGGAGAAGGGTTTCACCACCGTCGGGCTGGATCTGTCGCCGACCGCCATCGAGCTGGCCAAAGCAGAAGCCGAGAAACGCGGACTGACCAACGCCACCTTCGAGGTCGCCGACATCAGCAACTTCACCGGATACGACGGCCGGTTCGGCACCATCGTCGACTCAACGTTGTTCCACTCGATCCCCGTGGAGTACGGGAGGGCTACCAGCAGTCGATCGTGCGCGCCGCCGCGCCTGGCGCGTCGTACTTCGCGCTCGTGTTCGACCGCGCCGGCCTGCCAAACGGCCCGGCCAACCCCGTCACCGAGGACGAACTGCGTGACGCCGTGTCCAAGTACTGGGTGATCGACGAGATCAGGCCGGCGCGCATCCACGCCAACCTTCCGGAGAACATCGAAGGATTGCCCATGCCGTTCGGCGACGTGCGCGACGAGCCCAACGGCCGCAAGTCCGTCCCGGCCTGGCTGCTGACCGCACACTTGCCTGGCTAACCAGTCGGAGACCGACCCCGTAGTGGCCGCGCGGCCCCCATAAGGCAGGATTAGGGGGATCTCAGCGAGGACCCCGAAGGAGTCGGATGGCGGAGCCAACCAGCCCCAACGGTGACGAGGCTTCCTCTACGCCGATCCGTCCGATGTACACCCGCGTGCTGCTCAAGCTCGGCGGCGAGATGTTCGGCGGCGGGCAGGTGGGCCTCGACCCCGACGTGGTGCATCAGGTGGCCAGGCAGATCGCCGAAGTGGTTCGCAGCGGTGTGCAGGTTGCCGTCGTCATCGGCGGCGGCAACTTCTTCCGCGGCGCGCAATTGCAGCAGCGCGGCATGGAGCGTACCCGCAGCGACTACATGGGGATGCTCGGCACCGTGATGAACAGCCTTGCGCTGCAAGACTTCTTGGAGAAGGAAGGCATCGCGACGCGGGTGCAGACCGCGATCACCATGGGCCAGGTGGCCGAGCCGTACATTCCGCTGCGGGCGCGTCGACACCTGGAGAAGGGTCGGGTGGTGATCTTCGGCGCCGGCATGGGCCTGCCGTACTTCTCCACCGACACCACCGCCGCGCAGCGCGCCTTGGAGATCGGCGCCGAGGTGGTGCTGATGGCCAAGGCGGTCGACGGCGTCTTCACTGCCGACCCGCGCGTGCACCCCGACGCTGAGCTGCTGACCGCGATCAGCCATCGCGAAGTCATCGACCGGGGCCTGAAAGTCGCCGATGCCACGGCGTTCAGCCTGTGCATGGACAACGGCATGCCCATCCTGGTGTTCAATCTCCTCATCGACGGCAATATCGCGCGGGCGGTCGCAGGTGAGAAGATCGGAACACTGGTCACCACCAAGGAGATGTCGTGATCGACGAAACCCTCTTCGACGCCGAGGAGAAGATGGAGAAGGCGGTGTCGGTGGCGCGCGACGACCTGGCGTCCATCCGCACCGGCCGCGCCAACCCCGGCATGTTTTCGCGCGTCAACGTCGACTACTACGGCTCGCCGACGCCCATCACGCAGCTGTCCAGCATCAACGTGCCGGAGGCCCGGCTTGTCGTGATCAAGCCGTACGAGCAGTCAGCTGGAAACCATCGAGGATGCGATCCGCAACTCCGATCTCGGCGTGAACCCACCAACGACGGCAACGTCATCCGTATCGCCATCCCGCAGCTGACCGAGGAGCGCCGCCGCGAGCTGGTCAAGCAGGCCAAGTCCAAGGGCGAAGACGCGCGAGTGTCGGTGCGCAACATCCGCCGCAAGGCGATGGAGGAGCTGCACCGCATCAAGAAGGACGGCGAGGCCGGCGAGGACGAGGTCGCGCGCGCCGAGAAGGACCTCGACAAGACCACCCACCAGTACACGAAAAAGATCGACGAACTCGTCAAGCACAAAGAAGGCGAGCTGCTGGAGGTCTAGTGGCCGATCAGCGAGCAAGTCCTGTGGCCGACACAACGGAGCCGCCCAAGAAGGCATCCCGGGCCGGGCGAAATCTGCCGGCCGCCATCGGTGTCGGTGTTGTGCTCGGCGCGCTGGCGATCGGGATCCTGCTATTCGCGCCGAAGGGATGGCTACCCATGCTGGCCGTGGCGATTCCGATCGCCACTCACGAAGTCATTCGCAGGCTGCGAGAAGCCGGCTACGCCCTTCCCGCATCCCGTTGCTGATCGGCGGCCAGGCCATGATCTGGCTCTCGTGGCCCTACGGCACGGCCGGCGTGTTGGGTGCCTACGGGGCCACGATCGTCGTCTGCATGGTGTGGCGCCTGGTCGGGCATGGTCTTCGCGAGCAGCCGGTGAACTATCTGCGCGATATGTCGGCCGCTGTGCTGCTCGCGACGTGGGTGCCACTGTTCGCCAGCTTCAGTGCGCTGCTGATCTTCCAAGACGACGGTGGCATCCGGACGTTCACGGTGATCGTGACCGTCGTGTTCGCCGACATCGGCGGTTACGTCGCCGGGGTGTTGTTCGGCAAGCACCTGATGGCGCCGGCGATCAGCCCGAAGAAATCGTGGGAGGGGCTGGGCGGCTCGCTGCTGTTCGGCATCACCGCAGCCGTGTTGACGGTGACGTTCTTGCTGGACAAGCCCGCCTGGGTCGGCGTGCCGCTGGGGCTGATGCTGGTGATCACCGGCGTGCTCGGCGACCTGGTCGAGTCGCAGGTCAAGCGCGACCTCGGGATCAAGGACATGGGCAAGCTGCTACCCGGTCACGGGGGAGTCATGGACCGGATCGACGCGATGCTGCCCTCGGCCGTCGCCGGCTGGATTGTGCTGACGCTGCTGGCGTGACCCTGTGGCGTTGAGCCAACAGGCGGCAGCGCCGACCACTAAGCCGACCGCGACCCCGATGTCGGGCCGTTGGCCGAGCATGAGCCAAGAAAGCACACCGGCGACCGCGGGGATGACGGCGAACAGCATGGCCACCGCCGCCGCGCCGTAGTTGTTGATCGCGCGCACGTACAGCGCCATGCACAAAGTGGCGTTGAGCAGAACGACGGCGGCCACCGCGCCCACCGCCTTCCATGGGTCGACCACGTGCCACGGCATGACCGTGGCCAGCGCCGCCACGGGCAGCAGGGCCACGCCGTTCTGCAGCGCCGCCGAGGCGCGAAAGTCCACACCGGAGCAGAACCGCTGCTGATACACGCCACCCGCGGCGACGCTGACCAGCGCGGCCAGCAGGAGCAGCACGACGGTGTCGACTCCGCCGATCGCGAACAGGCGTCCCGCGCAGGCCGCCATCACAGCGAAGACCCCGAGAACCAATGCGCTGACCCGCGTCCAGGTCAGACCCTCGCCGAGGAACACGGCCGCAAGCAGCGCGGTGACCACGGGGTTCATCGAGATGACCACAGCGGCGAGCACCGCGGGCGCGCCGTGCATCAGCGCCAGATACAGGCACACGAACTGCAACACCTGTGTGAGCAACCCAGCGACCATCACGTGGGCAAACGTGCGGCCTGTGGGCCACGTCACCCGGACCAATAGCGCCCAAACCGACAGGATCGCGGCCGCCAGCCCGAACCGGAATACCAGCACCGCCATCGGCGACATCACCGAAACCGCAAGTGCGCCAATCGGATAGCCCAACGCATAAAAGAATGTGAGCGACGACGCCGCGCTGAGGGGCATCGTTCGCATGGCCATACGTTCCATCGTTGCGATCGGCGCCTCGCGGCGCCAATCAATTTCGGCCAACCATGGGTGGGATACTGACAGGACATCATGCCCACATCCCTGCCCCTGGTCTTCGATCCTCCGCGTCGTGCCATGCCGCCGCGCCACCTCGCCGATCTCGACGAGGACTGGCCGTGCCGCCGCCGTCGCGGGACTCGGGCTGCCCGCATTTCGCGGTAAGCAGCTGGCCAACCAGTACTACGGCCGGTTGATCGCCGATCCACATCAGATGACGGATCTGCCCGCGGCGGTGCGCGACCAGGTGGCCGAGGCGATGTTCCCGAAGCTGATGGACGCGGTCCGGGAGATCGAGTGCGACGCCGGCGAGACCCGGAAAATGCTGTGGCGTGCGGTCGACGGCACGACCTTCGAGTCGGTGTTGATGCGCTATCCGCAGCGCAACACCGTGTGCATCTCGTCGCAGGCAGGCTGCGGGATGGCGTGCCCGTTCTGCGCGACGGGCCAGGGTGGGCTTCAGCGCAACCTTTCGACGGCCGAGATTCTCGAGCAGGTGCGGGCGGCGGCGGTGGAGTTGCGGGATCGGGACCACGGCCGCTTGTCCAACATCGTGTTCATGGGCATGGGCGAACCGCTGGCCAATTACAACCGGGTGCTGGCCTCGGTGCGCCGCATCACCGAGGCGCCGCCGCATGGCTTCGGCATCTCAGCGCGTGCGGTGACGGTGTCGACGGTGGGGCTGGCCCCGGCGATCCGGAAACTGGCCGACGAACGGTTGGGCGTGACGCTGGCGTTGTCACTGCATGCACCCGACGATGAGCTGCGTGAAACGTTGGTGCCCGTCAACAGCCGGTGGAAGGTGTCCGAAGCCCTCGACGCCGCAAGGTATTACGCCGACTTGACCGGTCGGCGGGTGTCAATCGAGTACGCGCTGATCCGTGACATCAACGACCAGCCTTGGCGGGCAGACCTTCTCGGCAAGCGGCTGCACGGTGCGCTCGGCCCGCTGGTGCACGTCAACGTGATTCCGTTGAACCCGACGCCGGGTAGCAAGTGGGACGCGAGCCCCAAGGCCGCGGAGCGAGAGTTCGTGCGGCGGGTGCGGGAGCGCGGCGTGTCCTGCACGGTGCGGGATACTCGGGGTCGGGAAATCGCCGCCGCCTGCGGTCAATTGGCCGCCGAGGGGTAGTTCGCGACCTGCGCGAGACTCAATCCTCTGCGACGTGCCGCGGCGTGTTGTCGCAGAGGATTGAGTGTCGCGGATGTCGGGTGCGCGTCAGCCGCCCGGCGAGTTCACGAACCACATGTTCTCCTCGCGGAGATGACGACTGCGCCAACCGTCCACCGTGCGCACTAGTTCGTGGTGGTAGTAGCCGCCGCAATAGCTGGGGTCCGACATCCCCGGCAGCTGCATCGGGTTGTAAAACATGGCGCGCACTTTCGCGGTGTCACCGTCGATGTCCGCCTCGATATTGGTGACGTAGTGCATGCTCCACGGGATCACCCCGAAGTTCGCCGCGAACCACTCGACGACCTCATCGCGTGAGCCCACGACAGCACCCGCCGACGAGTAGTCGATATGAGCATCGTCCGTGAACACCGACCGGTACAGCTCCCAGTCCTTGGTGTCGACGGCGCGGGCATACCTGTACAACAATCGCGCGATGTCGGCCTCGTCGCTCACTCCGGCATACCGATCGTCTTGGCCTCGAGGTATTCCTTGTAACCCTCTTCGCCATTGCGGTAACCCAGGCCGCTCTGCTTGGTTCCGCCGAAGGGGCTAGTGATGCCGAAGTGGCTCTTGCCGTTGATGCTCACGTTGCCGGTGCGCATCCGCTTGGCCACCTCCAGCGCACGGTCGACGTCGCCGCCACTGACCTCACCCGACAACCCGTAGATCGAATTGTTGGCGATCGCGACAGCCTCGTCATCGCTGTCGTACGGCGTCACCGTCAGCACCGGCCCGAAGATCTCCTCCTGCGCCACTTGCGAATCGGGGTCGACGTCGGCGAGCAGCGTCGGCTGCACGTAGTAGCCAACAGGCAGGTTCTCGGGCACGCCGCCGCCGGTGACAAGCCGCGCACCCGCGTCGACTCCGCTCTTGATGAGCCCAAGCACTTTCTGGCGTTGCGGCTCGCTGATCTGGGGTCCCTGCATGTTGCCGGGTGTCCACGGGTCGCCGACCGGAAACCCCTCCATCCTCGTCTTGAGGATCTCAATGCCTTCGTCATAGCGACTGCGGGGCAACAGGATTCGGCTCGGCAGGATGCAGCTCTGCCCCGACATGACGCAGGCCATCATCGCCGCCATCGGCAGCGCCGAACTGAAGTCGGCGTCGTCGAGCACGATGTGCGCCGACTTTCCGCCCAGCTCCAGCAGCGTCTTCTTCACCGTCGGCGCGCCCGCTGCCAGGATCGCCCGGCCCGTCGCCGTGGATCCGGTGAACGTGATCATGTCCACCCGCGGGTCGGCCGACAGTGCCGCACCGACCTCGTTGGCGTTGGACACCACCACGTTGAACACCCCGGGCGGGATGTCGGTCTCCTCGGCCACGATGCGTCCGTACTCGCTGCCCGACCACGGAGTGAGCTGCGCAGGCTTGAGGACGACGGTGTTGCCGGCCATCAACGCCGGCACGGTCTCGGCGACGTTGAGGTAGAACGGCACATTCCACGGCGTGATCGCGCCGACGACACCGACGGGCTCGTAGTGGATCTTGCGTCGCGCGGGACCCAACTGCGTCGGGTGCACGCCGGTGTCGACCAGATACTCGAAGCTGCGGCCGTGCTCGGCCCAGTGCTTGACCTCGTCGATCGGGCTTTCGATCTGACTGCCCGACACGGTGACGGGGCAGCCAACCTCGGTGATCAGGATGCGGCGCAACCGCTCCTTGTTGCGCTCCAGCGCGTCGTGCAGCTGGGTCAGGCAGTGGTACCGGAACTCGAGGTCGCGCGACCAGTCCGTCGCGTCGAACGCCCGCCGCGCCGCCCCCACCGCACGTTCCATGTCCGCGACGGTGCCGTCGGTCGCCTGCCCGGCGACTTCCTCGCTGGCCGGGTGGATCACGTCGAATTTTGCGCCGCTCCTGGTGAACTGCAATTCACCGTCGATGAGCATCCGCTCGTCACCGGCCAACACACCCGTCTCAGTCTGCACACCCGTCATGGGAGACAGCTTTACAAACTACGGCCGGATTGTCACCCGTTGTGTTTGATCCCAACCGCGTGACGAAGCTGCGCCAGGAACTGATCGTCGTCGTCGCTGCGCACCATGTAATGAGACACTGCAACGCGAATTGCGGTGGCCGCCTTGACCGCTGCGTTTGGTCCGGACAACAGCCGCTGCAGGCGCGCACGCATCACCGGAATGACCTCCGCCAGCTGGGCGATGGTCACCTCGGGTTCGATGTCGACGACGCGGACCCCGGAGTAGGAGTGTTGGTACTCGACAATGAACCTCAGCGCGGCGTCGAGCTTGTCGGTGCCGCGCAGACCCGCGGTTGCCTTGCTGATCCCACTGTCGAACTGGTGCCGCTCGAAGACCCCGAACGCATCGAGAAGCTCCGTCTTGGAGGCGAACCATCGGTAGAGCGTTGGTCGCGAGACGCCGGCCTGCAACGCGACCTCGGACAGGCTGAGCTTGGTCTGGCCGTTGCGCTTGAGCACCTCGGACGTGGCCACAAGGATGCGGCGCCTGGTCGAGGTGTCGTCCTCGGCTTCGGCTGCCTCGCGTCGTGCGGCCGATTGTTGTTCCACTCGTCAAGCCTTACAGGTTCTTGGGCAAATGCGACGCTGCCACTCGGTCCCAAGATCGTAGATCACTGCGTCCGCGCGGCGTGCCGGAGCTGTGCCAGGAAGTCGTCGCCGTCGTCGCTGCGCACCAGGTAATGCGCGACGGCGACCCGAACTGCGGTGGCCACGGCCAACGAGGCGTCGGGTCCATGTGCGAGCCGCTCGAGGCGCTCTCGCATGAGCGGGATCACCCGGGACAATCGCCTGATGACCTGGGCAGGCTCGATGTCGACCATCCGTAGACCCGGATACGACTGCTGGTATTCGACGATGACCCGCAGCGCAGCGTCGAGTCTTTCGCTGGCCGGAAGGCCTGCGGTCGCTTCAGCGACTGCCCGCTCGTAATACTGCCGCTCCCACACGACGAAGCCGTCGAGCAGTTCGCGTTTGTCGCCGAAGTATCGGTAAAGGGTGGGCCGGGAGACCTCCGCCTGCAGCGCCACCTCGGACAGGCTGAGCCTCGTCCGGCCGTTGCGGCCGAGCACCTCGGCGGTGGCGGCCAGTATCCGCTGACGGGTGGAGTCGTCGGCCTGCACCACCATAGCTTTACAAATTTTGCCTCAAGTGTCACGCTAACGTCGTGACTGTAGCCAGTTCGCCGCAGCTCCGTGAGTACAGCCGACACGACATTTCGACGCGTCGATTCTGGAGCCAGACCTTCGACGATCGGGACGAGACGTTCGCCCAACTACGCGCCGACGACGGACTCAGCTGGCATCGGCCGTTGCCGTCACTGTTCGACACCGTCGAGCCCGGATTCTGGGCCGTGACCCGTCGTGCTGATATCGCCCACGTCAGCCAGCACCCGGAATTGTTCACCTCGACGCAGGGTGTCGCGCTGGATCCGATGCCGGCAGAGGTTCAGAAGATCGCCACCTTCTTCCTGGCCATGGATCCGCCCGAGCACACCGTGTACCGACGGCTCATCAGCTCGGCCTTCACTCCGCGCAACGTTCGGCGCATCGAGGAGCAGATTCAGAAGAACGCCGTCGCGGTCGTCGACGACCTTGTCGGCGCGGGCGATGTCGACTTCGTGGCGGCCTGTTCGGGGCGGCTGCCGATGATGACCATCTCCGAAATGCTCGGTGTCGCACCGTCGGAACGCGAAGCGGTCGGCAAGGCCGCCGAGAAGCTGTTCTCGATGAGCGACGACGAGTACAGCTCGTTGGAAGAGCGAGCGCAGAACACCATCAACGAGATGATGTTGTTGGTCAACACCGGCATCGAGCTCGCGAAGTTCCGGCGCAGCAACCCCGCCGACGACTTGATGACGAGCATCGTCAACGCCGAAGTCGACGGTCACCGGCTGACCGACGAGGAGATCGGCGCCTTCTTGATCCTGCTTGCCTCCGCTGGCAACGACACCACGAAACAGGCGACTTCGCATGCGATGTTGGCGTTGGTGAACAACCCGGCCCAGCGCGACTGGCTGATGCACGACTTCGAGGGCCGAATCACCTGGGCGATCGAGGAATTCGTCCGATGGTCCTCGCCGGTGCTGCAGTTCGCGCGCTTCGCCACCGAGGACACCGAGATCGCCGGCCAGCAGATCAAGGCCGGCGACAAGCTCGGCCTGTTCTACTGCTCGGCCAACCGTGACGAAGCCGTCTTCGACGAACCACACACGTTCAACCTGCAGCGCTCACCGAACCCACACCTCGGCTTCGGCGGCGGTGGCCCGCACTTCTGCCTCGGCAACCAGGTCGCCAAGGCCGAACTGCGAAACCTGTTCCGCGAGCTGCTGACTCGGCTCAAGCGGATCGAATTCGGCGAGCCCGACTACCTGCTGAGCAATTTTGTGCACGGAATCAAACGCTTGCCGGCATACGTGCAGTAGGGGGCATGATGCGAGTCGAAGTCGACCTTGACAAGTGCACCGGGCACGGCATCTGCGAGTCGATCGCCGACGATGTGTTCGAGGTGCAGGACGACGGCACAGTTCTGATCCATGGCCACGAGCGGCCGGAGTCGGATCGCGAGCGGATGCAGCAGGCCGTAACCCAGTGTCCCGCAGCGGCATTACGCTTGGTGGACTAAGAGTTGACCCGAAATGGGTCATGCGGGGCCATACAGCTTGGACGGCTGTGTGTTTCGGCTGGTCCCGCGACGTCCAGACTGTTGGTCTGGTCTGTTCGGGGTGGGCCGAGTGCTTGCTCAGCAGAGGCCACCGGGCGGTCAAGACGTCGATGACCTAGCTGGGTGCAAGTGCGATGGAGACTCTCCGCACAACAGCGGCCAAGTCGAGGATCGTCAACCCAGTGATGGCGGCCCTTGTTCGATGCGTGTGCGGACCGCGTCGGCGTTGCCGATCTTCTCGATCGGGAATCGCTCGTCCCACCAGGTGGCGCCGACGGCGGCTAGCGGGCCGAGGATGTCGTGGGCGCCGTCCGGACGGTCCGCTGTCGAACCGCCGACGACCAGCTCGAACGGCTCGTCCTTTAGTCCGGCCTCGCCGCGGTGGGCGTGAATATAGGTGTGCATCTCGGCGACGACATCCGGCGCGGGCGGCTGGTCCCAGGAGCCGGTGGTGAGGACGGCACCGTCCCAGCGGGCCGCGCGTCGGGCGGGCGCCTTGTGCGGCCAATGCCCGCCGACCCAGATCGGCACACGCGGCCGCTGCACCGGGGTGGGCCGCATGATCACATCATCGACGGTGACGTACCGACCGTGGAAGCTGACCGGTTCACCCGACCATAGCAGCGTGATCGCCTCCAGGCCCTCGTCCAGCCGGCCGGCCAGCACCTTGGAATCGGTGGGCCCGCCGAATCGGCCGTACTCGTTGTCGATCGGTGCGCCAAGGCCGACCCCGAGGATCATGCGGCCGCCGCAGAGCCGGTCCAGGGTGGCGATCTCGCGGGCGAGCTGAGGCGGCCGTCGGCGCGGCACCGGGGTGACGGTGGTGCCCAACCGGATCCGGTTGGTGGCCAGCGCGGCGGCGGCCAGCAGGATGTTGGTGGCCGCGAACTCGCCCACCAAGTCGCGGTTGTAACCGATCAGGTGGTCCCAAACCAACAGTGCGTCCCAGCCAGCCTCCTCGGCCAGCCGGGCCGTTTGCGCGACGACCCGCGGATCGGCGAAATCACCCAGGTTCGGGATGTTGATCGAGCACCGCATGTCCACATTCTCGACCCGTGCACCGACACGCCACGAATCTGCACGACGCTCACCTACCGCCGTAACGAAGGAGTCGACACCTGGTGAGCACGACCTCCGAACCAACAGCGGGTTGACAACCGTTGCTATCACCAGCACGGGCAGCGCCGGGCAAGCCCGGTGCCACGCTCCCGGCAAGCGGCTGGTCCTTCATTGCGGCAAAGCGATTTTCTCGGAAAAGCTTGGCGTGTAACGCAACTCCGCTCGCTTTACTGAACTGGCGGAGTGGACGTATTCGTAAGATGCACTATTCCTCGGGCTTACCGGATCGGGCCGAGGGTGGGGCCCACGGTGGTCATCGCGTGAACGTCCCCATCTTGTCGGCGTCGTAGTACTCCAGGATGAGCTTGTTACCGGCGAACGTCGCCTTCGAAATCGTGCCAGGCGGCGCGTTTTCGGTGATCAGCTGGAAGGTGAACACATCGCCGTCCCAGTGGGTGAGGTCGAGGGTGTCCCCGCGTGGCCCCAGTGTCAGCGCGAGCTTGCCGTCGCGCTCGCTGACCGTGGCCGGACCCCAGTAGTCGTTGTTGTAGCGCCCAACATAGGACGACAGCGGCGCCGCGGGTGCGGGGTTGGCCGGCGGCTGCTCACCCACCAGGGAGCCCACCGGTTTCTCCATCGACCCAAACAATGCCCCATATAGCTTGTACCAGTCCTCGCGAATCTGGCCGAACTGCACCAGGTCCGCGAACTGCGCGGTCAGCGCCTCGGGGACGCCCAACGGGGTGGCGTTCGTCAACGCCACGATCGCCACGTCGGCGGACGGGATGATGACGAAGTTGGTCGCTGCACCCAGCCTGAAGCCACCCGAGTGGCTGAACTCCATCCGCGCGGCCGACGTCGAGTCCACGTTGAAGCCGTAGCCGTAGAAGCCGGCGCGCATCGCCGGCTCGGTCGGCGGGCTGGACACCATCTGCGGAGTGAGCGCCGGCAGCAGCGCTTTCGGGTCGGTGATCTGCCTGCCGTTGTAGCTGCCGTCGGCCAGCACCATTGCCAGCCAATGGGTCATGTCGTTGACCGATGAGCTGACCCCACCGGCGGGCGCCTCCGCGTCGGGGTCGCGCACGAAACGCGGCTCGTAACGGCCGTCGATCTGGATGTGTCCGATGGCGCGATTCGGGCGAGCCTGGTAGTCGGCGAACCGCGAGCTGGTTGACGTCATGCCCAACGGTTGGTAGAGCACCTGATCGCTGAGATCCTCCCACGACTTGCCCGCGCCGACGGCCACTGCTTCGGCGGCTGCGGTCAGTCCGAAATTGGTGTAAGCGTAGGAAATTCGGAATGGAGCCAGCGGCAGCTGGCGTAGTCGCTCGAGCACGTACTGCCGCTCGTAACCGAGATCCTCGAGCAGGTCACCGGCAAAGTCGGGCAAGCCCGAACGATGCGAATACATGTCGCCGACATTGACCATCTGGGTGACGACCGGGTTGGACAACGCAAACCACGGCAGTTTGGACACCAGCGGGGTGTCCCAGCCGATGGCGTTCTGGCTGACCTGATGGGCCACCACCGTCGACCCCAGCGACTTGGACACCGACGCCAGCTGGAAGACGGTGTCCGGGTCAACCTTGTCGCCGGATCGCACATCCTTGACGCCGAACCCCTTGGCGTATACCGTCTTTCCGCCGTGCACCACGGCCACCGCCATACCCGGGATGCCCGATTTCTTCATCAACTCGTCGGCCATGTCGTCGAGCTTGGAAACCGCGTTGTCCACGGCGTTGGCAGGCAGACCCATCGCCGGCATCAACGGCGGAGGAACGTCCGACAGGGATGATTGGGCAGCCGGCGGGGCCTGCCCAGGCGGAGCCGAGTGACAACCCCCCACCACCGCCGCCAGCACGGAGAGCACAACGGCCATCGCACCGAGCTTCTTCGCGCCAGCGCCCATCAGAGCCAGCATCCTAGCCCGTCCCAGCCGCCAGCATCGATGGAACGAACAAGCTGTGGCCGGATCGACACATTGCCCGGCCGGGCATCCTTTCCGATCAGGCAGATCCGCCGGCGGTCCGACATCCAAGGTGAGAATGCGCCACGCAGATGGAGATCCGTGAAGAACTTGGCGTGCGGTACACCCACCACGGCGACCTCACGGACTGCCGGGTGGCGATAGAGCACCTGCTCCACTTCGATCGGGTAGACGTTCTCCCCGCGGGAGATGATCATGTCCTTCTTGCGGTCGACCAGAGTGATGAAGCCCTCGGTGTCCATGCGGCCCATGTCCCCGGTGTGGAACCAGCCGCCGCGAAACGCCTCGGCCGTCGCCTCAGGCAACCCCCAGTAGCCGGTGAAGACGTTCGGGCCGCGGACGACGAGCTCGCCCACCTGGCCGGTGGGCACGTCGCGGTCGTTCTCGTCGACAATGCGTGTCTCCACGTGGAACTGGGCCCGACCAACCGAGCCTGACTTCTCCTTGACGTGATCGGCGTCGAGCATCGAAACCCCTGAGCCGTCTCAGTCATGCCGAACCCCTCCTGGAACGGCACACCCTTGCCTTGGAAGTACTCCAGCACCGGCAGCGGACAAGGCGGTCCTATGACCTTCTCACCGAGGCCGAAAAGTCGCTGCTGAACCGGTGTTCGGTGTTCGCGGGTGGGTTTGACCCTAGGTCACCAAGAGAGTGTCGGTGACGATGACAGCGCACGGCACAGCAGGGACATGATCGGCGGTTGTACGCTCGCGCTCGAATTTCGATAAATCGACTGCAGCAGAATTGATTTCAATCTCGGTTTATCGCCCGTCCAGTTGCGTGAGCCAATGGTTGGCCCCCAGCGGTGGCGTGTAGATCGTCACTGCACACTGGGCACGCGTGGGTGCGCTGCGCCAGCGTCTTGGGCGCCCGGCTCCGCACAGGCAGTGCTGGCTCAGCGCGGTGGATCGGGTGCCGGCCCAGTGGAGCCGACCGCCGGCGGCGGCGCATTCGGCTGCCAGTGCGGTGACGAGCATGCCGGGGCTGAGCAACCGAATACGCTTGCCCCACAACCTCGCCCACGTCGAGATGCGGCAGTCCTCCACGGTGATCGTGTTGCCGTGGGTGGCCACGATCCGCGCCGCGACTTCCAGTGCACGACCAATCCATCACCGCCGTCTAGCGCCGCGGCCGCACCAGGACCGACTGCTGGATGGCGCCGACCGCCCCGCGCTCGTCGAGCAGTGTGCCGATCGTGGTGCCGATGCCGTCGGGTCCGTAGTTGGTTTCGGCGCGGATGCCGATCCATTCACCGTCGGGAACCCGGTGCACGTGAATCACCAGGTCGGTGTTCAGGAACGTGAATTTCGTGATGTCGAGCTTGGTGCCGATGCCGTTGGCGTTGTCGGCGACGGCGAACAACCGCTCCAGCGGCGTCATGGTCTCACCCTTGACGAGATCCACGGTCGGCTTGATCCACGACTCCCCGGGGCCTTCGTTGAGTGGCTTTGTCAGCCACCTCCAGTCCAGGCTGTGTAGATAGTTGCGGTCCCACTTCTCGTCGAAGTTGCGGCTGCGCGCGTCGGTCAGCGGCCCAAGCGGAGGCGCGGCCGCATGCACGACATCGGTGGTGTCGAGCTGATGCAGGCGCCACCCGCTGGCGCGTGCGACGGGCCGCGGCCGGCCCTGCGGCCCGAGCGCGAGCATTTCGGCACTGACCAACTCGATCTGTTTACCTGGGCGTTCGACGCTGGCGCGCATCCACAACTCGTCGGCGACGGGGATTGGGCCCAACAGATCCACCACGACCCGGCTCAGTCGGGCGTCGTCGCGTTGAGCGCACCCCTGGAGCGCACGAACCAGTAGCGCCGACGGCGGGCCGCCGTGCTGGATCGACGACATCCACGTGCTGATCGTCAGGTCGGTTGCCCTGAACTTCTCGCCGAGCGAGTCACCGTCGTCAATGAGTTCGTAGTAGGAGTCGCTCACGGCAGGCCGGCGCCAGGGACGTCGACGGTCATCGCGTCCAGGCGCGACAGCTTGGTCCCGGCCAGCCGCTTGGGGTAGGCGTCCGTGCTGGACAGCAGGAAGAGGGTGCGCCGCTCCGGCCCGCCCAACGTGCACGCGATCGCGGCCCGGTCGCCCATGTCGATGCGGTCGGTCACTATGCCGCCCTGGACAATTCGTTCGAACTGGTTGGCCAGCGTCATCGACGTCCAGACTCCGCCCTCGGCGTCCAGCGTGATGCCATCGGGCGGCCCGTCGAGCCCGTCGGCGAAGATCCGGCGATCCAACAGCGAACCATCCGGCCCGATGGTGAACGCGGTCAGCCGCCGGCCAATGGACTCCGCGACGATCAGCGTCCTGCGGTCGGGTGTGATGACCATGCCGTTGGGGAAGTCGAGATTGTCGGCCACCACGGTGGATCTCTCGTCGGGGTCGACGCGCACGATGACGCCGCCCTCATAGGCCTGCGATCCGACGTAGGCGCGCCCGACGTCGTCGATCACCATGTCGCCGAGGTTCGCCGGCACGGCGCCGGACAGGTTCGCGACGCATGCGACGGTATCGCCGTCGTAGCGCAGCACCCGCCGGTCCTCGGTGGAGGCGATCAGCAGCGAGCCATCCGGACGGAAGCCGAGACCCGACGGCGCGTGGCCGGCAAGGGGCAGCGTCGTCATCGCTCCCTGGAGGGTGACGGTGTGCACCGCTTCGCCGAGCATGTCGGAGAACCACAGCAAGCCCTCGAACCAGCGGGGACCCTCTCCGAAGCAGAATCCGTTGGCTAGTGTGGTCAGTCGCTCGGCACCTTTACAAATCACGTCACAAGTGTCACGCTCGCAAGGTGCCACTGTCAACTGGGTGCCGGTGATGAAGCGCTACCACGGTCACACACTTCTCTATCTGCACGAGACCATTGCCCTGGGGTCGGGGCGCGGCGAACGCTTCACCGAAGCGTTCAGCGACATCTATCACCCGATGATGGAAGAGCTGGGCGCCAGGCTGTTCGCCATCTGGGAGACCACGTCGTACAACGGACACTGGCCGCAGGCCACGATCATCTGGGAGCTCGACGCGTTCGCCGACTATGCGCGAATCGGCAAGGCGCAGGCGCGCGGTGGCAGCCACGAGGAGGCCGCCGCGAAGTGGTCGACGTTCCTCTCCGAGATCGGCGCGACAGGCGAAGGCCGGATCATGTACGCCGGAGCAAGCAATAAGCCACTCGCCCAGCTGAAGGACTCGAACTTCACGGCCGGGCTGGTGATCCAGGAGATCATGCAGACCAAACCGGGCCGTCAGGACGACTACATCCGTGAGCTCGAGCGGCTGTACGTGCCGTGGTCGGAACGGACCGGCAAGCGCTGGCTCGGTTCGTTCATCACCACGTTCCGGTTCAACGAGGTCATCCACTACTGGGCGCTGGACGGCGACTGGGACTGCTTCGCCAACCACTATCCTTCGTGGAAGGACAGTCCACCGGCCGAGATCGTCACCTGGATGAGCGTCGCACCAGCACTGCGCGACGGCTGGGAGGACTCGATCCTGGCTGCCCTGCCCCCGTCGCCGCTGCAGTGAACTCACCTGTGATGCAAGACTTTACGTACGACCCGTTCGACCCGGCGGTGATGGCCGATCCACTGCCGTACTACCGCGTCCTGCGCGACGAGCACCCGGTGTACTACATCGACAAGTGGGACACCTACGCGCTGTCGCGGTTCGACGACATCTGGCAGATCCTGGAGATCAACGACGGGACGTTCGTCGCGTCTGAGGGAACCCTGCCCGCCGCAACGGTTTTGGCACAGCACAACGATGGGCCGGTGCCGGATCCACTGCTGCACCCGATGCCGTTCCACGCGAACTTCGACGCACCGATCTATGACAGCGTCCGGCGCTGCACATCCAGCCAGTTCCGGCCCAAGTCGGTTTCTCAACTGACGGATCGAGTGCGCGCCCTGGCCAACGAGCGGCTCGACGAGCTGCTGCCGCGCGGCACCTTCGACCTCACCCAGGAATACGGCGGCATCGTGGCCGCCTCCGTGGTGTGTGAACTCGTGGGCCTGCCAGTCGATCTCGCATCCGAGGTGCTGGCCACCGTCAACGCCGGAAGCCTCGCCCAGCCCGGCAGTGGGGTGGAGGTGGCCAACGCCCGCCCGGGCTATCTGGAGTACCTGGTTCCGATCGTGGAACGCAGGCGCGCCAACGACTCCGACGGTGAACTACCGATCGTCGACAACCTCCTCGGATACCAGTTGCCCGACGGATCCGCCTTCACCGACATGGAGGCGGCGGTCCAGATGCTCGGTGTCTTCATCGGCGGGACAGAAACCGTGCCGAAGATCGTCGCGCACGGGCTGTGGGAACTGGGCCGGCGGCCCGACCAGATGGAAGCGGTGCGCGCCGATCTGGCTGCGAACGTGCCGGTGGCGCGTGAGGAGATGATCCGCTATTGCGCGCCTGCCCAGTGGTTCGCCCGAACCCTGCGCAGGCCGTTCACCATCCACGGCACCACGATCAAGCCGGGCCAGCGGATCATCACGCTGCTCGCGTCCGCCAACCGCGATGAGCGCGAGTACCCCGGCCCGGACGACTTCATCTGGAGCCGGCCCATCGAGCGCCTGCTGGCTTTCGGCCGCGGCCAGCATTTTTGTCTCGGCGTTCATCTTGCGCGCCTGGAGATCGCCGTCATGGTGACCGAGTGGCTCAAGCGGGTGCCCGACTACCGAATCATCAGCGATGCCGCGTCACGGCCGCCGTCGAGTTTCCAGTGGGGCTGGAACAACATCCCGGTGGAGGTCTGACGTGTGGGCCTATCGGCTGGTCGCGCCGTACACCTTTGAGCGGGTGGACATTCCGGAGAAGACGCCCGAGTCGCTCGGGGACCGCCAGGTGCTGCTTCGCTTCCTCGCCGCGGGCGTCTGCGGCAGCGACCTGCCCGGCTTCCGCGGCACGAAGGGCCGGTTGCCCGGTGACACCGGAGTAAGTGCCGCGGAGATGGACGGCTTCCCGATCCACGAAGTGGTGGGGGAGGTGATCGCAAGCCGCCACCGCAGCCACGGGATTGGTGATCGCGTCGTCGGCTGGGCGTCGGGCTTCGACGGTCTGATGGAACACGTGGTGGCCGACGGCGACGGCCTGGCGCCGTTCGATCCCGAACTGACTCCGCAGCACGCTGTTGCGCTGCAGCCGCTCGCATGCGTCCTGTACGCGCTCGAACAGCTTCCCATCAAGGGCAGCCATGTCGCCGTCATCGGCCAAGGCTCCATCGGTCTGCTGTTCTCCTATGCGGCAAAGGCTTTGGGTGCCCGCCACGTCACCGGTGTGGACCCCCTCGACCGCGACCAGGTGGGCAAGGAGTTCGGCGTGGACACCATCGTGCGCGCTACCAGTGACCGCTGGGTGAGCCACCTGCACCCCGACGGCCGGCCGGACATCGTGATCGAGGCCGTCGGCCACCAAGTGGCGACGCTCGGCCACGCGGTTGAAGCGGCCGCGTTCGGCGGCACAGTCTTTTATTTTGGGGTCCCCGACGACGACAGCTACCCGATCAGCATGCGGACGATGCTGCGCAACAACCTGACCCTCAAATCGGGTGTGACGCAGGATCGCCGCCGAATGCTGTGTTCCGCCAACGAATTCGTTCGCTCCCATTCCGAGCTGCTACCTGCATATGTCACCCATACCTTCGGCGTCGACGACGTGCAGGCCGCTTTCGAGTTGGCTTGTCGGCCGACGCCGGAACGCGTCAAGATTGCGATCGTCGAGTGACACCCAGTCGACTGCAGGAAGCCCTCGCCGCCAAGCAGCAGATCTGGGGCGGCTGGGTCGTGGGGCCGACCATCATCGGCCCGGAGGAGTTCGCGTCTGCCGGGTATGACTATGTCGGGTTCGATGTGCAGCACGGCTATCTCGACGACGCCGACGCGGCGCTGCTGCTGCGCCGGCTCGAGCATGTTCCGATCGCCACCGCGGTGCGGCTGCCGTCGGCCGATCCCGCTCCAATCGGCCGCGTGCTCGATGCCGGAGCCGACGCGGTGATCGTCGCGATGGTCGAGTCTGCCGAACAGGCGGCCGCGGCGGTGGCCGCGACGCGCTATGCACCGACGGGTGTGCGCAGCTTCGGGCCGCTGCGGGCCAGCCTCGGTCACGACCCCGCCGCGCTCGAGGCGCGGGCCAGTGTGTTCGCGATGATCGAGACCGCCCAAGGGCTTTCGGCGCTCGACGGGATATGCGCGGTGCCCGGACTGTCCGGGGTCTATGTCGGACCTGCCGATCTCGCCATCTCGATGGGGTACCGGCCGGCCGACGCGTGGACGCATCCGGCAGTTCGCGACGCGATGGTCCGCATCCAGGCCACTGCGGCTGCAGCAGGCTTGGTCACCGGCATCCACGCCGGCGCTGGCGAGCTCGGAAAGGCCATGGCTAAGTCGGGCTTTCGGATGATCACGCTGGCGTCGGAATCGCAAGCACTGCGACGCGGCGCGGCGGCTCACCTGCAGGAGGCGCAGTGACCTCAACCGAACGTGTCGCGTTGGTGACTGGCGCCGCCCGCGGGCAGGGCGCGGCGATCGTGAAGCGGCTGCACAAGGACGGATTTCGTGTCGCCGCATGCGATCTGCTCGTCGACGACTTGAACGCGGAAGTCGATGCGCTTGGCGACGACGCCGTCATCGCGATTCCACTCGACGTCACGTCGCAGGAGCAGTGGGACGCTACGGTAACCCATGTCGTCGACCGGTTCGGTTCCTTGACGACGCTGGTCAACAACGCCGGCGTCCTGCATCGGGCGTCGCTCGTGGACGAAACACCGGAGGGCTTCGAAGGAAGCTGGCGCGTCAACTGTCTCGGCCCGTTCCTGGGTATCCAGGCCTCGCTCGAGGCCCTTCGACAAGCCGGCGGGGCTTGCGTCGTCAACACATGCAGCACCGGCGCCATCCGGCCGTTCCCCAACCATGCCGCGTACGGCTCCTCGAAATGGGCGCTGAGGGGTCTCACCCAGATCGCCGCCGCGGAGCTGGCACCGTCCGGCATCCGGGTCAACGCCGTGTTTCCCGGGCCGGTCGAAACGCCCATGCTCGACGAGGCGCACGCAGGCTCGTCTCGCCGCCGCATCGGTTTCCGGAAGGCTCGGCAAGCCGGTCGAAATTGCCGACGCGGTGGCTTTCCTGGTCTCAGATCACGCATCTTTCATCACGGGTTCCGAACTCGTCGTGGACGGAGGGCAATGCCTGCGAATCGGTTGAGTGTGGGCATCATCGGCGCCGGTCCGGGCGGGCTAGCATTGGGAATCTTCCTGCGGAAGGCCGGCTTTCGTGACTTCACGATCTTCGACCGGGAGGACGGCGTCGGCGGAACCTGGCGCATCAACACCTATCCGGGCCTGGCCTGCGACGTCAAGTCACACCTGTACTCCTACTCGTTCGACCTGAACGCGAGCTGGTCCCGGCTGTGGTCGGCGCAGCCGGAGATCCTGGATTACTTCGAGGGCTGCGCGCAACGGTATGAACTCGTTCCAAACCTGAAGCTGCACACTGAAATCACGGCCGCCGATTGGAACGCCGATACCAAGACCTGGCGCCTGACCGCAAGCGATGGAGAGCAGTTCGCATTTGACGTCGTGGTCTCGGCTGTGGGCTTGTTCACCCAGCCAGTGCTTCCGGACCTCGTCGAGGAGGGGCCATTTGCCGGAAAGCTGATGCACACGGCGCGCTGGGATCACTCCGTCGACTTGCAGGATGCACGGGTGGCCGTACTGGGCACTGGCTCAACCGCGTCGCAGCTCGTGCCGGAGGTTGCGAAGCTGGCCAAGAAGGTCTATTCGGTGCAGCGCTCACCGACGTGGATCCTGCCGAAGCCCGATCGGCCGTACACCGACCGGGAGAAGTGGATCTTCGCGCATGTGCCGTTCGCCAAGAAGATCTACCGCACCCGGCTGTGGCTGCGCAGCGAGTCGAATATCTCGGTGATCGAAGACGGCAGCGATAAGACGCAGGAATTCAAGGGCATCGCACTGCGTGCACTCGAATCGACGATCGATGATGAACAGTTGCGCCGCAAGCTGACCCCGGACCATCCGTTCGGCTGCAAGCGGCTCGTCTTCGCCACCGACTATCTGCAGACCTTGACGCAGCCGCATGTCGAGGTGGTGTCGAGCCCGGCGCGGACTCTACGCAATCGCTCACTTGTGACCGAAGACGGCACCGAACTCGACGTCGATGTCGTGTTGTGTGCGACCGGCTATGCGGCAGCCGATTACCTGGGCCAGATCGACGTCACCGGCGAGAGCGGGACGACGCTGCACGACGCCTGGCGCGACGGCGCGCACGCGTACCTGGGCATGGCCGTACCCGGATTTCCGAACTTTTTCATGCTGTACGGCCCCAACACCAACGTCGGCTCCAACAGCGTCATCTTCATGTTGGAGGCGCAGGCCAACTACATCGTGCGGGCGTTGAAGTACATGCGACGCAAGCGCAAGTCGTATGTGTCGGTTCGGCCGGCGACGATGGCGGACTTCATCGCCAAGATCGACGAGTGGATGCAGGGTACGGTTTGGCTTACGCGATGCAGCAACTACTTTCGCGCTCCCAACGGGCGGGTGGTCACCCAATGGCCCCGCAGCGCGCGTGCGTTCTGGGGGATGACCCGCCGGTTCAGGCCTGCGGACTACACCTTCGACCCGCCGTCCACGCCCATTGCGGTCGATGCGCAGGCCCGCACGGCCGCAAACCGGTAGGCCACCGTGATGCATCGGCTCGATCCTGCCCTGCGCCATCTGGCGTCGGCCCGCACCGATTTATCGGCCGGCGTGCTCGGCGCCATGCGTGAATCCTTGAACGAACGACGGGCCGAAACCGCGCGAGCGGTGGACATCACCGGCGTGGAGATAACCTCCGCGCAGGCCGGTGTCGACGGCGTCGCTGTGCGCATCTATCGCGGCGCCCCGCCGCCAGCGCCGGCGGTGATCTATTGCCACTCAGGTGCTTTCGTCCTCGGAAATCTCGACACCGATCATCGCCAGTGTGTGGAGTTCGCGCGGCGAGGCCGTTGCACGGTCATCTCCGTCGACTACCGCTTGGCGCCCGAGAACCCCTACCCGGCGGGGTTCGACGACGCGATGGCCGTGCTGCAATGGGCCGCGGATAACGGCACGGAGCTGGGACTCGACACCAGCCGGTTGGCGGTCGCAGGCAGCAGCGCCGGCGCAGCACTGGCGGCGCAGCTCGCCCAATGCGCGGCCGACGGGTCGGCGCCGCCTGTTGTTTTCCAATTGTTGCATCAGCCCGTGCTCGACGATCGGCCCATGCCGTCGAAGGACGAGTTCGACGCGACGCCCGGATTCGACGGGCCTGCGGTGAAACAGATGTGGCGCCACTATCTGGCGGGCGAGCCGATCCCTGCCGACGCCGTGCCCGCGCGCGCCGCCGAATTGTCGGGTGTGGCAAGAGTATTGATCACCTGTTCTGAACTGGACCCGCTGCGCGATGAAGCGGTGGATTATGCGTTGCGGCTGATGTGGGCGGGCGTCACGACCGAGTTGCACGTGTTTCCGGGCACCTGTCACGGATTCGATTCGCTGCTCCCGGAGTGGGAGATGAGCCAGCAGCTGTTCGCCCTTCAAGGGTCCGCGTTGAGGCGGGCGCTGCACGAGTTGCCGGTGAAGCAGCCGACCTAGAGCCGCGCGAGCACCTCGGTGGCGAGCAGTTCCAGTGTCTCGTCAGAACCGCGGTCGTGAGTGAACAACACGATGTGGCTGAAGCCGAGCTCCTGCAGCTCGTGGAGGCGGTTGACGATCGCCGGCGGTGTGCCGACCAGGCCACCTTCCTCGAGGCCGAACGCCGGTATTCCGAACCGCTTCTCGGCAAGCTGGCGGACCGCGGGCAGCGACGCGTCATCCGGCGCCAGCGCCATGACGGCCTCGACGCCCAGCACGATGGTCGAAGGATCGCGGCCGATTTCGTCGCAGATCGACCGCAGGACGGACTTCTTGTGTTCGAGTTGGCCGAGCGCGTATGTGGGCACGTTCCACACGTCGGCAAAGCGTGCAACCAACGGCAACGTGTACTTCTCGCCGACGCCGCCCACAATGATCGGCGGCCTGGGCTTGCGGACCGGCCCGGGCTTGATCGGCATGTCCTTGACGGTGAAATGCCGGCCGGTGAAGTTGATTACCTCGTTCGCGAACGCCTGATGCAGCATCTCCAGCGTCTCGCCCAGGCGTTGCGACCGCTCACCGAATGTCCCCCAGTCGAGTCCGATTCGGTTGTGTTCGTCCTCGATCGAACCGCTACCGATACCGAGCTGGAGCCGGCCCGCCGAGATCTGGTCGAGCGTCGTCGCCATTTTTGCCAGCACGGCCGGATGGCGAAACTGGTTGCACAGCACCATGTGTCCGATCTGGATGCGCTCGGTACGGCTGAGCAGCGCCGTGGCCAAGGTCCAGGCTTCCAGCGATGGGTAATCGGGGGCGCCCGGCCCGTACAGGTGGTCGTAGAGCCACAGCGAATCGATGCCGAGCTCCTCGCACCGCAGCGCGCGATGCAGCATCTGGTCGTATGTGAACCCGATCTGAGGCAGATACACGCCGATCTCCGGTTTGGTCATGACCGCAGGTCCAATCTGCCGTGGGTGATGCGCGAACGCTGTACTTTCCGCCGCTCGCATGGTAACGACATTCTCAGAAATCGAGAAGCTAGTTCTGAGGCGGAGCACATAATGCGGTTCACGTTCACCCATCCGATGCACACCCACCCCTACAACCCGGAGTTGGTCACCGGGTCCGGGATCGCCACGGTTGCGGCGGCGGCCGAAGCGGCGGGGTTTCACGGCTTCGGGTTCACCGACCATCCCGCGCCCACCCAGCGGTGGCTGGAGTCGGGTGGACATGACGCGCTGGACCCGTTCGTGGCGATGGGATTCGCGGCTGCACGCACGACGACGCTGCGCATGATCCCGAACATCGTGGTGCTGCCGTACCGTAACCCGTTCGTGGTGGCCAAGGCCGGCGCGACGCTGGATCTGCTGTCAGACGGGCGGTTCACACTCGCGGTCGGCGTGGGTTACCTGAAGCGCGAATTCGCGGCGCTTGGGTGTGGATTTCGACGAGCGCGCGGCGTTGTTCGAGGAGGCGCTGGAAGTGATCCGCGCGATCTGGACCACCGACGATCTCTCCTATGAGGGCCGGACACTTCAATGCCACCGGAATCACCGCCCATCCGCGACCGGTCAGCAAGCCGCATCCGCCGATCTGGATCGGCGGCAACACTGCCGCCGCACGTCGGCGGGTGGCGACCTATGGCGACGGCTGGTGCCCCTTTCCTGCACCTGCTGTCCTGGCGCAGACGGCGCGCACGGCGGCCATGGACTCGGAGGGCCTGGCCGCGGGCATCGACGACCTGCGCCGCAGGTTCGACGCCGCGGGTCGGGACTGGGCAGGCATCGACGTCACGTTCACCAACCCGGACGGCGGCAACCCGGGAGACGACGACTTCAACGCCGACGCCTACCTGTCGGGCGTGGAAAAGCTTGCGGCAGTTGGCGTGACGTGGCTGCAGGTCTCACTGCCCGGCGACAGCCTGGCGCACCTGTTGGACAGCATCGAGCGCTTCGGCACGTCGGTGATCAGCGATACGCGGTGGTCTGCAAGATGATTCACGTTCAGCCGTGGAGCTGGCGGTAGGCACGAACAGCACCCGAATGCAGCGGCACTCGACCGGTTTGGATCATCGCGGGCGGGCCGAGGTATTGCAGTCCCCGAACGTAGGGAGGCACTAGTGTCGGCGCCTCGACAGCGAGTACGTCAACCACCGCGGTGACCACGTCGGAGGCCGTGTCTTGGCGGCACAACAGCAGATCCGGCACGCCTATCGAACGCAGGCCGGGCGGCACGTAGCCCACGGCGGGCACCAGACGTGCGAGATAGGGGTAGCCGGATCCTGCGGTCATCGGCGCGGCCTGCTGGCCGAGGTCGAGCATCCGCAGCGGCAGTGTGGCGTCTAGCGCGTCGATGGCAGGTGTCGGTACGCCGCCCGACCACACCATTGCGTCTACGGTGCCGTCCGCCAGTCGAGATAACCCCTCCTGCAGGCGGTATCTCAGCGTGTGTATCCGATCGGTCAGGCCGGCTGTGTCGAGCAGCACCTGGGTGGTCACTGCGGCGCCAGTTCCAGCGGCGCCGATGGAGACCCGCAGCCCTTGCAGGTCTGAGAGTTGGTGCACGGCAGCGGAATCGCGGACCACCACCTGCAGGTAGTTCTCGTAGACCCGGGCCACCGCCTGGGGTGCGGTGTCGACGGTGCCGGCGGCGCGATTCTGCTCGGCGACGTCGGCCAATGCGAGGCCGATGTCGACGTCCCCGGCCCGCAGCAGCGCAAGGTTCTCGACACTGCCCGCCGTAGGCACCACTTCGACGCCGATGTCCGGATAGCGGGCATGGATGCGTCCCGCGAGAAGCTCTGCGAACGCCAGGTACAGCCCGCCGCGCTGTCCTGCCGCCAGGCGCACGCTTCCGCGTGGTTCTCCGCGCATGCAGCTGGCGGCGGCCGACACCGCGGCCGCGAGGACGAATGTGCGACGGCTCATTTCGGCCGGTCGCCGGTGGATCATGTCGCGTCCCCTGCCATGGGAAGCGAGAAGCGTACGAGCAGACCGCCTTCGGGGGCGCGCTCCACCGAGATCGCCCCGCCATGGCCGGCGGCGATCTCGCCGGCTATCGCCAGCCCGAGGCCCGTTCCGGCGCCACCGTCTTCTTGTCCGCGCCAGAACCGCACCGCGGCCCGTTGCAGGTCCTCGGCGGGCAGGCCGCGGCCGTCGTCGCTGACGATCAGGTCGACCATCGTGTCCCTAGGAACGGTCGACACGGTGACCGTGGTGCCCGGGCCGGCGTAGCGCAGCGCGTTGTCCAGTGCCACGTCGAGCAACTGCTCCACGTCGTGGCGGGCGACCTGGACCGCGAGACCGGGACAGTCGCAGCAGTGCCGCAGTCGCTGGTTCTGGCCCTCGGCGACGGGTCGCCAAAACGCGGTCCGCTCGCCGATCAGGTCGTCGAGATCGGTCGACTCGGCCACGGCGGTACGCAGCCCGACGCTGCGGCTGCCGCTCACCTCCTCCGCACGGGCGAGGCGCAGCATCTGCTGCAGCAGGCGCTCCAGACGGTCCAGTTCGCCGGCCATCGAACCGTATGTCGACCGTCCTCCCTCGGCCACGTAGTCATCGAGGCTGTCCGCGCGCAACCGGACGGCGGCCAACGGATTGCGCAGTTGGTGAGACGCGTCGGCGACGAGTCGCCGTTGACGGTCGAGAGATGCCCGAACGACACGTGCCATGGTGTTGAACGCCGAGGTGAAGTGGCGCACTTCCGGCGGTCCCGTGACGTCGACGGGTGGCCCGGCAACCCCTTCGGTCATCTCGGCGACCGCGCGTTCCAGCCCGTCGAGCGGACGCAGCACCCACCTCGTGAGCGCACGCGCCGCAAGGACGGCCAGAACGAGCAGGCCCAAACAACCCACCGCCAGCCACACCCAGTTGCGAGCGATGTCGCGCGCCGCCACCGTGGTGTCCACCGCGATGACGACGGCACCGACCAGCTCGCCGTCGCCCCGGACACCCGCGGCGGTCACAACCGGGTCGGTGTGCCAGGGCAGGACGCGCGCCCACGGCGGCGCCGGTGCATCGATCAGGGCACGGTTCGCCGCCGCCGCGACCGCGGGTTCGTCGGTGGTGAGCCCACGTGCGGCCAGGATTTGGCCGTCGGCGTCGACGATGAGCAGACCTTCCCCGTACACCTCGTGGTAGCGGTCGACGAGGGGCTGCACCGGTAGGTCGGGTACAGCGGCGGAATCGGCCAGCGCTGTGAGCTGGCGTCCCCGTTCTTCGGCCAGGGTCGCGGTCCGCCGGGAAGCCGAGCTCAGCGCCAGTGGAACGGCGAGTGCCGCGATCGCGAGCAGCGAGAGGACGACCAGGACGACACGAACCCGCAGACCCATGTCAGGTGTCCAGCCGGAACCCGAACCCGCGCACCGTCTGCAGCGGAAGTCCGGCGAGTTTGGCCCTGACCTGTCCGATGAAGAAGTCCAACGATCGCGACCGGCCAATGACCGCGGTTCCCCAAACCTCGAGCATCAACTCCTCACGGCTGACGGCCTCCCCTTGGCGAGCGGCCAGCAAGGAGACGATTTGGAACTCGGTCTTGGTGAGCGCCTGGGGCTTTCCGTCGACGGTGACGTCGCGGCGCTCGCGGTCGATGGTGACCGGTCCCGCAACTACCGGACCTTGCACCGAGGGGTCGCCCTCGCCGCGGTGAACGCGGCGCATCACTGCTTGAATTCGCGCCAGCAGCACCGCTTTTCGCACCGGTTTGACCAAATAGTCATCGGCGCCCGCGCGCAGACCCAGCACCACAGCTCCGTCACTGTCTCGTGCGGTCATGATGATCACCGGCACGGCCGACGCGCGCCGCAGCGTCCGCAGCACCTCCAGTCCGTCCATGTCCGGCAGCCCCAGATCCAACAGCACCAGATCGCAACCCTTGAAGCGATGCAGGGCGTCGGCGCCGCGGCCGGTTCGCACGACCGTCGCGCCGGTCTGGCCGAGAAGCTCGGCCAGCGCCGACGCGACACCCTCGTCGTCCTCGACGAGCAGCACATTCATGATGCTGATGCTATGGAGCCTGCGAGCAAACCCGCGGTCGAATCGCCTAGACGGCCGCGGGCTCCGGCTCGTCGGCATCGAGCTAACGGGTCTCGCGTTCCAAGTGCTAGCGACGTGAGGATTCGCCCCCGCGTTCGGTGCTTTCCTTGGCACGAAGTGGCGAGTGAACCGCCGAATATAGCGCGCCGGCATGGAATAGTCGTCGAAATATCAATGGCCATCGCGTGTTTCGATCATTGATGCGGGCTTACGACATGTCGTCAAACCCGACTCCGGACGGAGTTTGGTGATGGCGGCGTCGATCTCCGCGACCCGGGCCAGATCGAGGCCCCAAGGCTGGTCCACACCGACGCGGTTGTCCAGATCCCACAGGGCACACTGTTCGCCCGGCGTCGCGACCAGCGACCACGCGATAACTGTCCTGCGCAGCTGCTCGTCCATAGGGTCGGTGGCCGCAGCGATGTTGGCGGGTGCGCCGCCAACCGGGTGGTGGTGCATGAACTTTCCATAGGCCGTGGCGCAAAATGCTTGATACCGCGCGGTGCAGAGGATCAGGCCGTGCCAGGCCTCGTCCACCGCGTGCGACGGCATCCCGATCACCTGGTCGTCCAGCAATGCGGCCGCGCAACAGCGCAGCCACTGCCGCAAGCCAGTCTCGATGAGTTCACGCGGTTGCCACGGACACGTTTTGAACACGGCAGGGGGAAGCTCGAGCTCTGCCACTGCGGTAGAGGACCGATCGAAACCGTTACCGCGCCGGCGCCGCATTGCCCGTCACCGACTCTGCCGGCGATCCTTCACGCTGGACCTGTTGTGTCGACTGCATTTTGACCGACCTCCTCGTGCCGTGGGTCTTCCGATGATGTGAGGGACGTCCCTGCAACTGTCTGCTAACCTCCGCAGCCTCCGCAGCCTCCGCAGCCGCCACACCCGCCCGTTGCTAGCCCCGTTGCCAGGGTGGCCCCGGCCTTCTTGGCCCGCGAATGTGGGGAATCCGGCGCCGCCCCAGCAGACCAGACATCTTCTGAGTGGCGTCCCGTGGCCCGAGTCCAGCGTCCACGCTGCAGAGCCCGAATGTCACGACGGTATCGCTCTTGCGGGTTGTCACCATTCAGGCGTCGGGCCCGCCGAACCAGCATGACGAACACGACAAGCGCCAGCGTCACACCCAGCGCAAGTATCAAGGTCGGTTGCATGATGGGCCTCTTCTCCTGCTGTGGTGCCGCCATCATGTGACGCGCACCACAGGGCAAGGAAGAGAAGGGGTTGGTATCGGCCGTTTCCTTGCACGATCCACAGATTCGGCGCGACGGAGTAACGAGGAAACCGCACGGCTGTGACCTGAGTAGGTGCGGCCATCAGCGAAATCTGTGGATCGTGCAAGGAAACACCGCGATCGGACTGTTTGCTCTTTCCTGTTGTGTGGCGTCGTTCACATCATGGGTGAGACGCACGGCACGAGGAGGTCGATCACATTGATGTCGACACAACAGGCGCCGCGTGAAGGATCGCCCCAGTGGGTGGCCGGCAACGTGAGCACTCCAGCCCGGCACGGTGAGTCGAGCTGCCCACCAAATGCTCCCAGCCACGATACAATTCACCGCTTCCGCGTCACGCCCGCCGACACCGGCGCCGTCGGCTGCGTCGCCGGCGGCACATTACTCGAATGGATCGACAGGGTTGCCCACGACGTCGCCGCGCACTGGAGTGGCCGCTACTGTGTCACCGCCTACGTCGGAAACTTCCATCTCGACCGGCCCATCAGCGTCGGTGAACTCGTCGAATTGCACGCCAACCTGGTCTACACCGGGCGCAGCAGCATGCACATCCTTGTCACCGTCTACTCCAGCGATCAGACCGGGGCCAAAGCGGTTCAAACCGCGCAATGCCCAATCATTTTCGTCGCTGTCGATGACACCGGCATCCCCGTCGAGGTCCCCTCGTGGACCCCGGTCACGATGCTTGAATTGCAACGACAACGGCAAGCTCGGGTCCGGATACCGATGCGTAGACGCATCCAAGGCGCCATGTCCGCCGAAAGCTACACGGAAGCGGGCACCGCACCCCGCGCCACGCTGCGCTTCCTCGCCGCCCCCACCGACGTCGACTGGGGCAGCCAAGTCGGCGGCGGCCGAGTCATGCGATGGATCGACGAAGCGGCCTCCGTGTGCGGAACCGACTGGACCGGAGCGCATTTCATCTTGTCCTACGTCGCCGGGATCCGCTTCTACCGGCCCATCAACAGCGGCCAGGTCATCGAAGTCACCGCACGAATAATTCACACCGGAACGCGCAGCATCCACACCAGCGTCCACATCACCACCACCGACACCTCAGGGCAACGCCGGCTCGCAGCACACGGACTGGCCGTTGTCGTCTCACTCGACGAGCACGGCAACGCCCGGCCTGTCCCAAAGTGGGAACCCGACTCCGACGAAGACCATCGACTCGATCAGCACGCCCGACACCTGATCGAGCTTCGACAATTATTCGAACCCTTCACAAGTGCAGCGGCAGTCCCGGCCGACACCTCTGCTCAATAGCGGTGACCTGACGCACCGACGAGGTTCAGAACGCGGCTTCGGGCACCCGCATGAGGTCGTCGTCGAGATACTCGATGATTCCGCGCACCGCGGTGAGGGTCGGCAGCATGTTGGCGGCGAAGAACGCCGCGGTTGCGATCTTGCCGTGATAGAACGCCTCGTCTCCGTTCGATGCGGCAAGGGCTGCGTGCGCCACGTCGGCCTGGACGAGTAGTCGCCACCCGATGAGCAGGTCGCCAACTGCGAGCAGGAACCGCACCGAGGCCAGGCCGACCTTGTAGATCTCGGTGGGTTGTTCGGAGGCGGCCATCAGGTAGCCCGTCAGCGTGCCCGTCATGGCCTGCACGTCCTCGAGCGCGGTCCGCAATTGGTTGGCCTGCTTCTTCAATCCGGCGTCGCAGGTGTCGATGGTGTGGCTGATCTGCGCTGCCACGTGCGCCATTGCCTCACCTCGGTCGCGGACGATCTTGCGGAAGAAGAAGTCCAGCGCCTGGATGGCGGTGGTGCCCTCGTAGAGCGAGTCGATTTTGGCGTCGCGGATGTACTGCTCGATCGGGTAGTCCTGCAGGAAGCCCGAACCGCCGAACGTCTGCAGCGACTCGGTCAGGATCTCGTAGGCGCGCTCGGAGCTGACCCCCTTGACCACTGGCAGCAGCAAGTCGTCGACGCGGTGCGCCATCGACGGGTCGGCGCCCGAAGTCTGTTGCGCTACATCGTCGTTCTGGTGTGCGGCGGCGTACATGTACAGCGCACGCAGACCTTCGGCGTAAGCCTTCTGGGTCATCAGGCTGCGTCGCACATCGGGGTGGTGGATGATCGTCACCCGCGGTGCGGTCTTGTCGGTCATCTGGGTCATGTCGGCGCCCTGCACGCGTGCCTTGGCGAAGGCCAGCGCGTTGAGGTAGCCGGTGGACAGCGTGCCGGCCGCCTTGACGCCGATGGTCATGCGCGCGTTCTCGATCACGGTGAACATCTGCGCGATGCCGTTGTGCACGTCGCCCACCAGATAGCCGACGGCGGGGATGCCGTGGGCGCCGAACGTCAGCTCGCAGGTGGGGGAGGACTTCAGTCCCATCTTGTGTTCGAGTCCCGTCGCGAAAACCCCGTTGCGGGGACCGATTTCGAGTGTGTCCGGGTCGAACAGGAATTTCGGCACGTAGAACAGGCTCAAGCCCTTGGTGCCCGGCCCCGCGCCCTCGGGGCGGGCCAGGACCAGGTGGAAGATGTTCTCCGCGGTGTCGCCGACGTCGCCGCCGGAGATGAACCGCTTCACGCCCTCGATGTGCCATGTGCCGTCGGGCTGAGCAATCGCCTTGGCGCGACCCGCTCCGACGTCGGACCCGGCGTCAGGTTCCGTCAGCACCATGGTGGCTGCCCAGCCTCGCTCCAAACCCATTGCCGCCCAGCGACGTTGCTGTTCGTTCCCCTCGATCGCCAGCGCGTGGGCCATCGCGGGGCCCAGCGCGTAGAGGAATGCGGCCGACGGGTTGGCGCACAACACCATCTCGTTGATCGCCCACGTCAGTGCCGCAGGCGCGGGGACGCCGCCGATCTCCTCGGCAATGCCGATCCGCCACCATTCGGCGTCCTTGACCGCCTGCACGGTCTTGGCGAGCTCGGAGGGCACGGTGATGGTGTGCGTGTCCGCGTCGAACACCGGCGGATTGCGGTCGGCGACGGCGAAGGACTCGGCGACCGGACCCTCGGCAAGACGCGCCGCTTCGTCGAGCATCGTGCGGACGGTGTCGACGTCGAGGTCGCCGTAGTTTCCCGAATCCAGAACGGCCGCGAGGTTCAGCACCTCGAACAGGTTGAACTCGATGTCACGCACATTGGCGATGTAATGCCCCACTGGTCACCCCTCACGCTAGCAACTGCGTGAAGTGTGGCTGACCAGGGAAAACATACGCAACCGTAACCTACGGTGACGAAACCGTAGGGTTCGAGAAAGGGGCGGTCAGTGTGACACCCGTCACACTTTGCACTCCGACGGGCCTGCCGAAGCGGGTAGGTCTGCTACGACATCGGCTCGGACCGCGTCGAAACTGAGATACCCCTTGATGAGAAGGGATTCGGGCGGCGGATCCTCGTAGCTCCACGCCAGGTCTTCGACGAGAGTGCCTCCGATCGCGGCCGACCAGTACGTCGCGTAACCCTTGTAGTTGCAGTAGCTGGTGGTGTCCGACCGCTGAAGCAGATCGGTGCGAACCAACGAAGAGTCGACGTAGAGGCGGGGTTCGAGCGCCGTTTCGAACACGATCACCGTATCGACGGTGTCCACCAACGTCGTGCCGGCGACGGTCACGCGCAGCCCACGGTTCGTCGGGCGGCAGTCGACGCGGTGATACGGGTTCGGCGGATAGTGGACGAGCCTGCGGCCCTCCTCGATCCAGGCGTCGGCGGCGTCCCACGGCACATGGAGGTAACCGGGCGCCTCCGGTTCGGGCCCGCTCGGCAGGTCGCCGATCTCGTCGGCCGGAAACACGTAACTGAGCGGACGGTCGCGGCGATGCACCAACAATGCCCGTTCGGTGTCGATCACAACATGGCCGTCGCGCAAGGCCTGCACGCGTCGCGGGTGCGGTTCGACGAAGACCAGATCATCAGGCAGCGGTGACGAGAACCGTCCCGCCGGATCCTTGCTGAGCGGGCCGCGCCCGGCGACAAGACTCATTTCGCGCCTCCGATCCAGACTCGACCTTTACAGATCGACTCAATAGTGTCACGCTCATTGATGTGCCGCCATTGGACGACAACTTGACCCTGCCCGTCGACACCACCGCCAACTGATCGGATAGGACACCCATGGCAACGCGACCTTTCAGCACCGATGACGACAGCGTTGAGGGCGTCCTCCCGGCCGATCGCGCGCAGGCCGGCGACAGGGCCAACCGACATCAGCTCAACGTCGTCGGCTCCCGCATGGCCGACGTCGTGGCGTCAGCGGGAGGATGGTTATGCGACCGGGCGAGGGCGGGCTGGGACGTCAATGTGCTGGTAGCCGAACACGACGACCCTCGGCCGCTGTCGATCCTCGGCGCGACGACGCTCGATCTCGACGCCGAGTTCGCGTCGATGATGCGCAAGGCCGCAAGGGGTGGCGCGCTGGCGGTCGGCGCCGATCTGCTCGCAGCCAACACACGCGTCCGCGACGACGTGCTGCGGCTGCTGAAGCGCGGCCTGACCGACGTCATCGTGTGGGGCGACGAATGGCCGGCTGAGCTCGGACGCAAGGTGGACCCGGTCCAGCACCAGATGAGCTGTGCCGCACGGGCGTTCAAGGCACATGCTCTTGCCGCGGCGGCGGTTTCGACAGAAGCGTTCACACCGAGCGAAACGCTGTTCCGCATCGGGCCGGAATCGTTCCGCCCGCTCTACTCGGTCTGATCGCGGTCGGCCTATCTGATCCAGCCGCGGCGGCGCAGCCACCAGTCGCGCGCGACCGCGATGAGAATCAGCGCAGCGAACCCGATCACGAAGAAGTCCTCGACGCGACCGACGTGATTGCCCCTCAGCATCAGCAGCAAGAACCCGGCCGCCAACAGCCCTCCGATATGGATCAGCCGGTGGTTCTCGTAGGACCAGCCCCACTGCGCGGACGGCACATCTTCGACGTCGACGTTGGTGCGTCGTTCCACCTCGGTGCTGGCCACGGCTGCTCCTCCGGTCGGGTGACAACTGCCGACATTCTGGCACAGGTCTACTACGCACGGCCGTACACCTGCCGTCACACTGATGGCAGCGCGAACCGAAGGGCGGGAAATGGAGTTTTGGTCCGGCACGGCGTTCATGGAGACGTCGGAGGCCGTCGCGGTGGCGCGGATGTTCGACGAGGCCGGTTACGACGGGATCGTGTGCTCCGACCACATGATCTATCCGCGTGAGCTCTCCTCGCCGTATCCGGATTCGCCGACGGGCAAGCCGATGTGGTCTCCCGATACCGCGTGGCCGGACTCCTGGGTGCTCATCGGGGCCATGGCGGCGGTGACGCGCCGGCTGCGGTTCTCCAACGCCGTGTACGTGGCGCCTGCCCGTCCGCTGCTGGAGGTGGCCAAGCAGGTCGCCACCGCATCGGTTATCTCGGACGGCCGGGTGTCATTGGCGGTCGGCGTCGGATGGATGCGCGAAGAATACGAACTCATGGGCCAGGATTTCGACAACCGTGGCAAGCGGCTCAACGAGATGATCCTGGCTTTGCGCGAGTTGTGGCGCGGCGGCTGGGTGTCGTGGCGCGGTGAGCACTATCAGGTGCCGGAGATGATGATCGAGCCCCATCCGGAGGCGCCGGTACCGATCCTGTGCGGTGGGCAGTCTGATGCAGCGCTGCGGCGAGCGGCTCGACTCTGCGACGGCTGGGTCGGGTACGCGTACGCGCTCGACGACGCTTTCGGCTATGCGCAGAGACTGACTGCCTTGCGTCGCGAGTACGGCCGCGATAACGAGCCGTTCGAGATTCTGCTGGCGCTGCTCGACCCGCCGACGCCGGATTTGTACAAGCGGGCCGAGGACGCGGGCATCACCGCGGTGATGAGCAGTCCGTGGGCCGGATTGGACGGCATGGCGACCGGCGACGTCGAACGCTTCCGGGAGCCCATCGAGCGGTTCGCCGAAACCATCATCGGTAAGGTCCGCTCATGACCTCTCGGCCCGGTGACTACCCGCGGGACATGGTCGGCTACGGGGCCAATCCGCCGAACCCGCAGTGGCCCGGCGGGGCGAACATCGCCGTCCAGTTCGTCCTCAACTACGAAGAGGGCGCGGAAAACAGTGTGCTGCACGGTGATCCGGCATCAGAGGTCTTCCTCTCCGAAATCGTTGGCGCGCAGCCCTTCCCGAACCGGCACATGAGCATGGAGTCGCTCTACGAATACGGGTCGCGGGCGGGGCTGTGGCGGGTGCTACGGGTGTTCGACCGGCGCGGGCTGCCGTTGACGATCTTCGGCGTGGCGATGGCGCTGGCACGCAATCCGCAGGCGGTGGCGGCCTTTGCGGCGCGCGGCGACGAGATCGCGTGTCACGGTCTGCGCTGGATCAGCTATCAACTGTTCGAGCCGGAGGCCGAGCGCCAGCACATGGCCGAGGCCGTGCGGTTGATGACCGAGCTGACCGGTGCGGCGCCGCTGGGCTGGTACACCGGACGGGACTCGCCGCAGACCCGGCGGCTGGTCGTCGAACACGGCGGCTTTCTCTACGACTCCGATTCGTACGCCGACGATCTGCCGTACTGGACGGTCGTCGACGGCACGTCCCACTTGGTGGTGCCGTACACACTGGACACCAACGACATGCGGTTCGCCATCCCCGGCGGATTTCCGAGCGGCGACGAGTTCTTCACGCACCTGCGCGACGCGTTCGACGTGCTGTACGCGGAAGGCGCGGTGGGGTCACCGAAGATGTTGTCGATCGGGTTGCACTGCCGGCTGGCGGGTCGTCCCGCACGGACGGCCGCGCTCGAGCGCTTCCTCGACCATGTGCAGTCGCACGACAAGGTCTGGATCGCGCGCCGTGTCGACATCGCGCGGCACTGGATCGAGCACTTTCCACCGAGTTAAGCCGGGGCCGCGGATATCGTTGGCTCTGTGGCTGATTCGTTGGACGGTGCCGTCCGGGAACTGGTGGAGTGCCTGTACGCGGCGATGGACCGACAGGACTGGTCGACGGTTGAGGCGTTGGTCTCGCCGCGCGTCGTAGTCGAGGTCGGTAGCTCGGCGCCGATCGGGTGGGACGAATGGCGCGGCAATCTGCAGGAGTTCTATCGCGGTTTTCCCGACGGCCGCCACGCCATCGAGGAATTCGTGGTCGCCGGGTCGCACGGGGTGACGCGATCCCGATTCACCGGCACCCACACCGGCGAGTTCCGCGGCCTGGCGCCCACAGGAACCAAGGTCTCGATCGGCGTCATCCATATGGACCGCTTCCAGGGCGACATGCTCGTCGCACACCGCGGGCAGATGGACATGTACGGCCTATTGCAGCAGCTCGGAGGGAAATAACCCTCCTGCGTCAAGGTGACACTTGCACTGACATCAAAGTGATGTCATCATGACACCATGGACTTGCAGCCCTACGTCGAAGCGGTCAGGCACGAGCTGAACGTCGCCGCGGCCGCCGGAGGCGCCGATGCCGCGGAGCTGGCCGACCGGCTGAGCGCGCCGCTGGAGTCGGCCATCCGGCTGGCCCTGCTCGAGTCGCTGTCCGAAGCCGCGGAGCTGATCACGCGTGAACTCGCGCCGGGGTCGGTCGACGTGCGGCTGCGCGGTCGGGACCCCGAGTTCACGGTGACGCCGCCGCCGGCCGAGCCGGAAGACGCACCGCTCGCCGCGCCACCGGACTTCGACGAGGACGGCGGCACCTGGCGGGTGACGCTGCGACTCCCGGAGAACCTGAGGACCGCGGTGGATTCGGCGGCACGTGGTGCCGGCCTCTCGGTGAACGCGTGGCTGGTCCGCGCCGTCGCCGGCGCACTCGGCACCGGTCAGGCGCGACGCCGCCACGACGGGCCGTCCGACAAGTCCTTCAGCGGCTGGGTCCGCTGAATCTCAATAACGACAGGAGAGAAGATGCCCACATTCGATACACCCGAACCGATCCTGGCCTACATCGAGGTGGTGACGGGCTCCGTCCGCCTCAGCGCTAGCGATCGCGATGACACTGTCGTCGAGGTCCGGCCTCACGATCCGTCCCGGTCATCCGACGTCAAAGCGGCTGAGGCGGCGCGTGTCTACTACCGCAACGGCAAGCTCGCCATCAAGGCCGGCAGGAAATACATCTCCCTCGGCCGCGGGGGAGCGGTCGAGATCGATATCGCCCTGCCGTCGCGGTCCCGGCTGGAGGCGTCATCGGTGTCCGCGGACGTCCACGCTGATGGCGTGCTTTCGGAGTGCCGGTTCTCGACCGTGAGTGGCGAGCTGCAACTTGATACGGCCGACGGAAATATCAAGGCGGACAGTGTATCCGGAGATCTCGCTGCTCAGAGTGTGAATGGCAACGTGTCGATCTCGACGGCCTCGGGTAATGCGACGATCGAGCACGTCGAGGGTGACGTGAAGTTCCAGGCGGCCAGCGGAGGGATGACGATCGGGCGGCTGCGTGGCAACGCCAAGGCGCAGACGGCCTCAGGTTCGGTCGCGGTCGCACGGGCCGTCAATGGTGCGTTCACGGCCCACACGGCCAGCGGCGAGGTGGAGATCGGCATACCCCAGGGCACTGCCGCGCGGCTCGACCTCCACACCTCGTCCGGAGTTGTCACCAACGCCCTCGAGCCGTCCGACGGCCCGGCCGAGGACGACGAAACCCTTGTCGTGCAAGCGCGGACCGGTTCCGGCGACATCATGGTGCGCCGCGCGTCCGACCCCGCGGCGGCCTAACTCGGGTCGAACCGGAACACCGGACACTTGCCCGCGAGGGCCTCGAATTCGTCCGGTGTTCCGTCGCGCACAAGCCCGGACCGCTTCCCGAATCCGACACCGATTGGCACCTCGACGGGGAACGCCCGCAACACCGGACGCGCCTCCTCCGGGGTGAGCTCTACGATCTTGACCCTCCGCGACTTGCGGCCACGCGAGAGCGTGCCGGCACCGGCGGCCCGGGCGTTGGCCGCCCAGTCCGCCCGGGGGAATCCGGCCACGGTGTACAGGCCGCCCTGGAATTCGAACGGCGTCATCGGGGTGCTACGCGGATGGCCGGACTTGCGGCCGGGCACGGTCAAGACCATCGCCGGTCCGGTGTGGATGCCGAGTTGCTGCAACCCCTTCACGATCTTGTTCATTTGTTTCAGGTAGCGCGGTGGCCGTGGATCGGACATGGCTTGTCTCCCTTGCTATTTGGTGACCAGGGTTCGGCAGTCGGCGACCCAGCTTGCGAACGATTCGGCGGGCCGGCCGAGGATCTTGTCCACCTCGTGCGTCACCAGTGCCGGCTTGTCGATGGTCGGTGCCAGGAACGCGATGTAGGCGTCGGCGAACTCGGTCGGGAAACCCAGACCGATGAATCGTTGCCGCACCAATTCGACGGGAACCTCCTGGTACCGCAGCGGACGGCCGAGCACGGAGCCGATGATCTCGACCATCTCGGTATTCGTCAGCGCCTGCGGTCCCGTCAACGGAATCTTCTGTCCCACAAGCTCATCGGTGAGCAGCGCGTGCGCGGCCACCGCGGCGATGTCTCTGTCGATGATGACCGCCGTCGACGCCGTTGCGAACGGGCCGCTGACCACGTCGCCGGCCTGAATCTGCGGCGCCCACATGCCGGCGAAGTTGGAGGCGAACACGGTCGGGCGCAGGCTCACCCACTCCAAACCGGATTCGACGGCGAGCTGCTCGACCTCTTTATTGCGGTCGCCGCGGAACCGCGACGGCTGGCGTGAGAAGTCGTCGTCGGAGTTGATCGCCGACAGCGCGACCAGCCGGGTGACGCCTGCCCGCCGCGCCAGCCGCACCACATCGGCAAGATCCTCGCCCAGCGCACGGGAATTGAGGAATACCGCCGACGCGCCCGGCAGTCCGGCCGCCGCCGAGGTCACTAATTCAACGCCCGCGGGAAGCTGGGCGGTGTCTGGATGACGGGTGACGGCGCGGACGTCGGCGCCGGCGTTGACCAACTGCGTGACGAGTGGGCGGCCGACGTTGCCGGTTGCGCCCGTGACAAGGATTGCGTTCATGAACCAAGGACGACGCCGCGGCCGGAAAAGTTACACCAACTGAACAACCCCGTCAGTGCCGACTACATCTCCTGCTCACCGTTCCGACTTCCGGTCGCTCGACTCGAAAGCGGGCCGGGCCGCCGTTGAATAGCGGAAAAGCTTGCGCCGCAGCGCGTCCCGAACACCCGATCGGGCCTATAAACCCACCATCGGGGCGGGCCCCGGTCAGATACGCCGTCCGGTGCCAGTGCCCCCCGTGACGTCTCGCCGTCAATGGCCTACCTGACGTTCCGCTAGAATTCGGTGACCGATGCGCGGCGGAGGGGAGGTAGGCGGTGGCGAACGCGAACGTTCACAATGCCCCGGCGGCGCCGGCTCTTCTACCCCGGTGGCGTAGCGCCACCGTCGTGCAGAGCGAGGGCCGCAGGCGATCCGACTGGGGGCTGATCGTGCCGATCCCCGCGTCGATTGCGGCGACCAGGGAGGTGCTCTTCGCGCAGTTCGGAGAGACGGTCCCGCTGGTGCATTGCATCCAGAGCAGGCTGGTTTCCGGGCGGCGCACAGCCGACGCGGTCATCGCGGTCGCCGACGCGCTCTACACGGACGTCAAAGCCCTATTGGCCGCACACGGGGTGTCCGCCACAGTCGAGCCCGTGATGGGACGAGGAACCCGCGAGGAATGCCTGTCCGCGGGACTGGCCCGGCTGAGTCCTGCCACCAAGTACGTGCTCGTCCACGACATCTACCGCCCCTTGGCCTCAGCCGACCTCGCCGATCGGATCCTCGACGCTTTGCGGCAAGGTAACGATGTCGTCATTCCGGCACTGGCGATGGTGGACAGTGTCAAAACTGTCGACTCCGCCGGCGCCGTGACGGAAACTGTGGACCGCTCACGGCTGCGGTCAGCTCAGTTCCCGCGTGGGTTTCACCGCCAGCGCCTTACGGCGATACTCGGCGCCGTCGATGCCCCCGACGACTTCGACGAAGTGTTCCTGGCCCACTGCGCCGGAGTGACTCCCGCCGTCGTCGAGGGCGATCCCGACGCGTTCGCCCTCGATATCCCCAGAGACATAGGACTAGCCGACGCGATCTACACCTGCCGGCTCGCCGAGCAACGCTGAACAGGATCAGCCGCGCAGAACAGTGATGATCTCTCCAAACCACAAGAGGTGCAACGCAATTGCGCTAACTCAAGTCCCTCCGTCACGCGGCCTTCCAACTCGTCACTTGAGCCGATGATGGGTGTCGGCTAGTAGACGTTCGGCCAAGAACAGGTCTTGGGAGAACGTCACTTTCAAATTTCGTGAATCACCTTGGAAGCAGCGCACTTCGATATCAGAGAACTTCTCGACGCTGGATGACGTGTCAGTCCCCTCGAAGTGTTCGTCCGCGGCTTCCGGTAAGCGTGCAGAAGGGGCAACGCCTGAAACGCCTGTGGAGTTTGCACGCGAATGTATCGGCCTTTGGGCCTCAGCTCGCTGAGATTTCCTTCAGAATCGAACGTGACGAGGTCGTGAGCCTCCACCCCGGGCACCGCGCCGCCGAACTGGCGTGCCACCGTGATGGCGGAGCGCATCATGCCGGCCCCGGCGAGCGGCCTGGCGGCGTCATGGACGAGGACGATGTCGACTGCTCCCGATTCGATGTCCGGGGCGAGGTACTTCAAGGCGTTGTACTCCGACTGGTGCCGGGAGTCTCCGCCGTCGATGATCTCGACGTTGAGGTCGGGCACCTCGCGGTCGAGGGTCTTAGTCGCACGAGGCCGCTCGTCTGGCCGGATGACTAGGACGGTGCGTACCAGTTCGGAAACCTCCGCGATCGACCCGAGTGACCACGACAGCATTCGGCGGCCAGCCAAAGGCAGATATGCCTTATTGCGATCGGCTCCCATACGGCTACCGCTACCAGCAGCGAGCACGACAGCCACCGCCCCTGATTGCACCCCTGCCGCCACCCAACCAGCCTAAACCGCGCGCACGCTCTCTTCGAGCGCCGCATCAGTGGCCAGCGCGGGTCCCGCAGCGATGGCCGCCGACACCATCTCGTCGACAAGCCCGTCCAGGTCCGCGACATACCGCTCGACCGTCGCCGTGATCAGCTCGGAGAGGTGCGCCGACGGTGGCTCCCGTCCCAGCGTCGAGCCGGACATGAACTCACGCTATCGCGAACGGGTCCACACCACGCTCACCTCCGGCCACCAGTTGCGTCAGACCGCGGTTGCGGCGAGCAGTTCGGCGAAGCGCTCTCGGGCCGCGGCACGGCGGGTAGGGATGTGTTCGGTGGGAACATTGCCTGGCGGGGGAGCGTAGTCCCGAAGGATCAGCCGCGCGACGCTGTCGCGGTGCACCTCGTCGGGGCCGTCGTAGAACCGGGACGCGCCGTGCCGCGCGGTACATCCGCTCCAGGGGCAGATCGCCTGAGAAACCAAGTGATCCGTTGATCTGAATCGCCCGATCGATGACGTCGTGAAGCACTTTGGCGCCGTAGTACTTGATGTAGGCGATCTCTTTGCGCGCGGCCGCGGTGCCGTGTTGGTCGATCATCCAGGCGGCGTTGAGCGTCATCAGGCGCGCGGCTTGAATCTCGGCGGCTGAGTCGGCGATCCAGTTGCGGACCGTCTGCTTCTCTGCGAGTGGTCCGCCGTGGGCCTGTCGGTAGGTGGCTCGCTCGCACAGCATGTCGAACGCGCGCTTGGCCTGTCCTATCCAGCGCATGCAGTGGTGGATTCGTCCGGGGCCCAGTCGTTTCTGCGCGATGAGGAAACCGTCACCGACGCCGCCGAGCATCGCGTCCGACGGGACGCGGACATCGTCGAACACCATCTCGGCGTGTGACGGAAATTCGTTGTGGCGCAGCGCTCGGGTGCTCCATCGTGGGGATGTCGCGCAGGATGTGAACGCCCGGGGTGCCAGCCGGCACGATGAATTGTGATGCACGTCGGTGTTTTTCGGCCGATGGGTCTGTCACTGCGACCACGATGTAGAAGTCGGCCATCGATGCATTCGAGATGAACCACTTGTGCCCGTTGATAACCCAGTCGTCGCCGTCGCGGACCGCGGACGCCGCGAGCAGCGTGGGGTCAGAGCCTGCGGTATCGCGTTCGGTCATCGCGAAGGCCGAGTACATCTCGCCCGCCAGCAGCGGTTCCAGCCACCGCTTCTTCTGCGCGGGCGTCCCTGCCGCGGCGAGGATCTCGCTGTTCCCTGAATCAGGCGCCTGATTGCCGAATACCAGGGGAGCGATCCACGATCTGCCGATGATCTCGTGCATGAGACCGAGTTTGACCTGGCCGTATCCCTGGCCGCCCAACTCCTCGTCCAAATGGGCTGCCCACAGCTGCTGCTCCTTGACCTGCTCCTTCAGTGGGGCGATAGCCCGCTTCAGGGTCGGCCAGTCGAGTTCGAGCGTCTCCAGCGGAAGCACTTCGGCGCGAACGAATTCATCGATCCAGTCCAGCTTCTTCTGAAACTGCGGTTCGGTGGAAAAATCCCATGACATTGCGGTCCTCGATTCTCGTTGAACTACTCAGGTGCGGTCGATGAACTGGCATGCACGGTCGAATAAGGCAACCGCCGTCGCGTGAAGCCGGCGACCGACGTCAACGGGGGCCAATCCCGCGCATGATCGCGCGTAGGTGCCCTCGAGGATGATGCCGAGCTTGAAACAAGCTAAGACGGTGTACCAATCGGCCGCTGAGACGTCGAGTCCCGTGCGCTCACCGTAGCGGTGAATCAACGTCTCGCGTGACGGCAAGCCGCCGGCGCGGGCCACTGCGGTGCCGATAATGTCCTGCGGCTCATCTGGTTCCGGCCAGGTCGCGAGCAGCCACCCCAAGTCGAGCAACGGGTCGCCGACGGTGCACATCTCCCAATCGACGATGGCTGCCACCTTTGGGCCGTCAAGGTCGAACATGACGTTGGCGATGTGGAAGTCGCCGTGCATGATTCCGACCGGCCCGGTCGCGGGCTGATGTTCCGTCAGCCAACGCGCCACTCGCTCGGTCGGCAGACCTTGGTCGCGATAGTTGTCCAAATGGGAGTAAGCCTCTAGCTCACGCAGCCAGCGCGGCACCTGCCGTTCCAGGAAGCCCTGTGGACGTCCAAAGTCGGCCAAGCCCACTCTCTCGTGGTCGACGGTCGCCAACACGGCCAGCGCGTCGACCATTGCCAAGCCCATCTGGTCACGAATCTGGGCATTCGACGCGTGCAGGTGCGGCAATTCGACTCCGGCATTGAAGCCGTTGATCGGCTCCATCAGATAGAACACCGCTCCGCCGAGTACTGATTCGTCGGTGCATGCGGCGATCAGTCGCGCATGTGGAACCTCGGTGTCGCCCAACGCAGCGACCAGCCGCATCTCCCGACGAAGGTTGTCGTTGGTGGCTCGGCGCAGGTGCAACGGTCCACGTCGGAGAACGAATTCCCTTGCGCCGCGCGTGAACCGCATCATGATGTTCTGCGTACCGCCGCCGATGGCGCGCACTCCGGTGATCGGACCGCTCTCCAAGCCCGACGGAATCCATCCAATCGGTGAGCGCAGCCAGGTCGACGCCCGGCACCACCGACTGCGTCGTCGAACTCACCGAATCCGACTTCGGTAGTTGTGGCTTAGCGGATGCATCAAGGACTTCCGGCTTCTCATCGGCGCGGCGAACGGTGGTGCCGCACCGCTGGACGTGATAGTTTGTAGTGATCACTCAATACAAGACTAGCGCAGGCCAGATGTCAACTCCACTGGCATCCGTTTGCAGGAGGAAAGCTCGATGAGTTTTGACAACAAAGTTGTCGTCATCACCGGCGGGAGCCGGGGCATGGGCAAGGCGATGGCCGAAGCTTTTGCCGCCAAGGGAGCGTCGCTGGTCATTGCCAGTCGAAAGCTCGACAACTGCGTCGAACTGACGGAGCAACTCCACGCCGAGTTCGGGGTACCGGCCATGCCTATCGGGTGCAACGTCAGCGACTGGGCCCAGTGCACGGCTCTCGTCGACGCGGTGTACGGCGAATTCGGCAGGGTCGATGTGTTGATCAACAACGCCGGGCTGTCGCCGTTGTATCCGAGCCTGGCCGAGGTCAGCGAGGAGTACTTCGACAAAGTCATCGGCGTCAATCTCAAAGGCCCGTTTCGGCTTTCCGCGATGATTGGTCAACGGATGGCGGAGGGCAGCGGCGGTGCCATCATCAATGTCGGGTCCATCGAGGCGATCCGCCCCAATCCGAACGCACTGCCCTATGCGGCCGCGAAGGCTGGCCTGCACATCCTCACCGAGGGCTTCGCGCGCGCCTACGGTCCGAAGGTCAGGGTGAACACGATTCAATGCGGCCCGTTCCTGACCGACATCTCAGAGGCCTGGACGCCGGAGATGCGGGACGAGTTCGACAAGGCTCTCGCGCTGCAGCGCTGCGGGCGCCCCGACGAAGTGGTCGGCGCAGCCTTGTACTTCGCCTCTGAGGCGTCGTCGTTCTGCACAGGGGCGGTACTTCGGCTCGACGGGGGTGTGCCCTGACAGAGTGCGGGGCGTTCTACCCGAGAATGGACCGGTCGATACGGCACTGATAAGGAATCCGAATGTCAACCGCAACCCGCAGTAAGCAGGGAACCAGGCAGCGTGGCCCTACCGAGAAATCGTTGGCCACACGCCGACGCATTCTGCGTGAAGCCGCCAAGCTGTTCGCCAAACAGGGATATCACGGGACCGGTGTAGCGGAACTCAGTGCCGCAGTGGGGTTGGGAGCAGGCGCGCTGTACCACCACATCGGTTCCAAAGAGCAGCTTCTCTTCGACATATGCCGCCCGCACGTCGAGGAGGTACTGCAGCTGGGGGAGCAGCTGCTCGATGATGACGACCTGTCCGCACGCGAGAAGCTCCATCGCCTGGCGCGCAAGCACATGCAGAATGTCGCCGAGCGCCGCGTAGAACTGCGCGTGACACTGCGCGAGATTGACTTGTTATCCGGCAAGCGCCACCGGCAGATGCAAGCGCTTCGTGACCGCGTCGAGCAGATCTGGGAGCAGGTGGTCGATCAGGGGCGAGAGTCGGGCGAGCTTGGCAGTATCGACCCGCTGTTCGTCAAAATCGCGCTCGGGGCATTGAACTCTTCAGTGCTCTGGTTCCGGGCCGATGGAGCGCTGAGTCCCGACGAGATCGCCGACCGCACAATCGATCTCATGCTCGGCCCTCCGCGCGCGGAGGGAGATTCTGAAGCCGTACCTGGCCGCGCGCGACGACGCGGCCCGACTCGTCGATGACCGTGACCAGCCACAGCTGCTGGCGACGGCCCCGGTGGATGGGTGTCGGCAAGCCGTGGCGGTAATACCATGTACGGGGCCGAGTCCGAGTCAGCGTTGATGAGAAAAAGCGAGATCTGTGCGGGAAATCGCGCGCGTGCATTTGCTGCAGGTCAGGTGAGGGGACAGGTGCTTCCCGCAGCGAAGGTGTGTAAGCCGGACCGGCGGTTGACCATTCGACAGCCAGCGGTCACCCCAGGTCAACATCGACAACGGCACCGGGTACAGGTCGAGCCCTTTGTCGGTGAGCCGGTATTCATGCCGCGTCGGACGGAGCTGATATGCGTGTTTGTCGACGATGCCATGTTCGGCAAGACGCTGTAGGCGCTGGCTCAAGATATTGGTGGCGATGCCGAGGTGCCGCTGGAATTCGTCGAAGCGCTTTGTACCGTAGAACAATTCACGAATGATCAGCGCGCTCCAGCGGTCGCCGATGATCTGAAGCGTAGCGGCGATCGAACTCGGCCGCGGCCGCTGCAGCAGGTCCAGGCCTGGCGCGCGGCGTCGTTGCGAGGCATCGCTGCGCGGATGGGGCGCTTCGGGCCGCCGGTTGAAGGTGACGTCACGCGCGTCGATCAACTCCCCGCACGCCTTGCAACGCAGCTCGCCGCGGATACCGTTCCCGCAGCCGATATGCGCCACGCGCACAGGCACGTTCACTCCATCGGTATGCCAACGATCACCCCACGCCATCGCCGTCGTCACGCACATCAGAAAGTCCGTTCCTGAATCGGTCAACAGGTAGTCGCGGCCGTCCTGAACCATCAGCCCGTTGGCGCACAACGACGACAGGCGGGCGCTCAACGTGGAGCGGGCGATCTCGAGCCGGCTTTGAAAAGCATCGAACCGGCACGTGTCGTCGATGATTGCCTCGCTGAGCACAAGCCATGACCAGGCATCGCCGATCGCTTCGGTGGCACCGAACACCGAGCAATCAAGCGGCGCAGACTTGGCCAATGCGGGCACGAGCTCAGTGTAGCGCCTGACTTGCATAGCAAGACTGACATGTGTCGTACGGGCAGCGCGACAGCCGGGCCGCGTCGCTGTCGAATCAGTTCTGCCAGAACGTCTTTGACAGCTTTCGGCGCTGTTCGCGCCTGTCGCGGTCGCGGAAGTCGGCGATCCCGTCCGTCTTGCGTCGACCGATCCACTCCGACTCCAGCGCAAGGCCGACGGCGATGTTGTCGGCGCCGTAGTTCAAGCACTTCTTGGTGCGCTCAAGGGTGCGGGGGTTCTTCTCGAGCAGTACCTCGATCAGGGCCTGAACCTCAGCGTCCAGTTGCTCCGGCGTGGTGAGGCGGTTGATGAGGTTGTATCGTTCTGCGGTCTCGGCGTCGAACAGCGCGCCAATGAGGTTCCATTCCTTGGCCTTCCGGCGCCCGGCGTACCAAGCCAGCCGGTTGGTGCCACCCCAGCCCGGGGTGATCTCCCAGTCAATTTCCGGCATACCCCAACGCGAGCGGTCAGTGGCCACCACGAAATCACAGACGAGGGTGAGCTCGAGGCCGCCGCCGACGGCGATCCCGTCGACCTTGGCGATGGTCATCGCGGTCAGGTCCTCGACGATCTTCGCGGTCTCCTGATACATCCGGATCTGCCGGCCGGAGATCTCCTCATCCCAGGTGTTGAACTCGGCCACATCGTCGCCGGCGCAGAACGTATTGCCGGCACCCTGGAACACCACCACTCGGCACTCGCGGTCATCGCGAATCTCTCGAACGGCGTGGTTGAGCTGTTCGGACAGGTCGCGGTCTAACGCGTTGTGAACGCGTGGCCGGTTCAGGGTCACTGTGGTCACCGGTCCGGACCGCTCGATGATCAACTTCTGCTCGTCGCTCATGTCCAAATCTCCTCGAGTTACTTGCATAACAAGACTAACTTGCAGAACGAGACTTTAACCGGTTGGAGCGCAGCTGCGCAAGGAGACAGCGCGCCAAAGGCCGATCTCGGCTACGGGGGCATGACGGTGTGTAACTTTTCGGGACGCCGATTCGTCTTTATTGCATGAACGATTCGCCGGCTGTCGAGGCGGCGTGGCGTGATCATCGCCCCTACCTGGTGAATCTCGCCTACCAGATGCTCGGCGACGTTGGTGAAGCCGAGGACGTCGCGCAAGAGGCATTTCTGCGGCTGGCTCGAACCGAGCCCGCGCACATCGACGACGTCCGCGCCTGGCTGACCGTCGTCGCCGGCCGGCTGTGCCTGGATCAGATGCGATCGGCCCGCGCCCGGTACGAACATCCCGATGAGTCGGGAGCCCTCGACGTCAGCGCATCACCGGATCTAGACCCGGCCGACCGAGTCACTTTGGACGACGAGGTGAGTACAGCGCTGCTGGAGGTGCTGCGCCGGCTGAGTCCCGGCGAGCGGGTGGCGTTCGTGCTTCACGACGTCTTCCAGATGCCCTTCGACGAAATTGCGGACGCGGTGGGCAGGCCCGTCGGCACGTGCCGGCAACTCGCCCGGCGGGCCCGGTCGAAGTTTTCCGATGCGTCTCCTCGGATGTCCGATGTGACCGGCATCGAGCATCAACTCGTCACCGAGAAGTTCATCACGGCCTGCGCCAACGGCGATCTGGAGGCGCTGACCGCCGTGCTGGATCCCACGGTGTGGGGAGCCGCCACGTTCCTCGGCGACCCCGCCCCACCGCCGCAGATCAACCGCGGTCGCGATCTCGTTGCGCGGAATCTCCTGCGCTTCCTGTCACGCGGAACCCTGGTCACCGGACCGGTCGGCGAGCCGGTGGTGTTTGCGTTCGCCGATCGCCGGCTGTTCGCCGTGCTGGTCTTCACCGTGCGCGACCAGCTGATCGTGAAGATCGAGGCGACCGTCGACCCGTCGGCTGCTAGCCGTAGGTGAACGAAAACGCTTGCAGCCCTTTGCTCAACCGCACCTCGAGCTCACCGCGCGCAACCTGGTCACCGTCGACGATCTGGTGAGACGTCGGCGGTCCGCTGATCGGTACGGTCGTGGTCTCGCCATCGCGTGTCACGGTCACGGTGCCCTCGCCGCCGGCGACGATGTAGACGTCCTTCGCGTTGTACTTCAGTGCGATGGTGGAGTTGTCGGATTCCGCCGTCGCGCCCTGATAGTCCAACGTCCACCGACCCCGGTAGGCGAAACTGTCGTCCGCCAGGTTCGCCGGGTAGTTGAAGGTCGCGGTGCCCTCGTCGTAGAGGTCGGTGCCGCCGTAATTGACCATCTTGCCGACGCCCAGATATGTCTCCGGTGTCTGGCCGGAAGCCGGTGTCGCGTCGACGGACTCGCTTGGCGCGGGTAATTCGACGCCCGGGTCGGCGTCGGTGAGCAGTTGCCGGATCAGGTTCTCGGTGACGTCGTAGTCGCCCTCGCCGAACTTGATGTGGCGCACGGTCCCATTGGCATCGATCAGGTATTCGGCGGGCCAGTAACGGTTGCGGTAGTTCGTCCATGTCGACAGGTTGTTGTCGAGCGCGACCGGATAGGTGATGCCCAGATCGGCGGCGCCGCTGACGACGTTGCTCTGGACCTTCTCGAACGCGTACTCGGGGCTGTGCACGCCGATGACCTCCAGCCCTGAATCCTTGTACTTGCCATACCAGTCGACGACGTGCGGGATGGCGCGTTGGCAGTTGATGCACGAGTAGGCCCAGAAGTCGACCAGAACAACCTTGCCGCGCAACGACTTCAGGTCGATCGGTGCGCCACCCGGTGTGTTCAGCCAACCGGCGATTCCCTTGATGTCTGGTGCGGTGCCACAGCTTTCGAGCTCCCTGGCGCCGTTGGTGCAGTTCGACAACTCCCTGTTCTGGTCGTTGACCAGGCCGCCGAGATTCAGCTTCTCTTGGATCTCGTCCGACGCCACGACCCTGTCCTGCAACCCGCTGGTGTAATCGGGGATGGCTCGCTGCAGCTTGGCGGGCACGTCGAACACCAATGCGACCGCGAACACGAGCATCGTGATGCCGCCGATCAAGCGGATCCGACGCTGGTGTCGGCGAAAGGTTCCGACCCGCTCGGCGACGCGCTGACCGGCCAGCGCGAAGAACAGCAACGGCAGCGCGGCGCCGATCGCGAATGACAGAGTCAACGCGATGGTGTCCAGACCGATCGACCCGGTGGCGCCGGCGACGACGATGGCGGCCAGAACGGGTCCGGCGCACGGCACATACAGCACGCCCAGCGCCAGGCCGAGGCCGAATCCGCTTTTGCCTTGGCTCATTTGGAGTTGAGGAATGCGAGCGAAGGGTTTTTCCAGGATCTCCTCGAACCGGGGAAAGATCAGGCCGAGGCCGATTGCGGTCAGTGCGATCAGCCCGGCCCAGCGGATCGCGTCCTGCGGAAGGTGCAGCAGCGACAGCAGGGCCGTGCCGAGGAGTGTGACGAGACTGAAGCTCAGCACCAGCCCGGCGATCACCCGGTAGGGGCGCAGCGTCTCGGACAGCGATGGCTTGGTCTTGACTGCTGTCGCGACGCCGCCACCGGCGTCGGCGACGGAATCCGAACGGGCGGTTTGGGTTCCGGAGAAGAAGATCACCGGCAGGACGGGAAGGATGCACGGCGAGATACCGGTGATCAAGCCACCGAGGAAGCCGATGAGTACGAGAGTGAACATGGGTGGGGCACTCGCTTTCATTGCGCGTGGGCCCCCGCGCAAGCTGGGGACAGACGCAGAATCGCACGAAAATTGGTCGGGGAGTGCGATTCTGCGTCTGCTGGCCGATAAGAGGTGACCTAGTTGGCCGGGGGCATCAGCACCGTGTCGATCAGGTACACGGTGGCGTTGGCGGTGCGAACTCCACCGCACACCACACCGGCGTCGTTGACCTTGATCGCATTGCCGCCGCCGGTGACGGTGACCTCACCGCCCTGCACGGTCTTGTGCGTGCCGATCACCTGCGTGGGGCTGGCCTGCCCGGGCACCACGTGATACGTCAGGATGCTGCTCAACAGATCCGAGTCCGTCTTCAGCGTTTCGATGGTAGCCGGATCGATCTTCGCGAACGCGGTATCCGTCGGCGCGAACACAGTGAACTCGCTGCCGTTGAGCGTGTCGACCAGGTTGACGTTCGGGTTGAGCTTGCCCGACACCGCCGCGGTCAGCGTCGTCAGCATCGGGTTGTTCGACGCGGCGACGGCCACCGGATCCTGCGCCATTCCCGTCACCGACCCCGGGCCGGTGGGATTCTGTGCGGCATAATCCGCGCAGCCCGGTCCGACGAGGTCGGCGGCCGGGTCCATCTCTCGTTCCATGGGTGCCGGGGCGACGCTGGCGGGCGCCACACTCGAACTGACTGTCTCCGCCGAGGCCGAGGTGGAGGCGTCGTCCGAGCACGCCGACACAGTGAGGATGGCGGCCGCGGCCAGGCCGGCTGCGGTAAATGTCTTGCGGTACATGATCTTCATTGCGTGTTGCTCCCTTGTCACGGACGGGCCCTGTGCCCGCCCTCTGCACTGACACCGGGTATTCGGAGTGACGGCCACCACGGATGGGTGCGACTTCGGACGCGTCACTTTCCCGGCGGCGAGTGTGGGCTTGTGTCACGCCACATCTGCATTCGGCGTGCGGGTAACCCACGTTCGCGGCGGCTACGGCTTTAGGGCTGCGACCACGAGTGCGCGACAATGGGGCGGTGAGCAGAACCCGCGTGCTGATCCTCGGCAGCACCGGCTCGGTCGGCACCCAGGCCCTTGAGGTCATCGCCGCCAACCCGGACCGCTTCGAAGTCGTCGGGCTGGCCGCAGGGGGCGGCAATCCCGGCCTGCTGGCCCAGCAGCGCGCCGAGACCGGCGTCACCACCATCGCCGTCGCCGACGACGCCGCCGCCTCGCAGGTCGGCGACGTCACCTACGCCGGGCCCGAGGCCGTCACGCAGACTCGTGGAGAACACCGAGGCCGACGTGGTGCTCAACGCCCTGGTCGGCGCACTCGGCCTGAAACCCACGCTGGCCGCCCTCGAAACCGGTGCCCGGCTCGCCCTGGCCAACAAGGAATCCCTGGTCGCAGGCGGTCCGCTGGTGCTCAAGGCCGCCAAGCCCGGGCAGATCGTGCCCGTCGACTCCGAACATTCGGCGATGGCGCAATGCCTGCGGGGCGGCACCCCCGATGAGGTGGCCAAGATCGTGCTGACCGCCTCGGGCGGGCCGTTCCGCGGCTGGACCGCCGACAAGCTCGAGCACGTCACCCCCGAGCAGGCCGGCGCGCATCCCACCTGGTCGATGGGCCCGATGAACACCCTGAACTCGGCGTCACTGGTCAACAAGGGCCTTGAGCTGATCGAAACGCACCTGCTGTTCGGCATCGGATACGACCGCATCGAGGTCGTGGTGCATCCGCAGTCGATCGTTCACTCGATGGTCACATTCACCGACGGCTCGACCCTGGCCCAGGCCAGCCCGCCGGATATGAAGCTGCCCATCGCGCTGGCCCTGGGCTGGCCCTCACGGGTGCCGGGAGCCGCCCTGGCCTGCGACTTCTCCACCGCCTCCACCTGGGACTTCGAGCCTCTGGACGCCGAGGTGTTCCCGGCCGTCGAGCTCGCCCGCGAGGCCGGCATGAAAGGCGGCTGCCTGACCGCGGTCTACAACGCGGCCAACGAGGAAGCCGCCGCGGCGTTCCTCGATGGCCGCATCCGATTCCCCGCCATCGTGCGGACCATCGACGAGGTGCTGCGCGCTGCCGACCAGTGGGTGGCCGAACCAGCTACCGTGGATGACGTACTTGACGCGCAAACCTGGGCCCGTGAGCGGGCGAGGGACGCGGTATCCCGGGAGGTTGTCGGCACCACATGATGTTTGCGTTTGGCATCGCGGCGTTCGCGCTGGCCATCTTGATCTCGGTCGCCCTGCACGAATGCGGCCACATGTGGGTGGCGCGCGCGACCGGCATGAAGGTGCGCCGCTACTTCGTCGGCTTCGGCCCGACCCTGTGGTCCACGCGCCGCCCGAACCAACTCGGCTCGACCGAATACGGCGTCAAGGCCATCCCGCTGGGCGGGTTCTGCGATATCGCGGGTATGACCTCGATCGAGGAACTGGCGCCCGACGAACACGAGCGCGCCATGTACAAGCAGAAGACATGGAAGCGCGCCGCGGTGCTCCTCGCGGGCCCCGGCATGAACTTCGTCATCGGCCTGATCCTCATCTACGCGATCGCGGTCATCTGGGGCTTGCCGAACCTGCATCCGCCCACCACCGCGATCGTCGGCGAAACCGGTTGTGTCGCAGCGCAAATCAGCAAAGACCAGATGGCGGACTGCACCGGCCCGGGCCCGGCGGCAGAGGCGGGCATCCGGCCCGGCGATGTGATCGTCAAGATCGGCGACACGTCCGTGGCCACCTTCGACGAAGCCCGTGACACGCTTCAGAAGGCGTCCGGCCCGACCCCGATCGTCATCGAGCGCGACGGCGAAACGATCAGCACCGTCGTCGACGTCACCCGGACCCAGCGGTTCACCGGCGAGGGCGACCAGGCCGCGACGGTCGGCGCCATCGGGATCAGCGCCGCCCAGTTCGGGCCGACGCAACACAACCCGCTCTCGGCGGTGCCGGCGACCTTCGCGTTCACGGGCGATCTCGCCGTCGAGCTGGGCAAATCGCTGGCGAAGATTCCGACCAAGATCCCGGCGCTGGTGGACGCCATCGGCGGTGAAAAACGCGATCAGGAGACGCCGATCAGCGTGGTGGGCGCCAGCATCATCGGCGGCGACACCGTCGACCACGGGCTGTGGGTGGCGTTCTGGTTCTTCCTGGCCCAGCTGAACTTCGTCCTCGGCGCGATCAACCTGATCCCGCTGCTGCCGTTCGACGGCGGCCACATCGCGATTGCGGTGTTCGAGAAGATCCGCAATATGATTCGGGCGGCGCGCCGCATCGATGCGGCGCCGCCTGTCAACTATCTCAAGCTCATGCCCGCTACCTACGTAATCTTGGTAGTGGTGGTCGGCTACATGTTGCTGACCGTGACCGCTGACCTGGTCAACCCGATCAGGTTGTTCCAATAGGAGAAATCATGTCCGTCGGTTTAGGCATGCCGGCACCGCCCGTACCGACATTGGCCCCCCGACGTAAGACCCGCCAGCTGATGGTCGGCGACGTCGGTGTCGGCAGCGACCATCCCATCGCCGTGCAGTCGATGACGACGACCAAGACCCACGACGTCAACGCGACGCTGCAGCAGATCGCCGAACTCACCGCCACCGGCTGCGACATCGTGCGGGTCGCCTGCCCGCGCCAGGAGGACGCCGACGCGCTGCGCGAGATCGCCCAGCACAGCCAGCTGCCGGTCATCGCCGACATTCACTTCCAGCCCAAGTACATCTTCGCCGCGATCGACGCCGGCTGCGCCGCGGTGCGGGTAAATCCCGGCAATATCAAGGAGTTTGACGGCCGCGTCGCCGAAGTCGCCAAGGCGGCCGGCGAGGCGGGCATCCCGATCCGCATCGGCGTCAACGCCGGCTCGCTGGACAAGCGCTTCATGGCCAAGTACGGCAAGGCCACCCCGGAGGCGTTGGTCGAAAGTGCGCTGTGGGAGGCGTCGCTGTTCGAGGAGCACGGCTTCGGCGACATCAAGATCAGCGTCAAGCACAACGACCCGGTGATCATGGTCGCCGCCTACGAGCAGCTGGCCGCCCAGTGCGACTACCCGCTGCACCTCGGCGTGACCGAGGCGGGCCCGGCGTTCCAGGGCACCATCAAGTCCGCGGTCGCGTTCGGTGCCTTGCTGTCCAAGGGCATCGGCGACACCATCCGCGTGTCGCTGTCGGCGCCGCCGGCCGAAGAGGTCAAGGTCGGCAACCAGATCCTGGAATCGCTCAACCTGCGGCCGCGCGGGCTGGAGATCGTGTCCTGCCCGTCGTGCGGTCGCGCGCAGGTCGACGTCTACACGCTGGCCAATGCGGTCACCGCCGGGCTCGACGGGCTCGACGTCCCGCTGCGCGTCGCGGTGATGGGGTGTGTGGTCAACGGTCCCGGTGAGGCACGTGAGGCGGACCTCGGCGTCGCATCCGGAAACGGCAAGGGCCAGATCTTCGTCAAGGGTGAGGTGATCAAGACCGTGCCCGAGGCGCAGATCGTCGAGACCCTGATCGAAGAGGCGATGAGACTCGCGGAGGAAATGGGCGTGGCAGGTGAGGCAGACGCCAGCGGTTCGCCCGTTGTGACCGTAAGCTGAGTGCGGTAACACTGGCCGCGTATGCGGAAAGAGTCACAGGACTATCTAAATGTCGGCTCCGCCGCTTTTCCGCCTCGTTGACGAGCGCCGGGTCACGGTGGTGCGTGACGCCGCAGCGGTGCGCCGGGTGCTCGACGAGGATCCCGTCGGCACCTGCATGGTGGCCTCGCGGGTGGCCGAGCACGGCATCGAGCCCACGGCGATCGGCGGTGAATTGTGGACGCGTCGGCGCGCGAACGAATCGCTCTGCTACGCCGGCGCCAATCTGATCCCGTTGCGCGGTGACGTCGAGGACCTGCACGCGTTCGCCGACAAGGCGATGAGCACGGCGCGGCGCTGCTCGTCGCTGGTCGGGCGCGCCGAGTTGGTGATGCCGACCTGGCAACGGCTCGAACACGTCTGGGGGCCGGCGCGCGACGTGCGCGAGCACCAACCGCTGATGGCGCTGAGCACCGCCCCGCAGTGCCCGATCGACCCCGCTGTGCGGCCGGTTCGCATCGACGAACTCGACGCGTATCTCGTCGCGGCCATCGACATGTTCATCGGCGAGGTCGGCGTCGACCCGCGCGTCGGCGACGGCGGCCGTGGCTACCGCCGCCGGGTCGCCGGGCTGATAGCTGCCGGCCGCGCGTGGGCCCGCTTCGAGCGGGGACAGGTCGTGTTCAAGGCCGAGGTCGGGTCGCAGTCGCCTGCGGTGGGCCAAATCCAGGGCGTGTGGGTCCATCCCGATTGGCGCGGCCGCGGCATGGGCACCGCGGGCACCGCCGCGCTTTCGGCTGCGGTTGTGCGCAGTGGCCGCATCGCCAGCCTGTACGTCAACAGCTTCAACACCGTCGCCCGGGCCACCTACGCCCGCATCGGCTTCACTGAGGTCGGCACGTTCGCGACGGTTCTGCTGGACTAGCTCGGTGGTGTCCGGCGCGGGCCTGTGCAAACAACGAAATCCCGGCTGCCGTGGCACTTTTGGGTCGTCGGGCCGTTCTTTGTCCTGCTGTACGGTGCCGGCGCATACGACTACGTGATGACGCATGGGCGCGATGCCGCCATATTTTGAGTCGCAGGGCTACGACGACGCCCAGATCGCGTATTTCACCGACTATCCGCTTGTGCCCGATGTGTTTTGGACCATTGCGGTGTGGGGTGCCCTGTGCGCTGCCGTGTTGCTCCTGCTCCGAAGCCGATGGGCTGTACCGGTTGTGTTCGTCGCACTGATTTCCCAGGTGTGCCTGAATGTCGTCACGTTCGCTTTCATGGACCGTTGGCAAATTCTCGGGACGCGGCTCGCGCTGTTCGATGGTGGCGTACTGCTGCTGACGGTCGGGCTGCTGTTCTACGGCCGGGCGATGGCCACGCGCGACGTCTTGCGCTGACCGAAGTCGTCGATCGTTACGCTCACGTCATGACCGAGGACGACGGCACAGTTGCCCGCAGAGAAATCGCCGACGCGCTGGTTCGGGCTCTCGAACGCCGCCACGAGCTTCTGGATGTCGTCGTGGAATCCGAGGACTACGACGCCGCGATCGAGGCGATCGCGTCACGGCTCGGCACATCACACGCGGCAAGCGAAGCGGTGCTGCGGTTGTCCTTCGACCGGCTCACCCGAGTGGCGCGGCGCAGGATCGCGGCCGAACTCGAGGATCTGAACCACCAGCTGAGCTTCACCATGGGGGAGCAGGCGAGCTCGGAGCGCAACCTGGTGCTGCGGCCATTTTCGGCCGAGTTGGACCGCGACATCTTCGCCGCGCGCACCGACGACATGCGTTCGGCCGGGGACGGCTCGGGTGCGCCCGCCGGTGATCTCGACGACGAGATTCGCGCCGCCGTCAGCCGGGTCAACGCTGAAGAGGCGGCCTGGTTGGTGGCCCTCGACGGATCGCACAAGGTCGGCATGGTGTTCGGCGAGCTGGCCGGCGGCGAGGTCAACGTCCGGATCTGGATCCACCCGGACTATCGCAAGCACGGCTACGGCACTGCCGCGCTGCGCAAGTCACGATCGGAGATGGCCGCGTACTTCCCGGCGGTTCCGTTGGTGGTTCGCGCGCCGGCCGCGGGGTCTTAGTCGCGATTCGTCGCCGTCGCGGGCGCCGGCTTCGCCGATTTCTACTTGAGGGCTGATGCTTCGGGCCGGATCACAACCATGGCGTAGAAATCGGTGCGCCTGCGCGAGATTCAGGTCTCGGGTTCGTAACATCTGTCCCAATGGCAACTTCAGTCTCACGTGTAGCTGCGTTGGTGGCGGTCGGGGTCGTCGTCGCCGGCCTCGGCGCGTGCACCCCGAAACCCAACGGGCCCGAACCGACGGCCGAGAAGTTCTTCGCCGCGCTGGCCACCGGTGACACCGCCGCCGCGGCCGAGCTGGCCGACCGGCCCGCCGATGCCAGGGCCGCGCTCAACGAAGCCTGGGCGGGTCTGCAGGCGACGCGGCTGGACGCGCAGATCATCGGCTCGAAATACGCCGAGGACACCGGCACCATCACCTACCGCTACACCTGGCGTCTGCCCAAGGACCGCACCTGGACCTACGACGGGCAGCTGAACATGGTTCGCGACGAGGGTCGCTGGGAGGTCCGCTGGAGCGCCACCGGGCTGCATCCGAAGCTCGGCGAGAACCAAACGTTCGCGCTGCGCGCCGACCCGCCGCCTCGGGCCTCGGTCAACGAGCGCGGGGGCAGCGATGTGCTGGTGCCGGGCAATCTCTACCACTACCAGCTGGACGCCGAATCGGCAGGCGGCTACCTGATGTCGACCGCCAGGGCCGTCGCCGATGTGCTGCGGCCCTTCGACAACACCATGGACCCGCAGCGGCTGGCCGAGCAGGCCAGCTCGTCGAAGGGACCGTTGAGCCTGATCACGTTGCGCCAGTCCGATCACGATCGGGTGGCCCCGGCCGTCGGCGCGCTTCCCGGTGTGGTCGTCACGCCGCAGGCCGAACTTCTGCCCACCGACGAGTCGTTCGCACCGGACATCGTCAACCAGGTCAAGAAGGCGGTCGTCGACGAGCTTGACGGGCAGGCCGGCTGGCGAGTGGTCACCGTCAACCAGAACGGTGTCGACGTCGATGTGCTCAACGAGGTGCCGGGCGCTCCGGCGCCGTCGGTGACCATCAGCCTGGACCGTTCGGTGCAGAACGCGGCGCAGAACGCCGTCAACAACGCCACCGCCAAGCAGGCGATGATCGTGGTGATCAAGCCGTCCACGGGCGAGATCATGGCCGTCGCGCAGAACGCGGCCGCCAACGCGGAAGGGCCGCTCGCCACCATGGGTCTCTATCCGCCCGGGTCGACGTTCAAGATCGTGACTGCGGGTGCGGCCATCGAGCGCGATATGGCGACGCCCAACACGCTTCTGCCGTGCCCTGGCGTGATGGACATCGGGCACCGCACCGTCCCCAACTACGGCGGGTTCGACCTCGGCACCGTGCCGATGTCGCGGGCGTTCGCCAGTTCGTGCAACACCACGTTCGCCGAGTTGGCCAGCAGGATGCCGCCGCGGGGCCTGACGCAGGCCGCCGCCCAGTACGGCATCGGGCCCGACTACCAAATCGAGGGCATCACAACGGTTTCCGGTTCGGTGCCGCCGACGGTGAACCTGGCCGAGCGCACCGAGGACGGCTTCGGGCAGGGCAAGGTGGTGGTCAGCCCGTTCGGGATGGCGATGGCGGCGGCGACGGTCGCGGCAGGGAAAACGCCTGTGCCGCAACTGATTGAGGGCCGGCAGACGATCGTGACCGGCGAGCGCACGCCGATCTCACCGAAGATGCTCGACGGGCTGCGGCCGATGATGCGGCTGGTGGTCACCAACGGCACGGCCGACGACCTGCAAGGGGCAGGCGATGTGCGCGGCAAGACGGGCGAGGCCGAGTTCGCGGGCGGCTCACACTCGTGGTTCGCCGGGTACCGCGGCGACATGGCGTTCGCCGCGTTGATTGTCGGGGGCGGCAGCTCGGAGTATGCGGTGCGGATGCTCAAGGGGATGTTCGACCAGCTACCGCCGGACTATCTGGCCTGACGAACCGACGGTACCGTTGGTACAGCATGACCGGGATCGACGACCACACAGCGATGCGCATCTCCGATGCGGACCGCAACGGCACGCTGCGCAGGCTGCACAACGCCGTCGCGCTCGGGCTGATCGACATCGACGAGTTCGAGGAACGCTCGGCGCTGGTGTCACGCGCGCGATTGCACTCCGACCTCGACGCGCTCGTCGGCGACCTGCCCGGACCGGGCGCGATCGTCACCACGGCGGCCGACCGGGTGGAACTTCGCGGTGTGCTCGGGTCGCTGAAGCGACACGGTGAGTGGATCGTGCCGACCCGGTTGGCGCTGCACCGGCGCATGGGATCGGTGGATCTGGACCTGACCAGGGCGCGCTTCGCCGGGCCGATGGTGGTCATCGAGCTCGACCTGAAGTTCGGCGGACTGGATCTTCGGCTGCCCGACGGCGCCAGTGCCTCGATCGACGATGTGGAGGTGGTCGTCGGCTCTGCGCATGACCACCGCAGGGACGCGCCGGCCGAAGGCACACCGCACGTCATCCTGACCGGCAAGGTCGTGTGTGGCTCGGTGGACGTCCGCGGCCCCCGCAAGTCGTGGCGATTCGGTCCGTTCGACCGCCGCTAACGCCTGAACAGCTGAGAACCGATGCGAACCAGCCGGTCCCACCCGGCGGGGCGGGCGACCAGCTTGCCGATCAGCGGAACGGAGTCGAAGTACGAAACCCGTTCGGCGATCAGGCCATTGGTGAACGTGAACCGGTCGACCGCGTCCCAGGCGATCGGCTTGCCGCCGTAGGTTCCGCTCAGCGTGAATTCAACGAATACCTCATGCTTGCCGTGGCCGACCCGGTGCACGTCGGCGTGAAGGTCGGGCACCAGTGCGAATAGCCGCTGAAACGACTCCCGGCAGGCCTGCTTGCCGCGCAGGGTGCCCATCATCGGCTGGATCAACACGATGTCGTCGCTCCAGAGCGCCTCGTGCTTGGCGAGGTCGGGGGTGCTCCACGTGTCGGCGAACCGTTCGGCGAACTGGGTGGCGAAATCGTCGTCAACCTCGTCGAAGCTCATAGCCATGAATCTAGAGGGATTCACCGGTGGCTTCAGCTGTGGGAGCCACCGGGACACCAACAGCGGCTTCGATCAGCGCCCCGCATCTTCGGATTCAGGGTTGCTTGAAGTAGCGGCCCAGGTAGGCGAAGGCCGTCCACGCCCCGAGGACACCGATCGCGCTCCACCACACGAAGGAGAAGACCGCGGTTATGCCAAAGCTGGAGAGCACCGTTGCGGCGTAGAGGAGCCAGAACAGGTGGTAGATGCCCAAGAGCGCGGTGATCGCGCCGAAGATCCCGTACACGAGGCTGCGCGTGCGATCGACTTGGTTGATCTGTTCCTGCCAGCGGGTGGGCACGATGTTCATGGTTGGTTCCTTTCCTAAGGCACCGCCCCGTTGGCGTTGCCGGTGCCGGTAGTACAGGCCGTGGAGGTGGCTACCGATCCCAACAACCAAGGCGGACGAGCGTTTGCCCTCTCAGGAACATCTTCGGTACGGAAAAGACACGTGTATGGGGTAGTGGGCTACTCCACTTTTCGGGTCGGCCTATGCCTTGGCCTTCAGTCGTAGCCCCCACCGCAGGAACCCCGCGAACAACATCGTCGGCACCGCGAGCATCGGCCAGGTCGAGCAACCACGCATGCGCGGGGTGCTGTCAAAATTGGATCCGCCGCGATCGGCACCAGGTTCGTCTAGCGAGTCGGTATGTTCAGCGCCGATCCAGCACGGCAAAGCTCAACGTCGAACGCGCCGCCAGTCGGTTGCGACCGACATCGGTGACGTCGACGGCGGTCACGATCAGCCGCTTGCCCGCGCGCACAACCGTCGCCTCCGCCCGTGCCGGCCCCACGACGACCGGGGCGAGAAAATGCACGTTCATATCGGCGGTGGTGACGTCCTGGTCCGGCCCGAGGTGGCGGCCCGCCAGCCGTCCGGCGGCGATGTCGATCAGTGTCGCGACGAGCCCGCCCTGCAGCGCACCACGGATGTTGGTCAGATCGGGACGATTGTCCATCTCGATGATCAGCCGCTCGTCGGTCTCGACCACATCCCGCATGCCCATCTGGCCGAGCAGATGGCCTGGGCTGGTCGTCATCGGCGTCGACTCGCTGAGCATGGCTAACAAGGTAGCATCATTCTCTGAATACAGAGATCGCCGTTCTCATGGTTATCCTGGGCGTCATGCCTGTTCGTACTGCCCTTCGCCCCGGCGAGATGTCACCGACGCTGCCGGTGCCCAACTCGATTCCTCGGCCCGAGTACGCGTGGAAGCCCACGGTGCGCGAGGGCAACGAACCGTGGGTGCAGACCCCCGAGATCATCGAGAAGATGCGGGTCGCGGGCCGGATCGCCGCGAACGCGCTCGGCCGAGGCGGGCAGGGCCGTCGCCCCCGGTGTCACCACCGACGAGCTCGACCGCGTCGCCCACGAGTACATGATCGACCACGGCGCCTACCCGTCGACGCTGGGCTACAAGGGCTTTCCGAAGTCGTGCTGCACCTCGCTGAACGAGGTCATCTGCCACGGCATCCCGGACTCGACGGTGATCGAGGACGGCGACATCGTCAACATCGACGTCACCGCCTACATCGACGGCGTGCACGGCGACACCAACGCCACCTTCCTGGCCGGCGACGTCGCCGAGGAGCACCGCCTGCTCGTCGAGCGCACCCATGAGGCGACCATGCGCGCGATCAAGGCCGTCAAGCCCGGCCGCGCAGCTGTCCGTCGTCGGCCGGGTCATCGAGTCGTACGCAAATCGGTTCGGCTACAACGTCGTTCGCGACTTCACCGGTCACGGTATCGGCACCACGTTCCACAACGGTCTGGTGGTCCTGCACTACGACCAGCCCGCCGTCGACACCGTCCTCGAGCCCGGCATGACGTTCACCATCGAGCCGATGATCAACCTCGGCGCGCTGGACTACGAGATCTGGGACGACGGCTGGACGGTCGCCACCACCGACAAGAAGTGGACCGCCCAGTTCGAGCACACCCTGGTGGTCACCGACGACGGCGCCGAGATCCTGACCGCTGTGACCTAATGGCGCGAGCAGACGCAGAACGCCCAATTGCGCCCCGAGTAACGCGATTGCTCGTCTGCTCGCCGGAAGAAAATGAGCGGCGCGCTGCTGGTCGCCGGAACCACCTCGGACGCCGGCAAGTCGATGATCGTCGCCGGGCTGTGCCGGCTGTTGGCCCGCAAGGGTATTCGCGTCGCGCCGTTCAAGGCGCAGAACATGTCGAACAATTCGGCGGTCACCGTCGACGGCGGCGAGATCGGTCGGGCGCAGGCCATGCAGGCGCGCGCCGCTGGCCTGGCGCCGCATACCGGTTCAACCCGATCCTGCTGAAGCCGGGCAGCGACCGCACCTCACAACTGGTGGTCAAGGGTCGGGTGGCCGACACCGTCAGCGCCAACGATTACTTCACCCACCGGGAGCGGCTCGTCGCCGTCGTTGCCGACGAACTCGCCTCGCTCCGAAGTGAATTCGATGCCGTCATCTGCGAGGGTGCCGGTTCGCCTGCCGAGATCAACCTGCGGGCAACCGATCTGGCCAACATGGGACTGGCCCGCGCTGCGGATCTGCCCGTCATCCTGGTCGGCGACATCGACCGCGGCGGGCTGCTGGCGCATCTGTTCGGCACGGTCGCGGTTCTGGAACCCGAAGACCAGCGACTATATCTCCGGGTTCGTGGTCAACAAGTTCCGCGGCGACCCCGCCCTGCTGGCGCCCGGCCTCGAGCAGCTGCGCGAGCTGACCGGCCGGCCCACCTACGGCGTCATCCCCTACACCGACGGGCTGTGGCTCGACACCGAGGATTCGGTGTCGGTGCTGGCCCATCGCGTGGTCGGCGATCCGCAGCCGCCGCGCGGCCAGAAGTGGCTGCGGGTGGCGGCGATCCGGCTGCCCCGCATCTCCAACTCCACCGACATCGAGGCGCTGGCGTGTGAGCCCGGCGTATTGGTGCGCTGGGTCACCGACCCCGCCGACCTCGCCGACGCCGACGTCGGTGGTCCTCCCCGGCAGCAAGGCCACGGTGGCCGACCTGGTTGGCTGCGTGAGCGTGGACTGGCCGACGGCATCACCGCACATGCGGCGCGGGGCGGGCCGGTGCTGGGCATCTGCGGGGGTTTCCAGATGCTGTGCCGCCGCATCGACGACCCGGTGGAGTCCAAGGCCGGCGGCGTCGACGGCCTGAACCTGCTTGACGCGGACATCGTGTTCGCGCCCGACAAGACGCTGCTTCGTCACGATAACCCGCTGTCCGGCTACGAGATTCACCACGGCCAGCTCGCACGGTCAAGCGAAAACGACTGGCACGGTGTCGGCATCCGCAGCGGTTCGGTCTACGGCACGCATTGGCACGGGCTGCTCGACAATGACGACTTTCGTCGACAGTGGCTGACCGAGATCGCCCCGGGATTCGTTGTCGCAGACGATGTCGACGTGGCTGCCCGGCGCGACGGCCAACTCGACCTGATGGCCGACCTGCTGACCGCCCACCTCGACGTCGACGCCATCCTGGCGCTCCTCGACGGCGGTCCGCCGCCGCGGCCGGTGATACGCACGGCGCTCACCTAGTGTCCCGCGCCAGGGATCCGTTGAAGACATGAAGCGAGGCGCCGATCTCGCGATTCAGCAGGTCATCTACCTGCAATCTCCGCCGGATCTCCATGAAATCTCCAAGCTCGAGCACCGGTGATCCTCGACGATCGGTTCCACTTATAGGGCGGGACTAACGAGTCCTCCCGTGAGAGGAACAGACAGTTGAGCATCTTCACCAAATTTCCACCGGTCCAGTTGGTTCGCGGGGTCGATCGAGCCCGCCATCACCTGTTGCGGCTTCACCAGTCGCTGCTGCCGGCGCCAGCCGCAATGGTGGAGCTCATCACAGCCGGATGGCTGTCGCAGGCCATCACAGTCGCCGCCGAACTGCGCATCGCCGATGCCCTGGCCGAGAAGCCGCTGGGGATCGACGAGTTGGCGCGGGAAGTCGGCGCGAATCCCGACGGGCTCAGCCGTCTGCTACGGGCATTGATCGGCCGAGGCGTCTTCCGTCAACGTCGCGACGGCCGCTACAGCCTGACACCGCTGGCGCAGACCCTTCGGTGGGACACACCGGATTCGATGGCGGCTTTTGCACGGTTTGTCGGCTCGCCGCAGGACCGTGAACACTGGAGTCACCTCATCGCCGCGGTCAAGACCGGTGAGGCGGTGGTTCCGAAGCTCCGCGGCAAGGAGGGCTTCGACTATGTCGCAAGCGAGCCCGAACTCAGCGAGATCTTCAACCAGGCCATGACGAACTTCTCGGAGTTGGCGGTGGCCGCGGTGACGACCGCGTACGACTTCACCGGCTATCGCACCATTGTGGATGTCGCCGGCGGGCACGGCCGGCTGCTGGCCGGTATCTTGGCGGCGGCGCCAAGCGCCAAGGGCGTGCTCTTCGACCTGCCACATGTGGTCGCAGACGCCGAACCGCTGCTGCGAAAGTACCACATCGCAGACCGCGTGGTCATCGCCGAGGGCTCCTTCTTCGACGATGTCCCCGACGGCGGCGACCTGTACGTTCTGAAGAACATCATCCACGACTGGCCCGATGAAAAAGCCCTGCAGATACTCAAGACTGTGCGCGCCGCGACCCATGAGGGTGCGACCGTGCTGCTAGTCGAGTCCGTCATACCGTCACACGATCGTGAATTCCCCACGAAGTGGCTGGATCTGGAGATGCTGGTCGACAATTCAGGACGCGAACGAACCGCGGCCGAATACCAAAACCTACTGCAGGACGCGGGATTTCAGATGACTCATGTCGTTCCGACCGCCTCACCATTCAGTCTCATCGAAGCCTCACCGGCCTCACCAGCGACTGAGGAAGCAGCATCGGGCACATGATCAAGAGTACTGAAGGTAGGGCTGCGGCTTCAGGTTTCACCGTGGCTACTCAGCCGCGGGATCTAGTATGAGGAACCCGCGGACTCACCGCACAGACGAAGCTCACCTCAAGGATGAGCCTGCCAACTCCGTGTACGGTCGGGCGCGGTCGGTGGCAACGGCAGTGAGCCGTTCCAGCCGCGGCCGGGCGACATCGGCGAGGAACCGTTGACGGTCATTACCGCTGAGCGGCAACGCTTCCCGCCACACCGACCGTCCGGCGATGAAGCCGGAAGCACCGCCTTCGTCGAAGGCGATCTGCAACACCCTCGTGAAGTCGTCGAACGGGACGCCCGCCGACAGCACCGCCCAGGGCCGGTCGAGCACCTCGGCGAGCCGGCGACAGCCCTCGGGCGAGCCGGGGTATTCCAGCTTCAGCAGGTCGCAGTCGATTTCGTTGAGTGCGCGCGCCGCCTCGATGACGGCGTCCTCGCGGCGCCTGCCGGATAGATCCTCTCCCTCGAACGGGTACACGAGATTCTCGATCACCGAGGGGATTCCGACGTCCTGACAGTCGGAGACCACGTCACGAACGGCCTGCAAGCACTGCGCGACGAGGTCGGGTTCACTGGCCCGCGGCGCCGGACGATCGGCCCGCAGCTGCGCGAAGAACTTGTTCGCGTCACCGCCCTGCGCCAGCACCCACCGCGAGTCCAGGTCCGGGTCGCGCCGCGTGACCGGTTCCACGCCCAGCTTGCCCCGCTCGGCCGGCTCGGAGGCAACCAGCAGGCCGCACGTGTCGGCGAGGGCACCGGTGCCTGTGACCGCCGGGACGCCGTAGGTCGGGTCGAACAGGATGCCGCTAGCGAACGGAGTGAGGGCACGCGCGACATCGGTCTTCGCCGTGACCATGTCGTCATCGGTCGCGTCGATGCCGACGGCACTGAACATGCGCCGCAAGGTATTTCGCTGATCCATCGCAATGATCGCGAACACGCCGCCTGGCGTGGCGATGTCGGACAGTGTGCGCGTGGTCGTGGACATTTCTCTCCTTCTAGACGGGGCTTGTGGTGGTGACCCGCTGGGCCAATAGCGCCGCACCAGCGACGACGGGTTCGGGCAACTCAGAAAACGTCAAGCGGTCGATCACGGCGGATTTCGCCGCCCGCACGCTGGCCATCCGGGACCAGCCGCCGCTGGCGACCGCGCGGGCGTGCGGCCCCGCGACGGAGTCGATCAAGTCCAGCAGGACTCGGGTCTCGCGAGCCGTGTAGCGCGTGGCGGCCGCCCAGACAGTTGCGGGGTCGGCACCATCGCGCACCCGCAGCACCACGTCGTCCCCGGTCGGTCCGGCTCCGGACACTTCGAGGCCGGCAGGCAGGGCCCCGACGGCAAGTGCAGCGCGGTCAAGCGCCTCTCGCTGCGCCGTCGTGGTCACACCGAGGAGTCCGAGCACGCGGCGCAGCAACAGGCCGCCCCGCACTCCGCCGATCAGTGCGCTCGTTTCTGGGAGCACGTGCATGCCAACCGAGATACCTTGCCCGACAAGCTGTTCCCTCTGCTCATCGCTGACGGCTCCTGGCAGTGACCGCACGACGACGTCCGCTGTTCCGGTCGAGTTGAACAGTTCGTCGGGGCCGGTCGCTCCTACTCCTATCGCCGCGACCGGATGGTCGTGGCCACCGACGAGGAGCGCGGCACCCTGCACCGCCCCGGGCAACCCGGCATGTCGCAGCGTCCCGACGCTCTCGCCGTGCGGTTGACGCGCGGGCAGCAGCGTGGGCGGCAGGCCGAGCTCGACCGCGCCGTCCGTCCACGGTGCGCCCGTGGCCTGGTCGAGGAGACCCGTGCGGGACGCCAAAGACGGTTCGTGCACGAGCTCACCGCCGAGCGCAAAGACAACATATTCGGGCACGCTGAGCCAGCGGGATGCGGGTGTGAGGTCAAGTCCGCCGTCGACGAACCACAACAACTTGGCGACGCTGGCCTGGCAGTCCCATGGCAATCCGGTGCGGCGCACGAAATGCGCCCGGAAGCCGGTACCGTGCAACGAAATTTCGGAGACCTGCCGGCTGCCGCGTCGATCGAACCACGCGACGACGGGCGTCTGCGGCCGGCCCGACGCGTCGAGTAGTACCCCGCTTTCGGCCAGTCCCGCGACGGCCACGGCGGACACGCGTATGGGACCCTCAGCCGAGGCCTGCTCGTAGCCTTGGCGCAGCAGCTCGATGGCCAGCTGGACGAAACTATCGGCACTGGTTTCGGTGCCGCCATCCAGGGTCGTGGTCCACGGCGTGGCAGCCTCGACGAGCGCGAGTTGCTCGCCGGTTGGCGTGCGCAACAACGCCTTCGACATCGTGGTACCCAGGTCGATGCCGACCACAGCCTCCCGGGTCACGGTCGCACCTCTCCGGAACCGCGGGGGATCAACCGCACCGGGACGTGGATCGTCGTCGCCGGCATTTCGGGATCGGCGATCCGTTCTGCGAGCCGAGCCGCCGCCGCCGCACCGACGGCCTCGGCGGAGTGATCGACGACCGTGATGCCCAGCAAGTCGGCCATGGCGAAATCGCCGAAGCAGACCAACGCGATGTCGGTTCGGCCCATCGCGTGCAGCGTCGGTACGACGCCGAGCGAGCACCGGGTAGCGCCGCTCACCAGTGCGGTTGGCGCGTCGGAACCATTGCCCGCCAGAAGATCTCGCGTCGCGGCGGCCGCGGAGGATGCGTCGGGGCAGTCGGCGCGGATGTGTCGCGGGTCGACGTCAAGCCCATGGGCGGCCATCGCGCGCCGATACCCCGACAGCCGGGCCCGCGAGGTCGGCACGAGCGGAAGGTCGCTGACGTACGCGATCCGCCGGTGGCCGTGGGCGACGAGGTGCTCAACGGCATCCATTGCGGCGGCTTCGTCGTCGATGCCGACCACGTCGGCCTCCAGGCCGGGGGCGGGCCGGTCGACGAGCACCAGCGGTGTGGTGGTCTGCAGCCAGCCGTGGTCACCGGTGGTGGGCGCCAGCAGCAATCCGGAGACTCGACGGGAGAGCATCTGCGCGACGACGTCGCGCTCGCGGGCGGCGTCCCCGTGGGTCGAGGCGATGAGCACCGACTTGCCGCTTGTCGAACCGGCTTGTTCGACGGCGGCCACCAGTGCGGAGAAGAACGGGTCCGCCACCGACTCGACCACCATGCCGACCGCGGCATCGGTGCCCGCGCGCAGGGAACGCGCCATCGAATCGGGCGTGTACTTCAGGTCGCGCATGACCTTCTGCACCCTGGCACGGGTGGCGACCGCGACCCTCGGGTCGTCATTGAGGACGCGGGATGCGGTGCGCAGGCTCACCCCCGCGGTCGCGGCGACGTCGCGCAAAATGCTCTTGGTCACCGCACGCCTCCCTGCCTCCTGTTCCGCGAACGTTCCTTACCACTCGAAATTTCGGCGAATTGTCGAGCGGTAAGGAACGTTCGTCCGGAGCGTCCTACGAAAATTGCCATCGATGGCACAAGCATGTCAGAGGCTTGCCATCGATGGCAACCGTTAGGACGGAATTGCGTCGAGAACCACGCGGGCCAGCACGTCGGGCGGCCGGGTCGCATCGAGGGCCAGGTGGGGAACGACCGGCGGCTCGCAGGCCGTCGTCAACCGGGCGAGGTATGCCGCCTCGTCGACGAGCTTCGCCGCGTCCCGCTCGGCGCCGCGCTGCCGCAGCCGGCGCAGCACTTCGCCCGGCTCGAGGCGCAGCCACACCAGCAGCGGTGCGCCACCCGCGGCCGCCAGCCGGTCATGCGTGGCCGACCAAGCGGCCGGATCGGTGCGTTCGGCGGTGAACGGGGCGACCAAGACCACCGGCATGCCCGCCGCGAGGTTGTCGACGGCAACGTCGAGCACCACCTGGTACCGGGGTGCCCGGGTCAGCCCGGCCAGCCGCGGGTCGTCCAGATCATCGACACCCACCAGCTGTTGCACGACGCGCACCAGGGGGCCGGTCGCGACGTCCTGGCCGATCACCGCCGCGCGCAATTCATGCGCGACCAGATGCGACAGCGTGCTCTTGCCGGATGCAGGCGCGCCCGAAATCAGCACGGCGGCAAGGCCGGTCACGCGCTTACGCCGGTGACGACGTGTCCGGGGCGGACCTTCTCGCCGGGCATCGCGCACGACGTTCGCGTCACCAGCGAAACGGGCAGGACGGTGCGCCGCGCCAGCCGACGGGTGGGGTGGTCCAGCCGGGTGAAGAGCCGGTCGGCGGCGAATCGCCCCATCGCGTCACCGTCCTGGTGAATCACCGTGACGGCGGGCTTGAGCGCGGCCGCCGTCGGGAAGTCACCGAAGCCAATCAGTCCAATGTCCTTGCGGCGCAATGCTTGTAGTGCCGGAATGAGTGCAATGGTGCAACGTGCATTCGATGAGAACACCGCGCTGGGCGGGTCGGCCGCCTCGAGCATGCGCCGCAATGCGGCGGTCAGCGTAGAGGAGTCGACATCGCCGACGTGCACGAGGTCGCTGCGCTGCGGGAGTCCCGCCTCGGCAAGCGCCTGCTGGCAGCCCTTGAGCCGCAGCAGCCCGGTCACCGCGTCGTCGCCCATGAATGCGATGCTGCGGTGCCCGTGTGAGATCAGATGCAGGGTTGCCTCGCGGCCGCCACCGACGTCGTCCTGCACCACGGCGTCGGCGCTCAACCGGCCGGGCTCGCGGTCGGCGAACACCAGCGGTGTGCGCTTGGCCCACGGCCGCAAATAGGACATGTCCCGGCCGACGGGGCAGATGATCATGCCCGCCACCTGACGCTTCAATACCGCTTCGAGGGACCGCTGTTCGTGCGACGGCTCCCAGCCGACACTGGTGACGATGACGGCGACGTCGCGTCGGCTGGCCTCACGCTCGACCGCGTCGATGATGCTGGCGAAGAACGGGTCGGCGACGCCGGGCACCGCAACGCCGATGGCCGCATCGCGCCCGGCCCGGAAGGTGACAGCGAGCATGTTGGGGACGTACTGCAACTCGACGATCGCACGCTCGACGCGCTCGCGAACATCGGCGGAGACATAGCGGTCGTTGTTGACCACGCGAGAAACCGTCTTGGCGCTCACCCCAGCCCGATGGGCAACGTCGCGCATGGTCGCCATCGCGCGTCCTTCCTCGCTCGGTCAGCGGCCAGTATGTCACCGATGTCAGAACGATGGACCGATTTTCTCTGACACCGGTGACATAGCGAGGAATGTGGCGTACTGTCCGGCACAGACCAGTCGCAGCGTGACGCAGGTAACACACGAGGAGGCGCCGGACGAGTGACCGCGCACCCGCAGGTCCTGCCACCCAACGTCGTGCCGCACTGGTACGCGGGCGGGCCGGCGTTGGCGGCGTGGCGCGGCCTGCCGCCGGTCGGTGAGCGCTCGCCCGAGGAATGGGTGGGCGCCACGGCGTGCCGCTTCGGAGAGCCGGACCTCGGACCAGCCCGACTCGAAGACGGCACGCTGCTGCGTGATGCGGTCCGTGCCGATCCGGCAGGCTGGCTCGGGCGTGACGACGGCGAGGCCGGCGACACCGGTGTGCTGGTGAAGTTGTTGGACGCGGGCCAGCGGCTGCCCGTGCACGTGCATCCGACGCGGGCCTACGCCTCACAACACCTCGGTTGTGCCTACGGCAAGACCGAGGCGTGGTACATCCTTCAGGCCGCCGACGACGCCGCGGTGTGGGTCGGATGGCGCGAAGACGTCGACCGCGAACGCATCTCCGCGCTCGTCGAAAACCAGGACGCCGACGCGATGTTGGCGCTCATGCACCGCGTGGCGGTGCGGCCCGGCGATGGTGTGCTGGTGCCCGGCGGCACCCCGCACGCGATCGGCGCAGGCATCCTCCTCGTGGAAGCGCAGGAGCCCACCGACCAGTCAATCCTGTTGGAGCGCACCAACACCACGGCCTCCGACGACGAGATCTTCCTCGGCCTGGCCCGTGACGTCGCGCTGAGCGCCGTCGACACCGCGGCCGTCGACGACATCGCGGAGTTGACCCGGCACACCGGCGCTCACGTTTCCGGACTGGTCGAAGTGCTGCCCGATCAGGCCGCCCCGTACTTCCGGATGGAACTGATGACGCCCGGTGCCGACGTGCCCGCCGGCTTCGCCGTCGCGGTTGTGCTGTCCGGGGCCGGTCCACTGGCGGCCGCCAATGGTGAGTCCATCGATGTCAACGCTGGGCAGACGCTCGTCGTGCCCGCATCGTGCGGCGACTGGCACGTCGACGGCGACGTCCGCCTGCTCGTCTGCCGGCCGGGTACCACCTGGCCACCACAGCACATGCCGAACACAACGGAAGGCACAGCATGACCGCATTGCTGGAGGCGCGCGGCATCTCGCGCAGCTTCGGCCACGTCCGCGCGTTGGACGGCGCCGACTTCGACGTCGAGTCCGGGGAGGTCGTCGGGCTGATCGGCGACAACGGTGCCGGCAAGTCGACGCTCATCAAGGCGCTGTCCGGCAACCTCGACCTGGACGACGGTGAGGTCTACTTCGAGGGTCGACGCGATGCACCTGTCGGGCCCGCGGCAGGCCGAGGACCTCGGTATCGAGGTGGTGTACCAGGACCTGGCCCTGGCCCCGCATCTCAACCCGGTCCAAAATGTGTTCCTGGGCCGCGAGATTGCCCGCAAGGGCATCCTCGGTCACCTCGGGTTCATGGACGAGAAGCAGATGCGCCGCCAGGCGTCCGCATCGTTCTCCGAAATCGGTGCCACGGTACGATCGCTGACCGCACCGGTCGGGGCGATGTCGGGCGGCCAGCGCCAGGGTATTGCGATCGCCAGGGCAATGGCGTGGGCGAACAAGGTGCTCATCCTCGACGAGCCGACCGCTGCGCTCGGCGTCGTGCAAACCAAGAACGTCCTGGAATCCGTGAAACGCGTGCGCGACAAGGGCATTGCGGTGGTGTTCATCAGCCACTCCATGCCGCACGTGCTCGAGGTGTGCGACCGCATTCAGGTGCTGCGGCTCGGCAAACGCGTCGCCACCTACCCCGGGCACGGCACGAGCGTGGAGACACTTGTGGGCGCGATGACCGGCGCTCTCGACACGAGGGAGGGTGCGGCATGAGTACTTTGGCGAATCAACCGGCTGTCGTCACCGGCGGCGCCGACGAGTTCGACACGTCGCAGTCGGTCCTCAAACGGGTGGTCGGGCTTCAGGCGTTTTGGATCCTCGGAGTGCTGATCGTCATCTGCCTGTTCTTCACAGTCCTTGCGGGCGACCGCTTCTTGTCCGGCGGTAACTTCTCGCTGATCTCCCAGAACGTGGCGGTGTGGGCGGTGCTCGGCGTCGGCATGACGTTCGTCATCATCACCTCCGGCATCGACCTGTCGGTCGGGTCGGTGCTGGTGTTCTCGTCGGTGGTGTCCGCCAAGGTGATGGAGGCGATGGGCGGCGCAGGTCCCGGCGTGGCCGCCGCCGGCCTGGTCGTCGCGGTGGTGGGCGGCATGGCCTGGGGTGTCTTCAACGGCGTGCTGGTCGCCATGGCCAAGGTGCCTCCGCTGATCGTCACGCTCGGCACGCTGTCGATCGCGCTGGGACTGGCGCAGGTGCTCACCGGCGGCATCGACATCCGTTCGGTGCCCAGCGAGCTGACCGACTTCAGTGCCTACACAAAGGTCTTGGGCATCCCGGGGCTGCCGTTCGTGGCGCTGATAGTCGTCATTCTCGGCGGGATCCTGCTGCACAAGACCAGGTTCGGCCGCTACACGTATGCCATCGGCTCCAACGAGGAGGCCGCCCGTCGCACCGGCATCAAGGTGACGCGGCACCTGGTGTACGTCTACGCATTGGCCGGCACGCTGGCCGGCGTCGGCGCGATTCTGTCGCTGGCGCAGTTCGGTACCACCACGATCGCCGGGCAGTCGCTCACCAACCTCAACGTCATCGCCGCGGTCGTCATCGGCGGCACGTCGATCTTCGGCGGCGAGGGCACCATCTTCGGCACCGTTGTCGGCCTGTTCATCCCGGCCGTGCTGCAGTCCGGGTTCGTCATCATCGGAGTGCAGCCGTTCTGGCAGGGCGTCGCGGTGGGCTCGGTGCTCATCGCCGCCGTCTACGTCGATCAGTCCCGACGCGCCGCCGCGCTGCGCGGTGCGCGGTCTCGAGGCCTCTTCAAACGCAGAGGAACCCAACGAAAGGAACGCCAGTGAACCGTAAGGGCGTAATGCTTGTCGCGGGGGCAGCCGCCGTTGCGCTGTCGATAGCGTCCTGCACGTCATCGAAGCCGGAGAGCTCCGGCTCCGGGGAGGCGACGAACGGGGCCGCACCCGCGGAGGCGGCGACCACAGTCACCGCGCCCGCAAAAGCGAGCAAGAACTACAACATTCAGTTCTTGCAGGGCGTGGCCGGCGACCAGTTCTACATCACGATGCAGTGCGGCGCGCAGGAGGAGGCGGCCAAGCTGGGCGTCACGGTCACCACCCAGGGCCCGCAGAAGTTCGACCCGACGCTGCAGAAGCCGATCCTCGACTCGGTCGTCGCCAGCAGGCCGGACGCGCTGCTGGTCGCACCGACCGACGTGCAGGCCATGCAGCAGCCCCTCGAGCAGGCGGCCGCCGCCGGGATCAAGGTCGTGCTCGTCGACACCACCACCAACGACCCGTCGTATCGCGGTGTCGGCGATCGCCAGCGACAACGAGGGCGGCGGCAGGGCGGCCTTCGAGGCCATCAAGAAGTTGCGGCCCGAGGGCGGCAAGGTCATGGTGATGAACGTCGACCCCGGCATCTCGACCACTGACGCACGCGCCAAGGGCTTCGAGGAAGCCGTCAAGGGCGACAGCAAGTTCCAGTATGTGGGCGTCCAGTACAGCCACAACGACCCGGCGACCGCGGCGCAGCTCATCGGCGCTCAGCTACAGAAGGATCCCGATCTGGTCGGCGTCTTCGCCACCAACCTGTTCTCCGCCGAGGGGTCGGCCACCGGCATCCGGCAGGCGGGCAAGAGCGGCCAGGTTCAGATCGTGGGCTTCGACGCGGGTCCGAACCAGATCCAGGCGTTGCGTCAGGGCACCGTCCAGGCCCTCGTCGCGCAAGATCCCGGGCTGATCGGGAAGTTCGGCGTCGACGAGGCGGTGACGGCGCTCGATGGTGGCCAGAACACCAAGGACGTGCAGACCGGCTTCACGATCATCACGCAGGAGAACCTGAACGGCGAAGGCGGTGCGGCGGCGTACAAGTCGAACTGCTGACTTTCTCTTGCCGAGCAGACGCAGATGGGGGCTCTGAAGGGAGTCTCAGCCCCCTTCTGCGTCTTCTCGCGGTCAGGAAGTGACCACGTCGAGCAAGTGCGCCACCGTGTCGGCGACCGCATTGCGGGCGGCGTTCAACGGCGGCCGCGGATCGGCCTTGGCGCTCAGCGCGTCACGCAGCGCGCCGGTGTAGGCGACGTTCAGCGCGGTGCCGATGTTGACCTTCACGATGCCGGCGCGCACGGCTTCTCGCAGCGTGCGGTCGGGCACACCCGACGAGCCGTGCAGCACCAGCGGCACCGGCACCGCGTCGCGCAGTGTGGCGATGAGGTCGAGGTCGAGTTCGGCGGTCTTCGTGGTCATGGCGTGTGAGCTGCCGACGGCGACCGCCAGCGCGTCGACGCCCGTCGCAGCGACGAACTCGGCGGCCTGCTGCGGGTCGGTGCGGGTGCCCGGTGCGTGCGCGTTGGTGACCTGGGTGTCCTTGCCGCCGACATAACCGAGCTCGGCCTCGACCGAAAGTCCCTGCTGCTGAAGCCGTTTGGCGATTTCGGCGGTGATGGCGACGTTCTGCTCGTACGGCAGCGACGCGCAGTCGACCATGACGGAGGAGTATCCGGCGTTTGCGGCGTCATGCCACAGGGCCGGCGTCTCGGCATGGTCGAGGTGCAGGCTCACCGGCACGTCCGCTTCGGATGCGAGGGCGGCGAGCGCGGCGGCCAGCGGCCGGATCAGGCCGCCGTGAAACTTCACGGTGTTCTCGCTCACCTGCAGGATCACCGGCCGACCGGACCGCTGCGCGCCTGCGACGATGCCCTCCGCGTGCTCGAGGGTGATGACGTTGCACGCGGCGACGCCGCCACCACGCGTCCAGGCGTCGCCGACGAGCGTGGCGGTGCTCACCAGCGGCATGTGCGCTCCTTGACCTCAGTCCAACAAGACGCAACCATATCCACGAATACCCAACACGGGCAAGGAGCCACATGTCCGCTTTCGCCGGCCTCGACGTCGGAACGACCTCCAGCAAGGCCGTCGTCTACGACGCGGACGGCGCAGTGCTCGGCACCGGGAGGGCCCCGATGACGTGGGACGTCGCCCCTCACGGCGCTCAGACCGGCGCCGACGTTCTGAGCCGCAGCGCCTTCGATGCCCTGAGCGCGGCCGCCGAAGCGGCGGGCGTGCCGGTGCGCGCCGTCGGAGTCACCAGCATGGGGGAGTCCGGTGTGCTCACCGACGCCCACGAACACCCGCTCTCGCCGGTCATCGCCTGGCACGACGAGCGCGACATCGATGAGGTTGCCGACCTCGCGGAGCATCTCGGGCCGGAGGCGTTCGGCGGCGTCGCCGGCAAGCCCTTGCGCGGCCAGTTCTCCCTCACCAAGCACCGCTGGCTACTGCAGCACGAACCGGAAAGCCGTTCGGCAACAATGCGTTTCGATGTGGGCGGCTGGGTGGTGCGACGCCTGGGCAGTGACGCCGTCATTGAAATGTCACTGGCCGGTCGCACCGGTTGGCTCGACGTGGCCAAGCGCGACTGGTGGGATGATGCGCTCGCCTGGTCCGGGGCTGGCCGCGGGCTCATGCCGCCGCTGGTGCAGGCGGGCGCGCCGGTCGGCACCGTGACCTCCGAGGCCGTCTCCCCGCTGCTGCGCGGGGCGCTGCTCACGCTGGCCGGCCACGACCACCAGGCGGCGGCGCTCGGCGCCCGCGCCGTCGCGCCCGGTTACGAGTTGGACTCGTCGGGCACGGCGGAGGCGCTTGTGCGCATGGTGCACAGCGTGCCGGGCCGCGCCGACATGGCGCGGCTCGCGGCTGGCGGCATCACGACAGACCCCAGCATCCAGCCGGGCCACTGGAGCCTGCTCGGCGGCACCGAGGGCGGCCTCGCGCAGCACCGCGTGCTCGACCTTCTTGGCGTGGGTGACGACGGGCTGGCCGGGCTCGACGCGGCCGCCGAGCGGGCGCCCATCGGTAGGGTCACGGTGGCGGCCTTCGCTCCGATGCGCTCACGCTCGGCGGGATCGCAGGCGGGGTTGGGCCGGGCGAAGTGTGGAAGGCTGTGGTCGCCGCCGCCGCCGATGCGGCCGTCGTCCTACACCGCGCGATGGACGACGTCGTCGGGCCCGCCGAGCGCGTCGTCGTCACCGGCGGGTGGCGGCACAGCGCAGAAGTGATGCGCGCCAAGGCCGCCCGATTCGACCATCTCGAGGTTTCCGCGGTCGAGGAGGCCGGCGCGCTGGGCGCCGCCGTGCTCGCGGCGCGGGCCGCCGGTGCGATCGGTCCCGACGAGCACCTGGGCGGACAGTGACGAGCAGGGAGCGAACGTGGTTCGCCGACGAACGACAGGCCGAGGTGCTGCGTCTGCTCGGCGCCGATGGCCGCGTCGAAAGCGCCCATCTGACAGAACTCTTCGGTGTCAGCGCCGAAAGCGTCCGCAAGGACCTGGCTCGACTCGAGGCCGCCAACTGCTGCGCCGCGTGCACGGCGGCGCGGTGCCCTTCCAACGCCGACAGAAGGAGCCGAACGTCGCCTCGCGGACCGAGCAGGCCGAGCAGAAGTCGCGATCGCCAGGCACGCGTTGCGTTCGTACCCGACGGCGGCAGGTTCTGCTCGACGCCGGCACGACCACTCTGCGGCTGGCCGAACTGCTGCCCACCGACCGCGAACTCGTCGTCTACACCAACGCCATCCCGGTGCTGTCCACACTGGTGCGGCGTGGCCTCCCCGCCGTCGGGCTCGGTGGCCGGGTGCGGCCGGAGACGATGGCCGCCGTCGGGCCCCTTGCCGTCGCCGCCCTCGCCTGGATCAACGTCGACGTGGCGTTCCTCGGCACCAACGCGCTGTCGTTCCGCCGCGGGCTCACCACGCCGGACGCCGACGAGGCCGACGTCAAACACGCGATGCTGGCGGCCGCCCGGCAGCGCATATTCCTGGTCGACACAAGCAAATTCGGCCGCGAGAGCCTCGCCAGGCACGCCACGCTGCGAGGACGTCGACATCCTGGTGACCGACGACACCGTCACCGACGAGCAACTCGAGCGGTTGCAGGACGCCGACGTCGCCGTCGAGGTGGCCGAATGATCACGACCGTCACGCCCAACCCGAGCCTGGACCGGACACTGCACGTACCGCGGTTCGAGCCCGGCCACGTCAACCGGGCGACCGCCACCATGGTGGAACCGAGCGGCAAGGGCGTGAACGTCGCGCTGGCACTGCATGGCGTCGGCGTTCCGGTGCGCGCGGTGCTGCCGGTGGGTGGTAGCGCCGGGCTTGAAATCGCCACGTTGCTCGACGATCTCGGCCTCGACCACGTCGACGTGCCGATAGCTGGCGCGGTGCGCAGCAACATCTCGCTCGTCGAGGCGGATGGGCGGAGCAGCAAGGTGAACGAGCCCGGGCCACGACTATCTAGAACGAGATCGACGCGTTGTGCGCAACGACGTTGGCGGCCGGCGGAGTGGGTGAGTGGGTGGTTTGGGCGGGAAGCCTGCCTGGTGGTTTCACGCCGCGGCGGTTCGCCGACGCGGTGGCCGATACCCGGGCGGCTGGCCGTCTGGTCGCCGTCGACTCCTCGGGATCTGCTCTGATGCACGTGCTTTCGCAGCACGGCGACCGGCTACCACACATGGTGAAGCCCAACGCCGACGAGCTCGCGGAGGTCACGAACCGGGACCTGGAGACGCTCGGCGACGTGGCCGACGCGGCACGAGAGCTGGTGGCGCGTGGCGTGCGCACGGTGCTCGTCAGCCTGGGCCGCGATGGTGCGCTCCTTGTCGACGCCGACCTGCCGCAGCCATTGCACGGGACCGCGCCCGCGCAGCGGGTCGTGAACACGGTGGGCGCGGGCGACGCGTTCCTCGCCGGATGGCTCGCGGCGGTCCACGCCGGGGCGACGGCAGCTGACGCGCTGGCCAACGCGTTGCGCTTCGGCGCCACAGCCGTCGAGCACGAGGGCACACTGCTGGGTGTGCCCGATCCGCACCGCCTTGTCACGATCGCCCCGGCGGTGGCACAATCGCCGCTCAGTCGATGAGCTGTTCATCCACGCAGACAAGGACTTTCACGTGCTCTCCGCCGGACGACAGCGCGTACGCGTCGGCAACTTCCGCAAGAGGCACTACAGCCGTGACGATGTCGTCGACCTTCACCTCCCCGTCGACGAGCAGACGGATCGACTCTTCGTAGTCCTCCGGTAGATAGGTGGCGCTGCCCTGGATGCGGATCTGGTGGTCCTGAACGATCGGCAGCGGGACGGCCACGTCGCCCGTCGGCACGCCGACAATCACGACGGTGCCGCCCTTGCTCGCCATTTCGACGCCATGCCGGACCGTGGATGCCACGGCGACACAGTCGAATACGACGTCGGCGCTCTCACCAAGTGCGTCGCGGGCTTGCGCAACGATGTCGCCGGCCGTGGCGTCGAGCGCGACGTCGGCGCCGAGTCGAATGGCGCGGGCTCGTTTGGCGGGCAGGGGATCGGTGACCACGATGCGATTCGCGCCGTGCGCCCGAACGACGGCCAACAGCAGGAGCCCGATGGTTCCCGCTCCGAGGATCACGACGGCCTTGTCGCGGACGTCTCCCGCGATGCGGAGGGCGTGTACAGGGGTGGACATCGGCTCGATCAGGGCCGCCGCTCGGTAGTCCAACCAGGCGTCGGGGATGACGTGAACCGGTTCGCGGGAATGGTGAAGTAGTCGGCCATTCCGCCCTGCGGGTGACCGCATCCGAAGAATCGTAGGTTCTCGCACAGGTTTTCGGTGCCGCGGCGGCATTGCTTGCAGTCCCAGCACGGAAGGTCGGGCTCGACGGTCACCCGCTGGCCGACCTCGACAGCGTCGACGCCCGGCCCCAGCGCGGCGACCACGCCGACAACCTCATGGCCGGGGTGGTAGGGCAGATCGATGAACGGATGGCGCCCGTGCGCGGCATGCGTGTCGGAGCCGCACACACCGGACACGACCGAATGGACGAGCACCTCACCGGACATCGGCTGGGGCGTCGGTGATTCGACGACATCGATCGAGTCGGGCGAGACCACAACGCGGCGCATCCGATCGGGTACACGCATGGCGCAAAACTACTCGCCGGCCGGCGGAAGAATCGAGGTGGCAGCGACGCGCAGTCGGCGCCCGTCGAAGCGGACGCCGCGCAGGTCCGCAATGGCCAGCGTCACGTCGGCAGCCAAGGCGCCGACACCGACGATGGTGGTGACGCCGGCGGCGCGCGCCGCTGCGATTCCGGCGGGCGCATCCTCGAACACCGCGCAGCGTGCTGGGGATAGTTGCAGGCGTTGCGCGGCGACGAGGTAGGGGTCGGGGAAGGGTTTGCCGTTTTCGACGTCTTCGCCCGTGACCAGTACGTCCGCCGCAGGCAGACCGGCCGATGCCATGCGCGCGGTCGCGATGGCCCGGCCGCCTGACGTGACGACCGCCCAACTTCCGGCAGGACTGGACTCGAGGAGTTGACGCGCGCCCGGTATCGCGACCACGTCGGTGGCGTGGTCCAACTCCTGCTGGATGAGCTCAGCGGTTGCCGTGGCGACATCGCCTGGGGTGCTTATCAATTCGGCGACCAGATCGCTGATACGTCGTCCGTGCTCGACGTCGCGGTGAAATTCGAATCCCGGCGCCCAGCGCTGCGCCCATGTATTCCAGGCAACGGCGGCGGCGTTGTGGGAGTCGACGAGCACTCCATCGCAGTCGAGGAGCAGGCCGTCGACGTCGAGGGTGACGGTGTCGTTCACGAGGAGACCCTATGACACCGATGACATAGGCGTGTGATGATGGCCCTTCACCTGCTCACCCCGATAGCGAAAGCGAGCAGCCATGGCTGATTTCACCGGACGCGCAGTGTTGGTCACCGGTGCGAGTGGAGGTATCGGGGCGGCCACCGTCCGCCGCCTCGTCGATCAAGGGGCCACGGTGTATGCGGGCGGGCGCAACGCCGCGGAACTGACCAAACTCGCCGACGAGACGGGCGCGCGGCCGGTGCCGTTCGATCTCACCTCTGAAGAGGAGATCCGCACCGCAGTGTCGGGCCTGGACCTCTGGGGCGTGGTGAACTGCGGCGGCTTTGGCGGGGAGATCGCGACGCCCCAAGACACCGACATCGACGTGTTCGACAAGGTGATCAGCATCAACGCACGAGGCAGCCTGCTGGTCATCAAGCACGTCACGCCGGGCATGATCGACCGCGGCCGCGGCGGTTCCATCGTGAACGTCTCCAGTCAGGCGAGTCTGGTGGCATTGTCGGGCCACATCTCTTATGGGTCGTCCAAGGCCGCGCTCGACAACATCACCCGGGTCAGCGCGCTCGAACTGGGCAGACACAACATCCGGGTCAACAGCGTCAATCCCACGGTCGTGATGACCGAGATGTCCGCGTACTACTGGGGACGTCCCGATATCGGTCCGGCATTTCTGGAGCAGATGCCGCTCGGTCGGTGGGCCACCGAGGATGAGATCGCCGCCCCGATCAGCTTCCTGCTCAGCGACGACGCCTCGATGATCACCGGGGTCACGCTCCCGATCGACGGCGGCTACACGTGCCGCTAACCTGCGGTGAGTGGCCACTTAAGTCACGCTTCGCAGCATTTTGCGTGTCATAACTGGCCACTCGGCCGGTGAACGCCGCCGAGGCTCGAGGGCGTGCCAGCTGAGTAGCCTGGGGCCATGACCAGGGGGCACGCGGCGATAGCTGCGCTGGCGGTCCTCCTTGCTGCTCTGACCGGGTGCGGCGACGTGATCACCGGCACCGCGACCTGGCCCGGCGCGCGGCTGGAGAGAGCGGTGCTGACCGAGGCCGACTTTCCGCCCGGCGTGCAGTACGACCGCATCCCCCAGGATCCCGGTCAGCCCGACGGCGCCGGTGGTCCGCCGGCGATGATCTCCGAGCCGGAGGGCTGCTCGGATGGGCTCACCCGCAACATCGCCGACTCGGCCGAGCGCGGCGACGGCAGCGCGGCCGAGTATGTGGTGGCCTACGACGGCGCGCGGATCGTGATGACGGTGTTGACGTGGCCACTGGATCTCGACGAGTTGGCGGCCACCGCCGAACGGTGCGCCGAGTTCGAGGCGTTCTTCGACCGGTCCGGGCCGGGCATCCCGATCACCACCACCAAGCTGGCCACGCCGCGCGCCAACGCGCTCGTGTACCAGCAGACCATGCGGCTCAACAACGTCGACAACAGCGTGTACTTCTCCTTCGAGAACGTCGGCAGGATGGCGGTCTTCGGCATCGTGTTCCCCACACCCAACCCATCCATCTCCGTCAAAGCCTCGCTGCCGCAGACGTTTCTGGACGTTGCGGCCAAACAGGCCGAGCGCGCGCGATCGGCCTGACGGTGCGCGTTAAGACCCCGTCAAAATGGCCCCGCGAAGAGCCCAATTACCTGTAGCGTGGCGCAATGCCTCCCACCATGGTCACCGTCGACGGGTTTCCCATACCCGTCGACGTGGCGGGCCCCGAGAAGGGATCCGTCGTGGTGGTACTCGGAGCCGCCCACCACACGCCGGCCGCATATGACGCCGTCTGTCAACGACTGCACACCGCGTCGCTGCGCACCGTCGTCATCGGCCCCGACCCACGCCTGACGGCCAAGTCGGTGGTCGGAATCCTCGATTCGCTCGACATCAAGTGGGCGTTGCTGGTCGGCGACCGCATCGGCGGTGAGCTGGCATGGGAACTCGCCGCCACCCGGCTGGACAGGTTCATCGGGCTGGTCGCGATCGACCGCGGCCATCCCAGAGTCGCCGACCTCACCGGCGTGATCCGCGACGAGCACTGCCCGCCCGTGGAGATGAACACCACGGCGCTGGTCAGTACGCCCGCGGCGCGCGCCGTCGCCAAGGCCAGCCAGCGCTACGTGTACGGCGACTTCCGGTTGGTCGACCTGCTGGGGCGACGCAACGCGCAGGAGTCCACCGCGCAGCTGGCCGCCGAGATCGTGATGCGCACCAGCACCTGGTGACCTAAGCCGCGTGCCGTGCGGTGGCGATGCCTCGCCGCCTGTGGATAACCCACGCCTAGCCGCATCCCGCAGCCGATACGAATGTGCCTGTCGTTACGCATGTTTTGCGTGGGAGCTGTGGTGTCGACGCCTGCGCGACGCGCGCGGCGTGGCTGCGTGGCCGTGTCGGTGGGTGTCCATACCCTGCGCCCATGGCCATACCGCACCGCATCGCCATCAGCCTGGATGACCTAAATGCCGACTTCGACAGCGCGACCGTCGCACGTGGTGTGCAGTACGCCGACGAGGGCCGGGTCCGGGACGTGACGTGGTGCGCAGAGGAGTGGGTGCTGACGGGCTCAGTTCTCGGTTCGGGCAATCGCCTGTACCGGACCGAAGTCGGACTCGACGTATACGGTCCCATCTGGGCGGCATGCTCATGTCCAGTCGGCGCGTATTGCAAGCACGCCGTCGCACTACTGCTGACCGGAATGCCGAGCGCCCCGCGGCCCGTCCAGCCCGACCGGTGGCGCAGCGTGCTCGCCAGTGTGCTGGACGAGGTGGCCATTTCATCCGCGGACGTCGGCGCGCCGATCGGGCTGGAATTCTCGGTCACGCCCGCCACCGCGTATGTCCCGGTCGACACGGTAACTGTTCGCCCGTTGACCATCGGTAAGCGCGGAACCTGGGTCAAGCGGGGCCTGAACTGGCGGCGTGTCCTCTATAACCCGGACGCCGGCGAGTTCAACAGTCGGCAATATCTCGCCGTTCAGGCGCTCGCTCTCGAGCTCGAGCGGTCGTATCCGGTGATCGGCGAGACGATGATGCTGACCGGCGCGTCGCCCGCGTTGTGGGCGCTGCTGACCGACGCCGCTGATGCCGGAGTCGCGATCGTCGCCGACAGAACCCTCGGCCTGCATGCGGTCGAGTTCATCAAGGATGCGCAGCTTCGGCTGAACTTCGTGGCGGACGAGGCGGGCGGTGCCGTCATGTCCGTGTCGCTGGTGGTGGACGGCGAGCAGTGCGATCCCGCCGGAGTCGGCCTGATCGGCATGCCGACCGCCCATGGTTTGCACCAGATTGTCGACGGCGTGCTGCGGCTGGGCCGGTTCGACCCACCACCCGGACGCACCATGGCGAATCTCATTGCCCGCGACGAGCAGGTCTACATACCCGCCGACATGGCAGAGGAGTTCTCGCTCGGCATCCTCCCGCGGCTCGCCGACGTCGTGCCGGTCGAGATCGAGGAAGGACTGTTCACCCCGCCGACTGTTCTCGGGCCGATTCCCGTGCTGACGATCAAGCTGACCGGCACCGGTGCACGCGCGTACTGGAGCACTCGCTACGACGTCAACGATCAACACCAGGACTTCGACCCTGATTCGCCGGCACAGCTGACGGGTTACCGCGACACCGCTGCGGAGGATCTCGCCTGGCAGCGCGTGTTACCCGCGCTTCGGGCCGTCGCCGCCGCGTCCCGCAACTGGAAACATCAAGCGGCACAACACGTCAAGCAGCGAATGCACCGGATGCTCGACGCCGCAATCATCAGCGAGCGGCGGGCGATCGATGACGCCACTGACGCTGCGGCTGCCGCCGCCGCGGCCTCGCCGTCGACCCTGCGCTCGTCGGTGGACCTCACCATCGCCGAGGCCGCGGTGCTGTGCGGTGAGATCTTGCCGCATCTGGACTGTCTCGACGCCTTCACCGGTCGAGATCGAGCAGGGCGCACCGAATTTCCGCGCTGCTGACGGTGATCCGCAGCTGGAGTTCAGCAGCGGTGACGACGAGCCCGTGCCCAACGATTGGTTCGACCTCAATATCACCGTGCAGGTCGACGGACAGACCGTGCCACTGAGCGACGTGATCGTCGAACTGGCCTCGGGTGCAACGCATATGCTGCTGCCCACCGGCGTCTATTTCCGTCTCGACACACCGGAACTACTGCGTCTGCGTGAATTGCTCGAGGAGGCCCGCGCGCTCGGCGAGATCGAGGGCGACAGCGTGAACGCCCGAACGTTGAACGTCACCTTGTGGGACGAACTACTCGCCCTCGGCGTGGTCGACGAGCAGGTAGCCAATTGGCATCAGACCCTCAAGCGGCTGACGAGCGGCGCGCCCACCGGTTCCAGTCGACCTGCCCGTTGGTCTGGATGCCACACTCCGCGAATATCAGCGCGACGGTCTGAACTGGCTGTCGTTCTTGTGGGACAACGGACTTGGTGGCGTGCTTGCCGACGACATGGGTCTGGGTAAGACCGTGCAAGCTCTCGCGTTGATCGCGCGCGCCGCCGAGGCTGGCGCCGGAAAGTTCCTGGTCGTCGCGCCATCCAGCGTGGTCACCAACTGGGCCGCCGAGTGCCGAAAGTTCACGCCCGGACTGAACGCAGCCGTCATCGCCACCACCGGCGCCCGATCGAACCTGTCCCTCGCGGAGCACGTGGCGGCGGCCGACATCGTCATCACGTCCTACGCGCTGATGCGGATCGATTTCGATGCCTACGCGCAGATCGAGTGGGCGGGAGTCATTCTCGACGAGGCTCAGTTCGTCAAGAATCACAACAGCAAGACCCACCAATGCGCGCGCCGGCTCGAGGCGAGATTCAAACTGGCGATCACCGGTACGCCCATGGAGAACAATCTGATGGAGTTGTGGTCCTTGTTGTCGATCACCGCGCCAGGATTGTTCCCGTCGCCCAAGGCATTCACGGACTACTTTCGCAAGCCGATCGAATCGGGAAGCGACAGGGAGCGATTGCCGGTTTTGCGCCGCCGGATCAAGCCCCTGATGCTGCGGCGGACCAAGGCAGCGGTCGCGCCGGAATTGCCGCCGAAGCAGGAACAGGTGCTGACGGTCGACCTGGGCGCCAAGCACCGCAAGATCTACGACACCCGTCTGGCCCGCGAGCGACAAAAGGTGCTGGGGCTACTGGGCGATTGGGAGAAGAACAGGTTTGAGATCTTCCGGTCATTGACGTTGCTGCGCCAGCTGAGCCTGCACGCCGGACTGGTTGACGAATCCAACATCGACGTCGGATCGGCGAAGGTCGACTTCCTGGTCGAGCAGTTGACCGAGTTGCTGGCCGAGGGCCACAGCGCGCTCGTTTTCAGCCAATTCACCCGATTCCTCGGCATCTTGCGGTCGCATCTGGACGCGATCGGGCTGACCTACAGCTACCTCGACGGTTCGCTGAATGCACGCGAGCGCGCCGCGGCCATCGCGGCATTCAAGGACGGCTCCACCCGGGTGTTCCTGATCAGCCTGAAGGCCGGCGGCTTCGGCCTGAACCTCACCGAAGCCGACTACTGCTTCGTCTGCGACCCGTGGTGGAGCCCGGCCGCCGAAGCCCAGGCCATCGACCGGACCCACCGCATCGGCCAGACGCGTCCGGTCACCGTCTACCGACTGGTGTCTGAGGGCACCATCGAGGAGCGGGTGGTTGCGCTGCAGGAGCGCAAGCGTGAACTGTTCACCGCGGTCGTCGACGAAGGGGAGGTGCTGGGGTCAGCCATCACCGCATCGGATATCCGCGCGCTGCTCGGGTAGGACCCGTGGCAAGACTTACGCGGTCGGCGCTTCGTCCGGTGTCCAGGCCTGCGGCAGGCCGGGACTCTGCGGGAACAGGAAGTCGACGAATGCCTGCGCAGTCGGTTGTGGCTCGTGGTTCGCCAGGCCCGGGCGCTCGTTGGCCTCGATGAAGACGTAGTCCGAACCGGTGACATCGGGCACCAGCAGGTCGATACCCGTGACGGGGATGCCGATGGCATCGGCGGCCGTCACCGCCACCGAGCACAACTCCGGGTTCACCTCGGCGGTGACGTCGTGGATGGTGCCGCCCTGATGCAGGTTCGCAGTCCGACGAACCCGCAGGCGCACACCTTCTGGCAGCACATCGTCGAACGACCAGCCGGCTTCCCTCACGGTGGCCTCGGTGACGTCGTCGACGGGGATCCGGGATTCGCCGCCGGTGGCCGCCGCGCGGCGGCGGCTCTGGGCGTCGATCAGCTCACGCACTGTGTGATGGCCGGTGCCGATGACCTCGGCCGGCCTTCGCAACGCGGCGGCCACCACCTTGCGGTCGATCACCACCAGCCGGAGGTCGTCGCCGGCCGCGCGCTGCTCGATGAGGACATCGGGATGTTGTTCACGGGCCCTGCCCAGGGCGGCGTCGAGCTCGTCAGGATTGTCGACGCCGACCGTGATGCCCTTGCCCTGCTCGCCGCGGGTCGGTTTGACCACTACGTCGCCGACATCGTCGAGGAACGCGTAGTCGGCCTCATCGAAGGTGGCCAGGCGTCCGCGGGCCACTGCGATACCGGCCTCGGAGACGATGCGGCGGGTCAGCCTCTTGTCGTCGCACCGGGCCATCGCCACCGCGGATGTGTACTCGGACAAGGCCTCTCGGGTGACGACGCTGCGTCCGCCGTGTGACAGCCGCATCTCGCCCGCCTCGGCGTCCAGAACCTCCACCCAGATGCCGCGGCGCATCGCTTCGTCGGCGATAATCCGCGCATACGGGTTGAGGTCGTCGACCGTCTCCGGCGGGTGGGTGAACAGCGGTTCGTTGATTGCGTTCTTGCGTTTCACCGCCATTACCGGAACCCGCTGGAAGCCGAGTTTCTCGTACAGCGCGATGGCCGCGGCATTGTCGTGGGCCACCGACAGGTCCATGTAGGCCCGTCCGCGGTCCCGGTAGAGCGCCGCAAGTGCGTGAGTCAGCGCGGCGCCGACGCCGGGAAGGCTGCTGGCCGGGTCGACGGCCAGCGTCCATAGGCTCGCCCCGTCCTCGGGGTCGGAGAACAACCACTTGTGGTCGACGCCGGTGACGGTGCCCACCACGGTGCCGTCGTCATCGCGCACCGCGACCAGGTAGTCGACCGGCTCGCGGTGCAGATGGTTCTCCCAGATGACCTCGACGGGCGCGGGCACCATGCCACAGCGCACGTAGACGCGGTTGATCTCGTCGGCGTCCTCGGGCGTCTTCAGCGTTCGCACGGTGAACCCGGTCGGTGAGGCGACCGGCTCGTCGTCGTCGGAGAACCTCAACCGGTAGGTGTGGCTGGGGTCGATGAACAGCTCGGCAGGCGCCTTGGCGATCAGGACGTGGGGCTCGCGGGGATACATGCAGATGTCGCGTCGCCCCGGCCCCTCGTGCCGCAGCACTTCGGCGAGCTTCTGCGGATCGGCGAACGTCTGCCCGAAAATGAGTCTGCCCCAGCCCATTTCGAGCACCACATCGTCGGCCATGGCGTCGACCATGTGCTGTGGCGACGCGTCGTGCAGGCCGAGTGTGATGGCCTCGGTGTGGTCGCCGTGCTCCGTGGCGGTCACGCGGCGGGCCCCTTGATGCCGTGTCGCTGCAACCACAGCTCGAGCAGCGCGATCTGCCAGAGCTCGTTGCCGCGCAGCGGGGTCAGCCGACCGTTGGGGTCGGCGAGCAGCCGGTCGACGGCTTCGGGCCGGAACAGGCCGCGCTCCTTGGCGGCCGGCGCGTACAGCGCGTCGCGGACCAGGTCGAGGTAAAGCCCCTCCAGGTGGGTCAGCGCCGGCACGGGAAAGTAGCCCTTGGGCCGGTCGATCACATCGGCGGGGATCACGCGGCGCGCCGCCTGCTTGAGCACACCCTTGCCCTGCTGCGCGGTCTTCAGCCCTGGGGGACAGGTGGCGGCCAGCTCGACCAGCTCGTGGTCGAGGAACGGCACCCGGCCCTCCAGTCCCCAGGCCATGGTCATATTGTCGACGCGTTTGACCGGATCGTCGACCAGCATGACGGTGGTGTCCAGCCGCAGCGCCCGGTCCACGCCGGTCTCGGCGCCTTCGCGGGCGAAATGCTCGGTGACGAATCGTTCACTCGGGTCGTCGGCGGTGGCGATCCCCGGGGAGACCAATGCCTCATAACCGGACTGGTCGCGGTCGAAGAACGCCTCCCGGTAGCTGGCCACCGAGCCAGCAAGCGTGGCGGCGGCAGGCTGACCCATCGGGGGATACCAGTGATAGCCGGCGAAGACCTCGTCGGCACCCTGCCCGGACTGCACGACCTTGACGTGTTTGGACACCTCCTGAGACAGCAGGTAGAAGGCGACGCAGTCGTGGCTGACCATCGGCTCGCTCATCGCGCCGATCGCGCCGTCGAGGGCGGGCAGCATGCGGTCGGTGCCGATCCGGATCTGGTGGTGGTCGGTGTCGAAGCGTTCGGCGATGATGTCGGAGTAGCGGAACTCGTCACCCGCAACACCACCGACGGACTCGAAACCGATGGAGAACGTCGCCAGCCCGTGCTGGCCCGCCTCGGCGAGCAGGCCGACGATCAGGCTGGAGTCGACGCCGCCCGACAGCAGGCAGCCAACCGGGACGTCGGCGACCAGGCGACGTTCGACCGCGAGGCGCAGCGCCGCGAGAACCGCGTCCTCCCAATCCCTCTCGGACCAGCCGGCACGGTCGGCGTGCCGGGTGAAGTCCGGCGCCCAGTACGTCGTGGTCGTTCGACGCCCGTCGGGCTCGATGGCGACGAGCGATGCGGGCGGCACCTTGGATACCCCGCGCAGGATCGTGTGCGGCGGCGGCACGACGGAGTGGAACGTCAGGTAGTGGTGCAGCGCAACCTGGTCGATGCGGGTGTCCACGCCGCCGCCGGCCAGCAGCGCGGGCAGCGATGACGCGAACCGGATGCGTGACGCGTCCTCGGTGATGTACAGGGGCTTGATGCCCAGCCGGTCCCGGCCGAGCAGCACCCGGCCGGAGTCACGCTCGACGATCGCGAAGGCGAACATGCCCTTGAGGCGGTCGACGAACCGGTCGCCCCAGCGGTGGTAGGCCTTGAGCAGCACCTCGGTGTCGCTGTGGGAGAAGAACCGGTAGCCGTGGCCGATCAGCTCGGCACGCAGATCCTTGTAGTTGTAAATGCAACCGTTCCAGCAGACGGCCAGGCCCAGCTCCGGGTCGATCATGGGCTGGGCGCCCGCCTCGGAGAGGTCGATGATCTTCAGGCGACGATGACCCAGCGCGACCCTGCCCTGCGACCACACTCCCGCGGAGTCGGGACCCCGAGGCGCCATCGCCTCGGCCATGGCCGAGACCGCGGTGATATCAGGTGTTTGGCCGTCGAGGCGCACCTCGCCGGTGGCTCCACACACCCGTTCGACCCTACCCGCTGGCGGCCGGATGCACCCCATTGCCATCGCCACGGACCGCGGGCACGACCCAATGGTCTGGCGCTCTACCTTTGAGGATGACGGACGCGTCAATCTAATGCCGCCGCGATCTTGACGGCGGAAACGCGCTTCGATATTCTCATAAGTTGTCTGACAACTTTGCGCCCTTGAACCCGAGGAGGGGCCATGGCGGATAACCAGCGGGCAGTCGGATCGGTCACTTATCGCGAGGCTGGCCACGGATATTTCGAAAAGCGAAAGTTGCGCCGCCACGCCGCCTTCTGGTCGCTGTGGGCGCTCGGGGTCGGCGCGGTCATCTCAGGGGACTTCTACGGCTGGAACGTCGGGCTTGACGCCGGCGGCTTCGGCGGCCTGCTCATCGCGGGCATCATCATCACCGTCATGTACTACGGCCTGTGCTACAGCATCGCCGAGATGTCGCCTGCCCTTCCCCACACCGGCGGCGCCTACTCCTTCTCCCGATCGGCGATGGGCCCGTGGGGCGGGTTCGTCACCGGGTTGGCCGAGAACATGGAATACGTGATCACGCCCGCGGTGGTCGTGAGCGCGATGGGATTCCTCTCGCACGACATCGTCTTCGAGCTCACTGCCGCGGACGGGTGGTGGAACAGTCCGGTGCTGTGGGCGGCGATCTTCTACATCATCTTTGTCGGCATCAACATCATGGGCATCGAGATCACGATGCGATTCACCGTGGTGATCACCATTGCAGCCCTGGGCATCCTGGCCTTCTTCTACGTGGCAGTGCTCGTCAGCCGGTCCTTCGATGCCGGCCTGCTGACGAACATTCCGCCGGAGGAAGGCGGAAGTAGCTTCCTGCCAAAGGGATGGGCGGGAATCCTGCCGGCTCTGCCGTTCGCGATCTGGTTCTACCTGGCGATCGAGGAACTGCCACTCGCCGCTGAAGAGTCGCATGATCCCAAGCGAGACATCCCCAAAGCGACCATCTGGGGGCTCAACACGCTGGTCCTGTTCGCCATTCTGACGCTGTTCCTGAACACCGGCGTTGGGGGAGGCGCCGCGGAGATCGGTACGTCGGCCACCCCATTGTTCGATGGCTTCAAGGCGGTGTTCGGTGACGGCACGGCCGCGGCCGTGTTGGCGTTGATCGGGTTGATCGGGCTGATCGCCAGTTTCTTCACGATCATCTACGCCTACGGCCGCAACACCTATTCGCTGTCGCGCGCAGGGTATTTCCCGCAGACGCTGTCGATCACCCACCCAACCAGGCACACGCCGTATGTTGCGCTCATCGCCGGGGCGGTCGTCGGCTTCCTCCTGGTGTGGGTGATGTACTTGCTCGGACAGAGCGAGAGTGCTGTCGCGGGCAAGATCG
>CAVXVJ010000029.1:0-120099 GCA_963765155.1 uncultured Actinomycetota bacterium
TCGTGTCGATGGTGCGTGCGACGGTGCCGTGGTCCTCGAACGCGGCGATGGTGGACTCGGCCATCGTGTTGATCGTGCCGGGGCCGATGAGGCTGTCGACGTAGAGGGTGTCGGGATAGTCGGGGTTCTTGGTCGACGTCGATGCCCACAACGGCGGTTGTAGGTGCGCGCCGCGGGCGGCTAAGTTTGTCCCACCGCGGTCCGGTGAATCGGTCCCGGAACATTTGGTAGGCCAGGCGTGCCTGCGCGATGCCGGCACGTCCGCGAAGCACCAGCGCCTCCTTACCGCCGATCTGCTCCAACCGGTTGTCGACCTGCGTGTCGACGCGGCTGACGAAGAACGACGCCACACTGTGGATCGCTGCGAGATCGCCACCGCGCTCGGCGAGGGTTTCCAGCCCGTGTAGGTAGGCCTCGATCACCTGCTCGTAGCGGGACAGCGAGAAGATCAGGTGAGTTGACGTCTCAACCCCCTGCCGATCGTCGCTTCGATCGCCGGGATGCCTTCGGCGGTGGCGGGGATTTTTACCAGCAGGTTGGGGCGGGCTATGCGCTCGTGTAATTGGGCGGCCGCGGCGATCGTGGCCGCGGTGTCTCGCGCCAGTTCCGGGGCGACTTCGATCGATACGAACCATCGCTGCCGCAGGAGTTGTCGTAGGTGGGGCGTAACACCGCCAGGGCGTCTGTGACGTCGTGCACCGCCAATTCCCAGTAGGCGTCCCCGACCGAGTAGCCCGCGCCGGCCAGGGCGTGAAACTGTGCGTCATAGAGATCGGAGGCCCCGATGGCCTTCGCCAAAATCGTCGATTGGCTGTGACCCCGCGTATCCCGGCGGCGACGAAGGCGGCCAACGTGCCGTCGCGCAGGTATGCACGGGTGAGGTTGTCCAGCCACGGGCTTTGCCGCTGGTAGGTGTAGAGCCGCTCGAGCTTGGTCATCACGCGCACCCACCCCGTGCGGGCCGCACGGTCGCCATGTCGCGGGCGATGATCGACGCAATCATGGTGTTGGGCGGTAAGGGGTTTCGCCGTCCGCGGGGACGGCTGGGCGGCGTCGGCGACGGATTCGTGCGGACGGGTGCGCATCGTGCACCACCACGCAACACCGGTCAGGGGCCGGATCGAGTTCGGCGTGTGCGAGCGGGTGTCCACACCCAGCTATGACCCCCTCGACGAGGCGTAAGTTCAGCCCACACACCACGTCTCGGTGGTCGGCAGCGACCAAATGAAACGGGCAATTCCGTAGATCGATGCGGCCAGCGTCGTCTGCGTGGGGCAGGTAGCCGCAGTTGCGCAGTGCACCGATCACGTTTCCCCCGGTTTCGGCGCCGGCGTGCCGGCCGGCCTCGTGCGCGGCGGCGTTCACGGCCTGTTGCACTGTTCCGCTGGCGTCCTGCTCGACGGATGCCACGAGTAGGCGGGCGAGCAGTTCGTAATCCCGGGCGGCACGCTGACAGTGATCTCTCGGGCGGCTCGCGTGTAGAGCTTCGCCGGACGCCCAGCCCCCGGTCCCCCACGACCAGCAGGCCGCTGGTAGCTGACGGTCAGCAGGCCCGCGTCGGCCAACTTGTCCAGGTGGTAGGCCGCCAGGGTGCGTCCGATCGACGCGGCGGCGGCGGCCTGCTCCCGTGAAACCGCTCCGTCGCTCTCGGTTACGTAGTCGTACAACTGCCGCCGCAACGGGTCGTCCAGGTGACTCAGACCGTTAAGCGCGGCCAGGTCGCCGGGGCGGGTGATGGACATGCCTCGACTCTAACACCAAAAACTATTGACAAATAGGTGTCGGGGGCAGATTCTAAAAATAGTTCTGATTGGTCTTACAAAGGAGATTGCGATGACCGCCTCAGCGCTACCCAACTCATCCGCCTACACCTCCTCCGAGGTGCTGCGGCGCGCCCGCTCCGATCCGGCCTACGCGGCGTTCCTGCTGCTGCGGATCGGGTTCACGGTGCTGCCGATCGTGTTCGGCCTCGACAAGTTCACCAACAAGCTCATCAACTGGGAGGTCTACCTGGCTCCGTGGATCGTGGACATGAGCCCGATCAGCGCGCACCAGGTGATGCTGGTGGTCGGGGTGATCGAAATCGTGGCCGGCATCGCCGTGGCGATCAAGCCGCGATACGCCGCCTACATCGTCGCCGCCTGGCTGGCCGGCATCATCGTCAACCTGCTGAGCTACCCCGGCTTCTACGACGTGGCGTTGCGTGACGTCGGGCTGCTACTGGCCGCGCTGACGTTGGGTGGTCTGGCCTCGGTGTACGACCCGGCCTGGCATCGGCGCAACAAGTCGGGCACCGATTCGCCTGCCGCGTAACCGACCCCACCTAGTCCTCCCTCCGTTCACCCCGCCCCCCTACGCACCTGCGATGGGTGAACGGAGGGATCCTCGCGTCTCTCGGAAGGAACCCGCCGTGCATTCCAACGGGGCATTGCAACTAGTGCACGAATCACCCACCGGGATCTGGCCGCCGCGGAAGCCGCCGCCGCCGCATTCCTTCGCGCACTGGGGATTTCACTGGATTCCGAAAGTCTTGCCGGCACACCCGCAAGGATGGCGCGCGGCTACGCCGAGCTGCCTTCCCCAACGACTAGGGCTACGACGAACTCGTGATTTCGCGCAACCTGCCGCTGCGATCGGTGTGCGAGCACCATATGTTGCCCTTCGTCGGGATCGCCCACATCGGGTATCCACGACCGACCAACACCAAACCCAACCAGGGAGATGTCATGACTCAACGAGGAAACGTCAAGGCACGCCGGATCTATGACCCCGCACTGCCCGAGGACGGAATCCGGGTTCTCGTCGATCGCATCTGGCCTCGCGGTGTGAGCAAAGCACGCGCGCAGCTGGACGAATGGTGTAAGGACATCGCTCCGTCCACCGAGCTGCGCAAGTGGTACAGCCACGACCCCGCGTTGTTCGAGGAGTTCGCTCGCCGCTATCGCGACGAGCTGAGCGAGTCCACCCGCGCCGCCGCACTCGCACATCTGCGCGATTTGGCGAAGAAACGAACGCTGACGCTGCTCACCGCCACCAAGAGCGCAGACCTGAGCGAGGCTGCGGTCCTCGCCGATCTCGTCGGCTCGGGCAAGCGCCCCCTCGTTGGCTGACAGCCCACATTCCGCCGCCGGTCGGGGCGTGCGGCGGGTCCGTTGCAGAACACGGGGTGTTGTTGCCGAACCTGACCCAGGCCCAGGCCGACGAGCTGGTCAAGTTCGACACCGATCACCACACCCGTGACATGTTCGAGGCGATCGATCCTGGCCAGTACCCGTCCTGGACGCTGAAGATGCAGATCATGCCCTTCGACGGGCCAAGACCTACCGGTTCAACCCGTTCGACCTGACCAAGGTGTGGCCGCACGCCGACTACCCGCTGATCGAGGTCGGCAAGCTGACCCTGGATCGAAACCCCACCGACCACCACAGCCAGATCGAACAGCGCGCCTGGGAGCCGTCCAACATGGTGCCCGGCATCGGGGTCAGCCCGGACAAAATGCTGTTGGGACGCATGTTCGCCTACGCCGACGCGCCCCGCTACCGCATCGGCGCCAACACCGCGCCGGCACACATGCCGTCTGGCACCCTGGGCTGACGCCCCAAGCAATCGGACTGCAACTGCGCATGCTGCGCAACGCCTGCTAGACCCTGGTCGTCGGGCTCTCGATGATGCGTGACTCCGAAAACGGGGCGAAACCGTGTACACGCCAACGCCTTCCGGACATTGAATGACGCAAAACCGCGATGAACGGGATAGCGCGCGCTGGGGGGCACCAATTTGCCAAACCCCGGTGGACTTCAAGGAGCGGTAGAGGACAAAACGAATTTGAGAGCCTACTTCAACGTCCCCGACCGCCCACCCGATCAGCACCGGTATCGCCATGCACACCCCGGCCCGCGGCGTGAACGCCCAGCGCCGTCGCGAACGTCGTGCACCACGATGATGCGGCGGATCGGGTTGGGGTGCAGGCCGAAGGCACCACTTGCCGGTGCGGTTCGGGGGGCGGCGATTCGGAGGTCGTCACGGAAACAGCGGAATGGGCCGCTGACACGCACACCGTGCGCGAGGGTGATTCTCCCTACCAGCGACCAAGTGCTGCTGGAGACACTGCCGGGAGCGCGTCGAGCCGACCGTTCCCCTGCGGCCCGCCCGTCAGAGCCAGGGTGGTGGCGGTGGGACGGTTCCGTTGGCGGACACCCCGATGGTGCCGCGGCCGGCGGCCCAGCGCACCACGCCCGCCAGCGGGCCGCGGACGACGCGGGGGTCGATGACACGGTCGCCGACAATGACCGGCGCGGCTCCGGTCACCTCGATCACCAGCTCGCCTTCGACTCCCTTCCGCTGCCACGTTCCGACGATGTCGGTGAGCAGGGACTCCAGCACGGTGTTGGGGAAAGAGGTGAAGCGTGCCCCGTTGGCGAGGTCGACGGCGTGGATCCATACCTCGCGGGTGCGCATCCACACCGTCTCCGAGGCGGGCACGGTGCGGCCCTGCGCGGTGCGCACCTCGGCGTCCCACGCCGACGGCGGCAGGTGCCGCCACTTCTCATCCAGTCGAGCCACGGTGTGGTCGAACAGGTTTCGCAGTGCGGCCGCGCTGAGCGTGGCGCCTTCCTTGATTTCCTGGTTGCGTTGTTCGGTCGACTCGTACATCGGCGTTTCGACACCGGTGGCCGCCCAGTCCAGCAGCCGGCACAGCGCCGCGGCGTTGTATCCCACGTGGGCCAGAAGGTGCCTTCGTGTCCAGCCGTTCAGCAGGGTGTCACCGTCGAGCTCGTCGTCGGTGAGTTCGGCGAGCCGGTGCGCGAAGAACGCGGTACCCCGGCGGGCGAACAGCAGACGGTCGGAGAGATCGAGATCGTGGAAGCACATTGCAGTTGCTCCCTACTTGACGATGGTGGTGTTGCGCACCGAACCGAGGCCCTCGATGCTGACCTCGACCGTCTGCCCGTTCTGGATGTGGCGGGCCGGCTTGCGGGCGTGGCCGACTCCGCCGGTGGTTCCGGTGATGATGACGTCGCCGGGCTGCAGGGTGACGATGTGCGAGATGTAGTCGACCAGCTTGGCCGGGGTGAAGACGAGGTCGTCGGTGGTGGCGCTCTGCATGACCTCGCCGTCGAGCCGGGTCTCGATCCTGGTGCCCAGGGTGTAGTCGGTGACCAGGAACGGTCCGAACCCGCTGGTCTTCTCGAAGGTCTTGCCCTGGTCCCACTGCAGGGTGCGGTACTGGTAGTCGCGCATCGTGTAGTCGTTGATCACCGAGTAGCCGGCGATGTAGGCATCGGCCTGCGCCTCCGGCACCTGGTAGGCCTGCTGGCCTATCACGACGGCCAACTCGGCCTCCCAGTCGAGTTCGGAGGCGGCATACTCCGGAACGATGACGTCGTCGTAGGGCCCGGTGAGGGCTTCCTTGAATTTGGCGAACAGCGTTGGGTACTCGGGCAGGTCGCGGCCCATTTCTTGGATGTGTGTCGCATAATTCAGGCCGACGCAGACGATCTTGCCGGGATGCGGTACCACGGGCGCGTAGTCGGCCCCTTCGAGGCCGACGGTCTTTCCGGAGGCTTTGCTTGGCGATGGATTTCCAATCCGGTTGGGCCAGAAGGGCGGACAGGTCTGCATAGCCCTCGATGACGGTGGCGGTTGTGCTGTCGACGCGCACGGCCGCGGTCGTGCCCTCGAGGCGCAGGGTGGCGAGTTTCATGTTGGTCAGGCTCCTTCGGAAATGAGTGTGCGGTTGAAGTGCAGGCGTTCGACGATGGGGGCATCGGAGAACATGAACAGGTCGAACTCGGTGTCGGCCTCGATTGACCAGTCCACCCAGGAGGGAACGACGATCAGGTCGCCCTTGCCAACGGCGTGTGACGTCTGGCCCAGTCGGAACTGCCCATTGCCGTCGAATACTTGGTAGACGCTCGATCCGACATCGCGGCGGGTGCGGGTGTGGGCGCCTTCCCGGAACCGGTGAAACTCCGCCCGGATGGTGGGCATCACGTCGCCGCCGGTGGTGGGGTTGGTGTAGCGGACCGCCGCGTGGCCGGGCTCCGTCGTTGCGGCGAAGCCTTCGTCCTCCAGGGCCAGCTGCTCGCGCAGGGCGGCGTCGGTGTGCTCCCAGCGGTACGCCGCGATGGGGGAGTTGATTTTCGCGTCGAGACCGATAAGCGGTCGCAGTCCGGGATGGGCCCAAAGCCGTTCGGAGCGCGACACGTCGGGGGTCGACTCGTCGGTGACGCCGTCGGAACCGAACTCGAAGAATCCGGTGTCGGTGTAGTGCACGAACGGGATGTCGAGGCCGTCAATCCAGGCCATGGGCTGGTCGGTCTCGTTGTGATGGCCGTGGAAATTCCATCCGGGTGTAAGCAGGAAATCGCCGCGACGCATCGCGACGGGATCGCCGTTGACGACCGTCCACACACCTTCGCCTTCGACAACGAAGCGGAAGGCGTTCTGGCTGTGGCGATGTTCGGGCGCGGTTTCTTTCGGCCCGAGGTACTGGATCGCCGCCCACAGGGTCGGGGTCACGTAGGGGACCCCGCCGAGGCCGGGATTGGCCAGCGCGATCGCGCGCCGCTCACCACCGCGACCGACGGGCACCAGGTCGCCGGAGCGCTGGGCCAGCGGATACAGCGTGGACCATTTCCAGACGAACGGCACCGCCCTTGGCGACGGCGTCGTCGGCATGAGCGAGTCGAGCTGGGTCCACAGCGGATTGAGGTGCTCGCTTTCGAGGTCGTGGTACAGCCGCGACAGCTGGTCGATTTGCGTGGTCGAGGCTGTGGTGGTCATTGCGTCGGTCTCCCTGTGAGCGTTGCTATTGCTGCAAAGCTATGCCGACCCACCGCGCGGCAGATAGATTTTTCTGCTGTGCAGAATCGCGGATCTCAGGGCTCGATGTCGGCCACGTCGACCTGCATTTCCCGCACCGCCCGTTTCATCTGCGGCACCAGCTCACCGTGGGAGTGCCGGCGAAACCGGGTGATCGGCACCGCGACCGAGATTGCCCCGATGGGCCGGCCGGCCCGGTTGTGGATGGCGGCGCCGAACGCCGCGACGCCCTCCTCGGTCCGCTCCACGTTGACCGCGAACCCGGCCTGACGCACACCCGCCAGTTCCCTACGGAATGCGGCGAACCTGTCGGGTGTGAGCCGCCGACCCGCGGGCTCGCCGTCGTCGGCCGCTTGATCGGCCGGCAGCAGGTACAGCTGTTCGAGCACGTCGTCGGGCAGTTCGGCGAGCAGGATCCGCCCGCCGGCGGTGAGCTCGGCGGGCAGCACCTGGCCCTGCCGATCACCCACCCGCAGCATCGCGGTCGATTCCGCCGTGGACAGGAATCGCACCTGGGTGCCTACCCGAATCACCAGGTTGACGGTTTCCCCGCACAGCATGGCCAGCGCCTCCATATGCGGGCGGCACACGTCGTTGAACTCCCGCGTCCACCCGCGTTGGGCCGGCCCCGCCCCCATCGCCGGGCCGGGGTGATACATCCGCTTCTCGTCCTGCACGGCGAATCCCCGGTACACCAGCATCGCGAGTAGCCGGTGCGCGGTCGACGGCGCGATGTCGAGCTCCTGGGCGGCTTCCTTGAGCCGCAGCCCGCCGACGTCGCGCAGCATCTGCAGCAGCTTGAGTGCGTTGTCGACCGACTCCAGCAGGTAGGTCGGTCGCTCGATCGCCTTATGGGCCTTTTTCTGCACAGAAGAACTATATTGCCCGGCGGCCCTGGTGGCCATCACTGTTGGTTCATGTCACAGATCGCGACCTCACCAGCGCCATCGATCGGCCGTCCCGGACTGAACCGCACGGCGACGGTGGCCGTCGTCGTCTGCTGGCTCTTCGTCGTCTTCGACGGCTACGACCTCATCGTGTACGGCAACGTCATCTCCAGCCTGCAGAAGGAATGGGGAATCAGCGCCGCCACCGCGGGGACGCTGGGCAGCCTGGCGTTCCTGGGCATGATGATCGGCGCCGTCCTCGCCGGACGGCTCTCCGACGCGATAGGCCGCAAGCGCGCCGTCATCGGCTGCGCCGTGATTCTGTCGGTCTTCACCGCTCTGTGCGCCCTCGCGACCGGCCCGGTAATGTTCGGCGCTCTGCGCCTGATCGCCGGCCTAGGCCTCGGCGGCCTCGTTCCGACGGCCAATGCCCTTGCCGCAGAACTCATTGCACCCAAGTGGCGAGCCGCGATCGCCACCATGATGATGTCGGGCGTGCCGATCGGCGGTTCCATCGCCGCGCTGCTCGGCATCCCGGTCATCCCGAACTGGGGCTGGCAGCCGATGTTCCTGTTCGCGTTGGTCCCGCTGGCCGTGCTGGTGCCGATCGCGTGCAAGACACTGCCCAGTCGCACGCTCGCGCACCCGGGGCACAATCTGGGGCAGGGCTTCGGCGTCCTGCTGGGCCCGCGTTTCCGGGCGATCAGCATCATGTTCGCGCTCGCCACCGTCGTCACCCTGCTCGCCTGGTACGGCCTGGGCACCTGGCTGCCCAAACTCATGCAGGGTGAGGGCACCGACCTCGGCAGCGCGCTCACGTTCGCCCTGGCACTCAACCTCGGCGCCGTCGCCGGATCGTTCATCACCGCGTGGGGCGGCGTCCGGTTCGGCACCATCCCCACCAGCATTGTCGCCGCACTGCTGGCCGGGTTTGCGCTGCTGGCCCTGCTCGCCAACCCCCCGGTCGCGCTCATCTACGTCATCTTCGTGCTGGCCGGCGTCGGCACCCACGGCACCCAATGCCTGATCATCGCCGCGGTCGCGTCCTACTACCCCGACCAATTGCGGGGCACCGCGCTCGGGTGGGCGCTGGGCGTTGGGCGCATCGGCGCCGTCGCGGCACCGCAGATCGGCGGCTGGCTGCTGGCCGCGGGACTCGGCGCGGACTCCAACTTCATTTTGTTCGGCGCCAGCGCACTCATCGCGTCGCTGCTGCTCACCTTCATCGCATATCGCTTCCAGGTCAGTGACGATGCCCCCCGCGGGCCCGTCCTGGCGCACTGACAGTCAAATCCCCACCGACACAACACAACACAGGAGATCCCAATGAACCCGACATCGAAGCTCGACGGATCACAGGTCATCATCGCCGGCGGCGGAATCGGCGGGGCGGCCAACGCCCTGGCGCTCGCCCGGCAAGGCGCCCAGGTCACGATGTTTGAGCGGGCCACCGAGTTCGGCGAGGTCGGCGCCGGCCTGCAGGTCGGGCCGCACGGCGCCCGCATCCTCGACTCCTGGGGAGTCCTCGACGAGGTGCTCGCCGACGGCGTACTGCCCAAGCGCATCGTCTTCCGCGACGCCATCACCGCCGAGGTGCTCACCAAGGTCGACCTCGGCGAGGAGTACCGGGCCCGATACGGCGGACCGTACTTCGTCACCCACCGCAGCGATCTGCACGCCACCCTGGTGAAGGCCGCACGCGCGGCCGGTGCCCAGCTGCACACGGGCATCACCGTCACCGACATCGTCACCGATGGGGACCGGGCGATCGTGACGACCGACGACGGCCGGACCCACGAAGCCGACGTCGCGCTCGGCATGGACGGCCTGAAATCTCGTCTACGCAAGAAGATCTCCGACGACCAGCCGGTGTCGTCCGGCTACGCGGCCTACCGGGGAACCACGCCGTATGGCGAGGTGGAGCTCGACGAGGACATCGAAGACGTCATCGGCTACATCGGGCCGAACTGCCACTTCATCCAGTACCCGCTGCGCCGCGGCGAAATGCTCAATCAGGTCGCCGTCTTCAAATCCCCCGGCTACCACGCCGGCGTCGAAAACTGGGGCAGCCCCGAAGAACTCGAACCCGCCTACGCACACTGTCACGACAACGTCCAGCGCGGCCTGAAGTACCTGTGGACGGACCGGTGGTGGCCGATGTATGACCGCGAACCGATCGAGAACTGGGTCGACGGCCGGATGATCCTGCTCGGCGACGCCGCGCATCCACCGCTGCAATACCTCGCCTCCGGCGCGGTCATGGCCATCGAGGACGCCAAGTGCCTGGCCGACTACGCCGCCGACGACTACGCGACCGGCGGACGCAACGCCGCCTGGCCGCAAATCCTCAAGAGCGTCAACACTGAACGCGCTCCGCGCTGCAACCGGATACTCAGCGTTGGCCGGATGTGGGGCGAACTTTGGCACCTCGACGGCGCCGGGCGCATCGCCCGCAACGAGCTCTTCCGTACCCGCGACACGTCCGACTACAAGTACACCGACTGGCTGTGGGGATACTCGTCGGACCGCGAGGTCGTCGAGAGCCCTGCTTGGTTTCATCCGACCGAGATGGCGTGAACACAGTTCGGACTCGCTTTGAGTAGCTGCCTCCGGCCGGTGTCGTCCGCACGTGCCTCCAACGGTCGGTCCCAGCTGTTCACCACCGGAACAAGGACACTTGTTTGCCAAGCTGTGGACCGCGCTCCGTGGGCTATATTCTCGCGACATCGCGTTGTCGGACGAACCAAACCTGAACTTGGGAACGGGTTTCCAACAGCCAAGCCAGAACAGTGTGTCGACGTGCTGCACTTTGTCGCGCAGTCCGTGAGTGGGTGGTATCGCGGGCTTTGGCTAACGCATCGAGAGTCCTCGGGGTCAAGCCGAGATCAAAATACCTTTGGCGGCGGAGCCGTAGGCTTTGGCCACCGACCGTGCGGTGCCGATGCCGATACTAACGGGTATCTCGACTACCCATAGTTTTGATGTGCAACAGCATCTCGGCTCGGGAAAAGCCGTGCACGTGGGCCACGCGGTTGCGGTCCACCCCGGCCGGCATGAGGTCTTTATGGCGAATCCGCCATCTTCCGCCATTTCAAATCGGAATCCGCCACGAAAAATCGGAACCTGCAAGCCTAGGTAGAAGGTAGATTGCACACCTTAGTATCTGGCGACAATGTCGCTCACTGGCCCGGCACTTCAAATAGGGGTCAGCTGCTGCCGTCGGCCAGGAAATCGTGACCTAGGCGATCGGCGCTACCACGGGTGGCGTGTTGTAACCCGTCACCCGCACCCAGTTGGCGTCGACACCCGGCGTCGGGATCACACCATCAAGCTCCACCGTCTCGCCTGGAAACACGGTGACGTAGTTGTCGCTGTATTCGATCGGCAGCATCTCATCGCCGTCGCGCGTCGACGTGATCTCCGCCCGCTCGAAGAAACCGATCTGCCGGGACGGGTTGTGCAGCCGAATCCTCACATGTTTGTCCCCGGTGCGCCGAGCACTCACTTCCAGCGGCACCCGCGCCATGTCGTCGAATGCGGTCATGTCGGCCCAACTGGCCTGCTTGAGTTCGAAGGCAGCGTCGTTGCGCGGATCACCGACGTCGTCGAGTTCCTGCGACTGCCAGTAGACATTCTCGCCGACGACCTTGCCCGTCTTGTCGACCAGCTCACACCGGACGAAGAAAACCCTTGATTCCCAAGCTATTCGGGGCAACGTCATCGCCGTCGCCGCTCCCCCGGACGCCACGTCGACGGTGTCGGTGGTGTGGTCGTCGCGCACCCGGCCCTCCAGGTCATAGACGCGCACCCGCACCCGTAGGTCCTGCTGATTACTCGGCGTCTGGTTGACCACGGTGATGTTGGCCACGTCGTGGTCTCCCGTTGCATACGAGTCGAAAACGACGGAGAGCGGCCTCAGACCCTTCTTGGCGCCGAAATACGCCCCGCCAGGCCGCAGGTAGTAGTCGAAGAGGTGTCCGAAGAACGACGGCCAGTGGTTGTTCAGCATCCAGTAGATCGTCATCTTGTGGTTGTCCCAGCCGTTGGCGGCGAACGCCTCGAACTGGGCTCGGGTGGCTTCGTAGTGCGCAACCTGCGCCTTGCGGGTGAACTCCTCCGCGTTGTCAGCAGCGCCGTAGCGTCGGTCGACGGCGCGCCGAATGCTCGTCAGCGCAGCATTTTTCGGGTTCGACCCAGCGTGGAAGAACCATGCGTCGTTGATCGGCCAGAGCTTGTCGGCGGGGATGAACTTCCTCAGGCTCGCCAACGGCGGGATGTGCTCGTTGTCGCCCTGCTCGGCGGTGGCGCCGCGGGTGGCGCCGTAGCGTCCGCTGAACCAGTAGCTGGGTGGGCGCCAGCTATACGGACCGGCCATGTGGATGCCGTCCCAAATGCGTTCTCCCTTGGCAGTCTCTGGCCATGGAGGACACGGTGTCGACGATGGCGTTCTGCCAGTGCAGGTGCCGAAAGGATTGCGTGGTAACGCTCCAACACCAGCAGGGGGTGGCTTGCCGTCGCTGCCGTTGGCCCACACGAACACCGACGCATGCTCGGCGAAGGATCTGGATCTGCGAGCGCAGGCTGTCCTGCGCGACGCGGTTGTCCTCATCGTCCCACTGGGGCCATTTCTCCCATTGGTTACAGCACATCCAGCCGAACATCAGCGGGATGCCGAGCTCGTCGGCGCTGGCCACGATGTGCTCGCCGGGAAACTTGCCCTCGAACCGGATCATGTTGAGGCCCAGATCCTTGACGTAGCGCAGCACCGCCTCGTCGCGTGACGGGTCATTCGCGAACAGCAGATCGGGTGTGTAGGCCGCACCGCGAACCAAGAAGTTCTTGCCGTTGACGGTCAGATAGAAGTTGCCGCCCTTGCCGAGCTCCGGGAACTGCTGGTCGTGGTCGCGGTGCGCAGATACGGTGCGGATGCCGAACCGGAGTTGGCTGGCGTCGGTCTGGCGATTGTACTGGCGGAACTCCAGGCGCAGGTCGTAGAGGTTGGGCTCGCCCATCGTGTACGGCCACCAGAGGTCGGGATTGTCGACGTTGAGCTCTGCGAAGTCGTCGGGCCCGAATCCGACTTCGCGTTGTTCGCCGGCGGCGAGGGTCACCGGCTGCTCAATCTGGATGCCGGGCTTGCCATGTCGTGTGATCGTGGCGCGAAGAACGCCTCGGACCTGCTGGCTGGAGGAGTTGCGCAGGCTCGAATGAATCGTCAGCCGTGCCGAATCCGTTCGTGGAAGCGGAAGTTGGGTGTTCACCGCGGAAGGGCCGACGATCACTGCACCGGAGACCCGCAGGTACACCGGCTTCCAGATGCCGGCATTGCGATCGGGCACGAAGGAATTGCCGTTTGCGGGATTCTTCTGCGGCCCTTGGTAACCCAGGTAGTTCCAGTTGATCCAGTCGTACCAGCTGTCCGCCAGCTCCACTCCGTTGATGTCCTGCAGTGCCCGCTCGGGCGTGACTTTGACTGCCAGGGTGTTTGATTCGCCGCGGTCGACCCATTGCGACACGTCGAGTTCATGCGCGGTGTGCATGCCGACGATGCGCTTGTTGTCGGCGATGAGGTGGCCGTTGAGCCAGATCTCGGCGCGGTAGTTGATCCCGGGGAACTCCAAGGCATACGTGGCGTGGCCCGCGGGCACGCCGAACGTGGTGCGGTACCACCAATCCTGCGTGTAGAGGTCTTGCGGGACTTGGTCACGCAGATTGGTGCCGAAGTACAGGTCGGGATAGGTGCCATCTTGTTGCAGGGTCTGCAACACCGTTGCCGGCATTCGTGGAATGACATGCCAGCCTGACGCCTTGTAGTCCGGTTTGGAGAGGGCGGCGCCGTCTGCCCGCACGTCACGGGCCGACATCAACGTCCACCCCTGAGCCAGCTCAATCGTCTCGGGAGGCGGTCCGGGTCGGGCAAAGTCGGGAAAGTCGGCGGCGCACAGCAACAGCAGCAACGCCAACGCGACAAAGATTCTCAGGGCGACGTGCGGACGCACCAAGTAACCCTACCTATGTAACGGTTTTCGCCGCTTCACTCGGTGCGGGCCAGCACCTCGCGCACCAGCGCCAAGCTGGTATCAGGGTGCAGGAACGCGAACCGGCCGACCGTCTCGCCTTCCCACTTGGTGGGCGGGATGAACGCCACTTGGTCCTGGTGCAGTCGCTGGGCCCAGGCGTCGTAGTCCTCCGGTTTCCAGCCGAGCCGCCGGAACAGCACCACGCCGAGATCGGGCTCGCGGATCAGCTCCAGCTGCGGCGCCGATTTGATCAGCTCCGCTGTCTGGCGGGCCAGCGCCGGCGCGACCTCGATCGCCGAGCGGTACGCGTCCAACCCGTACACCGCGAGCGAGAACCACAGCGGCAGGCCGCGCGCTCTACGCGTCAGGTGATAGGCGTAGTCCGACGGGTTCCACTCGCCGTCGCCCGCGTGGATCACGTCGAGATACGACGCGTCCTGGGTGTGGGTGGCCCGGGCCAACTCCGGGTTGCGATACAGCAGTGCGCAGCAGTCGAACGGCGTGAACAGCCACTTGTGCGGGTCGAGGATGAACGAGTCGGCCTGCTCCAGGCCGTTGTATTTCGGCCGCAGTGAACGGGCGAAGATGCCGGAGCCGCCGTACGCGCCGTCGACATGGAACCACCAGCCGCGCTCCCGCGCGATCGCGCCCACGCCTGCCAGGTCGTCGATGATGCCGGCGTTCGTCGTCCCCGATGTGCACACCACTGCCGCGATGTTCGATGCATCGCTGGGAACCGCATCACGGACCGTCTGGGCGGTGAGCCTGTGATCGGGCGTGTCGACGACGAGTGCGTCCATCTCCAGCAGTCGCAACGTGTTAACGATCGATGAATGAGCATCCGAGCCGACGACCACCCTCAGCCGGCCGGTGGCGCCACGCTCCTTCGCCGTTTCGCGGGCAACCGCCAGGGCGGACAGATTGCCGGCGGAGCCTCCCGATACGAAGCACCCGCCTGAGGTGGTCGGCAGACCCGCTTCATGCGCGATTACCCGCAGCACACTGTTCTCCGCCGCGATCGCACCCGACGCCTCCAACCATGAGATGCCCTGAATCGAGGCGCACGACACCAACATGTCGAACAACAGGCTCGCCTTCGTCGGGGCCGCCGGGATGAAGCCGAGGAATCGCGGGCTGTCGGCCGAGATCACGCTCGGCGCAATCACCGAGGTGTAGACGCCCAGCACTTCGTCGGGCGGTCGGGGTGTCTCGCGGATCACCCCGTCGAGGCGGTCGTACAGTTCGTCGGCGGCCAGCACTCCCTTGTCGAGCGGCACGGGATTCATCCGCAGCCGGTTCTCGGCGTACGCGAGCACACTGCGCACCATCTGTTCGGTGGTTTGATCGACCTCGTGCATGCCATGGAGTCTGGCACCACGCAGGGTTTCGGACAGCCAGTCAGAGGTTATTGCGCCTGCAGTTCGTCGACTCGTGCGCTGCCGGTATGTCCGGGTTTGACGCCGTCCACAATCGCCGCCATCGAGCGCGAATTCTGCACTCGCAGCGGAAGGATTCGTTGATAATCGGCGGACTCATACCACTGCAGCGCGGATTCACGGTCGGGGAACCTGATGATCACAAGGGCGCCGTCCCATTGGCCCTCCATTGGTTCGACATGGCCGCCGTGCACGATGAATTCGCCGCCGAACGGTTCAAGGGTGGCGTCGATCTCCCGCATGTAGCGGATGATCTCGTCACCGAACACCACGTCGCGCAGGTAACCGACGGCATAGGCCGGAATCTCTGGCATACGCCGATTCTCGCGGCCTTTGCGCGGCGGGTCGATTACGTCTCAGGTCAGATTTTGTGCGGAACGTCGTTGACCAGGCCGCCGTCCATCACGAACTCGGCACCGGTGGCGTAGCGGGATTCGTCGCTGGCGAGGAAAACCACGAATGTCGCCACTTCGTCGGACTGTCCGGGGCGGCCCAGCGGGATGGTGAGCATGTTGTCCGGGAAGTGCTTGGTCATCGGTGTTCGGATGAAGCCGGGGTGGATGGAATTGACCCGGATCTGGTGTGACCCGAGTTCCAGGGCCGCCGACTTGGTCAGGCCTCGCACTGCCCACTTGGAGGCCACGTAGGGATGCACCATGACGGCGCCGCGCAGGCCCTCGATCGACGAGACGTTGATGATGGATCCGCCGCCGGCCGCCTTCATCGCCTCGACCGATGCCTGCATCCCGAGGAACGTTCCGGTCAGGTTGACGTCGATGACCTTCTGCCATTTCGCCATGTCGAACTTGCCGATCTGGCCGAGCGCGACGATGCCGGCGTTGTTGACGAGCACGTTCAGCTTGCCGAACTCGTTCACCGCGGTGGCCACCGCGGCGTCCCATTCTTCGGCCTGTGTGACGTCGAGGTGCACGTAGCGCGCGGCCTCCCCGATCTCGTCGGCCAGCGCCTTGCCCTCGTCGTCGAGGATGTCGCCGATCACCACCATGGCGCCCTCGTCAACCAGCATCCGGGCGTGTGCGGCGCCCATGCCCCGGGCGCCGCCACTGATCAGTGCAACTTTTCCGTCAACGCGTCCCATGACCGGTCAGGCTACACAAGCGGTCGTGCTACAAGTAGAACCTGTTCCAGTTATGAGGAGACGGCATGGCGATCCGCGTAGGGCTCATCGGCACCGGCAACTGCGGCAGCCTCGCGCTCAAGCAACTGGTGAACGACGCCCGGTTTAACTTGACCGGCGTCTGGGTGTCGTCCGACGCCAAGGCGGGCAAGGACGCCGGCGAGCTGGCCCGGCTGGACGTGACGACCGGCGTCGCCGCCACCAATGACCTCGACGCGATCATCGCCGCCAAACCCGACTGCATCGTGTATTGCGCGATGGGCGACGTCCGCCTGGCGGAGGCCATGGCTGACATCCGGCGCATCCTCGGCGCGGGAATCGACGTGGTGGGCTCGGCCCCCGGGGTGTTGCAATACCCGTGGCAGGTGATACCAGACAAGTACATCGACCGCGTCGAAGATGCTGCACGAGAAGGTGATTCGACGGTGTTCATCACCGGCGTGGACCCGGGATTCGCCACGGATCTCCTGCCCTTCGCGTTGGCCGGTACGTGTCAGAGCATCGAGCAGATCCGCACCATGGAGATCGCCGACTACGCGACATACGACGGGGCGACGGTGATGTTCGACGTGATGGGATTCGGCAATCAGATCGGCGACTTCCCGATGTTGTTCCTGCCCGGGGTGCTCAGCATCGCCTGGGGCACGGCCATCCGGCAGCTCGCGGCGGGCCTTGGCATCGAGGTCGACGAGATCAGGGACTCCGTCGAACAGGAACCGGCGCCGGAGGACTTCGACGTCGCGGTCGGCACGATCAAGAAGGGCACCGTCGCGGCCCTGCGGTTCCAGATCGAGGGCGTGGTCAACGGCAAGCCGGTCATCGTCGTCGAGCACGTCACCCGGCTCAGAGGCGACCTGCGACCAGACTGGGCCCAGCCGGCGCAGCCCGGCGGGTCGTACCGCGTCGAGATCATCGGCGAGCCGTCGTACACCATGGATGTCTGCCCGACGAGCCGCGACGGTGACCACAACTACGCGGCCATCCTGGCGGCGGCGGGCCGGATCGTGAACGCCATCCCGGACGTCGTTGCCGCACCACACGGCATCCGCACAACGCTGGACATGCCGCTGGTTACCGGGAAAGGCCTATACGCCAGATAGTTAGGCTGGAGCGCATGACGTCGCTGCCGTCGCAGCCGGACCTGGTTGGGGAGATCGGCGCGAGTACTCCCGGCCCAGAGGTCGGTGCATTCTTCGATCTCGACGGCACGTTGGTCGACGGGTTCACGGCGACGGCGCATGCCAGCGACCGCATCCGGCGCAGGCAGGCGCGGATAGGTGAAGTGCTTGGGGTCATCGAGGCCTCGATGCGCTACCGACTCGGTCGGATGCAATTCGCGCGGCTCCTGACCAGGGCGGCGGGCTATCTGCGCGGTGAGTCGCTCGCGGAACTCGACGTGATCGGTGAGCGATTGTTCGTCGAACATGTTGCGACGTGGGTGTTTCCGTACATGCACGAGATCGTGCGAGCGCATCAGCGGCGCGGACACACCGTGGTGCTCAGCTCGTCGGCGCTGACCATCCACGCCGAGCCCGTCGCTCGCTTTCTCGAAATAAACCATGTGCTGTGCAACCACTTCGAGGTCGACGACCGCGGGCTGCTGACCGGCCGGATCAGCCGGCCCGTGATCTGGGGGGCGAAGAAGGCCGCCGCCGTCGAACAGTTCTGCGCCGACAATGGCGTTGATTTGCAACGCAGCTACTTCTACGCCGACGGCAACGAAGATGCGGCGTTGATGAAGCTCGTCGGCCATCCCCGACCGGTGAACCCCCGCCCCGGCCTCGCCGCGCTGGCCGTGGAGAACGGCTGGCCTGTGCTGCGGGTCGCCGGGGTGCGCCGTCGAGGGGGCCGCTTGCTGCGCAGATCGACGACGCCGTAGTTCGTGGGGCGCCGCTACACCGTCGCGGCGGTGTTGGCGCCCGTGATGATGACGCCGACGCGTTCACTCGGCGCCGGGCGATACGCGCCGCTGCGCAAGGCCGCGATTCCGACGGCCGCCGCCGGTTCGCTGATGACTCGGAGCTGTTCCCACAACACGTGCTGCGCCTCCGCGATCGCGTCGTCGTCGACGAGCACGACGCCGTCGACGTACGCCTGCGCGATTGCGAACGTCAACTCGCCGACACGTCGCGGAGCAAGCGCGTCGGCCGCAATGCTGCCGGTCGGCGCATCGACCGGCAGCGCCCGACGCCCTTGCGCGAGTCAACGTCGGTGCGCCGGCCGGCTCGACACCTACGACACGAACGCTGTCGCCGAAAAACGCTGCGATTCCGGCGATCAACCCGCCGCCGCCGACGGGGACCAGCACGGTTGTCAATTCCGGTGATTGCTCGGCCAACTCGAGTGCCAGCGTGCCTTGACCGGCGATCGTCTCGTACTGATCGAACGCGTGGATCGGCAGTGCGCCGGATTCGGCCGCGAAAGCGTCTGCCACGGCGAGCGCGTCCGAATACCGATCACCAGTGATCACGAGATCCGCGCCGAGTCTGCGGATGCGCTCGACCTTCTGGGCAGCCGACACGGTGGGCACGAAGATGTGGGCTGGCACACCGAGCTGGGCGGCCGCATACGCGACGGCGACGCCGTGGTTGCCCCCGGACGCCGCGACCACGCCCGCCGGCGGCACGTCGCGGGTGAGCAGATTGGCGAACGCGCCACGGGCCTTGAACGAGCCGGAACACTGCAGCTGCTCGAGCTTGAGTGTCAGCGGTGCGGTTCCGACCGGCATGGCGGCGCCGATGTCCCCGCCGGGGACGCGCACCACCGGTGTGCGCCGAATATGGTTCCGCACAAGGGTATTCATTTCGACGATGTCGTCGTGGTCCGGCGTTCCCGACCGGCGTTGGGCGGCCGGTCCGACCAGGCTCACCACTGCCCGCCGAGCATGGATTTGATCGCTGCGATCCGTTCTTCGTCGCGACGATAGAACACCCATTGCTTGATCTTCTTCCCGTGAATCAGGCCCGCTCGCGCCAACACCTTCAGATGCTCGCCGCATGTCGGCTGGCTCACCCCGAGTTTCTCGGCGATCAAGAGGGAACACACTCCGTCGCGTACCAGATCCCCATCTTGCTGCGGTGGGAAGTGCGCCTGCGGCTCCCGCAGCCACTCCAGAATCAACAGTCGACGGTCGCTGGCCAGCGCCTTGATCACTTCGACGTCAAGCACTCAGTTAGTATGCTAAAAAGCTAATTGGCTGTCTATCTTATCCGGGCACCTATCGCCCATATCGACACCAGCGCTGCCGATGCGTCGTCATGTCGGCTAATCGGTGGTGTCGATCTCGGCGATAGCTTTCGCAAGAGTCACCGCCAGCGGACCGGCGGACCGCTGGGACTTTTCAGAAGGTTCCTAGCGCGCACCGACCGCCACCCACAGGACCAGAAACCCCGACATGCACGCCAAGCACAGCAAGTGATCCCGGCAGATCGATCGCGCGAGACGCGACTGCTCGGCAAGGCCACCGACGCGGTTGCCGAGCCGAACCGCGCTAGGGAGGGTGTGGATCATCGCGAGCAGTATCGGGACGCCGACAAGGACGGCCGAGACGAGCAGCAGCCAGCCGCGGTCGTCACCGGCGATTGCTCGAAAGCCCAACGCGCCCAGCAGGATCACCATCACGACTGCGATCAGGTAACTCAACGGCCGCGACGTGGTGGTGGCCCGGTGGTAGTAGCTCGCGATGGAGGCAAGCACCGGTTCGGGAAGCTCGTCCACACCACGGTGGCGGAGGACCTGACTGTCGAAAATCAGGTCCATCCACAGCACCGCGATCAGGAAGCCGGCGCAGGCCGCCTCGATCAGACGGTGGCCGCCTCGTTCAGCTCGTTGAGGGTGTTGGTCGCCTCGAGGTACTCCTGCACCCAGCGCTCGATCACCGCAGAGGACTTCTCCACCTTGGTGAACTGACCCACGACCTGCCCGATCGGGTTGAACGCGACGTCGACACTCTCGTTGGGGTACTTGTGCGTGGCGGCGACGGCCATGCCCGACACCATGTACTGCAGCGGCATGCCGAGCGGCTTCGGGTTGTCCGGGTCCTCCCAGGCCTCGGTCCAATCGTTTTTCAGCATGCGTGCCGGCTTACCGGTGAACGACCGGCTACGCACGGTGTCGCGGCTAGTGGCCTTGGCGTAAGCGGCGTGCTGGACCTCGGTGTGCTCGGACTCCTCGACCATGACCCACTGCGAACCGGTCCATGCGCCCTGCGCGCCGAGGGCGAGTGCCGCTGCGATCTGCTGGCCACTGCCGATGCCGCCGGCCGCCAGCACCGGGACGGGGGCAACCTCCTTGACGACCTGCGGCCACAGCACGATGGAGCCCACCTCGCCGCAGTGTCCGCCAGCCTCGCCGCCCTGGGCGATGATGATGTCAACGCCGGCGTCTGCGTGCTTGCGCGCCTGTGACGGCGACCCGCACAGCGCGGCGACCTTGCGCCCTTCATCATGGATGTGCTTGATCATGTCGGCCGGCGGAGTGCCGAGCGCATTGGCGATCAGCGTGCATTTCGGGTGCTTCAGCGCCACCTCGACTTGAGGCGTCGCGGTCGCCTCGGTCCACCCCAGCAGCTGCAGCGCGTCGTCGTCGCTGTGCTCGACCGGTACGCCGTGGTCGGCGAGGATCTTCTTGGCGAAGTCGATGTGCTCCTGCGGCACGAGGTCATTCAGCGTCTTCTTGAGCACCTCCGGGGACAGGTCGGTCGCGTCCATGCCCTCGTACTTGTTCGGGATGACGATGTCGACGCCGTACGGGTGGTCGCCGATGTTCTCGTCGATCCACTTCAGCTCGATCTCAAGCTGTTCCGGGGTGTAGCCGACCGCGCCGAGCACGCCGAAACCACCGGCCTTGCTCACGGCGACGACCACGTCGCGGCAGTGGGTGAACGCGAAGATCGGGAACTCGATGTTGAGCTCGTCGCAGATTGGGGTGTGCATTCCTGCTCCTCGTGTGGGGCGGTCGCCGAACTGAAACGTGTTCTAGTTTAGCTTAGGCCCCGCACCGCAATGCGGGAAGGACCACGCGTGCTGCGGCTTCGAGCGCGCTCGGCGACGAACGATGACGGAAATGGGCCGAAATCCATCAGAAGCCGTAGTCTCGGCGCGCTACCGTGCCGGTCAATCGTGGTCAGGCGCCTGGTTCTCGCTGGATTGGTCGAGCACGTACACCGCGTTGCCATGCGGATCCTCGAACCCGGCCCACCACCCCCCGGGAATTTCGAGGGGTTCAAGCCACACCGTCAGCTCGCCACGTCGTTGGTCGATCCATCCGCGGGCGTCGTCGACAACGAGGATCGGCCCCGGCCGGCCGACGCGCTCGGGGTCGACGTCGACCATGAGCTGGACGCCGACGCCGGGCATCGCCAGCGTCACGGTGTGGTCGCCTTCTCGCCATCCTTCGGCCCAGCCCAGCGTGTCGCGGTAGAAGGCGAGTGCGGGCCCCAGCTCGGGAACGGGCAGATAGAAGAACTCGACGGTCGCCATGACACGAACATAATCCAATTATGGAAATCTGACAACCGATTATGATGGCGGCATGCCGGAGTGGATTCCGTCCGAGAGCTCATCGAAGGGGCGACTGGTTCTGCGCGCCCTGGACGCGTTCAGCACCGAGGCGTTCGACGAGGTCAACGTGGTCGCGTTGTGCGCGGCAGCAGACGTCACAACCGGCACTCTCTATCACCACTTCGGGACCAAACTGGGGCTGTACGAAGTCGTTCGGCTCGAGGTCGAGCGGCGGACCGTCGACCGGATCGCAGGGGCGCTGGCCGCGCGTGCGGACGATCCGCCCGCCGTCGCGGTACGCGCCGGCTTGCTGGTGGGGTTCGACTACGTCGTCGGCACCGGTCGTGTTCGCCTGGTCGGTGCCGCAGTGCCGCCGGGGCGCGAAGACGTGCTCGAAGCCACCGTGCGTTCGACGCTTGACCCGCACGGCGCCGGTGCGAGGGTGTGGCTTGCGGCGTGGCGGGCCGCACTCATGTGCACACTCGAAGGTTTCAGCGTGGCGGCGGCGCGCACTGCGATTGCGCGATTGCGCCTCGACGACCGTTAAGCAGCGGCGACACACGCACTTGTCGGACCCGCGTCGTATGGTCGCGGCGTGCGATTCGGACTAACCGTGCCGAACTTCGGCGACTACTTCGATCCGCGCCTCCTGGCGAGGCTTGCCCGAGACGCCGAGCACGCAGGCTGGGACGGCTTCTTCGTGTGGGACCACACCTTGGCCTGGCCGACCCCGATCGTCGATCCGTGGGTCGCCCTGTCGGCCATCGCGCTTGCCACCGAACGGATACGCATCGGACCGCTCGTCACGCCGTTGCCACGCCGACGCCCGACCAAACTGGCCCGTGAGGTCGTCTCACTGGATCACTTGTCCAACGGGCGGGTGATCCTCGGCGTCGGTATCGGCGCCGGCCAGTGGGAGTGGGACTACCTGGGCGAGGAAACCGACTTGCAAACCCGCGGCGCGATGCTCGACGAAGGACTCGAACTGCTGGCGAAGCTGTGGAGCGGCGAACCGGTACTCCATGACGGACGGTTCTACTCGTTTCGCGGCGACGGCGGTCCGGACAATCCGGAAGTCATGCCCACGCCGTTTCTGCCCACACCGGTGCAGCGGCCGCGCGTGCCGATCTGGGTGGCCGGCACCTGGCCGAACCGGGCGCCGTTTCGCCGTGCCGCGCAGTGGGATGGCGTCGTGCCCATAGGTCGTGGTCCCGACATGGTCAATCTCCTGTCGCCAGAACAGGTTCGCGAAGTTGTTGCCTTCATCGGCGAAAGTCGTAGCAGCGACGAGCCTTTCGACGTTGTGGTGGGCGGACATACCAGCGCCGGAAGGTACGAACGAGGACACCGCGACCGTGCAGCGCTACGACGATGCGGGCGTGACGTGGTGGCTCGAAGACGTCAGCCCGTGGGCGTTCGGTTGGCAGTGGGAGGGCCCGTGGCCGGTCGCTCGGATGAACGGCCGAATACGTGCGGGCCCACCGCGACTGCGCAACGGCGACTAATCCTCGGCAAACGGGTACCCGTCGGGCATGACGCACTTGAGGCGATGGGGAGCTGTCTACGTACTTGTTCTGCTGTTCGCGGGATCGTGGGCCGGGCAGTTCGTCACACAGCTCGCCGAATACGCCAGCACACAACAGACACACGGCCAGCCATTCGAATGGGGCGGCTATCTCCAGGAGTTCTTTGCCAGCACCTTTGAAAACTGGCAGAGCGAGTGGCTACAGCTCGTCTTTCAGGCGATTCTCCTGCTCGGCGCCAAGCACCTGATCTTCAAGGTCGACGCCGAGGACCTCGAACGCATCGAGGCCAAGATCGACGACATCAAACTCGCGATGGGTGTGCCTGCTCCCCCGAAAGGCTGACTGGCGACCCCGCGACGGTGCCTATCGGCGATTTCCAGGTGGCAGGTCTATCCAAAGCGCGGCCGGGTTATGTAAGGTGACATACATACCCCTCGAGGGAGAGGATCAGCAGACGCATGGTCAGCCCGCGCGAACGGATGGTGATATCTGCCGCGCTCCTGATCCGGGAACGCGGCGCGCATCCCACCGCCATCGCCGATGTCCTCGAACACAGCGGCGCGCCAAGAGGATCGGCGTACCACTACTTCCCCGGCGGCCGCACCCAACTTCTCTGTGAGGCAATCGATTACGCCGGCGAGCACGTCGCCGCGCGTATCGCCAAGGGCCAAAGCAGTGTGGAGGTCCTCGACGAGCTCATCGCCGACTACCGAAAACAACTGATTCACACCGACTATCGGGCGGGATGCCCCGTCGTCGCGGTGGCGGTCGAGGCCGGTGATCCCGCCAAACAGGACCAGACGGCTGCGGTGATCGGCCGCGCCGCCGCGGCGTTCGCCCGCTGGACCGACCTCATCGCTCAACGGCTGATCGCCGACGGCGTGTCAGCGCAACGCGCCGAAGAACTCGCGATGCTGACCACCACCGCTGTCGAGGGCGCCGTCGTCGTCGCCCGGGCCTCGCGCGACGTCAAGCCGCTCGACCTTGTCCATGGCCAGCTGCGCGCGCTGCTGCAGGCCGCGACCTAGGAAAGAAGATCCCGCGATGAACGGTGAATGGCAGTCGACGGCCTGCATCTTGTGCGAGTGCAACTGCGGCATCGTCGTCCAACTCGACGGCCGCAAACTGGCGAAGATCCGCGGCGACAAGGATCACCCGGCGTCGCAGGGATACACCTGCAACAAAGCGCTGCGCCTCGATCACTACCAGAACAATCGCGCCCGTCTGACTTCGCCGATGCGCCGTCTGCCCGACGGCACATACGAGGAAATCGATTGGGACACCGCGATTTCCGAGATTGCCGCCGGCTTCAAGCGCGTCGCCGAAACCTACGGCGGTGACAAGATCTTCTACTACGGCGGCGGTGGGCAGGGCAATCACCTCGGCGGCGCCTACAGCGGGGCCTTCCTCAAGGCGCTCGGCTCGCATTACCGGTCCAACGCTCTTGCGCAGGAGAAAACGGGCGAAGCGTGGGTCGACGCGCATCTTTACGGTGGGCACACCCGAGGCGAGTTCGAGCACGCCGAGGTCTCGGTGTTCATCGGCAAGAACCCCTGGATGTCTCAGAGCTTTCCCCGCGCGCGTGTCGTCCTCAACGAGATCGCCAAAGACCCCGGCCGCTCGATGATCGTCATCGACCCGGTGATCACCGATACCGCGAAGATGGCCGACTTCCACCTCCGGGTGCGCCCGGGAACCGACGCCTGGTGTCTGGCGGCGCTGGCCGGCGTGCTGGTCCAGGAAAACCAGTGCGACGACGCGTTTCTGGCCGCCCACGTCACCGGTGTCGAGCCCGTGCTCGAGGCGTTGCGCGAAGTCCCGGTCGGCGACTACGCGCAGCGCTGCGGGGTCGACGAGGAGTTGTTGCGGGCGGCCGCTCGCAGGATCGGCGGCGCCGGCAGTGTCGCGGTGTTCGAGGACCTCGGCATCCAGCAGGCACCCAACAGCACGCTGTGCTCCTACCTGAACAAGCTGTTGTGGATTCTCACCGGCAACTTCGCCAAACGCGGTGGCCAGCATCTGCATTCGTCGTTCGGACCGCTGTTCCGCCATACGGTTGACGTTGGACGTACGCCCGTCACCGGTGCACCCATCGTCGGCGGTCTGGTGCCGAGCAACGTTGTGCCCCAGGAGATTATGACCGATCATCCGGACCGGTTCCGGGCGATGATCGTCGAGAGCAGCAACCCGGCCCACTCGCTTGCCGACTCCGCGGCGTGCCGCGCGGCGTTCGAATCGCTGGAGCTGATGGTCGTCATCGACGTCGCGATGACCGAGACGGCCCGACTCGCGCACTACGTGCTGCCCGCGGCCAGTCAGTTCGAGAAGGCGGAGGCGACGTTCTTCAATCTCGAGTTCCCGCACAACGATTTTCATCTGCGCCATCGGCTGATGGATCCGCTGCCCGGCACGCTGCCCGAGCCCGAGATCTGGGCGCGGCTGGTGCGGGCGCTGGGCATCGTCGACGACGCCGACCTGGAGCCGCTGCGCTGCGCCGCCGCCGAGAGCCGTGCCGCATTCACCCAAGCGTTCCTGCAAGCCGTCAGCACGACTCCGATGCTGGGCAAGGTGTTGCCGTACGTGTTATACGAAACGCTGGGACCGACTCTGCCCGACGGCCTTTCCGGCGCGGCTGCGTTGTGGGGTCTGGCGCAGAAAGCGGCGATGACCTACCCAGACGCGGTGCGCCGCGCCGGCCACGCCGACGGCAACGCACTGTTCGACGCGATACTCGCCAACCCGTCCGGGGTGACGTTCACCGCACACGAGTACGAGGACGACTTCAACCTGATCACCCACGCCGATCACAAGATCGCACTGGAGATGCCCGAGATGCTCGACGACATCCGCGCGCTCGCCGACACGCGACCCGGCCTGACAACGCCGGAATTCCCGATCGTGCTCTCTGCCGGTGAGCGTCGCGCCTACACCGCCAACGACATCTTCCGCGACCCGTCCTGGCGCAAACGCGATGCCGACGGCGCACTGCGCGTCAGCATCGAGGATGCCGAGGCGCTGGGCTTGATCCGACGGCGGCCGCGCGCGCATCACCACCGCCGCCGGCAGCGCCGAAGCAAGCGTCGAGATCAGCGAGACGATGCTGCCCGGCCACGCGTCACTGCCCAACGGCTACGGCCTGGACTTCACCGACGGCGACGGCCAGGCACAGACTCCAGGCGTCGCGCCCAATTCGCTGACGTCCACCGAGTGGCGCGACGCGTACGCCGGAACCCCATGGCACAAGCATGTTCCGGCCCGGATCGAGCCGGTGCCCGTCGCGCTGGCCGCGACCTGACTCATGGGATCGGTTGCCCGATGCCCAGCATGTTGCCTTCACTGTCGCGGAACCAGGCTGCTCTCTCACCGGATCCCTTGCTCGGGTAGTTGCCTTCGATCTCGGCGATACCGTCGACGGTTGTCAGGCCCGGGAAGGTCGTACTCCTCGAAAACCACGCCGCGCCTGCGTAATTCGGCTACTGTCGCCTCGATGTCGTCGACCGTCCACGCCCATCTGGGTGAAGGTGCCTGGCGAGGCGCCGGCGGATGCGAACAATCCGAACTCGCTACCCGCGCAACGGTAGAGCAGACCGCCGGGCCGTTCCTCACTGGGCTCGAGCCCGAGTTTGTCGGCGTAGAACGCCCTGGCACGGTTCAGGTCTTGCGCAGGGAGGCGGGTGGCAACACTGCGCGCCTTGAGCATGATCGTCCCTTCGTCGTCGGAGCCGAGCATGGGTACAGTCTGGCCCGTGACAGGCACAGAGTGGAGCCTTAGCGCCTCCGACGGTGAGTTGATCGTTCGAACCGGCGTCACCGGCGGGATGGCGAAGATGGGGCACCGCTTGACCATCGCGATGACCTCGTGGCACGCCACGGTGCAGTGGGCCGACGGCCAACCCGTCGCAGCGGAATTGACCGTCGACGTGGATTCGCTTCAGGTGTCACACGGCGAGGGCGGAATGATGGCCCTGTCCGCGCCGGAGAAGAGCGCTGGCCCGCTCGCACGCCCTGAAGGCACTCGACGCCGACCGGTTTCCCCGAATCCGCTATCAGGTGGACGACATCGAACAGACCGGCGAAGGCTACCGGCTGCGCGGCACGCTGGAGATCCACGGCAAGAGCCGTCGACACGAGGTCGATCTGCGCGTGAAGGACCTCGGCGGGACCTGGCAATGTCATGCGAAGCCGATGTCCGCCAGACCGACTTCGGCGTCAAGCCCTATTCGATGCTGATGGGTGCCATGAAAGTCGTCGACACCGTCACGGTGGACTTCACGGCCGTGCACGGGCGGGACGCATGAGCCAGACGGTGATATGCCTGGGGGCCCACATATTCGACGTCCAACTGCGGCCGGTCGAGGCGATCCCCGAGGGCCAGGGGGTTGCGCTCGTCGAGCAGATCAGGTTCAGCCCGGCGGGCGCCGCGGGCGGCACATCACTGACGCTGTCCAAGCTCGGCGCAACAGTGCGCAGCGCCGGCGCCGTCGGCACCGACCCCATCGGCGACCTGTTCCTGACCATGCTGCAGCGCCATGGCGTCGACACCTCACTGCTGCTGCGCCGCGACGGTGTGCAGACCTCGTCGTCCGTGCTTCCGATCCGCCCCGACGGCAGCCGGCCGGCCTTCCACGTGCCCGGGGCGAACCTCACCTACGGACCCGACGACGCTCCTCACGACGCCATCGCCGGCGCAACGCATCTGCACATCGGCGGACCCGAACTGATGGGCGGCGAGGGAGCCGCGCAGATTCTGTCCCGGGCGAAGGCAGCGGGTGTGGTGACGTCCGCCGACATTCTCACGCCGGGCGACCCTGGTGTGCTCGCGTGGATCTCCCCCGCGCTTGCTCACCTGGATTACCTGCTGCCCAACGATGAGCAAGTGGTCGGCCTCACGGGAGCGGCGACGCTCGAACAGGGCTGCCGCGAACTGATCGAGCGCGGTGTGACATGCGTGGCGGCGACGCGTGGTGCCGATGGCGCACTGGTCGTCACCGCCGATGACATCGTTCAAGTGCCCGCCTTTGCCATCGATGTCGTCGACACCACCGGGTGCGGCGACGCGTTCTCGGCGGGATTCCTTCGCGGCACGGACTGGGCCGCGACATGAGCGCCTCGGCCCGGTTAGGTTGTGCGGCAGCTGCTTTGGTGGCGCAAGGTCTCGGAAGCGACCACGGTGAATTCGACCTGGCCGTCGCGGACGCGTTCGCCGAAGACACTCCGACGCTTCGTTGAGCCGGCGTCACGCCAGCAGCCGCTGCAGTCGCCCGCTCCAGCACCTGCTTGCGGCTGCGGGCACCGTGATCGGCCGCGATGAAATGACTGCCGATCGCCAGCGAGAAAGCCAGCATGCCACGGGCCTCAACGTCGTCCGGCGTCGTCGACGAACGTGCCGATCATGGTGCGCAGGTAATCCATGCGCCGATTGTCGACGCGGCGCAGGCGCTTGGCCACTGATCGGTCGCGCCGCGCCCAGTCACGAATGGCGAGGTCGATCGGAAGGAGCTCGCGTGGAGAAGGTGAGCATGCCCGCCCGGCGGACCTTGTCGCTGCGCGTCGCCGCCCTCCTTCTCGACGCGTTCGAGCGCTTCATCGGTGCTGCGGTGTTCCCAGGTGTTCAGCAACTCCTCGAGAAACGCCTGTCGGCTCGAGAAATGCCAGTAGAAACCGCCCCGGGTGACGCCGAGTTCTTGCGCGATGAGCTCCACCCGCACCGCGTCGGGCCCGCCCGCCGCGAGGGCCTGTAACCCGGCATCGATCCACGCACTCTTCGGGGTGCGGGTTTGAGCGACCATCGTGTCTCCTATCGCGCGGGCGGGCCTTGACGGCACATCGCAGCCAAGCATACAGTAGTGTATGTTTGATATTGCACCGCTGAGCAAGGCCGAGCACACGTCCCGGCCGTGGCGAATCCACGCGTTGCCAAGGAGTTTCCGGGTTCTGGACGTCTGGGCACTGCCCACGCCGGGCGGGCCCGACGACTTCCCGCGACTGGTCCAACTGATGGCGGAGTTCGACCCGGCGGAAAGCTCGATCGTGTGTAAGTGGCCTGTTCGCGATCCGGTTTGCGCTTGGGCGCGTGTTCGGCCGGACCGTCCGGAGACGGGCCTCGGCGTGCGGGTGCCATCCTTCGTGAACGCTCTGCCGGCTGAATCTGGCTCGACACCGCAACCGATTTCGGTGTCGGCGCCGATCACCTTCAGGCCTTTATACGTGACCGATGACGAGTTCGCGCTGGAGATCGCCAACCAGACGATCCACGGCGTAATGCACGTGGGCTGGGTTCCCGACGGCGCGGGCGGTTACCGCGGTCAGATGGCAGTCCTCGTCAAGCCGAATGGGTTACTCGGGTCGATGTACATGGTGGCGATCGCGCCGTTCCGGTATCTGGCCGTCTACCCGCTGATGTTGCGTGACATCGGCCGGATGTGGCGAGAGTCGGTCGGCGCGACGATGAGCGGCGAAGCAATCGATTCTGTGCAGGCCCGTACTCGAACTTCCCCTGCATAGATGCAGTCTCGGCGCGCCGCGAACTAGGGCACAGGCGCGGGCGGAGGTGCCGGCGGCAGCGGCGGAGCAGGCAGGCAGCGGCGGAGCAGGCGGCAGCGGCGGCTGCGGGCCGGGCGCGACTCCGGGCGGCGGTGCGGCATTGGCATCCAGCGGGCGCTGCGTCAGCAGGAGAAGCGCGTCGCTTCCGCTGACCTCCTGCGTCTGTACGGCGTGCCACAGTTCGCGCAGATAGGTCAAACGCGGCTGACTCGGCGTAACCGGATCGTCGACCGTACCGGGCGGCAGGTTCTCCGGGCTCGGCAAGTGCGGTTCGGCCTCCGGTGGTATCGCGGGATCGGCGGCTACGGCCTGGATGGGGGCGGTCGGCGCCGGTGGGGGCGGCGGCGGTGGCGGCATGGGGATCGCGGTTCGGCCGATGCCGACGGCGCGGCCAGCAGTAATGCCGCGATCGCGCCGACTCCCGCCGTGACTGCGGACAATGCCTTCGCCTCGAGATCGATCCTCACCGATGCCCCCTTCCTGTTACCGCGCTGGCGGCGTTACTAGGTGCTTCAGCCTTGGCAGCAAAATTGTTACACCTGTGCCGCCTGTGGCCAAGAAGCAAAATTGCATACGCAAGGCGCGGAACACGTTTCACTTCGGCGTTTCGCGGACTTGCTTCGACTTTCCGAAACTGGCTGCACCAGGGTCTATGGTGGTGTAGCAATGCGGGTACGGCCACTAGACAACGTCATATGAGGATGCTTCGATGCCGACTCCCAATCTCCCGCCCGGATTCGATTTCACCGACCCCGACATCTACGCCGAACGGCTGCCGATCGACGAGCTCGCGGACATGCGCAAGGTAGCGCCGATCTGGTGGAACGAGCAGCCCACGGGTGTCGGCTGCTTCGACGACGGCGGCTTCTGGGTCGTCACCAAGCACAAGGACGTCAAGGAGGTGTCGCTGCGCAGCGACGTCTTCTCCAGCAATGCGAAGACCGCGCTGCCGCGCTACCGCGAAGGCGCCGACCCCGAGTCGCTCGAGCGGGGCAAGGTCGTCCTGCTCAACCAGGACGCCCCCCACCACACCCACCTGCGCAAGATCATCTCGCGCGCGTTCACTCCGCGCGCCGTCGAGCGCCTGCGCGACGAGCTCAATGTGCGCGCGCAGAACATCGTCAAGGCCGCCGCGGCGCATGGCTCGGGTGACTTCGTCGAGGAGGTGTCCTGCGAACTTCCGCTGCAGGCGATCGCGGGCCTCATGGGCGTGCCGCAGGAAGACCGCAAGAAGCTGTTCGACTGGTCGAACCAGATGGTCGGCGATCAGGATCCGGAGTTCGCCACCAACGACCCGATGGCCGCGTCCATCGAACTCATCATGTACGGCATGCAGATGGCCGCCGAACGGGCCAAGAACCCCGGCGACGATCTCGTCACCAAACTGGTGCAGGCCGACGTCGAAGGGACACAAGCTCTCCGACGACGAGTTCGGGTTCTTCGTCATCCTGCTGGCCGTCGCGGGCAATGAGACGACTCGCAACTCGATCACCCAGGGCATGATGGCGTTCACCGATTTCCCCGACCAGTGGGAACTGTTCAAGAAGGAACGCCCGGCGACCACCGCCGACGAAATCGTCCGCTGGGCATCACCGATCACGTCGTTCCAACGCACCGCGCTGGAGGACACCGAGTTGTCTGGCGTGAAGATCAAGAAGGGCCAGCGGGTGGTGATGTTCTACCGCTCGGCCAACTTCGACGAGGACGTCTTCGACGACCCGTTCACGTTCAACATCCTGCGGGACCCCAACCCGCACGTCGGATTCGGCGGAAGCGGCGCCCATTTCTGCATCGGCGCCAACCTGGCGAGGATGACCATCGACCTGATCTTCAATGCCATCGCGGATCAGATGCCGGACCTCACACCGATCTCCAAGCCCGAGCGGCTACGGTCGGGCTGGCTCAACGGCATCAAGCACTGGCAGGTGGATTACACCGGGGCGTCGCGCTAGCCGTCGGATAGTCGATGATCGAGCGCCAGTAGTCCTCCGGGATCTCGGCTCCGCTCCGCAACACCATCGCCAACCCGGTGGCCATCGCGATTCCGAGCAGCCCCAGCCACAGGCCGAACAGCCCGATGATCCACCACAGCACCGCGGTGACCGTCGGCCATGGCGACAGCACGGCCAGCACCGGCGCGAAGAAGAAGCCGGCGCCGATGTACCACGCGGAACCCGCGCGGTCGGAAATCAGCACGAAGCGCAGCCATCGCGGAATCGTCTGCTTGCTCACGCCTTCCACGGTGCCCGCCCGCAGGTAACGAGCGCAATTACCTGCGACGTAGTGGTCCCGGTCCGGTTCTGTGGGCGACACTGGTGCGGTGACCAGTCTTGCAGTGCAGAGCACCGGCGTTCGGCTCGCTGATGCGGGAGTGGAGACAGCGGCGCCGCCTGTCCCAGCTCGACCTCGCGATCGAGGCCGACGTCTCCCCTCGCCATGTCAGCTTCATCGAGACCGGCAGGTCCACCCCGAGCCGCGCGATGGTGTTGCGACTGGCCTCCGTGCTCGATGTGCCCCTGCGCGAACAGAACCGGTTGTTGATGGCAGCCGGGCTCGCTCCGATGTATGCCGAACGCTCGCTCGACGATCCCGACATGGCCGCGGTGCGCGAGGGCGTCGAGCGGGTTCTCAACGCCTACAACCCATTTCCGTGTGTCGTGGTGGACCGAGGCCTGGCAGATCGTGCGGGCCAACGCGGGCGCCGGGGTGTTGCTCGACGGAGTGGCGCCGCACTTGCTCGAACGAGCCAACGCGCTGCGCATCGCCCTGCATCCGGAGGGTCTGGCGCCGCGCATCCGAAACCTCGCGCAATGGCGACATCACCTGATCGAGCGGCTGCGCCGCGAGGCGGCAGTCAGCGGTTCAACCGAACTGTCGTCACTGCTCGCCGAGATCGAGTCGTACCCAGGCGGTTTCGAGGAGACCCGCGATCTCGGCAGGGTCGCGGTTCCGCTGGAATTGACTACCCCGCAAGGACAGCTTCTGAGGTTCCTCAGCACCGTAACGACATTCGGCACCGCGCTGGACCTCACCGCCGCCGAGCTTTCCATCGAGGCGTTCCTGCCCGCCGACGAGGCTACCGCCGCGGCACTGCGCTGAAATGCACGTGGAAGGCCGCGAACACCAATAGAGTCGGCCACATGGAGAACCGACTCGTTGCGGTGGCCGCAGCCGTACTCGTCGCCGGTGTGGCGGGCTGCTGCCTCGCCGCCGCCTGCCCTCGGCGGCACCACCGCGAAGGTGACCATCAACGGCCAGAGCACGGGTGGCCCGCACGCGGTCCGCTGTTCGCAGACGGGGTGGACCTGGATCATCGAGACCCCGGACGAAGCGAAAGGGTTCAAGGCGGTGGTGGACACCGGGGACGCGGTCACCGCCGAGTCGGTCGATTTCCGCGATTTCGGCGGCTTCACGGGCAGCTTCTGGGTAGGCAACATCGGCGAGGCGGAGGTGAGCAGCGCCGAAGGCACGTACACGATCAACGGATCCGCCGACGGCTCATTCACCGACAACCCGAGCAATGAGGTCACCGCGACCTTCCGGATCGAAGCCGACTGCTAATTGACTCTTGAGGTGGACAAGTGGTGCACCCGTTCCGTCGCGCAATCGAAGCCCGTGATATCGATGCCGCCGTTGCCCTGCTCCGCGAGGACGTCGTCTTCCGGAGCCCCGTCGTGCACACGCCGTACCGGGGCCGCGATGCGGTGCGCCCGATCCTGGACGCCGTCGTGATGGTGTTCGAGGACTTCCGGTATGTCCGCGAGATCGGTGCCGACGACGCGCGCGATCACGCCCTGGTCTATGAGGCCCGGGTCGGAGACAAACAGTTGGAGGGATGCGACTTCATCCAGCTCGACGACGAGGGCGCGATCAGTGAGCTGACCGTCATGGTGCGCCCGCTGTCGGCAATGCTCACGCTGGCCGACGCGATGAAAGCGCGACTCACCCACAACTAGCGGCCCGAACGTTCGTTACCGCTCGAATTTTCGGCGATTCTTCGAGCGGTACGGAACGTTCGGGCCATGGTCAGGACGACCCACTGGTCTGACCACTTGACCTCTGGCCGGTAGCGTGGCATTCTCGGCGCATGGCCCTGCAACCGGTGAATCGCCGATCCGTGCCCGAGGACGTCTTCGAGCAGATCGTCGCCGAGGTGCTCAGCGGTGAGATGCAACCCGGCGAGGCCCTGCCCAGTGAGCGCCGGCTTGCCGAGGTGCTCGGGGTGTCGCGGCCCGCGGTCCGCGAAGCGCTCAAGCGGCTTACCTCTGCCGGGCTGGTGGAGGTGCGTCAGGGCGACGCCACCACGGTTCGCGACTTCCGGCGCCACGCCGGACTGGACCTACTGCCGCGCCTGCTGATCCGCGCCGGCGAACTCGACTTCTCGGTCGTACGCAGCATCCTCGAGACCCGTCTCCACAACGGACCCAAGGTTGCCGAACTTGCCGCCGAACGCCGGCGACCGGAGTTGGCCGCGCTGCTCGCCGATTCGCTGCAGCAAGCTGGCGGACGAAGACGATCCCGTCGAGCAGCAGCGCCATGCGCTGACGTTCTGGGACCACATCGTCGACGGTGCGGATTCCATCGCGTTTCGGTTGATGTACAACACGCTTCGCGCCACCTATGAGCCCGCGCTACCGGCCTTGGCCACCGTGATGGCCGACGAGGTCGGCCGGCCCGAGGCCTACCGCGAGCTGGCCGACGCGATCGTCGCCGGCGACCCCGGCGGGGCAAGGCAAGCCGCGCAGGAGCTGCTCGAACCCGCAACGACGGCCCTTCTTGCCGCTATCGAAAATCTGGAGGACCAACGATGACCACCTCGACGGCGCGCATCGGCACGTAAGGCGTTCACGCTGTCCGATGCGTGGCCGCGAATTCGGAAGCACCCGTCGCCGTGGATGATTGGCGCCACCCTCGTCGCGGCGCTGACCGCACGAATCGTCGTCGGTGACTGGCAGATCACCGACGCGTTTCGTGCCGCGTGGTGATGATCGCCCTGTTCCCGTTCTTCGAGTGGATCATCCACGTGTTCATACTGCACTGGCGCCCAAAGCATGTCGGCCCGCTCACCATCGACCCGCTGCTCGCGCGTGAGCACCGCGCGCACCACGTGGACCCGCGCAACATTCCGCTGATCTTCATCCCGTGGAAGGCGCTGCTGTGGGTGCTTCCGCTTCCGGTTGCGATCGCGCTGCTGGCGTTCCCGCGGCTCGGCATGGGCCTGACCTACCTGGTGTTCATCGCGATCCTGGGCATCGGCTACGAGTGGAGTCACTACCTGATCCACAGCGACTACAAGCCGAAGACCCGTTTCTACCGGGCGATCTGGCGCAATCACCGGCAGCACCACTACAAGAACGAGCACTACTGGTTCACCGTCACCAGCGCCGGCACCGCCGACCGGGTGCTGGGCACCTACCCCGATCCGGCCACGGTCGCAACCTCGCCTACGGCGAAGAACCTGCACGCGCACGCGACTTCGGTCTGACGGCTGTCCCCAGAGTCTGGCCGAGCGGCCACTTATGCGACGGCTTTTGGTCTTGACCGTGACATAAGTGGCCAATCGGCGCATCGCGGAGGCGCAGCGGCTCTGAATGACGAAACTCTCGGATCTGCGCGGCTCAACAAGTCAGATCTGACGTTCTGTGTGGAAAGCGAATTCGCCAGCCGCAACGACGGGTTCGTGCCGATGCTGCAGACCTACGGCCTGACACGCGAAGACCTTGGGCACATCACCCACTTGGACATGGGGTCATCTACACCGCAACGGCGAACGGCGACTGCAACTTTGGCGAGGTGTTCACCACCGACGGCCGCATCCCGGCTCTGAATCTATTCTGCTGACGTAGCGAACTGCTGCGACTACGCCCGAACGATGACCGGATCTCCGACACTGACCATGTCGAAATACCATGCGGCGTTGTCGGGACCGAGGTTGATGCAGCCGTGGCTGACGTTCGCATAGCCCTGTGATCCCGTCGACCATGGCGCCGAATGCACGTAGACGCCGCCATTGGTGATCCGCACGGCGTTCTCGACCGTGAGTTTGTAACCCTCCGGGTCGTCCAGCGGGATGCCGATGGTCCTCGAATCCATCACAACCACTTCCTCCTTGCGGAGAACGCTGAAAGTCCCCTGGGGCGTCGGGAAGCGGGGTTTACCCATCGACGCCGGCATCTCGCGCAAGACCTGCGCCGTCGCTACTGACGGTGAAGGTGTAGGCGTAAATATCTGCGACACCCATGACCGCGGCGCCCGTTTGGAAGCTCATCTTCGCGCCACCCAGCCGTCATGGTTATCGTCGAGTGCGCCGGCCAGAAGCCGTCCGGATTCCATTGCAGAACACGGTCATTGAGCCAGGTGAACGACCCACTCGGGGTGGCGGGCGAGGTGAACTTGATGGACTGCTCGATAGCCGAGCGGTTTGCGACCGGGCCGGCGAAGGTCAATACCACCGGATGCGCGACACCGACCGTCGCTCCGGAAGCCGGTTGGACGTCCACGATGTCGGTTGGCGTCGTGACGCTTGCCGAACTGGTGGCGACGATCCCGTCATCGCGAGCGCCGCAATGCCCAGCACGACAAGCACATATCGAACGGCTCTATGCACGGCCTGCATTCCTCCGAAGATCGGCATTCAGCACACTCTCCATTCTAGTTCGTCGCTCATCGAATACCCGGGGAACCGCAAGGCCATACGTGCCTGCGCATGTCGTCGGCCATATTGTATTGCGCCACAACCAATAATCGAACGCGCAGGACAGATCGTTTCAGGAAGCGTCGATTCGGGCCGGTGTCGCTGACGCGGTTGACCGCCAGCAAAGTGTAGCCCACGGCCAGCACACAGGCGGTGAGCACACAAATATTGCCAATACGGTGGCCATCCCCACGCTGTCTGGATCGAGGAAGTAATACGGCGCACGCCGGCCCACGTTGTTGAGCACCAGCAGCGCCAGGACCAGCGTAGGCCGCCGGATAGACCAGCCAGGCCACGGGCTGCCACCAGCGCACCAGGCCCTGGCCCCGCCCGACAAGCAGCCAGTCGGTCAGGGCCAGTATCGGCACGACAACGTGCAGCAGGATGTTCGCCGCCGTGTAGCCCATGCTGTAGCCGGTCAGGAATACATTCCAGATGACACCGGCGATCACCACGTAGAGGACCACCGCACCCCGCAGACCGACGCGGGCGTCGGCCCGCGGCGAGGCGAGCGTCCACACGTAGTACGCCGCTGCGAGCACGTTCGCCTGGTACGTGAAAGTGATCAGCCGCCACCACACCCCGTACCGCGACGAGATCTCCACCGCGATCAGCGCAACCACCACCGCGACCACGATCGCGACCCGAAGCACGACCCGCAGGATCGGCGAGCCGGGCAGGCGCAGCATCGTCATTCACCTCAGCGAGCGTATCCGGTGTTGTCCGGCCGCGCCCATTGCCACGGCAGGCACCTGGGAGGACGATTGATTCGTCCGGCGGCGCCGTCGAGACGCTGCCCCATCCAACGGAGGCAGAAATGTGCGCACGGAGTACAACAATTCATGCGCAGACCTCGTCCATCGACGACGGGATTGCGCATGTCCGCGACACGGTGATGGGGGCCCTCGAGGGCCTTGACGGATTCATCGGCATGTCACTTCTGGTCGACCGTCAATCGGGCCGGTGCATCGCCACCAGCGCCTGGGAGACCGAGGACGCGATGCGCGCAAGTGCGGAATCCATTCGGCCGGTTCGTGATCGGGCCGATAGAGATGTTCAGCGGCAAGCGCGAAGTCGAAGAATGGGACATCGCCGTCCTGCACCGTGACCACCGGTCCAGTGAGGGCGCGTGCGTCCGGGCCACCTGGGTCAAGGTCGACCCCGATCAGATCGACCGCGGCATCGATTTCTACAAGACGACGATCCTGCCCGCGCTCGAGGGGCTCGAGGGATTTTGCAGTGCCAGCCTGATGGTCGATCGCGCGTCCGGTCGCGGGCGTGGCCTGCGCGACCTTCGACAGCTTCGATGCACTGCAACGTGACCGGGAGCAGCTGGACCAGCTGCGGGCCACGGGCAGCCAGGAGGTATCCGCAGAGATTCTCGACGAAGGCGATTTCGAGCTGGCAGTGGCCCATCTGCGGGTGCCCGAGATGGCCTGAACGCCTAGATCACGGCGGCGGCGGTGGCGGCGGCAACACCGTCAGGGGTGCCGGCGGCGCCGGTGGCAGAGTCTCCCCGGGCTGAACTTCGTCTTCGGGCCGATGTCGGACAGCCGGTCCTTGAGCCGTGTCAGGATGCCAGGACGCTCGACGGGCTCGGGGGCAGCCGGCGGCGGGGCGAGCTGTCCCGGCGGCGGCGGCGCAGGCGCTGCCGGCGGCGGCAGGTCGGGTCCAGCGGTGGCGGAGCGACGGGCTCGGCCGGGTGGACCGGCGGCGCGTCGGCGACGGCTACCGGCGCCTCGGGCTGCTCGACAGGGCACCTCGACCGGCGGCGGCGCGACCTCGCGGGCGGTGCCTCTGGTGGGGGCGCCATCGGCGTCATGCGCAACCGGCGCGGGAACGGCCGACCGGCGGAGCGAGCGAGGTGCGGATCGGGCGGCGACCGCTGCCGGTGCCTCGGGCGACGTATTGGCGGCCGGGCGGGCCTCCGGCGGCCGGGGGTCGTTCTTCGGCGTGAGCTGCAGGCTGATCGCGACCGACAGCGAAACCACAAAGGTCAGTACACCCGGCGACCAGCAGGGCCAGCGGCCCGGTCTGCGCGATCGGCCGGCGGGCGGTCTCCCGACGACGCTCCTTGGTGCCCGGTGCGTCGTCTACGATACGCGAAATCGGTGTTATGCGCCGACGCCAGGGCCGCGCCGCGGGCCAGGGCGAGCTCGGCTTCCGCCGGGGCGTAAGACAGGAACCGACAAGAGCGTCTTCAAGCCAGGGCATGAGCGCTTCCAGATCACCACCGGAACCGACGACGACCAGCGCTTCGGGTTGCCAGTCTGCGCGCGTGAACACCGCGCTCAGCCACTGGACCAGGATGCTCTTCGCTGTGGATCGCGTGGTTGACCGCGGTCTGCACGGCGCCCTCGCGGATGTGGACGATGAGCATGATGACGGTTTCGGGTTCGATGACACACACCGCGGTCGTCTCATGTCCGATGACCTCGGCAATACCCCAAGCCAAGGCTTCGGTCGCCTCGGGCAGCCGAACCGGCACGACATTGCCGAAACCGGAATCCGTCAAGGACTTCAGCAGCAGCTCGGCCTCGGTATCGGCGTCATCGCTCCACGTCACGCCGATCGAGTGCAGCCGGTGGCCACGGGAGGTGGCGGTCGCTTCGGTGCGCAGCACAGCCGCGGCCGCTTGCTCGCAGGTTTGCAGCGGACTCGGCCGATGGCGGTGACCGCACCTCAATGCCGTCGCGGTCCATGGTGGGGCCGTCGGCGTCCTGTCCCTCGACAAGGACAAGACCGACGGCGGATGGTGTCACCGATAAGCCCAGTACGGCGTCCAATTCAGCCTTTCGACGTCCAGCGTTCCGGGTGAGGTTACAGCACGCTGTGATAGTGGCTCACCGGGCATCGGGGCAGCGCGACCATGCCACAACTGACGCAGGGGTCGAAATGTGCTGTGCGCCAGGATTCTCCTGCAAGTCGTACAGTGTGGCCTTTGCCGATGGTCTGTCTGCTGCGACATGGCCTGTGCCGGAAAGCGTTTCGTGGCACGCGTAGGCACCCCGGGCGGACGTCTCGCCATTATGATGCGGCAAAGAAAGCACGGCCCCATCGAAGTGGCCAAGCCGTGACCTGGCTGCGATCGAATTGCGTACGCACACAGGTGAGCATTGGAACCGGATTGCTTGCACGGGCGTCTGATGGGACAACGCGGTCGGACCGACGTAGGAGGCTCACCGATGTCAATAGCGGTACCCATCGACGCTGGCCTCTCCCCAGCAAACGGATGGCACTCTCTGCCACCGGATTTCGTCATGGACGGTGTGGTGGCCGTGCGCGATTACGGTTTCGCCCACAGCGTGGCCGTCTGCACGTGCGGGTGGACCGGCCGGAGGCGTTACCTAAGGCCGCCGCCGAAGGAAGACGCGTGGCTGCACTCGATTCACGAAATGTGCGTCGTGTCAGTCCCGTTGGTGTTGCCCGCAATGGCGAACTGACCGCTACACGTCCAGAATCTGTTGCAGCATCACGGGTTCGATGTTGCCTCCGGAAAGGATCATCACCGTTCGGCCGGGTGGCGTCGAACCCTGGCGATAGGCGGCCAGCGCGACCGCTCCGCTTGGTTCGCTGACGAGGTGCGCCTTGTGCGCCAGTTCGCGTACTGCGCCGCGAATCTCGTTCTCGGACACCGTGATAACGCCGTCCAGCACCTTCTGCAGATGGGCGAAGGTCAAATCGGAGGGCTGTGACCGCAGTCCATCGGCGATCGTGCGGTTGCTGTCTTCGATGGACCAATCGACACGGTGGCCCAGCCGCAGTGCCTCCGCGGTGTCCGCCGCGAGTTCGGGTTCGACGCCGAACACCGCAGCGTGTGGGCAGAGCGCCTTGATCGCCGTGCCGATGCCCGAGGCCAGGCCGCCGCCGCTGACGGGGATCAGCACGTTCTCCACGGCGGGCAGGTCCTCGGCGATCTCGAGGCCGATGGTGCCCTGGCCGGCGATGATGTCGGGATGGTCGAACGGCGGCACCAACACGCCGCCGGTCTCCTCGACGAACCTCGGCCGCCACCTTCTCGCGCTGGCCCGGGCCGCACAGCACCACCTCGGCGCCGTGACTGCGGGTCGCGGCAACCTTGATGTTCGGCGTCTCCTCGGGCATCACGATGTGTGCGGGGATGGCATACACGGCTGCGGCATAAGCCACCGCCTGCGCATGGTTGCCGCTCGAATAGGCCACCACGCCCCTGGTGCGGACGGATTCGTCGAGGTGGCCGATGGCGTTGAACGCGCCGCGCACCTTGAAGGCGCCGATCGACTGCAGGCTCTCCGGTTTGATCCAGAGCGGACGATCGTCATCGGCCCATCCCGCGGGGATCAGCGGCGTTCGCACGATGAACGGCCGAATCAGTTCGGCGGCCGCTTGGATGTCATCGATCGTCACCAACTGCACGCGCTTAGTCTTGCCCATGCACGCCGCGCAGTCACCTCACTTTCCGCGTGCGGCCGCCCAAGGACGCCACAGCGTCGATGGTCCGGTCGATCTCCGCCTCGGTGTTGTAGTAGTGCGGCGACAACCGCGACCAACGGGTGGACGTCGCGGACTTCGGCGTCGAACTGGGTGTGCTCGGCGACGGTGGTGCTGACGTTGATGCCCTGCCGCGACAACGCCTCGGCGACTTCGCCGGTGTCCACGCCGGCCACTCGTGCGGTGACGATGGCGCACTGCTCGCGGCCCTGATCGTGCACCGTCACACCATTGCTCTGCGCCAACCGCTCGCGCAATCGCGAACCGAGCGCGGCGCTGCGCGTGCCGATCCAGTCGAGCCCGAGGTCGAGCGCCTGGCGCACGGCGGCGCCGAGGCCCGAGGACATTGAGGTAGCTGTTCTCCCATGTCTCGAACCGTTGCGCGCCGTCGACCCAGGTGAACGAACGGCCGCCATCCCAAGTGGCGGAGCGGATCTCGGCGACGAACGGCTCGAGGCGATCCATGGCGCGCTGCCCGACGTAGAGGAAGCCGGTGCCCCGCGGCCCGCGCAGATATTTGCGGCCGGTGCCAGTGAGCATGTCGCAGCCGATGGCCGACACATCGATCGGGAACTGGCCGACCGCCTGGGTGGCGTCGAGCAGATACAGCACATCGGCGGCCCGCGCCAGCCGGCCCACTTCGGCGGCCGGATTGACCAGTCCGCCCGAGGTGGGCACCCACGTCAGACCGATGAGTTTGGTGCGCTCGTCGATGAGGTCGGCCAGCGCGTCGACGTCGATCTGACCGGTGTCGTCATCGGGGACGACGACGACCTCCGCCCCGGTTCTCTGCGCGATCTGCAGGTAGGCCAGCACGTTACTGCCGTATTCGTCGCGGCCGGTCAGGATGCGGTCGCCCGCCCGCAACGGCACCGAGTAGAACGCGGCGTTCCAGGCGTGGGTCGAGTTGTCGAACAACGCGATCTGCGACGGCAAGGCGCCGAGCAGTTCGGCGAGTGCCTCGTACGACGGCGCTCGATCTGGTCGGCCGCTTCGTCGGCGGCCTCGTAGCCACCGATCTGAGCTTCGCGGTCGCAGGTAGTCGGTCATGGTGGCGATAGTCTGTGTGCTCAGCAGCGCGGCACCGGCATTGTTCAAGTGATTCCGATGTGCACACCCGGCGTCATTGCGCGGTGCGCGTCGATGTCGAGGTCGGACACGGCCGGGACATTACTGTGGTGCCGTGAGCCTGTTTTCGCTGCCGGTCGTGCCGCGCTACGCCGAAGTCGACCAGCAGGGCGTGGTGTTCAACGGCCACTACCTCACCTGGTTCGACGAGGCGTGCACCGGTTTTCTCGACCATCTCGGCGTGACGTATCCGGGTTGATCGCGAGTGGGCATGACATTCAGGTCGTGCACAGCGAGATCGACTACGTCGCCCCGGTGCGTTGGCGCGACTCGGTGCGGGTCGCGGTGCACTGCGACGGATCGGGTCGACCAGCTTCACGCTGGGGTTCGATGTGCTGCGCCACAACGGATCGACGCCGGAGCAGACCGCCGTCCGTGGCCACAACGTCTATGTGGTTGTGTCCACCGAAGACTGGGCAAAGCGACGGAAGTTCCCGGGATGCTGCGTCAGGCGCTGGCGGCTCCAGCCTGAAATGGCCGACGACCGGGTCAGGGCCGGCTACGACGCCGTCGCAACAACGTACGACGAGCAGTTCGCCGATGAGCTCGACCACAAGCCGCTGGAACGCGGGCTGCTCGAGGCCTTCTGTGAAATGGCGCCGCCCGGAGCAATTGCCGACATCGGTTGTGGCACAGGACATATCACCCGGTTCCTGGCAGGGCGACGCGACGACGTGCTCGGTGTCGACCTGTCCCCCGAGATGATTGCGGTTGCCCGGCAACGCGATCCGCGGTTGCGGTTCGAGGTGGCGTCCATGCTGGGGCTGCCGTTTGGCGACGGCGTGTGGTCCGGTGTCGTGGCGATGTATTCGATCATCCATCTCGATCCCGACGAACGCGTGCGGGCGTTCGCCGAATTCGCGCGGACTCTCCGGCCGGACGGCGTTCTGTTGATGTCGTTCCACGTCGACGGGCCAGGCTTCGCACCGGGAGACGTCAACCATGTGCGTACGTTCCTCGGTCATACCGTCGACATGGACGGCTACTTTCTCGATCCGGCTGAGGTGACGAGACTTGGTCGCCAACGGATTTCGCGTCTTGGCGCGGCTCGACCGCGAACCGATCGCCGACATCGAGTTCCCCAGCCGACGGTGCTACATCCTCGCCCGCCGGACGGTACCGTCATCGCATGAGTCACGAGCATGACCATCAGCGCGACATTCCGCCGGGCATGGCCGAGCAGCTCGATCTGGCCCACGCCGGATTGGTGTCATTCGGACATCGGCCGTTCCTGACCGAGGTCGAACAACTCGAGTCGTGGCGACCCGACGTCAGCGATCGTCGGGGCTCCGTTCGACATCTCGACGACCAACCGGCCGGGGGCCCGGTTCGGTCCACGCGCCATCCGGGCCACCGCATACGAGCCCGGCACCTACCACCTGGATCTGGGTCTGGAGATCTTCGACTGGCTGGAGGTCATCGACTTCGGGGATGCGTACTGTCCGCACGGCCAGACCGAGGTCTCCCATGCCAACATCCGCGAGCGTGTGCACGCGGTCGCGTCTCGCGGCATCGTCCCTGTCATCCTCGGCGGCGACCACTCGATCACCTGGCCGGCGGCCACCGCGGTGGCCGATGTGCATGGTTACGGCAATGTCGGGATCGTCCACTTCGACGCCCACGCCGACACCGCCGACGAAATCGAGGGCAACTTGGCCAGCCACGGCACCCCGATGCGGCGGCTCATCGAGTCGGGCGCGGTGCCCGGGACCCATTTCGTCCAGGTCGGGCTGCGCGGCTACTGGCCACCGCAGGACACGTTCGAGTGGATGCTCGAGCAGGGCATGACGTGGCACACGATGCAGGAGATCTGGGAACGCGGATTCAAGGACGTCATGCTTGACGCGGTCGGCCGAGGCGCTGGCGAAGGCCGACAAGCTCTACGTCTCGGTGGACATCGATGTCCTCGACCCGGCTCACGCACCTGGTACCGGCACGCCGGAGCCTGGCGGCATCACCAGTGCTGACCTGCTCCGGATGGTGCGTCAACTGTGCTACGAGCACGACGTGGCCGGGGTCGACGTGGTCGAGGTGGCGCCGGCCTACGACCACGCGGAGCTCACGGTCAATGCCGCGCACCGCGTCGTATTCGAGGCGCTCGCCGGTATGGCCGCCCGCCGCCGCGACGCAGCCGACGCCAAACCGGGGCCGCCGGCGCGCTGAGGCGATCTGGCGCCCGGGTGAACAATGGAGTCATGACCGGAGTCTTGTTCTTCGACGGAGCCTGCGGAATGTGCACGCGGTCGCGTAACTTCCTGGTGCGACTCGACCGAACCGGCAATGTCAGGACGGAGCCACTGCAAGGCGCCGGAGTGGCCGAGCGACTCGGTATTCAGCCGTCGCAACTCTTGGATTCGGTCCGGTGGCTGGATTCGTCCGGCGCTGTGTACAGCGGCGCGGAGGCGGTCAACGCCGCGCTCTCGGCGGCGCTCCGCACCCGGTTGCCCCTCGTGATCTATCGGGTTCCCGGCATCCGGTCGCTGCAAGATGCCGTCTATCGATGGATTGCCGACCATCGCTACCGCTTTCCCGGCACAACGCCATATTGCGAATCGCATCCCGTCGCCTGCTGAGGCGGACCCAGCGCTCTGAGTCATCAATGCGTCGGCCGTGAGCCTGTAGTTATCGAGAGGATTTTCGAGTGAGGGCCACGATAACTACAGACTCAACAACTAGCGACGAGCACGACCCGTTCCCGGGGTTCGCGGGCGCATGATCAACGCGGCGACGTGATAGACACATCGCGTCTGGCCGCGGTTCGCGTAGGCGTGCGGGGTGTCCGCCGCGAAGTACACCGAATCGCCTGCGGATAACGTCAATTCGCGCTCGCCGACCGTCAGTGTCAGCGTCCCCGACGCGACGGCGACGAACTCGTGGGATCCCGCCGCGTATGCCGGAAAGCTGCCGGCGTCACACCCCGGTGGCAAGGCACTGCGAATCCACTCGAAGTTCACCCCGGGCACCACCGGCGTGAGGATCGTGCGTTGCCAGCCGCCGGGTTCGTCGACCCGGTCTTGGTCGGCGGCGCGGCGCACGATCACCCGCTCGACGTCGGGCCCCGCGACCAGGCTCGCCAGTGTGACGTCCAACCCGCTCGCGATCCGGTCCAGCACCACAACGGTCGGCGCCTTCTCACCGCGCTCCACCGACGACAGCATGCTGACGCTGACATCCGACCGATCGGCCAGCTCCCGCAGCGTCAACCCGCGATCGGTGCGCAGTGATTGGACCCGCTCACCCAACGACTCGAGATCCACGTATACTATAGTAATGAATCATTCCTCTATAGCGAAATAGCATCGTGCTGGCCATCCGCCCCACCTCACCGGACGATCTCGACACGCTCGCCGAGATCTACGCACATCACGTGCGCAGCGGGGTGGCCACGTTCGAGCTCACCCCACCCGATAGCGCCGAATGGCTGCGGCGTTTCCGCGCGGTCACGGCCGACGGATTGCCGTTCCTGACCGCCACACTCGACGGCGAAATCGCCGGGTATGCCTACTGCTCGCCGTGGAAGGCGCGACCCGCCTACAAGCCACACCGTCGAGGATTCGGTGTACGTCGCACCCGATGCCGTCGGCCGCGGCGTCGGCGGCGGCCTGCTCGACGCGCTGCTGGAGAAATGCGCGCGGTGCGGTATTCGCGAGGTCATCGCCGTCATCGTGGACGCGGACGGCGCGGCTTCCCTTGCGCTGCACCATAACCGCGGTTTCGTCGACGCCGGTCGGTTGACCGGGGTCGGATACAAGCACGGACGCTGGCTGGACACTGTCCTGCTGCAACGGAGCCTGACAGGCGGATGACCACGCGACGCCCCCGCCCGTTCTACGGCTGGCTCATGGTCAGCGGGCTTGGTGTCACCGAATTGGTGTCGTGGGGCGTACTGATCTACGCGTTCTCCGTGCTGGTCGTGCCCATGCGCGACGAGCTGGGCTGGTCGACGGCCGAACTCAACGCTGCGTACGCGACCGGGGTGATCATCTCCGGGCTACTCGCGATCCCGGTCGGGCGGGTGCTGCAGGCCCACGGTGCGCGCGGTGTGATGACCACCGGCACGGTGGCCACGGTGGTCATGCTGGCGCTGTGGTCGACCGTCGACTCGGTGCCAATGTTCTTCTGCGTCTTCGCGATCGGCGGTCTTGCGATGGCGACCACCCTGTACGAGCCGGTGTTCGCGGTGACCGCGGCCTGGTTCGATCGGCACCGGCCGCGGGCGGTGCTGGTGCTGACCGTCTTCGGCGGGCTCGCCAGCGTCGTGTTCGTGCCGCTGACCGCAGCGCTGGTCACCTGGCTGGGCTGGCGGGACGCGCTGCTGGTGCTCGCCGGGATCGCCGCACTGATCGGGCTGCCCGTGCACGCCATGCTGGTCCGGCACAGGCCGGCCGACCTCGGCCTGCACCCCGACGGTGCGCCGGGGCCGCCGCGTCCAGAGGCGCACGACGTCAACGGCCGTCTCGGTGAGGTGTTGCGCAGCAACTCATTTCGATGGATCACGGTGTGTCTGGTGATGAGCACCGGCGCGAAGTTCGCCGTCAGCGTCGTGCTTGTCGTATATCTGACCGATCGCGGCTACTCGTTGACCGTCGGCCGCGCTGGCCGCGGGCAGCATCGGCGTGTTCCAGGTCGGCGGCCGGCTACTGGTGACGGTCCTGCGCAGTCGTCTGCCTCAACACCGCGCCACTGCGCTGATCTTCTTCGGTCAGGGTGTCGCGCTCGTAATCCTGTTGTGCACGAATGGAATTGGCCCAGTGGCAACCACGCTGCTGGTCGTGTTCGCGCTGTTGTTCGGCCTCGGGTTCGGGCTGGAGGCGCTGGTGCGCGGCACCCTGGTGGCCGAGTACTACGGCACGGCGAACTACCCCCGCATCAACGGCGTCCTCGGCGCGTTTGTCGTCGGTGCGCGTGCGGTTGGTCCGTTCCTCGCCGGGATCGCCGGCACCGCGTTCGGCGGATATGAGTCGGTGTTCGTCGCCGCCGCGCTGCTGTGTACCGCCAGCGCAGCCACGCTGATGCTGGCGCACCGCGCTCGACGAAGCGAGATGTCGAACTCATTGCGCGCGTAGCGATGTCGCTAGGGACTACGCCGTCTGCTGGCGCCGCAGAGACCTCGGAAGGTACACCGCACCCGGGCCTGCCGGGGCCGCGCTGTCCGACGGGTTGGAGATGGCGCACCGTTTCAGCGACAGGCATCCACAGCCGATGCACGAGTCCAGGCTGTCCCGCAGCGCCATCAGGCCGGCAATCTGGTCGTCGAGCCGGGCGCGCCACTCCTTCGACAACCGTCCCCAGTCGGCGCGGGTCGGCGTGCGGCCCTCCGGCAATGTATCGAGAGCAGCCGCGATCTCCTCAAGGGTCAGGCCGACATTGCGGGCCGCGCGGATGAACGCTAGCCGCCGCAGCATGTTTCGCTCGAATCGCCGCTGCCCGCCGCTCGTCCGGGTCGCGGTGATCAGGCCTTCCTTGTCGTAGAACCGGATCGCGGACGCCGCGAATCCGCTTCGGTCGGGCCACCTCACCGACCGTCAGAAGGTCTCGGCTCTGCATAAGTCGCACCTCACTCGCTCAGGACACTTGACTTAAAGTTAACTTCAACTACCAGTATGCCTGTATGACTGCTTCCGACAGCACCTCTCCCGTCGCGATCGTCACCGGCGCCTCCCGCGGATTCGGCCGTGCGCTGACCGCAGCACTGCTCGACCGGGGCTGGACAGTCGTGGCGGACGCCCGGCGCGCGGCTGACCTCGACGCCACCGCCAAGGCGCTGAACTCTCCGCGGTTCATCGCCATTCCCGGCGACGTGACAGACCCGGCCCACCGCGCCGCGCTGGTCGTCGCCGCGATCGACGCCGGACCGCTGCGAACTTCTGGTGAACAACGCAAGCCGGCTCGGCCCCAGCCCCCAACCCGCACTCGCCGACTACCTGGCCGCCGACCTGCGGGCGGTTTACAACACGAACGTCTTCGCTCCCCTCTCCCTCATCCAGGCGACGTTGACCGCGTTGACCGCAAACCGCGGTGTGATCGTCAACCTCACGTCGGACGCCGCGGTCGAGGCCTATGAGGGCTGGGGCGGTTACGGCTCGTCGAAGGCGGCGCTTGATCACCTGTCGGCGATCCTCGGTGCGGAGAATCCGGCCGTCGGCGTGTACGCGTTCGACCCCGGCGACATGCGCACCGAAATGCACCAAGCCGCCTTCCCCGGCGAGGACATCTCCGATCGCCCAGAGCCGGAGTCCGTCGTGCCCGCGCTGCTGCGGCTGCTCGACACCAGACCGCCGACGGGCCGCTATCGCGCCGGCGATCTGCTCGCGGCCGGGGTGTCGGCATGACGTTGGCGATTCCACAAACGCGTTTCGATCGGCCGCCCGGGTCGGATGCGGTCGAGCCGCCCGAGGCGCACGGCGTCGCGCGGGACGGTGTCAAGCTGCTGATCGCCCGGCCCGACCGCCTCATCCACACCCGGTTCTCCGAGCTGGGCGAGCACCTGCGACCCGGGGATCTGTTGGTGGTCAACAACTCGGCGACATTGCCCGCCGCGGTCGACGGCACGCGCACCGGTGACCCGATCGCGGTGCACTTCTCCACGGCACTCGCCGACCACGTCTGGGTGGTCGAACTGCGTGCGGCCACCGACCCGACCGGACCGCTTCGGGATGTCGAGCCCGGTGAGCGCATCGGGCTGCCCGAGGGTGCCGCGCTGGTGGTGACGTCGTCCTACCCGAACCCCGATGTGGTGGGCAGCCGACTGTGGACGGCGCGTCTGGCGATCGAGGGCGACGTCACGGCCTATCTCGGCCGGCATGGTCGGCCGATCCGCTACAGCTATGTGCCGCGGCCGTGGCCGCTGCGCAGCTATCAGACGGTGTTCGCGCGGCTACCCGGCAGCGCCGAAATGGCCAGCGCGGCAAGGCCATTCAGCACCGATCTGGTGACCTCGCTCGTCTCCGCCGGAATCGTCATCGCGCCGATCACGCTGCACGCCGGCGTCTCCTCCGCGGAGCCCGGCGAGGCGCCGGCGGCAGAACCGTTCGATGTTCCACCCGCCACGGCGCGCTTGGTCAACCTCACCCGCGCCACCGGCGGAAGGGTCATCGCCGTGGGAACGACGGTCACCCGCGCCTTGGAGTCTGCCGCAGGGCCCGACGGTGTGGTGCGCGCCGTCTCCGGGTGGACCGACCTGGTGCTCGGACCGGATCGACCCGCCCGGGTGGTCGACGGGCTGATCACCGGGTGGCACGACGCCGGTGCCTCGCATCTGCTGCTCCTCGAGGCCGTCGTCGGCCCCGGACTGGTGGCCGCGGCCTACCAGGAAGCCGTCGAGCACGGATACCTGTGGCACGAGTTCGGTGACAGCGCGCTGCTGCTGCCGCAGCGCTAGCGTCCCGCGATCCCGCTCAGCAACCGGTCCGACACGGCCTCCATCTCCTTGCGTGCCTGGTCCCGGTCGGCAGCGCGAGACACGTACAGCGCGGCCTCGTCGAGCGCCCCGAGCAGCACATGCGCGGTCGGGCGCACCGGCTGGTCAGGAATGGCGCCCTGTGCGATCGCGTGCGCGAGCATGGCCTCGATCACCCCGAGCCCGTACTTCACTCCGACCGCGCGCCATCCATCCCAGCCGAGCACCGCCGGGGCGTCGATGAGAACGATCTGCTGCACGTCGGGCGCCGCGCACCGGTCCAGGAACAGGCGTGCCCCCACCCGCATCGCCTCCAGCGGGTCACCCGGTTGCGCCGCCGCGATGCCCTCCGCGACATCGGCCACGAGATCGCGCTCGGCCTCCTCGTATACCGCTGCGAACAGCCCCGCCTTGTCGTCGAACTGGTGATACAGCGCGCCGCGCGTCACGCCGGCCGCAGCCACAATCGCGCCCGTCGAAACGTCGGCAAATCCCTTGTCGGCGAACAGCTTTCGCGCAGCGCCGATCAGCAGCGCCCGCGTCGCGGCGGTCCGCTCGGCCTGGGTACGCCGGGCAGGCGGTTCGGCGACCATATCGTCCTTGACTTTCATACAGGCTGCACGTAACTTCCATACTAAGTGTTTGTAAGTCTGAGCGAAAGGATAGCGAACATGCCGCAAATCGCGCTGGAGCAGGCAACGATCGACTACCGCGTGTTGGGGCCTGAGGACTCTGCCCATCCCCCGGTGCTGTTCATCCACGGGATCCTGGTCGACAGCCGACTGTGGGACCGCGTGGCCGAAGGCTTGGCGCGGCAGGGGTACCGCTGCTACCTGCCGAACTGGCCACTGGGCTCGCATACCATCCCCGTCAACGCCGGGGCCGACCTGTCGCCGCGCGGAGTCGCGGTCATGATCCGCGACTTCATCGACGCCCTTGGCCTGACCGATGTCACGCTCGTCGGCAACGACACCGGCGGCGGACTGTGCCAATTGGTGATCGACGCCTACCCCGATCGCGTCCGCCGGCTGGTGCTCACCAACTGCGACGCGTTCGACAAGTTCCCGCCATTTCCGTTCAACGCTGTCTTTGCCCTCCTGCGCGGACCGATTTCGATCAAGCTGCTGTTCGAGCAGATGCGGATCAAGGCCCTGCGGCACTCTCCGCTCGGCTTTGGACTACTGGTCCATCCCGACCCTGCGCTGACGGCGTCATGGCTGGAACCCGCCCGCACCGACGTCCGCATCCGCCGCGACCTCGCCCGGCTGCTGCGGAACGTCGCCAAGACCGATCTGACGGACGTGGCGACGCGATTGCCGCGCTTCACCAAGCCGGTGACTCTCGTGTGGGGTCAGCGCGACCGCGCGTTCACTCCGTCGCTGGGCAGGCGGCTGGCCGCATTGTTCCCGAACTCCACGCTGATCGAGGTGCCGGATGCCAGAACGTTTGTGTCCCTTGACAACCCGAACGCGGTGATCGAAGCCGTCGCAAAGGTCGGGGCGCACCATTAGTTCCTTCGCGAGCAGACACAGAAGGCCCCGATTCTCCGTGGAATTGGGGCCTTCTGTGTCTGTTCGCGCTAACTCTTGGTGAGCGTGAACTGGCAGACGTCGGTGTAGCCCTGGCGGAACAGGTCGGCGCAGCCGGTCAGGTACTTCATGTACCGGTCGTAGACCTCTTGGGACTGCAGCGCAATGGCTTCGTCCTTGCGGGCCTCGAGAGCTTCCGCCCAGATGTCCAACGTCTTGGCGTAGTGCATGCGCAGCCGCTGAGCGAGCTCGAGCTTGAAGCCGGCCTTGGTGGCGTACTCCTCGACGACGGTCGGCTTCGGCAGATCACCGCCGGGGAAGATCTCCTCCATGATGAACTTCGAGAATCGCAGCACACGCATGGTCAGCGGCAGTCCGCTCGCGGCGAACTCCTCGTCGGTGGGCTTGATGATGGTGTGCAGCATCATCACCCCGTCGTCGGGCAGCACCGCGTAGGCCTTCTTGAAGAAATCGTCGTACCGATCGCGGCCGAAATGCTCGAACGCACCGATCGAGACGATGCGGTCGACCGGCTCGTCGAATTGCTCCCAGCCCTTCAGCAACACCCGCTTGCTGCGCGGGCTGTCCGATGCCGCGAAGACCTTCTCGACATGGGCCTTCTGGTTTTCGCTCAACGTGAGGCCGATGACGTTGACGTCGTAGCGCTGCAGCGCCCGGTTGAGCGTGGCGCCCCAGCCGCAGCCGATGTCGAGCAGCGTCATGCCGGGCTTTAAGCCGAGCTTGCCCAGGGACAGGTCGATCTTGGCGATCTGAGCCTCTTCGAGCGTCATGTCATCGCGCTCGAAGTAGGCGCAGCTGTACGTCTGCGTGGGGTCCAGAAAGAGCCGGAAGAACTCGTCGGACAGGTCGTAGTGCGACTGCACGTCCTCGAAGTGCGGCTTCAAGTTCGGAGTGTCGCTCGTGGTTTCTGGCAAGGTGAGGGCCTCTGACGTTCTGTTTTGGTCTGGTTTGTTAAGGCTCCGCGCGCTTCGAGAGCCTCCCCCGTCGACAGGGCAGTTTACGCACAGTACCGGTGAAGAGATGCCAAGCTGCCTGATAGTTGACAACGTCACGCAATTAGTTGACGATGTCAACTATGGTCGGCGTGGTTGACGACGTGCGCGGATTCAACCGCTTCTACACACGCGTCCTCGGCCTGTTGCGGCCTGACCTGGCCGGCTCGCCGTTCGGGCTCACCGAGGCCCGGGTGCTGTTCGAGCTGGCACACGGCGACGAGGTTGCGGTGTCCGACCTGCGCCGCGAACTCGACCTCGACGCCGGCTACCTCAGCCGCATCCTGTCGGGGTTCACCGCGGCCGGGCTCGTGGCGCGCGAGCAGGCGGCCTCCGACGGCCGCCGACAAGTCGTGCGGCTGACTCCCGACGGGCAGCGGGCCTTCGCAGAGCTCGACCGGCTGCAGGCCGGCGCGATCGACGCCCTGCTGGCACCGCTGGACGAGGCACAACGCTCGGAGCTCGTCGCCGCCATGGACCGGATCCGCCGGGTGCTGGACGGCCATCCGCGTCGGACCGGCCTGGTTCTTCGCGCGCCTGAGCCGGGCGACCTGGGCTGGGTCGTCGAGCGGCACGGCGCCAGGTATTCCGCAGAGTACGGCTGGGATGCGGCGTTCGAGGCCCTGGTCGCACGCATCGTCGCCGAGTTCGCCGAACGCCACGACACCAAGCGTGAGGCGGCGTGGATCGCCGAGCTCGACGGCGAGCGGGTCGGCTGCGTGTTCTGTACGGCGGCCGATACCGCGGACACCGCGCAGCTGCGCCTGCTGCTCGTCGAGCCTTCGGCGCGTGGCTCCGGCGTCGGCACCCGGCTGGTGGACGAGTGCCTGCGGTTCGCCAAGCGGTCCGGCTACTCGCGAATCACGTTGTGGACCAACGACGTCCTGCTTGCCGCACGGCGAATCTACGAGCGCGCCGGCTTCACGTGCGATCGCCGCGAGCCGCACCACAGCTTCGGGCACGACCTGGTCGGCGAGTACTGGTCGCGCGACCTTTGAGCTGCGCTAGGCCGTCGGTGTCGCGCCCAGCACTCGCTGGATGTCGGGCTTCATCGCCTGTAGCTGCCCACCCCAGTAGCCCCAGCTGTGCGTGCCGTTGGACGGGAAGTTGAACACCCCGTTACTGCCGCCCGCGGAGACGTAACGCTGCTGGAAGTTCGTGTTGCTGGTCAGCGTCATGCCCTCGAGGAACTGCGCCGGGATCGCAGCGTTGCCCAGTCCGGCATCGAGGTCCGATGGGCGGCCGGTACCGCAGTAGACCCAGATGCGGGTGCCGTTGGAGGCGAGCCTGCCGACCTGCAGGGTCGGGTCGTTGCGCTGCCAGGCGCCGCCGCCCGGCGGCCCCCACATGGCCGTCGGGTTGAAGCCGCCGGAGTCAGCCATCGCAATGCCGATGAGCAGTGGCCACAGTCCCGCGGACGGGTTCAGGAAACCCGACAGCGATCCGGCGTAGATGAATTGGCCGGGGTGGTAGGCGGCCAGGATCAGCGCGGAGCTGCCCGACATCGACAATCCGACGACGGCGTTGCCGGTCGGGCTGACCCCCTTGTTCGCCGCCAGGAATCCGGGCAGCTCGGACGTCAGGAACGTCTCCCACTTATAGGTCCACGTCCCGCCGTTTCCGACCGCCGGCTGATACCAGTCGGTGTAGAAGCTCGACATGCCGCCGACCGGCATGACCACCGACAAGCCGGACCCGTCGAACCACTGGAACGCGCCGGTTTCGATGTCCCAGCCGTTGCGGTCATCACGGGCCCGCAAACCGTCGAGCAGGTAGACGGCCTTGGGGCCGCCGCCCTGGAACTGGACGGGGATGTCGCGGCCCATCGACGGCGACGGGACGCTGAGAACTTCGACCGCCGCGCCGGCCGTCGGGGTGCCGCCGGTGACCCCGACCAGTCCGGGCAGTAGTGCCGCCGCAACCGCAGCCGCCGCCATCCGGCGGATCCATTTCGTTGGTGCCTGGTGAGTTTCGTTCATGGCCCTTCGTCCCGTCATGCATATACCGGGTTAATCGCGGACAAAGAACGGTCAGTTACACCGTTTAGCGCACGCGAGAAGAGGACAATCGCTTGTATCGAAGGCGGGGCCAAACACGCGAGAAAGGAGCGGACGAGATGAAGGCCAAAGTGGGCGACTTCCTGGAGGTCAAGGGGACCACCGTCGAGCAGCACGACCAGCGTGGCGTGATCGAGGAGGTTCACTCGGCCGACGGTTCGCCGCCGTATGTGGTCCGGTGGCTGAAGACCGATCACGTCACGACGGTGTATCCCGGCCCGGACGCCGTCGTCATCACGGCCGCCGAGCAAGAGGCGGCCGACGCGCGCGCCCGGTCTCGATAGGCGCCAGCGACCCATGACCAACCCGGACGGTGGCACGTTCGGCGACGACACTCCCGAAGCCGACGTCGTCGAACAACTCATTCCCGTCGATGTCAGCGACGAGGACGCCGACACCTGGCAGGATGCCGCGCGCGTCACCAGGGCTCGGGATTGGGATGCCAACGAGGCGGACCTGATCGAACAGGCCATCGCCGTTCCGGACGACGATCTCGAATTCGACCGGTGACACAGTCCGTCAGCTGAGGCTTCTGCGGCCGCCCACGTCGTATTCGGCAACCTCGGCAGACACGATCGCGGCACCCTGCTCGTCGCTGGGTCCGCTCGCCGCGGAACACCTCTACCGCTGCCTGCGATTCCCAGCGTTCAAAGATGTTGACCCGACCGGGGTCAACGACGTCGGCCGATATCGCGAAGTCGAGGCAGCCCGGTGTGCGGCGAGCTTGCCGCACCACGTCGACGCATCCGGACAGATAGTCGTCGCGCCGAGTCGGGTCGACCACGATGTGACCCGCGACAATCACCACGCCGGACTCCTTGCTTTCGGGGCTGTAGTAAGCAGGATGGCATGAACCTACGAGAGTCGCGAGAATCGATCGGCACGGTTGTACCCGACGCCGATGCGTCGCGTGTTTACGGAGAACCGTACGAAACTGCCGATGGCGCAACGGTGATTACGGTCGCCAAAGCGCGTGAGGGCAGGGCCAAGCCGGTCGGTGTGTTCGTGATCAAGGACGGCAAGGCGTCGTGGCGACCCGCCGTCGACGGCGAACGCATCGCCATGATGGGGATACTCGTCGGGCTCGTGTCGGCCGCGCTTGCCGGCATCGCTATGGTCCGTCGTCCGCCGTGGCCCGATCTGCGCGGCGATATTTCGCAGCGCTTCTACCCCAGGCCGCGGTAAGCACGGCGAGCGCCGCCAGCGCGGCGAGCCACGGCCACGCCCCGTGTTGATGGACCCACCCGGCGATCGCGCCCTGTAACCGGCCTGCCGCGGCGATCACCGGATCCTGCGGATCGCCATTGGCCGTGAACAGCCGCACCTCATAGAAGCCGTAGTAGGCGACATAGAGGCCGACCACCACGAGCAGGATTCCGCTGATTCGGTTGAGGTACGGCAAGATTCGGCGCATCCGGTCGGCCACCGCCGCACTCGACAATGCCGCGGCGACCGCCAATACTCCGACCACCAGAGTGAAGCCGGCGGCATACGCGAGGTAGACCGACAGCGTGCCAATGACCGAACCGCCGCGCACGGCGGCGCCGGTGACCGCCAAGAACGGCGCGACGGTGCACGACAGCGACGCGATTGCGTAACCGAGGCCGTAACCGAACATCGAGCCCAGTCGCGCCGTGGGCGCCCACTGGTGCACCAACCGATCCGGTGTCAACGCGGTGAGCTGCCGACCGAGCAGCAGCCAAATGCCAAGGGCGACAAGGGCGATCCCGATCAGCACCGTGACGTAGGGCAGGTACCGCTGTACCGTCGCGGCAGCCGCCACCGTCAGCAACCCGAAGGCACCGAACACCACCACGAAACCGAGCGCCATCGCCGCGGTGGCCGCCACCGCCCGACCCAATGCGGTCAGCGCGCCGGTCCCCTCACCGCGCACCACCAGCGCGAGATACGCGGGCAGCATCGCAAACCCGCACGGGTTGAGCGCCGCCACCAGGCCAGCGCCGAAGGCCAAGCCGATCAGGTCTTGGTCCACGGTGCACGACGACCTAGGCCAGGGCCGCCACCCGGTCGGACAGCTCCTGCTGCGGCATGGCCGCTGTCGGGTTGTTCACGAACGTCGACGACCCGTCGGCCCGGTAGAACACGTAGGCCGGCTGCCACGGAACGTTGTACCGCGCCCAGATCGACCCGTCGGCGTCGTTGAGGTTCGTGAAGTTGAGGTTGTACTTCGAGACGAAGCCCTGCATGGCCGCGACGTCGGAGCGGGCCGCGACACCGACGAACGTCACGTCGGGATTGGCGGCCGCGACCTGGCTGACGCTGGGCGCTTCGGCATTGCAGAACGGGCACCACGGCGTCCAGAACCACAACACGGCCGGCTTGCCGACCAGGCTCGACCCACTGAAGGAGGCTCCGGACAGCGTCGTACCGGTGAACTGCAGGCGGTCATCGGCGACCGCGGCCGGCGGACTGACCAGGGCCAACGCCAGCGGCGGCGGCCACCATAGCGAGCACGATCGACCTCATCGCGCGCGAGAATCGAATACCCATCCCCCATCTCCTCCCGTAAACCTGCCCCGCGTGAGTGGCCCGAACCACACACTTCTAAACACGGTGGCGCGGCCGCCGCGGTTCACGTCCGAAAGGTGTGAGGATGTCGCTCGAATCCCGGCTGGCGAACGTGTTCGGACTCAAGGGCGATGACGCCTGGCGACGGCACGCCAACCCGTGGAGCGTCTACACGCGTATCCCGATCCCGGTGTTGCTGGTCGCGGCGATCTGGAGCCGAGCTTGGATCGGCTGGTGGTCGCTGATACCGATCGCGCTCGTTCTCGTCTGGACGCTGGTGAATCCGCGGGTGTTTCCCGAGCCCCGGTCACTGGACCATTGGGCGTCCCGGTCGGTGCTGGGCGAAACCGTGTGGGCCCGGCGCAAGGAGACACCGCTGCCGCCGCGGCATCGCATCGCACCCCTGGTGCTCAGCGCCATCAGCGCGGCCGGCCTGCCCTTCCTGGTGTGGGGGCTCATTGTTCTCGATCCGTGGATGACGGCGTTCGGAGTGGCCGTCCAGTCGGCGGGCAAGGTGTGGTTCCTGGACCGGATGGCGCTGCTGTACGACGACGTCAGTTCTGCCGCGGCACCAGTTCCGCCACGAACCGATCGATGAATTCGCCCATGTTCGCCTGCCCGGCGGGTCGGATGACGAACTTGGTCAACCCGGCCGCCAGATAGGCGTCGAGCTGACGGTGCAGTTGCGGCCAGTCGCTTGCGATGAGCTCGGCCGGATCGACGTCGGGCCTGCGCCGCTTGACCGCGGCAACCAACCCGTCCGGCATCGCGCCGTTACCCACCGCGAGGTTGATGCCGAAATGGTCGGCTTCGATTTCGCGGCCGGCTTCCGCGGCGGCCCGCTGGATCTGCTCGCGGGCACCGCCGGCTTCATCCGGGGTGAGGAAGCTACCGAGCCAGCCGTCGCCGAGCTGGCCGATGCGGCGAAACGCCGCCGGCGCGGACCCGCCCAACCAGATGTCGAGCGGCTTGACCGGTCGCGGTTCGATCACCAGCGGAACTGACCGCGAAATAGTCGCCCGCGAACGCGACATCTTGTTGCTCCAGAACGGATCTGAGCAACCGCAGCGATCATCGAAGACGGCGGCGCGCTCACCGTCCGGCACCACGAAGATCTCCCGCTCCGCCGGAATCGCCGACCGCAGACCGAACACCGGGAGCACCCGCTTGGGCGCCAGGCCCGCCAGCGACGCCAGCTGTTTGGCAACCAGGACGGGATGGCGGCCCGGAAGCACCGCGACCGACGTACCGACCTTCAGATGGGTCGTGCGGGCCAGCGCGTAGGCCATGCCGACGAACGGATCCACCGCCTTCGAGTACACGAGTTCGGAGAACCACAGCGAATCAACGCCGGTCGCCTCCAGATGGTCGACGATGCCTGCGAGCTGGTCCGGCCCGGTGTCCGCACCCAACCCGACTCCGAAGCGAATCTTCACGCGTACCTCCTGGTGGATTCGGCCATCGCTGCTAGGGACAACGCGGCAGCGCCGCCTCTTGTGCCCGCATCCCCATGCGACCAGAGTGAGAAGATGACCGAACAATGGATCAAAGGGTGCGAGGTCCAGCGGATCAACTTCCGGCATGGTCTTGTGCTGAACCTTGATGACTACAACGAGCTCGTCATCTCAGTTCCGTTCCACTTGAGGTTGCCGGCAGTCGGCAGCGACGGCGAGGAAGTCGTGCTCATCGACCCGACGGCCATCAAGGATGTCGAGCGGCCGCTGTTCGACTTCTCCGGCCAGACCTGCACCCACGCGGCTTGGGACGAGGACGGCAGCCTGCACCTGCAGTTCTCCGACGGCCACGAAATCCATGTGCACAGCGACGAGCGCCATACCGCGTGGGAGCTGTACGGAAAGACACACGGCTACGCGGCATGCCTGCCGCATGGCGAAGTCCGTGTCGTCCGACATGATCTGGTGGAAGGGGACGACGAGTCGGCCGAGCGTTGACGGCGTGGCAAAGGCCATTTGCACTCGGCGGTAAGGGCGTTGCGCATACTGTGACGCGGTGAGTACACGAAGTACGGTCTTCGCGGCGATCGCCGTACTGCTGCTGGCGGCGTCGGGCTGCGCCGACGAGCCGACGACGCAACCGTCGCCCACCGCTCCCCCGGCCTCGCCGAGCTGCCGACCCCGCCAAGCCGATGAGCGATGCCGTCGCGCAGCGGCTCGATACCGCCGTCAACCAGGCCATGACGGCGGTCAACGTTCCTGGCGCGATCATCGGCGTCTGGGGCCCCGATGGCAGCTATGTTCGCGCTTTCGGTGTGGCCGACAAGGCCACCGGTGCGCCGATGAAGACCGACTTCTACCACCGAATCGGCAGCCAGACAAAGACATTCACTGCCACCGGCGTACTGCAACTGGCCGACCAGGGCAAGGTCGGGCTCGACGACCCCATCGCCAAGTACATCGACGGCGTTCCCGAGGGCGACAAGATCACGCTGCGGCAGCTGTTGCGGATGCAGAGCGGACTGTTCAACTATTCCGAGTCACCGGCGTTCCAGCAGGCGATGTTCGCCGACCCGCGTACCCCGTTCTCCCCGCAGGAACTGCTTGGTTTCGCCTTCGCCGAGCCGAACGTATTCCCGCCCGGCGAGGGCTTTCTGTACTGCAACACCAACTACGTTCTGCTGGGCCTGGTGGTGGAGAAGGTCAGCGGGCAACCGTTGCATGATTACATCCGTGACCACATTCTGACGCCATTGGGCATGAGCCACACCAGCTTTCCGACGACGAATGCGTTCCCCGATCCGCATGCGCAGGGCTATACGGTGCAGACGGCCGACGGAAAGGAAACCACCGCGACCGACTGGGACCCGTCGTGGGGTTGGGCCGCCGGGGCAATGATCTCCACCCTCGACGACATGCACATCTGGGCACCCGCGCTGGCGACTGGCAAGCTGCTCTCACCGGAGATGCAGGCCCAGCGGCTGCAGACCGTCGGCGCGCCCGGTCTGCCGCCACAGGACGGCTATGGGCTGGGCATTTTCAATCTCGGTGGCTGGATTGGGCATAACGGCAGCCTGCCGGGCTATCAGACGGTGTCGGTCTACCTGCCGCAGACGCAGACCACGATGGTCATCCTGATCAACACCGACATCGAGCACCAGGGCGGCGAGCCGAGCACCTCACTGGCCACCGCGATTACCAAAGAGCTGACGCCCGACCACATCTACACCCTCAGCGCGGAAGTCCAGGCGCCGGACATGACGCCGTCGCCGACGCCGACTACGAAGCCACGCTGAGGCTCGACACAGAGAGGAAGCCATGGATGGTGCGGTGACGGTGTCGATGGCGGCACCCGCGGACAAGATCTGGGATCTCATCGCCGACGTTCGCAATACGGGCAAGTTCTCGCCCGAGGTGATGGAAGCCGAATGGCTGGGCGGCGCCACCGGGCCCGCGCTCGGGGCGCGGTTCCGGGGACACGTCAAACGCAACGAGATCGGCCCGGTGTACTGGACGACGTGCGAGGTCACCGCCTGCGAGCCCGGACGCGAGTTCGGATTCGCTGTGCTACTGGGCGACAAACCCGTCAACAACTGGCACTACCGGCTAACGCCGACCAACGGCGGCACCGACGTCACCGAATCGTTCCGGCTGAGCGACTCGGTGCCGATGAAGGTGTTCTCGATGCTGGGCGGTCAGCTACGCCGACGGCGCAATATCCGGGACATGCGAAAGACGCTGGAGCGTGTCAAGGCCGTCGTCGAGTCCGAAGAGCCCTCAGCGTCCTAAGCGACACCGATTCCGAAGATCGGAATCCACACGCCGAACAACCAGATCCCCCACTGGCCGAAACCGTGATCCCAGACCGGGTTCACGTCGTATCCCCAGTAGTTGAAGGGCCGCGGTGGCCCACCCGTCCACTGGTACGGCGGCGGCGGACCCCAGCCCCACGGCGGCGGACCATTGTTGTCGTCCCACCACTCGTGGCGATTGTTCGCCCACCACGGACCTTTGTCCCAATCCCCGCCACGGTTCCAGTCCGGCCCGTTGCCGCGGCCGTTCCCGTTGTCACACCACGGCTTGCACCAATCGTCGTTGCCGTGCCCCGGCTTCAGCGGTGCCGGCGCAAACGGGTCGGCGGACGCCACCGCTCCGCCGGGCCCGAGCGCGCCGAAGCCGAGCGCACCCACGATCATGGCGGTGGACGCAATCTTCGCCAGCCTCATTGACCAACTCCTACCTCGCGACCCCGACGTCAATTCCGACGCACGAGTGTCGCTATTCATTCCCCGCACAACCCCCACGTGGGGTATCGGTCCTGACGCTGGGGTCGTTACGAAACGTATACCGTTGGCTTGCAACGGGATAGCTGGCAAACGCCGCGTTTTGGTTGGGTGCTTTGCGGCGACTAGAGTGAGCGCAGGCGGCGCACGCGATCGTTGATTGCTCGCTGTGAAACGTCAGCTTTGTGCGCCAACGCCTCAAACGCATGCGGGCAGCCGGGGTGCAGGTGCAGTTCGGTCGGCACGCCCGCATCCGACAGGCGCCGCGCGTAGGCGATGTCCTCGTCGCGGAAGATGTCGAGGTCGCCGGTGTCGATGTAGGTGGGCGGCAGGCCGCTGAGGTCGGTCGCCCGCGCCGGCGCCGCATACTGCGACACCCGGTCGGTTCCGGCGCTGTCGCCGAGCAGCGCGCCCCAACCCGTGATGTTGTCGTCGTAGGTCCAGGTCAGGAACGGCAGCAGCTGCGGATCGGGGGTCGCGGTGCGGTCATCGAGCATCGGGTAGATCAGCAGCTGCTGGGCGATGGCGGGCCCGCCGCGGTCGCGCGCCATCAGGCACACGCCCGCCGCCAATCCGCCTCCCGCGCTGTCGCCCATCACCGCGAGCCGACCTGGATCGAAGCCGAGCGTCGGCGCGTTCTCGGCGAGCCACAGCAGCGCGGCATAACAGTCCTCGACCGGCGTGGGATGCGGGTGTTCGGGCGCAACTCGATAGTCGACGACCAGCATCGGCACGCCGGAGGTAGCGACGTAGTCGCGGACGGCCACGTCATACAGCTCACCGATGTGCTCGAGGCTGAAGATCATGCCGCCGCCGTGCAGATACAGTGCGGCGCTGCCGGGCTTGTCCGTCCCGGGTCGGTGATACCAGCCGGCATGGAGCATGGTGCCGTCGCCGGTGGGCACCTCGTGCCGTTCGACCTCCACTCCGGGAGCTGGTTCCCGCCGCGCGGCCACGTAGTCGAACATGCGGTGACCGTTGACCCGGCGCGCCTCGACGTCGCCGATCGGTGGCGACTCGACTCCGCCGAGCGCTTCCAACAGCGGTGCGAGTTCGGCCAGCACTTGGGGGTCGACGGCGAGCGTCATGACCCGACATTAACGTGGATAGTGATGACGACGGACCAACTCGCCACCGCATCCGGTCGACGTGTTGCACCGTTCGCCGCTGCCGTCGTGTTGCCGATCGCCGGCATCACCGCTGTCTTGCATTGCGCTGCAAGCGCATTCGGCGGCTACTGGTTCGACGAGGTCTACATGCTGGCCATCGGCCGACACCACCTCGACTGGGGCTCGGCAGACCAGCCGCCGTTGACGCCGGCACTTGCAGCGGTGATGGACACCATCGCTCCCGGATCATTTGTGGCGCTGCGTGCGCCCGCGGTGCTCGCGACTGCGGGCGCCGTCGTCGTCGCCGGTCTCATCGCCCGCGAGTCCGGATGCGACCGCCGCGCACAGGGATTCACGGCGGCGGCGCAGGCCACTGGCGCCTGGGCCACGTTCACCGGTCCCTGGTCGACCCCCTACACGCTCGAGCCGGTGCAGTGGCTGTTGGTCATCTGGTTGCTGGTGCGGTGGGTGCGGCTGCGCGACGACCGGCTACTGCTGGTCCTGGGCGTCGTCGCCGGCGTCGCGGCGCTGACGAAGTTTCAAGTGCTGCTGTTATGCGTGGTGCTGGTGGCCGCCGTCGCCGCGGTCGGCCCGCGTGAGTTGTTACGCCGGCCGCTGCTGTGGGTGGGTGCCGGCATCGCCGCCGCGCTCGCTGCGCCGACGCTGCTGTGGCAGTACACCAACGGTTGGCCGCAGCTGCGGATGGCACCCGTCGTCGCGGGCGAAGCAGACGCGCTCTACGGCGGGCGACCCGGCATCGCGGTGCAGCTGATCCTGTTCGCAGGTGTCGCTGGAGTCGCCCTCGTCCTCTATGGCCTGTGGCGGCTGCTTCGCGACGAGGACCTGCGCGACTACCGGTTCATCGCGATCACGTTCCTGGTGCTGTACGTGATGTTCGTGGCCACGCAGGGCCGCCCCTACTACCTGGCCGGGCTGTACGCGCCGCTGGCAGCGGCGGGCGCGTTGGGCTTGCAGCGGCGCCGCGAGGCCGGCCGAACTCGGCGACGCTGGCTGGCGTGGCCCGCTTACGTGCTGAGTGCGGCGCTGGCCGTGGGGGCGTTGATCCTGTCGGTCACGGTCGTGCGCTCCGACGTCGGTGAGCAGATCGCGCGGCGAACCGCCGAGGTGTACCACGGGTTACCGGCGGGCCAGCGCGAGCGGACCGTGGTGATGGGACAGTCCTACATCGTCGCCGCATACATCGACGGCTATTCGAAGCGGTACAACCTGCCCGAGGCGTACAGCACCAATCGCAGCTACGGCTACTTCCCGCCGCCGCCCGCTGGCAGTGACGCCGTGCTTTATGTCGGCGACGACGTTGCGCGGTTGCGGCCCTTTTTCGCGGACGTGCGGACGGTCGGCGACATCGGCGACGACCTGGACATCTCTGTGCTGACCGGACTGCGGCAACCCTGGGACCAAATCTGGCAGGAGTTGCGGACCTTGACCGTGTCCTGAATTCGGGCCCGGGCGGCTCAGTTGCAGCCGGCGGCGTTAACCCAGCGGCCGTTGTAGCTGACACACCCGGTGACGTTCGGCGGTGGCGGTGGGTCGTATGGCATTGGAGCGTAGTACTCCGGCGGCGGCACGTAAGGTGCGACTGCGTCGGCGATGTTGGCACACCCAGTTACCGAAACACGCCGGGCCACCGCTAACACATACGTCGGCGTCGGCGACCCCGGGTGTCTGACTATGACGATCGCCCCGGGGACGGCTGCGAGCGTCAACACGGTTGCCGCCGCGGCGGTCCACGTCCGTGTCAATTGACGGTCCTCAAGTGGTGCGGTTTTCATCCGCTACGACTGCGCTCCGCGAACCTGTTACGTCGTGATATTCCTTGGCGGCCAGCAGGATTCACGGCATACCGCCGGCGCTCGTCTGCTGGTCGAGCTGGGCCCCGCACAGACGTTCAGCGCTCAGGTGGCCGACGGCTGGAGGTGCCGCCGTAGCTCGAGTGCCAGCCCGACAGCGAGTCGCCGCTCGCCAGGCGGGTAACCAAGCAGTTCCGTCGCACGTGCGATCCGCTTGAGGACCGTGTTGCGGTGGGTGTACAGCCGGGCTGCGGCGCGCGGTGCGTTGTCGGCCTCCTCGAGGTAAACACGTAGCGTCTCGCGCAGTCGCGCAGCCGCCGGGTCGTCGGCGGCAAGCGGGCCGAGAGTCGCTGCGATGAATTCGCTCGCCGCGCGCGGATCGCGTGCCGCGAGTGCGGTGACCTCAAGCTCGCGATAGGAGCCGAAACGACCACTTGCCGGGTTGCCCAGCAGCAGCCGGTGCACAGTCAGCGCAGCCTCGTGGCTGGCGCGAAACCCTTCGATGCCCCGGCGGGTAGGGCCGATGGCGGTGCGCACATCGTCGGCTGATCGCCCGACCGCTGAGCGAAGATCTTCGACAGCCGGTTCGCCGGGCGTGCCGATCCACGCCCACAGCGTCGTCGATCCCGCCGGAAGAGTAAGCGGCCGTTGGGATCCCGCCGCCTGGGCAAGCAGCACCGCAGCGGACTCGAGCGCACCGTGGGGCGCGACGGTCGACTCCGCCCACACCACGATCGCGGTGTGACGGCGGTCCAGCTCGTAGCCGAGGCGGCGGCTCGCGGCGGTGGTGTCGATCGGGGCACCGTCGAGGATCAACCGGACCGTCTCGGTGCGCCGCGCGAGCGCGCCGCCGATGACCTCCTCGCGTTCGCGTTGGGCCTCCGCCAGCATCCGACCGAGGTTTTGGTCGATGTAGCGGAACGTCAGCGAGAGCGACAGCTCGGTGACCGCGATCAGCTCGGGCCCTGGCTCGACAATCTCATACGCGCAGGCCAGCCAGCGCTCCAGCCCTACCTGCTGGCCACGCCGATAACCCTCATAGATTCTGTCCAGGTCGATGCCGCGCCGCACGACGGTCCTGGCGGCGTCGAGCGCCTCGGGCGGGACCGCGTCCGATAGCGGGGACTGCGCGTGGCGCGCCACCGCCAGGAACCGCTGCCAATTGCCTCGGCTCGACGCGGTGAGCTCGGCAGCGATCGCGGCGTCGGCGCCGAACTCCGGGACGACCTCGATCACCGCGGCGTCCATCGCCGCAACGGTCTCGTCGGCCTCAAGCGCCAATCGATCCGCGATAGCAGCGATCAGCTCATACGTTCGCGCGGTCGGCGCAACCGCCGTCATGGGTTTAGTGTGCCACCGCCCACCACGACCGTCGCCTTGCGACGCGTCGCAGCCTTCCGGCGGATCGAGACCACCGGCGCGTCCGAAGCGTGGAGGTTGGCTAGGTCACGAAGCTCGCACAGCGCAGCGCGCAGGGCGTCGAGGATGGGCCACGGGTCGTTGACCTGCACGCGATCGACCACGATTCCGACTTCGAGGGAGTCCTGGTAGCTGAACACGGTGATGTTCAGGCCGATCCCGTCCTTTATCCCGGCGATCGGGAACTGTGCTCGCTGCCGGGCTCCGCCAAGGTACCTCGCTGCCGAGGGTCCGGGGACGTTGGAGATCATCAGGTTGACGGGCTGATTGATGCCCGGGAGCCGGGTCGCTTGGGACATTGCTTGGGCCGCGGCGGCGAACAGGGCGGGCGGAATGACCTCGTTGGCGTCGCGGCTGAGCGACGCCGGCAACGCGCTGTGCCGTGTCTTGGCGGCGCTCATTGTCTGGCTGACCTGGCGCAGCCGCTCCCCTGGGTCGGCCATGTTGGTGGGCAGCTCGACGGACATGGCCGAGACCCGGTTGCCGAAGGTCCCCATCTGCTCGTTGGTTCGTACCGACACCGGAATGACGCCGAGCAGGGGTCCGGCAGGCAGCTCGCCCCGCTCGCCGAGCCACGAGCGCAGCCCGGCCGCGCACACGGCGAGGACCACGTCGTTGACCGTGCAGCCGAATGTGTTCTTGATCGTCTTGACGTCATCGAGGGGCAGCGACTCGAACGCGACCCGACGATGCGCCGATACCCGGGTTTGAAACGGGGTCCGGGGTGCCACGAGGTCGTTGCTCTGTGCGACGGCCCCGTCGCCCGCCGAGGGCACGAGCCGCTTGATCATTCGGCTGCCCCGGGCGATCGCCTTCACCCCGGGCAGGTGGCGGATCGTCGGTACGTCGTCGAGGTGAGGCAACGCGGTCGGCATGGCGCGCAACGCCCGCACCGGCTGACGCACGCTCCCGACCACACCGCGGCCCAGCATCTCCACCTCGGATGGGAAACGCTCAGCAAGCACGGCGGTCGCCGGCCCCAGCTCCCGTCCGGTCGCGGCGTCATCGAGCAGCACGCCCAACACCTCGGCGCCCGAGACCCCGTCCACGGCGGCGTGGTGCATCTTCGTCAGCACCGCCACCGCGCCGTCGTGCAGCCCGTGAATCACATACATCTCCCACATCGGGCGCGCCCGGTCCAGGCGGCTTCCGATCAGGTGAGTCACCTGCTCGGCCAGCTGGCGCTGATCGCCCGGGGAGGGAAGCGCGACCTCGCGGACGTGGTAGTCGACGTCGAAAGTGCCCTCGTCAACCCAGTACGGGTGGTCGAGGCCGAACGGCACACCGGCCAGTCGCCACCGGAAGGTCGGCAGCAGGTGCATGCGCTCGGTCAGCAGCTCCCGAACCAGCGCCGCATCCAGCGGTCGGCCCGACGCGGTGAAGGGGTCATACACCCCCAGTGAACTCACGTGACCTTGGGTGCGGTCGTTCTCCGCGGCCAGGAACAAGGCATCGAGTGCCGTCAGTTGTCGCATTCGTTTACCGATCTAGTTGACCGACACCGCGGTGTCGGGTGTCAGGTCCTTGAGCATTGCGGCCAGCGTGGCACAGCTCAGTCGCAGATCTGGTGTGCTGTCGCACACCGCTTGCCGTACGAAGTGTGCGCAGGGCGATTCCGTCCGGTGCGCCCGCGCCGTAGGTTCTGCGTCAGAAGAAAGACCTTCGAACGAGGACCGGTATGAACGAGATCAGCTTTACCAGTGGCCGCGACCGTTGCGCCGCTTGGCATTTCCGCGCAAGTGGCGATGCGTTCGCCAGCGCGCGTGGCGTGCCGTGCGTGGTGATGGCACCGGGGTTCGCGGGCACTCGCGACACCAGCGCCTTGATGGACTATGCGCGCGGCTTCGCCGCCGCCGGATTCGACGTCGTGTTGTTCGACTACCGCGGGTTCGGCGGGTCGGGCGGGTCCCCGCGCCAGCTGGTGTCGGCCCCACGCCAGCGCCGGGATTACCGCGCCGCCATTGCCGCTGCCCGACAGTTGCCGGGCGTCGACCCGGAACGCATTGTGCTGTGGGGCGTTTCGTACTCCGGCGGTCACGTTGTGCGCGTCGCCGCCGAGGACGGGCGCGTCGCGGCGGTGGTCGCGTTGACGCCTGCGATCGACGGAGTAGCAGTGCTGGCGCGGCTGGCCCGCACCGTCGGCACACGTCATCTGTTGCGCGCGGCCGCACACGGCATGCGCGATGCGCAGCGAGCGATGACACGACGCCAGCCGCATCTGGTGCCGATGGTCGGAGAGCCGGGCTCGCGGGCGATCTTCGCGATGGACGGCGCCGAGCAGGACTACACCGAGGTCGCGGGCCCGAGCTGGCGCAACGAGGTGTGCGCACGCACGGCGCTGGAGGTGGCGTTCAATCGGCCGATCAGGTTCGCGCCGCGTGTCCGCTGCCCGCTGCTGGTGCAGGCCGGCACCGCTGACCGCGTCGCCCCGCTAGCCACCGCCCGTCGAGCGGCCGCCAGAGCCGGTGTTCGCGCGGAGCTGCGCGAATACCCCATCGACCACGTCGACGTCTACACCGAGCCCGTACATCGAGCTCCTCCTCGACGATCAGCTCGATTTCCTGGGCCGCCACCTGTCGCCCACCGCCAACGAACACGCCAACCAAGGAGACACACATGAAACAACGCAATATCCGCATGATCGAAACCAACGGCATCAGACTGAAGGTGATCGTGGAAGGCAGCGGCCCGTTACTGCTTCTGCTGCACGGCTTTCCGCAAAGCGGATACCTGTGGCGCAACCAGATCGACGACTTGGTCGCCGCCGGCTACCAGGTTGCTGTGCCCGATCAACGAGGCTATGGCGGCAGCGACAAACCGGCAGATCCTCAGGCGTACGACACGGTCACGCTGTCTGCAGATGCCGTCGGCATCGCCGACGCACTGGGACATGAGACGTTCACGCTGGTCACCCACGACTGGGGCGCAATCGTCGGCTGGTACATGGCCTCGCTGTATCCGCAACGGGTCAACGCGGTGTTCGCGCTGAGCGTGCCGCCAACCATTGGGACGCCCGTCGGCGCCCTGACGCGCCAGGAGAATTTCGGCGACAACTTCGTCTACACCGTCTACTTCCAGCAGCCCGGTGTCGCCGAGGCCGAACTGGACGCCGACGTGCGCAAGTCGATTCGCATGCTGTACTACGCATACTCGCGGTGACGCGCCGGCATTTGGCGTTCATGCGTCCCAAGCCGGCCAGCTCAAAGATGCTCGACGGCTTGGTCGACCCGGATCCGCTGCCAAGCTGGCTCACCGAGGAAGATCTCGACCAGTACTGCGAGGACTACCGCGACGGGTTCCGCGGTCCGATCAACTGGTATCGCAGCATCGACCGCGGCATCGAGCTAACCCGTCATCTCGAGGGCACCAAGATCATGCAGCCGTCCCACTTCATGATCGGCAGCCTGGATCCCATGAACGCTGCTTCTCGCGGATCCCCTTGCCAACTTGGAGCAGAACGCACCCAATCTGCGAGGCAACGTCGTACTCGAGGGTGCCGGCCATTGGCTTCCCCTCGAGCGACCAAAGGAAGTCAATGCCGCGTTGCTCGACTTCCTCGCCGGGCTCGAGAGCGCTCCGCAGTCCGCATCCAGTCACAAAGGGTTGAAATCGAAATGGCCTCAAGCACCGACGGCTTCGCGCCGCCGCTCAATCAGATCGCGTTCTCGGTGGTCGATTTGCGACTCACCGAACGCTGGTTTCGCGAAGGCTTCGGCCTGGTACCGGCCGGCGGCAGTCGCGCGTTGATGCGCGGCCCGCTGGCGGCCAATGTGCAGGGCCTGCCCCGTGCGGCCTCGACCTGCTGGTGGCTGCTGGGCCGAAACTCCTGGTTTCAGCTCGAACTGTTCCAATTCGAGCGCCCGATGGCCAAACTGATGCCGGCGGATTTCCGGCCCTGCGACATCGGCTACACCCGCATCGGAATCTGGGTCGAAGACTTCGACGCCACACTGAAAAGGCTTGCCGGACTTGGCAGTCAGCCGCTGACTGCCCCACAGGGCGAGCGGGGTAGGCGGCGCGCCTGCGTCCGCAATCCCGACGGCGTCTACGTCGAAATCATGGAAGACGACCCGTTGCCGCAATTCAACCGGCGCGGGCACGTCGATTGCCCGTCGGCGATCCGCTCGGTGACGGTGTCGGTACCCCAGTTGTCGGATGCTGCAGCCTTTTTCGAGACAGGCATCGGCCTCACGCCCAGCACCGTGGCCCTTCACACACCCGAGCACGAGGCGTTGTGGGGGCTGGCGGGTGCCACCACGGAAAGCAGGCTGTTCGACGGCGGCGAGGTGCTGATCGAAGTGGTGCAGTACCTCGATCCGGTTGGAAAGCCGCGGCCCCATGACTACCGCCTGTCCGATCAGGGCATCCTCAACATCGCGTTCGGCGCGCGCCGCAAGGCAGACTTCGACGCCGTCTATCGACGGGCCGAAGCGTTTGGCGCCCAGCCCAATTGCCGACCCGTTCACCTACCCGGGGCCGGCTCGGTGGTTTACGTCAACGATCCGCACGGCTTTTCGGTCGAGATCCTGCGCACGAAGCCCGGACTGTCCGACCGGATCTTCGGATTCGAGCCACGGCCGTGCACAAGCGCCCGGATCCGGATACGCGCCGGATCGAACACCGGATCAAGATCAACGCACCGGCCGACAAAGTGTGGGACGCGATCACCGATCAAGACAACATGGCCCGGTGGATCGGTTTCGACCCGGTCACGGTGCGCAAGGAAGGCTGGACGCAGCGCCACGGCGCCGGTTCCGAACGCCTGATGCAAGGCCCGCGCGGAGTCGGCCAGGTCGTGGAGCAAGTGATTGCCACGAGCCCGCAGCAAAGCCTGCGCTACCGCGTCATTGACGGGTCACCGCTGACCTGTCACCAAGGCGAGATCACGCTGAAGCAATCCGGCGGGCAGACCGAGTTGCACTGGTCCATCCGCTTTCGGCCCAAGGTCGCCGGCACCGGCGCGCTCTTGCAAAAAGTGTTGCAGGCCAGGTTGCGCACCATGCTCGACGATCACCTCAAGCCCTACATCGAAAAGTCCACGGCTGCTGGTGTTTCCGCAACCCCGGAATCGGCGAACACAGAAACGGCTGTCAGATGAACGCGAATCCACCGGCCCCACCATGTCGGCGTGTTGATCATCGGGGCCGGATTCTCCGGGCTCGGCGCCGCGATCACCCTCCAAAAGGACGGGTACACCGACTTTCTGGTGCTCGAGCGGGGAAACAATGTCGGCGGCACCTGGCGGGTGAACACCTACCCGGGCGCGGCCTGCGATGTGCCTTCGCACCTGTACTCCTACTCGTTCGCGCCGAACCGAGGGTGGACCCGTTCGTACTCCAAACAGCCCGAAATCGAGGCCTACATCCAGCAGGTCGCCCGACAGCACCGGGTGCTCGACCGACACCGGTTCGGCTGCGAAGTCCACGAGGTCCGATGGAACGCGCAGGAGGCGCGGTGGCACGTGAGCACTTCGGCGGGGGCCTTCACGGCGAATTTCGTGGTCTCGGCCGTGGGACCGCTCACCGAGCCGGCATTGCCGGACATTGACGGTCTCGACGAGTTCGAGGGCGAGATCTTCCACTCCGCCCGGTGGAACCACGACTTCGACCTGACCGGCAAACGCGTCGCCGTCATCGGCACCGGAGCCTCGGCCATCCAGATCGTCCCCGAACTGGCCAAAACTGTGCGGCAGCTTCACGTGTATCAGCGCACCGCCCCGTGGGTCCTTCCCCGTTTCGACCGCGACTACACGACCGCCGAACGCCTTGCCTTCGCGCACGTTCCCGGCTATCAGCGGTTGATACGAAGCGCCATCTACTGCAGCAAGGAGCTCGTCGGTTTCGCGTTGACCTATGCACCCAAAATGCTTGTGCCGGTGCAGAAACTCGCCAAGCGCCACATCGAGCGCGCGATCGCCGATCCCCAGCTGCGCGCCAAAGTCACCCCCCGCTGGCAGATCGGCTGCAAGCGCATCCTGATGTCGAACACCTACTACCCGGCACTGGCACAACCGCACGTCGATGTCGTCACCGATGGCATCGCCGCGGTGCGGCCGAACGCCATCGTCACCGCCGATGGCAGCGTTCGTGAGGTCGACGCCATCGTCGTTGCCACCGGCTTTCACGTCACCGACTCACCGACCAACCAGCGCATCATCGGCCGCGGCGGCCACAGCCTCGCCGACACCTGGCAACGGGCCGGCGCGCAGGCGTACAAGGGGTCGACCGTGCACGGTTTCCCGAACCTGTTCGTCATGACCGGGCCCGGAACAGGGTCGGGTCACACGTCGGCCGTCTTCATGATCGAGTCGCAGCTGAACTATCTGCGGGATCTGATCCGCACGACGACCACCCGGGGAATCGCGACCGTCGAGGTCCGCGAGGACGTGCAACGCGCCTACAACGCCAATATCCAGCGGGGTTTGCGAAACTCGGTGTGGGAGACCGGCGGATGCTCGAGCTGGTATCGAGACAAGTTCGGCAAGATCACCACCATGTGGCCGGGCTTCACGTTCCGCTTCCGCCAGCGGACCCGCACTTTCGACCTCAACGCCTACCACGCGGTGCACGCCCGCGAGCTGCCCGCCGCCGGCTGAGAACGTACGCGGCGTCAGCATGACATGCGTCGGGGCCGGTGTGTCAGGTGTATGCGACGCGGACACGCTCGATGTGGCCGTTGAATCGGAAGGGCGCCTTGTCGTAGTAGTCCAGCGCCACCGGTGAGCCCAGGCAGCAGCCGATGTCGAGGCAGTCGTTTGCCGGTGAACAGCAGCGGCGCGCTGACCGGTACCTGGCCCTTCGCGAGGACCTCCCCATCGACTCGCATGACGATGTCGAGCGGTCCCGCGGGCCGCGGCTCTGCATACGAGGTCTCCACGACGATCGTCGTCGGGCCGGCCTGCAGTTTGTCCGCCGAGCGGATCTTGGTGCGCCAGATGATGAAACAGGTTGTACTCGTAGCAGAGGTACCCGTCGTCGAGGTAGCAGGTGACCCCGCCGGCCACCCCGCCGAGGGCGTACAGCACGCCGCTGGCGTCGGCGGGCAGGTCGGCCTCGATCGTGACGGTGTTGTTCTTGTTTCCCAGACGCGGGCGCGCGAACTCGGGGATGCGGGTGATGTCGCCGGAGAACTCCCACTCCCGATACGGCGGTGTGATCCGCAATTCGGGATGGAGGACGGGCACCCACAGGCCACCGCCGATCGGGAGCACCTGGTTTCGGCGCGGCTTCGATGGCGAACACTTCGCGCATCTGCGCGAGCTTCTCGGGCATCTCGGCGGCCAGGTCGCGGGCCTGCGACCAATCCTCATCGAGGTGGTACAGCTCCCATTGGTCGTTGTCGGGTGTCCATTCTTTGATTCCCGGCGGAAGCCCGGGAAGCCACGGGACGCGCGGACCAAACGCGGAGGCCATCCACCCGTCGTGATAGATCGCGCGGCTGCCCATCACCTCGAAGTACTGGGTCTTCTTGCCCCCGGCCGCAGACCGGTCGGTCAGCGTGCGCGCGAAACTCGCCCCGGCGATGGGAATCTGCGGCACGCCATTGACGGTGAGCGGCGCCTCGATGCCCGACGATGTCGTAGATGGTCGGCACGACGTCGTTGCAGTGCAGGAAGTGATCCCGCGGTACCGCATCCGGCGCCACCTTCTTCGGCCAGCGGATCGCCAGCGGGTTGCGGGTGCCGCCCAGATGCGACGCCAGCAATTTCACGCCCTTGTACGGCGTGCTGCCCGCCCAGCCCCAGCCGGAGTGATACTGGTTGTCGACCTACGGCGAGCCCAGCACATCCAGCCCACCGAGTTGCTCCAGGGCGTCGATGTGCATCCGCGAGGTGGTCGGAATGCCGTTCTGGGCCACCAGTTCGGCGATGGTGCCGTTCTGGCCCTCGGCCGAGGATCCGTTGTCGCCCCAGATGTAGAGGAACAGCGTGTTGTCGCCGTAGCCGAGCCGATCCAGCTCATCGACGATCCGCCCGACCTGGACATCGCAGTGTTCGGCGAACCCGGCGGCCACCTCCATCAGGCGGCGCTGGAACGGCTTCTCGTCCTCGGGGATGTCATCCCACGCCGCCATCCGCGCGTCACGTTCAGTGAGCTCACAGTTCTGCGGAATCCAGCCCTTCTCCTTGGCCCGCTCAAACACCCGCTGCCGGTAGGCATCCCAGCCGTCGTCGAACTTCCCGGCGTACCGGTCGGCCCATTCCTTCATGATGTGGTGCGGGCCGTGCAGACAGCCGCTGGCCCAATACATGAAGAACGGCTTATCGGCCTGCAGCGCCTTGTGGGTGCGCAGCCAGTTGATGGCGTCGTCGGCCAGGTCCTCCGACAGGTGGTAGCCCTCCTCGGGGGTCTTCGGCGGCGCCACGACCGTGGTGTTGCGCACCAGGTGGGGCTCGTACTGGGAGGCCTCCCCGGTCAGAAAGCCGTAGAAATACTCGAATCCCAGCCCGGTGGGCCAGTTTTCGAACGGGCCGGCCGCCGTGGTCTCCTCGGCCGGGGTGTTGTGCCACTTGCCCCACGCGCCGGTGCTGTACCCGTAGTCCTTGAGCACCTCGGCCGACCAGCGCGCTGCTGCGCGGGATCTTCCCGGCGTAGCCGTCCCAGTCGTTGGCCAATTCGGCGATCTGACCGTTGCCGATCTCGTGATGATTGCGCCCGGTCAGCAGCGACGCCCGCGTCGGCGAACACATCGCGGTGGTATGGAACCGGTTGTAGCTGACCCCCTCGGCGCAGATCCGGTCCATCGTCGCGGTGCGTACCTCGCCGCCGAACGTCGTCGGCAGGCCCGGGCCGGCGTCGTCGATCAGCACGATCACGATGTTCGGTGAATCCTCGTGCAGCCGAGGCGGTATGACGCGCGGCGCATAGGTCGACTCCTGCAAGGTTCGGCCCGGCGATGCTCCCCGACGGGGTGGGCGGGAACGGCAGCGTCGCACCACCCGGCAGCTTCGGGGCCACCACCCCGCCCGTTGAATCGATGTCGCTGTTCGTGGTGGCGCCCGACATGGCTGCTCCTCTGCTCGAAGCTGCGCGAGCAGGTCGCCGACGCGACCCACCCGGGCTAAGACGCGCCCGAATCTACTCCGGTCCCGGCCTTCGGGCGGCGCGTTTCATCAGCCTTTGAGCAGGGTCATGAAATCCCGGTCCAAGGCAGGCTCGGTCGGAGATAGACCGCGCGGCCGCACTAACGATCACCGCCAAAGCGAGGCCGCTATTCGTACGCGGACGCCCGGAATCGGCGGCACGATTGTTGCGGTGCTGATTCGAGGGACTGAGGAGACACGGGCATGGCTGGACTGGCCGATCTGGCATTGGGCACCGCCCCGATAGCCGGCGGATTCCTGCTCGCGATGGCTACGGGCCAACTCAAGAGCCCCGGCAAACTGAAACGGCTCCGCCGCGCGATCCGGCCTGGTAGAACAGGTTCTAGTTTTGCCGGTAGTCGAAGGAGTCTCGGATGGGTCAATGGTCACGCGATGAGATCGAGGCGGCCTTCAAACAGCATGAGCAGGTGGTCGTCGAGATCGGAAAGAGCTGGGACTGGTCCCGGTTCGCCGATGAGTTCACCGAAGACGCGATGTACGTCGAGCACACGTACGGCACATTCCATGGGCGCGAGAACATCCGCGAGTGGATCGTCCCGACGATGAACATGTTTCCCGGCTCGGAGATGCCGCTGTACCCGACAACCTGGCACGCCATCGACGAGGAGAAAGGCTGGGTGTTCTGCGAAGTCCTCAACCGGATGAAGGACCCCGGCGACGGCAGTATTCACGAACGGCCGACCATCACGATCCTGAAGTACGCCGGCGACGGGTTGTGGAGCTATGAGGAGGACGCCTACAACCCGATGAACTTCATGGTGATGGTGCAGGAGTACGTCCAGCGCTGCCACAAGCTCGGCACCCTTTCCGACGACGCCCGCACCTTTGCGAAAAACATGAATTGGGAACTGGCCTAGCGTCGCGACTGTGCGTATTCATACGCGCTAAGCGGCGCGTCGCGTACGAACCGCACGGTCGGCACGATGTAGTCTAACGGAATACGAAGTCGTCGGGGTTCGGCTCGCGGGTCCACGTCCAGTAGTCGACGAGCCGCCACGGGGACAGGATGTACACCTCGCCGAACTCGTTCTTGTAGAACGAATGCTTGACCGAGGGTTGTGACCACACCATCTTGCGCATCTCGGCCTGGCTGCGGTCGTGCCAGTCCGCCGCCTTGTCTTCGGTGGGTTCCATCGACTTGTGCCCGCCCGCGATGAGCAGCTCCAAACACTCTGTGATGTAACGCATCTGGCATTCGGAGTGAAAGATCAGGCTGCCGCCGTGCGCGAGGTTGGTGCCCGGCCCGTACATGCAGAAGAAGTTCGGGTAGCCCGGAACCGTGATCCCCAGATACGCCGACGGCCGCTCTCCCCAGCGCTCGCTGAGGATTTCGCCGTCCCGCCCGACGACGGTCATCGGCCACAGCATCTTGTTGGCCTGAAAGCCGGTGGCGTACACGATGATATCGGCCGGATACCGTTGTCCGTCCTCGGTCACCACGGCGTCGCGTTCGATGCGGTCGATGCCCGTCCGGACCAACTCCACGTTGTCGCGCGTCAGCGTCCGCAACCAGCTGCCGTTGTCCTGCAGCGTGCGCTTCCCCGTCGCCGGGTAATCGGGCAGCACCTTGGCCAGCAGGTCCGGATCGTCACCGACCTGGCTGCGGATCCATTCGGTGAACATGATCCGGGTGATCTCGTTGATCTCGCTGACCGCCCGCTGCTGGTCCGGGTAGTCCGCGTCGACCCGGGCCGCCTCCAGACCCTTGTCGCAGCCCGGCCAGAACAGCAGGAAGCGGTACCACCTGCCGTAGAACGGCAGATGCCGCAGCGCCCACTGCACACCAGGGCCGACGTCGGCGTGGTAGTTCGGATTCGGGAACATCCACTGCGCGGTGCGCTGGAACACGGTCAGCTGCTCGACGTCAGGGGCGATCGTCGGCGCGATCTGGAATCCGCTGGCGCCCGCGCCGATCATCGCGACCCGCTTGCCGCGCAGATCAACCGAGTGGTCCCACTCGGCGGAGTGAAACGCCGGCCCGGTGAAGTCCTGCTGGCCGTCGATGGCCGGCAGGTGCGGCCGGTTGAGCTGCCCGACGGCACTGATCACCGCGCGGGCGGACAGTTCCGTGATGGCCCCGTTGCGGTCGCGGGCCCGCACGGTCCAGGTGGCGGAGGCGTCGTCCCAGGCCGCCTCGGTGACCTCGGTTTCCCACAGCACGTGCCTGCCGATGTCGTAGCTTGTCCATCACACGCTGGAAGTAGGCCTGCAGCTCGGGCTGCTCGGCGAAGTAGTGCGTCCACTGATCGGTCGGCTCGAAGCTGTAGCAGTAGAAGTGATTGCCGACGTCGACGCGGGCCCCGGGATAGGTGTTCTGCCACCACGTTCCGCCGACGCCGGCGTTCTTCTCGACGATGGTGAACGGAATCCCGGCCTCCTTCAGCCGAATTCCCGCCAGCAGTCCCGACTCCCCGCAGCCGATGACGACTACCGGAAAGTCAGTGCGTTCGAGCGTGCGGGTGGCGCGGGCGTCTCGGCCGTCGAGCTCCATCTCCTCGAGCAGCATCGGCACATATTCATCGGGCACCGGCTCGCAGACCAGCCACTGCATCATCTCCTGCAGCAGCTCGGCCCCGATCGGCTCCGGTTCCGGGCAGCCGCGATCGCGGTAGTCGGCGATCACCTCCAGCGCGATCTTGCGGACCGCCGCCTTGTCTTCCTCGGACATGTAGCCCTGCACCTCGTTGAGGAACAGGCCCGGCCGGCTTGAGCTCGCCGCGGATCAGGCTGGGATCGCCCGACATGTGGACCAGCGACAACATCAACGTCGGGATGCTGACGTCGAGCAACGCCTCGGCGATCTCCTCGTCTGAGGTCGTAAACGGTTGTCCGGCATGTGGGTTACGCACCCATCGGTGCTACCACGCCCGATCGGCAATTGGAACGTGTTTCAGAAATCCGCGACGGCGCCGGGAGCCGGAACCTACGCTCGAAACGTGGGTATTGCGACTCGGGTCAATGGAACCGCTCCCCCCGACGTGCCGCTGTCCGACATCGACCTCGGTGACTGGAAGTTCTGGGGTCTCGACGACGACCTGCGCGACGGGGCATTCGCCACGCTGCGCCGCGAGGCACCGATCTCCTTCCACCCCGCGCTGGAGTCGCCGGCCACCGACGACCGCGTCGGGCATTGGGCGCTGACCCGGCACGACGATGTCTGGTACGCCAGCCGCCATCCGCACCTGTTCAGTTCGAGCCCCAGCATCGTCATCAGTGACGCGAACCCGGAGCTGTCCGAGTATTTCGGCTCGATGATCGTGATGGACGATCCACGCCACTTGCGGTTGCGCAACATCGTCAGCAGGGCGTTCACCCCCAAGGTGGTGGCCCGCGCGGAGGCATCCGTACGAGACCGGGCCCGCCGCAACATCGAGGCGATGATCGCCAACCATCCCGACGGCAAGGGCGAGGTGGTCACGGAGCTGGCCGGCTTGCTGCCGCTGCAGGTGATCTGCGACATGATGGGCATCCCCGAGGACGACCATCAGACGCATTTTCCACTGGACGAACGTGATTCTCGGCTTCGGCGACCCCGACATCGCCAACGACTACGAGGAGTTCGTGAAGGTGGCGATGGACATCGGCGCCTACGCCACCGCGCTGGCCGAGGACCGTCGCACCAACCCGAGCGACGACCTGACCACCGCACTGGTCCAGGCCGAGGTCGATGGCGAGCGGCTCACGTCGTCCGAAATCGCGTCGTTCTTCATCCTGCTGGTGGTCGCCGGCAACGAGACCACCCGCAACGCGATCAGCCATGGCGTCCTGGCGCTCACGCGCTATCCCGATGAGCGCGCGAAATGGTGGGCCAACTACGACCAGCTGGCTCCGACCGCGGTGGAGGAGATCGTGCGATGGGCGTCGCCGGTGGTCTACATGCGGCGCCGCGTCACCGAAGACCTCGAGCTGAGCGGGACGAAGATGGCCGCCGGTGACAAGGCCACGCTGTGGTACGCGTCGGCCAACCGCGATGAGGAGAAGTTTCCCAACCCGTGGATGTTCGACGTGGGCCGCACACCGAATCCGCATGTTGGATTCGGCGGTGGCGGCGCGCATTTCTGCCTCGGCGCCAACCTCGCCCGTCGCGAGATCAGCGTCGCCTTCGAGGAACTGCACCGCCAGATACCCGATATCGAGGCGACCGAGGAGCCGTCGCGGCTGTTGTCGGCATTCATTCACGGCATCAAGCGGCTACCCGTGTCCTGGACACCACCGCGCTGAGCTCGTCGCGCGTCGGCCCGTCCGGGACGGTGGGTCGCCAGCCGCTGGCGTAGATCTCGCGGGCACGTGGTTCGGCGGGCGCCAGGCTCGCGGGCAGTGCGTCCATGGTGGCGTAGGGGCCGACGATGTCGTGTCAGCGCGGATCGGCTTCGGCCGCCGCGACGATCAGGTCCGACGGCAGCGGCCGGCTGCAGGTCGACGTCCCCGCCTGACCATCGGCGCATCCGGTCGGCATCGGTGTAGCGGTGGTCGTCAAACCACGGCCGAATGTGGTCGTTCGCACCACGGTCGAATTGCATTGTCGCGGAGGCGATGTCGGCCTCATCGTCTCGAGCATCCGGACGAGCTCGCGCGCCTGCATCAGCGCCAAGCGCAACGCCGCGCCCGGCCAGCGGTGTAGTCGTGCACACCGCGTCGCCGACCGAGATCAAACCCGGCAGCACGCCGGGCGGCTGAGCTGGCCTCGGTAGGTGTTGTACAGCCTGCCGCCGGGCAGCGCCGGCCGAGATCGGCTACGACCGTGTCGGTTCGATCCACTCAGCCAGCCGCGGGATGGCGCGCACGGCGTCGTCGAAGACGTCGTCATGCCGGAGCCGGCGCAGCCGCTTGTCGCTGCCGTCGTGGATGAAGGTGATCGAGAAGGTGCCGCTGTCGTGGAGGAATGCGATGGCGAGGTAGCCGGGAAAACCAGCGACAGGCCGATCGGCGAGTTCACCGGACCGGCCTCGTGCGCCGTGGTGCAGCCGGTATTGGCGGGTGACATACATGGCTCCGCAGTCACCGCCTTCTGCCGGTCGGACGGATCGGCACCGGTGAACCGGCTGGCCCGTCCAGACGCATCGATGACCAACTCCGCCGGCCAGCGCGCGGCCGTCGACCGTGACGCCAGCGGCGCGGCCGCGCTCCTGCAGCAGCGCGTCGACGTGACCTGTCATCAGCGTGACGCCCCGCTGCGTCTTCGCCGGTGCTTCGGAGCACCCGCTCGAAGACCAACCGCCGGCACAACAGCGCAGACGGGCCGGCCGTCCGGGGTCGTCGCGACGTCGCTCCGGCGGCGATCAGATCCTCGAGCACATCGGGCATTTCGGCCCGCAGCGCGTCGATCGACCTGCCTGCGGAAGGTGTGGGCCTGGTGGAACTGCATGACGCCCCTTGCGCTGCCACGCGGCATGGCGCCGCGGTGGGCGGTCCCGGGTCGCGGTCGACCACGACCACGTCGCGGCCGCGCCGGGCCAGCGCGATCGCGGTGAACAGACCGGTCGGGCCCGCGCCGACGATGACGGTTCGCACCATCACTCCAATTAAGGTAGCGTTCGGTGTAATGAATACACCAAGAGGTACTTGAAATGGTCGACGCTGTCAAGAGGGACTACCGCTCGGAGCTGCGTGCGGCGCAGGCGCGCGAGACGCGCCGGGCGATCGTGGCCGCGGCGTCGCGGTTGTTCGTCGAGCACGGGTACGGCGCGACGACGATCGACGCCGTCGCCGAGGCCGCGGGCGTCAGCCGCAAGACGGTGTTCACCGCGGTCGGCGGCAAAGCTCGAGCTGCTCAAGGTGGCGCTGGACTGGGCCGTCGCCGGCGACGATCGGCCGGTCGCGGTGGCCGACCGCGCCGAGATGCGACAAGCAATGGCCGAGGACGACCCCGTCGCGTTGCTGCGCGGATGGACGCGGGTGACGGTGGCAGATCACGGCACGGGCCGCCGGCCTTGCTGCAGGCGCTCGAGGTCGCCGCCGGCATGGATTCCGCGGCACGCGACCTCGCGGAGCAGGGCGAGCGGTATCGCCTCGACGACGCCCGCATGATCGTCGACCGACTGCGTGACCTCGACGCCCTGACCGGCGACCTCACCTACGACGAAGCGGTCGATTTGGTCTGGTTGGCCATCGACCCCGCGCTGTTCGACCGCCTGGTCCGGGTGCGCGGATGGTCCACGGACCGATTCGCGGAGTGGTTGGCGACAACTTGCTAACGCAGCTGGTGGCGCGGTAGCCGCGCGGTTTGCGGACGCCCGCTGCGGGCATTCTCTACGCAGAGATCTCGAGAGACGGGAGGGCCAATGCAATCCGAACGCTTTCGACCGTTGCTGAAGTCGCACGGGCCGTTCGCTTCGGTGTATTTCGACGATTCGCACGACTCCGAGGATGCGAGAGCCCAGATCGAGCTGCAAGTGGCGGGGCCTACGGGAACAGCTCGAGCGTCAGGGCGCCGAGCCCGCGCTCACCGACAGCCGTCGAACAGGCCATCATCGAAGACCGCCCCGCCATCGGCCGAAGCGGCCGGGCGGTGGTCGCCAATGCCGATGGCGTGCTGGTCAACGAACACCTGATCCGTCCGACGGCCACCCGTTGTGAGGGTCTCGTCGCTGCCGTACATCGTTCCCGTGGTCGAGCACGGCGTCGAACATCCCACCTACGCCGTCGTGGCGGTCGATCATGCCGGCGGGGACATCACGCTGTACCACGACGGAGCCGTCGTCGCGCATCCGTCGACGGCGGTGGTTATCCCGTGCACAAGGCGCACGGCGCGGAGACGCCGGGTTTCGGCGACCCGCAGCCGCGGGCCGAGGAAGCGCGCCGCAAGAACATCCGCGCCGTGGCAGAGCGGCTCACCGGACTGGTCGACGACGCCGGACCCGAGGTGGTCTTCGTCGTCGGCGAAGTCCGGTCGCGCACCGATCTGGTCGCCGAGTTGCCCGAACGGGTGATGTCCCGGGTGGTGCAACTGCAGGTCGGGGCCCGGCACAGCGGCATTCACGACGAAGATCTTCGGCACGCGATCGACCAGGAGTTCGCGATGCGGCGGGTGGCGGCGATTGATGAAGCGGCACAACGTTTCCAAGCCGAAATCGACCGCGGATCGGGCTTGGCGACCGAGGGCCTCGCGGGCGTGACCGCCGCGCTGCGGGCAGGCGCGGTCGAGACGTTGATCATCGGTGACATCGGTGATGCGACGGTGGTCGCCGGTGACGACCTCGCCACTATCGCCCCCAATCCAAACGTGCTGTCCGAGTTGGGAACTCCGCCGACGCAGACGCTGCGGGCCGACGAGGCGCTGCCGATGGTCGCGATCTCGACGGGGGCGACCCTGGTTCGCACCGACGAACGCATCGCCCCCGCAGACGGCGTCGGCGCGATGTTGCGCTACCCGCTGCGCTGACCTGCTGACTTGCCGCCTGATCTCACGGACGCCGTTGCTGCTGTCGAGTCGGCTCCGTCGGAAGGGGCTGCGGGTGAAGGTGTCGCGGGCTGCACCTCGTCGGCCTCGCTGCCCTTTGGGCCCTGGACGTCGCTGCGTTTCGGGTCCAGCGCGTCGGCGTGCTCGCGCCGGGCATCGAGTTCCTCACGGGAGACTGGTCACCGCCTCTCGATGCGAAGCGGCGGTTTCCTGCAGCCTGGCGGCCTCGGCGGCCTTGACCTCGGCTTCGGCCTTGGCGGCGCGTGCCTTGGCCTCGGCCTCCTCGGCGAACGCCTCGCGCTTCTCGACACGCTGCGTCTCCTGGCCGACCTCTTCTCGAATCCGCTCGGCCTGCGGGTGGCGCCGCTGGTTGCGCGCGTTGCGTGCCAGCAAAGCCAGGACGGCGATGACGACAATCGCCGCCACGACGGCGACGATGATCCAGATCGTGGTGGTGTCCATATCGGCTCCTTTGGGTCTGTCGGGCCGATCACGATGGTTGACGAACCCGCTAATAGGGCGGGTGCCCTCCGGCGGTGACGTCTAAACGGCGTTGTCCGGCTACTGGACGATCAGCGTGCCCTTCATCGACGGGTGATAGATGCAGTAGAAGGCGTACTCGCCCGGCTCCGTCGGTGCGGTGAGCGTGCCCTGCTGATTGCCGTCGACGTGGACGTCGAACTGTCCGGCGGTCTGAGACGTCACCGAATGCTCGGCGGAGTCGTCGTTCTTGATCGTGATCTGCGCCCCAGGCGCGACGGTGACGGGATCACCGAAACTCATGTCCGCGATGGTGATGGTCGCGGCGCCGGCCGGAGCGGGCGCTTCGCGTGGCTTCGGTGGTGCCCGTGGCCTGCGCAGTCGTCGTCGGGCTGCCGGTCATCGTCGCGGTCCCGGTCTCGCGTTCCTCGGTGGTCGTATCCGATTCGCCGCACGCCGTCGCGACCGCCGTGAACAGGCACAGCGCCGCACAGAACAAACAGATCTTCTTCATCGTGTCCCCTAACTGTTGCCCAACTTTGCGCCTCCCGAGGAACACGATTATCGATCCGAAATGGTTCGACCAAGACCACTTTCGCAGTATGCGGCGCAGTGAGCGGCGTGGTTACAGCGTCGCGGTGTAGGGGCCCGTCGTCTGGCAGACCGACGTGGCGGATTGCCGGTGAGGGCGCATCCCCTTCCGGTGGCGATATAGGTCGCGCCGGGACGGTACGGCGCGTAGTAGACCTGCGCTGTCAGGTTTCCTTCGCCCTGCTGGCATTTCGGCGGGCCTTCGCTGCCCTGCAGTTGCACGCACGCCACCGAAAGGTACGGCTCCGACCTGATCGCAGGCGGCCGGTGACAGCGTTGCGGTCACCACATTCGTGCCCGACAGCTGCACCACGTGTGGAGGTGAGAGCGTGTACGAGCACGCCGTTGGGCTGGGCTCGGCGCTTGCCCGCCCTGCGGTTCCGGCGAGAGTGAGGGCCACGGCGGCGGCCAGCACCATCAGCGACCTGATCATTCCTGGATGTTAGTTCACCGCAGGAGGCGCTCATCGATGATGAACAGAACCAGCGTGATCGCGAGAAATCCGGCGGGCAGCCAGATAGCGTGCACTCCCCAGGCCAGGCTGGCCATAGCTCCGATGAACGCGCCGCATGCGAACGCGAGAGTCAATGAGCTATATACCGCGAACGCCCGGCGCGCCGCCGCCTTTTTCGCCAGGAAGCCGTCGTAACCCGCTTCGACGAACCGCATGAGGTTGCCGGTGGTGGCGACCGGCAGATAGACGAGTTCGCCGATGTTGCGAAACAGGCCGATCTGCATTGCGGCCAGAAAACTGATCGGCACCGTGACGTAGCTGTGCGGCACCGACGCCGGGACAAAGCCGATGATCGCCAGCGCAACGGCCTGGATCGCCATCGTCCAGCGCAGCGGGTGCGGAATCAGTCGCTCGATGCGGCCCGACTTGATGTGTGAGGCCAGCGCAACCCCGGCGATGAAGGCGAGAAGTGGCCACAGGTGGGCCAGTGCCGCCGCCCACTTGCGCTCCGATCCGTCGATGGCGAAGAAGATCACGTTGGCGGTCTGGACGTTGGCGAACACTCCGCCGCGCGTCAAATATGTGTGTGCATCCAGAAATCCGTTGGCGAGCGTGAGGAGGAGGGCGAACCACAGGCTCCTCGCTCGCTCGGTGTCGACCGGACCTGACGAGGCGCCACCCATGCGGACAACGTAGCCCTGTGGTGTGCGAGTGCCTAGCCGGCACCGAGCGCATTGAGCATGCCTGCGGCCGCACGGGGCCAGGTGAACTGTTCGGCGCGGCGGCGTGCGCTGTTGCGCCGCAGGTAGTTCCGGCCTGCTGATGATGGAGGTCACCGCGCGGGCGATGGCGTCCGGGTCGTTGTCGGCCGCGGCCCCGCTAGTCGGTGGTGAGGATCTCGGCGAGCGCCGACGTGCGCGACACCACCGCCGGTGTGCCACAGGCCAACGCCTCGAGCGCCGCCAGTCCGAACGTTTCATGCGGGCCGGGTGCGAGCGCGACGTCGGCCGTTGCCAGGATGGTGGCGACCGTGTCGCGGCAGCCGATGTAGCCGGTGAAGTCGACGGGCAGACGGGTGGCCTGCCGCTCGAGCCGTGCCCGCAGCGGACCCTCCCCCACTACGACCAGCCGGGCATCGATACCCGAATCCCGCAGCGCGGCAACGGTATCGATGCTGCGGTGTGCGTGCTTCTCGACCGACAGGCGGCCGCAGTGCACCAGTAGCGTCTGGTCCGGTCGGGCCCACCGCTGCCGCACCAGCGCGGAGCGGCGGCGGGGATGGAACTGGTCGAGGTCGACACCCAGCGGCACGGTGACCACGTTGGGGGCGTCGATCCGGTCGAACTCTTCGCGGGCGAACGCCGTTGTGCAGACCACGGCGTCGTAGCTGGCCGCCGTTCGACGATTGGCCGCGTCTGCGATCGACCGTGCCGCCCTAGCCGGAAGCAATCTGTCCGACAAGGCGATCCAGCCGCTCGTGAGAGATCATCACGGTGGCAACGTCGTGTCGTCGCCCCCATCTGCCGAGGGAGCGAAGCGTCAGCCGATCCGACACCTCCAGCGCGTCCGGCGCTAGTTGCTCCAGCAGTGACGTCACCGGACCCGGCAGCACCGCGCGATATCCTCCGGTGAACGGAATCAGCCTGGCCGGCAATGAGATACGAGCCACCCCGGACGGAAGCTGGTGCCACTCGGAGTGTCTGCCCGGAACGACCAGGAAGACTTCGTGTCCGCGGGCGCAGTACTCCGCGCCCAGACGATCCACCGCCGTTCGCAGGCCCCCCGAGCGCGGGCCGTAGAAGTTTGCGACCTGAACAACCCGCATATGGTGAATCTGGCCGGGACGCGTGTGCAGTCAACAACGTGACACCAACCGGTGCTTGAACGAACGGTGAACACCGGCGTGGGCCCACGCGAAGCCGGGGAGCGACCGCGTCTGCAACCTCGCGCGAGGGTGCGGTGCGGCGTTACCGTCGGTCGATGGCAAGCGAGCTGCGACGTGTGGTGATGGATTCGGCTGATCCTGTCAAGCTGGGCCGGTTCTGGTCTGCTCTGCTCGACCGTCCGATCACGGAACAGAGCGCCGACCACGGCGAAGTAGCGCTTTGCGAGCGTGTGGACTTGGTGCTTGCGGCGGTTCGCGACCCGAAAGCGGGGAAAGAACCGGTTGCATCTCGACCTGGCGTCGACATCCGCGGATCACCAGGCCGAAGTGGTGCAGCGGGCCCAGATGCTGGGTGCCGCGCCGGTCGACATCGGCCAGGGCGCTGCGCCATGGGTGGTGCTGGCGGACCCGGAGGGCAACGAGTTCTGTGTGCTGGAGCCGCGCGACGAGTACCTGGCGAATGTCCCCGTGGCGGCCGTGGTGATCGACGCGCTGGACCCGAGCGCACTCGCGACGTTCTGGTCGCACGCCACCGGTCTGCCCGTGACCCGGTCGCACCCCGAGTACGCGACCGTGCGTCGGGAATCAGGCTTCTGGCTCGAGTTCGTGCGCGTGACCGAACCCAAGAACGGCGAAGAACCGCCTGCGCTTCGACCTTTCGCCGGTGGCAGAGGGTGACATCCCGACAGAGGCCGAACGCCTCCAGGGTTATGGAGCCGTAGTGAGTCATACAGACGTCGAGTCGGCGGCGCTGGCCGATCCGGAGGGCAACGAGTTTCGTGTGCTGACAGTGCCCTGACGTGGTACCGCTGCCGCGAGTCGTGCGCAAACTGCTGCCGTTTTACGGCGTGTCGGGCAACAGACGCGCACGCTCGCGGGATGAGTTGCTAGACCGAGGTAGCGGGTGAACCAGTCCTGCACCCGACGCCAGGCGTCGTCGGCCGCGGTGGCGTTGTAACGGTCCGGGTTGGTGTCGTTGAAGAACGCGTGGTTGGCGTCGGGCTCGGTGACGAGCTCGTGGACCAGCCCGGCTTTCTCGAGCGCGGCCCTGGCGACCGGCTCCGTGGCGTTGACGCGCTGGTCGAGGGCGCCGTAAAAGCCTAGCACCGCAACGTCTTTGGAGCCGGCGAAGTCCGGGTTGTCCGGCGTCGGCCCGTAGAACGGGACCGCGGCGGCCAACTCCGGGGTGCCCGCGGCCAGCAGTCGCCAGACAAAGCCCCCGCCCATGCAGAACCCGACGGCCGCGACCTTCTTACCCGGGACTCGGCGCTGCAACTCACCGATGCCCGATTTGAGGTTGGCGATGGCCTCCTCCGGCGGGATGTTGCCCAGTGCCGCGGTGGCCTCGGCCGGGTCGGCGAACTTCGCCGTCCCACCCTGGCCGGACAGCAGGTCGATGGCCAGACGCCGAGTAGCCGATGCCGGCGAATCGGCCCGCCACCGACCGGACCCAGTCGTTGAGGCCTTTGTTCTCGTGGATGACCAGCACGCCGCCGCGTGCGTTCGGCGCCTCGGCCCAGGCCGCCTGCAGTTCACCCCGCGGCCCGGCCCAGGTGATCGGCGCGGTGGGCAGCGCGCCCTGCGACCCCGGCGGCGGCGCGCTTTCGGTGGCCGGCCCGGTGGCGGTCACGGGTGCTTCGGCGGCGGGCTTGTCCTCACTGCATGCGGCGATCAGGGCGGTGGCCGCCGCGGTGCCGATACCGAGCAGTGCCAGTCGGCGCAGGGCTTCGCGTCTGGACAGCAGCCCGTCAACGTGATCGGTTGCAATTTCTTCGGCGATGTAGCGCTGTAACGGTGTCACACTTTGCGAGTATGCGCCCCGCACGCTGAATCGGCGTTGGGAATTGCCCTGGCGCGCAATACTCGTCCCATGGCCTGGACACCCGACCCGGATACGCTGCGCGGCCGCGTCGCCGTGGTCGCGGGCGCCACCCGCGGCGCCGGTCGTGGCATCGCGGCGGCGCTCGGTGAGGCCGGTGCGACGGTCATCTGCACCGGCCGCAGCAGCGTGTCCGGCAATGCGCAGTCCGACTACGACCGCCCGGAAACAATCGAGGAAACAGCCGAACTGGTCACCAAACTCGGCGGCACCGGCATCCCCGTCCAGGTCGACCACCTCGACGTCGAGCAGGTGCGAGCGCTGGCGGACCGCATCCGCACCGAGCACGGCACCATCGACATACTCGTGAACGACATTTGGGGCGCCGAGATCCTCAAGGGTCCGCCGCCGACGTGGAACCGGCCGATGTGGGAACACGATCTCGACGACGGTCTGCGCATCCTGCGCCTCGGTGTCGATACCCATCTGATCACCTCACACTGCCTGCTGCCGCTGCTCGTCACCCGGCCAGGAGGCCTGTTGGCCGAAATCACCGATGGGACAACCGAATACAACGCTCGACAACTACCGATTGTCGGTCTTCTACGACCTGGCCAAGATCGCGGTGAACCGACTCGCCTACAGCCACGGCCACGAACTCGCGGCGTACGGAGCCACCGCCGTCGCGGTCACCCCCGGCTGGCTGCGCTCGGAGATGATGCTCGACAACTACGGCGTGACGGAAGAGAACTGGCGCACCGCACTCGAACCGAACCGGGCCGACGGCCACTTCACGGCCCCACCGGGCTTCGCCGAATCCGAGACACCGCGATACGTCGGGCGCGGCATCGCCGCGATCGCCGCTGACGACGCCCGGGCACGGTGGAATCAGGGATCGGTCAGTTCGGCGGACCTCGCGCGCGAATACGGCTTCACCGACATCGACGGGCGCCAACCCGACGGCTGGTCCTAGACATACCCGCTGGTCAGCAACGGAAGTAGACATCTTCTCAAATCTGTTCACCGATATCGTTGACACCCGCGATGGCGGACTGTTCTATGACTTGGTGAGCTACGACACGATCATCCGCAACGGCCGCTGGTTCGACGGCACCGGCGCCCCGTCGGCGGTGCGCAACCTCGGCATCCGCGACGGCCACATCGTGGCTATCACGCCGCACGACCTCGACGAGACGGACTGCCCACAGGTGATCGACGCGACGGGCAAGTGGGTGCTGCCCGGCATGATCGACATCCACACGCACTACGACGTCGAGGTGCTCAACGGGCCGGCGCTGCCGGAGTCACTGCGGCACGGCGTGACCACCGTGATGCTCGGATCCTGCTCCCTGTCGACCATCCACCTCGACGGTGTGGACGCCGGAGACATCTTCGGTCGCGTGGAGGCGATCCCCCGCGACTACGTCATCGGCGCCGTCGACGAGCACAAGACGTGGACGAACTGCGAGGAATACATCCAGGCACTCGAGGCCCGGCCTCTCGGCCCCAATCTGGCGGCGTTCATCGGCCATTCCGACATGCGCACCGCGACGATGGGCCTGGACCGCGCGACCCAGAAGCGTCATCGCCCGACCAAGAGCGAGCAAGCGCAGATGGAAAGGTGGCTCAAGGAGGCGCTCAAGGCCGGCTTCGTCGGAATGTCTTCGCAGCAACTGCTTTTCGACAAGCTCGACGGCGACGTGTGCCGTTCACGCACATTGCCGTCGACGTACGCCAAGCCCCGCGAGCTGCGCCGGCTGAAGTCGCTGCTGCGGCGCACGGGCCGAGTCCTGCAGTCCGGACCCGACATCGGCAATCCGTTCAACCTCGGCTCGCAGGTCGCGCAGTCGCTGGGCTTCTTCCGCAATCCGCTCAAGACCAGCCTGCTGTCGGCCGCCGACGTCAAGGCCAACCCGTACGCCGTCCTGATGATGGGACCGGTCGCGCGGCTCATCAACCGGCTCGGCGGCAACTTCCGCTGGCAGCACCTGCCGGTTCCCGTTCGAGGTCTACGCCGACGGCATCGACCTGGTCATCTTCGAGGAGTTCGGCGCCGGCGCCGCGGCGCTGCATCTGCGCGACGAGATGGAACGCAACGAGATGCTGCGCGACGAGGCGTATCGCCGTGAGTTCCGCAAGCAGTACGAGAGCAAGTTCGGTGTGCGGGTGTGGCACCGCGACTTCTTCGACGCCGAGATCGTCGACTGCCCAGATACTTCGGTGATCGGCAAGTCGTTCGGCCAGGTCGGCCAGGACCGCGGCGGCCTGCACCCCGTCGACGCCTTCCTGGATCTGGTGCTCGAGCACGGCAGGGCGTTGCGTTGGCGGACAACGATTTCCAACCACCGACCCGAGGTGCTCAAGAAGCTGGCGCGCGAGCCCGGCATCCAGATGGGCTTCTCCGACGCGGGCGCGCACCTTCGCAACATGGCGTTCTACAACATGGGACTGCGGCTGCTGCGCCATGTGCGGGACGCCGAGAAGGCCGGCAAGCCGTTCATGACTGTCGAGCATGCCGTGCACCGGCTCACCGGCGAGCTGGCCGACTGGTATCGCATCGACGCGGGTCACCTGCGCATCGGCGACCGTGCCGACGTCGTGGTTGTCGACCCGGCGCGGCTGGACTCGTCTCTGGACGCGTACGCCGAGGATTCCGTCGACCACTACGGCGGGCTCTCACGCATGGTCAACCGCAACGACGACACCGTCAACGCGGTGTTCGTCGGCGGCCGCGCGGTGTTCCTCGAACGGCAAGGCGACCGACCTCGTCGGTACTCAGCGGACGGGGCGGTTCCTGCGGGCCGGCCACAAGGCCCCGGCGCTTAGCGCGAAGGAAGGTGAATTAGCCAGTGTCGGTTGAGGATACGGTCCTGGGCATGTGGAAGGCGCTGTCGGCGCGTGACTGGGACTCGGTGAAGGCGTATCTGTCCGACGACTGCATCTACCTCGACGTGCCCGTCGGTCCCGCGGCCGCCGCCCGGGGGCCCGAGGACATCGTCAAGCGGCTCAAGATAGGACTCGAGCCGCTCGAGTCCTACGAGAACTTCACCGGACTGATGGTCGACAACGGTGTCGACGTGATGTACGAGCACCGCGAGGAATGGCATTGGCCCACAGGCGAGTCCGCGGTCTTGCCGTTCGTCAGCGTGCACCGGGTGCAGGACGGCAAGATCACCCTGTGGAAGGACTACTGGGACATGGGTGCGCTGGCCAACCATGCCCCGCCCAGCTGGATGGACGGTTTCGCGAACGCCGACATGTCGTGGGTGTTCGACGCGACGGGTTTGGTCTAGGCGGGGGGCGTCGCGCCCAGCACGCGCTGCAGGTCGGCCTTCATCGCCTGCAACTGCGCACCCCAGTAACCCCAACTGTGGGTTCCGTTGGGCGGGAAGTTGAACACCGCGTTGCGCCCACCTGCCGCGAGATACTTCTGCTGGAAATCCTTGTTGCTGCTGACCGTGATGTTCTCCAGGAACTGCGAGCTGTACTGCACACCGAAGTCGCCGGGCGCGTCGAGGTCGGAGGTTCTCCCGTTGCCGCAGTACACCCAGATGGCGGTGTTGTTGGCCACCAGGGTTCCGATGTTGACGGTCGGGTCGTTGCGCCGCCAGGCGGGATCGCTCGTCGGTCCCCACATGTTGGTCGCGCTGTAGCCGCCCGCGTCCTTCATGGACAGGCCGATCAGCGTGGGCCACAACCCCTGTGACGGGCTCAGGTAACCCGACAGCGAGCCCGCGAAGATGAATTGCGTCGGGTGCCAGGTCGCCAGCGTCAGGGCCGCGCCGCCGGACATCGACAGGCCGACAACCGCATTGCCGGTCGGGGCGACGCCCTTGTTCGCGGCCAGCCAGGCCGGTAACTCCTGCGTCAGGAACGTTTCCCACTTGTATGTCGTGGTGCCGGCGCTGCCCACCGCCGGCTGATACCAGTCGGTGTAGAAGCTGGACTGTCCCCCGACCGGCATCACCATTGACAGGCCGGATTGGTAGTACCACTCGAAGGCCGCGGTGTTGATGTCCCAGCCGTTGGCGTCTTCCTGGGCTCGCAGACCGTCGAGGAGATAGACGGCATGCGGGCCGCCGCCCTGGAATTGGACGCGAATGTTGCGGCCCATCGACGGTGACGGCACATCCAGTTGTTCGACCGGCAGTCCCTCACGCGAGTACGCGGCCGCGGTGGCGGACAGTCCCGAGAGACCCATGAGGCCGGGCAGCAGCACGGCCGTGAGGGCGGCGATCACCCATCGCCGCCAGTGTGCGAGGTGGTCTTCCAACGAGCGTCGCCAACACCGGTGGTGCCTTTCTGTCCAGGTCGTGTCACCGGCAAGCTAGCAGCGGATCACGCATCTGAAGGTTTGGCCACGCGCGCCGTGACCACCTTGATACCAAGCTCACACGCTCCAGGTCAGCCGGAACTTGTCGGCCAGCTCCTCGGGTGGCAGGTCACCGTAGTTCTCGTGCTCGTAGCGGCGCACCGCAACGACGGCGTCCACGGACTCGTCGCCCAGAATCCCACGCAGCAACGAGGATTGGTCGAGCGCGTCAAGGGCCTCGACCTGGCTCGACGGCAGCTGCATCATCCCGGCCTGTTTGCGTTCATCGTCGGTCAATGTGGCCGGGTCGACGGTGGTCTCCGGTGGTAGTGCCAGTTTGCGGTCGATGCCGTCGAGGGCAAGCCCAAGGATCGCGGCGGTGGCCAGGTACGGATTGGCCGAGGGGTCGATGACCTTGACCTCCACATTGGCGCCGTGCGGATTGCTCGGCCCACCGATGAGATATCGCACTGCGGCTTCGCGGTTTTCGGTGCCCCAGCACACATAGGCACCCGACCAATGCCCGGGCTGCATGCGCAAACCGGACACCACCGAACCGCACAGCACGCCTTGGGCCTGCGGCAGGCCCGAGAGCAGACCCGCCACCGCGGACTCGCCGTCCGAAGTCATCCCTCCGACACCGTCGCCGTCAGAGAACAACGGCGTATCGCCGCGTGTCATCGAAAAATGTTGATGCGAACCGGATCCGACACTGCCCGCGAACGGCACCGGGGACAGGCTCACGCGCATACCGTACCGGCGGGCCACCCGACCGATGATGATGCGCATCAGCACCAGCTGGTCGGCGGCGGCGACGGGTGACTGCGGCGACAGCGAGATCTCGAACTGGTTGAGGCCGTATTCGGGATGGAACTGTTCGATGGCGACGCCGGATCCACTCGCCGCGTCGGTGACATCGCGCACAAAACCCTCGAACTCCAACACGCCGGCCAGACCGTACTGCGCCCACAGATGCGACGGCAGAGCACTGCCGTCGGGTTCGACGAGGACAAACTCCATCTCGTGGCCCACCACCGTGTCGATGCCGGCATCGGAGAGCCGGTCCTGGACCCGGCGCAGCGCGCCGCGGCTGCAGTACGGGTCCGGTGACCCGTCCTGATTGAAGAAAGCGCCCGGCGCCCAAGCCAATCCATCGCCGAGAATGCGCAAGCCGCTCAGGTCGATGCGGATGCGCTGGTCCCCCACCACGCCAATCGCGTCGCCGACAACGATGCCGGTCTGATCGATGGTGAACACGTGCCACACCGGGCTCGCCCCGAGGCCGGGGTCGGCGAACGCGCCCATCCGGCGCAGCGGCACGGTTTTGGCGTGCATGAGTCCGGCGGGGTTGACGACCGTGCCAATCAGCGTGGCGACCCCGTCAGCCTCGAGCTGAGCGATGGCCGCTGCCGCCAGGGGTTTGGCTGCCATGACAGCCATTCTGCGCTGCGGCGCGGCGAACTACAGGGTGATCTTGCAGGTTTGGCCGATGTCGAGCGTCCGCAGCATCCGGCCCATGCCCACCCACAGCGCACACGACAACGCAAGGTCGGTCAGCAGCTCGTCGTTGAAATGCTGCGCGGCCCGCGCCCAGAAGTCCTCGTCGTCGCGCAGGCCGGTGTGGTCGGTGGCGAACCGGTACGCGAACTCCATCGCGGTGCGCTCGGCGTCGCTGTAGCCGGGCCACGTCCGCCATTGCGGAGCGTGGTCGTAGAACTCTTCGTCGATGCCGGCCGCGGTGCCTTCGGAGTCGCGGGTGTTCTGGCACACCACGCATTCGTTGGCGTGCGCGATCACGATGCGGGCGGCCTCGCGGACCCGCAGCGGCAACCGGCCCTTCGTGTAGACGGCGTGGCTGAAGTTCGCAATGGCCGCCCCCAGCTCCGGGGACTTGACCGCAAAGCTGGCCACATCGTCGTCGGCGAAGGCTCCAATTCGGCTCATGGCGGAATCGTACGCCCGCGCCGACAAAAGTGGAACGCGTTCTAGAAATCGGCTCGGAGCTCCTGGTAGATCACTTGGATGCGGTGACCAGCTCGTCCCGCTCGTCGTCCCATTCACGCTGTACCAGCACGCGGTGCGCGATGCGCTCCAGCGCTCCTTCCACCTGTAGGCGGTCAGGTCGCCCTTCGAATGTGGGTGAGGAGGCCAGCTTCTCTGCGATCCGGTTCACCAGCGCCGAGGAGACCGCGTCGACCTGACGGGCACCGGCCTGGGTGAGCCAGAGCTGGTCGCCGGTGCGCAGCGCGTACCCCGTCTCGACAAGCCGGTCGAACGCCGGCTCGATTACCTCGCACGGTACGCGCCGCCGCTCGGCGATCTCGGTCAGCCGCACGGACCCGAACACTTGATTGTTCCGGTAGATCTGGATCAGTGCCCAAAGCCGGGCCACGTCGAGTTCGCAACCGGGACGGCCGGCGACGTTACGCAGGCGAATCTCCGGCGACTGACGCAGCAGCCGGCCGATGGCGATCTCCAGCACCTTTTCCGGCGACTCGGTGCTCGGCATGCCGAACCCTTCGCCGAGATCGACGGCGGCGGTTTCCATCTCGCGCAGCGGAACCTCTTTGAGCAACCACGCGACGAGGAACCCGATGAACGCCACCGGCGCCACGCACAGGAATACCAGCCCGAGTGAGTCGGCGTAGGCGTTGACGATTGGGGCGGCGACGTCGTGCGGCAGCTGGTGCAGCGCCTGCGGTGACTGCGCGGCCACGGCCGGCGCTCCGCTAGCCGCGAGGGCGGGCCCGATGCGGTCGTCGAGGAAGTTGGTGAACAGCGAACCGAATATCGCAGCGCCGAACGAGCTTCCGATGGTCCGGAAGAAGGTGACGCCGGAGGTGGCGACCCCGAGATCGTCAAAACTAGACGTACTCTGCACGATCAGGACGAGCACCTGCATGCACATGCCGATGCCTGTGCCGAGAATGAACAGGTACAACGACTGCAGCAGCAGCGGCGTCGCGGCGTCCATCCGTGACAACAGCACGAAGCCGACCACCATCACCGCGGTGCCGACCACCGGGAAGATCTTGTACCGCCCGGTGCGGCTGACGATGACGCCGCTGCCCATCGACGTCAGCAGCAGACCCGCCACCATCGGCAGAGTGCGCAACCCCGACTCCGTCGCCGACACCCCGTCGACGAACTGCATGAACGTCGGCAGAAACGTCAACGCGCCGAGCATCGCGAAACCGACGATGAACGCGAGCACGCAACACACCGTGAACACCGGGCTGCGGAATAACCGGATCGGCAGAATCGGTTCGGCCGCACGGCTTTCCACCCATACGAAGGCGGCCACCGCCGCAGCGGATCCGACGAATAGCCCGATGATCACCGGCGAACCCCACGCGTATGTGCCGCCGCCCCAGCTGGTGGCGAGGGTGAGGCCGGAGGCGCCAAGGCCGACGAGCACGATGCCGGCGTAGTCGATGACGGGGCGGGTGCTCTTGCCGAGCGCGGGTATCGCGACGGCCGCCACGGCGAACACGACCACCGCCACCGGCACGTTGATCCAGAAGGCCCAGCGCCAACTCAGATGATCGGTGAAGAACCCGCCGAGCAGCGGACCGACCACCGTCGTGACCCCGAAGACGGCGCCGAGCGCACCTTGGTAGCGGCCCCGGTCGCGTAGCGGGATGACCTCACCGATCAGTGCGGTCGCCGTCACCATGATGGCGCCGCCGCCGATGCCCTGCAGCGCGCGCGACGCCACCAGCATGGTCATCGACTGCGACATACCGCACAGCACGGAGCCGACGAGGAAGAACAGCACCGCGGCGAAAAAGACGGCCTTGCGGCCGAACAGGTCGCCGAGCTTGCCGACGATCGCGGTGACGATCGTCGAGGCCAGCAGGTAGCTGGTCACCACCCAGGATTGGTGGCCTGCGCCGCCGAGGTCGGCGACCACCGTCGGTAGCGCGGTCGCGACGATGGTCTGGTCCAAAGCGGCCAGCAGCATGCCGAGCAGCACCGCAACAAAGATGAAGTTGCGGCGCTGCGGGCTGATCAGCACACCCCGGGATTCCGGATCCGCGGCAGTGGCTGTCGCTGCCGGACTCGTCATAGAGGCCTTCCGTCGGCGACTGACTCCCTAGCTTTGTCGTTAGTTAGGCTAGGAAAGTTACGGCGCCGGGCGGAAGGCGCTGCGCTACAAACTATCGGGTGGCCGTGACACGCATTGCGCCTGGTAGAGGGCATCGCCCAGCTTGTCCATCAACTGCAGCTGGGTCTCGAGGTAATCGACGTGATCCTCCTCGTCCGCCAGGATCTTCTCGAACAGGTTCGCGGAGGTGGCGTCTTCCTTTTCGCGGCACATGATGATTCCGGGCTTGAGCCTGGCGATTACTTCGTATTCGATTGCGAGGTCCGCCTCGAACTGTTCGCGCACCGTCTGACCGACCCTCAGTGAGAACAGCCGTTGATAGTTCGGCAGCCCGTCCAGAATGAGAATTCGGTCGGTAATCGCCTCCGCATGGTTCATTTCTTCGAATGATTCTTTGCGGGTATGTTCGGCCAGCTCCGTGAATCCCCAATTCGCCTGCATCTTCGAATGGAGGAAATACTGATTAATGGCTGTCAGCTCACTGGTTAATTGCTCGTTGAGCAATTTGAGAACGTCGGGATCCCCTTGCATGATCGCTCCTAAGCAACTTGAGGCTGGTCAAGCGTCGCTGTTTGGCGTGCACCTCCAATCTAGTACCCCTGGAGCGAGAAAGAGCTTCCTTAGGCTTGCTAGAGGGGTGATTTCGGCTCATCTTCCGCTCAGCGGCGGCCGAAGTCGCGCAGATCAGGGGGGTGGTCTGGACTGCCTACGCTAACTAAGGTTAGACTGCGCTAACACTTGGCCCACCGCACCTGAAAGGCAGAAATTGGCGATGAGTGAGTACGATTTGCACTCACTTATCCTGGCCTGCGACTTTCGTGTCGACGACGTCGACAACATGTGGAAGTGGTTAAAGAAACATCGCGAAGGTCTCGCCGCTATCGGCGCGCACCACGTCGTCCTCTACACATCCATTTGGGAGCCTCGGCGGGTACTGGTGACAATTGGTATTCGTCAGGCCAAGTCAATTCGCGAGGTTTTGCGATCGCCCGCAATATTCGAATGGTTCAACATATCCGGCGCAGACGACATCCCGCCGATATTCGGCGGTGAGGTGGTCGAGAAGATCGATCTGTACGAACCATCCCCGGAAGAGCACGTGGGCCGGGTGATCGTCGGCGTGATATCGCCGGTCTCCGACGTTGGGGCGCTGATGGTCAAGGTGCATGACGGCCTCGAGCGGTTCAAGAGCGCCGGGGTACGAAAGATCTGGGTCTACCAGGCACTCGACGACGGACACGAAGTGATGATCCTGCAGGAGGTCGAGGACGAGGTCGCGGCGCGCCAGTGGATCGAACATCCCGATGCGGCCGCGGAGTGGATGTCCAAGGCGGGCCTCGGCGCGTATCCCACGCAGTTCGTCGGCAGGTTCGCCCATCTGTTGACCGTCGACGAGCCGAGCTGACGGGGTCGCGATGTTTGTCTGCCTGTGCATGGGGATCACCAGCCACGACGTCGACGAGGCCGTGGCGAACGGGGCGACGACATCCAAGCAAATCGCCGAGGCCTGCGGCGCCGGCGGCGAATGCGGCCGGTGCCGGCGGACCCTTCGGGCGATCATCGCCGCCCATCACGAGGTCAATGGCTGCCCGTCACGGACCGTGAGCCGTTAATCGAGGAGCTGGCGGATCCGTTCCACGCAGAATCCGAGAAGGTCGAAGTCCTCGGTGAGCAACCCCTGGCCGCGGAACCTGGCCGCCAGCCTCGAGACCGGGACGGCCATTTCGACCGCCGCGAGCACTTCGTTGTAGCGCAGGTTGCGCACCGGCCGGCCGGACAGCTGCTCATATCGTGCGATGGTTTCTTCGCGGCTCGGCGTGCCGTCGAGGCGCGGCAGCCCTTCGAAGTCCGAGTACGCCCAATCGGTGAAAAGCAGCCAGGCGAGGTCGGCTTCGTGATCGCCGATGTAGGCGAGCTCCCAGTCGACCACGGCGACGACTTCGAACTGTTGCCCGTACAGAATGTTCGACAACCGGCTGTCGCCCCAGCACAGGACTAGATGCTCGGGTTCATAGATGTTGTCGCGCAACCACTTTGTGGCCGCAGCGAGCTCTGGGCGCGGTTCGCCCGACGATGCCCACTCGAGCATGTCGGAGTAGTAGTCGACGACTTGCTCGAGTGGGTGGGCTCCCCGTTCCGGCATGAGCAGCCGATCCAGGCCCAATCGGCTCCAGTCCAACGTATGGACGTCGACCATCGACTGCACGCAGCCCCACCACATGGTGGCCCGCTGCTCGGGTGTCGCGTCGAAATACATTCCCTGCGAGTGATAGGACGGAAAGTCGCTGGGGTTGCCCACCGTCGGCAGCTGTTCCATCACGTAGTACGGGGTGCCCAACTGGCGGTCATCGCGGTCCAGCCAGCACACCGTCGGCACCGTCACCGGCGTATCGCGCAGCCGGTTCATCACCAGGACCTGGCGCAGCAGGTCGTAGTCCGGGAACAGGCTGACCGCGGGCGGCCGGCGAAAGACCAACTGTTTCAGCGTTGTTGGCCCGGCCGCGCCGTCGCATTGCAGGTCGAACAGGAATGTCTCGGTCGACAGTCCCCGCTCGGTCGCGCGCCAATTTGTGATGCGGGCATCGGCCGCGCCGGGAACCTTGCGGCGCACGATCGGCTCGAGCATGCCTGCAATCTCATCAGCCGCGGGACGACCCCCCATGACCGCAAAGGGTAGCCGCCGGATAACGGTCGCGGCTACTGCGTCGTTCCCCCTCGGCCGGTGAATTCGGCGAGGGCCTCGGCATTTGCGGCCGCGCCAAGCAGTTGGGTGAAGTGCTCGATCTCCCTGGCCGTCGCCGCGGCGATCTCGACGCGGGTCGGCTCGACGATCGTCTGCTTCACCGCCATCAGGCTCGGAATCGGCCGGGAGGCAAGGACTTCGGCGTGCCGGCGCGCTTCGGGCAGCAGGTCGTCGGGTTCGCAGACCTTCCAAGCGAGCCCCATGCGGTGGGCTTCGGCGGCGTCGACCCACTCCGAGGACATCAGTAACCACGCCGCGTTCTGCCGGCCCATCAGCCGGGGCAACAGATACGACGACGCCGCCTCGGGTGCGACACCGAGGCTGGTGAACGGGCACTTCAACCGTGCCGCCGAGGACATGAACACCAGATCCGCGTAGCCGAGAATCGTTGCGCCGATGCCCACTCCGACGCCGTTGACGGCGCAGATCAGCGGCTTGGGCAAGTCGGTGAGGGCGTCGATCATCGACGAGAAGTGGCTGCCCTGCTGGTTCATCGCCGGATCGGTGATGCGCGCATGCATCTCGTTCAGGTCGTTGCCCGCGCTGAACGCCCGCCCGGCACCGGTCAGGAGCACGACCGCCACCTCTGGGTCGGTGGCCGCGTCCCGCAGCGCGACGGCAGTCGCGTTGTACAGCTCCTCGTTGAATGCATTGAGGACGTCCGGCCGGTTCAGGGTGAGCGTGCGCACCCGGTTCTCGTCGCTGATGTCGAGTATCACGGCAGGAGCGTACTTGCTCGCCTAGATCTCGACGAACGGCGTTCGGAATACATAGCGACTGGTCGGCACGGTGTCGACATCGCGATTCGCGCCGAACGCGGCGGTGCTGGCCACCATGCGTTCCATCCGGTCGCGAAGGTCGTCGTCATCGGCGGCCCCGAAGAACGCATGCAGATCGGAGATCGCCTGTTGCGGAAAGAGCTCCTCGACGATCGCGGCGATGACCGGCGCATCCGGCGTCAATGCACGCACCACGGCGTTCTGGGTGTATCCGAACGTCGACTGGGTCGCCATGGCCACGGGCGTGTGGTCGATGTGCCATCGCTGCAGCCATGTGGCCTCGTCCAAGTCCGCGGGCCGGCGCAGCAGCGCGACGTTGGCCAGGCCGGGCGTGCGCTCCCCCGCCGAGGTGTTCGGTGGCGGCAGCGGAACCGATTCGGTCACCAGGTAGGCGGCGACGTCGTCGCACTCCTTGTCCAATCGCGCCACCGCGGCGCGCACCTGATCGCCGTACGACTGCTGGGTCCACAGCGTCACGAACCCGACCACCGGTGGATCGAGCGTCGTCAGGGTCATCAGCGAGTCACGCACTGCGTCGTCGCGCACATTGATCGTGAGGCCGGGTACGCCGGTTTCGAGTAGGTCTGCGGCGACATCGTCGCGCAGTCGGCTGCACCACGTTTCATCCGCGTCGGCTCCCCGCAGGGTGATGATCACTTTCTCCACGGGTAGAAACTAGGCCTCGAGCCGTTCGCGGATGCTCTTGAGTCGTTGCTTGAGTTCGGCTTCGTCGATGATGCCGCGGGCCATCAGGGAGTGAGCCAGCGAAACCAGCTGGTTCTCCGGATAGGGCAGGCTCGAGTACACGGTTGCCGACAGCGCGTCTTCCTCATCACGTCGCTGTTTGAAGTCGGGGATGTTCTCGTCGCACGCGGCGTGGTCGAGAGCGTCGCACAGGCCGTCCAGGCTTGTCTTCCACGGCGGCACGGGGTTCTCGACGCCGTACTTGGCGGCCATGACGGGCCAGACCTGGTTGCGCTCGACGATTTCCTGCAGCGTCTCGACGCGCTCGCTCATCCGGCGGTCCCCGGATGCACGGCAGGACGGGTGTCGGTGATGACGTTGGTGGTGACGCCGGCCTTCGGCAGTGCCACACCGATCAGGCAATCGCGGGTGACGATTTCGACGAGTTGGTCTTCGGTCCAGTCCTCGGTGCCCTCGGGCTGCAGGGGCATCACCATGAAGCGGTGCTTCTGGTTGGAATCCTGAACGTGGATGGAGATTTCGTCCGGCAGGTACAGCCCGAACTCGGCAAGCACCTGGCGGGGCCAACGGACCAGGCGGCGGCGGTAGTTGGGTGTGCGGTACCACTCGGGTGAGTTGCCGAGGATCGGTCGCGGGTAGCACGAGCACAACGCGCAGACGATGACGTTGTGCACAGTGGGCGTGTCGGCGAGGATCTGGAACGCGGTGAAGTCGCTGGGTGTGCCGAAACCCGTTGGCTCCATCCAGTCGACGCCCACCTCCTTGCTGGCCGTCATCGGTTCGGCGAGGGCAAGCTTGCGGAACTCGGCATCCACCCACGCCCTTGCCACCAGCCGTGCTGCGGGCGTGGGACCGATCTGCTCGGCGAACTCCGTGAAGCGGCGGTGCTCCTCCGCAGTGAAGATGCCCTTCTCGATACACAATTCGCGCAGAGCGATCTCGAGGACTTCGAAGTCGGTGATTTCATCGACCATTGGCTTGACGGTGCGGTCGTGGTCGTGGTCGTGACCCATGCAAATTCCTTTCCGGGCAGCTTATTTGGCAGATTGGAGCCAATGTTCGGGAATTTCGGTTTGCACGACGTCACCGGTGGTTCCGTTGTAGCCGTACCACAACTCGGACATGTTGAACCGAACGACGTAGAACCATTCCGGTGTCGCGGGACGGTCCCAGGTCTCGTCCTCCGGGGCCGGGCTTTCGTACGCGACCGCTGCGATCTCGCCTTTCGCTCCGCGTACGTACTCCGGGGTGCGGGTGTAGAAGATGACCGGAAGCTCGCGCACCACCACCGGGTCGCCGACCTTGAACTTCGGCTGTCCGGCCTGACCGGCATACACCTGGGGGTCGCCCTTTCCGACCGCGTGCTTGTGGTGCTCGTTGCGTTTCACCTGGGACCCGTCGCCTTCGGACTTCGGCTTGGCGTCCAACGTCTTTCCGGCGAGTCCGCCGTCGTAGCGGGCCTTGACCTCGGCCATCCGTTCGCTCAACTCGGTCAGTCCGATGTGGTGCTTCTCAACGAGGACGCGGGCGACGGCCAGCAGCCAGCGGCCGTAATAGGGCAGCCCCAGATACTCGGCTCGACCGACGTCGACGTTGCCGATCCGCCGACGCTCCTCGGACAGCCAGATTCCGCGCCACGCGAGCACCTCGCAGATCACATAGGTCATGTGCTCCCACAACTCGTACTGCTTGTTCTCGTACTTCATCGGTGCATCAGGCTCACCGCCCACGTCATGGACGGGTTTCAGGTATGCGGTTATGCGGTCGTGGTCCAGCAGGTCAGGAGTCGGCGCATCGGGAAGTTCGGGATATGCCGACTTCAGCCGGGCCACCAGATCGAGTTGCGCTGCCCGCTCGGCCGCCGTGCTCATGAAAGCTCCCTTCCTTTCGGACACCGCGAGCTGGTGACCCGCGGGGCAACGCCTGGCACAAAGAAACCGGAATTAGCTGACTGTAACCCGTTAGTCCTGCTAATACGGTCGAATCGAACGCAGCGTTTCGGGGCATGAATTGTGCCGCACCGGTTTTGACGACACCGCCATTTTCGACGGGCCAAGTTTGATTCGCCCAGCAACGTGATCGGTCGCAAAAGTCGGGCGTGTTCTCCGCCTCGTGATGACCGTGGTGGAGCGAGAATAGGCAGGTGGTCACGGGCGGTCGGGCGGTCGATGCACTTCGGCTGACGACGCTGGACCCCGGCGCGGTGGCACGCAGCCAACTCGGGGTCCTGGCGATGGCTGCCGTCGCGTTGTATTGGGGCTCCCCTGCCGCTGCGATGTGGGCGGCCGGCGCGGCCGCGATCGCCGGGGCGATCGCCCTGCAGGACAGTCCAGGTGGGCGCGTGCCGCTGGTCATCGTGGTGTCGCTGCAGATGGGCGCCGCGGTGCTGCTCGGGGCGTTGACCGCTTTCCACGACCTTCTGTTCGTCGGCGTGGTCGCGGTGTGGTGTTTCGCTGCGGGCATGCAGTGGGCGCTCGGCGGCAACGCCGGTCTGGTCGCCGCCGCGGCCAGCGCGCTGTTGGTCATCGCACCAGCCGAGGAGCCCTCGCTGTGGGGCGTTGTGGTGCCGACAGTGCTGACCATCGCGGCCGGTTGCGTGCAGGCCGCCCTGGTGGCCCTGTGGCCGCCGCAGCGGTGGCGGCTGCAACGTGATGCGTTGACGGAGGCGTACCGGACCCTGGCCGCGGACGCGCGAAGTGTCGCCGCTGACCGTGATGCACCGGTGGACGTGGGCCCGTTGACCTCGTTGCGCGAAGCATTCGTCGACAGTCAGGCCACCCGACGCCCGAAGGCGTATCACGGGGGTTTCCGGCTGCCCGAACGGATCACCGCGTCATTGAGTGCGCTGCGAGGAAGCCAAGGCGGCGACGGCGTTTCGCAAATGCTGGGCGCCGCCGCGGTGTTTCTCGACGCCGTTGCCGACCACAGTCACAACGCGCGCCGAGATGCGGAGCAGGCCCTGGAGCGTGTCGACGCCGCGGTCGCGGCGATTCCCGAGCCCGAAGCCGCGATACTTCAACGGTTGTCGCAACAACTGCATGAGGCGGCCACGGTGCGGTTCGGCGAACTGCGCTGGCCGGATTTGATCGGCTCGCTGGGCGCGGCGGCGACGGTGGTCGGCGGTCACCTCACGTGGAAGTCGCCGGTACTGCGGCACGCTATCCGGCTCTCGGCGGCCGCCGCGCTCGGAATGGCCGCGGCGCGATTCGGCGATGTGACCAACGGCCATTGGATTGCACTGACCGTCCTGATAGTGCTGCGCCCGGAAACAGCGCACACCTACACCCGCTGCGTCGGACGCATTGCCGGTATCGCCGCGGGTATTTCGGTCGCATCGGTGCTGACGCTGATGTGGCAGCCGACGGGCGCGTCGGCAGCGGTCGTCGCGGTGGTGTTTGTTGCCGTGACGTACGCGGTGACCCGATTCGGCTACCTCGCAGTCAGCGCTGCACTGGCCGCGTCGATCGTTTTCCTGCTGGACATCAACGCCGAGGCCGCGACCATCGAGGACCGGCTGTTCGCGGTCGTCGTCGGTGGCGGGTTGGCGCTGGTGGCCCATGTGCTGATGCCCGACCACTCCCTGATCCGGCTCCGTCAGCGCGCCGGGGAGTTGTTGAAGACCGAAATCGACTACGCGGCAACGGTTGTCAAGGCGTTCGTGCATGAGCTCGACCATCCCGCCGACGCACTGTCGGCAGCCTGGCAGCGGGCCTATCGCGCCCGCGCCGCGTTCGAAGCCGCCTCGGGTGCGACGAGGCTCGAGTCCCGCGAGCTCCGCCGGTGGCTGCGGTCGTATCGGGCGGCGCTGAACGTCGTCACCAGTGCATGCACCTCGCTGGAGGGCAGCCTGCCTACGCAACCGACCACGGCATTGCCCCGCGAATTCGTCGCGGCGGTCGACGACTATGTCGACGCGCTGCGCGGTGGCCCGCCAAGCCCGGCAACCCCGTGGACGGTCGACATCGTCGAGCTGACGGCGGCCAATCAGACGGTGCAGAAGCAAGGGGCGCTGCTGCCAGCGGACAAGGGCGCGGCACGCGTGCTCGTCGCGGAACTCGCGACGATCACCCGCAGCCTGAGCGACATCGCCGCTAGCCTCGAGCCCACCTCGGCTGGATGAATATGCCCTCGGCTTCGACGGTGACACCCTCTTCGTCGGCGAGGTGACCGGAGACGTAGGTCTTCACCCCGTCGGTCCGGGTGATCTTCGCCTGTGCGTGCAACTGCCCCAGTCGTGTCGTGCGCAGATAGCGCATGGTGATCGTGCCGGTGAATCGCGGGTTCTCCCCGTCGCTCGCCGCTTCGCCGAGGACGTGGTCGAGCACCAATGCGGCGACGCCCCCGTGCACGTGACCCGGGGGCCCCTCGTACGGCGCGCCGAGATCGAAGTCGGTGGCGACCAGACCGTCCGCGCCGCGCCGGATCACCAGCGGCGGAGCGATCGGATTGCGGATCCCGATGACCGGGTTTCCCCATGCCATGCGGTCACCTCCGGTGGTGTAGCGGACGCCGAACGGGCCGTTTGTCTGCTGCGCGCGCAGCCGCGCTATAGCCGCGTCGATATCGGCCTTGACCTCGGCCACGGTGTCGTCGTCGACCTCGGTGCGGATGGTTGCGTCGATGAGCTCGCGGACCGACTCGGCGAGCGGTTGATAGACAGCACGCATCCGCTGCACGTCTTCAGAGGAGACGTCGCCGATGTGGGTGAACTCCAGCATCCTTGCACTAGAACACGTTCTAGCGCCGCTGTCGAGCTAGCCGTAACGAGTTTCGTTTGCCGAAACTGAACTTGTGCGCGATATTTCGGCAAATCTTCGAGCACAACCTCAGATTCGAGTCCTACACGTTGATTGTGAGTCGGGCGGAGGCCGAAGCGAACCCGAGCCAGGTGTGCCGGTTGCCCGCCCAGCACCAGCCGACCTTCGGCGCGTCGCGGTTGGCGGCGCCGTCGCGTCCGGTGCCGTTGCTGATCCACACCGCCGGCGTCCTGGCGTCCAGGGAGCCACCGAGCTTGCGGCGGCGCGACCCGATTGTCATGAAGCAGTGGTTGCGGGCCAGCACGTCCGGGCGCTGCAACAGCCAGTGCAGTCCTTCGGTGAGCGTCAGCGGTGTACGGCCGGCATCGTCGATCGCGGGCAGGGCCTCGTTCGGGCTCCAGTTGGCCATCGCGTCGCCGCGATCGACATCGCACACCAGATAGACCGGCGCGTCGGGAACCGAGACCGACCCGATCGGGATGAACTCATCGACATCGGTCATGTCCGTCACCACGAAGCCGGGTTTGCCATTGATTCTCAGCAGCGGTGCCAGGGCGGAGGCGGGTGCCAGACGGGGGTCGATGACCGGCAGTGCGTTCGGCTGTTCCGGCACATTCCGCAGCCGCTCGGCGCGCACTCCGGCGATGTCGTGGACGCCGAGTTCGAGCAGTCGCTCTGCTTGTTGGGGCAGGCTCGGCAAGGTCGTCACTGCGGTGGGCACGCGGCTCTAACGAAGCGCGCCGCGCCGAAAGTTCCTACGATGATCCGCCATGGCCGCCCCAACGCACGACCGGTCGCGGCACCAGCTGCCGGCGACACTGGTTGACGTCGCCGCGCACCGTATCCGCGACGCGATCCTCAGTGGTGAGCTGGCACCCGGCGAGAAGATCGTCGAGGAGCAGCTCTGCGCGGACTTCGGCATCAGCCGGGCTCCGCTGCGGGAGGCGCTGCGGATGTTGGCGCAGCAGGGGCTGGTCGAGCATCTTCCCCGGCGCGGCTCGCGGGTCGCGGACTGGTCGCCGTCGGACATCCTGCAGCTCTTCGCGTTACGCCATGTGCTGGAACGCCACGCCATAGAGACCGCGTTGCCGCTGCCCGACCCCGACGCGGCCCTGCAGCCGGTGCGCGCCGCCCTGGATCATATGCGCTCTGCCACAGACGATCTCGACCGCGACGACGCGCACCGCATGTTCCATGCGGCCGTGGTGGGGCTGGCCGACAACCGCCAGCTCGACATCGCACTCGAGCCGATACTGCTGAAACTGCAGCTGCCGATGGCAAGGAACATGCGCGAAGAGGCGCGCCACCGTCGGGCGCGCGACGGCATCAAACGGCACCACGTGATCCTGACCGCGCTGCGGACCAACGATCCCGTCGTCGTCCTCGCCGCCCTGCAGGACCACGGCCATCTGGACTATCTCGGCATCAATCCGGAGTCCTAACACAAACGACACACGTCCGACCCGAGATCGCCATCATTCTGTCGACAATCGACATTTATGGATAATGACCTGCGCGGGCCGTCAGTCGGACCGTCCATCGGGCCGTCGGTGGCCGAGATCCTGGCCTCGCACGCCGGCGGGACGGGTTCGCCGACGAAGACGGCGGCGCGTGTCGCCGATGCCATTGCGGCCCGTCGTGACGACGGCACCTGGCTGTCCAACGTCTCCCGCGATCAACTGCTGGCCGCCGCCGAAGAGATCGAGAAGCGTCCCGGCGCACGGACTTTGCCGCTGTACGGTGTGCCGTTCGGGGTCAAGGACAGCATCGATGTCGAAGGCGTGCAAACCACGTTGTCCTGCCCCGACTACGCCTACGTCGCGTCCACGACCGCGCCGGTCGTGCGGCGCCTGCTCGACGCGGGCGCGCTGTACGTCGGCAAGACGAACCTGGATCAGTTCGCCACCGGGCTGAACGGCACACGCACGCCGTATCCGATCCCCCGCAGCGTCTTCGGCGGCGAGTTGATTTCCGGCGGTTCGAGTTCGGGCTCGGCCCTGGCCGTGGCGCTGGGGCAGGTGCCGTTCGCGGTGGCCACCGACACCGCCGGCTCGGGACGGGTCCCCGCCGCGCTCAACGGCGTCATCGGGTTCAAACCATCGCGCGGGCTATTCAGCACGGTCGGCCTGGTGCCAGCATGCAAGTCGCTGGATTGCATCAGCGTGATGGCGGGCAGCATCGACGACGTCGACCGCGTCTTCGACGTGATGGCCGCCCGCGACGACAACGACGCCTGGTCGCGCGACCGCGGGCCTCGCTACACCGGCTCTCCCATCCGCGTCGGGTTGCCGGCGCCTGAGGAACTGGAGTTCTTCGGCGACGACGAAATGCAAAGCGCCCACTTGGCGTTCCGCGAGCGGCTGGCCCGCAAGACCACCGTCGTCGACGTCTCGCTGGAGCCGTTCCTGGCCGCCGGGTCACTCCTTTACCAGGGCCCGTGGGTGGCCGAGCGGCTGGTCGAGTTCGGCGATTTTCTTACTGCCCAACCCGATTCGATCCACCCCGTGGTGCGCGACATCCTCCGCGGCGGCCAGAATTACACCGCGGTCGACGCCTTCGCCGCCCTCCAACGCCTGCAAGAACTCAAGGCGGTGGTCGCTCGGGTGTGGCAACACACGGATGTGCTGGTGGTGCCGACGATCGGCACCACGTTCACCGTCGACGACGTGCTCGCCGCGCCCATCGACTGCAACACCACGCTCGGCCACTACACGCACTTCGGGAATCTGCTCGACCTGCTGGGTGTCGCGGTTCCGCTCGGCGTCACCACAGACGGGCGGCCATACAGCGCGATGCTGCTGGGCCCGGCGCTGAGCGACGACACCGTGCTGCACCTGGCCGCGCAGATCCTCGATGAACCGCGCGCGGCGTCCCTGGCCCATTCCACCGTCACATCCGAGGAGCGTGTGTCATGACCCAGCCAATCGAAGTACCCGCCGAACCCTCGCCGTTTCCACTCGTGGCCGGCAAGACCGCGCTGATCGTCATCGACATGCAACGAGACTTCCTGCTGCCCGGCGGATTTGGGGAGAGCCTCGGCAACGACGTGGACCTGCTGCTCAAGGTCGTGCCGCCGCTGTCGGCCCTGATCGCCGCGGCACGTTCGGCCGGGATCATGGTGATCCACACGCGCGAGGGGCATGAACCCGACCTGTCGGACTGCCCACCGGCCAAGCTCAACCGCGGCGCACCGTCGAAACGAATTGGCGACGAAGGCAAGTACGGCCGCATACTCATCCGAGGCGAATACGGGCACGACATCATCGACGAACTGGCGCCGATCGACGACGAAGTCGTCATCGACAAGCCCGGCAAGGGCGCCTTTTACGCCACCCCGCTGCAGGACACGCTGGTCGACGCGGGCATCACCCAGCTACTGATCACGGGCGTGACCACCGAGGTCTGTGTCCACACCACGACGCGGGAGGCCAACGACCGCGGCTACGAGTGCCTTGTCGTATCCGACTGCGTCGGTTCGTATTTCCCGGAGTTCCAACGGATGGGCCTGGAAATGATCAAGGCACAGGGCGGCATCTTCGGATGGGTCGCCGACACCGCGGCGGTCATCCCGGCCCTGCATTCCCTCACTATCGCTGCCGCCTGAAAGGACCCTTGCTGATGAGCGCCGATGTCACCGATCTGACGGTCGATCCGCCGACCCCGAAGCTGTCGATACCGTGGTGGACCCGCGGCGACCTCAACGCGTTCTTCGGGCTCGGATTCAACATCCTGGTCAACGTCCTGACGCTGACCGGCCTGATGATCGGCGTGATCGCGGTGCCGGCCGGCGACGTGCTGGGCACCGTGTTGCCGGCACTCGGTGTCGCGCTCATCCTCGGCAACCTCTACTACACGTTCCTTGCGCGGCGACTTGCGCGGCGGGAGAACCGAACCGACGTCACCGCGCTGCCGTACGGGCCCAGCGTTCCTCACATGTTCATCGTCATCTTCGTGGTGATGTTGCCCGTGTATCTCAATACCGACGACCCGATCCAGGCGTGGCAGGCCGGCCTGGCCTGGGCGTTCCTGATCGGCGTGATCGTGATGATCGGCGCGTTCGTTGGTCCCTACATTCGGCGGTTGACGCCGCGGGCGGCGATGCTGGGGACACTGGCAGGCATCTCCATCACCTTCATCTCGATGCGACCCGCCGCGCAGATGTGGGAGGTGGCCTGGATCGGCCTTCCGGTGATGGCGATAATCCTGATCGGCTTCTTCACCAACGTGAAGCTGCCGTTCAACATTCCGGTCGGGCTTGCCGCGCTGCTGGTCGGCACGGCGATCGGCTGGATCGGCGGCTATATGTCTGCACCCGATGTCGGACAGGCGATTTCGGATATCGCGATGGGCGTGCCGGACCTGCGCCTCGACCTTCTGTGGAACGGCCTGACGGACCTCGCTCCATTGCTGGGCACCGCGATTCCGTTGGGCGTCTACAACTTCACCGAAGCGATGAGCAACGTGGAAAGTGCTGCCGCCGCGGGTGACAACTTCAACCTGCGCAGCGTGCTGCTTGCCGACGGCGCAGGCGCGGTGATCGGGTCGGCGTTCGGCTCGCCGTTCCCGCCTGCGGTCTACATCGGCCACCCCGGCTGGAAGGATGCCGGCGGGCGTGCGGGTTACTCGTTGGCCAGCGGTGTGGTCATCGGAATACTGTGTTTCCTGGGGCTTTTCGGTGTCCTCGATGCGTTGCTGCCCGTGCCGGCCATCGTGCCGATCCTGCTCTACATCGGTCTGTTGATCGGCGCGCAGGCGTTCCAGGCGGTGCCCCGGCTGCATGCCGTCGCCGTCGTCGCCGCGATCCTGCCCAACCTCGCGCAGTGGGCCAGTGGCCTGATCGATAACGCGTTGAATGCTGCCGGCACGTCGGTGTCGGAGGTCGGTGTCGAGACGCTCAACGGTGCGGGCGTGGTCTACGAGGGGCTGCAGACACTCGGCGAGGGCGCGGTGCTGGTCGGGCTGATCCTCGGCACCATGGTGACGTTCATCCTGGAGAAGAAGTTCCTCTACGCCGCTCTGGCTTCGGCGGTGGGCGCGGTGTTGTCGTTCGTCGGACTCATCCACGCGCCGGAAGTCGCGTGGGCAGCCAACCCATCGGTCGCCCTGGGCTACGTGTTCTTCGGGATCGTATGCGCCGCTTACTCATTCCTGCCGGGCGCGAAGGACCCGGTCGAGGTCGACGAATCCGACGTGGTAGCCGGTCATTAACTCCGGCGAGCAGACGCAGAAGGGGCCATTTCGGGCCGAATTTGGCCCCTTCTGCGTTCCCCAGCTTCGCGTGGGCAGCTCGCGGAACTAGCGACTACTCGTCGGGCCCGATCAATTCCTGCGGGCCCGTCGGTAACCGCCAGTGGAAGGCCAGGGCCGCAAGGCGCAGCAGCGTAGCCAGCGCGGTACCGACGGCCACCGCAACCCACTGAGGCCCGAAGTAGTCAATCGCGACGTACGTCGCGGCGCCCAGTACCGCGGGGATCGCATACAGATCGTCGGGGCCCATCACATACGGCACCTCGCGCGCGAGGACATCGCGCAGTATCCCACCGGCAATTGCCGTCAGCATGCCGATGATGCCCGCTGCGAACCAACTGGCGCCGTTATCGACGGCGATGGCCGCGCCGGAGGTGGCGAAGAATCCCATCCCGATGGCGTCAAGGATCAGTACCGCCCGGTTCATTCGCATCACAAGGTGCGCAAACGGGGTCGCGATGGCAACGGCGATCAGCGCGACCGTGATGTTGGGCCAGTGTTGGATCGATTGCGGGGGCATGATGTCGAGAAGCACATCGCGCAGCACGCCTCCGCCGACACCCGTTAGGACACCCATCGTGGCGATTCCGAACAGGTCGAAACCCTTGCGGACCCCGACGGTCGCACCGGAGGATGCGAACACCGCAATGCCGGCGTAGTTGAGAATCATCTGTAACACGTCTGCACGGTAGGTGCCCGACGATCGCTTTGCCGCTCGTTTCGGCCGACGCCGCTTATCGGGTTTCGTCAATCTTGCGCAGCAGGTACCAGGAGAAGTAGCCGCGGTACCGCTCTTGTAGATCCGCGCGCTGCCAGTCGTGGCCGTCGATCACTCGCCGACAGTGAGCGGTGTTGCAATGGCAGATCATCTGGTCGTCGGAGTCGTCGAACAACGCGTAGTCCGTGGTGAGCTCTTCACCCTCAGCGACATCGCGCATCGACACAAGCGCGACGTTGCCGGCGAAACCGACGTTGGGATCGCACGAGTGATTGATGAACAGCATCACGGGTACATACTCGTCGGGCGACAACGCGACGAGATGCAAGCCGTCGGCGATTTGGATCTCGGAATTGGGCAGCGGCTCGGGCAATTCATCCAGTTGCCGCGTCGTCACGATGTGCCCGCCCTTGACGGCGACGATCTCGCCGGCGCTTATCGGCTCGACGGCGAACAGCCCGCGTCCGGCAATGTCACTGCTGACGCCCTTGCGCGCTTTCGGCGAGATCCACCGAGGAGACCATCGGCGTGCGCTCGTCGCCCAATAGAGCACCACCTCTTTCCGCGGTCGTCATCGTTCGGTGACGACTTTTCGAGAAGTATGTATCGCCATGGACATCGCCACCGTAATCGTGACGCTGCTACTTGCGGCGCTCTTCACGTTCGCCGCCAGCATCAAGCTGCTCGGTGTCCCCCAGTCGCTGGCGATCCGGGATCACCTCGGGGTGACGCCGCTGCAGTGGCGTCTGATCGGCACGCTTGAACTCGCCGGCGTCGCCGGTGTACTCGTCGGCCTGGCATGGCCACCGATCGGAATCGCCGCGGCGATCGGGCTCGCGTTGTTGTCGATCGGCGCTACCGCGTTTCACATCAAGGCCTCCGACCGTGTCGTCGACATGGCCCCTGCCGTGATCGGGATCGCACTGGCCGCTGCCGCGGCCGTGCTGCACACCCTCTGAGGTAGCGGCCGTCACACCAGCGTGAACAGGTGCCTTAGATTACCTAAGCTTTCGTGGTCACCTGTAAACGAAGTGCTCTACGCTGCTCTGTATGGCAGCACGCACCCACAGCGTCGATCCCCGCGCCGAGCGGGTCCGCACCCGGCTGCGGGAAGCGGCGTTCGCGCTGGCCCACGAGCGGCCGGTGGACCAGTTGACGGTCGGCGACATCGTCAGCCGCGCCGAGGTCAGCCGGCAGGTCTTCTATCAACACTTCCGCGATCGCGACGACGCCGTCGCCACCGCCTTCACCGTCGCGTTCGCCGCGGCGACCGCCGACATTTCGGGAGATGCGCGAGCCCGCATCCTGCGGCTGTTCGACTTCGCCGCCGAGCATCGCGCGATGTACCGCAACGTCGTGCCGAGCGCGGTGACTCAGCGCGTCGTGACGGCATATCGGGCCGAACTCGTACCGGCCTGCGAAGAGATCGCAACCCAAGGCATGCCGGTGGTTACCAGGATCGCCAGCCTCACACCGGAGTCGGTCAGCCGATTCCTGGTCGGCGGCTTCATGGAAGTGCTGCGGTCGTGGATGGAAGACCCCGACTCGACCGACCTTCGCGGCCGGGTCAGCGCCGCGCTCGACACCGTCAACGCCCTCCTTGGCCTGCCCGCAGATTCGAAAGGTACTCAACATGGCTAAACACCGAACTCCCGAACGCGACACTCCGCGCAACACTTCCGCCATTCGCAATGTGGCGTTGGCACTGATCGGCCTAACGATCGTCGTCGTCGCGATGATCGCGAGCTACTCCGGTGCGTTTGCCAAACCGTCGCTGCACCACATGGCCGTCGCCGTCGCCGCGCCGGAACAGGTCGTCGACGGGATCCGCGGCCAGGATGCGTTGGCCGTCACGGAGGTTGGCGACGCCGCCGCAGCCCGCCAGCAGGTCTACGAACGCAAGACCGACGCCGCCTTCGTCGTCGCGCCGAACGGTGAGCTGACGATCTACGTGGCCGGCGGCGGTGGTCGCAGTGTCGCCGCCGCGGCCGAGACGGTCGGCCGTGGCATCGCCGCCAAGGCCGGGCTTGCCGCGAACGTCGAAGACGTCGCACCAGCGTCGGCCGGCGACCCGTCGGGCACGGTCGAGTTCTACGCCGTCATCTTCATCTCGATCGGCGCGACCGTCGGCGCAGCGGTGGTGGGGCGCTTCATGGGCACCGTGCGCAAGCCCGTGACGCTGGCGCTGCGCACGATGACGCTGGCCGGGTATTCGGCGCTGCTGGCCGCCGGCGTGACCCTTTACGTCGACGTGATTCTGGGCGCGCTGACCGGACATACCTGGCAGCTGTTCGGTGTGCTGTGGCTCTATGCGATGGCCGTCGGCGGTGCGGTCACCGGTGTCGCCGCGGCGTTCGGCAGCATCGCATCGATGGCGCTCACCCTGTTCCTGGTCGTGATCGGCAATGCCGCGGCCGCAGGTCCGGTGGGACGGCCGCTGCTGTCGGGCTTCTACTCGACGTTCACGGCCATCGTGCCGCAGGGCTCGGGAGTTTCACTGCTGCGCAGCGTGGAGTACTTCGGCGGCAACGGGGCGCAGACGCCGCTCTTCACGCTGGCAATCTGGGGTGCGGCCGGATGCGTGCTCGCAATCGCCGCGACGGCCGCGCCGGTGAATTATCGTGCGATCTATGAGCGTTTCGCTCGGAGAGACCGAGCCGTACTACGACCTGGGCTCCTATCACCGGCCGATTGAGACGCCGTCGCCCCAGGCGCAGGTGTGGTTCGACCGCGGCATGGTGTGGGCCTACGCCTTCAACCACGAAGAGGCCGTCCGCTGCTTCGACCGGGCACTCGAACTCGATCCGGACCTGGCGATTGCCCGCTGGGGCGTCGCCTATTCGATAGGTCCCAACTACAACAAGGCGTGGGACGCCTTCGACCCGGCCGACCTCGCCGCGTCGCTGGCTCGGGCGCGAATGGAGCTCGGTCTGGCCGCCAAAGGTCGCGCCTCGGCCGTCGAACAGGGACTGATCGAGGCGCTGCGGGAACACTTCCCCACCGACGACCCGGACGACGCCGATGCCCTGCAGGCCGGACACGCCGCGTACGCCGACGCGATGGCCGGTTTGGCCGAGGTGTATCCCGACGACATCGACGTGCAGGCCCTGGCCGCGGACGCGCTGGTCAACCTCACGGCGTGGGCGCTGTGGGACATCAGCACCGGTGAACCTGCGCCGGGATCGCGGGTGGTGGAGGCCAAGCAGATCCTCGACGATGCGCTGGCGACACCGGCCGGACGCGAGCACCCGATGGTCCTGCATTTGTACATCCACACGATGGAGATGTCGGCGACGCCGCAGGAGGCCCTGCCTGCGGCCGACCTCCTGCGCGACCTGGTGCCAGACGCCGGCCATCTTGTGCATATGCCCAGCCACATCGACGTGCTGTGCGGCCAGTACCGCAATTCCGTGGTGTCGAATTTGTCTGCGGTGCAAGTCGATCGGCGATTCGTCGAGCGCGAGGGTCCGCTGAACTTCTACTCGCTGTACCGCGCGCACAACCTTCACTTCGTCGTGTATTCCGCGATGTTCGAGGGCAATTCACGCGCCGCGCTCGACGCGGCGGACGAGCTTGCCGGGCAGCTCACGCCCAAGCTGCTGGCGATCGAGTCCCCGCCGATGGCGGACTGGCTGGAAGCGTTCGTGCCGCTGCGGATCCACGTATTGGTGCGGTTCGGCCGGTGGGACGAGCTGATCGCCGAGCCGCTGCCGGAGGACCTCGAGTTGTATTGCAGCACCGCGGCAACCATTCACTACGGCCGTGGGGTGGCGCACGCCGCGAAGGGCCACCTGCCACAGGCGCACGCCGAGCGGGCCAGCTTCAGGGAGGCCTACGCGCGCATCCCCGACAGCAGGTACCTGTTCAACAACACCGTCCAGGACATTCTGGCGATCGCGGCGGAAATGCTCGACGGCGAAATCGACTACCGCGAAGGCAGATTCGACGACGCGTTTGCTCATCTGCGGCGGGCGATCGAACTCGACGACACATTGCCATATGACGAGCCGTGGGGCTGGATGCAGCCGACCCGGCACGCCTACGGCGCGCTGTTGCTCGAGCAGGGCCACGTCGAGGAGGCCGCCGCGGTGTATGCCGCCGATCTCGGTCTGGACCCCACGCTGGCCCGACCGTGCCAGCACCCCAACAACGTGTGGAGCCTGCACGGCTACCACGAATGCCTGCAACGGCTGGGTCGCACCGACGAGGCCACCATTATCGGCCAGCAGCTTGCCCTCGCCCGGGCGCGCTCCGATGTGCCCATTCACGCGTCGTGCGCCTGCCGGCTCGAGGTCGCCGCCGCCACTGACCGTCACGCCGGCGCTTCGTGTAACTCGATCGAATTGCCGTCGGGATCGGTGAGCTGGATCTGCTTTCCGCCGGGGCCTTCCCTGATGTCGCCCCGGAACGCCACACCGGCGTCGCGGAGACGGTCGACGTCTGCCGCAATGTCGTCGACGTAGAGCACGATCCGGTTCCACCCGCCGGGCTGCTGGCTTTGGCCCTCCGCCAGCGGCTGGGCGCCGGAGCTCGCGGGCGCGCTCAGGATCAGGTGCAATGCCCCGCGTGAAACGACGGCGATGGGTCCGGCGCGCTGTTCAAGCCCGAACCCGAGCTGGTTTGTGTAGAACTCGATTCCGCGGTCGAGGTCGGTGATCTGGTAGCGCACAACGGCGGCATCGGTGCCCTTTGGCCGCCAGACGTTGCTCATATCCACAGATTATGGGCGCGTGCGGTCAGCGTCTTGGAGAATTTTGACCTGGTCCGGCACGGCAAGGTGTAGTTCCTTGACCTCCTCGCTCGCCGGACCCAACTGCCTCGGCGACGTGCCGGTGAACTCGGTGACGTCGTTGATCAGATGCGATTGGTCGAAGTAGCCACATGTGCGGGCAAGCCGTGCCCAGTCCGGCGCGTCGATGCGACGAGCGAGTTCGCTCACACGCTGGAACCGCAATACCCGGCTCAACCGCTTCGGGGTCATGCCTACCTCGGTCGTGAATACCTGAATGAATCTGCGGCGACTGAGCTGCAACGTCTGCCGCCACCTCGCCGACCGTGACGCCCGGCCGGGCCAGTTGCCCAAGCGCAAAGGGCACCGCCGGGTGGCCGGGTCGACAGTCGACTAGTCGTGAAGTCAATGCGCGTTCGAGCAGAGCGAACCGCTCCGCTGCGCTCGCCGCCGCGCACATCCGCTCGCGCAACTCGACCGCCGAGCGCCCCCATAGCATCGCAAGATCGACGTGTCGATCGGCCAGTTCGCCGGGCGGGACCCCGAGGAACGCCCATGCTCCGCCGGGCCTGAAGTGCACACCGACGATCGAGGCATGGTCACGCGCGTCGATCACAAAGAACCGCCGATAGGCGCCGGAGACCACCGCGCCGGAATATCGCCGCCACGGCGTGTGTCGCGGGTCGTAGACGCGCAACGCATCCTCGTGCACGTTGACGACCAGTTCGAGCGTGCCGCTGGGCACAATCCGCTCGGTCGAATGAGCCGGCGCATCGCGCAGCGCCCACAGGTACTCGACGAAGTCCGCGAGCGGCGGACCAGGCCGGTACGTGCGGTACTGCATTACCCCAGGATTCCCTGGTCAGCCGAAACCGACACGTTCCAGCCAGAAGTCGACGAGCTTGGCGTCACCCGCCACGTCCAGTCCCGCGACCGGACGCCGACGATAGATCGTCAACAGCAGATCCGTGACCGGTGCCCGGATCTCGGCGGCCGCCGACTCGTCGGCGCGCCGCCATGCGATGACGTCCCCGGTCAGATCGAGCAACCAATGGGCGTCCGTGTCGGTAGCGTGCAGCCCGATCGTGCGGCCCGGCGCGAGAAGCTCACGCATCCAGGGGTGAACATCGAAATGGAAAGGCATGGAACCCAATTCCATCCACTCGTCGATTCCGTCGGCTGCAACGTCGGGTTCGAGCGTGTATTCGATCCCGAGGGCCAGTGCCGCATCGGCGCGGTGCAGCGCGGTCTCATAGGCGAACCGCCGAGCGTAGAACGCCGAGCCACCACCCTCGACCGGACACCACATTTGCGCATCCGGTCCCACCTCGGTCAACGTCTCCCGCAGTTCCGCGGCCGCATCCGCCAGCGACGCAGCCAGGACGTCCGGATGATCGTTCGCAGCAGACGACAGGTCCCGCAGTGTCACATCGCTCGGCGGCTCCGAGGCCCGCGTCGAGAGGATCCCACGTACCCAACGCTGGCCGCCGTCGACATGACGCGCCAGTTGCGACACATTCCACCCCGGACACGTCGGCACCGGCACCGTCACGTCCGCGCCGTCCAAATGGCCGACCAATAGCGACGTTTGTGTGACGATCTCCGCGCAATGCCTATCGAAGTCGACCACTGCCTTCTGCGTCACACCATTACCTCCACACGTTGCGGTCGCTGCGTAAACTCACCGCCTGTGGCGATCAGCGACGACGACCTCGACCGCCTCCGCCGCTGCGTCGAACTCGCACGCGAGGCACTCGACGCCGGCGACGAACCGTTCGGCTCCATCCTGGTGGACGGTGACGGCAAGACACTGTACGAGGACCGCAACCGCGTCAAGGACGGCGATCACACCCGCCACCCCGAATTCGCGATCGCGCGGTGGGCCGTCGACAATCTGGCTCCCGGCGACCGGGCCCGCGCAACCGTGTACACCTCTGGTGAGCACTGCCCCATGTGCGCGGCGGGCCACGCCTGGGTCGGTTTGGGTCGCATCGTGTACGCCGCCTCGTCCGAACAGCTGAGCCAATGGCTGGCCCAGTGGAGCGCTCCGCCGCCGCCCGTCGCGCCACTGCCCATCACGACCGTCGCGCCCGGCGCCGTGGTCGATGGCCCCGCGCCCGAGTTCGAAGACGTGATGAAAACCCTTTACGAGGCGAAGTTCCGTCCGTGACTGCACCTGCATGGGTCCAGCACGTGATCTGGTGGCAGGTCTACCCGCTGGGCTTCGTCGGCGCATATCCAGCCGATCCCCCGCCGGCCCAGGATGAACACCGGCTGCGCCGGATCGTCGAATGGCTGGACCACGCCATCGAACTCGGCGCATCCGGCGTCGCCCTTGGGCCAATATTCGCGTCGCGGACCCACGGCTACGACACCACCGACCACTACCGCATCGACCCCCGCCTTGGTGACGACGCCGACTTCGACCACCTGATTGCCGAGGCGCACCAGCGCGGATTACGGGTGCTGCTCGACGGCGTCTTCAACCATGTCGCCACTGATTTTGCGCATACGGCGTGGTTTCGACGGCGCGGCAACGACTTTGACACGTTCGAGGGACACGGCGAGCTGATCGCCCTCAACCACGACAACCCTGATGTCGTCGACGTACGTCGTGGACGTCATGACGCACTGGCTGGGCCGCGGTGCCGACGGCTGGCGCCTGGATGCCGCTTATGCCGTGCCCGACCGGTTTTGGGCGCAGGTGCTACCCCGCGTGCGGCAACAATTTCCCGACTCCTGGTTCGTCGGGGAGGTCATTCATGGCGACTATTCGGCGCGGGTCCGCGACGCGGGCTTCGACTCGGTGACGCAATACGAACTGTGGAAGGCGATCTGGAGCAGTCTCAACGATGGCAACTTCCACGAGCTGGACCACGCCTTGGCCAGGCACAACGAGTTCCTCGACGATTCGCCCCGATGACGTTCGTCGGCAATCACGACGTCACCCGGATCGCCAGCCGACTGGAGGAAACCCGCCACCTCGAGCACGCCCTGGTCGTCCTGTTGACAACGGGCGGCATCCCGAGCGTGTACGCCGGTGACGAGGCCGCCTACCGCGGCTCAAGGAGGAGCGGTTCGGCGGTGACGACGCGGTTCGGCCCGAATTCACCTCTCCCCTAATGGGAGTCGATGCGCACGGCCATGACGTGTTCCGGCTGCATCAGTATCTGATCGGGCTGCGCCGACGGCATCCGTGGCTGCATACCGCGCGAACATCGCAGCTGCAGCTGACCAACCGCCAGTACGTCTACCAGACCCGCAACGAGTCGGACGCACTGCTGGTGGCGCTCAACGTCGACGCCGCCCCAATGCCATTGTCGTTACCGGCATTGGGCTTCGGTGAAGGCAGGATCCTCGCGGGATCGGGTGCCCCGACCGAGAAAGCCGTGGCCAGACCGATGTCGAGCCGCACGGCTGGCTGATCATCGCGCCAGCCGCTCCATAGTGACGGGGTCTTCCTCGCCGTTGTAGAACTTGTCGAGCACCGCACGAAGTCCGCGTTGTCCTCCGTCGCCCGCGCAAACAGCGTCATCGACGAGCGCACCTTGAGGTTGTCGGGCCACCCGAAGATCTCGTCGGCTGAGGAGCCGTCGATGGCTGCGACCAGTCGCGCGCATTCCCGCAGGCGTGGGCCCAGCACGTCATGGGCGAGGTAGGCACGGGCCTCGCCGAGTGAGGCGATGCCGTAATGCAGCGCGGTCGGGCTGCGGCCCAGTCCGCGCAGTTGCGGAAAGACAAACCAGATCCAGTGGCTGCGTTTTCTGCCACTGCGGAGTTCGTCGAGCACGGTGTCGTAGACGCGGTCTTGCGCATCGACAAAGCGCTGCAGGTCGAACTGATCTGCGCCGTTAGACAACGATTTGCCCACAGACATGTCGTCTGCAAGTTTTGCAAGCTAGTCTTCGGGATTCAATGACGACAATCAGCGAGCCGGAAACGTCGACCGAGCGGGAGCCGACGCCAAAACCCAGAAGTCTTCGGCGTCGCGTGCTGTCCCGGATCAGCATCCAGTCCAAGTTGCTGGTGATGCTGCTGGTGACGAGCATCCTGTCGGCTGCCGTCGTCGGCGCCATCGGCTACCAGTCCGGGCGGTCGTCATTGCGCGCATCGGTGTTCGACCGGCTCACCGAGATCCGGGCGTCGCAATCGCGGCAGTTGGAGGCGCAGTTCGCGGAGCTGAAGAATTCGCTGGTCATCTACACCCGCGGATCCACGGCCACCGGTGCCATTGCAGCATTCACCGCCGCATTCGACGAACTCGACAACACCACGACTCAGCCCGCAGCAATGGCAGTCGATCGTCGACTATTACAACAATCAATTCGAAAAGTCTGAGCAGGCTCAAACCGGCGACCGTCTGGATGTCGATGCGCTGTTGCCGACATCGAACGCCCAGAAATACTTGCAGGCGTACTACACCGCTCCCTTCAGTGATTGGGAAAAGGCGATCCGGTTCGATGACGCCCGCGATGGCAGCGCATGGTCGGCCGCCAACGCCCGCTTCAACGACTTCTTCCGTGAGATCGTGCTGCGCTTCGAGTTCGAGGACGCGTTGCTGCTCGACACCCGCGGGAACGTTGTCTACAGCGCCAACAAGGGCGTCGACCTGGGGACCAACATCCTGACCGGCCCCTATCGCGAAGGTGAACTGCGCGAGGCCTACCAGAAGGCGCTGGCCTCCAACGTCATCGACTACGTCGGTGTCACCGACTTCGCCGACTACCACCCGCCGATGAGCCGACCGCCTGGCTCGTTTCGCCGGTCGGACCACAGAACCGGGTGGAAGGCGTTCTGGCCCTTCAGTTCCCGATCTCCACGATCAACCGGCTGATGACGGCGGAGAAGCAGTGGGAAGCTGCCGGGATGGGCAAGACCGGCGAGACATTCCTGGTCGGGCCCGACGATCTGATGCGCTCGGACTCGCGGCTGTTCCTCGAGAACCCAGAGGAGTTCAAGCGGGAGGTAGTCGATGCGGGAACGCCGCCGGACGTCGCCG
>CAVXVJ010000030.1:0-140351 GCA_963765155.1 uncultured Actinomycetota bacterium
TGACTTCGGTCAGGGCATTGCAGAGGTTGAGATAACCGAACCACTTCGGAAACACGCGGTTCTTGTCGATGAGGATCGCAACCATCCACACCAAGGAGCCGATCAAGAACACTCCCATGGTTCCGCTGAACGACAGGAACGCGAAATCGTAGAGCCAGTGGATCAGTTCGGGATCGCGGTCGGCCGAAGCGCTGCAACGGTCATCGCGATGGCCATCACCAGCATGCCGGGAATCGCGCTGAGCGAGTACATGACCAGGTACGAGTACCCGAAGACGCGGCTGACCGACATGCGCCGCATCGAGTAGGCAAGGAGCGCGTTCATCGGTGCGCACATTCCCGAGATGAGGAACACGACGCCGAACCCGGCGAGAATGCCGAGGTGGTGCTCGCCGAACCACTGCACGACCGTCGGGGTATCCCATGCAGGACTCGGCGGCGGTTGCACGCGTGTGACGACGAAGAACAACACACCGTACAGCTGGTAGAAGACGACCATCACCCACCACGCGAACCACAACTCACGCTTGGGATGGAGACGACAATTCCAGGCAAACCGGCTCAGCGCAGAGCCCGAGGGTGCGAGGCCGTCCCGCGACTCCGAGGCTCATGCGGCGACCCGTCCTCGGCTCGTTGCCGCCGAATGGTCTGGCCGAGAACAACTCCCATGACGACGATCCACACGCCGATCGCGATGTTCTTGACCCAGAAGGACAACAGCCCGTCCCAGGCGATCGGCCCGGTGAACGCCAGCCCGGTGAAGGCGGCAGGTACCAGCGCGCACGGCGACGAGGAGATTGAAATGCGCCACCCACGGTTTGAAGACGGGTTCGGCCTGGCGGTCCCAGTAGATCGCCAGGGCGAGCAGCAGGCTTTGCGCGATCAAGAGGGCAACCAGAACGGTGAAGGTGACCCACGCGAGATCGTTGAACAACTGGGTCAGCTCCGGGGCGCGTTCCGGGCGGAAGGCGGCGAGGAGCCAGAACATGTTGGCGATGAGAAAAAGCGAGGGCGGTCCACCGGCGCAGGCGATCAAGCTGTACGACAGGATCGGCGTGCGATGAGCCATCCGGCGAATCTGCATCACAAGAGCATCACGATCGGGATCAGACCCACGCCGAACCAGTTGAACAAGATCATGCTGTAGCGAATCCGCGCGGTCTCGATCGCGATAGAACGCTGCGACCTCCTCCGCGGACATCGTCGGCGACATCGGATGAACGAAGCCAGGAAATAGGAAGAACGCAGAGATCCAGATGATTGCCAGCGCGGGCAATGTCCAGAAAAGAATCAACTCGCCATCGGTCGTCTCATCGTCTAAGGCCTCTCCGAAGCGCAAGTTGCCGATCGGCAACTTGCACGGTAGCCGATCGGCAACTAGACGGTCAATCCTCGACTACCCTCGTCGCTGTGACGTCCACACAGGCGGGCCGCAAGTTCAGCGCGATTACGCGTACGGCTGCACAAACCCGTGTGTTGGACGCGGCGCTGAAACTCATCTCCGAGCGCGGCGTCAGCGGCACGTCGTTGCAGATGATCGCCGATGCCATGGGCGTGACGAAGGCTGCCGTGTACCGCCAGTTCAAGACCAAGGAAGAGATCGTCATCGCCATCACCGAGCGGGAGATGGGCAGGCTGGAGGATGCAATCGAGGCCGCCGAGGCGCAGGAGCACAGCCTGCGGGCACGCGAGGTTCTGCTCGACCGGATGATCGACCAGGCCATCGACCGCCGCGGCGCCTTCAGCGTTCCGCTATTCGATCCCGTCATCATTCGCCTGCAGGCCGAGTACGAACCGTTTCAGAGGTTCATCGAACGCCTCTACGCAGCACTGCTCGGTACGGAGGCCGGCGTCGAGGCACGTCTGCACGCAGCAGTGCTATCGAGCGCGGTCAGCGTGGCCGTCATGCACCCACTGCTCGCCGATGTCGACGACGACATACTGCGCGTGCAGTTAAAACAGATGACACGCCGAATGCTCGGCCTGGCCGAATAGCCGCGACACACGTGGAAGCCAGCGTGCATCACTGCACAGTGGTGGCATTACCGCGAGCCCCCGGCGGGACTTGAACCCACATCGCGCGAGGTAGAAGCTCGCTGCTCTTTCCGTTGAGCTACGGAGGCAGAATTGCGAGGAAGGCAAAGGAGTCGAACCCTCGGGATTGTCACCCGGTCCCGTTTTCGAAACGGGTCGCGTCACCAGACGCACTGCCTTCCAATGTTGTCGGAGCGGAGCCGGATGCAGGACTCGAACCCGCGCGGCCTGTTTACAAGACAGGTGCTCTAGCCTGTTGAGCTAATCCGGCAGTGGCTGCAATGTGGTGCGCCGGGCGGGAATCGAACCCGCGACCGTCACGTTATAAGCGTGCCGCACCTACCATCCGTGCTCCCGGCGCTCCCGACATCCTGTCGTGCCCACGGCGGGATTCGAACCCACATGGTCCGGTTTAGGAAACCAGCGCTCTATCCGTTGAGCTACGCAGGCTTGATAGCACCCCTGGAGAGAATCGAACTCCCATCCTCAGCTTCGTAAACTGGCGCTCTTTCCGTTGAGCTACAGGGGTTTAGGGACGCGAGAGCGCCCCCGACAGGACTCGAACCTGCAACCGCCGGTTCCGGAAACCGGTGCGCTATCCATTGCGCTACAAGGGCATCGGGGCGTTCGGGGGAGTCGAACCCTCGACTGTGGAGTCACAATCCACCGTGTTGCCGCTACACTACGAACGCCAGAACAGGCTGCCTCTTGGCAGCCACAGCGGAGGCGGAGGGAATCGAACCCCCAACCGCGTGTCACGCGGCGGCTCGTTAGCACCGAGCTGCATTACCTTTCTGCCACGCCTCCCAAAATGCACAACCACCCTGAAGTGGCTGCACGAGTGGAGAATAGGGGGGTTGAACCCCTGGCCTCCTGCTTGCAAGGCAGGCGCTCTCCCAGCTGAGCTAATTCCCCGTTGAGCATGATGTTGTCCGGGGAGGAATTGAACCTCCGCCCTCCGCTGTATCAGAGCGGCGCTCTCAACCTACTGAGCTACCGGACACCGGCACCCCGTGCGGGACTCGAACCCGCTCCTCCGCCTTGAAAGGGCAGGAGACTAACCCATATCCGAACGGGGCGTCGCGGCTCAGAGGCGAACCCACGTGGTGCCGCCGACAGGAGTCGAACCTGTGCCCTTCCGAGTTTCAACCGGACGCTCTTCCTGCACTGAGCTACAACGGCATGGCAGTCCGTAGGAGAATTGAACTCCTGCTGTCTGGCTGAGAACCAGGTGTGCTACCCCTACACCAACGGACCAGGGAATGTCGCGCTGCCTCGTCAGGACTCGAACCTGAACTGTCCGGAACCAAAATCCGGTGGGCTACCGATTACCCCACGAGGCACCATGTTTCGCCGCTGACCCGCCAGGACTCGAACCTAAACCGACTGATTCAGAATCAGCCGTGCTACCGATTTACACCACGGGTCAGTGGTGCGTGCGGAGGGATTCGAACCCCCTGCGCCCGAAGGCAGCTGCTTTACAGGCAGCCGCGACTAGCCATATTCGCCTCGCACGCTGGGCATCTCACAGCGCTCCCCGAGCAGGACTCGAACCTACAGTCACGGATTAACAATCCGCTGGTTTACCGGTTAACCGACCGGGGATTGAGGCGCCGGGCCCGCCCCCGATCAAGCGAGGGCGGGCACCGGCGCGAGCAGGAACCTGTCGCGCTCCTTCGGTTCGAAGGGCTCACGGATCAGGGTCATGCCGGCTTGCCTGCGGCGTCCGATCGCCCTTCAGACCGTTGCAGGGCTGGCAGGCCGCCACCAGGTTGAACCAGGTGTCGCCACCTCCACGGGAGCGGGGCAGCAGGTGGTCCACGGAGTCGGCGCGCCCGCCGCAGTAGGCGCAGGTGTGCCCGTCGCGGCGCAGGACCCCGTCGCGGGTGACCCGGTTATCTGCCGTGTACGGGATCTGCACGTACTCCCGCAGCGCCACCGACATCGGCAGTTCGATCACCACCGACGGGCTGTGGATGTGCACCGCGGGGCTGTGCACATCGATGACATACACGGCACCCCGCAGGATCAGCCGAATCGCCTCCTGCCACGGTATCCGGGACAGCACGCGATAGTCGGCGTTGTAGACCTCAACGGTCAGGTCGGGCATCAGGATTGCCATGTCCGCGTACCTCCCTTCCGTGTTTGTGCGGTCTGGCCAACATCGTTGCGCGGGCAGGATTCGAACCTGCGACTTTCGGGTTATGAGCCCGACGGACTACCGAGCTGTCCTACCGCGCATCGTGTTTCACGTACCCCCGGAGAGATTTGAACTCCCGACAACCTGCTTGTAGGGCAGGGGCTCTTCCGCTGAGCTACAGGGGTCTGCAATGTGCTGATGGTCGGGATGACACGATTCGAACGTGCAACCCCCTGGTCCCAAACCAGGTGCGCTGCCAAGTTGCGCCACATCCCGTTGGCACGGATGGAGGGATTCGAACCCCCAACTCCCGCGGCTTTGGAGACCACGGCTCTACCAGTTGAGCTACATCCGTATGAGCTCCGCCCCGCGGCGGGTACTGTGAGCGGTCGGCGGGAGTTGAACCCGCGTGATCGGCTTTGCAGACCGGTACCTATCCTCTCGGTCACGACCGCTGTGGAGCCGGTGACGAGCCTCGAACTCGCCCCTTCAGTTTGGAGGACTGACGTGCAGCCTGTTACACCTCACCGGCTTCGGGCTTGAAAACAATGTGCGCCGTGAGGGTTTCGATCCCCCGTCCCCAGATTAAGAATCTAGTGCTATCCCAACTCAGCTAACGGCGCGTGTCGTGTACGTGGGTCGCCCGGGAGTCGAACCCGGAATTCAAGGGTAAAAGCCAAGAGTGATACGCGATTTCACCAACGACCCGCGGTGTTCTGTACGTCCGGCAGGAGTCGAACCTGCACGCCCTATCTTGGGCACCGGAGTCTGAATCCGGCACGTCTTTCCAGTTCCGTCACGGACGCTTGACACCCACGAAGTGCGCTCGGCAGGAGTTGAACCTGCACGCCCGAATCGGGCACCCGGGTTTGAGCCGGGCGCGTCTTCCAAAGTTTCCGCCACGAGCGCGGATGCCACCACTGTGTAGTTCTCAAAGGTCTGACGAGACAGGACTATTCGCCTGCCAAGCCGCAATGCACACGAACTGGACCGGGTGCGGTGCAGTTAACGATGTTGCTACACACAACGCGAGTTGTAAACCGAATATTTTCAGCGGAATCTGCTGTGCCACAAGTAAATTGGGTGCAACAAACTAGAGGAATGTCAGGTGACATTCCCAACAGGGCAAACAGCAAAGCTGAGAGATATATGAGATTTTTCTTCAAGCCCTTGCTTCCGGCCGGGGCGCACGCCCACTAATGGGGCGGAAGGTTGGCGGATTGACCGGAAGCATCTGGGCCGGCTATCGCCGCGGTGCTCCGTCATATTCCAGACGGAGGCAAGGGCGCTAGGGGTGCCCGCGCACAACGAAGCCACCGTGGACGCGGCGTGCATCCCGGCGAGCAAATAATCAGTGCGGATCATGGTCACGGAACCATGGTACCAACTTGGTCAGATACTTCCGAGTGATAATTCAGCCCGGTCGGCAGCAACGACCAGTCACAGCCGGCGAGCTCATGGTTCGACGGGCACGGCGAAGAGTTGCTCGGCGGCGGTATACGGGTCATGCCGTCCCTCGGCGACCATTTCTGCCAGGCAATCCAGCTCGGGGTGGTTCCGCAGCAGCGTTTGGGCCAGCGACAAGATCTGTGCGCGGGCCCGTGCCATGCGACGGTCCGCGCTGTCGGTGCGGTGGTGGGCGTCGATCGCCTCTACCAATTCGCCAATGCCTTCCCCCTGGGCGGCAACGAGTTTCAGAATCGGGGCCTTGGTTTCCGCACGCAAGTCGCGCACGGTTTGATCGGCACCCTCACGGTCAGCCTTGTTCACCACCACGATGTCCGCGACCTCGAGCAGGCCCGCCTTCGCAGCCTGAACGGCGTCGCCCGCACCGGGATTGAGGATCACGATCGTCGGATCAGCGATCGCCGCGATCTCGATCTCCGACTGCCCGACGCCGACCGTTTCCAGCACGATCAAGTCGTACGACAGCGCCGCCAGCAGCCGGATCGCCGCCGGAACCGCCGCCGCCAGCCCGCCCAGGTGACCACGCGCGGCCACGGAGCGGATCAGCACGTCCGGATCGTTGATGTGCGCGGCCATCCGAATCCGGTCGCCCAGCAACGCGCCACCGCTGTAGGGCGATGACGGATCGACCGCAAGCACCGCGACCCGCATCTCGCGCTCGCGATACGCGCCGACGAGCGCGCCCACCGTCGTCGACTTCCCGGCACCCGGCGGCCCCGTCACACCGACGATCTGGGGCGGCGAGACCGGGCCGAGCGCACCGAGAACCTCGTCGCGGCGCGGACTTTCGACCAAGCTCAACAACCGCCCGGCCGCCCGGGCGGACCCCTGCCGTGCCGCCGTGATGAGCTCGTCCACCGTCATCGGTTGAAGTTTACGGTGCTGCAACCTCGATCACCGTCGCCGATCCCATGCCACCGCCGGCGCACATCGCTGCCACGCCGATTCCGCCGCCGCGCCTGCGCAGTTCGTGCACCAGCGTGACGAGCATCCGCGCCCCGGTGGCGGCCACCGGATGGCCCAGTGAGCAGCCGCTACCACTCACGTTGACCCGCTCCGGATCGATGTCGAGCAGCTTGACGGTGGCCACGCACATCGATGCGAACGCCTCGTTGATTTCGAACACATCGACATCGGCCAGCGAAAACCGGGCACGTGCAAGCGCTTTCGGAATAGCCTCCACCGGCGCCAGGCCCGTCGACGCAGGATCGACGCCGACAGAAGCCCACGACCGGATCGTCGCCAACGCGGGCAATCCAAGACGATCGCTCGCGACGGCCAGTACCGCCGCGCCGTCGTTGGCCCCGCACGCATTGCCGGCGGTGATCGAAAACCCGTCGATCTCCGGGTGCAGCGGCTTCAGTGCGGCCAGCTTCTCCAGAGTGGTGTCTCGACGGGGATGCTCGTCGACCTCGAACAGCCCGTGCGGGCGTCTCGATCGGCACGATCTCGTGCTTGAACCGTCCCTCATCGATCGCCTGGATCGCCTTGCGATGCGAACCCAGCGCCCACTCGTCCATCTCCACGCGGGAGACACCGGCCTTGACCGCCGCATTCCACCCGACCGTGATCGACATGTCCATGTTCGGTGCGTCGGGCCGGTCCGGATGGGTGGGCGGGAACCAATCGACCATCTCGTCGCCGTGGCGACGCTTGAACCGCGGCGACGTCGACGCCGAGTTCACTCCACCGGCGATGATGAGCTGGTCCATGCCCGCCCTGATGCTGGCCGCGGCGCCCTGCACGGCGGCCTGGCCAGCGGCGCAGTGCCGGTTCACTGCGAGGCCTGGCACGGAGCTGAGACCCGCGGTGATCGCCGCATGCCGGGCGACGACGCCGCCGCCGTAGAGGCCCTCGCCCAGGACCACGTCGTCGACCGGAGCCGAGCCCAGATCGGCCGCCGCCGCGCCAACGACGTGCTCGGCCAGCTGGTAGGCATCCGTGTCCCGCAGGGTGCCTTTCATGGCGGTGCCGATGGGCGTACGCAGGGCAGAAACGATCACGGCTTCGGGCATAGGTGTCTCCGTCTCGACCAGTATGAGAATGTTATTCTCTCAGTTTGAGAGCGTCAGTTGCAAGAAGGGGAACCATATGCAAATCGCAGGTAGCTCGGCGATCGTCGTCGGAGGCGCAGGCGGCCTGGGCGAAGCAACCGTCCGCCGCCTGCATGGCGCGGGCGCCAAGGTGGTCGTCGCCGACCTCGCCGATGACAAGGGCAAGGAGCTCGAGAGCGAGCTCGGCGTGCGCTATGTGCGCACCGACGCCACCTCCGAGGAGTCGGTCAACACGGCGATCGCCGAGGCTGAGTCGCTGGCTCCGCTGCGGATCTCCGTCGACACCCACGGCGGTCCCGCCAGTGGAGGTCGGTTGATAGGCAAGGACGGGTCGCCTCTGGACCTCGACGGCTTCAAGAAGACGATCGAGTTCTACCTCACCGCAGTCTTCAACGTGATGCGCCTGTCGGCCGCCGCCATCGCCAAGTCGGAGCCGCTGGACGAGGGTGCCCGCGGCGTCATCATCAACACCGCGTCGATCGCCGGCTACGAGGGCCAGATCGGGCAGCTCCCCTACTCCGCCGCCAAGGGCGGTGTCTTGGGTATGACGCTCGTCGCGGCGCGGGACCTTTCGCCACTCGGCATCCGCGTCGTCACCATCGCGCCCGGGCACCATCAACACTCCGGCGTACGGCAAGGCGGCCGACCAGCTCGAGCAGTACTGGGCTCCGCAGGTGCCGTTCCCGAAGCGCATGGGCAAATCGACCGAGTACGCGCAACTGGCGCAGAGCATCGTCGAAAACGACTATCTCAACGGCGAAATCATCCGCCTCGACGGAGCGCTGCGGTTCCCGCCGAAATGAGCCTCGCTGGAAAAGTGGCGTTCGTCGCCGGCGCCAGCCGCGGCATCGGCGCGACGGTGGCCGAGGCGCTGGCGCGTGAGGGTGCGGCGGTCGCGGTCGCCGCACGATCCGAGCAAGAAGGCAGGGTGCCCGGCACGATCCATGCTGTCGCCGAACGCATTACGGCTTCGGGTGGTCGTGCGCTGCCGGTCTCGTGTGACGTCACCAGCGAGGAGTCGGTGGAAGCTGCTGTCGCCGCGACGGTTTCGGAGTTCGGGGGCATCGACATTCTCATCGCGAATGCGGGCGTGCTGTGGCTGGGCCCGATCGAGGCGACCCCGCTGAAGCGCTGGCAACTGTGCTTGAACGTCAATCTCACCGGAGTCTTCCTGGTGACCAAGGCCGTCATTCCGCATGTGCGGGCCCGTGGCGGCGGCTCGATGATTGCGGTGACCACCACCGGCGTCACGATGACCGAACACGGTTCCAACGCCTACTGGGTGTCGAAGGCCGGTGCCGAGCGCCTGTACCTCGGCCTGGCCGCCGACCTCAAGCCCGACAACATCGCGGTGAACTGCCTCAGCCCGTCGCGCGTCGTGCTCACCGAGGGCTGGCAGGCCGGTGGCGGCGGCATGGAGATCCCACCCGAGATGGTCGAGCCGCCGGAAGCCATGGCCAACGCCGCGGTGCTGCTCGCGCAGCAGGACGCATCAGGCATCACCGGCACCATCCAGCGGTCGGAAGAGCTCATCGCAAAATAGGTCGTCAGCCCGTGACGTCGCGTCCGATTAGCTGGCGAGCAACAATCCAGTGTTGCAATTCGTTGGCGCCTTCGAAGATCTCGAGGATCTTCGCATCGCGGTACATCTCTTCCAGCCTCACCGACTCGCCGCTTTCGGACACCTGACGGGCGAAACCCAGTGCGCCATGGATCTGGATGGCTTCGCGCACAAGGTCATTGGCCAAGCGGGTGCCATAGGCCTTGGCCATTGCCGCCTCGGGTTCTGCATTGCGGTCGCCACGATCGAGCAGCGTCGCGGCCTTCTGATACAGCGTTCGGGCGCACTCGATCTCGGTGGCCCGCTGCGCCATCGTGAACTGCCAGTGCTGCATGGCACCCAGGGGGCCACCGAATACCTGGCGAGTGCGCAACCGTTCGACCGCGAGGTCTAAGGCCGCCTGGGCAACACCCACACCGGCAGCGCCGATCCCGACACGTCCTCGCACCAGCGCCGACAAGGCGATGCCCAGGCCGTTCCCCGCTGTGCCCAACAGATTTTCGTGGGGAACCAAGACATCGGTGAACACGATGTCGGCGGTGATCTGTCCACGATGCCCCATCTTCAGATCCGGTGCGCCGATCCGAACTCCCGCCGAAGACAAGTCGACCAACAACATGGTCGCGCGATTGCTGCCGGCACCCGAGCGCACCAGCACCGAAACCCAGCCAGCCACAACGCTGTTGGTGATCCAGCGCTTCCGCCCGTTGACCACGAAGCCGTCGGGCGTCTCTTCGGCGATGGTCTGCATACGCTCTGCTGTCAGATCAGAGCTGGTCTCTGGCTCAGTGGTGGCGAATGAGAATGCAGTCCTCCCACTGATCAACTCCGGAATGAGACGTGCCCGCATCTCGTCGGTGGCGAAAGTGAGCGTCTGGGGAACGAGGATGCACTGTCCGTCGTAGACGCCCGCCATCGACGACGAGTGGTAGGCGATCTCCTCGGTGACGGTGCAGGTGCCGAGCATCGGATGCTCGAGTCCGCGACCGTAGTCCGCGCCGAAGGGAACGGCGAACAGACCCTCGTCGGCAAGGCCCCGAAATGCTTCCCAGGGAAAGCTATCCACCGACTCCTCACGCTGGCCGATCTCGCGCGCGTGTGGGACGAGTCGGCGCTCGACGGCGGCACGGGCCTGGGCGCGAAGTTCAACGATCTCTTCGGGTAGCCAGACGTCGTGTGTCATCCGCTCCTGAGTCCGCGGTACGTCGGGTTCCGCACGCGATGTGTCAGCGATGGTCATCGGCGGTTTCTAACGAGCATTTCTGCACAATACCAGTCATCCCTGACTGGTTATTCCTCGCCGAGCGCAACACCCAGCATTCGGCGCGCGACTGTTCGCCACAAGGTCAGATGTGGGTCCGTGTCCGGATCGCGCCCAATGATCGAGTAAGTGAGCGCCACTCCGCGCATGCTGCTGAATAGCAACTCGCGTACGCCGTCGAACTCCGGGTGGCTGCTGTGGACGGGTCCGAACATCGTGGCGACCACGTGCTCGATGGCTCGACCTAGTCGGCGTTCGGCACCGGCGAGTTCGCCGCGCAGTTTGTCGTCAGTACGTGCAGCTGACCAGAGTTCCATGGCGGCCCAGAAGTAGGGCTGGCGAAAAGTGCTCCACAGCAGAGTGATAGCGCGGTCCACTCTGGCGCCTCCGCCGGGGGCGGAGTCTTGAATGCGCTCGAACCACCGCTCCATGTCGACGATTCGTTCATCCGCCAGGTGCTGTGCCGCGGCGACGAGCAAGGCCTCCCGCGACGGGAAGTGATGCAGGAGCCTGCCGCGGGTAACGCCGGCACGGTCCTGAATCGCGACCGTCGTCGTGCCGCTGTAGCCGCGTTCGACCAGAAGCTGGACGGCTGCGTCCAAGATCAGCGCGCGGCTGCTTGCCCGTCGACTGGCCTGCGATCGTCGAACTCGCGAAACGGCCTTGGTCACTCCGCCAGATTAGTGCAAATCACCCAAAACGCGGTCACCTGTGACCGGACCCTCCTACCTAGCCCTGCAGAAAGGGGTCGTAGCGGCGCTCGTATCCGTCGTTACGTGCGGCCAGTTGGGCAGCCCGTTCCTCCGGCGTCACGTACGTGGTGGTGGCCGGCAAGACGCTGGTGAGCTGGTCGAGTGTGACGGTCTGGAACCCAAGGGTGGGTGAGGTCGTGGCGTTGGGGTCGATGTTTTGGAACCGGATCGGCAATATGCCTTGGTTCAAACCTCCGGTGTCGATCCAGTTCGCGACGCCGGGGTCCGTCGGGGAGAGCACCAGGGTGTAGGTGCCGTCGGGGTTGGGGGTGGCTTGGGCGTTGTTCAGGCTGGTTTGGGCGTCCCAGTAGTTATCGGTGGTCAGCCAGATATTGCCGACCGGAACGATGAAGTACTTGGCGGTGCCTGGATCGATGGTGATGACCATGGCCTGATCGTCGGTCAGGCTGAAGTAGCCGACGCTTTGCTTCTGGGTCAGCAGGGCGCCCGGAAATTGGAGTGCGGGCGTGAGAGTGTTGGGTGGTTTGAGTGCTCCGGTTGCGGGGTTCGACGTCATCACTCTGGTACCGAAGACGTGCAGGGAGTTGCTTGCCGTGACGGTGAGTTGGGCTGTCTGGGCGCCCATTTCGTCCAAGGTTGGCGGGGCGATGGGTGCGGGGCCGCTGGTCCGCACGACCTGCAGCGCCGGCGGAGTCTGCGTCATCACATCCGACATGGTGTCGCGGATGAAGATCTGTTGAGCGTTGGCGGTGAGCTGCAGGTGGTTGGTCTGCCCCGGCGCACTGGGTGACGAATCCACCGTGATGGTGAAGCTGCCGTCGGGATTGACCACGAGATCGTTGCCGGACAGGTTGCTGATCGGTATGGCCGCGCTGATGTCCGCGTACACGCCGAAGTTCATGTCAACCGGCCGGGCGCCGTAGAACTGGCCGGTGATGACATATGACGACCCGCTGTTGACCGCGATACCGCGATAGATGGTGTCGGGATTGTCCGGGTTGAAGCGTCCGCCGTCGACGTCGGTGCCGAACCACTGGTGTGGTGGCATGAGCATCGCCAGCACCGCCGGTCGGGTCGGATCATTCATCGCGACCTGCTGGGCCAGCGCGTAGGCGTACTCGTCGACGGCTTGGTCGAGCAGGGCCATGCTCTTGGCATCCGGGCCGCCGATGAGCCCGAAGCTCTGTTGGGCCTGGGTGATCCATTGGGCGCGGATGGTGGCCTTGGCTTGCTGCACGGCCGGCGTGTTGACGATCTGCATCGCGAGCTGTTCGAGCCGCAGCTGATCGGGGGTGGCCAGGGTGCTGACGGGCTTGACCGTCACCGACACCGTGGCTTGGGTGCTGGCCCCTCCATCGGGCGAGAAGAACGTGGCCAAACCATGCAGATGGAACGGATTGCCAACGGAATCGTCGATTTTCACCGTGAACGTGTCGGTCAGCCCGGTGGTGTACACCGCAGTGGTGTCGGTCGGCGTGTAGACGAAGCTGCCGTCGGAGGCCACCACCACGGTGCCCTTGGTGGGGCCGCTGGTCACCGTATTGGTCAGCTGATCGCCGTCGGCGTCGTTGGCGTTGAGGTTGCCCAACATCACTCCGCCGAAGGTCTCGGACGTCAGCGTCGGGTTGTAGTTGGTGGTGGGCGTCCTGTTGAAGAATGTGTATTGCGTCTGACGGCGCGCCCATCCCAACAACGCCCACAACGTCGGTGACTCTGGCGGAGCCACTGGCGAATTGGTGGCATACGGGTTGAGCCCGACCCACGACAGCACCGTGGTCACCGCATTGAACAGAGGCCCCCCGAGCGGAATCGGCACTGCAGCCGGGGCCAGCGCGACCGGGGCCGCCGGACCACTACCGGATGGAGCGGCCGTCGAAGACAGAGCCGAGGCGGTCGCCGCCGACAGGGCGGCCACGCTCACATCGGTAGCCGACGTGGACGTCTTTGCCAAAGTCGTGCTCGCAATGGCGGTCGATGTCGAAGCCGGCGTCGACGCTGCCGAGGGAGCGCTGGCGGTCTGCCCCACCGTCGCCACACTTGCCTGCGCGGCCGCGGGCGGGTTGTCGTTCTTTTCTGTGGGTGCCGGGGTGGTCGGTCCGGGCTGTTCCGACGCCTCCTCCGGCACGGTTGAAGCACCCGAAGTGGCGCTGTCCGAAGGTAATTCGGTGCTTGAGGTTGATGCCGACGACGATGAGCTGGTGCTGGTTGTGCCAGACGTTGTCGACGTCGATTCCGATGACGTTGAGTCGGTAGTGGTAGTGCCGGTAGCCGAGGTGGTCGTGCCACCAGTGGCCGAAACCTTTGCTTCTGACTCAGAAGGTCCACCAGTAGATGTCGACGTAGACCCCGACGAAGTCGATGAGTCCGTGTTCGCGGGCGCACTCGACGCATCGGCGGACGACGAAGTCGAATCGGTGGTGTCGGCATTGGCCACCGCCGGACTATGCGTAACGGCCAAACCGATACCCAGCGCCACCGCAAGGACTCCCACACGGCCGATGTACCTGCCGTAGCCGGTGGTGGATCCGATCGTAGAGTTGGATTGCCGCCTTGATGGCGAAATCGATTGCACTGCGGTGTGAATCGCTGTGCTGTGCGTGGTGTTCATGTTGCTCCTATTTGATCCACATGGAAGGCCACCTGGGTGGTCACGGAAGAAGTCGACTGCGGTTCGTCGGCTGCGATAGACCCCCGACGGGAGGCCGGCACGGCCGCTAGCCAAGGCGATCCGCGAGCCGCTGCATGATCGGCTGATACCGCGGCCCTAAGGCCCGGGCGAGTATGTCCCCGGCGTAGGCATCGGCCCCGATGAGGACACGGGCACGATCGTTCGCCACACCGTGGATGACTTTTTGGGCAACTTTCTCGGCCGTGACACGCACCTTGCGCTCCACGTAGTTGACGGAGACTCGATGGGCTCGGCTGTCGGCGTGCTGCCCCGAGCGCACCAAGTCAGTCTTGACGAATCCGGGATGTACTGCGGTTACACCGACGCGGTGACCTGCCCGGCGCATTTCCTGACGCAACGACTCGGTGAGACCGCGAACGAAGAATTTGGAAGCGCAGTACTGCGAGTCCAGCGGTGCGCCGATCAGCCCCCACAGACTCGACATGTTGACAAGATGTCCGTCACCAGAGGCGATCAGATACGGAAGAAAGATCTTGCTGCCGTTGAGAACTCCGTCGATGTTGATGCCTTTGATCCAATCGAGCTGCTCCCATGTGACTTCGGTGAGCTCACCGATGAGCGCGACCCCGGCGTTGTTGATCGCGACGTTGATGCCCCCGAAGTGAGCGGCCACCTCCTCGGCGTGCGCTACGAAGGCCGACCGGTCCGACACGTCGAGTTGATACGCCTGCGCTTCGGCGCCGCGTGCCTCGCAATACACCGCGGTCTGCTTGGCGGCCTCAGCGTCGACGTCCGACAATGCCAACCGAGCGCCGCGCACGGCAAAGTTCTCCGCGAGCGCACGTCCAATTCCGGCGCCGGCGCCGGTGATCGCGACCACCTTATTGTTGAAGCCTTGCATCTATGGACCTTTCAGATGATGTTGAGGGAGTCGAGGAAGCGTTCGGCATAGTCGGTGTCGCCGCGCAGGGAAACATCGCTGGCGCGCCACGGCGTGCGCGTGGTTGCCCAAGACGGGAATTCTTCGGTCCTGCCGACGATTTCGGCCCGTCCTGCGCTGATGGCACACCGAGTAACGCGCAGCCGGCCGTCAGTGCCTGGGGCGATTTGCCACCGACCGCCGCCCAATCCGGTCAACTGCAGGTTCAGCGGGCGATCCATCCAAGTCATGGTGGTGCGATTCATCTGCTCCATCCCGGCCAACATCCATTCCAGGACCGCGCTCATGCGGTCCACGTCAGTCGATGGGGCGGGTAAGCCGATCGCGGGTGCGATGTCGTGGCGCAGATGGACGTGCCAGTCGAACAGCAGCAGAGACGGAGTCAGGCGTAGCGGGTAATGGCCGAGTTCGGCGACCGGAAGCCGCAAGTGGCCCAGCGGTGCCCGGGCGACAATCTTCAGCGCGGTCATCGCGCGGCCGCTGTATCGCTCGAACTCGGCGAGGACGCGGGCCGGCGGCCATGAGCGACGGCGCGCGACGAGGACGTCGTTGAGTTGTTCGGCCCCCCTGCCCAACATCTCGTGTGCGCCTACTCCGAGCAATAGCCCAGTGGTGGCGCCGAGGTGCGCGACGACATCGCGAACGCGCCAGCCATCAGCACGGCTGGGGGCATCCCACTGGTGGTCATCGAGGTGTGCGCAGACCGCCAGCACTTGGTTTCGCTCGCGTGCCGCCGCGGTCAACCTTCGCGCGGTGTCCACTTCCACCGACCTCCTAACCTGCGCAACTCACCGATGAGCAGCACGGCGATCATGTCGCGGGCCGCCGCGCAGCGCTTGGCCAGGATTGCCAAGTTCGGTGGTATTTTTGTGCTCCGGATACAAGTTGTGAAGGGCGGGCGGGATGGAATCAGCCCCACAAGACGCGCTGGCGTGGATAACGCCAAACAGCGATACAGAGATCGACCAGCTGGCCGCCATGTTCCTCGCCGCCATCACAGATGCACTGCCGGCGTTGGCGGAGGATCCCGAGCTGTCGCGTGACCTCGATGCCAGCACCCGCGCGCAGGTGCGCGCCTTCATCGTCTGGATGTCGCACGGCGCTCCTCAAGAACCGGTCATTCCGATGCAGGCCCACGCTCTGGCACAGACGCTGGCCCGTCGGGGGCTGGACGCCGACGTGCTTACCGAGATTCATCGCGCGACTCAACATGCACAACTGCGTTATCTCATCGAGCAGACCAGCCGGCTACCCGAGCGAGAAGAACAAGTCTCGCTGCTAGTGCTGTTCATCGATCGTGGCCTGTTGTGGCTGAGTACGTCACTGAAACTGCTGACCCACACCTACCGCGAGGAGCGGGAGCGGCTGTTCGCCGGCGTCCTCGCACGTCGCGCCGAGGTGGTGCGTTCGATACTGCTCGGCGAACCGGTGAGCGCCGAATCCGCCTCGGGCATACTCGGTTATCCGCTGCGCGGCCATCACACCGCGTTGGTGATCGGCACCGATGACCGCACCGGTACCGACATCGATCGCCGCCTGATCGCATTGGCTCACACGGTAGGCGACCACCTCGGAGCAGCGAGCGTCCTGACTACGCCATCGGGTGCGCACGGCATTTGGGCGTGGCTGGCCAGCGAACGGCCGCTGGATCTGGCGCGCCTGGAAACCCTGGCCCATCGACGTGAAGTCCGCGGCGTACGGGCCGGAATCGGCGTCACCGGGCACGGCATCTCCGGCTTCGTCCGCAGCCACCATGAAGCTGTCGCGGCATACCAAATATCTACTGCAACAAGCCAACCCAATGGATCGTTCACCTGCTACCGCGACGTCGAGGTGCAGTATCTTGTCACAGCCGACGCGCAGGCGTACGCCGCGTTCCAGTCACGCACATTGAGCGGGTTGACCGCCGCCGACGATAAGGCCGGACGATTGCGGGAGACGCTGCGAACGTATATCGCCTGCGGACGTAACCGCGACGCCACCGCCGCCGCCCTCGGCGTCCACAAGAACACGGTGCGCTACCGCCTGGAACGCGCTCGCAGCGCTCTTGGCCATGACGTCGACAGCCACCTGGTGGAACTGCAGTTAGCGCTGTTGGGCGCCGCAGCGGGCCCTGATGAAGTCACCCACTAGCGCGAGCGTGCGCAAAATCCTGTTCCGCGGTCGGCGTGTCGGCCGCAGACACGCACGCTCGCGGCAGTGGTTACTTCTTAGCGATCAGCCCGTCCACGATCTTATTGAAGTCGGCGGTGCCAAAGGACACGTATTCCGACAGATTCGCGTAGTCCAACGACGCCATAACCGACTTCTCGAGTTGGATGTTCATCAGGCGCTTGGTGCTCTCGAGCGCCTGTTGCGGCAATTCCATGATCTTCTTCGCGCACGCAATCGCCTCCGCGAGCGGATCGGCAACGACGTGGTTGGCCATCCCTAGCTCGAGCGCTCGGGCGGCCTTGATCCGCACTCCGGTAAACGCGAACTCCTTGGCCTGCAACAAACTGATCTGCGACGGCCACACCAGTGGCCCGCCGTCTGCGGCCACCAGACCGATCGACACGTGCGGGTCGGCGAAGAACGCAGTCTCGGCCATGTAGACGATGTCCGAGAGCGCCGCCAGGCTGCAGCCGAGCCCTACGGCTGGGCCGTTGACGGCGGCAATCACGGGTATGCGGCAGCGCACCATGCCGAGACGAGGTCACGGCCGTGCTTGATCGTCTTTTGGCGCAAGGCTTCGTCGCTGCGCAGCTCATCGAGGTAGTTGAAGTCACCACCGGCCGAAAAGGCCCGGCCCGCACCGGTGATCACCGCTGCCCGCGCGTCGACAGTCCTCGTTGAGCGCTTCCCAGATCTTGGCCAGGCCGACGTGCAAGGGGTCATTTACCGCGTTGAGCTCATCGGGCCGATTGAGCGTGATGATGCGGAGGCCACCGTCGGCATTGACGTCGATTTCGGCTGGCATATCGTACATTTCAGACTCCTAATCCGAGAATGCGCGAAGCGATGATGTTCTTCTGAATCTGCGACGTGCCGCCCATCACGCTCTGCGCGCGGCTGTATAGATAGGCGCTGAGCAGTTCGGGATCACTGGTTCCGCTCACGGCCAGCGCCGCATGCCCGACAGATTGTTCGGTCCACGTCATCAGCAGCTTGTCCAACGAACCCTGCGGGCCGTGCTTGATGCCGTCGAGTTGTTCGGAGAGCCGACGCCGCACATGCAGCCGCAGCATCTCGGCCTCGACCGCCGCCCAAACCAGTTCCGCCGGCGCCTTGTCTACCCGGGACGCCATCTCCCGCACCAGTTTTCCGTAGCGCGCCGAGTATCCCAGCGTCGACGGCTCGCGTTCGTGGCTGACGACCGTCATAGCCAGCGCCCACCCCTCACCGGGCGCCCCAACCATCTGATCGGCCGGCACCACCGCGCCGTCGAACGCCACCTGACCGAATTCCGTTGTCACACCGTTGATCATCTTGAGCGGCCGCTGCTCGATACCCGGTTGGTGCATCGAGACGATGAATGCCGAGATGCCCTTGTGCCGCGGCACCTCCTTGTCGGTGCGCGCAAGCACCAGGCACCAGTCGGCGACATCGGAGTAGCTGGTCCAGATCTTGTGGCCGTTGATGACGTAGTTGTCGCCGTCACGGGTGGCGGTGGTGGTCAGCGACGCGAGGTCGGACCCGGCTCCGGGTTCACTGAACCCCTGGCACCACCGCTCGGTTCCGTTGATCATTCCGGGCAGGAACCGCTGCTGCAGTTCCTTGCTGCCATGATGGCCCAGTCCCACCACCAGGTAGCCGAGGCTGGGGCGCGGCGGTGCGCCGGCGCGCGCCAACTCCTCGTCGACGATGACGTCGTACACCGGTGGCAATTCCTGGCCGCCGAACTCCCGCGGCCACGATATCCCGAAAAACCCTGCCTGATAAAGGGCTTGGTGCCACTCCCCCTGGCGGGTCCAGTAGTCGTCACCGGACGCCTTGAAGGCTCCTGCGTTTTCGACGAGCCAGGTCCTCAACTTGTTCCGGAATTCGGCTTCCTCCGGCGAATCACGAAAATCCAAGATCAACATCCTCCAGGCGTACGGGCCATAGCTCGGTAGTGGTCAGCACTCGGCGCAGGTACACGTGGGCCAGGCATTCCCAGGTGTTCCCGATGCCGCCGTGCACTTGAATCGCCGTCTCGCACACGGTCCGGGCCGCGCGGGCGCAGTACAGCTTGGCGATTCGCGCGGCCTGAATGGCCTCCGCGGGATCCAGTTCGTCGACGCCCCAGGCCGCATGCCGCAGCACGCTGATCGAGCCTTCGATCAGTGCGAGACCTTCGGCCAGCATGTGGGCGACGGCCTGGTACGACCCGATCGTCGACCCGTACTGCTCACGAACCTTCGCATAGTCGACCGCCAGCGCGTGCGCGCCGCGGGCGGCACCGAGCAGGTCGGCGCACGTGGTCACCAGCGCGAGCGCACGCCAGCGTTGGGCGTCGTCGTCGGATAGCTCACCAAGTTCTGCCGGCGCCCCGACCACGCCGGCAGAGACTCGGGTGAGGTCGACGGACCCGCCGCCGGGCTCCGTCGCCGCCGGCTCGCGGCCGATGAGCCGCTTCAGGTCATCGGCCAGCACCGGCCCGACGAACGGGACGTCGACCAAACCGCGCGCGAATTCCTCAGCGACAAGGGCTACTTCGACGCCTGACGCACTGTCGGAGCGCAGCGTTCTAAATCCAGTCGCGTCGACGGCCTTCTCCAGCCGGGCGACCCGGCTCTTATCGTCCAGATCCGCAACCGATCCGGGTCCGAGATCATCGGCTAGCTTGGCGGCCGCCTCGCGCAGCTGCTGCTGTTCAGTCGTCAGGCGGACGTCCACAAACGCTCCTTCAGCACTCTTCGCAGTACCTTTCCGGATGGTAGGCGGGGTATTTCGGGTACGAACGCGATTCGGCTCGGCCGCTTGTAGGACGCCAGTCGATCCCCGACGAGCGCGACGAGATCGTCGGCCTCAACCGACGTGCGCGCCTTGACCGCGGCGACGACCGCTTCCCCGCTGGCGGCGTCGGGCACGCCGAACACCGCACAATCCTCAACGGCCGGATGCCCGTGCAGCACGGCCTCGATCTCGGCGGGCGCAACCTGGAAGCCGCGTACCTTGATCATTTCCTTGGAGCGGTCGGTGATGCGCAGCCAGCCCTCGCCGTCGAGGTGACCGACGTCGCCCGTGCGATACCAGCGGCCGTCGAACGCCTCGGCCGTTGCCGAATGCGGGAGGTAGCCAGCCATAACCGAATCCGAGCGCACCTGGATCTCACCGAGTTCGCCCGGCGCCACCGGCTCGCCAGTGTCCAACGACACCACCCGGACACTCACGCCAGGAACGGGACGCCCAACGGTGTCCAGACGTGCAGCTTCGATCTGGTTGCAGGCGATGACCGGCAATTCGCTTGACCCGTAAGCCGTTACCCAGTTGACGCCTGTCCTGCGGGTGACCGCTTCGGCGACGCTCTGCGTAACCGGAGTCGCGCACCACATGACGTAGCGCAGCGAGGACAGGTCGTAGGTTTCCAACTCGGGATGGGCGGACAGCGCTAAAGCGATTGGCGCCACGGCCATTTCGATGGTGATCCGGTCGGATTCGATGTGCTGCAGCATCAGTTCGATGTCGAATCGTCGATGCAGCCGGATCCAGGTCCCGGTTTCCAGCGCCATCACGATGTTGAGCAGACCAAGAATGTGTGACGGCGGCGTCATGATCTGCATGCGATCCGCCGACGTCAGATGCAGGGCCTCGCGCCAGTGCCGCACAGCCACACCGAACGAACCATGCGTGTGACGCACCGCCTTGGGCATGCCGGTGGTGCCGGAGCTGAACACGAACAACGCATCCGAGTCAGGGCGGGGCTTCTCGAAGCGGCGCCTCCCGGGCGTGATCGGCTCGTCCAGGTGCAGCATCGGCATCACCTCGGCCAGCACGGCATGGTCCCCGACCGCATACGCGGGATTCGTCAGTGAGAGGGCGTGCTCGACCTCGGCCCGCTTCCACGCCGGGCTGAGCAGGACCGCCGACGCGCCCAGACCCCAGATGGCGCGCAACGCGATGACGAACTCCGGGCGGTTCGCCGACATCAGCGCGACGCGCTCGCCGGCGCGCACCCCACGGTGTTCGAGCGAGGTCGCCATGCCACTGGCCAGGGCGTCGAGCTGTGCCAGGGTGAACTTCTGGTCCTCGAAGGCGAGAGCGATCGGCTCACTCACGTCGCGCCCGCCCCTTTCCGCCAATTGAGAAGGTTTCCGTTGTCGAGGAGAATGGTATTCTCTTATTATCAGAATGACAATGCCAGACGACAGGGGGACCATGGCCAAGCCGCACCTGTTCCACCGTGCGACGGTGTCCCGGATCATCAAGGAGACCGCCGACGCCCGAACCTTCGTGCTGGCCCCTGATGAGGCGCCGTTCCCCTACAAGGCCGGACAGTTCTGCACGTTCAAGGTGCACGTCGACGGCGAGGACCTGTACCGGTCGTATTCGATGTCCAGTGCACCCGAGACGGACTCCGAAATGGCGACAACCGTCAAGCGGGTTCCGGGCGGCAAGGTCTCGAACTGGATGCTCGACAACCTCGTCGAGGGCGACGAGGTCACCCTGACCCGCGCTGCCGGCACGTTCTGCCTGACCGACTCGTCGGCGCCCCTGCTGGGGTTCAGCGGCGGCAGCGGCGTGACGCCGATCCTCTCGCTGGCCAAGAGCGCGCTTGCCACGACAGACCGGCGCGTCCGCCTGCTGTGCGCGGATCGTGACCGGCCGTCGGTGATCTTCGAGGCGGTGCTCGACGACCTCGTCGCGCGCTACCCCGATCGGCTCTCGGTGGTGCGCCACATCGACGCCGACAGCGGGCTGCTATCGCCCCGGCCGCTGTGGCGGACTTCGTCGGCGAGGACACCGACGCCGACAACTACGTGTGCGGGCCGGAGGGGTTCATGTCTGTCGTCACGTCGGCGCTGCCGGGCCCGGGCACGGTGTTCATCGAGGACTTCGATGCCGCGCCGCAGACCCATGAACCCGAGCCCGCCGCCGAAACCGCCGAAGAGACGGGCGGCACCATCACGATCCACCTCGACCGCAAGAAGGCCGAGGTGTCGCGGGTCGCAGGAGAGACGCTCTTGGAAAGCGCACGGCGCGCGGGCATGTCGCCGCCGTTCTCCTGCGAGGCGGGCAACTGCGGCACGTGCATGGCACAGCTGTCCGAGGGACAGCGCGACCATGCGTGTCAACGACGCGCTCATGGATGACGAGGTCGAGGACGGCTACGTCCTGACGTGCCAGGCCGTGCCCGACACCCCTTCAGTGACAGTGCATTACGAAGACTGATGCTGGTCTAGGCTCGGCGCCGGCCGGTACTCGGGCTCATAGCCGTCGACATGGATCGGGCTGCCCACCAACCGGAAGTCGCCCGCAGTGACGATGGCTTCGGGCGTGGCCTCCAGCGCTTCGGGCAGCGTCCGGACGGCTGCCGCCGGGATTCCGAGCGGACGAAGCCGTGCTTCCCAGGTCACGGCGGTGTCGGTGGCCAGCGCGGCTGTCGACCACGGCGAGCACCTCCTCGCGACGCGCCGCGCGTTCGGCCATCGTCGGGAAGCCCTCGATCCCCGCCTCCGCGGCGAAGGCCTTCCAGAACCCGTCGTGGGTGATGAACAGCGCCAGGTAGTGGTCGGCCGTCGGAAAGAGCTGCGCGGGAACGTAGTACGAGTGCGCACCGAACGGGTACCGCTGCGGCTCGGCGCCGTCGTTCAGATACGCCGACGCGCGATAGTTCAGCTGGGACAGCATCACGTCGCGCAGCGAGACGTCGACCTGGCCGCCGCGACCCGAGACGATCTGGGCCAGCAGACCCAGCGCAGCGGCCAGGCCGGTGGAGTTGTCGGCCGACGAGTAGCCGGGCAGGGTCGGCGGTCCGGCGGGATCTCCGGTCATCGCCGCGACACCCGTCGCCGCCTGAATGACGTAGTCGAAGGCCGGGTCGTCACCGCCGTTCAACCCGAACCCGGTCAGCGCGACGCAGACGATCCGGTCGTTGCAGTTCCGCAGCGCCTCGTAGGTGAGCCCGAGCCGCCGGATCGCCGAAGGCTTCATATTCACCAGCAGCGCATGGGAATTCGGCGACGAGTTCACCCAGTCGCGCCTGGCCCGGCCTCGGACCGCAGGTCCAGGCAGATGCTCTGCTTGTTGCGGTTCAGGCTGGCGAAATAGCTGTCGCTCACCTGCCGCGAGATCTCGCCGCCCGGCGGCTCGATCTTGATGACCTCGGCGCCGAGGTCGGCCAGCAGCATGGTGGCGTACGGCCCGGCCAGCATGACGCCGACCTCGAGGATGCGGATCCCGGCGAGGGGTCCTGCGCTCATCGCACTTCCGCGGCCAGCTGCGAAATGACGTCGCGCGTCCGGTATTTGGATGCGACCAGCTCGTCACGGTTGTCGCCGATCGGCAGCAGCCGCACCGACAGGTCGGTGACACCGGCGTCGGCGAACCGGCGGAACCGCGCCAGGATCGCCTCCTCGTCACCGGCGGCGCACAGGTCGCCGACGTTGCGGGCGTCGCCACGGTCCAGCAGCCGCTGGTAGTTGGGCGACGTCTCGGCCTCGGCCAGGATGCGGTTGGCGCGCTCCTTCGCGGCGTCGATCTCGGAGTTGGCGCACAGGCAGACGGGGATGCCGGCGACGATGCGCGGCGCCGGACGTCCGGCGTTGTCGGCGGCCTTGGTGATGCGCGGGCGCAATGTGGTCGCCGATCGCGCGCTCGTCGGCCATCCACAGCACGGTGCCGTCGGCGAGCTCGCCCGCGATCTGCAGCATGACCGGTCCGAGCGCGGCGACCAGGACCGGCAGCGGCGCCTCGGCGCCGAGCGCCGTGCGGATTGTGCACGGTGAAGGTCGTCGTTCTCGACGTCGACCGGACCGGGGCCGTTCAGCGCGGTGTTGAGCACTTCGAGGTAGTCGCGGGTGTAGGCGGCCGGCTTCTCGTACGGGATGCCGAGCATGTCGCGCACGATCCAGTGGTGCGACGGCCCGACGCCCAGCGCCAGCCTGCCGCCGGTCGCCGGCGTGCACCGACAACGCCTGGCGCGCCAAGGGCAATCGGATGCTGCGCCTGCAGCGGCACGACGGCCGTGCCGAGCTCGATGCGCGTGGTCCGGGTGCCCATCAGGGCGACCATGGTCAGCGCGTCGAAGTCGTCGGGCACCTGCGGCATCCACGCGGTGTCGAGCCCGGCGGCTTCGGCCCACTCGATGTCGTCAGGAACGTTCGACCTTCGGGCCGTGTCGCCGCGCTCGGCCCCGATCATCACGCCAAGGCGCATCAGTCCTCCAATAAAGATCAGTTCTGCCACACGTGTTCCGCATACACGTGGCGGGTTTCGCATCTCTCGCGAAGGCCTAGCGGTCCGCGTACCGTCAGCTTGCGTACCTCGTCGACGAGCACGTCCAGCGGCGTGCCGGTCGGGAACACCGCCGCCGCGCCCGCCGACAGCAGCTTGGGCACGTCGGCCTGCGGGATGGTGCCGCCGACGACCACCGCGATGTCGCCGGCGTCGGCGGCGCGCAGCGCCTCGACCGTGCGGGTGGTCAGCGCGACGTGCGCGCCGGACAGGATCGAAAGACCCACCAGCGCAACGTCTTCCTGCAGCGCGATCGAGACGATGTCCTCGATGCGCTGACGGATGCCGGTGTAGATGACCTCGAAGCCGGCGTCGCGCAGCGTGCGGGCGACGATCTTGGCGCCGCGGTCGTGGCCGTCGAGGCCGGGCTTGGCGACGAGAACGCGAGCGGCCATCTAGAACACCACCGGCTGCTGGAACTCGCCCCACACCGCTTTGAGCGCCGAAACCATCTCCCCCACGGTGCAATACGCGTTGGCGCAGTCGATCAGCTTGTGCATCAGGTTGTCGTCCCTTCCGCGGCGCGGGACAACGCGGCCAGCGACTTGCCGTCGACGGCCGCGGCGTCACGCTCGGCCTTGACCTTGGCCAGCCGCTTGAGCTGGAGGTCGCGGCCCTCGGCGTCCAGTTCGTAGGTCGCGATGTCGGGCGGCGGCTCGTCGGCGACGAACTTGTTCACGCCGACGACCGGTCGCTCACCGGACTCGACCTCCTGGTGGATCTTGAACGCCTCGTCGGCGATCAGGCCCTGCAGGTAGCCGTCCTCGATCGCACGCACCATGCCGCCGTGTGTCTCGAGATCGTGCATGATCTCGATGATCTTCTCCTCGGTGGCATCGGTGAGCGCCTCGACGAAGTACGAGCCGCCGAGCGGGTCGGCCACCTTGGTCACGCCGGTCTCGTAGGCCAGGATCTGCTGGGTGCGCAGCGCCAGCGTCGCGGACTCCTCGCTGGGCAGCGCGAACGGCTCGTCCCAGGCGGCGGTGAACATCGACTGCACGCCGCCGAGCACCGCGGCCATCGCCTCGTAGGCCACGCGCACGAGGTTGTTCTGGGCCTGCGGCGCGTACAGCGAGGCGCCGCCGGCGACGCAGCCGAACCGGAACATCGACGCCTTGTCCGTCGTCGCGCCGTACCGCTCGCGCACGATCGTCGCCCACCGCCGGCGGCCGGCCCGGTACTTGGCGATCTCCTCGAAGAAGTCGCCGTGCGTGTAGAAGAAGAAGGAGATCTGCGGCGCGAACTGGTCGATGGTCATCCGGCCGCGCTCGACCACGGTGTCGCAGTAGGTGACGCCGTCGGCGAGCGTGAACGCCATCTCCTGCACGGCGTTGGCGCCCGCGTCGCGGAAGTGCGCGCCGGCGACCGAGATCGCGTTGAACCTGGGCACCTCGCCGGCGCAGAACTCGATGGTGTCGGCGATCAGCCGCAGCGACGGCTCCGGCGGCCAGATCCAGGTGCCGCGCGAGGCGTACTCCTTGAGGATGTCGTTCTGGATGGTGCCGGTGAGCTTGGCGCGCGGCACACCCTTCTTCTCGGCGGCGGCCACATAGAAGGCCAGCAGGATCGCGGCGGTGCCGTTGATGGTGAAGCTGGTGCTGATCTTGTCCAGCGGGATGCCGTCGAACAGGATCTCGGCGTCGGCGAGCGTGTCGACCGCGACGCCGACCCGGCCGACCTCCTCGCCGAACTCCGGGTCATCGGAGTCGTAGCCGCACTGGGTGGGCAGGTCCAGCGCGACCGACAGCCCGGTTCCGCCCTGGTCCAGCAGGTAGCGGTAGCGGCGGTTGGACTCCTCGGCCGTGCCGAACCCCGAGTACTGGCGGAACGTCCAGGTCTTGCCGCGATACCCGCTCGCGAAGTTGCCGCGGGTGAACGGGTACGTGCCCGGCGCGGGCGGGTCGCCGGCCCGATCGGCCGGTCCGTAGACGGGCTCGAGAGGGATGCCGGAGGGGGTCTGTACAGGGTCGCGTCATCAATGGATAACGTACTTGCAAAAAATGAGAATGCCAATACCGCTGACCGGAAACATGCACACAGCAGCACCCGCGCCAAGACGCTCAGAAGGCGACCGAAGACCCGGTAAACAGCGAATATGGCACTTGCCTAGAATGAGAATGCCACTACCACTCGCGGTAGCATGAGTGGCGGCGACGATCCGAGGAGGCCCATGTCCACGTTTACCGACCGCACGCTCGTCGTCTCCGGCGGCAGTCGCGGCATCGGGCTGGCCATCGCGCTCGGCGCGGCCAAGCGCGGCGCGAACGTCGTGCTGCTGGCCAAGACGGCCGAACCGCATCCCAAGTTGCCGGGCACCGTGCACACCGCCGTCGCCGATGTGGAGGCCGCCGGCGGCAAGGGTGTCGCGGTGGTGGGTGACGTGCGCAAGGAAGATGACGTGCAGCGCGCGGTCGACACCGCCGTCGAGCGCTTCGGCGGCGTCGACATCGTCATCAACAACGCCAGCGCCATCGCGACCGAACCGACCGAGCAGCTGTCGGCCAAGAAGTTCGACCTGATGATGGACATCAACGTTCGCGGCACGTTCCTGCTGACCAAGGCGGCGCTGCCGCACCTGCGCAAGTCGGCCAACGCCGCACGTGCTGACGTTGGCGCCGCCGCTGAACATGAACCCGCACTGGCTGGGCGCTCACCCGTCCTACACGCTGTCGAAGTACGGCATGACGCTGCTGTCGCTTGGCTGGGCGGCCGAGTACGCCGAAGCCGGCATCGGATTCTCCTGCCTGTGGCCCGAGACGTACATCGCCACCTCGGCGGTGACCAACCTCGCCGGCGGTGACAAGCTGGCGGCTCGGTCCCGTAATCCGGAGATCATGGGTGACGCGGCCGTCGAGATCCTGTCCCGGCCCGCGGCCGACGTCAACGGTCAGTGCTTCATCGACGCCGACGTGCTGGCCTCGGCCGGCGTCGAGGACCTGGCCCGCTACGGCGGTGGGGACGACCCCATCCTTGATATCTTCGTCGACAAACCATGAGCATTTCATTGCTGCTGGAGATGGCAGCGTCAAGCAACCCGGACCGGACGGCAATCGTGTCCGGCGAGATGCGCTTGACCACAAGTGAACTGAGCGCGCTGGCCGATGGCGGCGCGGGCGTCGTCGCGGCCTCCGGCGCCTCGCATGTCGCCTATGTCGGTACCGGCGGCGCCATGCTGCCGCTGCTGCTGTTCTCGTCCGCCCGCGCTGGTGTGGCGTTCACACCGCTGAACTACCGATTGAGCGCCGACGGCCTGCGCGAGTTGATCGACCGCCTGCCCCAGCCGCTGGTCGTGGCCGACGTCGAATACCGCGACGTCGTCGCGGGTGCCGGTAAGCAGGTCATCGCATCGGACGAGTTCGTGGCCGCCGCCCGCACCGCCGAGCCGGCCGCCGAGTTCCCCGACCCCGACGACGTCGCCGTGGTGCTGTTCACCTCGGGCACCACCTCGCGGCCCAAAGCCGTTGAGCTGACCCACAACAACCTGACCAGCTACATCACCGGCACGGTCGAGTTCGATTCCGCCGATCCCGATGACGCCGCGCTGATCTGTGTTCCGCCGTACCACATCGCGGGCGTCAGTGCGGCCTTGTCGAACCTGTATGCCGGGCCGAAAGATGGTGTACCTGCGGCAGTTCGACGCGAACGAGTGGGTGCGGCTGGTCCGCGACGAGGGGGTCACCGACGGCGACCGTCGTGCCGACGATGCTTGACCGTATCGTCTCGGTCCTGGAGAGCCGAGCCGGTCGAGCTGCCGACCCTGCGGAACCTGGCCTACGGCGGGTCGAAGGTCGCACTTCCGTTGGTGCGCAAGGCACTTGAGCTGCTGCCCGACGTCGGCTTCGTCAACGCCTACGGGCTCACCGAAACCAGCTCGACGATCGCGGTGCTCTCCCCCGACGACCACCGCGCCGCGCTTGGCTCCACCGACGAGGCGGTCGCTCGGCGACTCGGTTCGGTCGGTCAGCCGGTGCCCGGCATCGAGGTGCAGATCCGCGGCGAGGACGGCACGGTCCTCGGACCGGGCGAGACGGGCGAGCTGTTCGTGCGCGGGGAGCAGGTGTCGGGCCGCTACACCGAGATCGGTTCGGTGCTCGACGCCGACGGGCTGGTTCCCCACCAAAGACATTGCCATGCTTGACGACGACGGATACCTGTTCATCGGCGGCCGCTCCGACGACACCATCATCCGCGGCGGCGAGAACATCGCCCCTGCCGAGATCGAGGACGTGCTCGTCGAACATCCCTCGGTGCGGGACTGCGCTGGTGGTCGGACCCGAGGATCCCGAATGGGGCCAGATCATCGTCGCCGTCGTCGTGCCCGCCGACGACGCAACGCCCGATCCCGACGAACTGCGCGAGCACGTCCGAGCGCACCTGCGCGGATCACGGACACCCGACCGCGTGGTGTTCCGCGATGAGCTGCCCACCAACGCGACCGGCAAGGTGCTGCGCCGCGAACTCGTCGACGAATTTGCCACGCCGCGAGGGCACGAAAACTAAGGAGCCGAACATGATCAAGAACGGCACGCGGCTGCAGAGCCAGGTCTGCGACACCCAGGTGATCGTGGTGCGAAGCGCCGACAGCCTCGACGACCTTCGCGCGGGCGGCGTCCCGATGGTGCCGCTCGACGCCGCAGAAGTCGGGGGACGCGACACTGGACCCAGCCTTCTCCGACGGCAACGTGATGGGCAAGCGCTACGTCGACGAGACCGGCGCCGAGGTGCTGGTGACCAAGGCCGGCGCCGGAACGCTGTCGCATCGGCACAACCGCGCTGACATCTCAAGGAAGCCAAGCCGCTGCCGGCCAGCGACTGATACCTTCGGCCATGTGAGGCCACGCAGCCTGCTCGTTCGATACGCAGCAGGTCTTGCGTTCGCGTACCTCCTGACGGCGGCAGAAGTCGTCGCCATAGTCGTCTCGGTGAGCGGCGAGGCCGTCATCGGCGCACAGGCCGTGCTGAGCGCGAAGAATCTGATCGCGACTGTGGCAGTTGTCGTCATCGGAACCATCACTGTGTCCGTCAGTGGCGTCGCGCTGGTCGCTCGTGCGCTGCAACGCGCCGACCCGGGTCGGGAGCGAACCGCGCCGCAGCCGCGGAAGGCGCCGAATATCACCAGACGCCAGTCCGCGATCCTGCTGACGCCGTGGGCAATCGCAGCCGTCGTGTTGATCCCGCTGAACCTCACGACGGTGTCCGCGTCGCAATCATTGCTCATTTCGGCGATGATGTTCGGCGCGACCGCGACCGTGTGCACCGGCTTTCTGTTCACCCAACGCGCCATTGCGCTCGCTGATGGTCGCCGTCACAACGGATTTGCGAACATGCCGAGCGGGCGCCGGGAGTACGGGCGCGGCTGATCCTGATGTGGACGGTGTGTACCGCGCTTCCCGGTGCGGGAATCGTGGTGCTCGTGCATGTTGCGAGCCAACAGCTGGATCATCGAGCCCACGCTCCGATCGAGGTCCCGGTATTGGTGCTTGCGCTCGTCGCTGTCGTGCTGGGATCTGCGCGCGATGATCCTGGTGTCGACTTCGATTTCTGATCCGGTCCACGAGGTCGTCGACGCGATGGCGGAGGTCGAACGCGGCCGCATCGACCAGATGATCGACGTCTATGAGCGATCCGAACTCGGCCAACTGCAAGCGGGATTCAACCGCATGGTCGCGGGATTGCAGGAACGTGACCGGCTGCGGGACCTGTTCGGCCGCCATGTCGGCAGGAGGTGGTCCGTCGCGCGGTCGACGGGAACGAATCGTTGTCCGGAGACGAGCGCAACGTCGCGATCCTGTTCATCGATCTGGTGGGTTCGACGCAACTGGCGGCCACCCGGGAACCCCATGAGGTCGCCGAGGTGCTCAACGACTTCTTCCGGATCGTCGTCGCCGAGGTCGACCGGCGGGACGGGCTGGTCAACAAGTTCCAGGGCGACGCCGTGCTGGCGGTGTTCGGTGCGCCGCTGCGGATCGACGATCCCGCCTCGGCGGCATTGGCCACCGCGCGGGCACTCGGCTCCGAAATGCGCCGGCTGCCGGTCGACTTCGGCATCGGCGTGTCGGCCGGCCCGGTCTTCGCGGGCAACATCGGCGCCGAAAATCGTTATGAGTACACGGTTGTCGGTGACGCTGTCAACGAAGCGGCGCGATTGGCCGACCGTGCAAAGGAATTCGACGGCCGGGTGTTGTGCTCGGGTGCGGCTCTGGCCCGCGCCGAAGCGACGGAACGCGAGTGTTGGGCCTCGTGCGGTTCGGAGGTACTACGCGGCCGTTCGGAGCCGACGGAGATCTCGGCGCCGGCGGGCGCCGGCTAGTGATCAGGTGTCTGGCCGCGTTACCGGGACCACCGTGAGGAGCTTGTCCATCCCTCGATAGTCGTCGGGATTCGTGGTGAACAGCGGCAGTCCTTCGACGATCGCCGTGGCGGCGATCATCAGATCGGCAAGCCGCCTGCGCGGCTTACGGCCGGCGGCGATCACCGCGGCGGCGACTCGTCCGTAAACGCGAGCCGCCTGCGCGTCGAATGGGATTGGGTCGAACTCGCTCTCGACGCGTTGCAGGACATCCAGTCGCCGCGCGCGCTCCTCGATCTCCTCGTACGCGCTCTGCTCCCTGTTGGGGCGCACTTCATGGGGCCCTGCCGACAGTTCGGCTAGGGATATGGCACTGATCGCCATTTGTGCGGGCAGTTCGGCAGGGTCGATCACCCGGCGCAGGACGAGGATGTTTGTGTCCAGCAGTCCGGCGCCGGACACGTCAGTGCTCATACACGCTGACTGCCTCGTGGTCGAGGGCGGCTTCTTGATCAGCGCGGAACGCGTTGAGATCGACCGTCGACGCCGCGTGTGACATCGCGGCGAACTCCGCTCGGCTCACAAACCGGCGTTTGCGCCGAAGCGGGACCAGTTCACCGATCTGATGGCCGTCACGGGTGACAGTGAACGCCTGACCATTCTGGACGGCGTCCATAATCTCTTTGGACCTATTGCGGAGATCCCGCTGGGTGATCTCGGGTTGGGTGCTCACACATCGATCTTACCCCCGGGTGTAGCACACGATGCTACAGCGTGCTACAAATGCGGAGCTCGCGGAATAGGTTGTGCTGAATTCGACCTTGGCCGCCTTCGGGATTTTTGCGTTGCCCGCGGTGCCGGAGTTCTTGTCGACCAACACACCAGCGGTCAACATGTCCCAGAACGCGTCGGCGACGGCACGGTGCGACAGCCGTCCCGACGGCTTGAACCAGTACTGGGCATGATTCGCCATGCTGAGGATCGCCTGGGCGAACAACCGGGGATCGACGGGTCGGAATGCTCCTTCGTCAATCGCGCCCTGGATCGTCGCGACCATCATGTGGAAATACTCCCGCTCGAGCGCGCTGATCTCCGCCTCGCGATCCTTGCCGGTGTGTTGCTTGAGCTCGAAGATGGCGCGGTACTTCGCCGGGGAGTCGCTGACCTGTTTGAGGCCGTCACGCAACATCTCGTGGACCTGCTCGACGTGCGGGCGACCACTGTCCATGCGCTCGCGCTGCTTGACGATCAGGCCGGTCAGCGTCTCCAGCCGAATCGCGTAGAGCAGGTCTTCCTTCTGCTTGAAGTAGTGGTACAGGCCCGACTTCGACACATCGAGTGCATCGGCGATCGACTCCATGGTCATGTCGTGAAACCCGCCCCGCGCGATCAACTCCTCCGCCTTGCGCAAGATTTGGGCGCGTCGCTGCAGTCCATTAGGAGTCACTCCCGGCCTACGTGGCATGTGCTGACCTCATTCTCCTGACCGTCCCCCAAGACGAATAATAGACCGTCGTGTCGGTTGACATTTGGTTCCGACACATCATAACGTGCATGTGTGGTTCAGTGGCCCCGACGGTGAGTGCGATGCGGGCAATTCCCTTGGGCTTCTACGACCTTCTGCTGCAGCACCGCGCCAGCCATCCTGACAAGACCGCGGTCGTCACCGGCGACCAGCGATTGAGCTATGCGGAGCTCGTAGAGCGGATCGACCGCCTCACCACAGTGCTTCGCGAACACGCCGTCGGCACCGGCGATCGAGTTCTTTGGCTGGGCCAGAACGCCCACCAGGTTCTCGAGCTGCTGATCGCCTGCGCACGGATCGGCGCGATGGTATGTCCGGCAAACTGGCGCCAGTCCGCCTGAAGAGCTCCAATTCCTCGTGGCCGACCTCGACCCGCGACTGGTCGTATCGCAGGCGCCCGGCGACTCGTCACACGGGTCAGGGTAGGTGGATCCCTGTCGAAGGTGAGGGCGGCTACGAAGATCTGATCCGCAGCGCGACACCGTCTCTCGCGGACGAACCACTCCCTGAAGCAGATGCGACGCGAGGTCTGCTCGTGCTGTACACGGCGGCGTTCGCCGGCCGACCCGCGGGCGCCATCCTGACCGAACAAGGCCTCTACCTACAAGGCGTCGCGCACATCCCGGTCCTGGAGGTCGACCACGACGACATCAACCTCGTCACCACGCCGCTCTTCCACATCATGGCCTGGGTTTCGCTGCTGCCGGTGTTGATCGCCGGGGGCACAAACATATTCGTTCCGCGTCCGGACGCCGAGGCAATATGCCGGGCGATTGCAAACGACGGTGCGACGACCGGTCTGATCATGCCGGCCACGGCGGCTCAGATCGCCGAACTCAACGCCGACGGGCGCTACGACCTCAGCGGCTTCCGGTCCGGGCTTCCGCTGCCCGGCGGGCGCGACAAGACCGCGATCGGCACCCTTGCATCCGGATACGGCCAAACCGAGACCACCGGTCCGATCCTGTTCGGACTGCCCGGAGCCGTGCTCGGCGAACCGAGCCGCGGCCGGCCGTCTCCCGTCGCCCGGGTGCGCATCGTCGACGAGACCGGCCGAGACGTCCCAGTTGGCGAAACCGGCGAGATCCTCGTCTCCGGTCCGACGGTGACCGCCGGCTACTGGCAAAGGCCCGACCTCAATTCCGAACGTAGAACCGGGTATTGGTGGCGGACAAGAGATCTCGGTCGACGAGACCCGGACGGCACCATCACGTTCATCGGGCCCAAACTGCGAATGATCAAGACCGGCGGAGAAAACGTCTACCCGGCAGAGGTGGAAGGCTGCCTGGAGATGCACCCGTGCGTCGCGTCGGCCGCATTGATCGGCTGCCCGGATGAGACCTGGGGACAGCTGGTGACGGCCGTCGTGGTGCGCCGTCCGCAGAGCACTGTCGACGCCGACACGTTGACCGCGCATGTCCGAGAGAAGCTGGCCGCCTACAAGGTGCCGCGGACCATCCACTTCATCGATGAGATGCCGATGGCGGCCACCGGCAGCAAGGACTACGCCGCGCTCGACGCGCGCTTCGGCGGCGGAAACTATCCGGGAACGAGCTAGGGCGCTACCACGCGCACGTACGGCATCGTCATCGTGCGGTCGCCGCTCGAAGTCTCGGTGAACACAACGGCGACACGGCTTCCCACGCGAATCAACGACGCTTCGCTCTCGTCGGCCAGGTTCGTCAGCAGGGTCACGCCGGCCGCGCCGTCGAACTGCACCTGCAGCACCGTATAGGGCACTGTCCGCTCCGCGCCGGGCAGAAAGGGCGGCGGACCACTGTGTAGCTGTAGACGGTTCCGACCGGATGGATTGCGGCCCACTCAAAGTCGTCGCCGAGGCAAGCCGCGCACAGCTCACGCGGGTACCACTGGAACCGCCCGCATTGCCGGCATCGGGGGAACCGCAATTCGTGGCGGGCGCAGGCCGCCCAAAACTCGGCCACCGGAGGCCAGTCCGCGTCCGGTAGCAGGTCAGAAATCGCGCCCATCAGTTCCTGCCCAAGATCAGTGTGGTGTGCTCGGTATCCGCCCATGCGGCGACAAGGGCCACCTCCGCACCCGTCTGCTGACGAGGCGCCTCAGCGGTACCGCGCAGCTGGGTGACGGCCTCGACGACCATGTTCAGCCCGGGCACATACGAGTGCGACAACAGGCCGCCGTGTGTATTGACCGGCAGCGAGCCGCCCGGCGCGGTCGCACCAGAGGCGAAGAACTCGAGTCCCTCACCCGCCCGGCAGAATCCGATGTCTTCGAGCTGCAGCACCGGGATGATGCTGAAGCAGTCGTAGAGGTAGGCCAAGTCGATGTCGGACGTGCTCAGGCCGGCCTTCTTCAGCGCACTGGGTCCGGAGATCCTCGAGGGCAGGTGCGTGTGGTCCGAGCGCACTCCCAAATACTCTTGCGAGGGAATGGATTCGACGGCGCGGGCCACGGACAGGATCTCAACCGGAGGACGGCGCAGATCCGCCGCGACATCTCGGGTCGTCATCACGAAGGCGCACGCACCGTCGCTGATCAGGCAGCAGTCAAGCTTGCGCAGGGGGTCGGCGATCATCGGTGAGGCGAGGTATTCGTCGTGCGTCAGTGGCTGTTGACGCAACGCGGAGGGGTTGAGCGACGCCCACTTTCGTGTTGCGATCGGCACCGCGGAGACCAGGTCTTCGTCGACCCCGTACTGCGCGAGGTACCGGTTGGTCATCGCGGCCATGTAGACCGGCTGCGGGTAGAAGCCGAACGGCATCTCCATGTTGGCCTTGTATGGATCGGCCGAATGATGGCTACCCGGTCCGTCGCTGTGGCTCAGGCTCAATCCGTACACGCACAGGAACGTCGATCCCAGTCCTGCCGCCGCGGCGGCCTGCGCGACGGCGATCGTCGCCACCGCTCCGGATCCGACGAGACCGACGTTGGCCGTGAAGATTTCGGGCTTGAGGTTCAACGCCGCATGCAACTCGGGCATGATGTGGGGGGTGCTGTAAGCCTCGCTCAGCACGCCGTCAAGGGATTCCGGGGCGATTCCCGCGTCCTCGCAGGCCGCCAGGGCCGCGTCGATGACCAGCCTGCTGACACTGGCATCCGCCGACCATGCCGGCGGGGTCGAACCGACTCCCACGATCGACAACGAGCTCTTGCTTTTCACGCCCTTGGGCTCCATTCGCAGGGACACCTTCACAATACACGACCGACGCGTCGGTCGCTAATTCAATATCGGGCCTCCGCGAGCGGGCCAGCCTTCCGCCGAGCAGACGCAGAAGGGGGCTGAGACCGCCTTCGAAGCCCCCTTCTGCGTCTGCTCGCGCCGTCCTAGTCGAGGTCGACCATCACGTTCTTGAGCCGGATGAACTCGAGCACACCGGCCTTGCCGCCTTCGCGGCCGTAACCGCTCTGCTTCACACCGCCGAACGGGGCCTCGGGACCACCCATCGCGCCACCGCCGTTCACCCCGACGTTGCCGGCGTCCAGCGCACTTGCCACCCGAATCGCCCGGGACAGATCCCGGGTGTGGACGTAGGCCGCCAGCCCGTAGTCGGTGTCGTTGGCGAGCGCGACGGCCTCGTCTTCGTCGTCAAACCGAAGCACAGACAACACCGGCCCGAAGATCTCCTGGCGGGCTATCTCGCTCGCATTGTCCACATCACCGAAAACCGTTGGTGGAACATAGTATCCGTCGGCGAGCGCGCCACCGAGCCGTTCGCCGCCAACCAACAGCTTGCCGCTGCCCGCGTCGCGGGCACGGTCGACGAAACCGAGTATCCGCTCGCACGCGGTCTCATTGATCACGGGGCCCATCAACGTCTGCTCGTCGAAGGGGTCGCCCACCTGAATCTGGCCGAGCGCGCCGGTCACCGTTTCGACGAAACGGTCGTAGATCGAATCTTGAATCAGCAGGCGCGACGGCACGATGCACGCCTGACCCGACAACGCGGTGATCGACAGCGCCGACCCCAGCGCCTTGTCCAGATTGGCGTCGTCGAAAACGATGTTGGCCGACTTGCCGCCGAGCTCGAGAAGCAGTGGCGTGAGCCGCTCCGAGCATGCCTGCGAGATCGCCCGCGCAGTGGCGATACCCCCGGTGAAGCTGATCTTGTCGACCCCCGGGTGTGCCACCAGCGCCGCACCGGCCGACCCGTCCCCCGTCACCACGTTGACCACTCCGGGTGGCAGGCCCGCCTCTTGGCACAACCGCGCGAACATCAGCGAGCTGAACGGCGCGAGCTCGGACGGCTTCACGACCACGCAGCAGCCGGCGGCCAGCGCGGGCATGACCGAGATCCCCAATGATGCGGCAGGCCCGTTCCACGTGAGGATGACCGCCACGACGCCGTAGGGTTCGGCCGCCGCGTAGTCAAAGATGTTCGACGGCGTCGGCACCACTTCGCCGTTGATCTTGTCCGCCCACGTGGCGGCACTCTCACCCCAGTCGATTCCCATCTGCACGATGGCGCCGCCGACCTGCACCGGGATGCCCGACTCCAGCGCCGACACCGCGACGAAGTCGTCGCGCGAGGAAGCCATCAGGTCCATCAACCGCTGCAGGACCCGCCGCCGCTCGGCGGGATGCCATCGGCGCCACTCTCCGAATGCGGCTCTGGCCGCGGTCACGGCATCGTCGACATCCGAGGCTCCGGCGAGGGCGATCTCGGCGTGCACCTGCCCGGTGGACGGATCGACGTGCGGAAGCGTTCCGGCGCTGCCGGTTTCCCGCCAACCGCCGCCGATCAGCATGCCGACCGGTAGCTCGAGGTCTGGCCGAACCGTCATGGGGCCTCGACCCGCGGACGACCGTCCCACTGGGCGTATTCGCGAAGGCCCTCGAAGAACTTCGTGCCCGCGATACCGTCGACCATCCATTGATTGTTCACCCGCCACGACGCGATGCGCCAGCGATCGGCATCGCGGACCCATTCGCCCTCATACAGACCGCCGAGCAGCACCGCGGCGTCGGCCACCTCGGCGGAGCGCGAAACGATCAGCATGTAGGCCACCGTGGTCGCAGATTCGCCGGCGTCGTCGACCTGGATGTCGACGTTGAGGCCGTGGTGCCGGAAGCCTCCGTATCCAAGGCTTTCCACGATCGGACGCACTTGCGCCCGGCCCTGGACGGACAGGGTTTCACCAGACCCGAACGGAACATTCGTGGCGGACCACGTCACGTTCTCGGTGTACACGTCGAGCAGGTCGTCGATCCGCCCGCCGTCGATGAGATAGAAGTAGTCGTTGAGTGCCTGCCGAAGTGACTCTGTCGCTTCCAGTCGGCCGACCCGCGCAGCAAGCTGCTCCATGGTCGAGGTCTCGTTCAACACCGTCATTGTGTGCGGCCTTTCCAGTCGTGGTGATTCAGGCGGGTACCGAAGCGGTAGCCCACCTCAACGGCAATCGAGTCGGCCCCTGTACCGCACCGAACGGCGGATTCCATTGCACGCCCTGTGGATCCGAGTCGTCCAGCCGTAGCTCGGGCAGCCGCTGCGACAGTATGATCAACGCTTCCTCCAGTTCGGCACGGGCCAGGAACTGGCCGACGCATTGGTGCGGACCGGCGCCGAATGTCAGCTGTGGCCGCAGCCGCTTGTCACGGAATCGGCCGACACTGAATTCGTCTGGGTTGGCGTAGACGTTGCGGTCGAAGTGCGCGCCCGGGTTGACCACTTCGACGAACACACCTTGGGGCAAGAAGACATCCCGGTATTCGATGTCTTCGCGGGTGTACCGCAGCGACTTGAACGTCACCGGCCGGAACCGCAGGATCTCCTCGACCGCCGGCGCTGCCAGCGACGGGTCCTCGGCGATCGCGGTCCATTGGTCGGGGTGATGTGCGAACAGCCACAACGCATTTCCGAGCTGCATCCGCGTGGTATCCGAACCGGCGACAAGCGACAGCTGCACGAGATTGAAGATCTCTTCGTTCGACAACCGATCGCCTTCGGCCTCGGCCCGGGCCAGCATCGACAGCGTGTCGTCGCCGTCCTTCCCGCGGACCTCGTCGATGCGCTCCCCGACGTAGTCCCGCACCTCCCGCATACAGCTTTCGATCTCGGGCAGGTGCTTGACGACGTCGATGCTCATGACGAGACCCAGGGTGTCGGCCCACCGGGTGATCAGATGCACAGCCGAGTCGGGCAGGCCCAGCCATGCGCAAATAACCTTGGGGGGCAACGGAACCGCGACTTCGGCGACCAGATCGCCATGGCCCACCCGCTCGACGTTGCTCACCAGCTCATCGAGGTACTGGCGGATGGCTGGCCGGAATCGGTCGGCGTTCTCCCGGCTCAGCGCGGGGGCGATCAGGTTACGCAGCCTGCGGTGTTCCTCACCGTGGAGCACCATCAGGCATTCGGACATCATCTTCTGCGCCAGACCGTCTTTCACCCCGTGCTCGCTCATCCCGAAGTCGGGCGGCGCACTCAGGCGTTGGTCGCGAAGCAAGCGGAAGCACTCGTCGTATCGCAGCACCGCGACACCGAACGGGGTCCGGGCGATCCAGTCCGTCTCGCTCAACTTGAGCACTGCCGCGTCGGGATCGGCGGCCACCTCCGGATTGAAGTAGTCCAGGGCGGGTAGATCGGCAATCTGGCGCACGGTCATGCCTCCTAGACCCGTGCTGCTTCGCCGACACCGCCGCCGCCAGCTCGGCAACGGCCAGCGTGTCTTTGTAGTAGACGTCGATGCCGGATATCTGCCCGTCGGTGAAGCGGTACAGCTCGGCGATCGAGGTGTCGATGCTCTGGCCGGTCGCCTTCGACCGCAGCGACGCCCGCATCTCCGCGACGACCATCTCCCCCGCGTCGTGCACCTGCGAGGACGTCACCGTCAAGTCGAAGTCCGCGGCGATGACCGTCCACAGTTTCAGGAAGCCCTCCCCGCCGATGTAGTCGCCGCCGTAGGGCAGGCCCGCCGCTTCGTTCAGCACACACTCCGGGTGTATCAACTCCAGCGCCGCCGCCATCTCGCCTCCCGATACGAGGTCGAAGAATCGGGTCAGTATGTCAACGTTCTTGTTGCTCAAGTCATCTCCAGACTCGCGGTCGCGGGATTCACGACGCCGTTCGTTCTGCCAAACCCGACCGACGCGTCGGTCATATATTCAACCTAAAGCCCGGTGGCGGGTGTGTCAATCCTCACAGGCCGGCAACGTCGTGGCGACCGGCGACGAGGTCCAGTGCGAACTCGGCGTGATCCTGGATTGCCTCGAGTATGGCGGGCAGATCGGCCGTCTCCCCTCCCATTACGTCCGCCTGGTAGCGGGCGTAGACGCCGGCGGAGATGCACGCCCATCGCCATGCGGCGAATGCGACGAAGTAGTCGATGTCGTTCGCGGCCGCGGCGCCGGCCTCCTGCGCGTATGCGTCGATCAGCGCGGCCCGGCGGCCGAATCCGGGCAGGCTCGATGGAGCATGTCGGCTCGGGTTGCCGGTCGCCTCGTCCGGCTCGGCCCAGCTGAGCAGCAGCCAGCCCAGATCGGCCCTCGGGTCGCCCAGAGTGGCCAGTTCCCAGTCGAGGACGGCGCGGATGCTCCCGTCCGTACTGGTCACCGCGTTTCCGAGACGAAAGTCGCCGTGGACGATGCTCACGCGACGTTGCTCCGGCACCGCTGACGCGAGTTCCCGATGCGCGTGGTCTATCGCCGGGACGTCCATGCCGGCGACCGCCCGCGTCTTGTCCCACTGGCTCTGCCAGCGCCGCAACTGCCGGGGCACGTAGTCGTTCCCGCGGCCGATGTCCGATAGGCCGACAGCGTGCGGATCGACGACATGCAACCGCCCGAGCGTCGCGGCGATCGCGGACGACACCGACGCGCGGGCGCCCACATCGAGCCCCGTTGCAGCGTCGCGCGTATGCAGGACCACACCGTCGACGTGCTCCATCACGTAAAAGGACGCACCGATGACCGACGAATCGTCGCAGAAGGCGACAGGCCGGGGTACCGGGACGCCGGTGCCGCTCAGCGCCGAGATGAACCGCCACTCGCGGCTCATGCTGTGCGCGGTCTCCAACACCGCACCGGTCGGCGGCCTGCGCAACACCAAACGCCGCCCGGCGGCATCCACGACGAGGTAGGTCAGGTTGGACCGGCCCCCGGCGATCTGGGACATCTTCACCGGACCGCGGATACCAACATCCTGCCGGTCCAGCCACTGCGCAACGGTGGACGCAAGTGTGTGCAGGTGCTCGTCTCCAGCCGCCATATGTATCGATCAGCTTTCTATATACGACCGACGCGTCGGTCGGATAGAGTGTGACGCTAGCAACAGCCCAAGGTCGGGTCAACGGCGCGACCGACACCATGAGGAGGCGCCCGGATTGACCCTCATACCGCGGGATCACGAAACCACCAGCCCGACACTGGGCACGCTTTTCGCTCAGGCGCTCACCGGCGCCGACGACCGCGTCGCACTGGCGGGCGATGACGACACCGTCACGTACCGGCAACTGTCCGATCGTGTCGGGCGACTGATCTCCGCTTTCGACGAACTCGGCCTCAAACCCGGCGACGGCGTCGGCCTTGCGCTGCGCGGGATGACCAACGACTTCGCGGCGCTCTACATCGCATGCCACGTGGCGGGGCTGTGGACCACCGGAATTACCGCCACATCTACCGTCGGACGTGGTCCTCGACCGGGTGCACACCACAAATGTGCGGCTGGTGATCGTGGACGCGCAGACCGCCGACGATCGCCTCGACCATCTCGCCGCCGCACTGCCCGGCAAGCTCGCCACCGTAGGCAGCCGAGCATCTTCGGACGTCATCGATCTCGCCGAATTGCTAAGCAGCGCAGAGCCTTCACCCGTGCAGCCGCGCCCGCCGGGGCCGTACTGCGCAATCGTGTTCACCAGTGGATCGACGGGCAAGCCCAAGCCCGTGCTGCATCCCCTCATACGGCGCCGGACTCCACGCGATCATGGTCATGGCCACTCTGCAGTACCCGGTGCGGCCGGTCGCGGTCGTGCCGGTGACACATCTACTCATTCTGCAGTTCCTGTTCGTGCCAACGTTGCTGTTGGGCGGCACGGTCGTGACGGTTGCCCCCTACTCCACCGACGGCATCCTTTCGGCCGCAACACAATACGGTGCCACCGTGCTGTTTCTGACGACAACCGAGATCTACGATCTCGTCGATCGTCCCGACGCGGCCGGACTCAGCGGCCAGCTGAAACTGATCTTCTACGGCGGCGAACCGATGAGCGCCGCGCGGCTGAGCTCGGTCACCGAGGTCTTCGGGCAGGTCTTTGTCGGCGCTTACGGCCAGACCGAGACGCTGACCGCCGCCTTCCTTCACCCCCAAGACCATGACCCGACGCAGCCGGAGCTCTTGTCCGCGGCCGGGCGCGCCATGGTGGGTGCACGCATCGAGGTGCGTGGCGAGACCGGTCCGATGCCGACGGGCGAACCCGGTGAGATCGCGATCTGCAGCCCGGGGTGCATGGTCGGCTACCTGGGAATGGACGACGAGACTTCCAAGACAGTTCAGGACGGCTGGGTCAGCACCGGAGACATCGGCTATCTCGACGAGCGCGGCTATGTTCACGTGCTGGACCGCGCGAAGTTCGCGTTCAAGTCGGGCGGGCGCATCGTGTACCCGAACGTGGTCGAGCAGGCGCTGACCCGTCACCCCGACGTGGCGCGCGCAGCCGTCGCCGGGGCGCCGGACGCCGATCTGGGGCAGCGCATCTGCGCCGCGGTGGTTTTGCGGCCCGGTTCGGCCGCGCGTGCGGAGGACCTGGTCGCCTCGCTCGATGCGGGCACCGCACCCGTGCCACACGAGATCAAGGTTGTGGACGCGCTGCCCGTGACCGCCGCGTACAAGATCGACCGCAATCGAGTCCGAGAGCTGTTCGGCTGAAGTTTCTGGCGCCGACGCCCTTGCCATCACCGCGACACCGGTGATTAAATGACCGACGAGACGGTCGGGTATTCACCGGACACCACAACTCAAGCGACAAGGGGCGTCACCGATGCCGAGGGAATACGAGGTAACCGAGGACACCTTTCCGCATTCGGTCTTTCCCACCGGCTGGTTCCAGGTGGCCTGGAGCGCGGAGGTGGAACCCGGAACCATCCGGCCGGTGCGGTACTTCGGCCGGGACCTGATCGTGTATCGCACCTCCGAGGGTGCCCCGGTCGTGATGGCGGCGCATTGCCCGCACATGGGCGCGCACATCGGTTACGGAGGCTGGGTCGAGGGCTGCGACGTGGTGTGCCCCTTCCACGGCTGGCGATGGGCATCCACCGGCGAGAACCTGGAAATCCCGTCGCAGCAAGGCAAGACGAGTGGCCGTTCGATCCGCACCTGGGAAACCGGCGAGACCAACGGCATCATCTGGGTGTGGCACGACGAGCTTCGCCGACCACCCACCTGCGAACCACCGCCCGAACGCCGCGACGAACAGCCGTTCCTGCCCATACATCCGGACTGCGTGCACAAGTGGGACAACGTTAAAGCCCGCCCCCAGTACGTCGCCGAGAACGTCACCGACCTCGACCACCTGCGGTGGGTGCACAAGAACACCGGCAAGATCGACGTCCTGGAACTCAAGGACGACGGCGATCGCATGGTGGTCCGGCAGAGCTCGGTGACCGGTCACGGGAAGAAGTCCACGTGGCTCACGCCCGACGGCCCGGTCGAAAACAACATCTACATCCAGCTTTTCGGCATCGGCACGATCATGATCGACTTCGGGGAGCTGCTCGACAACTCGCTGCTGATGCAGACCCAGACACCCATCGACCACGAACACTCCGACTTGTTCATCACCGTGCTCACGGTGCAAGACCCGAACGAGGACGGTGACCGGCCCAAGGGCCGGGCGCTGCGGCGCATCCAGGAGCAGATCAAGCAGGCCGACCGCGACATGCCGATCTGGAGCAACATGAAGTACCTCGAGAAGGCCGCTTACACAAACCGGAAGGCATGCACGTCAAGGCCGTCCGGGATTGGTGCCGGCGGTTCTACCCCGAGCCCGCAGCATGACGTGGGCATTCGAGACGGATCCGGAGTTCCAGGCCAGACTGGACTGGGCGGACGAATTCGTGCGCAGCGAAGTCGCGCCGCTGGATCACGTGATCAAGCACGGCTTCGACATGTCCGACCCGCTGCGACAGGCGCTGATCCCGCCGCTGCAGGATCGGGTACGCGAACAGGGACTGTGGGCCTGCCACCTGGGTCCCGAGCTCGGTGGACCGGGATTCGGTCAGGTCAAGCTCGCGCTGCTCAATGAGGTGCTGGGGCGCAGCCCGTGGGCGCCAATCGTTTTCGGCTGTCATGCGCCGGACTCGGGCAACGCCGAGATCCTCGCCCACTACGGCACCGACGAACTGAAGAAGCGCTATCTCGAACCGTTGCTGCGCAACGACGTGGTGTCGGCGTTCTCGATGACCGAACCGCGCGGTGGTTCCGATCCCACGCAGTTCACCTGCAGGGCCGAAAACGACGGCGACGAATGGGTGATCAACGGGGAGAAGTGGTTCACGTCCCACGCGCGGTTCGCGGACTTCCTGATCCTGCTCGCGGTCACCGATCCGGATGCGGACCCGCACAAGCGCATCTCGATGTTCGTCGTGCCCGCGAAGACACGCGGGTGTCAACATCGCTTCGTGACGTCGGGATGGCCGGCTTCGCCGAGGCGGAGGGCGAGGGCACGCACGCCTACATTCGCTACGAGGACGCCCGCATTCCGGCCGACCACATCCTCGGCCAACCCGGTGAGGGTTTCGCCGTCGCCCAGACCCGGCTGGGCGGCGGTCGGATCCACCACGCGATGCGCACAGTCGGCCTCGTCCGCTACGCGTTCGACATGCTCTGCGAGCGGGCGCTGTCCCGCGTGACCCAGGGCTCGCAGCTGGCGCGCAAGCAGGCGGTTGAGCAGTTCATCGCCGAATCGTGGATCCAGATCGAACAGTTCCGGCTGCTGGTCCTTCAAACCGCGTGGAAGATCGACAAATTCAACGACTACCGCAAGGTGCGCGCCGACATCTCCGCCGTCAAGGCGGCCATGCCGGCGGTCCTGCATGACGTCGCGGCCCGCGCGCTGCAGGTGCACGGATCGCTCGGCGCGTCCGACGAAATGCCGTTCGGGCAGATGATCATGAGCGCGTTCCAGATGGGACTGGTCGACGGTGCCACAGAGATCCACAAGAGCACCCTTGCGCGCCAAGTTCTGCGACAGCACGAGCCGACCGAGGACCTGTTCCCCACGCAGCATCTGCCGCGTCTTCGGGCGGCTGCCCGGGAGAAGTACGCCGACGTGCTCAGTTAGCGGTTCTTGACCCGTCCTGTCGAGTCGACATCGAGGAAACGGAAGGCACATCATGGCACTGCAATTCGAAGGCAAGGTGGCCTTCATCACCGGCGCCGCACGCGGTCAGGGCCGCGCGCACGCCGTCAGATTCGCCGAAGAAGGCGCCGACGTGATCGCGCTGGACCTGTGCGAACAAATCGGCAGTGTCACCTACTCGATGCCAGATCAGGGCGACCTCGACGAAACCGTCAACCTCGTCGAAAAGACCGGCCGCCGCATCGTCGCCGCACGCGGGGACGTGCGCGACTTCGACACGCTCAAGGCCGTCGTCGCCGACGGCGTGGCCAGATTCGGGCGCATCGACTTCGTGCTCGCCAACGCCGGAATTGCTCCACTGCTGGGCGAACCGGCGCACGACATATCCGCCTTTGTCGACGCGGTCAACGTGATGCTCAACGGCGTCTACTACACCATCGAGGCGGCGGTGCCGGACATGCTGGAACACGGCGACGGCGGCGCCATTGTGATCACCAGTTCCACCGCAGGGCTGAACTCGCTGTGTCCGCGATTCGAGACACGAAGCCACGGCCTGGCCGGCTATCAGGCCGCCAAGCACGGAGTGGTGGGGTTGATGCGCTACTACGCTACGGCTTTGGCCGAGAAGAACATTCGTGTCAACACGGTTCACCCGACGGGGGTGGCAACCCCGATGATCGTCAACGAACAGTTCGAGAAACACTTCGCCGAGCATCCCGATGCCGTGTCGGCCGTGCAGAACATGCTTCCCGTCGATTTGGTCGAACCGGCCGACATCAGTGAGGCGATGGTCTACCTCTGCGGCCGCAGCGGTCGATACGTCACCGGCACGACGTTGCCCGTCGACGCCGGATACACCGTCAAGTAGCGCTTTCCGGCCAGCTGAGGAGTGTGGGATGGACGACGTCGATGTCGTGGTATTGGGTTCGGGCGCAGCAGGGTTGACGGCGGCGCTGGCCGCAAGAGACGGCGGGGCCTCGGTGGTGCTGCTCGAGAAGGCCGACAAGATCGGGGGCACGAGCGCCTGGTCTGGAGGCATGATCTGGATCCCGTGCAACGACCACATGGCTGAGATCGGTGTCGAGGACAGCGAGGACGACGCCGTCGAATATCTGATGTCGATGTCGCACGGCCTGATGAACGAAGCCCTGATACGGACCTTCGTCCAGACCGGCCCCCAGATGGTCCGCTGGCTCGAATCCACTACACCGGTCCAGTTCCAGCCGGTCGGACACTTTCCCGACTATCACCCGGAACGGCCCGGCGGAAAGCCGCGCGGCGGGCGCAGCCTCGAGTGCCCTCTTTACTCGTTCAGAAACCTTGGCGAATGGGCTGCGCGCGTCAGCGCCGGCGAGGGCAGTCCCCCCGCCATCACCACCATGGGCGAATCGCCGCTCGGCCAGCCCACACCGATCACCATCGCGGACGAGGAACTCGAGCGACGGCACATCAACGACGAACGCGGATGTGGCCAGTCGCTTGTTGGCCGGTTGCTGCGGGCATGTGTGGACGCCGGTGTCGAAATCCGCACGGGCGCACAGGCCTACGAACTCCTGCAGCGAGAAGGGCGCATAGACGGCGTCGCCTACCACGATCACGGCACGCAGCGCGTCATCAGGACGCCCGCCGTCATCCTGGCGACCGGCGGTTTCGAATGGAATGACGATCTGGTGCGGGCCTTTCTGCGCGGGCCGATGACATCGCGCGTCTCGCCGCAATCGAACACCGGGGACGGTTTGATCATGGCCATGAAGGCGGGCGCTTCGCTGGCGAACATGCGTGAGGCGTGGTGGCTGCCGGTGGCCGAAGTACCACGCGACGGCGCGCCGCCCCTCAATGTCCTCATCACGTGTGAGCGCACCTTTCCCGGCTCAATCATGGTCAACCGAGAGGCTAAGCGCTTCACCAACGAAGCGGCGAATTACAACGCCTTCGGCGCGGCGTTCCACGAAATGGATGTCGCACGTTTCGATTACCGCAACCTGCCATGCTGGCTCATCTTCGATCAGGCCTATCTCGATAGGTTCGGGTTGGGCATGTTGGTGCCACCGGGCGGGCCTGCGCCCGACTGGGTGGCCCGCGAACGAACGCTTCCGGCGCTCGCCGAGGTGCTCGGCGTGTCCGGCGACGGTCTCCAGCGAACCGTTGAGTACTGGAATCATCAGGTCGAACGCGGCCGCGACGACGACTTCCATCGCGGCGAAAGCGCAAACGACACATGGTGGGGGGATCCGACATGCAAGGGCAGGCCCGAAGCCACCCTCGGCAAGCTCACGCTGCCGCCGTTCTATGCGCTGGAGATCAAGAGCGGCTGCCTCGGCACAAAGGGTGGACCACGGATCAACACTGATGGGCAGGTGCTTGATCACGACGGAGCGCCGCTTGCGGGCCTCTATGCGGCAGGCAATGTCATGGGCTCACCGATGGGAATGACCTACGGCGGGGCCGGCGGCACCATCGCGCCCGGCATGGTGTTCGGCTACCGCGCCGGCCGGCACGCCGCAACGCACGTGCATCTACCGGCTATAAAGCGACGCCCCCTTTTGCGCGAGCAGACGCAAAATGCCCCGAAACGCCGGGGATTTGGGGCATCTTTGCGTCTGCTCGCGCAACAAGGCGCAACTAGAAACCCAAGCCGGTCGGCCAGTACTCGACGGTGATGGGTGCTGTCGCCGTGCAGTACGGCGCTGGACTGCGCCCGGCGGAAGTACAGATGCGCGTCGTGCTCCCACGTGAATCCCATGCCGCCGTGGATATGAAGATTCTCCGCGGCGACGTACATGTAGGCGTCGGAGCAGTATGCCTTGGCCAGCGTTGCGGCGACAGGGATTTCGCTCGGCTCCCCCGCGATCACCTCGCTCAGATGGTGGACCGCCGATCGTGCCGACTCCACCGCGAGCAGCATGTCGGCACACCGGTGTTTGATCGCCTGGAAGCTGCCGATCGGCCGACCGAACTGCTGCCGCATACCCGCGTACTCCACCGACATCTCCAGGCAGCGCTGCGCTCCCCCGAGCTGCTCGGCGGCAAGCGCGGCGTTCGCAAGTCGAGCGCATGCGCGACAACCGCTCTGCCTCGGCGGGTCACCAGACGCGCGGGCGCGTCGTGGAAGTCAAGGGTCGCCATCCGGCGCGTCGAGGTCGAGGGTCCGCATCGGCGTGCGGACTCAGGCCGGGTGCGGTGCCGTCGACGATATAGCCAGTCCGTCGGGCGGCAGGCAAGTACGAGAATGACGTCGGCGCTGCACCCGTCCAGTACGAAAGTCTTTCGGCCGGTCAACGTGACCATGTCCGGACAGGGTCGGCGAGGTCCGGCAGTCGGGGACCGACCAGTCGCCGTCGGCCTCGACGAACGCGACGGTCGCGGTCGTCTTCCCGCCGCCAGCGACGGCAGCAGTTCGTGTTGCAGCGCCGCGTTACCGCTCGCCAGCAGCGCCGGAATCGCCAGGCCCACCGTGGACAGATACGGAACGCAGGCCAGCGAGCGGCCGAGTTCCTCGAAAACCGCCAAATGCACGGCGCAGTCCGTAACCGGCGCCGCCGTAGTCCTCCGGTACGGCCAAGCCCGGCAGCCCAGTTCGTCGGCCATGCGCCGCCAGAGCGCATCGTCGATGCCGGTGTCGGTCTCCATCACCTCGCGCACCCGGGCGGAATCGCCAAGCGTTTCAAGGAAATCCCGCAGCACCGTCCGCAGTTCGTCGACGTCCTCGGTGGTGATCGTGACGCTCATCGCGCCAGCACCGTGCAGGCACTCACCCCGGGCGCCCCGTAGACATGGGTGAACCCAACCGTTGGGCTCGCCGGGCACCTGGCGAGCGCCCGCGTCGCCGCGAAGTTGCAGCACCGTCTCGTACACCTGCCGAAGCCCGGATGCGCCGATCGGTTCGCCCGACGCCAGGCAACCGCCGTCGGTGTTGATCGGCAGCGCCCCGCCGATCTCGGTCTGCCCCTCGGCGATCAGCTTCGCTTGATCGCCGTGCGCACACAGTCCCGTCTCGGCCATGTGGATGATCTCCGAGCCCGCGTCGGTGTCCTGCACCTGTGCGACCTGGACCTCGTCCGGTCCGATGCCGGCCTGCTCGAACGCGGCTTGGGCGGCGTCCTCGGTGGGACTCGTTCCCCGGTCGACGGACAGCCACGGGCTGAACACCTCGAACGAACCGAACCTGCGCGTGCGCGTGACGACCGAGCGCAGGAAGACGGGTGTGGTCGTATACCGACGGGCCAGATCGCCGCGGCAGAGCACGATCGCAACACCGCCTTCGCCGGGCGAGCACAGCATGTACTGAGTCAGCGGATCGTTGATCATCGGGGCTGCCCAGGATGTCGTCTTCGGACAGCGGCTTTCGGCGCCAAGCCATTTCGTTGAGCGAGCCGTTGCGGAACGCCCGCGCGGCGGCCTGCGCCAATACGCGCTCGTCGACGTCGTGCTCCTCGATGTACCGCATGGTCTTCAGTCGCGAAGAACTGTGTGGTGAGCATCAGCCCCGTGCGGCCGTACCACGCGCCCAGCCCGAAGTCCTCGGGGTCGGCGTTGAACGCTCCGCGGTCGTGCTTGTCGAAACCGATCGCAATCGCGACATCGGCGGATCCCGAGGTGATCGCGTTGGCTGCCACCGTCAACGCGCTGCCTCCGGTGGCGCACCCGTTGCTGACGTTGATGAACGACAGCCCGGTCAGGCCCAGATCGGCGACCAGCGCGTCGGCCGCTCCGGCGGACAGGCTGCCGCCGGCGGCGAACTGAACGTGCTCCCAACCGATGCCGGCATCCGCGAGCGCGGCACGTGCGGCGTTGGCGCCCTGTTGCCTGCCGCTGACGCCTTCGGTGCGGCCGAACCGGTGCATGCCGATTCCCACGATGGCTACGTCCATGATTGTCTCCGGGTCAGTCGATTGGTTGGAACGCGAACGTGATGACCTGCGCCCCCTGGGCATTGACGGTGTAGGGGTCGGCGACCACCTTCACCGCCTGACCGACGCGCAGCCGCCGCGGATCGTTCTCGGTCAGTCGCCCCTCCACCAGGACCCGGTCGCCCAATTGCGCATATCCGACGCCGTAGGGTTCGAAGTCGTCCGGGCCGTCGTAGGGAGATTTGGGGCGGAACCGCTGGATCGTGTACGACCACAGGGTGCCCTGACTCGGCAACGCTTCGGGCTGCATGTCGTCGCCGGTGCAGCGTGGGCACGACGCCTGCGCCGGAAACACCGTGGCGTCACAATCCGCGCAGCGCGACGCATGCAGGGTGATCGGCGTCCCCGTCGCGGCGAAACAGACCTTCGTCCACCAAGACTTCCTCGCTCAAAAGTGGTTCCTTCCTAAGTGGTTATCGCGGTTCGCGGGGTAGTCCGAGCACCCGCTCGCCGAGGATGTTGCGCTGGATCTCGTCGGTGCCGCCCGCGATGCGGTAGCCGGGCGCACCGAGTACGTGCGCGGTCCACGCGAACGTGCCCCACTCGCCGGTGTCAGCGATCAGGCGAGGGCCGAGGATCTTGGCGATCACCGCGCTGACGCGGCTCATGTTCTGCGTCCAGAGCAGCTTGGTGATCGATCCCTCCGCGCCGGGCGGTTGGCCCGCCTTGGCTTTGGTCGCCGCTCTGCGGTTGGTGTACTGCTCGATGCGGGTGTGGATGTACAAGTCGGCCAGGGCTTCTCGAATCGAGGGATCGTCGCTGCAGCCGAAATGGCGGGCGGCGGCCAGCACGTCCTCGAACTGCCCGCCCACCGAGTGGCTGGCCCCCGTCGAATGGTCGCGTTCGAACGCGAGCACGGTCATCGCGACCGACCAGCCCTGCCCGGGCTCACCGAGACGCAGCGAGTCGGGTATGCCGACACCGTCGAGGAACACCTCGTTGAAACTGCTGCCGCCGGTGATCTGGCGGATGGGCCGGATGGTGACACCCGGCGCGTCGAGCGGAACCAGAAACGCCGTGAGCCCGCGGTGGCGCGCCGAATTCGAGTCGCTGCGGGCGATGGCCAGGCCCCATTGCGCGAACCGGGCCCCCGACGTCCATACCTTCTGGCCGGTCAGCAGCCACTGGTCGCCATCGGCGACGGCCTTGGTCTGCACGCCGGCGAGATCCGATCCGGCCGTTGGTTCGCTGAACAGCTGGCAGGCGAGTTCATCCATGCGCAGCAACGGCGTCAAAAAGCGCCGTCGTTGTTCGGGTGTGCCCAGCGCCTCGATCGTCGGGGCGATCAGCGCGACCGAAACGTCCGGAAGCTCGCCTGCGGACGGGACGTCGTATTCGGCCTCGATCTCGTTGAAGCGACGTTGGTAACTCGACGGCCAGCCGCGGCCCCCGGCGGACACATCCCAGGACAGCGTCACATATCCGGCGTCGAACTTCGTGCGCTGCCAGGCCCGCACGTCTGCGAGCCGCGAGGCCTGTTCGTCGTCGCTGACGTCGTCGAACACCGAAACGTCGTCGCTGCCCTCGCCCCACCGCGAACTGCTCGGCTGCGCAAGCAATCGCCGGCCCTGCGCCGAAAGCCAGTCCCGGACTTCGGTTTCGAAGTCGGCCAAGCTGGGGATCGTCATCGCACAACGAGCGCCGAGCGCGGGCAGCCCTGCACCGCGGCCAGCACATCCTGCTCGACGTCGGCCGGAATCTGTTCGGCGAGGACCTGTAGTTCGTCGGCGTCATCGATGACGAACACCGATGCGGCCACCATGGTGCACACCCCGTTGACCTCACAGAGGTCACGGTCAACGGAGACCCTCAAGCCAGCAGACCCTTGGCCGCGTCGCCGAACGCCAGCGGGACGAAGCGGTCAGCGGTGGGCATACCGTCGAACAGTTCATCCAGTCTGCGCCACCAGCTTCATGAAATGTGGCTGCTGGTAGTGGTTCTCGAGGTCGGCCTCATCCTGATAGACCTCCACCATCAGTAGCTTGGCCGGGTCTTCGGGAGATTGGTGCAGTGCGAACTTGAGGATGCCCTGCTCCCCGTGAGATTCCTCGAGCTCTTCGGCAAGCGCATCGATCGCGGCCTGGGTCTGCCCCGGCTTCGTCTTGATCTGCGATACCACGACGACTTTTCCCACCGGACTACCTCCACTCCTCTGCCAGCACGTCAGCCGGCAGTCTGCCAGACCACTTGAAAAGACGACCGTCGGGTCGGTCGTAACAGGCTAACTCGCGCAGGAATCCCACGTCAACGGGTATTGCCAGAGCGGCACTACGGTGCAATACTATCGACCGTCGCGTCGGTCTGTGATTCTCGCCACGCGGCGAACCGGGACGAAAGGAGCGGGTGTTCATGGGTGATGGCCAGTGACGATTTTCTCGCACCCGGCGGCCAAGCCGGTCCGTGCCGTCGGCGACTTCTTCGCGATGGCGCTGGACACACTGGTGCTGATCGGCCGCAGACCGTTCGCCTGGCGCGAGTTCCTGCTGCAGTCCTGGTTCGTCGCCCGGGTGTCGCTGCTGCCGATGCTGTTGCTGGCGGTCCCGTTCACCGTGCTGCTGGTCTTCACATTCAACTTCCTGCTCATCGAGTTCGGCGCGGCCGACTTCGCCGGCACCGGCGCGGCCGAGGGCGCGGTGACCCAGATCGGCCCGATCGTCACCGTGCTGGTGGTCTCGGGTGCCGGCGCCACGGCAATGTGCGCCGACCTGGGCGCGCGCACGATTCGCGAGGAACTCGACGCGCTGCGGGTGATGGGCATCAACCCGATCCAGGCGCTGGTGGTGCCGCGGGTGCTGGCGGCGACGCTCGTCGCGGTGCTGCTGTCGTCGATCGTGATCCTGGTCGGCCTGGCCGGCGGCTTCGCTGTTCTCGGTGTTCGTCCAGCACGTCACGCCGGGCGCGTTCGCGGCGGGCTGACGCTGATCACGGGCTGGCCGACGTGATCATCTCGTTGATCAAGGCCGCGCTGTTCGGACTGGCCGCCGGACTGATCGCCTGCTACAAGGGCATTTCCGTCGGCGGCGGGCCGGCCGGCGTGGGTAATGCGGTCAACGAAACCGTCGTGTACACCTTCGTGGCGCTGTTCGCGATCAACATCGTGACCACCGCGATCAGCGTGCAGACCGCTGGCGGGCGATATGAGCATCAGCATTCCTGCCACCCGAGTTCCCGCCGGCCTGCCCGCGCGGCGCGCGGCTGGGCCGACGGCTGGAACCGGATCGGCACGCAGACGCAGTTCTACGGCCAGACACTGGGATCCATCGGCGACGCGGTCGTCCACTACAGGACCGAGATGGTGCGCCTGATCGCCCAGATGGGTCTTGGCGCAGGGGCGTTGGCGGTCATCGGCGGCACCGTCGTGATCGTCGGCTTTCCTGACGCTGACGACCGGCGCCCTGGTCGCCGTGCAGGGCTACAACCAGTTCTCCGAGATCGGCGTCGGAGGCGCTGACCGGGTTCGCGTCGGCCTACTTCAACGTTCGCCTGATCGCGCCGCTGACCGCGGGCATCGCGCTGGCCGCCACCATCGGCGCCGGCGCCACCGCCCAACTGGGCGCGATGCGGATCAACGAGGAGATCGACGCCCTGGAAGTGATGGGCATCCGGTCGGTCGCCTACCTGGCATCCACCCGAGTGATCGCCGGCGTCATCGTGGTCATCCCGCTGTACTGCGTGGCCGTGCTGATGTCGTTTCTTGGCCGCACGGTTCGGCACCACCGCCGTCTACGGCCAGTCGACCGGTGTCTACGACCACTACTTCAACACGTTCCTGAACCCGAACGATCTGATCTGGTCGTTCTTCCAAGCGGTCACGATGGCGGTCGTCATCATGCTCGTGCACACCTACTACGGCTTCACCGCCTCGGGTGGCCCGGCCGGGCGTCGGCGAGGCCGTCGGCCGGGCGGTACGCGCCTCGTTGGTCACGGCGGCGTTCGTGATCTTGTTCATCTCGCTGGCCATCTACGGCCAGTCCGGCAACTTCCACCTCGCGGGATAGCGCGACATGGAGCGTAGGCCCGCAGACGCACGCATCTCCACCCGGCATGGTGGACCGCGATCCTGATCGCGGTCAGCCTGGTGTTCGTGCTGGTGTGTTCGGCGTTGTTCGCCGGCACGTTTCGTTCGTTCGTCCCCGTGACGCTGACCTCCGACCGCGTCCGGTCTGGTGATGGAGTCCGGCGCCAAGATCAAGATGCGCGGCGTGGAAGTGGGCCGGGTCGCGGGCATCACCGGCGGCAACGGGCCGGCAAGCCTGAAGCTGGAGATCTTCCCGGATCAGGTCCGCCACATCCCGGCCAACGTCGAGGCCGAGATCAGGGCCACCACGGCATTCGGCGCCAAGTACGTCGACCTGATTCCGCCCGACGACCCCAGCCCCAAGCGCATTTCGCCGGGCGCGGTGTTGCGGTCGCGCAATGTCAGCACCGAGGTCAACACGGTCTTTCGAGAACCTGGTCGATGTGCTCCACCAGGTCGATCCGCGCCAAGCTCAATGCGACGCTGACCGCACTGGCCGAGGGGGTTCGCGGGCAGGGCGAACGCATCGGCGAGGCCACCACCGGCGCGAACCAGGTGCTGCTGGCGGTCAACCCGCGGATGGGCACGGTCGGTCAGAACTGGCATTCCTTGACGGGTTTCAGCGACGCCTACAGCGCCGCGGCCCAGGACATCCTGGCCACGCTCGAACGCGGCCAGCACCACGAGTGCCACGATCACCGGTCACGCGTCGGACCTGGATGCGTTGTTGCTCAACACCATTGGGTTCGTCACAGACGGGCATCGACCTGATTGCTCCGAACCAGGAGAATCTGGTCAGAGCGATCAACGTGCTCGAGCCGACCACGAACCTGCTGATGAAGTACAACCCCGAGTACACGTGCCTGCTCGTCGGCGCGAAGTGGTGGCTGGACAACGGTGGCGTACGACGCGATCGGCGGCAACGGCAAGAGCATCATCCTGGATGCCGCCCTGAATCTGGGCGACGACCCGTACCGGTATCCCGGACAACCTGCCCGATCGTCGCCGCCAAGGGCGGTCCGGGCGGCAAGCCGGGTTGCGGTTCGCTGCCACGTGCCGACCAGAACTTCCCGGTGCGCCAACTGGTCACCAACACCGGGTGGGGCACCGGGATGGACATCCGCCCCAATCCCGGTATCGGACATCCCTTCTGGGCGAACTACTTCCCGGTCACCCGGGCGGTGCCCGAGCCGCCAAGCATCCGCACTCGAGGGACCGCCGGCGATCCGGCCCGGTGCCCTATCCGGGTGCCCCACCGTACGGGGCGCCGCAGTACGGACCCGACGGCACACCGCTGTACCCCGCGCTCCACCGGGCGCACCCCGGCCACCGGCCCCCGAACCGGCACCGTGACAGTGTCCGCATCGAGCAAGGAATGCAGCCATGAAGAGATAACCTGGGCGGCGCGGTCACTGCGCCTGGCCATCTTCGTCGTGGTCTGCCTGCTGGGCACCTTCGCGCTTGTTGACGGTGTTCGCGCAGTTGCGATTTCGAGCAGGAGACGGACCTACAGCGCCGAGTTCACCAACGTCAGCGGTCTCGAGGAGGGCAACTTCGTCCGCATCGCCGGCGTGGAAGTCGGCAAGGTCGCACACATCGCGATCAAAGCCGACAACGTCGCCGTCGTCGAGTTCTCCGCCGACGACACAGTCGTGCTCACCGAGGGCACCAAGGCGCTCATCCGCTACGACAACCTGATCGGCGGGCGCTACCTGGGCTCAAGGAAGGGGCGGGTGCGGTCAACCGGCTCAACCCGGGCCAGACCATTCCCGTCGACCGGACCGCAGCCGGCGCTGGATCTGGACGCGCTGATCGGCGGTTTCCGGCCGCTGTTCCGGGCGCTGGACCCGATCAGGTCAACGCGTTGAGCGGCCAGCTGATTCAGGCGTTCTCAGGGTCAGGGGGCGACCATCGGCTCATTTCTCGCGCAGACCGCGGCAGTGACCAACACCCTGGCCGACCGCGACGAACTGATCGGACAGGTCATCGTCAACCTCAACACCGTGCTCGGCTCGCTCGGGGATCAGAGCGACCAGTTCGCCAAGAGCCGTGGACTCGCTCGCCGAGCTTGTCGAACGGCCTGGCCGCCCGCAGGACCGACATCAGCAACTCGGTGGCGCACACCAACGCGGCCGCCGGCACGGTCGCCGACCTCCTTGACCACGCCCGTGCCGCCGTTCAAAACCGGTGGCAGCAGTCGGATCGGGCCGACGGCATCGTCGTCGCCGACCACGACTACGTCGACAACCTGCTCGACACCCTGCCCGACGCGTATCAGGCACTGGCCCGGCAAGGGATCTACGGCGACTACTTCAGCTTCTACCTGTGCGATGCGGTGCTCAAGCTCAACGGCAAGGGCGGTCAAGCCGGTGTACGTCAAGGTCGCCGGCCAGAACAGTGGACGGTGCGCACCGAAATGAAAACCTTCTCCGAACGCAACCCGTTCATCATCGGCGCGAGCCGGTGTGACGATGATCGCCGTCGTCGGTGTGGCTGCCGCTGCAAGTACACCAACCTGCCCGTCCTCAACCCGAACACGGCACTACACCGCCTACTTCGCCGAGGCCAGCGGGCTCGAAGCCGGTGCAGTCCGTGCAGGTCTCGGGATTCGCGGTGGGCAGGGTATCGAGCATCGACCTGGACGGAACCCGGGTGGTCGATCGACTTTGACGTCGACAACGAGCATCCGTCTCGGCGATCGCACCGAGGCGGCCGATCAAGACCAAGGGCTTGCTGGGCGCCAAAGTTCCTCGAGATCACGCCGCGCGGTGACGGCCAACTGTCCGGGCCGATTCCGATGGAGCGGACACGGCCGCCCTACCAACTGCCCGACGCGCTCGGCGATCTGGCCACGACGATCAGCCGGACTCGACACACCGAACGTGTCCGACTCGTGGCAGGTGCTGGCGCAGACGTTCCAGGACACCCCACCGGATCTGAAGGTCGCGGTCGCAGGGAGTGGCGCGATTCTCCCAGACCATCGACGAGCGCGACGCGCAGCTGCGCAGGCTGCTGGCGAACGCCAACAAGGTGACCGCGGTGCTGGCCGAGCGCAGCGATCAGGTGGTCGGTCTGGTCGCCAACACCAACGCGCTGCTGGTCCAGCTGCAAACCCAAAGCGCCGCGCTGGACGACATCTCCGCCAACATCTCGGCGCTGGCGCAACAGCTCTCGGGATTCATCGCCGACAACCGCGCACAGCTGCGGCCCGCGCTCGACAAGCTCAACGGCGTGCTGACGATCGTCGACAACCGCAAAGACGCAGGTGCAGAAGTCGATCAAGCTGCTCAACGGCTATGCGATGTCGCTGGGCGAGTCGCGCCTCCGGCCCGTTCTTCAAGGCCTACATGGCGAACCTGCTGCCCGGGCCAATTCGTCCAGCCCTTCATCGACGCCGCGTTCTCCGACCTCGGCCTGGATCCGAACGTGCTGCTGCCCTCGGAGCGCACCGACCCGCAGACCGGTCAACCGGGCACGCCGCGCGCTGCCCGTGCCGTACCCCGCACCGGTCAGGGCGGCGAGCCGCATCTGACGCTGCCCGACGCCATCACCGGCAATCCCGGCGATCCGCGATACCCGTACCGGGCGTACCGCTGCCCGGCCCGGGTGCTACCGCTCGCGAGCCGCCGCCGGCGCCGCCGCCGGGTGACCACCCGCCGCGGACCGCCGCGCCGGCCCCGACCAGCGTCACCGGCCCACGTGACTCGTGACGTCCGGCCAACGCCAGGCACTGCGCCGATGTGGCGCGTCGTGACACGGCAGGCTGCGCATCGCCTGGCGCCGTCGCAGGCCTGATCGGCGTCGTCGTCGGTGGTACGGCAGCGATCGCCCGCACCCACGTGCGTCGCGTACTTCGACAACAGCAACGGCATCTTCCCCGGCGACGACGTGCACATCCTCGGCGTGCCGGTCGGCGAGATCGACAAGATCGAACCGCAGCCGCAACGGGCCAAGATCTCGTTCTGGTTCGACGAGCAAGTACAAGGTGCCCGCCGACGCCAAGGCGGTGATCCTGTCCCCGCAGCTGATCACGTCGCGGGCGATCCAGTTGACCCCGGCTACACCGGGGGACCGCAAATGGCCGACGGCGCCGTGATGCCGCAGGACCGCACCGCGGTTCCGGTGGAATGGGACGATCTCCGCGAACAACTGGAGAAGCTCACCGAGTACCTGCAGCCCACCGAACCCGGCGGAGTCAGCACGCTGGGCGCGTTCATCAACACCGCCGCGGACAACCTGCGCGGTGAGGGCGCCAACATCCGCGACACGATCATCAAACTGTCCCAGGCCATTCTCGGCCCTCGGCGACCACAGCAACGACATCTTCTCGCACCGTCAAGAACCTGTCGGTCCTCGTCGTCGGCGCTGCACGACAGCAGCGACCTGATGCGCCAACTCAACCGCAACCTGGCCGGCGGTGACGGCGCTGCTGGCCAACGACCCCGAACGAGGTCGGCCAGGCGGTCAGCGACATCAACGCCGCGGTCGGCGATGTCGCGAACTTCGTCGCCGACAACCGGGAACCCCTCGGCACCACCTCCGACAAGCTGGCGTCGGTCTCGAAGGCGGTCGGTCGACAGTCTCGACGACATCAAGCAGACGCTGCACGTCGTCGCCGACGACGTTGCAGAACTTCGCAACATCTATCGAGCCGGCACACGCCGCGACAACCGGCATCATCGCCGCGAACAACTTCGCCGACCCGATCACAGTTCATGTGCGGGGCGATTCAGGCCGCGTCGCGGCTGGGCGCCGAACAGTCGGCGAAGCTGTGCGTGCAATACCTGGCGCCGATCGTGAAGAACCGCCAGTACAACTTCCTGCCGATCGGCATGAACACGTTCGTCGGCGCGGCAGCCCGCCCCAACGAGATCACCTACAGCGAGGACTGGATGCGCCCGGACTACCGGCCACCACCGCCGGCGCCGAATCGCCCGCCCGCGCAAGCCCCACTGGCGGCCGAAGTCCCGCCGGTCCGCCCGTGGCCGACCCGGCCGCGGCAGACGGTGCCGCGGTCTGCACGGATCCGGCCGCGGGCCTGCCCGGCCTCATGGTGCCGCCGGGGGTGGACATGACCCGGGCCGCGGCGCGCGACCGCCGCGGCTGGCCGTGCCTTGTGATCGGTGATCATGTCGGGTTGCGGCTGGCGCGGAGTCAATTCGCTGCCGATGCCCGGTACCGCGGGCGGCGGGCCCGGCTCGTATCAGATCCAGGCCCAGTTGCCCGATGTCACCAATATCCAGCAGAACTCGCGCGTGCGGGTCGGCGACGTCAATGGTCGGCAATGTCACCAAGATCGAGCGCCAAGGCTGGCACGCGCTGGTCACCATGAAGATCGACAGCGACGTCAATCTGCCTGCCAACGCCACCGCGAAGATCGGGCAGACCAGTGTGTTCGGCTCGCTGCACATCGAACTGGCGCCGCCCGACAGACGCGCCACCCGATGGCAGACTGCACGACGGATCGCTGATCCCGCTGTCGTCGAGCGGGGCACTATCCGACCACCGAGCAGACCTTGTCCGCATTGTCCATGCTGCTCAACGGCGGCGGCATCGGCCAAATCCAGGACATCACAAAGGCTTTCAGCACCGCGTTCGCCGGCCGTGAGGCCGATCTGCGCAGCCTGATCGAACAGCTCGACGAGTTCATCGGCCACCTCGACGCCCAGACGCGCGACATCATCGCGGCCAGCGAGAGCCTGAACAATCTGGCCGGCCAGTTCGCCGAGCAAAAACCCGATGGTGGACAAGGCGCTTACGCACCATCCCCGACGCACTGACGGTGCTCAAGGACCGACGCGACGACCTGACCGAGGCGCTCGACCAGTTCGGCAAGTTCAGCGCCCTCGCCACCGACACGGTCGACCAGACCAAGGAAGCCGTCGTTCACGGAGCTCAACGACATCGGCCCGGTACTTCGAGTCACTGGCCAACGCCGGCCCGGCGCTGACCAGATCGCTGAGCTGCGCTCGCCACCTTCCCGTGGCCAAAAGAGAACATCGCACAAGTGGTTCCGCGGCGACTACGCCAACTTGACCGTGATCTTCGACCTGACCTTGAGCCGCCTCGACTACGTCGCTGTTCACCGGCACACGGTTCGAGGGCGAGCTGACCGAACTGGAGATGCAGTGGGGTCGCACCATCGGTCAGCTGCCGAGCCCGTCACCGCGGGCAATCCGCTGGTGGTGCCCTACCGCCTCGACCAGGGACCGTGACATGCATCTGAATCGGCGCATCAAAATTCAGCTGGCGATCTTCGCGGTGATCGCGCTCGTCGCGGGCGCGGTGATGGTCTTCGGCTACATCAAGATTCCGGCCAATCATGTTCGGTGTCGGCCGCTACACGGTGACCATCGAATTGCCCGCGTCCGCCGGCCTTTACCAGAGCGGGAACGTCACCTACCGCGGCTCCGAGGTGGGCCGCGTGGAAGACGTCCGGCTCGACCGACACCGGCGTCGAGGCCGTGCTGTCGTTGAAGTCGGACATCGACATTCCCTCCGATCTGGACGCCGAGGTGCACAGCGTGTCGGCGATCGGCGAGCAGTACGTGGCGCTGACTACCGCGCAACGCCGACGTCACCGCCGCTGCGCGACGGTGACGTGATCCCGGTCAGCCGCACGTCGGTGCCGCCTGACATCGGCTCGCTGATGGACGCGACCAACCGCGGTCTGCAGGCGATCCCGCAGGACAACCTGAAGACCGTCGGTCGACGAGAGCTACACCGCTGTCGGCGGTTTGGGCCCGGAGATTGCCCGCATCGTCAGGGGATCGACCCAGCTGGCGATCGACGCCCGCAACAATCTCGATCCCCTCGATCACGCTGATCGACCAGTCGCAGCCGGTGCTGGACTCGCAGGCCGACACGTCGGATGCCGATAGGGCAATGGGCCGCGCACCTCGCCGTGGTCACCGATCAGTTGCGCACCCAGGACGATGCGGTGGCCGGCGTGCTGGAGAAGGGCGCGCCGGCCGCCGACGAGGCCCGCGCAGCTTGTTCGAACGGCTGCAGCCCACGCTGCCGATCCTGCTGGCGAATCTGGTCAGCGTCGGCGACGTGGCGGTCACCTATCAACCGGCACTGGAACAGATTCTGGTTCTCCTGCCCCAAGCGGTCGCCGAAGTGCAGGCGGGTCTGATTCCCAACCTGAACACCAAGCAGGACTACAAGGGCGCCTTCCTGGACTTCAACCTCAACGTCAACCTGCCCCCGCCGTGCACGACCGGATATCTGCCGGCGCAGCAGCAACGCGCGCCCAGCCTGGAGGACTATCCGGATCGTCCCGCGGGAGACCTGTATTGCCGTGTGCCGCAAGACTCGTCGTTCAACGTGCGCGGTGCGCGCAACCTGCCGTGCCAGACGGTGCCCGGCAAGCGTGCACCGACCGTCAAGATGTGTGAGAGCGACGAGCAGTACGTGCCGCTCAACGACGGCGTCAACTGGAAGGGCGACCCGAACGCGACGCTGTCCGGACAAGGCGTTCCGCAGCTGCCGGAAGGGTCCCCGCCACCACCGCCCGATTCGCCGCCACCACCGGATGCGCCACCGATCGCGGCGGCACCCTATGACCCGGCCACCGGTACGTACATCGGACCGGACGGGCATGTGTACACCCAATCCAACTTGGCCACGACAGCGCCGGAGGATCAGACATGGCAACAGATGCTGACCCCGCCGGCGGGATAGGAGCTTCGGATGAATGAGCGGTGTGCGCTCATCACCGGCGCCTCGCGGGGCATCGGCGCCGAGATCGCTCGCCGACTGGCCGTCGAGGGCTATGCCCTGACGCTGTCGGCGCGCAGTGAACCTGGGCTGCTCGCAGCGACCGAGCAGTTGCGCACCGACACGGGCGCCGAGGTTCATGCCGTTGCGGCCAATATGGCTGTCGAAGAGGACGTTCGGCGGCTGGCCTGCGAACACCAGGCGCGGTTCGGTCGGCTGGACCTGCTGGTGCTCAACGCCGGAGTCGGCACCTCCGGGCCGATCGCCGAGCTATCGGTGAAGGCCTATGATCTGACCCTTGCGGTCAACCTGCGGGCGGCGTTCATTCTGCTGCAGGAGACCCTGCCGCTGCTGCGCAAGACCGCGGCGCTGGAGCCCGAGCGCGGCGCGAAGGTCGTCGCTCTGGCGTCGATCGCGGGCGTTTCCGGCGAAGCCAATCTCGGGGCGTATGCGGCCAGTAAGGCCGCGTTGATCTCGTTGTGCCAAACCGTCACCCTCGAGGAATCGGGCAACGGAGTGACCGCCACCGCGCTCTGCCCAGGTTTGGTCGCCACCGACATGACGGCATGGACCCGCGTACCCGCCGAGCAGATGCTGCCCGCCTCGGATATCGCCGAACTGGCCGTCGCGGTGTCGCGGCTGTCCGTCGGGGCCGTCGTCCCCAACATCGTCATCGCGCGCGGCGGCAGCCAATTCGGCGCCAGTGTTCTATAGGCTGTGCCGCCCTCAGCTCAGTCGAGCCGGACTCGGTCGAGGTTGCGGCGGCTCTGTACCGATGCTGGTGGCCCGACAGCGAACCGCAGAACCAGCACGATCGATTCATCGGTCGGCGTGCCAGCCAGGCGCCGCAAGTCGCTCTGCAGTCGGCCCAACTCGTCGGCGAAGGGAGGCGACAGCTCGTCGAGATCGGCCCGGCTTTGTGCATAGAGGAATACCGGTGACACCGGCTGGACCGAAAGCCCTCGCTGCTGGGCAATGATCCAGACCAGCTCGACCGCCGAGCCTCCCTTTGCGTAGTCGCGCAATGTGTTTCCCGGCACGCTGATAACAGCCAGCGCAGAACTGGCGAGTATCCGGTCGCGCGTGTCCTCCCCCAGCGCGCTGCCGGCCTTCCATTGGGCCAGGTGGGCCATGACGTCTGGGCGGCGCAGGATGTCGAGCACCGCGAGTTCACCGTCGTCGAGTTCGAGGGTGCGCACGTCGATGCCGGTGTCGGGGTCGGGATCGCCGGGCCAGCGTAGTTCGGAGAACATGTCTTCGTGGAGCCGCGGCGTCAGGTAGCGGATGCGATCGGATGCAGCGAGAATCCTTGCCGCGTGGTCGATGTCGTCTCTGTCGGTTATCAGCTGCAGACGGGCACCTTCGGATTGTGCGGCAGCGTTCAGCGCATCGACCGTGTCGGTGTCGATCGGTTTGGGAATACCATGATGGCGGTTGGTTTCCCGCGCGAGCATGGGTTGATAGAGGTCGTGGAGGTTGGGTTCCGCGCCCGCGCTCAGGTTCAGGATCGCCCGCAACGGCACTCCGTCAGCATGCTCGGTTACCGTGACAGGCCCAAGGGTGCGGTGGGCGGCAGCGGCGATTCTCGCGTTCAGGACCGCGGCGCCAAGCGCGACGGCGCTGCCACGGAATCCGACATCCATCGTTGAATTGTGTTGGACGACAAGGTCAATGGTGATGTCGGTGGCGCCGGCTTGGATCAACCAGGGCTGCACATTTCCACCCGACGGGGCGCGAATTGCGGCAGCGGCGACGACGCCAGGTACCCCGGGTAGCTCCACCGTTTCATGCCGGTCCGCCGGTTGCGGGCGATGCTGGGCCATGTCAGGTTCGTCCAACTGACTGATCGACCAGCCGATGTCGATACGTGTTCGCCCTGAGCGCAGTTCTTCGCCCAGCCCGATTCTGCGTACCGCCTCGGCCAGCACCGACGCGCCCAACACCACATCCGAAGCCAGTTGCGGCCAGGTCGACAATGATCGGTCAATCTCAACCAGTGACGCAGCCGTGCGCGGAGATAATCGTTGCGCCTCAAGGTGGCGAAGGATGTGTTTGACCTTTTCGCGGCTGCTCATGCCGGGAAGTAGCTCAAGGTCCAACTGGCCCAGCAGACCATGCAAAATCGGACGGTCCGGCTCTTGATCGAAGCGCTCCACATCGACCAGTCCGCGGTCTGCGGTGGCCATCACCACCGGGATCCCGCGGGCGCGGGCACCCTCACGCAGCGCGGCCTTCATGTCAAGTGAATCGCACTCCTCGACAAGGATGTCCAATCCTTCGAGGAACTCGTCGACTGTGTCGAAGGTGAGTCCCTCGTCGAAAACCTCGGTCGACAGATAGGGGTCGAGCTCGGCGACCCTCCGCGCAGCGACATAGGCCTTGTTGATGCCGATGTCGAACACCGTGGCCGGCACCCGATTCAGATTCGACAGTTCAAGGTGATCGAAGTCAGCCAGCCGAAGGCGGCCACACATCCCCTGCGCGACCAAGGTGTGCGCGATGACATGGCCAACGCTGAGGCCGGCGACGCCGATACGCAGCGTGCCAAGCCGGTCCTGCTCTTCGGCGGTGATGTTGTTGCGGTTGCGATCCAACCGCACCGTGCGAAACCCGCGCGGGCCCAACACCGCAACTACCGCTCGCCGCCACGGGTAGTACGCCCACCGTCCGGGTTCTGCCAGCAGTTCAGGACCCGGTTCCGGGCGAAGGCCGCGCAGGCTCGCAAGCTGCGCGTCGCGATGATCGATGACATCCACGGCGGGATCCCTCTGCAGCCGCTGCAACAACGAACTGTCGGCGGGCTGGTCGGGGTCCAGAATCTGCGCGCTGTAGGCGTTGACGTCCGGCTCGTCCATGCTGCCCTGTGTATAGCATCGCGTTGCGGACTTGGGGCGCGGGTTCGTCGAACCCAGTGGGTTACGGCGCGGCCCCGCGGTCTAGCTGAGGTGCCCCTTGAAGAAGGTGACGATCCGCTGCCACGCGTCCTCGGCCTCGGGCTCGGAGTAGGCCATTCCCGCGACGCGCTCTACGACCCGAATCGGACCGGGTATGCCCCAATCGTTCATGAAGCTGTGAGCGACACCGGGGTATTCCTTGATGTCACGTGGCACGTCGCCGGCGGCCAGCGCGGCCTCGAGCTTTTCCGCCGTGCCGCGACGCGCGATACGGTCCTTCGCGCCGAAGCTGGCAACGACGGGGCAGGACTGGGCCAGCGCGTCGAGGTTCTTCGGGAGCAGCCCGTAGTTCGGCGCGGTCGCGTCGAACATCCCGCGTGGGGCAAGCTGCAAGCAGAACCCGGCGCCCATACAGAACCCGACCAGCCCGACCTTGCCGGTGCAACGCTTGTCGGCGACGAGGTGATCGCGGGCAGCAACGAGATCGTCGTACGCGGCACCGGTTCCAGCGAAGTGCGCGCGGATGGTGCTGATCATGCATTTGATCTTGGGGGCGCGGCCATACAGCGCCGGGGCCAGCGCCAGATAGCCGTTGGCCGCGAGCCGGTCGGTGATCCGCTTCAAGTCAGCTGTTAAGCCGAGCACGTCCTGGACGACCACGACGCCGGGCCATGGGCCTTCGCCGTCAGGTTCGGCGAGGTAGCCGGGCAGGGAGCTGGTGGAGGCGGGATAGGTGATGTCCGGCATTGCCCGCTACCACGTCAAAAGACTGGTAGGAACGCCGCTGTCATCAACAATATTTGCGTATTGGATTCCCATATCGGCGTAGTGTCCCACGGTAGGGCTATATTGTCGAGCGATGGAACACACTCGGCTGCTTTGGCATGCCCCGCCCGCTCCGGCCGAGCCGACGAACGAGGAGCGGATTCGCGATGCTGCCCTGAGGAGTTTCGCCTCCCATGGCATCGCGGCCACGTCACTGCGGACGGTTGCCGAGGCCGCCGGCGTATCAATCGGGTTGCTACAGCACTATTTCGGGACCAAGGCTGGGCTGATCGCCGCCGTCGATCAGTACGTGCTACGCCTGGTCAGCGATGCTCTGGAAGCACAGCCGCTGCCGGCGGCGCCAGCAGACTCTCTCACCGAGGCGGGCCGCCGCATCACAAACCTCTTCGCCGAACACCCGGACGCCGTCGACTATCTGGGGCGCGCGCTGGTCGAGGGCGACGCGGTCGGCAAGGTGATCTTCGATGGCCTCTATGGCATCAGCGCCGCCCAGCGCGACCATTTCGCCGAGCAGCAGCTGGCCCGACCCGATCTCGATCCGATCTGGGCGGCGCTCAATCCGCTGCTGCTGCGATTCAGCGCGGTCATCCTCCGTACCCACATCGAGCGCTACCTACCCGAGCCGTTGTTCACCCCAGCACAATTGCAGCGGTGGAACGCTGCGGTCACCACCCTCATACGCGAAGGCCAGATGCGAGACCAGTCGATCTAGCCGCTGCTCGTCGATCAGCCGCGTCGTCGTACCCGCGCCCAGATCGGCCCCGCGGGAACCACCGTGAAGGGCATGGCGACCGGGAAATCGTCGTGCATGGAGGAGATTTCGGTGCGCCGGACAATGGTGGCCAATGCGAGTGTGGCTTCCAGCATCGCGAAATGATCCCCGATACATGAGCGGGGCCCGCCGCCGAACGGCAGGTACTGCCAACGGTCACGCCCTTGCGCACGTTCTGGGCTGAATCGGTCGGGATCGAATGTCAGCGGATCGTCCCAAAGACTCGGATCGGTTTGGACGGCTCTTCTTCCGAACACCAGCATGGTGCCTGCTTTCACGCGGAAGCCGGCGACGTCGACGTCGCGCGTCGCCACCCGTGATCCGGTCGCGCCCGGTGGGCACAGCCGCAGCGCCTCCTGAAGCACCTGCACCGTGTAGCCAAGCCGCGCAACGTCGTCGGGGCCAAGTTCGCGATCACCGAGCTCAGCCACTTCAGCGGCGACACGGTCCTGGAACTCAGGATGGCGACCCAATGCCCACAACGAGTAAGTCAGAGTCGTCGCCGTGGTGTCGTGGCCCGCGAACAAGAAGATGACCATCTCGTCGCGTATCTCGCTGTCGGACAATGATTGCCCGGTTTCCGGGTCCGTAGCGGCGATCAGCGCTTGTATCAGCGGCGCCTCGCGGGTGGGGTCGGCGCGACACGCCTGCAAAATCTCGTCGGCCAGCGCATGTACGGTCGCAGCCGCTGCGCGGGCGCGCCGCTGCCCTGGCGTGGGGACCCACGCAGGCAAGTTCAGCGGCCTCAGCGCGCGCCTGACGGCGTAACCGGTCGCCACGCGCAGCGGCTCTGCGACTGCGTCGGCCCTCTTGTCGAGGTCCAATCCCAACACGGAACGACCCAACGCCCGCAACGTGAGCGTCCGACACTCTTCATCCAGGTTGATTTCGTCGCCGTCGCGCCATGTGTCGCACACCATCTCGGCCGCCTGGGCCATGTGCCCGCCGAACTGGCGGACATTCTGCTTGGTGAACACCGGCTGCAGCGTGCGCCGACGAGGGAGCCACTCCCTATGGGGCAGGACGAACAGATTTCCACCGAGCAGCCGCTGAAGCTCTGGTGGCCACCGCGCTGGTCTTGTCCACCGAACCATCTCGAGCGCTGACAATGTCGCGAATCGCCTGCGGCGAGGTTGCGACAACGATGGGCGGAAAGAACCACTTTGGCCCCAAGCTGAGCCGGCTGACCGGCCCACCGGCATCGCGAAGCTTGTCGGTGCTGGTATGAAACGAATGCACAGCACGCAGGCGTTCCCGATACGGCAGCGGGTTTTTCGGGGGCAACGGCAGCGAGGCGACGTCACGTGTGCCCACCGTGTTTTCCTCTGAGGACACCACCACTTGTGTGAGCCTACAACCGTTGCCAGCGAGGTGGAGCGCACGCCCCTGCGGAAACTAATGGCCACCTAGCGGTTACGTCGTGGCGAGCTGCTTCTCGGCGTACAGCCGTGCCCACTCCTTGCGCGGTCGGATCGAGACGTCGACGTCAGTTGCCTTGGCGCGCAACGCCCCAACCCTTGCCTGCTCGCGCGGCGTCCTGGCGAACGGATCCCAGCTGAAGAACCGGCACGCGTTCTGCCACGTGATCTTGTTGATGTCGGCGTCGTCGGCGCCGGCCGCTTCTAGTTCGGCCTTCACTTGCTCTGGCGCGTCGGGCCAGAAGCAGTCGGAGTGCGGGTAGTCGCACTCCCAGGCAATGATGTCGATGCCGATCTCGTGGCGCAGCTTCAGCGAGGTCTTGTCAGTGACGTAGCAGGCCAGCGAGTGCTCCCGGAAGACGTCGCTTGGCAGCTTGTCGCCGAAGTCGCGGCGCAGCCACTTCTGGTTCGTGTAGTGGCGGTCGCTGCGGTCCAGATAGAAAGGGATCCAACCGATCCCGCCCTCGGAGAACGCGAACTTCAGGTCGGGGTACTTGCGCATCGCCGGGCCCCACAGCAGGTCCTGCGCGCACATCGCGGACACCTGGGTGGCAAGGATGATGAGGTTGTCGATGGGCGCGTTGGGCGCCATGCTGATCGCCCCGAACCCGGTCCCGATGTGCAGGCACATCACCACGTTTTCGTCCGACAGCGTCCGGAACACCGGACCCCAGTACTCGTCGTCGTGGTAACTGGGCAGGCCTTCCAGGTGTGGCAGTTCCGGCATCGTCACCGCGCGGCAGCCCTTGGCGGCCACCCGGCGGATTTCGGCGCACATCGCCTCGGGATTCCACGTCGGCAGCACCGCGATCGGGATGAAGCGATCCGGGTACGAGCCCGCCCACTCGTCGATGTGCCAGTCGTTGTAGGCCGACACCATCACCAGCGTCACCTCTTCGCGGTGCATGTTGAGATGCCTGGCCGAGAACCCGGTGAACGTCGGGAAGCACATCGACGCGAGGATGCCGTTGCGGTTCATGTCGCGGACGCGCTCGTGGACGTCATACACGCCGGGCCGCATTTCGGCGAAGCCGGCGGGGTCACGGCCCCACTCCTCAGCAGGCCAGGACACCACCGCGTTGAGTCCGCTGACGCCCTGCGGGCGGCCCTGGTACATCCACTGGTCGACGCCCTTGTCGTCGGTGACGACGATCGGCGCCTCGTCCTTGTACTTGGCCGGCACGTGGCGCAGGAACATGTCGGGCGGTTCCACCACGTGGTCGTCGATGCTCACCAGGATCAGGTCGTCGGTCTTCATACCCCAACTAGTACCGTCTCCAGGTGTGACCGTCTCTGCGCCTTCGGACAAAGGTTTAGCCGAATCGGCCAACATCCGGCCAGTGATCGAACTGCGCCGCGGCGGGCGCGCGCTGGGCGGTAGTTACCTCTACCAGGGCGACGGCCTGATCACCGGCTGGCACTCGCACGAAGTGCACCAGATCGAGTACGCGATCGGCGGCGTGGTCGAGGTCGAGACGGCGTCGGCGCACTACCTGCTGCCGCCGCAGCAGGCGGCGTGGATCCCCCTGGGACTGGAGCACCAGGCCACGATGAACCCCGATGTCAAGACGGTGGCGGTGATGTTTGACGCGCGGCTGATTCCCGACGGCGGCGACCGGGCGCGGATCATCGCAGTCTCGCCGCTGATCCGGGAGATGATGATCTACGCGCTGCGGTGGCCTATCGATCGCCCCGACGGCGACGAAGTGTCCGACGGCTTCTTCCGGACACTTGCGCAACTGGTGTCCGAAGCGCTGGACCATGAGGCGCCGTTGAGCCTGCCGACCTCCGAGCACCCGATCGTGGCCGCGGCGATGGCGTATACGAAGGAGCACCTCGACGCCGTGACCGCCGACGAGGTGAGTCGGGCGGTTGCGGTGTCCGAGCGAACCTTGCGGCGGCTCTTCCAGCACACGCTCGGGCTGTCGTGGCGGACCTATCTGCTGCATGCTCGCATGCTGCGGGCGATGGCGCTGCTGGCCGCGCCGGCACAGTCGGTGCAGGAGACGTCGTCGGCGGTGGGCTTCGACAGCCTCAGCTCGTTCACTCGGGCATTCACGCAGTTCTGCGGGGAGACGCCGTCCACCTACCGCAAAAGGGTTGGGGGCGCGAGGATTTGACGGCCGCTATGGCTCGGCCGCGTGGTGATCGTCGGCGCGTCGAAGTTGTCCGTTGCGCAGGAGTTCATTCACGGCTTCTTCCCACCGCTGCAACTGAGCGGGCATGGTGAGTGACTCCGGGAGATGCCGCTCGATATGACCGCGCAAGATCAGGGTGCCTAGCGAGAGCACAAGCGGGTTCAGGGTCGCCCACGTCGGATCGAGATCAGGGCGCAGAACGCCTAGTTCGCCACGTCGCTTCCAGCGGGCCTCGCCCTGGGCGAACAAGGTGTCGAACACCGCGACTCCCAGCGGACTGCCGTCAATGAGTGCGTGGCCGATGTAGTCGACGACATCAGGTTGCTCGGCGATGAACCTGGTCACCCTCTGCCCGACATCGGCAATTGAATCCGCCGGTGGCTCGGGGATTGGATCGGACAAAGTTGCAGTGACGACTGCCAGCACATGGTCATCGACGGCTTTGATGAGCCTGGCCTTGGTGACGAAATGGTGTTGCACCATTCCCAGGGATACGCCTGCTGCTGCGGCAACAGTGCGCAGCGATGTCGCGGAAGTCCCATATGCGGCAAAGCATTTGAGCGCGGCGTCCCGAATCCGTTCGATGCTCGAGCGCGCGCTCGAGCCAATGTCATCAGCCGCCGGCTGCACGGTTGTCATTCATACACCCAAGGAGAGCAGTCACACAGGAACAGGTAGACAATACATCTGTACCGCGTGTACGGTACAGATGTATTGTCAGTCAACCAACCGACAGCCGCAGAAGGGCAATGCTGTTGCAAGACCACAGACGGCCAAACGCAGGAACACCGCGGGGCGAAGTGATCGCTCTCTGCCCGGGCGAAGCGTCACCGCTCAACGTGGTCGTTGGCGGTACGTCCAGGAGTCCGACGATGCTCGACGAGGCGCCACTGGGCGCGTGCACCCGCGACCCGGATCGGTGGACCATGACCGCCGACGAAGGCGCCAAGGCGATCTGTCGAGCCTGCCCACGTCGCTGGCGGTGTGCTCAAGAAGCCTGTGAGACCCCGGGTGCCGAGGGCATATGGGCCGGCATTCGGATACCCGAGGCTGGTCGTGCCCGCCAGTTCGCGCTGAGGCAATTGAGGTCCCTCGCGGAACTCAATGGATTTTCAGTGCGAAACACCAACAGAACGGTCGAGCGTTCCGCGTAATTCATACGGCGCATGTAGCATGGTGTTACGTCCTGTAACAGATTGCTACATCAGGAGAAGGTCATGGTCGACGCTACCGATCGCGTCACCCGCTTTGCTGCCGATCTGGTCGACAGTGCAGCGGCAGAGGGTGCCCGCCAAAGTCGATCCGCCAAGCAGCAACTCGACCACTGGGCCCGAGTCGGTCGGGCGGTGTCCAGCCAGCACACGGCATCTCGGCGCCGGGTGGAAGCCGCGCTCGCCGGCCAGCTGGCAACGGGTGAGCTGACGGTCGAAGAGGGTGTGGTGTTCAACGCCGAAATCTCCGCTGCGATCGAGGAGAGCTTGGCCCACTCCGATTACGGACGGACACTCGCCGCGCGCGGCGTCACGACGGTCGCGTTGAACGACGCCGGAGAGATTGTCGAGCACCGGCCGGATGGTACGTCGACCGTGCTTGCGGACACGCAGTGAATCCAGTTCGGCGTCTTCGGTAGGCCACTTGCGCAGTGAAGCGACTCGACCTGGTTGTCGGGCCCAACGGCGCCGGCAAGTCGACCTTCGTCGAATTCACTTTGGTGCCACTGCTTCCCGGCAGCGTCTTCGTTAACGCCGACGAGATCGCCAAACAGCGGTGGCCCGACGATCCCGCGTCTCACGCATACGAGGCCGCCGGAGTCGCCGCCGACACCAGGGCGAAGCTCATCGAGCTGGGTCAATCATTCATCGCCGAGACAGTTTTCTCGCACCCGTCGAAGCTCGATCTGATCCGGGCTGCCCACGCCGAGGGCTACATCGTCGTACTACATGTCCTGCTTATCCCCGAAGATCTCGCCGTAGAACGCGTCAAACGCCGCGTTCAGTCTGGCGGCCACGATGTACCGGAGACCAAGATCCGGGAGCGGCACCGCCGTCTGTGGGCTTTCGTCGCCGACGCCGTGGCCCGATGCGATACGGCGACCGTCTACGACAACTCCACGCTGCGCGGACCGCGGATCGTCGCCCAGATGAGTGGGGGCGACAGCATCGGCTCCCCCACCGGGCCAGCGTGGACACCAGATGCCCTGCGATCACGCTGGCCAAGCTGACTAGTGGCATTGGTGCGGGCGGTGGGACTCGAACCCACACGTTCTTTCGAACACGGGCACCTAAAGCCCGCGCGTATCGCCAATTTCGCCACGCCCGCAGCTTGCCGATCCTACCGCTCTGCTTGTCGGCGATCTGTCGGTGACGCCGCATAGCTTGGCGGCATGCGGTCTGCAGAAGAGTTCGACGCCGTAAAGCGCCTCATCGCAGCGGGTGTGAACGACTGCGCAATCGCGCGTCAGACGGGCATACCACGACCGACGGTGCGGGACTGGCGGTGCCGTCCGCAGACTCGGCAACGGTTGTTGAGTGGATCGTCAACTTGTGGGGTCGACCATGACTTCTCGACGCTCCCCGCCGCTGCGTACTGCTACGTCCTGGGGTTGTACCTCGGCGACGGTTGCATCTCGCGTCATCCCAGGGCTTGGCGGCTCAGAATCGTTCTCGACGCGAAATACCCAGCAATAATCGACCGGTGCCGCGAGGCGATTGAAATGCTGATGCCGGGGCAGCGAGCCGGAACCGTGAAGAAAGAGGGATGCCTCGAAATCTCCCTCTACTCAAAACACTGGCCGTGCCTGCTGCCTCAGCACGGTCCTGGTCGGAAGCACCTGAGACGCATCTCCCTGGCGGCTTGGCAGCAGGCTCTCGTCGACGAGGCCACCGAAGAATTTATCCTCGGGCTGATCCACAGCGACGGGTGCCGCGTCGTCGCCAACGACCGCGGCGTCATGAGCATCCGCTACCACTTCACGAACCACTCCGAGGACATCCTCGGACTGTTCACCGCCGCGCTCAACCACCTCGGCATTACCTGGACACGGTCGACTAAGTACATCGTCTCCATCTACCGCAAGGCCGCGACGGCACGGATGGACGAGTTCGTCGGGCCGAAGGCCATCGCGGTACCGTTGAATGGTGTCCACTACACGGCGTAGGAGACCGGCGCTCATCGCTCTGGTGATCGCCGGCGCCGCCGGCTGCCTGGCCCTGGCCTGGTGGCAGTGGACCCGCTTCGAATCGGCATCGGGGGACTTCCAGAACCTCGGCTACGCCCTGCAGTGGCCGCTGTTCGCCGGCTTCGTCGTGTACGCCTACTACAAGTTCGTCCGCTATGAAGAGGCGCCACCCGAGCCGAAGAACCACGACGACGTCACCGAGATTCCGGAGGGTCTGCTGCCCGAAAAGCCTAGACCCGCACCCCATTCCGACGATGACCCCGTGATGCGTGAGTACAACGCCTATCTCGCCGACCTCGCCAAGAAAGACAAGGAACACCCGGCCACATGACCGACACACCGACCACCTCCGTCGAGACCATCCGCAAGGCCCTGCTCGGCTACCGCGTCCTGGCGTGGACGACAGGTATCTGGCTGATCGCGCTCTGCTACGAGATGGTGATGAAGTACGTCTACGGCGTCGAGGGCCTCAACTGGATCGCGGTGGTGCACGGCTGGGTGTATTTCGTCTACCTGCTGTTTACCGCCAACCTGGCGGTCAAGGTGCGCTGGCCGATCGGCAAGACCATCGGCGTGCTGCTGGCTGGCACCATCCCGCTCGTCGGCATCATCGTCGAGCACTTCCAGACCGCCGACATCAAGCAGCGGTTCAGCCTGTAGCGCGCCGAATCTGAGGTTGTGCAGGAGAATCCGCCGAAATCTCCTGCATAAGTTCAGTTTCGGCCCGCAGGGCTAACCAGCGAGCTCCCGCAGCGCCGGGAGCAACAAAGCCAACGCCCGCCCGCGATGCGACACCGCATCCTTTTCCGCCGGGCTCAACTCCGCCGCGGTCCGCGTAGACCCCGAAGGCAGGAACACCGGGTCGTAGCCAAACCCGCCGGAGCCCCGCGGTTCCCGCACAATGCTGCCCGGCCACACCCCGCGCACCACGACCTCGCCGGCCCCCGAAACCAAAGCAACCGCCGACACGAACGCCGCGCCCCGCCGCTCGTCGGGCACGTCGGCCAACTGCTCTAACAACAACGACGTGTTCGCGCGATCGTCACCGTGAGAACCCGACCACCGCGCCGACAACACCCCCGGCATCCCGTTCAGCGCATCCACTTCCAGCCCCGAGTCGTCGGCAACCGACGCCAAACCCGTTGCCCGATAAGCATCCCGCGCCTTGGCCACCGCGTTCTCCTCGAACGTCGCGCCCGTTTCCGGGGCCTCATCGAACGCGGCGACGTCGTCCAGCGACAGCAGCGTCAAACCCGACACACCCGCAGCATCGAGCACCCTGTGCAACTCCGCCAGCTTTTTGCGGTTGCGGCTGGCGACCAGTAGAGAGGTCAGCTTCCGAACGCCTTCTTGGCCGGCTCGGAGGACTCCGGCAGCACTCCCGGATACGGCAGCTCCAACGCCTCACTCTGAATCACGAAGATCTGCTCGCACGCCGCCATCGCCGCGTCGAGCATCTTGTCCAACGTCGAACGCGGGAACGTCGCGCCCTCCCCCGTGCCCTGGATCTCGACCAGTGTGCCGGTGTCGGTTGCGACGACGTTCATGTCCACCTCGGCGCGGGCGTCTTCCGTGTACGGCAGGTCGACACGGATGCGCCCGTCGACCACACCCACGCTCACCGCGGCGATCGCACACGACAGCGGCCGCGGATCGTGCAGCCGACCCGCCGCGGCCAGATACGTCACCGCATCGGCCAGCGCCACATACGCGCCCGTGATGGCCGCGGTGCGGGTCCCGCCGTCGGCCTGCAGCACGTCGCAGTCGATCGCGATGGTGTTCTCCCCCAGCGCCGCCAGATCGATGCACGCCCGCAGCGAGCGCCCGACCAGCCTGCTGATCTCCTGCGTACGCCCGCCGACGCGGCCCTTGACCGACTCACGATCCGACCGCTCGTGGGTGGCCGCGGGCAGCATCGCGTACTCGGCGGTGAGCCACCCTTGACCCGTGCCCTTGCGCCAGCGCGGCACGCCCTCGGTGACACTGGCCGCGCACATGACCCTCGTCTGGCCGAACTCCACCAACACCGACCCGGCCGGATGGGAGGTGAAACCACGGGTGATGCGGACCGGACGCAACTCGTCGTCGAGCCGGCCGTCTTCTCGTCTGGACACGCGCCAACCCTAACCGGTTGGTCCGACGGGACCGCCTGAGGTCAGGCGTGCTTGACGTCGAACGTCTCGCCGCAGACAACGGCGTGCACCGGCCCGTCGAACTCCGCCTTCGCCTCACTGATGACGTCCTCGCGCGACGTCCACGGCGGAATGTGGGTCAGCAGCAGTTCGGCCACGCCGGCTTGGGCCGCGGCGCGACCGGCCTCGGTGCCCGACAGATGCAGCATCGGCGGCCGCGAAGGCGAATGCGTCCACGACGCCTCGCACAGGAACACGTCTGCGCCCCGCGCCAGATCGATCAGGGCGTCGCAGTATCCCGTGTCGCCGCTGTAGACCAACGTCGCGCCGGACGGATCGGTGATCCGCATGCCGTAGGACTCAGTTGGATGGCACACCAGGCGCGGGCACACACTCAGCGAGCCGATCTGTACGGGCTCGTTGTCGGCCCAGTGCCGGACGTCGAAAATGTCGGAGAAGTCGTCGATCTCCCCGCCTTCCGGAGACGACGCCGCACCCAGCCGTGCCCATGTGTTGGCGGGCCCGTACATCAACGCCCGCCCCTTCGCAGGTGACGGATGGTAGCGCCGCCACACGAACAGGCCCGGCAAGTCGAGGCAATGGTCCGCGTGCAGGTGCGACAGCAACACGTGCACGGAGTTCGGGTCGGCGTGACGCTGCAGCGCACCCAACACGCCGCCGCCGAAATCGAGCACTAAAGGGGGTGTGTCAGGGGCGGAGACGAGGTAGCCCGAAGCTGGCGAATCAGGCCCGACAACACTGCCGGAGCACCCGAGTACGGTGATTCGCACGCCCACTAGCTTGCCATGCCCGTTATCCAAGTGACGAAAACATAGGCGCTTTTCGGGACGCGAATCATCTTCGGGCGCCGACGTGACGCTGAACAGGTCGAACGCCGTCGAGTGACGGGCCGAGGAATCGGGCCGCAAGTGTGGTGAACGCCTCAGGGTCGCCGGTCGATTCGAACAGCCGTCGCGCCGGCGGAGCGTCATGCGGACGAAGCACATCAAGGTCGGTTAGCAACCGCAGCAAGTCCTTTGCGGTCTCCTCGGCACTGGACACCAACGTAACGTGTTCGCCCATCGCCAATTGGATCAGTCCGGACAGCATCGGATAGTGCGTGCAGCCCAACACCAGCGTGTCGACTTCGGCGCGTTGCAGCGGCTCCAGATAGCCCTCCGCCAGGCCGAGCACCTGCCGGCCACTGGTCACCCCGCGCTCGACGAAGTCGACGAAGCGCGGGCATGCCACGCCGATCACCTCCGTGTCGCGCGCGGCCGCGAACGCGTCCTGATACGCGCCGGAGGCGATGGTCGCGGACGTGCCGATGACGCCGATGCGCCCGTTGCGGGTCGCGGCGACGGCTCGACGCACGGCGGGCAGGATCACCTCGATGACGGGGACGGGCGCGTAGCGCTCGCGGGCGTCGCGTAGGCATGCCGACGATGCGGTGTTGCAAGCGATCACCAACGCCTTGACGCCCCGCTGGACGAGGTCGTCCCCGATGGCCAGCGCGTGGGCGCGGATCTCGGGGATGGTCAGCGGACCGTACGGGCCGTTGCCGGTGTCGCCGACGTAGATGATGTCCTCGTCGGGCAGCTGGTCGATGATCGCGCGCGCAACGGTCAGGCCGCCGACGCCGGAGTCGAAGACCCCGACGGGCGCCAAAGCTGAGCTCACGGCGTCAAATATGGCGGGGTCGCTTTTCGCTTTCGAAGCTCGCGCGCCTTGCGCTCGGGACCCGACAGCATGTACGCCGCGAGCACGCCTGCCATCGCCCCGCACAAGTGGCCCTGCCAGGACACGCCGAATGTCCCCGGCAGCACGCCGAGTAAGACGCTGCCGTAGACGAACAGCACGATCACGCCGACGACGATCTCCCACGCCTTGCGGGTGAAGAAGCCGAACACGATCAGGAACGTCAGCCAGCCGAAGATCAGGCCCGACGCGCCGATGTGGTTGGTCTCGACGCCCGCCGGTACCCCGGTGTTGCCGATCAGCCAGGTGCCGAATCCGCCGAGAATCCAGATGATCGCCGTGGCGAAGATGAACCGCGACAGCCCGGCCAGCGTCATCAGGAAGCCAAGCACCAGCGCCGGGCCGGTGTTGGCGATCAGGTGCTGCCAATTCGAATGCAGCAGCGGCGCGAAAAGGATGCCTTCCAGCCCGTCCGTTTCCAACGGGCGGATCCCGTTGTAGTCGAGGCGGTGACCGTTCAGCGAGTCAAACAGCTCGATGAGCCACAACAGCACGACGAAGCTGACGATGGTGACCCCGCCAACCACCCACGCAGGCCGCTTCTTCGGTTGCGGTGATGGTGTCGCGGGATATCCCCCGGGGCCGGTCAAGCCCATAGCTGCCCTTCCAATGCGTCTTCGGCATCGTCCAGGCTACCGGCGTACGCGCCGGTCGACAGATACTTCCATCCGGCGTCGGCCACGATGAACGCGATGTCGGCACGCTCGTTGGCCTTGGCGGCCTTGGCCGCCATACCCAGCGCGGCGTGCAGCACCGCGCCGGTGGAGATGCCGGCGAAGATGCCTTCCACCTTGACCAACTCACGGGTGCGCTTGATCGCGTCATACGAGCCAACCGAGAAGCGGGTGGTCAACACGTCCGGGTCGTACAGCTCCGGAATGAAACCCTCATCGATGTTGCGCAGCGCGTAGACGCCTTCGCCGTAACGGGGTTCGGCGGCGACGATCTGGATGTCGGGCACCTTCTCGCGCAGGTACCGTCCGGTGCCCATCAGCGTGCCGGTGGTGCCCAATCCCGCGACGAAGTGGGTGATCTCGGGCAGGTCGGCGAAGAGCTCGGGTCCGGTGCCTTCGTAGTGGGACAAGGTGTTGGCGTCGTTGCCGTACTGGTACAGCATCACCCACGAAGGGTTTTGTGCGGCAAGCTCTTTCGCGTGCGCGACGGCGGTGTTGGATCCGCCCTCGGCTGGCGAGTAGATGATCTTGGCGCCGTAGAGCTCGAGAAGCTGCCGTCGTTCGATCGAGGTGTTCTCGGGCATCACACAGATCAATTGGTAGCCCTTGAGCAGGGCGGCCATCGCCAGCGAGATGCCGGTGTTGCCACTCGTCGGCTCCAGGATCGTCGCGCCGGGCTGCAGGCGCCCTTGGCGTTCGGCGTCCTCGATCATCCGCAGCGCGGGCCGGTCCTTGATGGAGCCGGTCGGATTGCGGTCCTCGAGCTTGGCCCACAGCCGCACGTGCGGTTCGTCGTCCCATTTGGGCGACAGCCGCTGCAGACCGACGAGCGGCGTGTCCCCCAGCGCCCGGAGCAGCGAGTCGTAACGGGTCAAGTCACCCTCCCGCGACGGCCGGCAGGATCGTCACCGAGTCGCCGTCGGAGACCTGCGTGTCCAGGCCGCCGGAGAACCGCACGTCCTCGTCGTTGACGTAGATGTTGACGAAGCGCTGCAGCTTGCCGTTATCGATGAGCCGTTCCGAAATCCCGGAGTAGTTGGATTCCAGATCGCTGATGACTGCCTGCAAGGTGTCGCCATTGGCGGTGACGCGCTTCTCGCCACCGGTGTGGGTGCGCAGGATGGTCGGGATAGAGACCTCAACGGACATAGGGAGTTGCCTTTCTAGTACTGCTCAACGATTTTGACGGGCTCTTCGGTGACGACGCCGTCGACGATGCGGTAGCTGCGCAGCTCGTGCTCCTCGGGATCACGGGTGGACACCAGCACGTAGTGGGCGTCGGGTTCCGAGGCGTAGGAGATGTCGGTGCGGCTGGGGTAGGCCTCTGTCGCGGTGTGCGAGTGGTAGATGACGACGGGCGCCTCGTCCGCCGCGTCCATCCCCCGCCACACCTTGAGCTGCTCACCCGAGTCGAAGCGGTAGAACGTCGGCGACCGTTCGGCGTTGACCATCGCGATGAACCGCTCGGGCCGATCCGACCCCTCCGGGCCCGCGATGACCCCGCACGCCTCGTCGGGGTGGTCGGCGCGCGCGTGGGCGACCATCGCGTCGACCAGGTCGGCACGGATCACCAGCACGGCCGGACCCCTTTCTTTTCTGCGGCGAAACTGTATTCCAGCAGCGAAATGTCGAGTAGAAGCCTGCTGGAATACCGTTTCGGCGACTTCATTCGAACGCTCCCGGCAACATGTCTCGGTATGTCGGTATTCCGGCCGCCGACTCGGCCGCCAGCACACCGACGAGCACCGCACGGGCCAGGCAGTCCGCCGCGGCCGCCCCGACCGCGGTGATCAAGGCCGTCTCCGGCGACATCGACGCCGGCGTCATTGGATCGGGCGGGACCTCTACGGCACCGGTGGCCAGCGCGAATACCGTATCGCCATCCAGCGGGGTGTGACATGGCCGGATGGTGCGCGCGAGTCCGTCGTGCGCCGCGATCGCCACCCGACGGCAGCCAGCGGGGCTCAGCGCAGCATCGGTGGCGATCACAGCGAGGGTGGTGTTCAGCGGGCTGAGCTCGCTATGCAGGTCGGCGTACGCCGCGATCTCAGAGGCAGGCGGTGCTATCAGGCCGAACTCCTCGATCTGATAGGCCAGCCACGGGAGGCCGGTGGCCGGGTCCACCGCGTCCCCCGCGGCGTTGACGACCACCAACGCCCCGACCGTGACGCCCGACGGGAGCATCATCGACGCTGTTCCCACCCCGCCCTTGAGCACCCCGACCCGGGCGCCGGTCCCTGCTCCGACGGTGCCCACCGCGACATCGGTCCCGGCGCTCGCAGCGGCGGCGTACCCGAACTCGGGCGTCGGCCGGCACTGCCATCCGCCGACCGGCAGATCGAACACCACCGCGGCAGGCACGATCGGCACCACCCCGCCCTGCATCGCCACGCCGCGGCCCTGCTCCTCGAGAAAGCTCATCACCCCGTCGGCCGTCGCGAGCCCGAAGGCGCTGCCGCCGGACAGCACGATGGCGTCGACGTGGCGCACCGAGTTGATCGGGTCGAGCAGGTCGGTTTCCCGGGTGCCGGGTGCACCGCCTCTGCCATCGACGGCGCCGACGGTGCCCGGCGGGGTCAGGACGACGGTCGTGCCGGTGGCCCAGCCGGAGCCCAGCGTCGCATCAGAATCCAGCCTGTGACGATGGCCGACGCGGATCCCGCCGACGTCGGTGATCGCGCTCATCCCTTGCCCATCAAGCCGAGGACGAGGTACTCCTGCAGCACCGTCAGCCACTGGTAGACGTCAAGGTGGCCGGCCATCGGATGGTCGGGCGGCAGCGCATCAGGCCCGTTGGGGCCGACGTCGAGCATCGTGCCCAGCGCAAGCCGGACGTCGTTGACCGCGGAGGCCCACGCGTGGGCGTCGCTCTCGGTGAGCTCGAACTTGCCGCCGCCCTCCGGCAGCGTCTCCAGTACCCGTTGCGCCGCTTGGCGTTTCGCGTCGATGATCTCGGGCTCGTGCAGGCTGCGCAGTGCGCTGTTGAGGCTCTCCGCGGCGGCCGACCCGGCCGGGTGGTCGTTCTGCGGCCGGAAGAAGTCGGGCAGCAGCCGCTTCATCGTGTCGTCCTGCGGGGGTTGCGTATTGCCCGTACGCATGCCCGTGATCTCTTCGAGTTCGTCTGCGGGAGAGGAGGATTCACGATCCTCGAGCATGCCCACCATCGATGTCACCAGGTTCTGCAGCAACGCCGCCTCGTGCGAGGCCAGCGATGAGCGGAACCGCGGGCCGTCGGCGGTGTCGACCCGCTTCCATTTACGCACGTCTGGATCAGCGGTCCTGTTGCATGGTCGCCCACAAGCCGGCGGAATGGAGCTTCGTCACGTCGACCTCCATCGACTCACGGCTGCCGGCCGACACCACGGCCTTGCCCTCGTTGTGCACCTGCATCATCAGCTTCGTCGCGTGCGGCTCGCTGTACCCGAACAGTTTCTGGAAGACGTACGTCACGTATGTCATCAGGTTGACGGGATCGTCCCAGACGATGGTTATCCACGGAGGTTCTCCTGCATCGCGGGTGGAGACGTCCCGCTCCTCGCGAGTTCCCGGTCGGGCCTTCGCTGGCGTAACCATGTACTCAAGAATAGCTGCGGCATACCCAGCCCTTCGAGCGACTACCGTTGCGGTGTGACCGCAGCGTTGCTCACGGACAAATACGAGTTGACGATGCTCGCCGCCGCGCTCCACGACGGCACCGCGCACCGACGCGCCTCGTTCGAGGTATTCGCCCGCCGACTGCCCGACGGCCGTCGCTACGGCGTCGTCGCCGGTACCGCGCGGTTCGTGGAAGCGTTGGCGCAGTTCAGGTTCGACGACACAGCGCTCGCGTCGGTCTCGGATTTCCTGGATTGTAAGACGCTCGCGTACCTCGCCGATTACCGGTTCCGCGGCGACGTCGACGGATACGCCGAAGGCGAGCTGTACTTCCCCGGCTCACCGGTGGTGTCCGTGCACGGCACGTTCGGCGAATGCGTGGTGCTGGAGACGCTCGCGCTGTCGATCTTCAACCACGACACGGCTATCGCGTCGGCCGCCGCGCGCATGGTCAGCGCTGCCGAAGGGCGCCCGCTTATCGAAATGGGCTCGCGCCGCACCCACGAACAGGCCGCCGTCGCCGCTGCTCGCGCCGCATACATGGCCGGTTTCGCCGGCTCGTCCAACCTCGAGGCACAGCGCCGCTACGGCGTGCCGGCACTGGGCACCGCCGCGCACGCATTCACGCTGCTGCACACCACCGAGAACGGGCCCGACGAGAAGGCGGCGTTCAAGGCTCAGGTCGACGCACTTGGGGTCGGCACCACGCTGCTCGTCGACACCTACGACATCACCGCCGGGGTGGCCAACGCCGTCGAGGTGGCCGGTACCGAGCTGGGTGCGGTCCGCATCGACTCCGGGGATCTGGCCGTACTGGCCCGTCAGACCCGTGAACAACTCGACCGGCTGGGCGCCACGAAGACCAAGATCGTGCTGTCCGGGGACCTCGACGAGTACGCGATCGCCGCGCTGCACGCCGAGCCCGTCGACTCCTTCGGCGTGGGGACGTCCGTGGTGACCGGGTCCGGCGCGCCGACCGCCAACATGGTCTACAAGCTGGTCGAGGTCGACGGCATGCCGGTGGAGAAGCGCAGCAGCCACAAGGAATCCCACGGCGGCCGCAAGCAGGCGACGCGCCTGGCCAAGGACACCGGCACCATCGTCGAGGAGGTCGTGTATCCATACGGCCGTCCGCCAGACGATTCCGAGCTCCGCGGTCGGCGGTTGACCATCGATCTGGTCCGTGCCGGTGAACCGGTCGCGGACCTCAGCACCGATGCGGCGCGTGACCGAGTGGCCGCTGGCCTGCACTGCCTGCCGTGGGACGGCCTGAAGCTCTCCCGCGGAGAACCGGCCATTCCGACGCGGATCATTCCGCCCGGCGGGTAGGAGTCACCACGGCGGACATCACTGAACTGCTGGCCAAGGCGGTCGCCGCGTTGGGCGGCTCGGAACGCCGCGGCCAAATCGAGATGGCCGAGGCGGTGGCGCACGCCTTCGACACCGGTGAACACCTCGCCGTGCAGGCGGGCACCGGGACCGGGAAGTCGCTGGCCTACCTGGTGCCAGCGATCGCGCGTGCGGTCGACACGGACCAACCCGTCGTGGTGTCGACCGCGACCATCGCGCTGCAACGCCAGCTCGTCGACCGCGACCTGCCCCGACTCGCCGACTCGCTCGAAGGCGAACTGCCGCGGCGACCCGAGTTCGCACTGCTAAAGGGGCGCGGAAACTACTTGTGCCTGAACAAGATTCACAACGGATCCGCGACCGAGTCCGAAGAGCAGTCGCAGGAAGAGCTCTTCGAGCCGGTCGCCGCGACAGCCCTCGGCCGCGACGTGCAGCGGCTCATCGCCTGGTCGTCGGAAACCGACACCGGTGACCGCGATGAGGTGACGCCCGGCGTGCCGGACCGGTCGTGGTCGCAGGTGAGCGTCTCGGCCAGGGAATGCATCGGCGTGGCCCGCTGCCCGTTCGGGACCGACTGCTTCGCGGAGAAGGCCCGCGACAAGGCCGGGCACGCCGATGTGATCGTCACCAACCACGCGCTGCTGGCCATCGACGCCGTCTCCGACGCCGCCGTGCTGCCCGAGCACGAACTGCTCGTCGTCGACGAGGCGCACGAGCTGGTCGACCGGGTAACCGGCGTGGCGACCGGCGAGCTGTCGGCGACGTCGATGGGCGTCGCGCACCGACGGGCCGCACGCCTGGTCGACGAGGAACTCGCGCAACGACTGGAGGCCGCGACGGCGACGTTGTCGTCGGCGATCCACGACGCCACCCCTGGGCGCATCGACGTGCTCGACGACGAGACGGCGACGTATCTGACCGCACTGCGCGACGCCGCCAACCGCGTCCGGTCGGCAATCGACACGACTCCCAGCGACCCGAAAGCGGCGTCGGCGCGCGCAGAGGCAGTAACGGCGCTGACCGACGTCGGCGACACCGCGTCGCGCATCCTCGATTCGTTCGTCCCCGCCATCCCGGACCGCACAGACGTGGTGTGGCTGGACCACGAGGACAACCGCGGGAGCATCCGCGCGATCCTGAGGGTCGCGCCCTTGTCGGTGTCAGGGTTGTTGCGCGGCAGGCTGTTTGAGCAATCGACGGCCGTGCTCACGTCGGCCACGCTGACGATCGGCGGCACGTTCGACGCGATGGCCTCGGCGTGGGGACTGGCCAACGAGAAGGTCCGGTGGCGCGGCATCGACGTCGGCTCCCCGTTCGAGCACGCGAAGGCCGGCATCCTCTATGTCGCCGCGCACCTGCCGCCGCCGGGACGCGACGGCACGGGCTCGGCCGAGCAGCTCAACGAGATCGAGGCGTTGATCACCGCCGCGGGTGGGCGAACGCTCGGCCTGTTCTCGTCGATGCGGGCGGCCAAGGCCGCCGCCGAGATCATGCGCGACCGCCTCGACACACCGGTGCTCTGCCAGGGCGAGGACACCACCTCGACGCTGGTGCAACGGTTCGCTGACGACGCCGAGACGTCGCTGTTCGGCACGCTGTCGCTGTGGCAGGGCGTCGACGTGCCCGGTCCGTCGCTGTCGCTGGTGCTCATCGACCGCATTCCGTTCCCCCGGCCCGACGACCCGCTGCTGACCGCGCGCCAGCGCGCGGTGGCCGCCCGCGGCGGCAATGGGTTCATGGCGGTCGCCGCCAGCCACGCGGCGCTGCTGCTGGCCCAAGGTGCGGGACGGTTGCTGCGCGGGATGGATGACCGTGGCGTCGTCGCAGTGCTGGACTCGCGGATGGCGACCGCCCGCTATGGCGGCTACCTGCGCGCGTCGCTGCCCCCGTTCTGGGCGACGACCGACCCGGTGCGGGTGCGCGGGGCACTCGAACGCCTCCGCGGGAAGTGATTGACTTCCGTATCCTGGCAGCGAATCCCCCGAGCGCACCCCGAAAGGCGGCGTGAATGACCCGACGTCACCTGGTAGGCGCCATGATCGCCGCCTGCTCGGTCGTGTTGCTCGCGGGGTGCAGCACCACCCTGCAGGGCAACGCCGTCTCCGTGTTCGACGACCCGTTCAGCGTGGCCGGGATGCGCGCCACCGACGGCCCGACCGGCCTGCGCGACGACGCCGCCGAACCCACTCGCGATGTCGAGGGCACCGACGGCGGCGACATCGACGAACTGGCGCGTCATGCGGTCAGTGACGTCGAGGAGTACTGGGAGGGCGTGTACGGCGAGACGTTCGACGACGAGTTCACCCCAGTCGAGGCGCTGATCTCCTGGGACGCCAACGGATTTGACGGCGAGTTCTGCGGCACCGACACGTACGGTCTCGTCAACGCGGCCTTCTGCTACGACGACGAGACCATCGGCTGGGACCGCGGCGAACTGCTGCCTGCGCTGCGAGATGCCAACGGGGACATGGGCGTAGCGATGGTGCTTGCTCACGAGTACGGTCACGCGGTTCAGCGCAAGGCGGGGCTGACGAAGAAGAGCACGCCGACACTGGTCTCCGAGCAGCAGGCCGATTGCTTCGCCGGGTCGTACATGCGGTGGGTCGCGGAGGGCAATTCGCCGCGCTTCACCCTCAACACCGGCGAAGGCCTCAACGGCGTGCTGTCGGCGGTTATCGCGTTCCGCGATCCGCTGCTCAGTGTGGACGACCCCGAGGCGGGCGTGGACGAGCACGGCTCGGCGTTCGAGCGGCTCTCGGCGTTCCAATTCGGCTTCACAGACGGCCCGTCGGCGTGCGCATCGATCGATATGCGCGAGATCGGCCAGCGCCGAGGCGATCTGCCGGTGCTGCTGCCCGAGGACCAGACCGGTGAGTGGGAAGTCAGCGAGGAATCGGTGCGGGCGATCGTCGACGCGATGGGCATCCTGTTCTCACCTGCCAAACCGCCGGAACTGAGCTTCGACGCGTCGCAGGACTGCCCGGACGCCCGGATGAGCCCGCCGGCGTCGTACTGCCCGGCCACCAACACCATCGTTGTCGACTTGGAGGAGCTGCAGGTGATGGGCGCCCATGCCGAGGGCGAGATGGGTGGCGGATTGGCCAGCGGCGACAACACCGCCTATTCGGTGCTGGTCTCCCGCTACATGCAGGCACTTCAGCGGGAGCGCGGCGGGCTTGTGCTCGACAACGCGGAGGCGGCGCTGCGCACCGCGTGCATGACCGGAGTGGCCACCACGAAGATGTCGGAGGAAGTCACCACCCCGGACGGCAACACGATCGCGCTGACCGCGGGTGACGTCGACGAAGCGGTGTCGGGCATCCTGAGCAACGGCCTGGTCGCCAGCGACGTCAACGGTGAGACGGTGCCGTCGGGTTTCTCCCGGATCGACGCGTTCCGCGTCGGGGTGCTCGGCGATACGGAGCGCTGCTTCAAGCGCTTCCCGTAGTTGTCCTCGAAATTGCTCACGGATCGCGATACTGGCGATTTTCGCGATCTGTCTGGGCCCACGCGAAAGCCGGGGCCGATTTGGGCGTCGGTTAGACCTTCTTGGTGACGCCGTACCACGGCGACGATCGCATCGGAGACGGCCGTCGACCGGGTCAGGAACGCATACGAGCGGATGAACGATTCGCCGACGCAGCCGTCGATCTTGATCCTGAACTTGCTGATCATCACCCAGGGGTCGGCGCCCTCGAACTCCTTCTTCGTCACCGGCACGGTGTTGATCAGGCCGGGCTTCAGCCCCACCGTAATGGCGCCGCTCACCGGGGTGAGCACCGTCGGAACCGGCCCGACCGCGGTGATGCCGAGCCCTGGAGTCAACCCGGCGCTGCCGGCTAGCGTCACACCGTTCGACGTACTCATGTCGATGCCACAGCCGATCTCGTAGCCGACTTCGAGGGTTCCTTCCGGCGCCTCACCCTCGTCGGGTCCGGCCAAGGTTCCCTCGAAGGTGCCGCCGACCTCGTACTCGCGCGACGACAGCGCCGTGGTCAGCGGGGCGACCACCAGCTGCGATTCGTCCTTGGCCGACAGCGTCAGCGTCCAGCTGTCGGGGGAAGTCGTCGTCGCGGGTGGAGACGACTCGACGAAGCCCGCCGGTGGCGGCGGGGCGGCCTCGGGCGGCGGTGCATCTGCGGCGACGGGTTCTACATCGGGCTGCGCCCAGGCAGGACCGGTACTCACACCACCAAGCAATCCACACAAAGCAAACACTGTGATGCCGCGCCGCAGCACACTTCGAACCGCCACCGCTGTGCCTTTCCCGACGCGTCACGATAAATAGACGCCCTAAGTGGGAACCTACCTCGCACCGTGACGGCGCCGAGACCGGTGTCTAAAAGTCGACGCTCAGGTGGGCATGCGCAGCACGAATCCGGCCTCCAGCGCGACCCACAGCGCACCGTCCGGGCCAATGGCCAGCCCGTGCGGCTCGCTGCCCGGCGGAAGGTCGATCGTGACGACGTCCGAGCCGTCACCGCTGACGCGCGCAATCTGGTTCGCACCCCACAGGCTCACCCAGACACCGTCGTCGGGATCGGCGACCACCGCGTGCGGTTTGCCCGGCAGATCCATTTCCTGGATCGCATCGTCGGTGGGAATACGGCCCAACTTGTCGGCGAGGATCTCGGTGAACCACAACGCGTCGTCGTGCGTCGCGGCAATCCCCACCGGTCCCGCTGCGGCCGTGGGTAATTCGCGTACCGTCACCCCGTCGGTCGGTGACAGCCGGCCCACCGCATTGCCCTGATTGAGGGTGAACCACAACGCGTTGTCGGGGCCGGTGACGATCATCGACGGCGCGCCGCCAACCGACGGCCAGCCCGACAGTTCGCCGTCCACCGAGATCCGGCCGATGCCACCCGAGGTCATCTCGGTGAACCACAAGGCGCCGTCCGGCCCGGCGGAGATGCCGAACGGCCCGCTGCCCTCGGCCAGTTCGAACGACGTCTGCTCACCGGTCGTGGTGATCCGCCCAATCCGGTCATCACCGCTGCGGGTGAACCACAGCCCACCGTCGGGCCCCGCGGCGATGATCGACGGTCGCGACTGCTCACCGACAGGGAACACGGCGACCTCGCCACCGGTCGTCACCCGGGCGATCGCGCCGCTGTGCACCAACGTCACCCACAGCGCGCCGTCCGGGCCTGCCGCCAACGCGTACGGCCCGCCGTCGAGCGGGACCTTGAGCGCGCCAGTCACGCGAGCGTGACGAGGCCGAGCTCGTTGGCGCCCGCCAGCAACTGGTGATGGGGCAGGACACGCACCGTGTAGCCCACCGGGCCCGCGACGGGCAGCGGCGTCGTCGTCGAGAAGATCTCATTGCCGCCATCGGCGGTCCCGGTGTGCTGCATCGGCACGGTCTCCGGATTCACCAAAGAGTCGCTGGCGTCGACGCGGCCCAGCACCGCCTGCACCACCACGTCGTCGGTCCGGAGCCCGGCCAGGTGCACCGTCGCGGTCAGAGTGAGTTCGGACCCCAGCAGCGGCGTATCCGGAAGCCCGTAGCTGTCGACGTCGGTGATCTGGATCTTGGGCCACGCCTCCGCCGCACGCTGGCGATATGCGGCCAGTTCGCGGGCGGCGCCGAACGGTTCGCCCGCCGCCCCGGGTTCGACGGTCTTGCGCAGCGACTGCGCGGCCGGCGCGTAGTACTTCTCGGTGTAGTCGCGGACCATCCGCGACGCCAGCACCTTCGGCCCGAGCGCTATGAGCGTATGGCGCACCATCTCCACCCAGCGCGTCGGTATGCCGTTCTCGTCGCGGTCGTAGAACTTCGGCGACACCGACTGCTCGATGAGGTCGTACATGGCCGCGGCCTCCAGGTCGTCGCGACGCCCCTCGTCGGCGAGCCCGTCGGCGGTCGGGATCTCCCAACCGTTCTCGCCGTCGTACCACTCGTCCCACCAGCCGTCGCGGATGGACAGGTTCAGCCCGCCGTTGAGTGCGCTCTTCATGCCCGACGTGCCGCACGCCTCCAACGGCCGCAGCGGATTGTTCAGCCAGACGTCGCAACCCCAATACAACAGGCGGGCCATCGACATGTCGTAGTCGGGCAGGAATGCGATCCGGTGCCGCACGTCGGCCCGGTCGGCGAACTTCACCACCTGCTGAATCAGCGCCTTACCGCCGTCGTCGGCGGGATGCGATTTGCCAGCCACGATCAGCTGGATCGGCCGCTTCTCGTCGAGCAGCAGTTTCTCCAGCCGCTCCTCGTCGCGCAGCATCAGCGTCAGCCGCTTGTACGTCGGCACCCGGCGCGCGAACCCGATGGTCAACACGTCAGGATCGAACGCCGTTGCGATCCAGCCCAATTCGGCATCCGACGCGCCGCGCTCCAGCCACGAGCGGCGCACCCGGGCACGAACGTCAGAGACCAGTTGCTCGCGCAGCTGCGAGCGGATCCACCAGAGGTGACCCTTATCGATCTGCTTGAGCCGCTCCCAGACCGCCGGCTCTTCCGGCGAGTCGGCGCCGATGAGCTCGCGGCCCAACTCCAGCCACTGCGGTGCGGCCCAGGTCGGCGCGTGCACACCGTTGGTGATCGAGCCGATCGGCACCTCATTTTCGTCGAAGCCCGGCCACAGCTCGTTGAACATGCCGCGGCTGACCCGGCCGTGCAGCAGCGACACCCCGTTCGCGCGCTGCGCCAGCCGCAGGCCCATGTGGGCCATGTTGAACTTTGACGGCTCGTCCTCCTCGCCGAACGCGACGATCCGGTCCAGCGGGACGCCGGGCAGCAGCCGCGACATCGCGCCCGACGGGCCGTCTGCCAAACCGCCGAAGTACCTCTTGACCATCTCCACCGGGAACCGGTCGATGCCAGCGGGCACCGGGGTGTGCGTGGTGAACACCGTCGACGACCGCACCACCGTCAGCGCCGTGTCGAAGTCCAGCCCGGCATCGATCAACTCCCGGATCCGCTCCACACCGAGGAACCCGGCATGGCCTTCGTTCATGTGGAACACCTCGGGCGCATGCCTGCCCTCGATCTCGGTGAACGCCCGGATGGCCCGCACCCCGCCGATGCCGGCCAGGATCTCCTGCTTGATGCGGTGTTCCTGGTCCCCGCCGTAGAGGCGGTCGGTGACGCTGCGCAGGTCGTGGTCGTTCTCGGGTATGTCGGAGTCCAACAGCAGCAACGGGATTCGCCCAATCTGCGCGATCCAGACGCGGGCCCGCAGCTGATTCGCATCCGGCATCGCCAGCTCGACCAGCACCGGGTTGTCGTCGCGGTCCGTCATAAGCCGCAGCGGCAGACCCTGCGGGTCCAGGGACGGATAGTTCTCATGCTGCCAGCCGTCCGCGGTCAACGACTGGCGGAAGTAACCCGAGCGGTAGTACAGCCCCACCGCCATCAGCGGCAGGCCCAAATCGGAGGCGGACTTCAAATGATCGCCGGCCAGGATGCCCAGGCCACCGGAGTAGTTCGGCAGCACCTCGGCGACGCCGAACTCCATCGAGAAGTAGGCGATGCCATTCGGCAGCTCGGCGCCCGCCGCGATCTGCTGCTGGTACCACAGCGGCCGTGTCAGGTAATCGTCCAGGTCGGCGGCCAGCCCATCGAGTCGCCCTAGGAACGAGTCGTCGACGGCCAGTTCGTCCAGCCGCTTCGGGCTGACCTGCCCGAGCAGTGCCACCGGGTCACGTCCGACCTGCTTCCACAGCTCGGCATCGATGGCCTCGAACAGGTTCTGGGTGGGCGTGTCCCACGACCAGCGCAGGTTGATCGAGAGCCGCTCGAGGGCGACAAGACGATCGGGCAGATGTGCGCGCACGGTGAACCGGCGGAGGGCTTTCACGCGACCCAACCTTACTGGGATTTCATGTGCTCGCAGCCCGGGTCCCGCGACTGCTTGACCCCTATCGGATTGGGCTGCCCACTACGGTGGGTATAGACCGCGACGAGGCTCGAAGAGAAACCAGACGACGACACAGCGGCCCGCGCGGCCGCGCCAGTGTAAGGAGTGGTGGGTTGGCCGGTCGTATCGAAATCGATGACGTCGCACCTGTCGTATCCGGTGGACGGTTCCCGGCCAAGGCGGTCGTCGGCGAAATAGTGCCGGTGTCCGCGACGGTGTGGCGCGAGGGTCATGACGCGGTGGCCGCCACGCTGGTGGTGCGCTATCACGGCACGGCGTATCCGCAGCTGGTCGAAAGCCCGCCGGGGACGCGGGCGACTACCGCGGAGCCGGTGCCGATCGAGACGCTGGTCAACCCGGCCACGCCGGTCAAACCGCAGCGGTTGCCGATGGCGCCTGGCCGCACACCGGATGTGTTTCACGGCCAGTTCACGCCCGACAGCGTCGGCCTGTGGACGTTTCGGGTCGACGGCTGGGGTGACCCGATCGCCACCTGGCGAAAGGGCGTCACCGCCAAGCTCGACGCCGGGCAGGGCGAGGTCGAGCTGTCCAACGATCTGCTGGTCGGTGCGCGGCTGCTGGAGCGGGCGACGACGGGCGTGCCCCGCAAGCTTCGCGATCCGCTGATCGAGGCGGCCGCGTTGCTGCGCAAGCCCGGCGATCCGTTCACCCGCGCCGGAGCGGCGTTGTCGCCCGAGGTGGCCGAGTTGCTGGAACAGTATCCGCTGCGCGAATTGCTCACTCGCGGCGAGCAACACGGCCTGTGGGTGGATCGACCGCTGGCCCGGTTCAGCTCGTGGTACGAACTGTTTCCGCGGTCCACAGGCGGCTGGGACAACGACGGCAAACCCGTGCACGGCACGTTCGCCACGGCCACCAAGGCGCTGGACCGCGTCGCCAAGATGGGCTTCGACGTGGTGTACCTGCCGCCGATCCATCCCATCGGCAAGGTGCATCGCAAGGGCCGCAACAACTCGGTGGCCGCCGCGCCGAACGATGTGGGTTCGCCGTGGGCGATCGGCAGCGACGAGGGCGGCCATGACGCGGTGCACCCGAAGCTCGGCACCATCGACGACTTCGACGATTTCGTCGCCGCCACCCGCGACCACGGCATGGAGGTGGCGCTGGACTTCGCGTTGCAATGCGCACCCGACCACCCGTGGGCCAAGAACCATCCCGAGTGGTTCACCGTGCTGCCCGACGGGACCATCGCCTACGCGGAGAACCCGCCGAAGAAGTATCAGGACATCTACCCGATCAACTTCGACAACGACCCCGCGGGCCTCTATCAAGAGGTGCTGCGGGTGGTGCGGTTCTGGATCTCCCACGGCGTCAAGGTATTTCGGGTCGACAACCCGCACACCAAGCCACCCAACTTCTGGGCGTGGCTGATCGGGCAGGTGAAGAACGAAGATCCCGACGTGCTGTTCCTGTCGGAGGCGTTCACCCGGCCGGCGCGGCTGTACGGATTGGCCAAGCTGGGCTTCACGCAGTCCTACACGTATTTCACATGGCGCACAGCGAAGTGGGAGCTCACCGAATTCGGTCAGCAGATCGCCGAACACGCCGACTACGCGCGCCCGAACCTGTTCGTCAACACGCCCGACATCCTGCACGAGAGCCTGCAGCACGGCGGTCCGGGCATGTTCGCCATCCGGGCGGTGCTGGCGTCGACGATGAGTTCGACGTGGGGCGTGTATTCGGGATTCGAGCTTTTCGAGCACCGCGCCGTCCGCGAGGGCAGCGAGGAGTACCTCGATTCGGAGAAGTACGAGCTGCGTCCCCGCGATTTCGAGGCGGCGCTGGCCGACGGCGAGTCGCTGGAGCCATTCCTGGCCCGGCTCAACGAGATTCGCCGCTACCACCCGGCGATGCGTCAGCTGCGCACCATCAAGTTCCACCACATCGACAACGACGCCCTGCTGGCCTACAGCAAGTTCGACCCGGTCACCGGCGACACGGTGCTGGTGGTGGTGACGCTGAACCCGTTCGGCCCCGAGGAGGCCACCCTGTGGCTGGACATGGCGGCATTGGGCATGGAGTGGTACGACCGCTTCTGGGTGCGCGACGAGATCACCGGAGAGGAATACCAATGGGGCCAATCGAATTACGTGCGAATCGATCCCGCCCGAGCGGTCGCGCACGTCTTGAACATGCCGCTAATACCGTACGAGAAGCGAATGGAATTGCTACGCAGGGAATGAGGACGACATGACGCGAACCAATCAACTCACCAGTCCACACCTGCGGCCCGACCCGTCCGACCTACAGCGGCTGCTGTCCGGCAGACATCACAACCCCCATTCGATCCTCGGCGCGCACGAGTACGGCGATCACACCGTCATCAGGGCATACCGTCCGCACGCGGTGAAAGTGGTTGCGCTGGTGGGCAACGACCGGCATGAGTTCGAGCACATCGACTCCGGGCTTTTCGCGGTGGCGATGCCGTTCACCAACCTCATCGACTACCGGCTGGAGGTCAGCTACCAGGGCGCCGGGGACACGCTCGACGTACACACGGTGGCCGATGCCTATCGATTCCTGCCCACCTTGGGCGAGCTTGACCTGCACCTGTTCTCGGAGGGCCGCCACGAACGCCTGTGGGAGATCCTCGGTGCACATCCGCGCTCGTTCACCACCGCCGACGGTGTCGTCGACGGGGTGTCGTTCGCCGTATGGGCGCCGAACGCCAAGGGCGTCAGCCTGATCGGCGAGTTCAACCACTGGGACGGCAACGAGTCCCCGATGCGCGTTCTCGGTTCGACGGGGGTCTGGGAGCTGTTCTGGCCCGGGTTCAGGGTCGGGGAGCACTACAAGTTCCGGGTGTTCGGCGCCGACGGATCGGTGAGCGACCGCGCCGATCCGATGGCATTCGCCACCGAGGTGCCGCCGCAGACGGCGTCGAAGGTCACGACCAGTGACTACACCTGGGGCGACGACGAGTGGATGGCGCAGCGGGCGCGGCAGAACCCCGTCTTCGAGCCGATGAGCACTCTATGAGGTGCACCTGATGTCGTGGCGGCCCGGCCTGAGCTATCGCCAACTGGCCACAGAGCTCACCGAATACGTTGTTTCCCAAGGCTTCACGCATGTGGAGCTGATGCCGGTCGCCGAGCATCCGTTCGGCGGGTCGTGGGGCTACCAGGTGACGTCGTATTACGCGCCGACGTCGCGGCTGGGCACGCCGGACGACTGCCGGTACCTGATCGACAAGCTCCATCAGGCCGGCATCGGCGTGATCATGGACTGGGTGCCCGCGCACTTCCCGAAGGACGCTTGGGCGCTGGGCCGGTTCGACGGCACGCCGCTCTACGAGCACCAGGATCCGCGCCGCGGCGAGCAATTGGACTGGGGCACCTACGTTTTCGACTTCGGCCGGCCGGAGGTCCGCAACTTCCTGGTGGCCAACGCGCTGTACTGGCTGCAGGAGTTCCACATCGACGGCCTGCGCGTGGACGCCGTCGCCTCGATGCTGTACCTCGATTACTCGCGGCCCGAGGGCGGCTGGACGCCCAACATCTACGGCGGCCGGGAGAACCTCGAAGCGGTGCAGTTCCTGCAGGAGATGAACGCCACGGTGCACAAGGTCGCGCCGGGGATCGTCACGGTCGCCGAGGAGTCGACGTCGTGGCCAGGGGTGACCCGCCCGACAAACCTTGGTGGGCTTGGCTTCTCGATGAAGTGGAACATGGGCTGGATGAACGACACGCTGGACTACATCAGCCGTGATCCGGTGCACCGCAGCTACCACCACCACGAGATGACGTTCTCGCTGCTGTACGCGTTCAGCGAGAACTTCGTGCTGCCGATCAGCCACGACGAAGTGGTGCACGGCAAGGGCACCTTGTGGGGCCGGATGCCCGGCAACGACCACGTGAAGGCCGCGGGTGTGCGCAGCCTGGTGGCCTACCAGTGGGCCCACCCCGGCAAGCAGTTGCTGTTCATGGGCCAGGAGTTCGGCCAGCGCGCCGAGTGGTCGGAGGAACGCGGGCTGGACTGGTACCAGCTCGGCGAGAACAGCTTCTCCAACGGGATCCAGCGATTCGTGCACGACATCAACGGCGTCTACCGAAGCAGGCGGGCGCTGTGGTCGCGCGACGCCAGCCCCGAGGGCTACTCGTGGATCGACGCCAACGACTCGGCCAACAACGTGCTGAGCTTCCTGCGCTTCGGCGACGACGGCTCGATGCTGGCGTGTGTGTTCAACTTCTCCGGCGCGGAGCACACCCGCTACCGGCTGGGGTTGCCGCACGCGGGCACGTGGCGCGAGGTGCTGAACACCGACGCGGACATCTACAACGGCACTGGCATCGGCAATTACGGCGCCGTGGAGGCGACCGACGAGCCGTGGCACGGCCGTCCGGCGTCGGCGATGATGGTGCTGCCGCCGATGTCCGCGCTGTGGTTCGAGCCGGCCTGACCTGTCGTCGCGCGCGAGCAGACAGAGAATCGCATTACCCAGGGCTAATTCATGCGATTCTGCGTCTGCTCGGCGACTAGTAGAGCGCGTTGGCCAGGTTGCGCCGGCCGGCGATCACCTCGGGGTCGGCCGGGTCGAAGAGGTCGAACAGCTCGACCAACCGGGTGCGGACCTTCGTGCGGTCGTCGCCGGCAGTCCGCTTGATCAGCGCGATCAGCCGGTCGAACGCCGCGGCGACGTCCTGCTGCAGGATCTCCACATCGGCTGCGGCGAAAGCCAGTTCAATGTCATCGGGTTTGGCGTCGGCGGCGACGATCGCGCCAGGTGCGCGGGCGGTCGCGCGCTGCAGGAACGAGATCTGACGCACCGCGCCCTTGGCCTCGGCGTGGCCGGGGTTGGCGTCGAGGATCGCCTGATACGCCTTCAGCGCGGCATCGAAATCACCGGCATCCAGATGCGCGCGCGCCTGCGCGAGCTCCGGGTCGACCTGTTCGGGTTGCTCTTCATCGCCGGCGCCGCCGAGCTTGCCCGCGGTGGCGTTCAGCAGCGAGTCGATCCATTGGCGCAACTGCTCGGGCGGCTGCACACCCTGGAAGCTCGACAGCGGTTGTCCCGCAGCCAAAGCCACCACGGTCGGGACGGCCTGCACACCGAACATCTGTGCCACCCGAGGCACCACGTCGACGTTGACCGTCGCCAACGACCACTTGCCGCCGCCGGCCGACTCCAGATTCGCGAGGGCGTCGCCAAGCTGGACGCTCGCCTCGCTGCGCGGCGACCACAGCAGCACCACGACGGGAACCTGACTGGACCGGACCAGCACCTCGGCTTCGAGGTTGGCCTCGGTGATCTCCACACCGCCGGAGGGTGCAGCTGCCCGCGCCTTCGCCTGGCGCGCTCGCGCGCTGCTTGAGGGCCGACAGGTCAACCGCACCGGCCATGGACGGGCGCTATAGGGGGTCGGGGACGAGTCACGCCCTCAAGTCTGTCACGTCGTTTCGGGCGCCGACCGGCCCGTCTGGGCGACCGCTGCAGCCGCGCTCGTGGCGCCCATCCGGCCTGTCCGATCCGCCCATATGAGAAAGATCACACTGCACAGTGGCACGATGCTCGCCAGCAACTGCCAGCAACCACGTTCCGGCGGCCCATTTGAACGCGATCCCGGCCAGCAGGCCGACCACCACGAACGCGATGAAGACCAGCCCGTGCGCCATGCCGAACACCTTGACGCCGACCTCGGTTCGCGGGCTGCCCAGGTACTTGAAATACATGCCGACCAGCAGTCCGACCCAGCTCACGGCCTCGAGCAGGGCGATCAGGCGAAACCATCCAGCAACGGATCGGAGATCAAAAGCGCTTGTCATGGCCGCCATTGTGCCGGAAAACGGCCGGACTTACTACAAGGCGTCGTAGACGATTACCCGGCCCGCAGGATCAGGGCGTCGCCCTGTCCGCCCCCGCCACACAGCGCGGCCACGGCATAGCCCGAACCGCGTCGCGCCAGCCCAAGGGCGGCGTGCAGGGTGATGCGCGTGCCGGACATGCCGATCGGGTGTCCGATGGCGATGGCGCCACCGTCGACGTTGACCTTCGCCGGATCGATGCCGAGCTCCTTGGTCGACGCCAGCGCTACCGCGGAGAACGCCTCGTTGATCTCGACGACATCGAGCTGATCGACCGAGATGCCCTCGCGCGCAATGGCCTTCTTGATGGCATTCGCCGGCTGGCTCTGCAGCGTGGAATCGGGACCGGCGACGACGCCGTGGGCGCCGATCTCGCACAGCCAGGACAGCCCCAGTTCAACGGCCTTGTCCTTGTTCATCACCACGACCGCGGCGGCGCCGTCGGAGATCGGGGAGGCCGAGCCGGCGGTGATGGTGCCGTCCTTGCGGAACGACGGCTTCAGACCTGCCAGCGAGTCGGCAGTGGTGTCGGCGCGGATGCCCTCGTCCTCGGTGAACTCGATCGGGTCGCCCTTGCGCTGGGGGATCGTCACCGGGACGACCTCGTCGGCGAAGACGCCGTCTTTCCATGCCGCGGCGGCCTTTTGGTGCGACTGCGCAGCGAACTCGTCCTGCTCTTCGCGGGTGAACTGGTCGACGTCGTTGCGCTGCTCGGTCAACTCACCCATCGGCTGATCGGTGAACACGTCGTGCAAACCGTCGTAGGCCATGTGGTCGAGCACCTTGACGTCGCCGTACTTGTAGCCCGAGCGGCTGTTCATCAGCATGTGCGGCGCCTGCGTCATCGACTCCTGGCCACCGGCAACGACCACATCGAACTCACCGGCCCGGATCAGCTGATCGGCCAGCGCAATCGCGTCGAGGCCGGACAAACACATCTTGTTGATGGTCAGCGACGGCACATCCCAGCCGATGCCCGCGGCCACCGCCGCCTGCCGCGCGGGCATCTGCCCGGCCCCGGCGGTCAGCACCTGGCCCATGATCACGTACTCGACGGCCGAGGCCGGAACTCCGGCCTTCTCCAGCGCCCCGGAGATGGCGATCGCGCCGAGATCGCTGCCCGAGAAATCCTTCAGGGAGCCCATCAACTTGCCGACCGGCGTGCGGGCTCCAGCAACAATCACAGACGTCGTCATTCCTACCCTCCAAGGTTCTTCTGAACCGCTCAAGTGGCGGATCGATGCAGCGCAATCTTTCCCGCAAGGTTAGCGTTACGTTATGACCGCCGAGCAAGTCGATGCCCGCCCGCTACTGGCCACCGCGTTGGTGACGGCAATTGACCACGTCGGTATCGCGGTCGCTGATCTTGACGCCGCGATCAAGTGGTACCACGACAACCTCGGCATGATCGTGCTGCACGAAGAGGTCAACGAGGATCAGGGCGTCCGCGAGGCGATGCTCTCGGTGCGCGGCGCACCGGTCGGCAGCGCGCAGATCCAGCTGATGTCGCCGCTGGACGAGAAATCGCCCATCGCGAAGTTCCTCGACAAGCGTGGTCCCGGCCTTCAGCAGCTGGCCTATCGCGTCAGCGACATCGACGCGCTTACCGAGCGGCTGCGCGAGCAGGGCATCCGGCTGCTCTACGACGCGCCGCGGCGCGGCACTGCCAACTCGCGGATCAATTTCATTCATCCCAAGGATGCCGGCGGCGTTCTGGTCGAGCTCGTCGAGCCCGCCAGCGACATTTCAGCTCACTGAGCCGCTAAGACCACTTGCGCGTCGGGCTCCGCGTACCCCGATGCGTCCAGCACGGCGTGTGCCAATGACGCCGCTCATCGATCGCCTGCTCCCCTAGGTCGGCGGGCCACACCACCAAATGTGCTGTGCCGGAGCGGATCTCATGATCACATCCGGGGCAACGGTACGTCTTTGTGGCCCGCGCCGCCGCGATCGCCCTGACTTCGTATTCGTAGCCGTCGGGCCCCGTCTCGATGCGGCGAGCCGGCGGTAGCGACGTCGCCGGACGACGCCGGGCAGGCTTGCCGCGCCGTGGCATCAGAACAGCCGAAACTCGTCGCTGTCCATACCGCGCATCTGGTCGTAGTCCAAAGTCACGCAACGGATCCCGCGGTCGGTGGCCAACGTGCGCGCCTGCGGCTTGATCTGTTGTGCGGCAAAGATTCCGGCGACTGGCGCCAGCACACTGTCGCGGTTGAGCAGCTCGAGATAGCGGGTGAGCTGCTCGACGCCGTCGATCTCGCCGCGCCGCTTGATCTCGACGGCCACCGACCGGCCGCTGCTCGTCGCGGCACAACAGGTCGACGGGCCCGATCGCGGTCATGTACTCACGCCGCACCAGCGTGTACCCGGCGCCGAGCAGCTCGACGTGTTCGGCCAGCAGCGCCTGCAGGTGCGCCTCGACGCCGTCCTTGACCAGCCCGGGGTCGACGCCGAGTTCGTGGCTGGAGTCGTGCTCGATGTCCTCCACGGTGATGCGCAGCTGCTCGCCCGGCCTTGTTCTCGACCACCCAGACCGGCTGCGGCCCGTCGAGTTCTTCGCTGAAATAGCACGGCGGGCTCATCCAGTTCAGCGGCTTGTACGCGCGGTCGTCGGCGTGCACGCTCACCGATCCGTCGGCCTTGAACAGCAGCAGGCGCCGCGCGGAGGGCAGGTGGGCGGTCAGGCGGCCGACGTAGTCGACGGTGCACTGGGCAATCACGAGACGCACCCGAACCACCTTAAGTGCGCAGGCCGGCAAATTAGGCTGAGGCCACGATGCCCGCCAACAAGAGCGTCGCGCAACGGCTGGGCCGGGTCCTCGAGGCGGTGACCCGGCAGAGCGGTCGGCTGCCGAAGACCCCGGAATACGGGTCCTTGCTGCTGGGCAGGGTCGCGGAGAGCCCGCGGCGCCGGCGGGTGCGCATTCAGGTCATCATGACCGTCTTCATCATCACCGCGAATGTGATCGGCATCGCGGTGGTGCTGATGTTGGTGACGGTCGCATTCCCGGCGCCGAGCATCTTCACCGACGCGCCACTATGGATTGCGGCCGCGGTGACCCCGGCATATATCGGGCTCGCGCTGGCGCTGGGCACGTTCTGGATCACCCGGCGAATAGTGCGCACCCTGGGCTGGGCTACGGAGGGACGAACACCCACCCGCGACGATCAGCGCAACACCTTCCTGGCGCCGTGGCTGGTGGCGAAGATCCACCTGGTTCTGTGGGGTGTCGGGGCAGCGCTGTTGACGACGCTGTACGGACTGCAGAACACCGCGTTCATTCCGCAGTACTTGTTCTCCGTCGGCTTCAGCGGGGTCGTGGTGGCCACCGCCTGCTATCTGCTCACCGAGTTCGCGCTGCGGCCGGTCGCCGCGCAGGCGCTCGAGGCGGGCCGTCCGCCGCGTCGGTTGACCGCGGGCATCATGGGCCGCACCATGACCGTTTGGCTGCTCGGGTCGGGAGTTCCCGTGATCGGCATCCTGGTCACCGGGGCGTTCGGACTGTCCTTGGAGGACTTGACCGAAGCCCAATTCGCGGTCGCCATCATGATTTTGGCGGTAGTGGCGCTCGTGTTCGGCTTCTTGCTGATGTGGATTCTGTCCTGGCTCACCGCCACCCCGGTGCGAGTGGTGCGCGCAGCCCTCGAGCACGTCGAACGGGGCGATCTGGACTGCAACCTCGTGGTTTTCGACGGCACCGAGCTCGGCGAGCTGCAGCGCGGCTTCAACTCGATGGTGGAGGGGCTCAAGGAACGCGAACGTGTGCGCGACCTGTTCGGCCGCCACGTCGGGCGCGAGGTGGCCGCCGCCGCCGAACAGCAACGTCCCAAGCTCGGTGGCGAAGAGCGCCATGCCGCAGTCATTTTCGTCGACATCATCGGCTCGACGCAGCTGGTGACCGGTCGCCCCGCGGTCGAGGTCGTCGACCTGCTGAACCGCTTCTTCGCGGTCATCGTCGAGGAGGTCGACCGCCATCACGGCTTGGTGAACAAGTTCGAGGGCGACGCAGCGCTGGCGGTGTTCGGCGCGCCGAGTCACCCTGGACCACCCCGAAGACGAGGCATTGGCGACCGCGCGGGCCGTCGCAGAGCGTCTGAACGCCGAGGTCCCCGAATGCCAGGCGGGCATCGGCGTGGCGTCGGGCCAGGTCGTCGCCGGCAATGTCGGCGCCAAGGAGCGCTTCGAGTACACCGTGATCGGCGAGCCGGTCAATGAGGCCGCACGGCTGTGCGAGCTGGCCAAGGACTCCCCGAGCCGACTGCTCGCCTCCTCGGAGACCGTGTCGGCCGCCACCGAAAGCGAGCGCGCCCGTTGGACTTTCGGCGACACCGTGACGCTGCGCGGCCACGACGAACCAACCCGCCTCGCGCTGCCGGTCTAGCGGCTGACGGCACGGTGCGTCGTGCATCACATCGCGCTCCAGTTTACGTGATACCGAGCCGTCACGGTAACTAGAATCGTGATCGTGGATGGATCGGTGACGCACAAGGTCTGCTGCAGATCGAGGACTGTCTCGATGACGAGGGCGGCATCGCATTGCCGCCAGGCACCACTCTGATATCGCTCATCGACCGCAACATCGCGAATGTCGGCGACACGGTGGCCTATCGATACCTGGACTTCACCCGCTCGGAGGACGGTGAGGCCGTCGAGCTGACATGGACCGAACTCGGCCGCCGGATGCGGGCCATCGGCGCATGCGTGCAACGTGTCACCTCGCGAGGTGACCGGGTGGCGATCCTCGCCCCGCAGGGCCTCGACTACGTCGCCGGGTTCTTCGCCGCGATCAAGGCGGGGACGATCGCGGTGCCGTTGTTCGCGCCTGAACTCCAGGGCCACGCTGAGCGTCTCGAAACGGCGCTCCGCGATGCACGGCCCACCGCGGTATTGACGACAGCCGCAGCGGCCGAGGCCGTTCGAGCCTCCCTCGCGAAGCTCGAATTGGCGAACACCATGCACGTCATCACGATCGACGAAGTTCCCGACTCCGAGGAGGACGCCTACGTTCCGGTCGACCTCAACGTCGATGACGTCTCGCACCTGCAGTACACCTCGGGCTCGACACGGCCGCCGGTCGGTGTGGAGATCACCCACCGCGCGGTCGGCACCAACCTGTTGCAGATGATCCTGTCCATCGACCTGCTGGACCGAAACACCCACGGAGTCAGCTGGTTACCGCTGTACCACGACATGGGGCTGTCGATGATCGGCTTTCCGGCGGTGTACGGCGGTCACTCGACGTTGATGTCGCCGACGGCGTTCATTCGTCGGCCGCAGCGCTGGATTCGCGCGTTGGCGGCCGGGTCGCGGCGACGGCCGTGTGGTCACTGCCGCACCGAATTTCGCCTACGAGTACACCGCGCAGCGCGGCTTGCCTGCGCCCGGTGAGGATCTCGACCTCAGCAATGTCGTGATGATCATCGGTTCCGAGCCGGTCAGCATGGATGCGATCACGACGTTCAACGCCGCGTTCGCGCCCTATGGGTTGTCGTCCACGGCGATCAAACCGTCGTATGGCATCGCCGAGGCGACCTTGTTCGTGTCGACCATCGCGCCCACCGCCCATGCCACCGTCGTCTACATCGACCGAGAGCAGCTTGCCGACGGTCAGCGCGGTACGCGTCGCAGCGGACGCGCCCGGCGCGGTCGAGCAGGTGTCATGCGGTCAAATCGCCCGCAGCCAGTGGGCCGTCATCGTCGACCCCGATGCCCACACCGAACTCGCCGACGGTCGGGTCGGCGAGATCTGGTTGCACGGCAACAACGTTGCGCGGCGATATTGGGGACGACCCGAGGAATCCCGCCAGACGTTCGACGCCACGTTGCAATCGCGTCTGGAGACGGGAAGCCACGCTGACGGCTCGCCGGTCGGAGCGACGTGGCTGCGGACCGGGGATCTCGGTTTCTACCTCGACGGCGAGTTGTATGTCACCGGCCGGCGTGCGGACATGGTGCTGGTCGAGGGCCGTCACCATTACCCGCAGGACATCGAGGCCACCACCGCGGATGCTTCACCGATGGTGCGGCGGGGATACGTCGCGGCATTCTCCACAGACGACGGCGTGGTGATCATCGCCGAACGCGCATCGGGCACCCGGCGCGCCGACCCCGCACCCGCCGCGGAAGCGATCCGTGCGAAAGTCATTGGCGTACACGGGCTCTCCGTCGCCGACGTGCGCTTCGTGCCCGCCGGCGCCATTCCGCGTACGACGAGCGGCAAGCTGGCCCGCCAAGCATGCCGCGCCGAGTACCTCCGCGGCGAGCTCGGCTGACGCGGGGGCGAAAGCCGTCTGTGCTTATTAACGCTGAAGTGGCCGCTGTACGCCCAGCGCATGCAGCACGGTGTCGACGACCAGGTCGAGAAATTCGGGTGTGGTGTTCTGTCGCCGCCCGCAGATCCGCCAAAAGATCGGGCCTGCCATCAAGTCGAGGGCATACTCGTCGTCGACGTCAGCAGCCAATTCCCCGCGGCGCCTTGCCTCTTCGAGCACAGCGTGGCCGTACTCGCGGCGTGTGACGCCCAGGCGTGCAGTGAGGGCGTCTGCCAGGTCGCCATTGCGTTTAGCTTCTGCGAGCAAGTCGGGCATGATCCTCGACATCCTGGATTCGCCGAGCCAATTGTCCACGCTGTGGATGATGTCGACCACGTCGGTGACCAGGTCGCCCGAAGTCAGGGTTTCCCGCACCGGAAGGCTGATGCTGGCCACCGCGTCCAAGACCATGTCTTGCTTGGTGGGCCATCGGCGGTAGAGCGCCGCCTTCCCCGCACGGGCTCGCCGGGCCACCCCGTCCATGGAGAGCTTGCCGTAGCCGACGTCGGCCAACTCATCGAGCACCGCGGCGATGATCCCGTCGGTGACCTCGCGCCTGAGGGTGGGCTTGAGCGAGTGCTCGGCACCCGTCCCCTCAGTCATGGCCGCACTCTAGCAACGCACGCACCTTCTGCATTTCCCTTGGATCGACGCTGGACGTGGGCCGAATCGGGCGCTAACATGAACGATACGATACCGTTCCGTCTCGTATATCTCAATGGTGGATGGAGCGCCCACACGAGCGGAGAAAACATGTCTGGAGGCGACGAACGCCGCGCCCACGCCGACCGGGTGGTGGATGGATTACTCGACAGCCTGCGGCGCAACGATATGCGCGCGTTCGCTGACCACTGGGCTCCCGCCGGCGTGATGGAGTTCCCCTTCGCGCCGCCGGGATACCGGGTCCTTCGCAGCCGCAACGACGTGTGGGACTACGTCAAGGACTACAGCTCACAGATCCGCCTGGACGAGGTAGTCGAACATCGGCGCCACCACACGCTCGACCCCGACGTCGTGATCCTCGAATTCTCGGTGCAGGGAGCCGCCTTGCAGACCGGCAACGACTACCGCATGGACTACGTCTCCGTGATCACGGTCGAGCCTGATGGCATTGCGCACTTCCGCGACTACTGGAACTCGCTGGCGGCCGCTACGGCACTCGGCGGCGTCGACACCCTGATGGCGGAATTCGGCAACGGCCGAACCAAGGAGGAAGACCATACCCGAAATCGAATTCTTCGCAACGCCCGGCTACGGCGAAACCCAATTGAAGAACCGCCATTACAGCCAAGCCGTCAGGATCGGCGATCGCGTCGAGATTTCGGGCCAGGGTGGTTGGGATGACGAGTTCAACTTCCCCGAGTCGCTGGACGACGAGATCGTGCAGGCGTTCGACAACGTCGAACGCACCCTCGCCACTGCGGGTGCCGGATGGCGCGACGTGGTCGCCATGTACTCGTATCACGTTCCGGACGAACCGGACTCCAACGGCGAATCGCACAATCGGGTCATGGTCGAGCAGTTCCGAAAGCGGATGGGTGACCGAGCACCCCTGTGGACCGAGACCGGAGTGGCTGCCCTCGGCGCGCCGAAAATGCGGATCGAGATCCGGGTCGTCGCGGTCGTGAAGGAGTGAACTGAGCAGCGGCCACTGCGGTTCGAGGCACAGGACGTCCGTGCGGGTGACCGTCAGTCGTAACAGCAGTCGTCGTCACTCATTCGCGGCGGAACTACGTCTACCGGCTCGGCGGACCGCCCAGACGACGACCACGAGCGCCATTGCGGTCAGCGGATATCCCATGGCGATCCGGGCGAACGCGAGCCATCCGGTGGCGTCCTGTCCATACAGCCAGTTCTGCACCACGAATCGTGCCGCGAACACGGCCACCAGGGCGAGCGTCGCAATGTCGTAGCCCATCCGTGCGGACGCGTCCGCACGCCAGGCCTGACCGCGCCCGCTCAGGGCACCCCAGATGACACCCACCAGCGGCCGACGCAGCAGAACAGACGCGAAGAACACCACCGCAAGAACGAAGCTCCCCCAAATGCCCACCAGGAAGTAATCTTTGGCATCCCCGGTCTGGTAGGCGATGAACGCGGCGATCACAACACCCAACAGACCGGAAAGCGCCGGCTGCACAGGCTCCTTGCGCAGCAGCCGCAGAAGCGCGATGACCGCTCCGGCGCCCACTGCGAGTGCCACCGCGGTGTGGAGTCCGGTTACGGCGTCGGCCACCACGAAGACCACGCTGGGCAGGCTGGCATAGATCAGTCCCGACGCCCCGCCCACCCGCTGCAGTGGCGTCGGCTTCGGTTGAGTCTCAACGTCGGTCATACGCGGCCGCCGAGCTGCCGTGCGAGGAAGCGGGATATCGCGCTCCACATCTCGATGACGTTCTCCGGGTTCACCGCGCCGTGACCCTCATCGGCTTGGACAAGGTAGTCCACCTCGACGCCGCGAGCGCGTAGCGCAGTGACGAGGTTGTCGGACTCGGCCTGCACCACGCGCACATCGTTGGCGCCCTGGATGACCAGCAACGGGGTACGGATCTGGTCCACCTTTGTGATCGGCGAGCGGGCCATCATGTCGGCCAGTTGCTCGGGGTCGTCGGGGTCGCCGACGTAGGCGTGCCAGTTGTTGGCCAGGTGCGGGCGCGCGATCGGGGGCAAGGTTCGCATGAAGTTCGCCAGGTCCGAGATTCCGACGTAGTCGACGGCGGCGGCGAAGACGTCGGGCGTGAACGTCACCCCGACCAGGGCGGCGTACCCGCCGTAGGATCCGCCGAGGATGGCCACGCGGTCAGGGTCGGCGTAGCCCTGCTCGATCGCCCAGCGCACCCCGTCGATCAGGTCGTCGTGCATCTTGCCCGCGAACTCGCCGATTGCCGCTCTGAGGAAGGCCTTGCCGTATCCCACGGAGCCCCGGAAGTTGACCTGCAGCACCGCATATCCGCGATTGGCCAACATCTGAACCCCGGCATCGAAACCCCAGCTGTCGCGGTACCACGGCCCGCCATGTACGACGAGAACCAGCGGCAGCCCCTTCGGTTCCACCCCGACCGGCAGCGTCAGGTACGAGTGCAGCGCCAGTCCGTCTCGTGAGGTGATCGTGACCGGCCGCATGGGGGCCAGCTGGTCGGGATCCAGGTGCGGCAGCGGTCGGAACAGCAGCCGGCTCTCCCCGGTGCGGTGGTCATACAGATAGGTGGCGCCGGGATCACGGTCGTGGTTGAAACCGACGACCCAACGCAGGCCGGCCTCGTCTGAGGAGAGACGTCCGATGTCTCCTTCGGACAGCTTCGCTAGAGTTGGTCAGGACGTCGCCGAATTGCGGGTCGAGAGCCCGAATCACCTGGCGCTCACCGAAATAGCGGACCCCAAGCAACTCTCCGGTGCGCCGGTCCTGAATGAGCGGCGCAGGGATGATGGGGCTGACGACCGCCCGCGGATCGACGTCGAGTTCGTGGTGGCCGTCGACTTCGGCCTCCTCGCCGGTGGTCAAGTCGACGCGCACCAGGCGGGTGCGGTCTGTGTCGCGATTGGATCCCATCCACACCCCCGTACCGTCGGGTGTGATGACCAACGGGTGAATGCCCACGGGGTAGTCGCTGCCGTCGAACCTGATGATGGGTCGCAGGGTCTCGGTGGCGCCGTCCCACCCAGACAACTCGAGGTCGCCGTCAGGGGTCAGTGAGGTGGCGAACAGGTCCCCGTTGTCGCTGCACAACCAACCGCTCACATGTCCGGGATTGGTCGCTCTCAGTGTGAGATCGCCAGTGGCGATGTCGAGTTGGTGGACGTCGAACAGGGTCGCATCCCGGTTGTTGAGCATGACGGTCGTCGTGCCTTTCTTGACTTCGCGTATGGGTGCGGCCATCGCACCAGGGAACGGTGTGAGATCGACGGCGGTGGCGTCGGGGTCGTCGAGGTCGACTCGATGGATATGCCAGTTCTCGTCGCCGTTGGTGTCTTGGAGGTAGATCAGCCATCGGGGGTCGTCGGTCCATTCGAAGTGCATGACACTGCGGTTGTCGTCGGCTGTCACACACCGGGGCTCGTCGGCCTCGGGCTCGAGGCCCTGGACCCAGACGTTGAGGCGATCCTTCCAGGGTGCGAGGAAGGCGATCTTGGTGCCGTCTGGGGAGATCGTCGCGGCCGCGCGGGTCGGCGGGTTGAAGAAGTCCTCTACGGAGATCAAGTCGGGCAGTGCCATGACAGTCCTTTCAGGGGGTGTGGTGCAGGCAGAGTTCACCGCACCGCCAGAGATCGTCGTGGTCTCCCGGCGATAGCGAGTGCAGTTCTATTCCGTTGTATTGATTGCTATTTCAGTGCGTCAGGGCTCCACCGGACCGCCCAAACGGCCGTTGGTGGCATCCCGGATGGCCCGGTCGATCAACGCCAGAGCCTCCTGCTGAGTGACCTTCTCCTTCTCGATGATGGCGCGGCGTCCCACGTCCTCGTCGACCACACGGAACGCCCCGGTGACCGCCGCCGCGCACAGGCGCACCGTGAGGTCATCCTCCGGAAGACGCAGCCGCCTGGCGACGACGGGAATGAAGCCGCGCTCCATCTCGTCGTGCACCATCAGGTAAGCCGTGCGCAGTGCCGGCTCGGTCGCCGACACGGTGGCGATCCGTAGCGCCGCCACTTCGTCGGCGATCTCCTGCTCGGTGAGCGGATTCGCGACCATGTCGGCCGCCATGTGGTCGGCCAGTGACAGCTCGGCCGGCCAGCGCTCAGCCAAGGCGATGAAGCGCTTCGCCGACAATGCCAGCACCGGCTCCACGCAACTCTCCTTGGTACGGAAGTAGCGCCATATCGTTCTGGTCGACAGCCCTGCCGCAGCGGCGATGTCGTCACCAGTGGTCGCGGCGACGCCCCGCTCCCAGAACAACTCGCAGGCATGACGAGACACCCGCAGGCGCGCCTCCGTCGGCGTCACGCGTACCACCTCCTGCCTGTCACTTAGTGACAGCACAACTGTGTCACTAAGTGACAGTGTCGTCAAGCGGCACAGCCGGTCGGTCGGCGGCGTCGATTCTTGCGAGGAAGTCTCGACATAGGTCCGCGACGAGATCGGGAGCTTCGTCGAGCGCAAAGTGGCCCGCGTCGATCACGTGCACTTCAGCTCCGGGCACGTCGCGCCGATAGGCCTCTGCTTCGGCAACTTCGAACGACGGGTCGTACCTCCCCCACACGACGAGCAGTGGAGGTTGCGTGTCGCGCAGCCACTGTTGCCACGCCGGATAACTCGCGACATTGGTGCGGTAGTCGTAGAACAGGTCGGTCTGGATGTCACGTTGGCCGGGCCGGTTGAGGAACGCCAGTTCGTCCGTCCAGAGGTCGGGATCGTATCGATCGACGTTCGGAGTCTTGCCCACGTGGCGCTGACGAGTCGCATTCGGAGAGAAGAAGTTTTCACGAAGCGCCGCTTCGCGACCGGCCCGGTCGGCCCAAAATGCCCGTCGCGCTTCCCATAACGGCCCCAGACCGTCTTCGTGGCACACCGCGTTCTGCACGACGAGTGCGCGAAGCCGTTCTGGGCGGCGCACAGCGAGCCGCATGCCGATGGGCCCGCCGTAGTCCTGCACCACCAGCGTGTAGCGCGTGAGGTGAAGGTGATCGGTGAAATGCTCGACACAATCGGCGATCCGGTCGAAGGTGTACTCGAAGTCGCCGGCCCGCGGAGCGTCGCTGTGTCCGAAGCCTGGGTAGTCCGGGGCGATCAGGCGATAGCGGTAGGCGAGCCGATCGATGAGCGGCTGCCACATCCGCGATGACGACGGGAAGCCGTGCAGCAACAGGATGGCGTCTGCGTCGGATGGCCCGGCGTCCCTGTAGAACACCTCCAGACCATCGACGGTGATGGTGCGATATCGAGTCGAAGGCACGTCACTGATCTTGGTTCACGCTTCGCCTGTTGGTCCAGGGGCGGTCAGCTTGAGGATGCGCCCCATGAGGTCGCGGATCTCAGCGCGCTGATGAGGTGCGGCTGTCGTGACAAGAAGGGCGTCTGACGTGGACATGCGGCTTGAGGTCGTGGTGGTGCCGGTCTCCGATGTCGACCGGGCCAAGGACTTCTACGTCAGCCTGGGATGGCGGCTGGACGCGGACTTCGTCGCGCAGGACGGGCTACGGGTCATTCAGGTGACGCCTCCCGGTTCGCCCTGTTCGGTCATCTTCGGATCCCAAGTCACCACGGCGCCACCGGGTTCCGCCGAGGGCCTTCACCTGATCGTGGACGACATCGAGGCTGCCCGGGCAGAACTCGTGAGCCGCGGCGTCGAGGTGAGCGAAATCTTTCACGATGCCGGCGGGGTGTTTCACCACGGAGGCGACGAGGGACGCGTACCAGGGCCGGATCCACAACGCGGCAGCTATGCGTCGTTCGCCTCGTTTACCGACCCGGACGGCAACGGATGGGTGCTCCAAGAGGTGACGACGCGCCTGCCCGGACGCTGAACACCTCACTCACCGCGTAGCAAACCCAGTTCATAGCGTTGGCCACCCGGGCCGCCGTTAGTGTGCAGTTATGGACGCGCTAGAGCCGGCCCACGGCGCGGACGCGGGAAGGGGTATCGCTGCGTCTCTGCTGGCGAATGTGTCCAGCCTGGCTGACGACATGCACAGGTACATAGTCGAGCGGATACCGGAGGTCGGCGGGGATGCCGAGCTTCGCGGCCTGACCCTGGGATCGTGCTCGTCGAATCTCGAAGCGGTACTTTCGATGTTCCGTCATGGGATCGACGTAGCGGCTGCGGAGGCGCCGGTAACGGCGCTCGAACACGCGCGAGCAATGGCATCACGAGGGCACAGCGTCGATGTGATGCTGCGGTTCTATCGGTTGGGTCATGAGTACTTCACCGAGAAGCTTTCCGACTGGCTTACTGACAGGATCGACGACCCGACTGTCGCGCTGAGGACGTTTATCGATCTCGAGCGGTTCGGGTTTCGATACATCGACCGCATCTCCAGTCTGGTGGCTGCCGAGTACGTCGCTGAGCTCGACCGACGCCAGAACCAGGCAAGAGCCGAGCGCGACGATGTCGTGCGGGCACTGCTCGCTGGCGAACGTGTCGACATCGCTCGGGCCGAACGTGTGCTCAGCCACCGGCTCACCGGTCGGCAGATCGGTTTCGTGTGCTGGGTCGACGACCGCGGCGTCGACCTCGAGGGAGTCGCGAGGCAGGTTGGTCGGTATCTCGGGGTGGGTCATTCACTCGTCGTGGCGGACGGCCCACTCGCGGTATGGGGATGGGCATCGATCACGGGGGACGTGAGGACTTCGCTCACGGGCATGGCGACGGAGTTACCCGGCGAATGCGAAAACGTTCACATCGCGGTGGGCTCGCCCCATCCGGGGGCTGCGGGCTTTCGCACCTCCCACCTCGAGGCTCTACGCACTCGCCGGGTCATCGAACTGTCTGGGCGCGCGGCGCCATCGATCACCGAGTTCAGCGATGTTGCGTTGGTGGATGCCATCTCGCGCGACCTGGATGCGGCGAGGGCCTTCGTTGCCGCTCAGCTCGGCGATCTCGCACGGGACGACGCGAAAGAGCGCGGCGAGCGCGCCACACTCCTGGCTGTTCTCGACGCGCAAGGGAGTCTGACGACCGCAGCACGCACCTTGGGAATCCACAAGAACACGGTCCTGCAAAGGGTGCGTCGAGCCGAAGAGCGCAGGGGCCGGCCCGCAACGATCAAAGTCGCCGAACTGCACGCCGCCCTACTCGTGTGCGACGTGCTGGGGGCCTCGGTGTTGCCCGAGTCATAGCCTCACTGACAGGAGTCCGAGCGCGCTGGATGTGCTCGCAGCACACCGCAGAGGGCTGGGAGGGCCTTGTTGCCCGACACCGGCCGTTCGTAGGTTGGCATCTCATCCCGAAGCGCGAAGGACTCCGATGTTGACTACGACTGAACACTCCCAACCCCCAGCAGCGGCCTCGCAGCACGCCTTGCCTGATCCGGGCGAGCAGGTTCCGACGCTGTCCTGGCCGATAGTCGGCATCTTCACATTCGCGCTTGCGCTCTTCGGCGCATCAACGTGGGCTGCCCTCACCGACACTTTGCCTGCGATCGCCACCATCGCCGCGAGCTCCGCAGCAATCTTCGTCCTGTTCACCGTGTTGCACGACGCCTCGCATTACTCGATCAGCTCACATCGCTGGGTCAACGTCGCCTTCGGTCGCGTGGCAATGTTCTTCGTCTCGCCGCTGATCTCATTCAAGTCGTTCGCGTTCATCCATATTGAGCACCACCGCAACACCAATGACGGTGAGTCCGATCCCGATCACTTCGTCAGCGCCGCGCCCTGGTGGCAGCTGCCCATCCGCTTCCCGGCAATGGACCTGCCCTACATCAGTTTCTTGGTACGCAACCTGCGCAGGCGCCCACGCGCCGAGATTCTCGAAACGGCGGCCTTGATGATCTTCTCGGTGACGGTGATCGTGTCGGCCGCCTTCGCCGGAGATCTGTGGACGCTCGCGCTGATCTACCTGATTCCCGAGCGGGTGGCGATGTTCGTGCTGGCTTGGTGGTTCGACTGGCTACCCCACCACGACCTGGAAGACACCCAACGCGAGAACCGCTATCGCGCGACCCGCAACCGCGTCGGCTCAGAGTGGATCCTGACTCCCCTGCTCTTGTCGCAGAACTATCACCTGGTCCACCACTTACACCCCTCCATCCCCTTCTACCGCTACGTCGCGGCCTGGCGACGCAATGAGGCCGCCTACCTCGAGCGCGACTCGGCAATAAGCACCGTCTTTGGGCAGCAGCTCGACGCCACGCAGTACCACGAGTGGAAACGCCTCAACGGCAAACTCGCTGCGCTGCTGCCAGTCCGAATGCCGCGTTCCTCCGCGGCGCGCCATGCCAGCACCCACCCGATCCCTGTCAAAAGCGTCGAGCCCCTGACTCCAGGCAGCGTCAAAGTCACTTTCGACGTTCCCGATCACCTCAGCGACCAGTTCCAATTCCAGGCGGGCCAACACCTGACCGTTAAACACCGCATCGGCGGGGAGCCAGGTGCGACGAAACTACTCGATCTGCACCTCGGCCACATCGGGAGAACTGGCGATCGGAGTACGGCACATCGACGGCGGGATGTTCTCAACCTTCGCGGTCGAAACACTGCGAGCCGGTGACGTCCTGGAGCTGATGACGCCCACGGGTAGCTTCGGCGCACCCCTTGATCCACTCGCTCGGCGCGACTATGTCGCGGTAGCGGCCGGGAGCGGCATCACGCCCATCCTGTCGATCATGCGCACCACCATGGAGATCGAGACCGAGAGCCGCTTCACCCTCTTCTACGGCAACCGAACCGCAGAGTCGACCATGTTCGCCACCGAACTCGATGAGCTCGAATCTCGATATGCAGACCGGTTACGCATCTTCCACATCCGCTCAGCCGAGGCGCACCACCCCGCCTCTCTTCGCGGCCGCATCGACCTGGCGATGGTTCAACGGCTGCTCGCCAGCGACCTCACTTCGATCGACCGGTGGTACCTGTGCGGCCCAAGCGATCTCGTCACGACAATGCGTGATGACCTCGCGTCTGTTGGGGTGCCGACCGAGCGGATACACCTCGAACTGTTCCGCGGCACAAAGCAACCCACACACGTCGATGACTTCCCCAAGTCCGACGTGACCATCACGCTGTCCGGCGCGGATCACACCGTCGAACTCGCCGCGGGTGAGACCGTCCTCGAATCCGCGCTGAAAAACAACATCGACGCGCCATATGCCTGTCTTGGCGGCGCATGTGGCACTTGCAAAGCCAGGATCACGACAGGAGCAGTATCGATGGAGCAAAATTTTGCACTCAACACAGCCGAGGTCGAAGCCGGCTTCATACTGACGTGTCAATCCCATCCCACCACCCCAACGGTCGCAGTCGACTACGACAGCTGAGCCGGCGCCGACACCTGGCTCACGCCGTGATCCGCAGTTCGGCACCCGGGTGCGAACTAAGCGTGACGATCACCGTGCCGCTACCCGTTTCGAATGTGGTGTTGGCGTATCCGACGAAACCGTAGTGCCCTTGACGTCCTCCCCGCACTGAAGTGCGAGGATTCCTCGTGCCGGCCGGCTGTCTCGATAGGCGCTCATGCGGCTATCGCCGTGGGCTGGTCGGTAGTGGAGGTTCGTGCCGAGCGGCTCTGTCGCATCACGGTGTTGGCTTTACGCCTGGCCTTGATGCGCGCCACTGACCTCCGCGAGGGCGGATGCCTGCGGCCTCGCCGCTTGCGTGCTAATGCACTACGGCTGGACTTCGGCGACTCATCGACGTCCTGACGATGCAGCCAACCCTGGTTGGCTGGCTGCAAGTCCAGCCGATCGACCCCATCGACCTGGGTTCGGACGTGCAGTCCGAGGTAGGCCGAGAACAGGTCCCGATCCTCTGTGATGCCACACCCGCAGCGGTGCACCCGTTGGGAGAGCGGCTTTTTCTCACGATTCCCGCACAGACAGGTTTGCGACAGGGCTGTCGTTCGTGGGTTGTATTCGTAGAGACGCTGTCCGCCGGCGCTGTCAGCCTTGCGGCGCATCATCTCCACCAGTAACCCCGGTGCCCGGTCGCGCACACTGCGCGGGAAGTTCTTCTGCCACGACACATAATCCAATCGCTCACAGGCGATGTCGGTGCCGTGGCCCAACAAGCGGTTACCCAGCGCCCCATGCAACGTTCTGCGATGCTCGGCCAGGCGACGATGCAACTCGGCCACCCGCATCGTGGTCTGCTGCGCGGCGGCCGAACGCCGCCACCCACAGCGACCAGCGGTGTGGACGCCATCTTCGGTGAAGCAGTCCGGGTGATCCGGCGCGGTGCTGGCGATCCAGATGCCGCTGCGCGCGGCGTAAACGCATCGTGTCCAACCGGATCGCATCGGCCAGCGGCTCCACCCAGCCCGACCAGCTCCCATCGACACACTGCACGGCCACCGCGATCTGCGACGGTCCCAGGTCGAACGACACCCTCCCGTCGCCGACCGGATGCCGCCGGGTCGGGTGCCCATCGCACACCAGTTGCATGCGGTAGGTGTCGGCACCGTTGATCACCGTGCGCACGATCCGCGTCGATAACACCTTGCCCGCGGCGATCAACGCCTCGATCTCGGCCAGCTCGACCTGCTGCTCCTTGCCGCGCCGACCCGACACCGCCGCCGCCGCGATCGGGATGACGAACCCGGCGCCCCACTGCAACCCGACCAGCCGCCCGCCGCATCGGTCTTGGGTCGCAGCGCACCATGGCCGTCCTTGGCCGCCAGCGAATGCAAACCCCGGCGCGTGCTCTTGAACCGCGGCTTACCCTTCTGGCCGAGGTGCCACTGACGCACCGCATCAAACGCCCGCGCGCCCAGGTTCTGGGTCTCCTGGGCCGGCAGATGTTCACGCACCCAGGACTTGCGCAGGGACGAGGCGTAGGACTGCGCCGCATCCACGGTGAACCCGTGCCTGCTGCTCGGCAGCGCGCGAACGCCGCCGCTCGGGCGGCCCGTTCCTTGGTGGTGCGCCGCGGCAATTCCCGCGCCGCCTGCCACGCCGGATCGGCCTTCACCGCGCGGCTACGGGCGATGAACTCGCCCAGCACCGCGTTATACACCCGCACACCCGTGAAAAACCGGGTACCGATCTCGCGGCATTGCGCCGCGTCCGGGCGCAGCGCCCAGGACCGCACATGGGTGGGCGCGCCCTTCGCCCGCTTACGCGCACGCGGCTTACCCACCGGCTCCCCGGCCGGTGTCGGTGCCATGCGGTAGGTCTCACCCACACCGCAACCGTAGAGGCGCCCACCGACACCACGACCGATCGCCGCACCCGGCACAGCGTGTCCCTGCCGCACGCCCACCTGGTGTTCGTGACCAACGTACCGGCGGCCGGTGTTCACCGACGCCATGCTCACCTTCACCGAGACCACCATGCGCGCCGTTGCGCCGAGCTCGAGTCGAGCTCGTCGAATTCAACGGCGAAACCGACCACGTGCACCTGCTCGTCGCCTACCCGCCCACCCTGGCGATCTCCGTTCTCGCCCAACGCCTCAAAGGCCGCACCGCCTACAGCGTCCCGCGCGAGTCCACCGGCACCGGCGGTCCGCGCCCGCATGCGCGGCCACCTCAGATCGCAGTCCTACTTCGCCGTTTCCTGCGCGAAGCGCACCGCTGTCGATCATCAACCAATACATCGACGGCCAAGCCCGACCACTCTGAACGCCGGGCTCCGCCCGCCCACACACAAGATGGGCTCACACCCCGGACTGAAGTCCGAGACTTGCGCCCAAGAACTTGGTCATCGCGCATCGCCGCGGCTGCCGACTTGCAGAGATCAAACGAACAGTGACAGAAATCGCCTGGCGACGTTGACAAGACTCGGGCTTGTAGCGGGGGGCTTGCCGATTCGTCGGTTAGCGGCGTGGTGTCGTGGTGATGTGCACGTGGTCGTAGTGCCCGTAACCCGATGCCTGCCGGACCGGCCGGCGTGTAGTACGTGCCGCGCCAGATCACATCCTGTAGCCCGAATCGGGCCGCATTGGCCATCGCGAACGCGAGAATCTCGTCTCCGAGCGCGATGCCCTCGGGGCTTTCGGAATTGGGAATCATGATGTCGATCGCCAGGCCGCTCGGATGCCACGGCTTAGAGTCCGGCCGGACACCGTCGATCTCGGCAATCTGGGGGAACCTTTGGCTGACGGCGCGGGCAGCCACGATGGTGTTGGGCTGCATTCCGGCCTCATACGCGACGCCGACGGGCAACGCCTCCGGGATATCCACGGCTGCCGCGGGGGGAGGGACAACGGCGGCGGGAGGTGGGCCGGGCATCGCGTTGAGCAGGGGGTCTGCCGGAGCGGGCACACTCTGCGCCGGCGGCGGCGCGGTTGCGTTATCGACGACCGCCTGCTGAGCGGGTGTCAACGCTGCGTACTGGGCCTCCGCGGCGGCGATCTGACGCAGCAGTTCACTCAGTTTCGCCTGCAGGTCTGCGCGCACCGCAGCAGACCGCTCCGCGGCGGCGCGGGCGTCAGCGGCCGATGTCTCTGACGCCCTCGCGGCGGCGGCCGCACGCTCACGCGCTGCTTGAAAGGCCTTTATCCGACCGGCCGTCTCAGCGACGACTATCCGCTGCAGGGACAGCTGGTCGATCAGCTGTTGCGGGGAGCCTGCGGTCAGCACCGCCGCCAACTGACCGGTGCGTCCACTTACATACGTCATCGCCGCCACCTGGTCGGCTGCGGCTTGATTGGAGGCGAGCTGGGAATTCGCGGCGTCGAGGGCTACCAGGTCGGCGCGATGTCGGTTTTCGGCCGCGGTCTTGGCAGCCAGTCTGTCGTCGACATCACGTTGGGCGAGGGTGACGGCTTCACGACTCTGCACCGCCTGACGGGACAACTCATCGAGCCTGGACAGCGCGTCAGCCGCCGGGTCCGCCTTGACGTCGCCCGCTATCGACATGGCTAGCACAAGGACCCCGGCCGCAAAACCGCCCGCCGTTCGCCGAAGAGAGTGGCGCACCCGACTCATTCGGATTGTCACGATCCTTCGTTGCAGGCCCCCCGGCAACATATGTCTCGGACAGGTTATGAACTGGCATCGACGATGTCTAATCCTCCGTCAATAGGATCGCCGCCCTGGGCGCCCCTCCGACCATCGAGAAGGCGAAGCGGACCGGCGATTTTTGCCCAAATTCGTGTCACGGCCTCCGAGCGCCGCAAGCTCAGTGAGGTGTCGCGGCGGAGGCGGTAGTGGTGGGCGCCGGTGGAACTGACGGTGACCAGCACGCGCACATCGGTGGATCCTTTCTGGCTGGGTCAGTGGGTGGCGGCTGCGGGTTCCTTGACCGCATTCGGGGCGTGTTCGGTGTCCTCGTCGGATTCGTCGTCTTCGATGACGAACTCGTGCTCCCCGGCCAGGACTTCGCGGGCCCGTTGGTGGTCGAAGCCTTTCTCCCACTTGCCGATCACGATGGCGCCGAGGGCGTTGCCGAGGACGTTGATGAATACCCGTCCTTCGTTGAGGATGCGGTCGATGCCGACGATGAGCGCCAGGGCGGCGAGCGGGACGTGGCCGACGGCGGTGATGGTGGAGGCGAGCACGATGAAGGCGCCGCCGGCGATTCCCGCGGTGCCCTTGCTGGTCAGCATCATCACCGCGACCATGACCAGCTGCTGCTGCCAGCTCAGATCGATACCGACCGCTTGGGCGAGGAACAGCGAGGCCATGGTGAGGTACACCGCTGAACCGTCGAGGTTGAAGGAGAACCCGGCGGGGATGACCAAGCCGACGACCGAGCGGTCCACGCCCAGGTGTTCGAGCTTGCGCACCAGTTGGGGTAGTACGGCTTCACTGGAGCAGGTGCTCAACGCGATGAGCAACTCGGTTTTGAAGTAGCGCATCAGGGTGAAGACGTTGAGTCCCACTGCGCGCGAGATCAAGCCCAGTAGCACGATCACGTAGACCACGCAGGTGGCGGTGAACAGCAGGATGAGGAAACCGAGCTGCTGCAGGCTGGATGCCCCGTACTTGGCGACCACCGAGGCCAGGGCGCCAAAGGTGCCGATCGGCGCCAGGCGCATGACCCACCCGACGATCTTGAACACCACGTGGGACAGCTGTTCGATCAGGGTGGTGATGGGGGCGCTGTGCACTTTGGTTACGTTCAGCGCGCATCCGACGAGTAGCGAGACCACCAGCGCGGACAGGATCGCGTGGCCGGTGATCGCCCCGAACAGTGATTCGGGGATGACGTTGGAGACGAACTCGACGAAGCCGGCCTTCTCTCCGGATTCCACCCCCGGGATGCTGCTGGCGTCGAGGGTGGAGACGTCGATGTTCATGCCGGCGCCGGGCTTGAAGATGTTGGCCACGACCATGCCGATCAGCATCGAGACCAGCGACAGCACGAAGAAGTAGCCCAGCGCCTTGACGCCGATGCGGCCTGCCTTGCGCAGGTTGTCCATGGTGGCGATGCCGAGAGTGACCACGCAGAACACGACGGGGACGACGATCATCTTGACCAGTCCGATGAACCAGTCGTTGAGCGGGCTGACCGCGGCGCCGATGTCAGGCAACAGGATTCCGACGGCGATGCCGGCGATGGCGCCGACGACAACCTGGAACCAGAGCTGGCGAATCAGAGACCCGAACCGGGATCGGCTGGGGCGGTTAGTAGTTGAAGTGGTCATGGCGGTGCTCCTTATGTGGCGGATGAGGTGGTCCCTGGCCGTGAATCGGCCCGCTGGGCGGCGGCCGGTGGCCGGGCAGCGGTGAATACGCGCCGCCCGGCCACGACACCGGGGGCACCGAAAACGCGATCAGTGGTGCAGTTCGCGCAGCACCTTGTAGAACGCGCTCTTGGCTTCGAAGCCGATGCCCGGAATCTCGGTAAGCCCGACCTGGCTGTCGGAGATCACCGCGCCGTCGGCGAAGCCGCCGGTGGGCTGGAATTCCCCGGGGTAGGACTCATTGCCGCCCAACTTCAGTGCCGCGGCGATGTGCAGCGAGAACTGGTGCCCGCCATGGGGAATGCAGCGCCGTGAGGACCAGCCGTGCTGGCGCAGCATGTCTTGAACCCGCATGTATTCGGTCAGCCCGTAGGCCAGGGCGGGGTCGACCTGGATGTAGTCGCGGTCCGGGCGCATCCCGCCGTAGCGGATCAGGTTGCGGGCGTCCTGAACCGAGAACAGGTTCTCGCCGGTGGCGATGGGCCCGCGGTACTGCTCGGAGACGATGGCGTTGAGCCGGTAGTCCAGCGGGTCGCCGATCTCCTCGTACCAGAACAGGCCATAGGGCTCGATCGCCTTGGCGTACTCCAGCGCGGTCTGCAGGTCGAAGCGGCCGTTGACGTCGACCGCCAGCCGCGAACCATCGCCATCGAGGACGTCGATGACCGCTTCGATGCGCTTGAGGTCCTCGGCTAGGTCGGCGCCGCCGATCTTCATCTTGACCACGCTGTAACCCTCGTCGAGGAAGCGGCGCATCTCGTCCTGCAGATCGGTGATGGTCTTGCCGGGGGCGTAGTAGCCGCCGGCGGCGTAGACGAACACCGAGTCGTCAGGGTTCGCCGTCGCCGAAGCGGTCCGACAAATAGCGGTACAGCGGTTTCTCGGCGAATTTGGCCGCCAGGTCGAACAGCGCCATGTCCAAAACACCCACCGCGACCGAGCGTTCGCCGTGCCCGCCGGGCTTCTCGTTGGTCATCATGATCGGCCACGCCCGCGTCGGATCAAGGTTGCCGGTCTCATCCAGCAGACCTTCGGGTTCGGCATCCAGCAGGCGGGGGATCATCCGTCGGCGCAGGATCTCCCCCGCCGAGTAGCGGCCGTTGGAGTTGAAGCCGTAGCCGACCACCGGCTCACCGTCGCGGACCACGTCGCTGACGATCGCCACGATCGAACAATCCATCGCGCTGAAATCGATCCACGCGTTGCGGATCGACGAACTGATCGGGACGACGCCCTCATGGATGGCCAGGATCTTCATCCGATTATCCCTCTTCTCGTAACTTATAAGATGTGAGTTGTAACTGATGAGCGATGCTAGACTCCGTGTGACCGCGAGCACAAGCCCTTGCTTGTGGCTCTGGTCACATCGCGAGATGGATGGGATGGAGCGCACATGACGACACCGCCGGTGGCCAACGTCTTCTCGAGCAAGGCCGACGTGGCCTATCACGAGCTGCGGCGCTTGATCCTCAATGGTGGGCTACCGGCCGGGTCACGGCTGGCGCAGTACGAGCTGGCCGAGCGGATGCGTATGAGCATCACGCCGGTTCGCGAGGCGATTCGGCGGCTCAGCGGCGAGGGTCTCATCGAGATCGACAACCACAAAGACGCCCGGGTGTCGTCGATCGGCGCGGACGAGGCGCGTCAGCTGTTCGAGGTGCGGCTTGCACTGGACCCGGCCGCGGTGGCGCTGGCCGCCGAACGGCGCACTGACGACGACATCGCGCTGATGCGGGCGACGCTGGCCAAGCTGGTGCCGGTGACTCGGGAATGGGGCGAGGAAGGGCTGGTGGCGCACAGCGCCTTTCACCGCGCACTGTATGTCGCCTCCCATAACGACGTGATGATCAAAATGCTCGACGACCTGTGGGACAAATCCGACCGCTACCGCCGTCTGGGCCTGATGCTGCCCGTGGGCGACGAGCCTCGCACCATCGATTTCCATCAGCACCACGAGATGATGGAACTCGTCATCGCCCGCGACGCCGCCGCCGCAGAAGCGCTTGCACGGCGCCACATCCAGCACAGCCTGACCGCCTCGGCGATCGACGCGCTCGAAGAACAGCTCCACGCCCGTCAATCCGCCAGCGCCTAAGGAGCTTCGTCGATCTAAAGCGTTACTCCCGCTCTGAACCTCCTAATCTCCAAGGGATTCGAGCGGGCTATCCACGCGACCAGCGCGGCACCGGGCCACTTTTCGGATCCTTTGCGGGCGGGACGCTTTCGCGTTCAATGGCGCAAGGGCTCACATGTATAACGCACGGTTGATGCGGACGGCGTAATCTGCGTCGGGGTTCGACGTGGGTCCGAATCTCTCATGGACCGCAGCCGCCGCGAGGTCGCGCCGCTTCGGTGATCGCGTCGCGTCCGCTGCCGCCAGGGCGGCCGGCATCTCCGCGCGGGTCAGGTCCGTGCAATAACACGGTGTGCCGGGCTGTTGTCGCCACGATTCGGCAAGCGGCCCGGCATCGAATGCGTCGAATCCGGTGTCCTCGACCAGTGCCATGCCGAGGTTGCGTTCCGTTTCACTATCGGCGGCAACCGGAATGGCGATGCGATCTGCACTCCCGGCGGGTTTGCCCTTGCGCGCGAACGAGTCCGATCCGATCGCGTTCCACGCTTTGACGACCGGGCGGCCCAACTGTTGGGCTACCCAGAGGCTCTCGACCTGACCACCTTCGATGGCCTCGATCCGGCGGTCTCGCGCCGGATAGTAGTTCGACGTGTCGATGACGACCGTCTCGGCTGGAACATCGGTGAACAGCGGTGCGACCTCGGGAATTCGGTTCAGGGGGATGGAGAGGATCACCACGTCAACGTCCACCACGGCGTCGCCCGCCGAGACCGCGCGTGCTCCCGAGGACAGCGCGTCGACCTCAATGGTGTCTGGGCCGCGCGAGTTGGCGACCTTCACGTCGTGTCCGGCGGCGCTCAACTTTTGGGTCAACGTTTTGCCGATATATCCAACGCCAAGAATGCCGATCTTCATCTTGAATCTCCTTGTGATGCTTGAGTGTTCACTCGACTGCAGGATGTGCGAGCGCTTCGAGCGTGCGACGGAGGTCGTCCACGCCCCTGTTGGTGAGCCGGCATGCCGACTTGATCTTGTCGGTGACACCCCGGATCTCGGTTTCGAGAGCGCGGCCACGAGGCGTCAGCTCGACCAGCACTCGGCGTTCGTCCGCGGAGTCGCGTGTGCGCGTGACTACCCCGGCGACATCCAGCCGCTTGAGCAGCGGCGTGATCGTGCCCGTATCCATGTCCAGGCGGGCACCAAGCGCACCGACCGAGATTGGCGCGTTGTCCAGCAACTCCAGGATCACGAGGTACTGCGGGAATGTCAGACCCAGCGGCTCGAGAAATGGCTTGTGCAACCGGACCATCCGGTTCGCGGCACTGTACAAGGCGAACGACAGCTGCGTGCCCGCGTTCCCACGACGCACCGACGACGCCGTTTCTGACGCTGGACTTCTAGCGGACGATTTCATAGTACACTAGATAATAGCGCACGTGAAGATTAGGCTGCTACGAACGCCGCCGATTTCGTGACTGACGAGACAAGGATGCAGTGGAAGCCATGACAACAGACGAACCCACGCTTGTTGAGATCCGAGAGGCGGCGAAGGAACTCGGCATCGATATCGATGGCGCCGATCTCGACTTCTACCATGCCGCGGTGCTCGGCAACGTCGAGGTGTATGCCGAGATCGATGCGTTGGACACTGACGCGGGACTTGCTTTCCGCGGCGGCGACCGCGATTGGATTGAGCCGGCCGACAACCCGCTCGGCGCGTGGTGTGTGCAGACCGACATCCAGACAACCAGTGACGGTCCACTAGCGGGGAAGACGGTGGTGTTGAAGGACAACATCAACCTGGCCGGAGTCCCGATGATGAACGGCACGAACCTGCTGCGCGGTCATGTCGCGACTGCAGACGCGACCGTGGTGACCCGCTTGCTGGACGCCGGGGCACGCATCAAAGGCAAAGCGAACTGCGAGTCGTTCAGCTTCTCGGCCGGCTCCCACTCCAGCGACTACGGCGTGGTGCGCAACCCGCATCGCCCGACGCACTCGTCGGCGGGTTCCTCGTCTGGTTGCGGCGCTTTGGTGGGCGCCGGTGAGGTGGATCTGGCGGTGGGCACTGACCATGGCGGCTCGGTCCGAATGCCGGCGGCGTGGTGTGGTGCATACGGGATGAAGCCAACCTACGGATTGGTTCCGTTCACCGGTGCGATGGCGCTGGAGGCGGGTGTTGACCACATCGGCCCGATGACCGCCTCGGTGACGGATAACGCGGTGATGCTGCAGGTGATGGCTGGACGCGACGGCTTCGACTCGCGCCAAGGTAATCCGCAGGTGAAGAGTTACACCCAGGCGCTGGGGGCACCCATCGCCGGCATCCGAATCGGCTTGCTTACGGATGGGTTTGGCACCGTCGGCGCCGAATCTGATGTCGAGGACGCTGTGCGGGAGGCCAGTCGGGCGCTGGCCGCCCTCGGCGCTGAGGTCGGTGAAGTGTCTGTGCCGTGGCACAACCGAATACACCTAGTCGCAACGCCGTTGACTTTCGAGGGCACGCTGCAGCAGATACTCCTGAGTAATGGCCTTGGTATAGGTGCCCCGGGTTACCACGACGAGGCCCTTGTCGCATTTCTCCACAATTGGCAAGACCGTGGCAACGAGCTCAGCGACTCGCTCAAGTTCATTGCGGTCTCCGCCAATGTGCTGCGCAAGAGATTTGGCGGCCGCCACCTGGCCAAGGCCTACAACCTGGCCCCCCGCGTGCGCGCCAGCTACGACAAGGCGCTCGAGCAGTACGACGTGTTGATGATGCCCACAGTGCCGATGAAAGCCCAGCCGATACCCTCGCGTGACGCTTCACTTGCAGAGCGTCTCCAGCGGTCCTTTGAGCCGACGCCCAACGTTCAGCAGTTCAACATCAGCGGGCACCCTGCGATGTCGGTTCCGTGCGCCATGCGCGACGGCTTGCCGGTCGGGATGATGCTTGTCGGCCGTTGGTACGACGAGCCGACCATCTACAGCGTTGCCCACGCGTTCGAGCAAGCCATCGATTGGCGCACAACGTGATCACCGACGCGGGTTCAAACGAGAAGAGCAGAAGAAACGCATGAACTGGGCTGTTTCGGTTACTCCGTCTGGACTGTCCGATGGCCTTCGTCTAGACGTCGACTTGGTCTTTCAATCGCTGATCTCGTAACTGCGGATGGCCCAGTAGGTCTCGGTTTTCTCACCGGTGTTGAACCCGTCGATGTTGATGAATACCCGTCACAGCCGCGAAAGCCTTTACGCGGCAATCCTTCGACTGCGAATGACCCTCCGAGGATGACGGCTGGGACAGGGAGTTGAATCGCGAAGTAAGGACTCGGATGCCCCCGCCCCTCCCGGTCCGGGACGTCAGGGGGTGAGCTGCTGGTGCCCAATGACGGAGAGCAGTTCGAGCTTGCTGTGGCTCTCCGTGCCGGGGTGTGTGGTCAGCACCACCAGAGCCTGGGCGCGGTTCTCGGTGAACAGGACCTGGCCGTCAACGTCGATGCGGCCGAGTTCGGGATGCAGGATCGTCTTGCAGTCGCCGTAGCGTTGAGCGACCTCCTGAAGTTCCCACATGCGCACGAACTCCGGGCTGTGTGCCGTGAGTTCGGCAAGGATTCGGGCGGCTCGAGCGGTATCGCTGCCAGTTGTCAGCGCTGCCCGCAGACGCGCCGCATGGGCGCGGCCGTGGTTTTCGTGGGCCTCCTCGGGAAACATCAGACGCTCGGCCGGGTCCATGAACCACCGGTAGAACCCGCTGCGGGCCAGCCCGGTGTGGCGGGTCTGGTCGCCGAGCAGCGCGACGGCCAACGGGTTCATCGCGAGCGTGTCGATCAGGTCGCTGTGCACCATGGCCGGAGTGTCGTGCAGGCGGTCCAAGACCCGCAACAGCGCCGGGCTGACATGTTCAGACGGCTGAAAGCGGGCCGGGGCGTTGTGCCCGATGAGGGCGAACAGATGGTCGCTTTCATCCAGGGTCAGCCGCAGCGCCCGGGCCAGAGCCGTGGTGATCTGGACTGAGGGCTGCGGAGCACGCTGCTGTTCCAGCCGGGCGTAGTAGTCGGTGGACATGCCGGCGAGCGCGCGACCTCCTCGCGGCGCAGCCCCTGCGTACGCCTGCGCGGTCCTTCGATCAGACCGACGTCGCGGGGGCGCAGCATCTCACGCCGGTGGCGCAGAAAATCCGCCAGTGCCTTGTTGTCCATGCTTCCATCCTCGCCGCATCCCGCCCGACTAACCAGAGACCGCCGATCCATGGCTGAGCAGGACCGGTCAGTATTCGCTGAGCATGGCGAGGACGTTGTCGTAGGAGCCGTTGGCCTGCGCGTCGCGGAGGAACCTGGCGCGCTCGACGACAAGCTCCTTCGCGTCGGGATTCTCGCGCAGCAGGTCGAGGGTCTCGGTGAGGAAGTCGTCCAACGGCATGGCCTGGTCGTCGTCCTGCTGACCGAGCAGGGTCGTGCGCACACTCGGCGGGACGACCTCGATCACCTGGACGCCGGCGTCGGCACCGGCGAGTTGGATGCGCAGGCTCTGGGAGAAGGAGTGCAGCGCTGCCTTGGTCGCGCTGTAGGTCGGGGTGATCGGGAACGGTACGAACGCCAGCGCAGAGGTGACGTTCATGACGACCGCGTCGTCCTTGCCCACCAGCAGTGGCAGGAAGGCGTACGTCATCCGGATCGGTGCCGAGCAGGTTGATCGTGACGTGATCCTCGGCGACCGGGAGGCCGGCCGGGTCGAGCAGGTTCTCCTTCAGCATGATGCCGGCGTTGTTGACCAGGACGTTCAGCCCCGGGTGGCTCGCGGCCACGGTCTCACTGGCCCGGGCGATCGAGTCGGGGTCCGCGACATCCAGGACCAGCGCATCGATGCCCGGGTGCTCAGCCGTGATGTCGTCGAGGAGCTTCTTGCGCCGGCCGGCGACGATCACCTTGTTGCCGGCCTCGTGCAGGCGCAGGGCCAGGCCGAGCCCGATGCCCGAGGTGCCGCCGGTGATCAGGATCGTGTTGCCGGTCATCTTCATGGGGTCGTCGCTCCTTCGTTGCGGCGGGCCGGTGAGCGCCCGCAGCCTCGACCATAGGGGCGCCCGCCCAGGGGCGGGAGAGAAGATTTATCCATGGATCGGCGGTCTCTGCCATTCTCAAATCAGCTTCTCCAATGTGATCGGTAGATCGCGCACCCGCTTCCCCGTTGCGTGAAAGACGGCGTTGCCGATGGCCGCCGCGACACCGACGATTCCAAGCTCCCCCACCGCTTTCCCACCGAGTGCAGTCGCCTGGTAATCCGGAATTCCGACATCGATGGTCAGGATGTCTGGCACGTCGGCGTTGACGGCGACCACGTATTCGGCAAGGTTCGCATTGGTGACCCGGCCGTCTCGCGGATCGATCGACCCCTCCTCGAGGAGCGCCTGACCAATTCCCATCACGATCCCGCCAATCCATTGGCTGCGAGCAAGTTTGGGGTTATAGATCCGGCCGCTGTCGCAAGCAGCGACCATTCGCCTTACCCGGATGGTTCCGAAATCCTCGTCGACGCGAACCTCGACAAAGTGTGCGCACCAACTATGAGCCGATACTCCACCGTCGGTCGGGGGCAGTATCTGCGTGAACGTGCGGCCCGCCTGGTTGCGGTTGTCTTCGGTCGCACCGGGGCGAAACGTGTCCCGATGCGCTTCGAGACGCTCACGCCCCGTCACACGAAGGAGTTCGGAAATATCCACTCCCCCGGTCGAACGTCGCGAGAGGCGGATGCGCCCATCATCGATCGTCAGGTCCCTGGCCCGCTCGCCACGCAAGGGGGAACCTGGGCCGCTGACTGCGAGCGTCATCAACTCTTCTCGCGCCGCGAGAGCGGTCTTGTGAACAGCACCAGTCAGAACATTGGCAAGTTGTGATCCACCGGCGAGCGGTGACCGCGGCAGTGACGTGTCGCCGAGGAGCACCTTCACCCGCTCAACCGGTACACCGATTGCCTCGGCGGCGGTCTGCGCAAGAATCGTGTAGGTGCCGGTACCGATGTCTGCACCGCTGCTGCGCACTTCGACCGACCCGTCCGCGAGAATGATGACCTTGGCCTCACTGGGTGTGCGGCGTACCGGGTACGTGCCAGCAGCCATACCCCAACCGATCAGGTCCCGTCCTTCCCGCATCGAGCGCGGCTGATGGTTGCGCCGCGACCAACCGAACGCTTCGGCGCCGGCTGCGTAGGCTTCGCGGAGTTGTCTTGTCGTCCAGGGGATCTTGGCCTGATGGTCATGGTCTGCCCAGTTGCGTAGACGCAACTCGACCGGATCGAGGTCCAGCTTGTAGGCCAGTTCGTCCATCGCCGTTTCAAGAGCGAACGCGCTGGGGTTCTCGCCCGGTGCCCGCATCCAGCTTGGATTGACGGTGTTGACGGGCACGATGCTATGCCGCGACCAGAAATTGGGCGTGGCATACATGATCGCAGTGACCACGTTGGTCGGCTCCTGATGCACATCGTCGATCGCCGTCTCGTTCGACCCTTCGTGGACGATCGAAACCAGCTTGCCGTCTCTCGTCGCCCCGAGCGCGAGCCGCTGCCGCGTGCGGGGACGGCCTCCGAGGCCCGTGAACGTCTGTGGCCGGGTGAGCGACACTTTGACCGGCCGCCCTAGGGTTCGGGCAGCCGCACAGGCCAGCGCCACATGCGGGTGTGGCGCGACCTTGGAGCCGAAACCGCCTCCGACATAAGGTGATACGACGCGAACCTTCTCGATGTCGATGCCCATGTACTCGCTGATGACCTGCCGGGCGCCGCCGACCCACTGGCTGGGCTCCCAGACAGTCAGCTCGTCCCCCTTCCACGCCGCCACGCAGGCGTGCGGTTCCATGGGAACGTTGTATTCGCGGGGCGTGGTGTAGACGGCCTCGACGGTGACCGGCGCAGCGGCCAGCGCAGACTTGGCGTCGCCCCATTGCGAGTTGAGTTGGTCGTCGACCTGGGGACGGGCGCGGGCATCGTCTGGGTGCAGGATGGCCGCATCGCGCTCGTAACTCACCAGCACGAGCGCTGCCGCCGCGGTCGCCTCTTCAAAAGTCTTGGCAATGACGATCGCAACGTGCTGGCCGTTCCAACGGACGAGGTCATCCTGCAGCGGCGCGAACTTCTCGTCGCCGCCCCGCCGGCCGTATTTCGCGTCGGCGAGTTGATCTTCAGCCCACTTTCGTGGGTATAAACCGCTATGACTCCCGGCTCGGCACGGGCCGCGGCTGTGTTGATCGACGTGATCCGGCCGGCGGGGATGGTGGAGCCGACGATGACACCGTAGACAAGGCCATCGAGCTTTTGCTCGATCGCATAACGCGCACCGCCCGTGATCTTCAGATGACCGTCGGTGCGAGAAAGTGGCGAGCCCAGTGCGCCAAGCTTTTTGGAGGCGCCGCTTGAGGAGGAGCGTCCGTTGAGCAGGCCGGCAGTACGGCTGCGGTCGCGGCGACCCCCGCTGCCGTCACCGCCGCCTTGAGCACCGTTCGACGTTGCAGCTCCAATCTCGAGAAGGCTCTTCACGCGAGTCCTCCCGCCGCCATCAGCGCGCGCGCAACGACTTTGGGTGCCAGGGCGATCTTGTAGGCGTTGTGCTCACGAGGCCTGGCCCCTTCTGTGGCCAAAGCGGATGCCTCCCGAAGGACCGACTCCCGTAAGGGCTTTCCTGCCAGGGCTCGCTCGACGGCGCGGACGCGCCAGGGTTTGGTGGCGACCCCGCCGAGAGCGACGCGTGCCTCACGAATCGTCTTGGCGTCGGCCTCCATCTCGAGCCCGACGGCTGCGCTCGCAGCAGCGAACTCGTAGGACGAACGATCGCGCACCTTGAGGTAATGCGAACGCTTCAGCGCGGCAGACACGGGAATCTCGATGCCGACGATGATTTCCCCGGGCGCGAGGTCGTTGTCGATATCCGGACGGTCGCTAGGAAGACGGAAGAATTCGTCGGCAGAGATCACTCGCGTTCGTGCTCCCTGAATATGAAGCTTGGCGTCGAACGCGACCAGGCTCACGCCGAAGTCACCCGGATAGATGGCGATGCACGCCTCGCTGGTACCCAGGACCGCGTGGTTGCGATTCACGCCCGCCATTGCGGCACAACCTGATCCGGGCTCACGCTTGTTGCAATCGGAATAGGCGACAGGGTCCCGAAAGTAACTGCAGCGGGTCCGCTGCATGAGGTTGCCGCCGATTGTGGCCATGTTGCGTAGTTGAGGCGAGGCGGCACGCCATAGCGCCTCAGACACGGCTGGGGCTACCGCTTTGACGCGGGCGTCGTCGGCGACGTGACTCATCTTGGCGAGCCCGCCGATGCGGATCGAACTCTGATCGACCTCGATCTGGTTCAGCCCGTTCACGCGGGTGATGTCGACGATCCTGGCTGGGCGTTCGACGCCGCATTTCATCAGGTCGAGCAATGTGGTGCCACCGGCAAGGAATCGCGTGTCGGCCTGTCCACCCTCGCGGAGTGCCGTCGACATGTCTTCTGCGCGAACATAATCGAATGCCCTCATCGTCCGCTCTCCTGTTGAAGGCGTGCGGACGCGTCCCGAACCGCCGCGACGATGTGTGGATAAGCGCCGCAACGACAGATGTTGCCACTCATGTATTCACGAATGTCGTCGTCGGACGTGGCATGACCTTCCTCTATGCAAGCAACGGCCGACATGATCTGACCGGGTGTGCAATAGCCGCACTGGAATGCATCGAATTCGAGGAATGCCGATTGGACGGCGTGCAACGTCCCATCAGGTTCGGCCACGCCTTCGATCGTGGTGACAGCCAGGCCATCGACTTGGGCGGCGAGCGTCAAACAGCTCAACACGCGCTGCCCGTCCACGTGCACGGTGCATGCTCCGCACTGGCCCTGATCGCAGCCCTTCTTGGTGCCTGTCAGCAAAGTGTGCTCGCGAAGCGCATCGAGTAGCGTTACGCGCGCGTCTAGATCCATTGGGTGCTCGTTGCCGTTGACCTGCAACACAACAGCGAGGTGTTTTGCCATAGCAGTGTCTCCAATACGTTCCAGTTATGCCGTGGGAAGGCGATGGTGCGCAGCTAGCACCGTCTCGCGATGGGGTGTCGGTCAAGACCCCTGGAGAATGACGGGCAGGATGATGTGCGAGGGCCGTGCCGCGTCATGGGCGATCTGTTGTTGAGCCGTGCGGGTGCGTGTGCCGTCTTCGACGGGCTCGCCGGTGTTCAGATTGCGGGCCCAGCGCGGGAAGTTGCTTGAGGTGACGTGGACCCGGATGCGGTGTCCGGCGCGAAAGACGTGACTGGTGGCGCGCATGGTCGCGTCGACATTGTGTTCAACAGTCACGTCATGCACGGGCGACACCATGGCGCGCGTCACGACGCTCCGCGGGCGCCAGCCCCTGGCAGGTGGTCGTCAACGGAGGCTTCGCCTCGTCGCTGGTCATGGCCCAGTTGGCGAGCAACTGCAGCCCGTCGTGGGAGGGGGTTCCCGGTTGTGCGGTGAACGCGATGAGTTGCAGACCGCGGGTAGAGGTCACGTCCAGTGCTTCGAAAGTGAGGTCGAGGTCACCGACGATCGGATGGTGGACGCGTTTCCTGCCCGTGTCGTGTATGCGGACATCGTGGGCTGCCCACAGTTTTCGGAAGACGTCGCTGCGGGTGGACAATTCGCCGATCAGATCGGTCAGCGCGCGATCGTAGGGCGCACGACCCGCTTCACTGCGCAGCAGCGCGACGATCTGCTCGGTCGCGTCGCTCCAATCGCGATAGAAGTCGCCCGCACGCGGGTGCAGGAAGACGTAGCGCGCGAAATTCCCTGAGCCGTCAGGTGTTTCCAAGATCGGTGCGAAAAGGGCGCGACCGACTTTGTTCGCGGCGAGGATGTCGAGACGTCCGTTCTGCACGATCACCGGCACGGTGGTCATCGCGTCGATCATCTGCTGCACCCCTGCGCGGACCTGCTGTTGGCGGCCGGATTTGCGCTTCCGCCGGGTGTTGGCCCCCTCGTTGGCGGTGCGGACCAGGTCACGCAGGTGTGACTGCTCGGCCGCGTCCAGTCGCAGGGCTCGACTGATGCCATCCAATATCGATTCCGAGACGCCGGTGGCGTTGCCCCGCTCCAGACGGACGTAGTACTCCGTGCTCATCCCCGCCAGCAGGGCGACTTCCTCGCGGCGCAGGCCAGGGACCGGCGTCGACCCCCGTACTGCGGCAGCCCGGCCTGATCCGGGGTGAGTCGGGCCCGACGCGTCGTCAGGAACTCACGGATGTCGTCTCGGCTGCTCATGCTCTCGAACCTAGGACATCCACGATGTTTGTGGGGGTCACTGGCTATACCCCTATAACCCGGTACTCCCTGGAACCCGCGGACACGACTTGACTGGCATTACTGAATGAATCGCCGTGAAGGGAACTGTGAAATGTCAAACAAGAAGGTCTGGTTCGTCACCGGCGCCAGCCGGGGAATGGGCGTGGACATCGCCAAGGCGGCGCTGGCAGCCGGTCACTCGGTCGTGGCCACCGGACGCGATGAGGGCCGGGTGCGCAAAGCCATTGGTGAGCATGACGAGCTGCTCGCGGTCGCCTTGGACATCACCGATTCCGACGCTGCGAGCGCCGCTGCACAGGCAGCCGTCGAGCGGTTCGGACGCATCGATGTGCTCGTCAACAATGCCGGCAACAACTACGCCGGCTACTTCGAGGAGATCAGCCCCGCACAGTTCCGTGCCCAGATGGAAACCAACTTCTTCGGACCACTCAATGTGACCCGGGCCGTCTTGCCGATCATGCGTAAACAGCGCGCCGGTCACGTCATCACCATCACCTCCACTGCCGCACTGGTGGGACTGGAGTTCTGCGCTGCCTATGCGCCGTCGAAGTTCGCGCTGGAAGGCTGGATGGAATCGCTGCGCTACGACGTCGAGCCCTACGGGATCGGCACCACGATCGTCGAGCCGGGCTACTTCCGCACCGAGCTGTTGGTCGATGGTTCTTCGATCTGGCCGGAACTGTCGATCGACGATTACGCCGAGCGCACCGCACAGACGATCGCCGCGATGAAAGGCATGAACGGCACCCAGCCTGGCGACCCGGCCAAGCTCGCCGCCGGACTCGTCGCCCTCGCCGATTCACCAGAGCCACCGCGACGTTGGGTGGCCGGTGCCGACGCGATGCAAGCCGCGGAGCAGAAGGCACACGAGCTGCTCGAGCAGATCGACGCACACCGTGACCTGTCGGCGTCGCTGTCGTACGACGACGTCAGCGTCTAACTCTCACCTCCACGAAAGGAACTGGCCTCCATGACAACAACATTGAGTGGCGCAGTCGCTTTGGTGACGGGTGCGAGCAGAGGGATTGGGGAATCCAGCGCCCGCCATCTCGCCCGGCATGGGGCAACGGTGGCGCTGCCGACGGATCAAGCGTGACCAAGAACAACCAGCCTCGGGGTATCGGCCGCCGCGCGCTCATGACTCGCACCGCCCTCATCGGTGCCGGGCTGGTTGCCGGGCCCGCCGTTTTGGTCGCATGCGCCGGCGAAGCATTGCCAGGGAACAAGAGGAGTGAAAACTCAATGCAGACAAGGAAGCTCGGAGTGCTGGAAGTCTCAGAGCTCGGCGCCGGATGCATGAGTATCAGCGGGACCTACGGACCACCCGCCGACAAGAACGAAGGCATCGCGACTATTCGTGCCGCCCACGACCACGGAGTGACATTATTCGACACCGCCGAAGTGTACGGCCCCTACACGAACGAAACCCTTGTCGGAGAAGCACTTGCGCCGTTGCGCGACAGTGTCGCGATCGCCACCAAGTTCGGATTCGACGTCGAAGGGTCCGGTGCGCCGCTGAGTCGGCCAGAGCACATCAAGAAAGTGGTCGAGGGGTCACTGCAGCGTCTGCGGACCGACCGCATCGATCTCTACTACCAACATCGGGTCGACCCGAGCGTGCCGATCGAAGACGTCGCCGGCGCAGTCAAGGACCTCATCAGCGAGGGAAAGGTGCTGCATTTCGGTCTCTCCGAGGCCGGCGCACGAACCATTCGTCGCGCGCATGCTGTTCAACCGGTGACCGCCGTGCAGAGCGAGTACTCGGTGTGGACACGCGATCCCGAGCGAAATGGCGTACTCGACACGTGTGAGGAACTGGGAATCGGCTTCGTCCCTGGAGCCCACTCGGACAAGGTTTTCTGACCGGCAAGATCGATGCCTGCGTTCGGTTCGACCCGCAGACCGATCTTCGATCCCGGTTCCCTCGCTTCACCCCGGAAAACCTGGCTGCGAACATGCCGGTCGTCGATCTGATGAAACGATTCGCAGACAAGAAGAACGCGACGCCTGCCCAGATCGCAGGGGCATGGCTGTTGGCGCAGAAGCCGTTCATCGTCCCGATCCCGGGACTCGCAACGTCGATCACCTGACTGAAAACCTCGGTGCGCTCAACGTTGCGCTGACGCCCGCGGATCTTCAGGAGATCGACAGCGACTTCTCAAAGATCACGGTGCACGGTGCGCGGTTGGATGAAGCCAACATGCAGAGAGTCGAATAGTCGTCTGAATCTGGACGACATCCAAAGCGATTGAGAATTGGAGCAACTGATGAAGCACGTTTCGCTAGGCCAACTGGAGGTCTCTCGCATAGGTCTCGGCGCGATGTCGATGTCGGCCTACTACAACATCGGTCAGGGCAGCGACGCCGAGTCGATACGGACCATCCACCGGGCACTGGAGCTGGGCGTCACCCATATCGACACCGCCGAGATCTATGGGCCCTACCTCAACGAGGAACTGGTCGGGCGAGCGATCAACGGCCGGCGCGACCAGGTGGTGTTGGCGACGAAATTCGGCCTGGTGTCGCACTCCGGTGACGGGCCCGGAGCCATCGACAGCAGCCCGGCGAACATTCGCACCGCGATCGAAGGTTCCCTAAAGCGCCTCGACGTCGACCACGTCGACCTGTACTACCAGCACCGGGTGGACCCGAACATTCCGATTGAGGACACCATCGGGGCTGTGGCCGAACTGGTGGCCGAGGGCAAGGTTGCCACATCGGTTTATCCGAAGCTGGAGTCGACACGATCCGCCGCGCCCACTCTGTGCACCCGATCACCGCACTGCAGACCGAATACTCCCTATGGACCCGCGACGTGGAAGCGGAGCTGCTGCCGCTGCTGCGCGAGCTCGGCATCGGCTTCGTTCCGTATTCACCGTTGGGTCACGGCTTCCTCACCGGTCAAATCCGTTCCACCGCAGATATTTCCGACGACGACTGGCGCAAGAACAACCCCCGTTTCGTCGGCGAGAACTTCCAGCGCAACCTGCGCATCGTCGATGAGGTTGAGGCCGTCGCCGCCGAGGCCGGCGCCACACCCGCCCAGATCGCGCTGGCCTGGCTACTCAGCCCAGGGTGACGACATCGCCCCTATCCCCGGCACCAAGCGCGTCGCCCGCGTCGAAGAGAACACCGCCGCCGACGGCATAGCGCTGAGCGCCGAACAAATCGAACGGCTCAACAACCTCACTCCAGCCGCCGGCGAACGCCACGACGAAGGGAACATGGCCGCCATCGACCGCTGACCAAGCGTGTGAATCCGGGATAGAGCAACTACCTCGGTAGCTCGGAATATGTAAGCGGGCGTGCGTTCCGTCATATCGCGAGGCTCTGACCAGCGGTAATGCGACTTGTCTCAGATCGTGTCATACGGATCCTGTCTCAGATCCGTGTCATTTCCTCGGGCGTCAAGGCGCTACAGCTCGCTGAGCTATTCGGCGTCGGCGAGGTGGAAGAGCCAGTCCGCCATGTCGACCGATTCGATAGTGGCATTGATGAACGCGGTCGCGGTGGAGTCCATCAGGTCGTCGGGCGCCATTGTTTACACCCTTTATGTGTGGGCGGTTCTTGGGCGGCGTGGGTGCGTCAGCGCGCTGGGGCATGCTGCGCTGAGAGCGTGTCGACGAGCTCAGACGTTGTGACGATCGCGTGGGCGAAGGTCGGTCCGTTGAGTTCGTGTGCGGCGTGCATCATCTCGGCGCTGAACGCCGCCGTCGCATCCCGGACCAGGGTCACGTGATAACCGAGTTCCATCGCGAACCGGCCAGTGGACTCGACGCATGTGTTGGCGAGGACACCGACCAGCACGACGTGAGTGATGCCGCGCTGTTTGAGCTGCATGTCCAGGTCTGTGTTGGCAAACCCGCTCTGCGCCCAGTGTTCGGTGATGATCACGTCGTCCGGTTGAGGCTGGAAGTCGGGGTGGAACTGGCCGCCCCAACTGCCACGGGCGAAGGTCTGCTGTTGATTCACGCTCTGCTGGTTGGGATTTGGGTGGTCCCAGCCCAGGTAGTTGCTTTCCTCCCAACGCCGGTGGGGGACGAACATCACGGGCACACCGGCGTCTCGCGCTGTCGTGATCGCAGTGCGGAGGTTATCCAGCAGGTCCACCTCGGTGGCCACCGGCTTCACAAGGGGCCATAGCTTCCCGCCCTCGGAAAGGAAGTCGTTGTAGGGGTCCACCAACAGCACGGCTGTCCGGCTGAGGTCGTAGGTCTCGGTCATGATCGCTCCTGGTCAGTGTCGTTCCGGCTACCTTCGTTGCGCGAAAGCCCTCGGGAGGTGAAGTGCACTCTCCTGCTGTCCTTGCGTCGAAAATGAGCGCTGTCGTTAGGCGGTGTGTTGGCCGCGTGGCTTGGTGTCGGCGTAGGCCAGCGCCCAGTCCAGCGCATAGTCTGCGACCGCTTCCCAGCCCGGCGCCGCGCAGGTCCAGTGGTCACGGCCGGGGAATTCGTAGTACTCGGTAACGGCCGGCGATTTGCTGTAGTGCTTGGCGTTTGACTTGTTGACCGCCGGCGGCATGATGTGATCCTTCTCGCCGCCAATGAACAGCAGGGGTGCGCGATCAGCGGTGTAGTCGACCCATGTCTCTTGGTGGCCGGGCTTGAAGTTGGCGATGAGCCCATAGGCCCACACCCAGTTGCCGGGTGCGGCGATCGCGTAGCGCTCCCATACCTTGTCCGACTCTTCGCGACTCAGCGTGTTGGTGAAGGCGTAATGGAACTCTTCTTGGGTGAACCCGACCGCCTTATGACGGTTGGCGGGGTTCTTCAGCGCAGGGAACAGCGACCTCACCTGAGACAGCGGATTGACTCGCACGCCCTCGGTTGGGGCGGAATCGACGACGACGGCCGCAGCACCGAGGCCGCGTGCCAGCAGTAGCTGAGTCAGGGTGCCGCCGAAGGAATGACCCATGATGATCGGTGGGACATCGAGTGCTTCGATGACGCCGGTGAGGTGGTCGACGGTCTCGGGCACGGTCAGGTTGGCGATGACGTCTGGGTTCTTGCGAAGTTTCTCGACTTCAATCTCGAAGCCGGGGTAGGCGGGGGTCAGAACCCGGTAGCCCTTTGCCTCGTAATGGGCCTTCCATCCTTCCCAGCAGCGGGGTGTCATCCACAGACCGTGGACCAGAACGATGGTGTCGCAGGCAGCGGTTGTATCTGACATGGGAGTTCTCACTTTCGGGTTGTTAGGAGTTGATGAAATCGAGCACGTCGGCGTGCAGGCGGTCACGGTCGGTGTCGGGCAGGCCGTGGCCGGAACCCTCATACACGGTCAGCTTCGCGCCGTCGATGAGCTTTGCCGATCGTTGGCCGCCGACCGCGAAGGGCACGATCTGATCGTCATCGCCGTGGATGATCAGGGTCGGCACGTCGACCTTGCCTAGGTCGGGTCGGAAGTCGGTCCCCGAGAAGGCGGCGATGCACTCGTATGCGCCGCGGTGACCGCATGCCATGCTCTGCAGCCAGAAGGCATCACGAATCCCCTGGGAGACATTGTTGTTTCGATTGTGGCCGAAGAAAGGGCCGTCGGCGAGATCGCGGTAAAGCTGGGAGCGGTCGGCGATTTCGCCGGCTCTGATGTCGTCGAATGTGTTGAGGGGCAGGCCGTCGGGGTTGTCATCGGTGCGCAGCATTAACGGCGGGACCGCCGAGACGAGCACGAGTTTGGCGACGCGCCTAGTGCCGTGGCGGCCGATGTAGCGCACGATTTCGCCACCGCCGGTTGAGTGCCCGATCAGTGTCACGTCGGTCAGGCCCAGGGTCACGATCAGCGTCGCCAGATCGTCGGCGTAGGTATCCATCTCGTTTCCGTGCCAGGTCTGCGAGGAGCGGCCATGTCCCCGCCGGTCGTGGGCGATGGCGCGGTGGCCATTGTTGGCCAGATAGAGCGCGGCGGCCTCCCAGGCGTCGGCGTTGAGCGGCCACCCGTGGCTGAGGATGACCGGAGTGCCCTCGGTGCCCCAGTCCTTGTAGAAGATCTGCGCGCCGTCGTCGGCGGTGATGAATGGCATGGGCTAAGCCTGCGCGCGGCCGGCTCACACCGAACCACGTACCGCTCGTAGTCAGGACGGTCGGATCGCGTCGGCGAAACGGTCGGCGAGCTGCCGACGTGATGGATACCCATCTTCGCGAAGACCTTGCGTAGGTGGTAGTCGACGGTGTTGGTGCTGATGAACAGGGCGGAGCCGATCTCGGCGTTGGTGTTGCCGTCCACTGCCATGAAGGCGACGGCCGCCTCCCGTGGCGATAATTCGATGCCCGCTACGGTCTGACGCTTGTTGATCGTCACGCCCGTTGCGGCGAGTTCGTTGCGGGCGCGCTGGGCGAACGAGGGCGCGTCGATCCGATCGAATATTTCTGCCGCGATACGCAGCTGCACCCGGGCGTCTCGACGGCGTTTCATTCGGCGCAGCCACTCGCCGTACAGCAGATGAGCCCTGCCAAGATCCGCGGGAACCTGTGCGGCGCCGAGGAATTCGATGGCATCTTTGAAATGCGCCTCCGCGTCGGAATCATTGGCCAATAGAGCCCGGCACCGGTGATCGAGTCCAGAAAGCCATGCCGTCTGGCTCGCAGCGGCCATCGTTGCGATTGTCTGCGCGGTGTGCGTGGCATCGGCGACATGGCCCGCTGCGCACGGCGGCCTCGACGAAGTCGGGCAGCTGGAGATAGGTGACCTGCAGGAACGGTGCCTCGATCATGGCCCGGAAACGTCTGTACGCGTCACCGTAATGGCCTTCGGCGACGTCGCGGACGCCCAGCGCCGCCTTCGCCGACGTGTAGACACCACCGAATCCCATCGTCCGGGTGACTTCGCCAATCAGCTCGACCTGGTCTCTCGGGACCCCTGTCCACGCCAAGTAGGAGACGTTGACGACGTGCTCCGCCTCGTAGCCGATCGCCCGACGCAGCTCCCTCACCTGCTCGACATAGCGCCCGCCCGCCGCGGGATCGCCACGACCCAGCTCAAAGATTGAGCGAACCCACAGCGCCGTATCGAGCGCCGCAGTGAACCGGCGTCTCGCGCGATGCGTGCCAGTCGACTGAGGTAATTCGCGCCGGCTTGCTCATCGAAAAGCGCTGTAGTCAGCGCAATGGCGACGAAGCCGAATTTCGGTAGATCGCCGTCGTCTAGGACGGAGAGCATGGCGATCGCCTCACGCATAAACGGAACGGCATCGGTGTAGGGCCGCAGGATGTGGGCTGCGACCGCGCGAAGGACTATCGCGTACGGGCCATCCATGACCTTGGCACCGGCCTCGAGCCGATGACCAAGTTCCGCCAGTGTGGTTCCCTCCATTAGTGATTCGGTCACCAAAGCAAGTTCGAATGCTCGCAGCAACGCCCGCTGCTCGCGTTTTGGATCAAGGCCGTGAAATTCGTCTGCGGCCCTGAGCATGTCGGCCGGGGAGCTCATGACGGCGGCGGGGTCAGCGATGAAGATCGCCACCTGCGTGTGCCCCATGATTCGCCGCCCCTGCTGGATCTGATCGAGGTCGTCTGGGTCTATCCGGTCGAGCAGATCCCGCGACAAATGCGCCGCCCCGGCCTCGCCGGCGGCCTCTGCTGCGGCGAGCAAGCGGTCGTCGCGGTCTGGGCCCGCCGGGGTGAGGTCGGCGGCGCGGGCGAGCAGCCGCGCCTGCGACACCAGCGCGCCGCGCTTGGCGGCGCGCTGGGCGACCGCCTCAAGCCGGTCGGCGGCCGCGGTGTCGACTCCGAACGTGGCCTCCGCGGCGTGCCACGCCTCGAGTTCCACCAGCCCCAACCGCTGGGCATCGACCACCAACGCGGCGTGCACCTGGCGCCGCTCGGTCCCCAGCGCAGCGCCGTACACCGCAGATCGCACCAGGGGATGGCGGAAGGCGACGGTATCGCCGAGCATGACCAGGCCGGCTCGTTCTGCTTCCGCCGCGCATTCCGGCGCAAGTCCAAGCCGCCCCGCGGCCGCCGCGATGAGTTCGGTGTGGCCGGCCGACTCCGCGGCCGCTACCAGCAACCAACGCTGTACATCTTTCGACAATTCACGTACCTGTCGCAGGTAGCGCGCCTCCAGTTGTCGGCTGAGAGGTATCGGACCGACCGCGAGTGACAGTTGGCTGAGTTGGCGGATGCTGAGTTCGCGCCCCAGGTCGATCAGCGCAAGCGGATTGCCTCCTATCGCGTCGGCGATCTGCGTCGCCGCCAACGGGTCGACAGTCGTCCGCGCTGTCGATCTCAACAGTTGCACAGCCGACTGAGTATCCAGGCCCACCAGCCGCATAGACGGTATGCCGGCCAGCTGGACGTCAGATTCCTCGCCATCGCGTGCAGCGAACAACAACACCGTCGACTCCGCCTGCAGCCGTCGTGCTACGAAGGCGAGGACATCGCGCGACTCCGAGTCGAGCCAGTGTGCATCGTCGAGCACGCAGACGACGGGACGTGTGGCACCCGCCTCGGCGAACAGCGCGAGCATTCCCAGGCCCACCAAGAAGCGGTCCGGAGCGGGTCCATCCTGGCTCCCCCACGCGATGCGTAGCGCCTGTCGCTGGCGCGACGGCAGGACGGCGACGTGTTCGATTAGCGCCATCCCCACCCGCTGAAGCCCCGCGTATGGAAGCGCCAGTTCGGCCTCGAACCCGTCGGATCGCACCAGGGTGATGCCTGACAGGTCTGACGTTGCGTTTTCGAGCAGTGCCGTCTTACCTATGCCCGGGTCACCACGCACAACGACGGCGCCACTCACCCCGTTCCGTGCCCCGCTCACGAGGAGTTTCAGTACACGCAACTCTTCTGAACGACCGAAGAGTGCGGGAACAGGATTCTGCACGAACTGACCCTATTGCGCCCCGCGGGCACACGTTGGTTGCGGCGGGCTCGCTTCCCTCCGAACGCTCGCTACACGCCGTAGCGCGACCGCGTGTCTTTCGACGGTGGACACCGTCGGTGTCTCAGATTCGTGTCATATATGACATCGACATGACACGGCAAATGAGAATATGACATCGAATTTGAGAACCTACGTCGTAATCGTCTCGTTGGCCGCAACGACAATGTCGGTTTTCCGCCAGTGTTGTCGGTGGGCTCGTGTAATTGTCGAGGCATGCACGAGGATTTCGACCGCTGCTATCGGGCCGTCCAGTCGAAGGACGCCCGGTTCGACGGCTGGTTCGTCACCGCCGTGCTGACCACGAAGATCTACTGTCGGCCCAGCTGCCCGGTGCGCCCACCATTCGCCCGCAACATGCGGTTCTATCCCACCGCGGCGGCCGCACAGAAGGCGGGCTTCCGGGCGTGCAAGCGCTGCCGGCCCGACGCCTCGCCGGGTTCACCGGAGTGGAATGTGCGTGGCGATGTGGTGGCCAGGGCGATGCGGCTCATCGCCGACGGCACGGTTGACCGCGAGGGTGTCACCGGGTTGGCGGCCCGGGTGGGCTACACCACGCGCCAGCTCGAGCGGCTGCTGCAGGCCGAAGTCGGCGCGAATCCGCTGGCGCTGGCCAGGGCGCAGCGCAGCCAGACCGCCCGGGTACTGATCGAAACCACCGAGCTGCCGTTCGGTGACGTCGCGTTCGCCGCGGGCTTCTCCAGCATCCGCCAGTTCAACGACACCGTCCGGACGGTGTGCGATCTGACGCCGACGGCCCTGCGCCAACGTGCGCGTGCCCGATTCGAGGGTAGGGACGTCGGCGCCACAGGTGCGTTGTCCTTGCGCCTGCCGGTGCGAACGCCGTTCGCGTACGAGGGGTTGTTCGGCCATCTCGCCGCGAGCGCGGTGCCCGGTGTCGAGGAAGTCCGCGACGGCGCGTATCGACGGACGCTGCGGCTGCCCAACGGCAACGGAATCGTAAGTCTCACACCGCAACCCGACCATGTGCAGTACCAGCTCGTGTTGGACGACTTCCGCGATCTGTCCACCGCGATCGCGCGATGCCGACGGCTGCTGGACCTCGACGCCGACCCCGAAGCTGTCGTCGACGCGCTGAGCGTCGACCCGGACCTGGCTGCCGTAGTGGCCAAGGCGCCCGGTCAGCGGATTCCTCGGACGGTCGACGAACACGAGCTTGCCGTGCGCGTGGTGCTCGGCCAACAGGTGTCGTTGAAGGCGGCACGCACCCACGCGCGGCGCATCGCGGTTGCCTACGGCCAGCCGGTGGCTGATTTCAACGGCGGTCTGACCCATGTGTTTCCGGCGGTCGAGCACCTGGCGGAGATCGATCCGGCGCATCTGGCCTTTCCGAAGTCACGGCAGCGGTCGCTGACCACGCTCATCGGCGCGATGGCCGATGGTGACCTTGTGCTGGACGCCGGCTGCGACTGGAATCGCGCCCGAGAGCAGCTGCTCGCGCTGCCCGGCATCGGCCCCTGGACGGCAGAGGTGATCGCGATGCGTGGCCTGGGCGATCCCGACGCCTTCCCTGTGAGCGATCTCGGTGTCCGGTTGGCCGCAAAGGGGCTCGGCCTGCCGGCCGACCCACGCCCGCTCGCCGAGCGCAGCGCGCAGTGGCGACCGTGGCGGTCATATGCCACCCAGCATCTGTGGACAGCTCTCGACCATGCGGTCAATCAATGGCCGCCGAAGGAGAAGTGATGGGCACCTTGCAGTTTCGCTCGATGGACAGCCCAGTGGGACAGCTGACCTTGGCTGGCAAGGACGGCAGGTTGATGCACCTTCGGATGGTTGATCAAACGTACGAGCCGAGCCATAACGGCTGGGAACCCGACGAGGAGGCATTCTCCGACGCCGTGGACCAGCTCGAGGCGTACTTCGCCGGCGACCGGACCGAGTTCGACCTGGAACTCAATCTCGTCGGAACCGAATTCCAGCGGCGGGTTTGGGCTGCGCTGATGACAATCCCTTACGGCGAGACTCGGTCCTACGGCGAGATCGCCCACCAGATTGGATCGCCGGGCGCATTTCGCGCCGTCGGGTTGGCGAATGGCCATAACCCGATCGGCATTATCGTGCCGTGCCATCGCGTGATCGGATCGAATGGCAGTCTTACTGGATACGGCGGCGGGATCAATAGGAAAAGGGCGCTGCTTGAATTGGAGAAAAGCCGCACCGCACCCGCGCTGTTCGACTAAATAAATGCAATAGAAATGCCTCTGCCCTCCAATCGAAATTGGAGGGCAGAGGACTTAATT
>CAVXVJ010000031.1:0-206590 GCA_963765155.1 uncultured Actinomycetota bacterium
ATCACGGCCGTCGGTGAAGCGCTCAAGCCGCTCCTCGGTGCGTCATCCCGCCCCTGACGTGGGATATACCACAGGAGACGATTCGGTTCTCGGCGGTTCGGACGACTACCGTGAGGGGTGAGAACTGCACGTGTAGCCCGTCGAGGAGCCGAAATGAGCCATCCCGGAGCCACTGCATCTGACCGGCACAAAGTCGTCATCATCGGGTCGGGCTTCGGCGGGCTGACCGCCGTCAAGGCGCTCAAGCGGGCCGATGTCGACATCAAGATGATCGCCAAGACCACCCACCACCTGTTCCAGCCGCTGCTGTATCAGGTGGCGACCGGCATCATCTCCTCCGGTGAGATTGCGCCGCCGACGCGGGTGATTCTGCGCAAGCAGAAGAACGCCCAGGTGCTGTTGGGCGATGTGACGCACATCGACTTGGCGAATAAGACGGTGACGTCGGTGCTGCTGGGCCACACGTACACCACGCCCTACGACAGCCTGATCATCGCCGCGGGTGCCGGCCAGTCGTACTTCGGCAACGACCACTTCGCCGAGTGGGCGCCCGGCATGAAGTCCGATCGACGACGCGCTGGAACTGCGTGCCCGCATCCTCGGCGCGTTCGAACAGGCCGAGCGGTCCAGCGATCCGGCGCGGCGAGAGAAGCTGATGACGTTCGTCGTCGTCGGCGCCGGACCGACCGGCGTCGAAATGGCCGGGCAGATCGCCGAACTCGCCGACCACACACTCAAAGGTGCGTTCCGGCATATCGATTCGACCGAGACGCGGGTGATCCTGCTGGAGGGCGCCAACGCGGTGCTTCCCCCGATGGGCGAGAAGCTGGGCAGGAAGGCCCAGGCGCGGCTGGAGAAGATGGGCGTGGACATCCAGCTCGGCGCGATGGTCACCGACGTGGACCGCAACGGTGTCACGGTCAAGGACGCCGACGGCACCATCCGCCGCATCGAATCCGCCACCAAGGTGTGGTCGGCCGGTGTGTCGGCCAGTCCGCTCGGCCGAGACCTCGCCCAGCAGTCCGACGTGGAGATCGACCGTGCCGGGCGCGTCAAGGTGCTGCCCGACCTGTCCATTCCCGGCCATCCGAACGTGTTCGTCGTCGGCGACATGGCCGCGGTCGAAGGCGTTCCGGGGGTGGCGCAGGGCGCCATCCAGGGCGCCAAGTACGTGGCGAAAAACCTCAAGGCCGAGCTCAAGGGCGCAAGCCCCACCGAACGCGAACCGTTCAAGTACTTCGACAAGGGGTCGATGGCGACGGTCTCGCGGTTCTCCGCGGTCGCCAAGGTCGGACCGCTGGAGTTCGGTGGGTTCATCGCCTGGCTGGCGTGGCTGGTGCTGCACTTGGTCTACCTGGTCGGGTTCAAGACCAAGATCACCACGTTGCTGTCCTGGTCGGTGACGTTCCTGTCGACCGCTCGCGGGAACCTCACCATCACCGAGCAGCAGGCCTACGCGCGCACCAGGATCGAGGAGCTGGAAGAGATCGCGGCGTCGGTGCAGGACACGGAAAAGGCGGCCGAGCTAGAGGCGTTGGCCCTGCCAGGTGGTCAATGAACCACCGGCGGCCAATTCCAGTGTGGTACCGGGCGTTTGGAGACAGACGTCCGGATAGTGCAACTCGCTGATGCACGCCAGCGGCGCGCCGAGTTCATCGTCGGCCACCGATCCGCTGCCGAGTTCGATGCGGTGCCGCAACAAAGCTGACCCGTCGACGTCGGCATGTAGCGAACCGGACCAAAAGCCTTCGCGCTCATCGGATCTGCCGATCTGGATGCGCTCACGCAGCCGGATACGACTGGAGCCCGTCAGCTCCAGCCGCGTCGACGTGAAGTGTCGCGAGTCGGCGGCGACAATGGTGGGCTGCGGGTCGATATCGAGGTCGCCGGCCACCTCCAACGTCCAGAACGCATGCGACTCCGGTGTCGACGCGCCGGGTAGCGTCACCGTCGCCGCGGCCGTGCGCAGCCGTAGCCGCGCCCCGGGTTCGACGACGACGCGTATGTGGATCGCGTCACCGCCCAGTGGGGTCGCCGCGGCCGACACCAGATGAACGGTGCCGGGTTCGGTGCGGCGCGCGGCCAGTCCGCCAGTGCACTCGATGCGGGGCTGCCGGTCGCGGCTGGCGACGATGAAGACGTCGGATCTCAACACACTGGCACCCTGCGCTGCTCGCGCACCCACGCCAACACCGGCGTCGCCGCCGGGTCGTCGGTCAACGAGATCAGCACCGTCGGCCGGTCTCCGCGCACCGCCGCGGCGTCGCGGCGCATCACCTCGAGGTCCGCGCCCACGAACGGCGCCAGGTCGGTCTTGTTGACCACCAACAGATCTGAGTAGGTCACGCCGGGACCGCCCTTGCGCGGCACCTTGTCGCCACCCGCGACGTCGACAACGAAGATCTGCACGTCGACCAGGCCCGAGGAGAAGGTTGCCGTGAGGTTATCGCCGCCGGATTCGACCAGGATCAGGTCGAGATTGTCGTTGGCTGCGATGAGATCGTCGATGGCGTCCAGGTTGGCGGTGATGTCGTCGCGGATCGCGGTGTGCGGGCAGCCGCCGGTCTGCACCGCGGCGATTCTCTCGTCGGGCAGCACCGCATGGCGTCGCAGGAAGTCGGCGTCCTCGGTGGTGTAGATGTCGTTGGTCAGCACGGCCAGCGACAGCTCATCGCGCAGTTGCCTGCACAGCGCGGCGACGAGGGCGGTCTTGCCGGAGCCGACGGGCCCGCCGACGCCGATGCGCAGCGGCTCCCCCGGTTTCCGGCTTCGCTTGGGCCGTTCGGTGTGGGTGTGCGGTTGGCCAGCCGAATCGGCGGAGAGGAAATGCGGTGGCATGGCTTGCCTTTCAAGAGACGAACAGTGGGCGCTCGCGTTCGCTGTGCCGCTGAGCCAGCACGTCGAGCAGCGGATCGGACAGGTCGGCCAGTTCCTTGCCGGCCTCGGCGGCGGTCTGGTCGCACAACGTCGACAGCTCGAACGTCAGCGCCGCGACGTCGGCGGGGTCCAGTGCCAGCAGCCGCTGCGCTGCCGTGGCGGAACCGGTCATCGTGGTGTAGACGACCGACAGCGCGGTGTGTTCGGGTGTCAAGCCGCTGGCGGCGCCGACGGAGCCGGCCGCAACCGCGAGGTGTGGCGTGCGTGCCGAGAGCTTCCCAGTCACGGTCGGGCCAGACTCGCCTCGCCAGCCGGGCCAGACCGCGGCCCTGGGCCCGCGACGCCTTGCCGGGCGGCGGGAGCCGGTGTGCGCGCGTCGGTTTCACGATCCGCGTCGGGAATCGACAACGCACCCGTGTGTACGGCGACGGCCACCGAGGCCGTCACCAGACCGTGGGTCCGGATCCGGCGGCGCAGGTATGCCCGCAGCGTTTCGACGTCGGCGAGCAGCCCGCTGGTCACCGCCTCCTCGACCCCGCCGGAATGCACGTGGCCACCGGTCGGCAACCGCGAGTCGGCCATCGCGAGCAGGGTCGCCAAGCTGGTCATCAGAACAGGAAATAGCGCTGCGCCATGGGCAATTCGGTGGCCGGCTGCTCCTGCCACACGTCGCCGTCGATGCGCACGGTGAACGTGTCGGGGTCGACCTCGATGCGGGGCAGCGCATCGTTGAGCGGCATGTCGGCCTTGCCAACCTTGCGGACGTCTTTGACGGCGACCAGGCGGCGGTTGACGGCGAGGCGGTCGGCCAGACCGTCCTGGATTGCCTGCGGGGACACGAAGTGCACCGAGGTGGCGGGTGCCGCCGCGGGCGCGGCGCCGAACATCGGCCGCGGCAGGACCGGTTGCGGGGTCGGGATGGAGGCGTTGGCGTCTCCCATTGCCGCCCAGGCGATCATGCCGCCCTTGAGCACGGCGTGCGGGCGCACCCCGAAGAACGCCGGCTCCCACAGCACCAGGTCGGCGAGCTTGCCGACCTCGACCGAACCGATCTCATGGTCGAGTCCGTGTGCGATGGCGGGACAGATCGTGTACTTGGCGACATAGCGGCGGGCGCGGTTGTTGTCGGCTGCTCCGTCACCCGGCAGCGCGCCGCGGCGGCGTTTCATCACGTGCGCGGTCTGCCACGTGCGGATGACCACCTCGCCGATGCGGCCCATCGCCTGCGCGTCGCTGCCGATCATCGAGATCGCACCGATGTCGTGCAGCAGATCCTCCGCGGCGATCGTCGACGGCCGGATGCGGCTCTCGGCGAACGCGAGATCCTCTGGGACGCTGGGATTGAGGTGGTGGCACACCATCAGCATGTCGAGATGCTCGTCGAGGGTGTTGACGGTGTGCGGACGCGTCGGGTTGGTCGAACTCGGCAGCACGTGCGGCTCGGCAGCGATGGTGATGATGTCGGGCGCGTGGCCTCCGCCAGCTCCCTCGGTGTGGTAGGCGTGGATCGACCGCCCGGCGATGGCGCCGATGGTGTCCTCGACGAAGCCGGCCTCGTTCAGAGTGTCGGAGTGCAGGGCCACCTGCACACCGGAGGCGTCGGCCACCGCTAGGCAGGCGTTGATGGCGGCCGGGGTGGAGCCCCAGTCCTCGTGCAGCTTGAACCCCGAAGCGCCGCCGCGTAATTGCTCCCACATCGACTCGGCGCTGACGGTGTTTCCCTTGCCCAGCAGTGCGATGTTCATCGGCCAGGAGTCCAGGGATTCCAGCATCCTGGCCAGATGCCAGGAGCCAGGCGTGACGGTGGTGGCCTTGCTGCCCTCGGCCGGCCCGGTGCCGCCGGCGATGATCGTGGTGATGCCGCCGCCGAGCGCCTCGTCCATGATCTGGGGGCAGATGAGGTGCACGTGGCAGTCGATCGCGCCGGCGGTGACGATGCGGCCGTTGCCCGCGATGACCTCCGTCGACGGCCCCACCACCAGATCGGGGTGTACCCCGGACATGATGTCGGGGTTGCCCGCCTTGCCGATCGCGGTGATGCGACCGTCGCGAATGCCGATGTCGGCCTTGATGATTCCCCAATGGTCGATGATCACCGCGCCGGTGATGACGGTGTCGGGTGCGCCGTCGGCCCGGGTGGCGCGGGCCTGGCCCATCGACTCGCGCAGCACCTTGCCGCCGCCGAACACCGCCTCGTCGCCGGCCAGTCCTGGTCCGCCACTGCGGTCCTCGGTGATCTCCACGAACAGATCGGTATCCGCCAGTCGGATCCGGTCACCGGTCGTCGGCCCGAACAGCGCGGCATATCTGGCACGGGTCAGCTCGGTCATGAGGCGTCCAATCGCCCGGGCGGTGTCAGGCTTAGCCCATGGACTTCGCGTGATCCGCCCAGCGGAACGAGGGAAACATGCTGGGCGACACCGGGTTCGAAGCGCACCGCGGTGCCTGCCGGAATGTCGAGCCGATGGCCGTGTGCTGCGGCGCGGTCGAAGTCCAGCGCGGCGTTGGCCTGCGGCAGGTGTACGTGGCTGCCGACCTGAACGGGTCGGTCGCCGGTGTTGACGATGTCCATCGTGATCCGTTGCGCACCGGGGTTGATCTCGATATCGCCGTCCCCGTAGACGATTTCACCAGGGATCATTGGATCGGGTGGTGGACGGTGACGAGTTTGGTGCCATCCGGGAAGGTGGCCTCCACCTGGACGTCGTAGAGCATCTCGGGCACTCCCTCCATGACATCGTCGCGGCTGAGCACTTCCCGGCCGCTGACCATCAGCTCCGCGACCGAGCGGCCGTCGCGGGCGCCCTCGAGGAGGTGGTCGGTGATCAGCGCGACGGCCTCGGGATGGTTCAGCTTGAGCCCGCGGGCCTGCCGACGGCGCGCTAGCTCGGCGGCATAGGAGATCAGCAGCCGGTCCTGTTCATGCGGGGTCAAACGCATAGTGCGCGATATTGCCACGTAGCGCGGCTGTCAGCAGCGCAGCTCTCGACCAGAGCGTTGTTGACGCGGCGCCGCGGCGACGGCGCGTGGCTATTCGGCCGGGAGGTTCTGCAGCCGCACCTGGCCGCGGGCGACCACCCGGTCGTTCTCGTCGGTGATGGTGACCAGCCACAACTGCTGGCGCCGGCCGCGGTGCAGTGGCGTCGAGACCGCCGTGATCGTGCCGGACGAGATGGCCCGCAGGAAGTCGGTGTTGTTGTTGACTCCGACGACATTGCCGCCGCCGTTCTCGCTGAGCCACACGTGGGCCGACACGCTGGCCATGCTCTCGACGATCGAGCAGTACACGCCGCCATGCACGATGCCCATGATCTGCAGCAGCGTGTCGTTGATCTCCAGCCGGCCCCGCCCGCCGTCGGCAGTCATCTCGACGAAGGTCAGACCGAGCGTCTTGTCGAAGCCATCGTGGAGGCCCTCGGGCACATCGGTAGTCACCCGATCGTGTCTACACGCTGCGTTTGAGCCACTGCGCGTCGGGCCTGGAGATATTGTCGGGCATGGCCAAAACTGCGAAGGAATTAGTCGAAGCCGCCAACGCCGTGGTCCCGAAAGTCACACCGGCGCAGGCCCAGGAAATGATCGCCAGCGGCAACACCTTGATCGTCGATGTCCGCGACGCGCCAGAGGTCGAGCAGAGCGGCAAGGTCGCGGGTGCCATCCATATCCCCCGCGGAATGTTGGAATTCCGGGCCGACCCCGAATCGCCGTACCACGACCAGAACTTCGCCAAGGACAAGACAGTCATTCTGTACTGCGCCTCGGGCGGCCGTTCCGCGCTGTCCGGTCAGGCGCTGAAGGAACTCGGTTACAGGGACGTCTACAACATGGGCGCGTTCAAGGACTGGGCCGAGGCCGGCGGCCCGATCGACCGGGCTTAAGGCTCGAGAGCCGTGAGAATGCGGACGAGCCCCGCGCCGATGGCGCGGGGCTCGTCCTTCGAGTGGACCGGGGGTCTCTGCAGCCCTCAGCGACTCCGGCGCGGTCCGTTGGTTTTTCGTCTCCTGCTACCCAGAAGGATAGGCAAGGCTGCCCTAATTAAGCAAGACCTTCCCCGCCGTCCTTCGGGTCGTGCCGCGGACCGGCAGCCCGAAGCCCACCAGCGCGTCGAGCAGCGCCTGGCCGCGCCGCATGCTGGTCACCTCGCTCGAACCGGCCAGCAGCGGCACCTGGGTTGCTGCACTCACCACGGCAGCGCCGACGATGTGCCACATCGATGCGACCGAAATCGCCTCGCCGCTGACGTCTGCGAGCGTCGCGAACAGCGGCTCGAGGGCACGGTGACTGCGATGGGCGATCCACGTCGTCAGCGCGGCCTCGCTGGGCAGGGCGATGACGCCGTCCCGCGCGGAGTGCCCCGGGCGCACGGTGGCGCGGTCGGCGAAGAACGGATCGTCCGGCAGCGCCCGAAGCGTCGGATCGACCACTCCGACCCAGTCGATGGCCCCTTCGGAGTCGACATGGACCCAGAGGTTCTCCAGCCCGGTGTCCCACGCCCGCCCCTCCAGCACGAGCAAAGGCACGACCCGACCGACGACGACGTGCGCGAGCGTGGCCGCCAGTTGCTGCGCCACCGCGGCGCGGCTGTCCGTTTCCTCTGCGGCGAGATCGAACATCACCTGCAGGCGGTCACTCGTCACCGCCTCGGCCAGCGGCCACCATCGCCGGCGTGAGAGATCGCCCATCACCGCCACGCCGTAGACGCGCGGACATTCGGGATAGAGCTCGCGCAGTCGGCGGCTGGACTCATGCAATGGCAGCGTCCGCCTGATCGCCATGCCCGCGATGAGCGGGTCTTCGATCGCAACCGTCATGGGACCTCCCGATCTTGAGTTAGGTTAGCCTTACTATAGTCAGGCGCCGCGGAGGAGCTACCGCCTGTGACTGGACTCACAGACGCGAAACGAAGGTGGTAGTGACCATTGCCGGAACATTCCGCCGTGGCCCGAAAGTTCTTTCTCTGCGTTAGATACGACGCACCGTAGTAATCCCGTAGTACCCTTGATTCGAGCCTGTAGGAGATGAACGAGACATGGCCAAGTTGACGCGTCTAGGGGAACTTGAGCGCGCCGTGATGGACCACCTGTGGTCTTCGCGCGAACCTCAAACCGTGCGACAAGTGCACGAGGCGCTCTCGGCCCGACGCGACCTGGCCTACACCACGATCATGACCGTGCTGCAGCGGCTGGCCAAGAAGAATCTCGTGGTGCAGCACCGCGACGACCGCGCCCACCGGTACGCGCCGATGCACGGCCGCGACGAGCTGGTGGCCGGCCTGATGGTGGACGCTCTTGATCAGGCCGCGGACTCCGGCAGCCGGGAGGCCGCACTGGTGCACTTCGTCGAGCGTGTGGGCGCCGATGAAGCGGCGGCGCTGCGCCGCGCGCTCGCCGAGTTGGAGAGTAAACACGACATAACCCCGCCCGCTGGCGATCCGGGCACCGGCTGAGAGAGACTTACGGCGTGTCCGCGCTGGCCTTCACCATCTTGGCCCTGCTCCTGTCAGGGCCGGTGCCGGCAATGCTTGCGCGGGCGTCCTGGCCGATGCGCGCGCCACGCGCAGCCATCGTGCTGTGGCAGTCCATTGCCCTTGCCGCCGTCCTTTCGGCGTTTTCCGCAGGCATCGCGATCGCCAGCCGGCTCTTTGTGCCCGGCCCCGACGGCCGGCCCACCGCGACCATCACCAGCGAGATCGACGTCCTGGGCTGGCCGCTGTGGACCGCCTACGTCGTGGTGTTCACGATTACGCTGCTGATCGGCGCCAGGCTGATGCTCGCCGTGCTGCAGGTCGCCATCGCGACCCGACGCCGCCGGGCGCACCACCGCATGATGGTCGACCTGCTCGACATGTCGCACGACTCGGCGCCGCCGCCCGCGTGTACGGGGGCCAGCGGGTTACGCATCCTGGATGTGAAACAGCCGCTGGCCTACTGCCTGCCCGGCGTTCGCAGCCGAGTCGTGGTCAGTGAAGGAACGCTGAAGACTTTGTCGGACAACGAGATCGCCGCCATCCTCACCCACGAGCGCGCCCACCTGCGCGCCCGCCATGACCTGGTGCTCGAAATGTTCATCGCGGTACACGCCGCCTTCCCCCGATTCGTCCGCAGCGCCAGCGCCCTTGACGCCGTCCGGCTGCTGATCGAAATGCTCGCCGACGACGCCGCCGTCCGCACCGCGGGTCCCACTTCCCTGGCCCGCGCCCTGGTTGCCTGCGCCGCCGGACGCACACCATCCGGGGCGCTGGCGGCCGGCGGTCCCACCACGGTGCTGCGGGTCCGCCGCCTCGGCGGTCGCCCGAACAGCCTGGTGCTGGCCGCATTCGCCTATCTCGCGGCGGCCGCGGTGCTCTTCGTGCCTACCATGGCTCTGGCCGTGCCGTGGCTGACCGAATTGCACCGACTGTTCACCGCGTAGGCAATCCGTATTTCAAAGCCGCTGTGCCACAACAAAAAAATGAAAGGCTGCCCGAATGAGTTCTGAAGCTTCCGCCCCTGACACCACCGGCACCGCTCAGATCGGGGTCACCGGCCTGGCAGTGATGGGATCCAACATCGCCAGGAACTTCGCCAGTCACGGCTACACCGTCGCATTGCACAACCGGTCGATCGCCCGAACCGACACCCTGCTGGCCGAACACGGCTCGGAAGGCAACTTCGTACGCAGCGAGACCGTTCCGGAATTCCTTGCCGCGCTTGAGAAACCGCGCCGTGTCCTGATCATGGTCAAGGCGGGCGACCCGACCGACGCGGTGATCAACGAGCTCGCCGATGCGATGGAAGAAGGCGACATCATCATCGACGGCGGCAACGCGCTCTACACGGACACCATCCGCCGGGAGAAGGCGATGCGTGAGCGCGGTCTGCACTTCGTCGGCGCCGGCATTTCCGGCGGTGAGGAGGGCGCGCTGAACGGTCCGTCGATCATGCCCGGCGGCCCCGCCGAGTCCTACAAGTCGCTGGGCCCGCTGCTGGAGGAGATCTCCGCACATGTTGACGGCGTCCCGTGCTGCACCCACATCGGCCCCGATGGCGCCGGTCACTTCGTGAAGATGGTGCACAACGGCATCGAGTACTCGGACATGCAGCTGATCGGTGAGGCCTACCAGCTGCTGCGCGACGCGCTTGGTCTGACCGCGCCGCAGATCGCCGACGTGTTCACCGAGTGGAACAAGGGCGACCTGGACAGCTTCCTCGTCGAGATCACCGCCGAGGTGTTGCGCGAGGTCGACGCCAAGACCGGCAAGCCGCTCGTCGACATCATCGTCGACGAGGCCGAACAGAAGGGCACCGGCCGCTGGACCGTCAAGTCGGCGCTCGACCTCGGCGTGCCCGTCACCGGCATCGCCGAGGCGGTTTTCGCCCGCGCGTTGTCGGGTTCGGTCGCGCAGCGCCGGGCCACCACCGGCCTGGCCTCCGGCGATCTCGGCGAAAAGCCCAGTGACGCAAATAAATTCATCGAGGACGTCAGGCAGGCACTGTATGCGTCGAAGATCATCGCCTACGCGCAGGGCTTCAACCAGATCCAGGCCGGCAGCGAGGAGTACGACTGGGGCGTCAAGCCGGGTGACCTCGCGACGATTTGGCGGGGCGGCTGCATCATCCGGGCCAAGTTTCTCAACCGGATCAAGGATGCCTACGACGAGGACCCGCAGCTGGCCACGCTGATCGTCGCCCCGTACTTCCGCAGCGCGATCGAGGCCGCCGTCGACAGTTGGCGCCGCGTGGTGGTCACCGCAACCCAGCTCGGCATCCCGGTCCCCGGCTTCGCCTCGGCGCTGTCCTACTACGACGCGCTGCGTACCGAGCGGCTACCCGCGGCGCTGATCCAGGGCCTGCGCGACTTCTTCGGCGCGCACACCTACGGCCGGATCGACGCCGACCGCGACCAGAAGTTCCACACGCTATGGAGCGGCGACCACTCCGAAATTCCGGCCTAGTTCTCACCGCGAGCAGACGGAGAATCGCATTACCAAGGCCGGTTTCATGCGATTCTGCGTCTGCTCGGCGGGTGAAACGGAACAACTAGACTCGACGTGACATGAAGTTTCTCGAAGGACATCCGCCGCCCTACGACCTGACCTACAGCGAGGTCTTCATCGTCCCTGGCCGCTCGGATGTGCAGTCGCGGTTCGACGTAGACCTGTCGACGTCCGACGGGTCGGGCACGACGATCCCGGTGGTGGTGGCCAACATGACCGCAGTCGCCGGACGCCGGATGGCCGAGACCGTGGCCCGCCGCGGCGGGCTTGTCGTGGTGCCGCAGGACCTGCCGATCTCGGCGGTCAAGGCGACCGTCGACTTCGTCAAGAGCCGCGACCTGGTCGTCGACACCCCCGTCACGCTGACGCCGGACGACTCGGTGTCGGACGCGATGGCGTTGATCCACAAACGCGCTCACGGCGCCGCGGTCGTCGTCTTCGAAGGCCGCCCGATCGGCCTGGTCACCGAGGGCAATTGCGTCGGCGTGGACCGGTTCACCCGGGTCCGTGACGTCGCGGTCTCCGATTTCGTCACCGCACCCGTGGGCACCGACCCACGCAAGGTATTCGACCTGCTCGAACACGCACCCATCGACGTCGCGGTGATGACCGAACCCGACGGCACCCTGGCCGGTGTGCTCACCCGCACCGGCGCGATCCGGGCCGGCATCTACAGCCCCGCCGTCGACGACAAGGGACGGCTGCGCATCGGCGCGGCGGTGGGCATCAACGGTGAGGTCGGCGCGAAGGCGCGGAGCCTCGCCGAGGCTGGCGTCGACCTGTTGGTGATCGACACCGCGCACGGCCATCAGCTCAAGATGCTCGACGCGATCAAGTCCGTGGCCTCGCTCGACCTCGGGCTGCCGATCGCCGCCGGCAACGTTGTCTCCGCGGAGGGCACCCGCGACCTGATCACCGCCGGCGCATCGATCGTCAAGGTCGGCGTCGGCCCCGGCGCCATGTGTACCACCCGGATGATGACGGGCGTCGGCCGTCCGCAGTTCTCCGCGGTGGTCGAATGTGCCACGGCGGCAAGACAACTCGGTGCCCATACATGGGCCGACGGCGGGGTCCGCCATCCGCGCGACCTGGCACTGGCCCTGGCGGCCGGGGCGTCCAACGTGATGATCGGCTCCTGGTTCGCCGGCACCTACGAGTCGCCGGGCGACCTGATGCGCGACCGGGAGGACCAGCCGTTCAAGGAGAGTTACGGCATGGCGAGCAAGCGGGCGGTGGCCGCGCGCACCACCGCGGACAGCCCGTTCGACAGGGCACGTAAGGCGTTGTTCGAGGAAGGCATCTCCACGTCGAGGATGGGACTTGACCCATCGCGCGGCGGCGTCGAGGACCTGCTCGACCACATCACGTCCGGCGTGCGCAGCACTTGTACCTACGTCGGCGCCGCGTCCATCGCCGAGCTGCACGAGAAGGTGGTGCTCGGGGTGCAGTCGGCGGCTGGCTTCGCCGAAGGACATCCGCTGCCCAGCGGTTGGTGAGTCCGCCGGGGGAAGCGGGCTAACATATTGCTCTCACCACGCCGTACGACCGAAAGGGATCACGTGCCGCAGGCACCCGCGGACGCTGAGGGCTTCCGGGCCGAGCGGCCGTCAGGCGAGCCATCCGACGCTGAACCCTCCTCTAGTCGGCCGGGCTTCGGGCTCGGCGATCATCCAGCGAGGACCCGATGAGCGTCGGCCTCACCCTGCTCGCACTGCTCGGCTTTGTCATCCTCACCGCGGGCACAGCGGTGTTCGTTGCCGCCGAGTTCTCGTTGACGGCGCTGGAACGCAGCACTGTGGACGCCAATGCGCGGACCGGTGGGCCCCGCGACAAGATGGTGCAACGGGCGCACCGCACGCTGTCGTTCCAGCTCTCCGGCGCCCAGGTCGGCATCTCGCTGACCACCCTGATCACCGGTTATCTGGCCGAGCCACTGATTGCACGGCTGTTGGAGCGGCCGCTGGAAGCCGCCGGCCTACCGGAAGGGTGGGTGCACGGTACGGCGCTGGCGTTGTCGCTGCTGATCGCGACCTCGGTGTCCATGGTCTACGGCGAATTGGTGGCCCAGTACCTGGCAGTGGCCCACCCACTTCCCACCGCACGTGCGGTCGCCGGACCTCAGGTCCTGTTCTCCATGCTGTTCACGCCGCTGATCCGACTGACGAACGGCACCGCGAACTGGATCCTGCGCCGACTGGGAATCGAACCGGCCGAGGAACTGCGGTCGGCTCGCTCGCCGCAGGAACTCGGATCGCTTGTCCGTAACTCTGCGCGCAGAGGAGCACTTGATCCGACGACGGCGCTGTTGGTGGACCGCTCGCTGCGATTCGGTGCGCGTACTGCGGAAGAGTTGATGACGCCGCGCACCGAGATCGAGGCGCTGCAGGCCGACGACACCGTCGCCGACCTGATCGTCACGGCGATGGAGACCGGATACTCGCGATTTCCGATCGTCGAAGGCGACCTGGACGAGACCATCGGCATGGTCCACGTCAAGCAGGTGTTCGAGGTGCCGGACGAGCAGCGTGCCAAGACGCGGTTGGCGGACCTCGCGCTGCCGGTGCCCACGGTGCCATCGACCCTGGACGGTGACGCCGTGATGACGCAGATCCGCGGCAACGGACTGCAGACCGCCCTGGTCGTCGACGAGTACGGCGGAACCGCGGGCATGGTCACCGTCGAGGACCTCATCGAGGAGATCGTCGGCGACGTCCGCGACGAACACGACGACGCAACTCCGGATGTCCTGCGGACGGACAATGGCTGGCGGGTGTCCGGGTTGCTGCGCATCGACGAGGTCGCACAGGCGACGGGGTTCCGGGCGCCCGAGGGCGAATACGACACCATCGGCGGTCTGGTGCTGGAGAAGCTAGGGCACATACCCGCGCGGACCGACACGGTGGAGCTGACGGCGTTCGACCCGGATCGCCCTCTTGATGATCCGGTGCGCTGGCGTGCGACCGTGGTGCGGATGGACGGTCGCCGCATCGATCTGCTCGAACTCACCGAACTGGACCGAGGCGGCGACGACTGATGGGCGACATCTTCGGCGTGTTGCTGACCGTGCTATTGCTCGGCGCCAACGCCTTTTTCGTCGGGTCGGAATTCGCGTTGATCTCCGCCCGCCGTGACCGGCTCGAGGCGCTGGCCGAACAGGGTAAGCACAGCGCCGTCACCGTTATCCGAGCCGGCGAGAATCTCTCGCTGATGCTGGCCGGCGCCCAGCTCGGCATCACCGTGTGTTCGATCCTGCTGGGCCGCGTCGGCGAGCCGGCGGTCGCTCATCTGTTGGAGAAACCGTTCCACCTGATCGGCATCTCGGACACGGTGCTGCACACGGTCTCCTTCGTCATCGCGATCTCGATCGTCGTGGTGCTGCACGTGCTGCTCGGCGAAATGGTGCCGAAGAACATCGCGATCGCGGGACCCGAGTCCTCGGCCATGCTGCTGGTACCGGCGTACCTGCTGTGGATCCGTGCCGCCCGCCCGTTCATCGCGTTCTATGACTGGTGCGCACGTATATCGCTGCGCGCCGTGGGCGTCAAGGCCAAGACCGAACTGGAGAACACGGTTTCGATGGTCGAGCTGTCGGAAATGATCGCCGAGTCGCGATCAGAGGGCCTGCTCGATCCCGAAGAGCACACCCGGCTGTCGCGGGCCCTGCAGATCCGCAACCGCGTGGTCGCCGACGTGGCGATACCGGTGGGCGATATTCACGCGGTGGCTGTCGCCCGCGAGGGAACCGGACCCACCGTCGGCGCGATCCAGCGTGCCCTCGCCGAAACCGGCTACTCCCGATTCCCCGTCGTCACCGGTGACGACGAGTTCGTCGGATACGTCCACATCAAGGACGTGCTGCCGCTGGTCCATGATGCCGATGCGGTGGTGGACTCCGCGATGGTGCGGCCACTGCCCTGGGTGCCCGAGGCCCTGCCGCTGCCCGACGCGCTCTCGCGGCTGCGTCGCAGCAACAGCCATCTGGCACTGGTGACGGCGCCCGATGGCAGCGTGACGGCGATGGTCGCGCTGGAAGACCTGGTCGAGGACCTGGTAGGAACGGTGCGCGATGGAACGCATCGTGTCTGACGGTCACATTCCCCGGTCGTCCCCCTACCCTTCGGGTGGGTGGTGCCCCCAGCGCTCCTGCCCTCCGGACGTTCTCGATGAGGCCGATTGGATTACCCGCGAGCGGATGCACGACAAGCGTGTGGACGACTTCCTGCAGGCGCACCGCGCGGGTCCAGGTGAGACCCATCCGGTGTGGGACTTCCTGTTCACCTACTACAGCCTGCGCCCGCGCCAGCTGCGCCGGTGGCATCCCGGATTCGGGGTGGTGCTCGGCGGTGAGGCAGCCCGGTTTCTCAATCGCAGCGGCTACGGACGTCAGCGCGGCGGTGTGACGGTGACGCGTGAGTACCTGGTGGCCCGCGCCGAAACGGTGCGGTTCGTCGCCCGGCTTCTGCGGCGCGACAGGCTCGCGTCCAGCCCGGCTGAACTGCTTCGGACTGCACGAGTGGGCGATGGTGTACCGGGCGCCGACGGTGCGGCACGGGCAGGTCCCGCTGCGTCTCGGCTCCGCTGATACCGATGCCGTCGTGGAGTCAATGCCGTTGCGGTGCAGCCACTTTGACGCCTACCGGTTCTTCACCGAACCCGCCGCGGCCCGAAATGCGCAAACACTGACGCGGGAAAGGCAAGTCGCCAGCGAACAACCGGCCTGCCTGCACGCAAACATGGATCTGTACAAGTGGGCCTTCAAGCTGGGACCGCTGGTGCACTCCGAGCTGGTGATGGATTGCCTGAGCCTGGCCGCCGACGCCCGTGAGCTCGACATGCGGGCCAGCCCATATGATCTCCGCGGCTACGGATTCGAGCCGATTGCGATCGAAACACTGGCCGGTCGCGCCGAATACGTCCGGCTCCAGCGCAGCGTTGCGGAGCGGGCCGCGCCATTGCGGGCCACCCTGGCCGCTCGGTGTGACGTGCTGCTCAGGGCGCCCGTACGCGGCGAATGAATCGCAGCTACCCATGGGTAAGCTGGATCGACAGCTCAAGGGAGGAAAACATGACCGCTCGCGTGACGGTTGGGAACCTGCGCGTGGCCCAGGTGTTGTACGACTTCATCAACAACGAGGCCCTGCCGGGCACCGATATCGACCCCGACAGCTTCTGGGCGGGCGTCGACAAGGTCGTCACCGATCTGACTCCCCAGAACCAGGACCTGCTGGCGCGGCGCGACCAGCTGCAGGCGCAGATCGACAAGTACCACCGCCAGCACGTCATCGAGCCGATCGATCCCGAGGGTTACAAGCAGTTCCTCACCGAGATCGGCTACCTGCAGCCCGAGCCCGACGACTTCACCATCACCACGACCGGCGTCGACGACGAGATCACCACGACGGCCGGCCCGCAGCTGGTGGTGCCCATTCTGAACGCGCGGTTCGCGCTCAATGCCGCCAACGCCCGCTGGGGTTCGCTGTACGACGCCCTGTACGGCACCGACGTGATACCCGAGGACGAGGGCGCGGAGAAGGGCACGGGCTATAACCCGGTCCGGGGCGACAAGGTCATCGCGTATGCCCGCCGGTTCCTGGACACTGCGGTTCCGCTGGCTTCAGGAGCGTGGGACCAGGCGACCGGCCTAGAAGATCGACGAGGGTCAGCTTCTGATCGACCTCGGTGACGGCTTGTCGACCGGCCTGGCCGCGCCTGAGCAGTTCGTCGGCTACACCGGTGAGCTCGGCTCGCCCACGTGGTCGGTGCTGCTGCGCAACCACGGCCTGCACATCGAGATCCTGATCGACCCGGAGTCGCCCGTCGGCTCCACGGACTCCGCGGGGATCAAGGACGTCATCCTGGAGTCGGCGATCACCACCATCCAGGACTTCGAGGACTCCGTCGCCGCCGTCGACGCCGACGACAAGGTGCTCGGCTACCGCAACTGGCTGGGCCTGAACAAGGGCGACCTCACCGAAGAGGTCGCCAAGGACGGCAGCACGTTCACCCGCGTGCTCAACCAGGACCGCACCTACTCGACTCCCGACGGCGGTGAACTGACCCTGCCCGGGCGCAGCCTGCTCTTCGTGCGCAACGTGGGTCATCTGATGACGAACGACGCGATCGTCAGAACCAATGACAACGGCGAAGAAACAGAGGTTCACGAAGGCATCCAGGACGCGCTGTTCACCAGCCTGATCGCCACGCACGGCCTCAAGGCCGGCGACTCCAACGGCCCCCTGGTCAACAGCCGCACCGGCTCGATCTACATCGTGAAGCCCAAGATGCACGGCCCCGACGAGGTCGCGTTCACCGTCGAGCTGTTCAGCCGGGTCGAGGATGTGCTCGGGCTGCCGCAGAACACCATCAAGGTCGGCATCATGGACGAGGAGCGGCGCACCACCCTCAACCTCAAGGCCTGCGTCAAGGCCGCGGCCGACCGGGTGGTGTTCATCAACACCGGCTTCCTGGACCGCACCGGCGACGAGATCCACACCTCCATGGAGGCCGGGCCGATGATCCGCAAGGGCGCCATGAAGGGACCCAGCCGTGGATCCTGGCCTACGAGGATCAGAACGTCGACGTCGGCCTGGCCACGGGCTTCTCGGGCCGGGCGCAGATCGGCAAGGGCATGTGGGCGATGACCGAGCTGATGGCCGACATGGTCGAGCAGAAGATCGGTCAGCCGAAGGCCGGTGCGACGACGGCATGGGTGCCGTCCCCGACGGCGGCCACCCTGCACGCCATGCACTACCACGAGGTCGACGTGTACGCGGTGCACAAGGAACTGGCCGGGCAGACGCGCACGAGCATCGACCAGCTGCTGACCATCCCGCTGGGCAAGGACCTGGCGTGGGCGCCGGAGGAGATCCGCGAAGAGGTCGACAACAACTGCCAGTCCATCCTCGGCTACGTGGTGCGTTGGATCGACGCCGGTGTGGGTTGCTCGAAGGTGCCCGACATCCACAACGTTGCGTTGATGGAGGACCGCGCGACGCTGCGAATCTCGAGCCAGCTGCTGGCGAACTGGCTACGCCACGGGGTGATCACAGAGGAGGACGTCAAGGCCAGCCTGCGGCGGATGGCCGCCGTGGTGGACAAGCAGAACGAGCAAGATCCGGAGTTCCGGCCGATGGCGCCCGATCCTGAGGGCAGCACCGCGTTCCAGGCCGCGCAGGAGCTGATCCTGTCCGGTGCCGAACAGCCCAACGGCTACACCGAGCCCATCCTGCATCGGCGGCGTCGCGAGTTTAAGGACAGGGCAGCCGGCAACGGTGGTTGAGTCGACCCGACGCCGGATCTTATTTACGGTGACTACAATTCGGCGGCGTTGGACGGGGCCGACGATGACCGGTCGACACAGCGAGCACCGCGGAGGCACTGCGCATATGTACGGGGGTGAGTGTGGGCAGGCATAGCATTCCCGATCCCGACGAGTCGCCCGCCGAGGAGCAACCCGAAGAGGCACAGACCGAGCGGTTCGGGTACACCCGGGATGTCGAGCCCGACTACCGCCGGTCCGGAATAGCCGCACCGAGCCCGACCCGGCTATCGCAGCCTGGCTATCGCGCCGAGATGACGCCCGAATCCGATTACGCCGCGGCTCGACGAAACCGGATACGACGACGGCCACTACGACGAGCCTGGGTACGGCCGCGCCGACTATCCCGCGCGCGAGTATCCCGAGTTCGAGCCTGCAGGCGCGGCGTCGTCTCCCCCGCCGCCGACTCCACCCCGCTCCAAGCGGCAGCACGGCGGTGACTGGGAGGGCGGCGAGTGGACGGGCAGCCACCGGGCGGTCTCCGCCGGCCGGCGCGGCGTCAGCCTGGGCGTCATCGCCGCGCTCGTCGCGGTGGTCGTGGTCGTCGGCGCGGTCATCCTGTGGCGTTTCTTCGGTGACGCGCTGTCCAACCGCTCCGACGCCGCGGCCGCCCGCTGCGTGGCGGGCGAACTGGCGGTCGCGGTTGTCGCCGACCCGTCGATCTCCGACCAGATCCAGACGCTGGCCGACACGTACAACGACACCGCCGCCCCGGTCGGTGACCGCTGCGTCAAGGTCGGCGTCAAACCGGCCGACCCCGACCAGGTCGTCAACGGCTTCATCGGCAACTGGCCGGCCGAACTCGGCGAGCGTCCGGCGCTGTGGATCCCGGCGAGCTCGGTGTCGGGGGCCAGGCTGGAGGCCACTGCCGGCGCCAAGACCATCAGCGACAGCCGCTCGCTGGTCACCTCGCCTGTTTTGCTTGCCGTTCGTCCACAACTCAAAAATGCTTTGGCGCAGCAGAATTGGGGCACGCTGCCATCGCTGCAGATCCAACGCTGCCTCGTTGGACGAGCTGAACCTGCGGGGCTGGGGCTCGCTGCGCCTGGCGCTGCCGCTGCGCGGCGACAGCGATGCGTCGTATCTGGCCGCCGAGGCCGTCGCGGCGGCGGCGGCACCGTCCGGCGAACCGGCCAGCGCCGGTTCAGGCGCGGTCAACACGCTGATGGCGGGCCAGCCGAAGCTGGCCGACAACCAGGCGTCGACGGCAATGGATGCGTTGCTGGGCGCCACCGATCCGGCCGCGGCCCCGGTGCACGCGGTGGTCACCACCGAACAACAGCTCTTCCAGCGAGCCGCCTCGCTGCCGGACGCCAAGAGCGACGGTGTCCTCATGGCTACCGCCGGGGCCGACGGCCATCGCCGACTATCCGACCGTGCTGCTCAGCGGCGATTGGCTGTCGCAGGAGCAGATCAGCGCGGCCAGCGAGTTCGCCCGGTTCATGCGCGAGCCCGAGCAGCTCGCCGAGCTCGCCAAGGCCGGTTTCCGCACCGAGGGCGGCAGTCCGCCGCAGAGCGACGTCACCACCTTCGCTCCGGTGTCGGCGCCCTTGTCGATCGGCGACAACGCGCTGCGGGCCACGCTGGCCAACGCATTGACCGCACCGGTCGAAAGCCCGGCCGTCACGATCATGCTCGATCGGTCGATGCCGACGAGGAGGGTGGCAAGGACGCGGATGGGAAACGTGGTCGACGCCCTGATCGCCAGGATCCAGGCGTTGCCGCCGAATTCCGCGGTGGGGCTGTGGACGTTCGACGGCACGGAAGGGCGGTCCGAAGTGACTCGACGGGGCCACTGTCGGAACCTGCTCGACGGGGAGCCACGGTCTAGGTCGCTGACCGCGACGCTGGACGAGCTGTCGTCGACGTCAGGCGGCGCGGTGTCGTTCACCACGCTGCGGCTGGTCTACACCGAGGCGATGACGAATTACCGTCAGGGGCAAAGCAATTCGATCCTCGTGATCACGACGGGACCGCACACCGACCAGTCGCTGGGCGGATCCGGTCTGCAGGAGTACATCGGCGGGGCGTTCGATCCGGCCAGCCCTGTCGCCGTCAACGTCATCGACTTCGGCTCGGACTCCGACCGCGCCACCTGGGAGGCCGTCGCACAGTCCACCGGCGGCAGCTACCAGAATCTTGACCGTCGGCGTCGGCCGGAACTCTCCTCGGCAATCGCCACGATGCTGGGCTGATTTTTCCGTATGGTCTACCCGTGACCAGCGGGTTCTGGCGGAAAAACGGGCTCAAGAACGGCGCGCGCATATTCGCGACCACGAATTTCGGTCCAGTCTGGGACTTCCTTGGCCGGAAGTCGAAGGTGCGCTCGGTGGTGAACCGATGGCTCATCAACAACACTGATCTACACGATGCCGCCGCGTCCTCTGCGCCTGAGCACTTACAGCGACTATCGCTCTTGGCCGGGCCTTGCCGATCGATCATGGAGTGCGCGCCATCTGCGGCCGGACCCCGCGCTGCAGGAGCGGCTTCCGGACCTTGCTCCCGTCGCGATCTGTTCCTGCGCACCGAGACCGGTGACAGGCCCTCCCCGAAGTCGACGTTGTTGTTTCCCCATTTCGCCCAATGGTTCGTCGACGGATTTCTCCGGACCGATCCCCACGACTGCCGGAAAAACACCTCCACACACGACATCGACCTCAGCCAGCTCTACGGGCAGACGACCGAGGTCACAAAGATGCTTCGGCTCTGCAGCGAAACCCAGAGGGGACGATTGAAGAGCCAGCATCGCAACGGACAGGAGTTTCCGCCGTACTACTTCGACGAGGACGGCAACGTCAACGAGGCGTTCAAGAAACTCGAGATCGTGTTTCCCGGCAGCGACGCCATCGAGAACCTGCCAGGCGAGGATAGAAAGACCGGGATCCCATTCGAAGAGTTCGCCGAGTCGGAACGAAAAAGCTCTTCGCCCTTGGCATTCCGCGGGGCAACATCCACTACGGCCTGATGATGATGAGCACGCTGTTCCTGCGCGAGCACAATCGCATCGCGCGGTCTGATCGCCGCTGCAGAACCCGGAGTGGAACGACGACCGGGTGTTCGAGGCGACCCGCAACACCCTGACCGTGATCTTGTTGAAGGTGGTCATCGAGGACTACATCAACCACATCACGCCGATCAAGTTCAAATTCTTCGTTGAGCCGGGCATCGGCGTCAAAGAGAAGTGGTACCAACAAAACTGGATGTCTGTCGAGTTCAACCTGCTGTACCGCTGGCACACAATGATTCCCAGCCAGGTGCGCCTCGCCGGTGCAGATGCGGAACATCCGCGACGTCATGTGGGACACCGACGTGGTGGTCGCCACCGGGCTGGCGGCGCTGTTCGACGAGGCGTCCAAGCAGCAATGCAACGCCATCGGTCTGCTCAACACCGACCCATGCCTGATCAGAACCGAGGAGAAGACCATCGAGGTCGGACGCAAGACCGAGCTCGCCTCGTTCAACGCCTACCGCCAACTGTGCGGTTATCCGAAACTCCAGTCATTCCAAGATCTCTCGTCTACGTCCGAGGTGCAAACGGCGCTTGAGAGCTGCTACGCGGCCGCATCGACAACGTCGAACTGTACGTCGGACTGTTCGCCGAAGACGTACGTAAGAACGCGATACTGCCGCCACTGATGGCGACGATGGTTGCCGTCGATGCGTTTTCGCAGGCACTCACCAACCCGCTGCTCGCGCCGGACAACTTCAAGACAGAGACATTCTCGGAAGCCGGCATGAAAGAGATCAACTCCACGACGACTCTCAACGACATCGTGCAACGCAATATCGTCGGTGAATGCCCGGCAAACCCCGCGTGAGTTTTACCCAGGAGGGTTGGTCAGCGCGATGAGGTCGTCAAGAGGCTCAGCGCGGCGCGGGTGAACACGTCCGGCACTTCCACTTGTGGGTAATGCCCGACGCCGGGAAGCTCGACAACGTCTGCGGCGGGCCGTAATTCGCGCAGCCCGTCGAGGACATTCGTAGTAGCCACCGGGTCGTCGAGCGCCCACAGGAAGCTCAGAGGTTTAGGCCAATCACGCACCGCGCCGTGCCACCGATCTGCGTAGCGGACTCGCTCGTCGAGGTACGAGATCAGCAGATGTGCGATGCGGTGGCCGCCGTTGTGGGCCAGCAGCGCCCATTGCGCCTCGGCCTCCGTAGCCGTGAGCGGGTGGTTGGCGCTGAAGAGCGTTCCGAACCCGCGGACGAAGGTGCGGCGGTTCGCCAGCCGGGCCACCACCGGACCGAGCGGGCCGCGCAGCACCTTCTGAATGGGCCGTAGGCTTGCCCTCGCCAGGATCACGCTGCCGTTCGTCAGCACGACACGCTGAAGTTCGAAGGGCAAGCGTCCGTCCAGGTCTCGGGCCAGCAGTTCAGTGGTCACCGACGTCCCCATGTCGTGCGCGACGAGGACAACTGGCCCGCTGGTGGTCTCCGTGACCACGGTCTGCACGATGTCGGCCTGCTCGAGCAGGCTGTACCGGTGCGGCCGAGGTTTGTCCGACAGCCCGAAGCCGAGAAAGTCCAGGGTCAGCCACGCGCGGCCGGCCAGGTGCGGCACCACCATCCGGAAGTCGTACGAACTGGAGGGATATCCGTGCAGCAGAAGCACTGTCGGGCCGTCCCCCTGCGCCGAACGAACGAAGACCTCACCTGCCGACGTCGCAATCCGCCTGCCACCGTCACGCCACTCTGCCACTGTTGGAGGCAACACCGGACGCACCGTACCAACCCGTTAGCGGAGGAATACGAGAATGCGGATTGAATTCACGCCTGATCCAGCGCTGTACCCGTTCACGTCGCATTGGTTCGACAGCTCAAGGGGACGCGTGCATTACGTCGACGAGGGCACCGGGCCGGTCATCCTGCTCTGTCACGGCAATCCGACGTGGAGCTTCCTCTACCGCGACATCATCCGCGGACTGAAGGATCACTTCCGCTGCATAGCGCCGGACTATCTCGGCTTCGGGCTCTCCGACCGCCCGCCGGGTTCGGCTACCGGATCGAGGAGCATGCCACCGTCGTGGGGGAACTCGTCGACCATCTTGGCCTCGACGATTACCTGACGATGGGCCAGGACTGGGGCGGCCCGATCAGCATGGCCGTCGCCACTGACCGCGCCGATCGGGTGCGCGGCGTCATCCTCGGCAATACCTGGTTCTGGCCGACAGACGATCTGTCGACGAAGGTGTTCAGCAGGGTGATGGGGAGCCCGCCGATGCAGTGGGCGATCCTGCAGCGAAACTTCTTCGTCGAGCGGCTGATTCCGGCCGGAACGGCGACGTCGCTGAGCGACGCCGTGATGGCGCACTACCGCGGGGTGCAACCCTCGCCCGAGGCCCGCGCCGGTGTGGCGCGGTTCCCGAAGGAGATCCTCGCGGCCCGGCCGCTGCTGGAACGCCTGGCCCGGGACGTGCCGGCCAAGTTGGGGTCGAAGCCCACCCTGCTGGTGTGGGGCATGAAGGACATCGCGTTCAGGCCCGGCCCGAACATCCCCCGGATGCGTGCGACGTTCCTCGACCACGTTCTGGTCGAACTACCCGATGCCAAGCACTACATCCAGGAGGATGCGCCCGACCGGATCAGCAAAGCAATCATCGACCGTTTCGCCTAAGTGTCGGCCCGGCAGAAAGTCGAGTAGCGCACTACCCATGACCCCCGGCGTCCGGTTGCCGACACTGTGCCTGCGTCCTGAAGCAGGGCGACGAGGAGCAAAGGGCATGGAGGCACCCCCATGAGCGGGAAATACCAGATTCAAGACGGCGACACTCTATGGGGATCTGGCCGAGCGGTTCTACGGCGATGGACGCCTGCACCGCGTGCTCGCGGAGATCAATTACCTATCCAATCCCGACTACCTCGTCGTCGGCCAGGAATTGGAGATCCCCTACGTCACGTTCCGTCACCCGGTCAAGCCCGGTGACACCACGCGCGAGCTGGCGCAGCACTACTACGACGACATGCTGATGTGCCGGCGTCATCGAGGTGGCCAACCACGCCGGGCAGCGCGATCTGGTCGTTGGCGAATGGCTGCTCATCCCCGACCTCGCGAATGTCGGTCACCACACCGTCGTCGCCGGTGAGACGTGCGAGGTGCTCGCCGAGCGATGGTACGGCGAGGTCGGCCTCTGGCCGGTCATCTCCGTCGCCAACCACATGGTCGACGTCGACCCGCAACCGGGCCACGTGCTGATCCAGCCACGGCTGAACCGGCGCCGCAAGCGTCGTCGCAGGCGACACGCTGTGGGACCTGGCGAACCACCATTACGGCGACGGCGGCGCGGACCGGACGCTCACCCTGGTGAAGATGGTCGCGGCCGCGAATCTCATCGGCGACCCCGACCACATCACCGTCGGCCAGGTGATCTTCTTCCCGTCGTTCGACCTAGGCGGTTAGCGCGGGGGTCCGGACAGGATCCCCTTGCCGATGAATTGGCCCAGCTGGCCGAGCAGGTCACCGGGGGCGGGCTCGGGCGGCGGCGGAGCATCGGTCTTCTGCCACGGCTGACAGTCGTTGGTGGTGAATGCGGTGTCAGTCGGCTCGATCACCACCGTCTGCGGCTTCTTGGTGAGCGCGTTGTCGAGGAGTTCGGTCCCGTTGGCACGCTTCCAGTAACACGCGCCGTCAGGGATCGGACCGGCCGTCGTATAGGTGCCCGGCAGGATGTCGGTTCCGACGGCGTACGTGCCGTCGGCGTCGATGGACGTCTTGGGTGCAGGAGGAGGCGGCGGCGCCGGCTCCGGTTCGGCATGCGCCATCCCGGCCGACGCGCACCACCCCGCGGCAAGCACAGCGGCGACAAGAGCAGCAAGCGATCTCATGCGAATGCCTCCACCGGCGGGCAGGAGCAGACCAGGTTGCGGTCGCCGTACGCGCCGTCGATGCGGCGCACCGGCGGCCACACCTTCGGCCGGAACCCCTTGCCCAGCGGGTAGGCGGCCTCCTCGCGGGTGTAGGGGTGATCCCAGTCAGCCACCAGCAGGCACTCCGCGGTGTGCGGCGCACCCCGCAGCGGGTTGTCATCAACAGGCCACGTCCCGGCGCTGACCTTGTCGATCTCGGCGCGGATCGCGATCATCGCGTCGCAGAAGGCGTCCACTTCGGCCAGGCTCTCGCTTTCCGTCGGCTCCACCATCAGGGTGCCGGCCACCGGGAAACTCATGGTCGGCGCGTGGAAGCCATAGTCCGCCAAGCGTTTCGCCACATCGTCGACAGTAACCCCGGTCTGCTTGGTGATGCCACGCAGGTCGAGGATGCACTCGTGGGCGACCATGCCGTTCTCACCCGTGTACAGCACCGGGAAGTACTCGTCGAGGCGACGCGCGATGTAATTCGCCGACGCGATCGCCGTCAGCGACGCCGCGCGCAGGCCACCCGCACCCATCATCCGGATGTAGGCCCACGTGATCGGCAGGATCGACGCCGACCCATAGGGCGCCGACGACACCGTGTGCTTCTCGGGCAGATCGTCGTCCAAAGGATGGCCGGGCAAGTACGGAGCCAGATGCGACCGCACCGCGACCGGGCCGACGCCGGGGCCGCCGCCGCCGTGCGGAATGCAGAACGTCTTGTGCAGATTGAGGTGGCTCACGTCGCCGCCGAAACGCCCCGGCCGCGCCAGGCCGACCAGTGCATTGAGGTTGGCGCCGTCGACGTAGACCTGACCGCCGACGTCGTGCACCGCCGCGCAGATATCGGCGATGTCGTGCTCGAACACGCCGTGCGTCGACGGGTAGGTAATCATCAACGCGGACAACCGATCCGCGTGTTCGGCGACCTTGGTCCGCAGGTCGTCGAGGTCGACGTCCCCATTGGCGCGGCACGCCACGACAACGACCCGCATGCCGGCCAGCGCCGCCGACGCCGCGTTGGTGCCGTGCGCGCTCGATGGGATCAGGCACACATTGCGGTCGGACTCGCCACGGTCGGCGTGGTACGCCTGGATGGCGAGCAGACCCGCGTACTCCCCCTGCGATCCGGCATTGGGCTGCAGCGACACTGAGTCGTACCCGGTGAGCCCGGTGAGCCATGTCTCGAGGTCGGCGATCAGCTTGCGAAGGCCGGGGGCGTCCGAGGCCGGTGCGAACGGATGCTGGCGAGCGAACTCGGGCCAGGTGATCGGCTCCATCTCGGCGGCCGCGTTCAGCTTCATCGTGCACGAGCCCAGCGGAATCATGCTGCGGTCCAACGCAATATCCTTGTCGGCCAGCGATCGCAGGTACCGCATCATCTCGGTCTCGGTCCGGTACCTAACGAACGCGGGATGAGTCAGGAATTCCGATGTGCGGGTGGCGATATCGGCTCCGTCGAAGTCCCCGTCGCCACGGGCGGCACCGAACGCCGACAACACCGCGTCGACGTGGGCGGCGGTGGTGGCCTCGTCGCACGACACCGAGACGTGGTCGTCGTCGACCAGCCAGATGTTGATGCCGCGTGCCTTGGCCTCGTCACGGACCTGCGCGGCCCGGCCAGAGACCCGGGCGAGCACGGTATCGAAGAAGGCGCGATGCACCACCTCGACACCCGAGGCGGCCAATCCGGCCGCCAACGATCGGGCACGACCGTGCACGCGACGGGCGATCCCTGCGAGGCCGTCCGCGCCGTGATAGCTCGCATACATGGCGGCGATCACCGCCAGCAGCACCTGCGCGGTGCAGATGTTGCTGGTCGCCTTGTCGCGGCGGATGTGCTGCTCGCGGGTCTGCAGCGCCAAGCGATAGGCCGGTGTGCCGTCCGCGTCCACCGAGACGCCCACCAACCGGCCGGGCAGCTGCCGGGCATGCTTGGCGTGTACCGCCAGGTAGCCGGCATGTGGCCCGCCGAATCCCATTGGTACGCCGAATCTTTGGGTGGTGCCGTAAGCGACATCGGCACCGATATCTCCCGGCGGCGTGATCAGCGTCAGCGCCAACAGGTCCGCGCCGATCGCGACCAGCGCGCCGCGGTCGTGGGCCTGCGCCACCAACTCGGTCCAGTCGAGGACCGCCCCGCTGGCGCCGGGCAACTGCGCGATGACACCGAAGAACTCACCATCGGGCAGCCCTTGGCGCAGGTCGGCGGTGACAATCTCGATGCCCAGCGGCTCGGCGCGGGTGGCGAGTACCGCTGCGGTCTGCCGGTAAACGTCGGTATCGACGGCCAGCCGATTCACCGACCCCTTGACGGCGCGGTGCATCAGCGTCATCGCCTCGGCGGCGGCCGTGCCCTCGTCGAGCATCGAGGCGTTGGCGACCTCGAGACCGGTCAAGTCCGAAACCATGGTCTGAAAGTTCAGCAGCGCCTCGAGCCGTCCCTGGCTGATCTCCGGCTGGTACGGCGTGTAGGCGGTGTACCACGCGGGATTCTCAAGGATGTTGCGGCGCAACACCGGTGGCGTCAGCGTGTCGAAATAGCCCTGGCCGATCATCGACACTGCGACGGTGTTGGCGTCGGCCAGCGCCCGCAGTTCCGCCAACGCCTCCTCCTCGCTGGCAGCCGCCGGCAATTGGTCAAGGCCGGGAGCCAGACCGTCAGCGGACAGCGCATCGAGGATGTCCGCCGGCAGCGCCACCTCGGCGAGTTCGTCGAGGGAGCCCACGCCGATGGTCTTGAGCATGATGGCGACGGCGTCGGCATCCGGTCCGATATGTCGGTCGGAGAAACTCGGTTGGTTGTGGTCGAACACTGGCGACATCTCCCGTCGCGTGAGGGCAGGAACCGCGGGTTCCTCTCCCTCTGTCGTCAACCCGTCGCGGGCGCCTGAGAGATTCGGCCGGCTTGGTCCCAAGCGGCCTTTCCCCATGGGCGGGTAAGCACAACACTTACCACTTTCCAGAGGCATCGGGGCCGTGTGCGGTCCTGGGTGCCTGAGAGGTTGACGGAGAGGTGTTGCTCCTTCGGCGTCCGTGACTGGCGGCCACGGAACTCTCCCGCACAAGGGCGATGCGCTGCCGATTCTACCCGGTAGTTAGCCGATCTTGCGATCGCGGTGCTTGCGGCGCGAGGCCAGCTCGTCCTCGGGTGCGGCGATCGACTCGCCGCCGTCGGCACGCTCACCCGGGAAGTCGGCGATCGCGCCGGTCAGCTCGCGCATGGCGCCCGACACGGCGATGCCGAACACCCCTTGACCGCCCTGCAGCAGGTCGACCACTTCCTCGGCCGACGTGCACTCGTAAACCGTGGTGCCGTCGGAGAACAGCGTGATGTTGGCCAGGTCCCGCACCCCGCGTTGGCGCAGGTGGTCGACGGCCACGCGGATGTTGTGCAGCGAGATACCGGTGTCCAGGAGCCGTTTGACGATCTTGAGGACCAGGATGTCCTTGAACGAGTACAGCCGTTGGCTGCCCGACCCGGCGGCGCTGCGGATGGACGGCACCACGAGCGAGGTCCGTGCCCAGTAGTCAAGCTGGCGGTACGTGATGCCGGCGATCTGGCAGGCGCTGGGACCGCGGTAGCCGACAAGCTCGTCGGGAACCGAGTTGTCGGGGAACAGACCGGCCTGCACAGGTTCGCTGGGCGCCGCTACTGCCGATTCGTCAGGCGTGCTACCGGAGGACAGATCCAGCTGCTCTTGACGTGGCGTGTCTCCCACTCTCGAATCCTCTCGCCGATCGAACCCGCGTCTGTGACCTGCAGTGCAGCACGTTTGCCAAAGCCCGAGTGTGTCGAGCATACGCTTCTCGTCGAGCCATTACTGCTCGTCGCCATCAAAGTATGGCTGCCCAATTCACGGTTGGAAGAAACCCGCGCCGCGTGTCGAGCGCGACGAGACGCATCCGTGACAAACCGCAGGTTGGGGATCTACCGCTATGTCGCCTTGAAATCGTCCGGCGACACGCTGTCGAGGAACTCCTTGAACTTCTCCACCTCGTCCTCGCGGACGGCGCCGGTGGCCTCGTCGTCGTTCTCGTCCGGAATCAGCAGGCCCGCCTCGGCGAGCACCGCCTCCTCGACGTAGATCGGCACGCCGACCCGCAACGCAATGGCCACCGAGTCCGACGGCCGGGCCGACACCTTGATGTCGCGATCGAAGATCAGATCGGCGTAGAACGTGCCCTCTTGGAGGTCGACGATGCGGACCTCCTTGAGCGAATGGCCAAGCGCGGCAATGAGATCTCGGATCAGATCGTGGGTCAGCGGACGCGCCGGCTCGACTCCCTGCTGCTCGAGCGCGATCGCCGCGGCCTCCGACTGGCCGATCCAGATCGGCAGGTAGCGGTCACCGTTGGACTCCCGCAGAAGCAGCACCGGCTGGTTCTGGGGCTGCTCCACGCGAATGCCGACCACACGAACCTCACCCATCTGTGTCTGCCCTCCGCACAAAGAAGCCGTCGCTAGCGAGTCTAATCCTCAGCGGTCCAGAACGTCGCGCACCGCCGACTTGATCAATGACGTGTGCAACGTGATCGCCAGGGCGGCCACCTCGCGGGCCAGATCATCTGCGCGGTCGCGCGCGCCCGCCTTACCGGCCTTGACCACCGGACCGGCGATCTGCGCGATCAGGTCGGACTGACGATCGGCCGCCGAGCGGAATGCGCGTAGGTGCCGGGGCTCCACGCCGTAGTCCGCCAATGCGCGGGCGCACTGCGCGATCACCACAGCATGCTCGTCGAAGAAACCGGCCGGGCCCGGTTTGATGATGCCGCCCTTCACCAACTCATTGAGCAGTGCCTCGTCGACACCCGACCGAGCGAGCAAATCTTCGCGGCGCAGCCGCGCGTGGGTCGCGGCCAGTCCGGCGGAGACTTCACCGTCAGCTCCGGTTACCGAAACCAAACGCGGTACGCCGTAAGCGGATCCGGTCTGTGGCAACTCCCCGTCGGGCTGGGCGTCCAGCTGGGCCTTGATGACTTTCAACGGCAGGTACTGGTCGCGCTGGGCGGTCAGAATGAATCGCAGGCGCGCGCAGTCATAGGCGGTGAACCGCCGATAGCCCGACGCCGTGCGCTCCGGGGTGACCAGGCCTTCGGTCTCCAGGAACCGAATCTTGGAGATGGTGACGTCCGGGAAGTCGCCTCGCAGCAGATCGAGGACCGCTCCGATCGACATCCCGGTGAGCGGGGAATGGACGTCGGGCTCAGTCATCAGCTCTTCGCGCAAGCGCTCATCGCCGTCATCTGCTATTCCCGCAAGCGCTCATCGCCGTCATCTGCTGTTCCCGCCAGCGCGCATTGCTAGCTGCCCGGACCGCTGTCGTCGCCCTTGGGCCCGGTGAGGAACACCAGGCGGAACTTACCGATCTGCACCTCGTCACCGTTGGCCAGCACCGCAGAGTCCACGGGCTCACGGTTGACGTAGGTGCCGTTGAGGCTTCCGACGTCGACGACCTGGAACTCGCCGCCCTCCAGCCGGAACTCCGCGTGGCGGCGGCTCACCGTGACGTCGTCGAGGAAGATGTCGCTGTCGGGATGCCGACCCGCCGACGTGGTGGGCTGGTCGAGCAGGAACCGCGAGCCGGCGTTGGGGCCACGCTTGACGACGAGCAGCGCCGACCCCACAGGCAGGCCCTCAACCCCCGAGACGGCACCCTCGGTGCCCGCCGCGGCGGGGGCATCCAGTTCGTTGAGGAAGTCGGCGCGGAAAACCGATGTCGTCTCCACGGTGACTTCCTCAGACGTCTGGTCGTTGTCCTTTTCCGTCACCCGCTGCTCCTCTACTGGCTGCTGTGGCGATATCAGGCCGGGCCCCCCAGCCGTAATTCGTCTGGTGTCGACCGTACCGCGCAGTGGACCCGATTGTGTCCACCACCGCCGGATCCGCCTCTACTTGGTCTCCGGTGTGCAGACCTTAACAACTCGTCATTCGGTCACGACGGCGCGGTAGCCATCGGCGTCAAGCAAACCGGCGAGTCCGTCCTCGAGTGACGCGGCGTCGACTCGGAGGTCGACGAGCCAGCCTTCGCCGTAGGGATCGGAGTTGACCAGCTGCGGGTTGCCCTCCAGATCACCATTGACCGCAACGACTTTCGCGGTGACGGGCGCGTAAAGGTCGGACACCGACTTGGTCGACTCCACCTCGCCGAACGACTCGCCGGCGGTCACCTCGGTGTCGACATCGGGTAGCTGGACGAACACCACGTCGCCCAGTGCGGACTGCGCGTAGTCGGTGATGCCGACCCGAACGGTGTCGTCGCCGGTGCGCTGTAGCCACTCGTGTTCCTCGGTGTAGTACAACTCGGCTGGGATTTCGCTCACGGCGCTCCTATTTCTCCGGCTGACTGCGTCTGATCTCACTTGACCGGCTGAGCGTATTGGCGCGGTTTCGGTTGCCGCAAGGCGGTGACGTCCACCCGGTCGGACTGTTGTACCACCATCGTGCCGCCGACGCGCTCGATGCTGTCCATGGCGCCACCCGGGATGTTCATCGCCGCGGCCAGGGTTGGCGGATCACCAATGGCGAGAACCGAATACGGCGGGTTCAGGGTGGCCGTGTCGACGACGAGCGCGCCGGGCGTCCCCACCACCCAGGTGTCCACGCCAACCCGAACGGCCGCTGTGCCGCCACGGATCTCCATCGCCTCGGCCCCCGCGGCGCGGAGCTCGTTGATCACGTCGAGCATGGTCTCCGGGGGCACCCCGGGCGCGGTGTCTTCGATGGTGAGCGTCACCCCCGGACCGGTTGCCGGCACCGTGCCGATCAGGATGGACAGCGCCGCCAGTCGGGCCTGCGCGTTCTCGATTGCGGCCTGATCGCTGCTGCCGGAGGCCTGCAGCTGCGCCAGTGTGCGTTGCAGATCCGCCACTTCGGTGTTGAGGGCGGCCTCGCGTTGCTGCAGCGAATCCAGCAGCACCAGCAGATCGGCGGGCCGGGCCGTCTCCAGCGAGTCGCCGGACTCGGTCTGCCGCACCTGTGTGACGATCGCGATTCCCAGCACCACGCACAGCAGCACCGCCAGCGCACCGAACACCATCTGCGACCGACCCATGCGCATCATGGCTGCGACACCGTTGCCGTGCAGTTTGCCGATTTCGGGCGCCGGAGCGTCGGGCGGAAGCTCATGGCGTCCGTGGTGTTCGGGCTCGGCGGCGTGGTGCGACGGCTGGTCGTTCATTGCCTCATGCCTCGACTCCTCCTCGTCCCCTGCCCTGCGGGCGTGGGCCCCACCGGTCCTCGCTCGTGCCTCGCTGCGATCCTCACTCGTCGTCGCCTTCGGTGGCTACGCGCCGAACAGTCTGCGCCGCAAGGCGGCTGCGTTGCCGAAGATGCGGATGCCGAGCACCACGATGATCGCCGTGGACAGCTGGGTGCCGACCCCGAGTTGGTCACCGACCCAGACGATGAGCGCGGCCACCAACACGTTGAACACGAACGACACGACGAACACCTTCGAGTCGAAGATGCGTTCCAGATAGGCCCGCAGTCCGCCGAACACCGCGTCGAGCGCGGCGACCACCGCGATCGGCAAGTACGGCTCGACGAACTCCGGCACGCTGGGGTGGAACACCAAACCCAGCACGATGCCGATGACAAGTGCGGCAATTCCTATCATCTGCGTCCGCTCATTACTGCCCAATCTGCTTGGCGAAGTTGATCTCTCGAACCGAACCGGCCGGCACCGTGAGGCCGTCGCCCGCGCTCACACTCACCCCGACGCCGTAAGAGGTCTCGAGCAGCCGAAGGCGCTGCAGGCCCGGACTGCGATCGAAGACATCCTGCATCGCGTGCGGTGGTCCGATCGCGAGAATGGCGTAGGGACTGCTGATCGGCTGATTGTCGACCAGGATGCCGCCGCCCGCCTGGCGGATCGTCACGTTGGGGCCGATGCGGACGCCTCCAACCGAGATCGCCTCTGCGCCACTGACCCACAGCGAATTGACCACCAGTTGCAGATCGCGATCCAGGATCACCTGCTGGCTGCCCTCGACGCGCTGCTTCGACACGTCGGACAGATCCTCCGATAATCCCGGATCGGTGACGGTGATCGTCAGGCCGGGTCCGATCACCGGTGTGGCCGCCGCCGCGAAGTTCGCCTCGTCGAGGTTGCCCAGCAACTGCTGGCCCCGCTCGTCACCTTCGAGACGGCTTCGCCGCTCGGTGTCCACTTGAGCCGCCAAGGCGTTGCGGCGCGCGGTGACATCGTTGGTGGCGGCCTCCGCCGCCCGCACACTGCCGGAGAGGACCTGTTGGGATTCCCGCACACCCGGCGCCGTCGAGCGTGCCTGCGCCACCGCGGCGGCGAACACCGCGGCGACCAGCAGGGCACCGCAGAGTTGCCAGGCCCATGCCTGCCACCAAGTCCGGCGTCGGCCACCGGCTTTCGCCTTTGCCGCCGCGGCGTAGCCGGGATCCAGATGGTCAGTCAGCAGCGACCGCAACAGCGACGGCACCGGGATCAGGGTGGGCTTGTTCGCCTCATGGGCGCTGCGCCCGGCGTCGGGGTCATAACCGCCCAACGTGTTCGGCACCCTCGGCTCTGTCGCTCATCGGTGCCGCTCCACCTTGGGCATTCGCCGCACCACCATCGCCACCTGCATGAGGTACAGCACGCCGGACCACAGGTACATGGCCAGGCCCCAGATCAGGAACGCCCACCCGCAGGCGAGGACGATCCGGCTCCACAGCGCGTCGAACTGGCCGAGCAGAATCAGCGGCAGCCCGGACATCAGGGCGAAGGTCGCCGCTTTGCCGATGTAGGTGACCGGCAGCGCGGACAATCCCCGGCTGCGCAGCAGCGGCAGCGTCGCGGCCAGCACGGCGTCGCGCCCGATCAGGGTCAGCACGATCCACCACGGCACCGAGCCGTGGATCGCCAACGCCACCGGCACGACGACCATGTAGATGCGGTCGACGGCGGGGTCGAGCAACTCCCCGAGCCGCGACGACTGATTGTCCACCAGCCGCGCGATCTTGCCGTCCGCCCAGTCGGAGAACCCGCTGAACATCAGGATCGCGACGGCCCATGCGTCGGCGTGCGCGACGAGCAGCAGATACAGGAAGACCGGGACCAGCACCAGGCGCAGCACAGATAGTGCGTTGGGCACCGTCAGCACCCGATTGCGCTCCCCCGCACGCGCCTCACTCACGCTCGACTCCCGCTCGCTCCGGTCCTCGCTCGTACCTCGCTGCGATCCTCACTCACGTCGTCTTCGGGCCCAGGGCTAAACCTATCGGAATACCCCGGGCAGGCTCAGAGCCGACATCGTGTCGTCTGCCAGCGGGTTGTCGTGCACCATGTACGTCCACGTCGACGTCGGCCGGGCCAGCTTGGACAGGTCAACACCCGGCTCGTCCTCGATCGAGGTGGCTGTCTCGAAGGTCTGCTGGGCGGCCTCGATCGCGTCGGCGGCCAGCGAGGCGAACGCGTCGACGGCCATCCGGTGGAACTCGTCGAGCGGGTTCTGCCGGCCCAGCGCGCGCAGATGGATGCTCTCCCGGATATCGGCCAGGTAGGCGAGGTGATCGGCCCAGCCGCGGTCGAGGTGGTAGAGCATGATCAGCCGGCAGATCTTCTCCAGCTTCTCTTCACCGAGCTCGTCGACCAGTTCCTCGTAGCGTTTCGGCGACAGCTCCTCGAGTTCTTCGCGGGCGGTCGGGGTACGCAGCAGGGTGTCGCGGCGCTCCACGAGAATCGCCCGCTGCTGGGCGGTCAACTGGTTGTAGCGCCACGTGTTGGCGTGCACGTCGAGCAGCCTGCCCTCGGCGATGCGCTGCGCGTGATCGAGCAGGGTCGCGGCCTTCGGGTTGACCACCCTGCCGTCGTCGTCGCACTGCGTCGGCAGCTTGTTCAGCTTCTCCGGCTCGAGATGGGCCACCACGACGTCGTCTTCCCAGCTGGAGAAGAACACCGACGAACCCGGATCGCCTTGGCGGCCGGCGCGGCCGCGCAGCTGGTTGTCGAGCCGTTCGGTGTGGTGGCGGCCGGTGCCGATGACGTGCAGGCCGCCGAGTTCTGCGACCTCGTCATGGTCGGCCTCGTCGGAGCCGCCCAGCCGGATGTCGGTGCCGCGGCCGGCCATCTGCGTGGACACCGTCACCGAGTTCAGCGTGCCCGCCTCGGCGATGACGCGGGCTTCCTCGGCGTCGTTCTTTGCGTTGAGCACCACCGCGGGAACGCCGTGTTTGACGAGCCGCTCGTGCAGCTCCTCGGATTCGGCGACGTCGCGGGTGCCGACGAGGATTGGCTGTCCCGTTTTGTGCACCTCGGCGATGTGCTCGACGATGGCATCGTTCTTGGCCGCCGCGGTGACGTACACGCGGTCGGTCTCGTCCTCGCGAATGTTGGGTTTATTGGGCGGAATTGGCGACACACCGAGTTTGTAGAACTGGCGCAGCTGTTCCCCGGCGGCCAGCGCGGTGCCGGTCATGCCGCACACCGTCGGGTAGCGGTTGATCAGCGCCTGCACGGTGATGGTGTCGAGCACCTCGCCGGTCTCGGTGGTCTCGATGCCCTCCTTGGCCTCGACGGCGGCCTGCAGACCGTCGGGCCAGCGCTGTAGCTGGGCGATGCGACCGCGGGAGGCGTTGATCAGGTGGACGGCGTCGTCACGGACGATGTAGTGCACGTCGCGCTGCAGCAGCACATGAGCGTGCAGCGCGACGTTGACCTCGGTCAGGGTGGTGGCAACGTGCTCCTCGGAGTACAGGTCGATGCCGCCGAGCTTGGCCTCGAGCTTCTGCGCGCCGGTCTCGGTGAGGTGCACGTTGCGGCCGTCGGCGTCGGTGTCGTAATCCTTGCCCGCGATGAGTTCGCCGACCAGCCGGATGATCTCCACCTTCGGCGTCTCCCGGTGGCTGGTGCCGGCCAGCACCAGCGGCACCAGTGCTTCGTCGACGAGCACGGAATCGGCCTCGTCGATGAGCGCGACGTCCGGGTTCGGCGACACCAGGTCGGCGACGTCGGTGACCAGTTGGTCGCGCAGCACGTCGAACCCGATCTCGTTGACCGAGGCGTAGGTGATGTCGCACTTGTAGGCCGTGCGGCGCTCCTCGGCCGTCGAGTCGGCGGTGATCCAGCCGACGGTCAGCCCCAACGCCTCGATCAGCGGGCCCATCCATTCGGCGTCACGGCGGGCCAGGTAGTCGTTGATGGTGATGACGTGCACGCTGCGGCCGCCGATCGCGTAGCCCGCCGCGGCGATCGCGCCCGACAGTGTTTTGCCTTCACCGGTGGCCATCTCGACGACGTCGCCGGCCAGCATCCGCAGCGCGGCCTGCAGCTGGACGTCGAATGGCCGCAGCGTGGTGGTGCGCTCGGAGGCTTCGCGCGCGATCGCCAGGAACTGCGGGATGTCGTCGGACTCGGCGAGATCCTGCAGATTCAGCAGCTTGGCTGCCTTGCGCAGCTGCTCGTCGTCCAGCTCGGCGGCCTTCTCGTCGAACTCCGCCGCGGCATCCACCTGCGACATCGAGCGGGCCTGATCCCTCTCGGTGCTCGCGCCGAGCAGCTTCCAGAACCGATTGCCGACACGACCTGAGGTGCGGGTCTTCGTCTTCGCCACACAATCACGGTACTTGGCTCGCCCAACGGCGCGGAGCGTGCGTGTCAGTTGTGCGACACGCCGCTGTGAGGCGGCATTTTGCGCACGTTCACGGTCAGCCGACGGTGCCGAACTCGATCCGGACGTAGTCGCTGACGGGTTCGAAGCCGATGCGCTGATAGATCGCATTCGAGACCGGGTTGGCCAGATCGGCGAACAGCACGACGTCGTCGACCCCGTTGCCGAGCGCCAGGTCCGCGGCGGCGGCGGTGACGGCCGAGCCGTAACCCCGGCCGCGGCTGTCCGCCGGGGTGAACACCGGCCCGATCCGCGACACCCCGAACGCCGGTGCCCGCAGCATGGCCATGCTGACCGGTGCGCCGTCGACGACCCACAGCACGAAGTGATCGCCCTTCTTCTCCGCGGCGTCGAGGAACTCCTCGCCGGCGGCGTCATTGCGCTGATGGCCGAAGGTCTCCACGAAGAACCGTTCCACCCAGTCCACCAGCACGCCGCGATCGTTGCCGCTGGCGCGCCGATGAAAGCCTGCCACGCCCTGAGGGCGGCCGAAGTGTTCCCAAGCCGATACAGCCGCTCCTCGGTGGTAACGCTGTCGATGCGTCCGGTGACGGCGCGCCAGGCCTCGGTGAATGCGACGGCTGAGTCTCGTCCGCCGCGCACGCCATTGAGCTCGGGACGCACCCGGGCCAGCTCGGCGACCACGACGTCGACACCATCGACGGGAATTGCGTTGCACGACAACGGATACGGCGGGGTTTGCATCGCCGCTCCGACCACGTCTGAGTTGTTCCACATGGTCAGCAGCAGCGAGTCTTCCGGCAGCATGCCACCGTGCAGCACGGTCAGTTCGATGGTGTTCGCGACCGGGTCGCGGCGATACAGCGGTTCCGCGACCGCGCGGAACTCCTCTGCTGACCCGTGAAAACGCACCTCCATGTCCTCAGCATGGGCGCCAATACCGAACGGGTCCAGTGATTTTCGTCGCGCTCAGGCCCGACGAGCGTCCGCGTTTGTACAGATTTCCTCGGCGTGTCGTGTGCAGACACGGTCGTCCCCAGCTTCGCGTGGGCCCACGCGGAGGGGCTAGGCCAGGTTGGAGCGGCGCGGGTACGCCACAGTCGGGTCGGTCAGCGCGTTCACCACCGCGGGCAGGCCGGCTGAGAACGCGCGCTCCAAGGCCGGGCGGACTTCGGCAGGCGTCGACACCAGCTCACCGTGCCCGCCGAGCGCGGTGACCACGTCGTCGTAACGGGTGCCCGGGCGCAACTCGGCCACCACCGAATAGCCGTACATCATCTCCATCGGATGCTTCTCCAGCGCCCAGATACCGTTGTTACCGATCACCGACACGACGTGAACACCGTGGCGCACCAACGTGTCCCACTCCATGCCGGAGAACCCGAACGCGCCGTCGCCCTGCAGCAGCACGACCTGCCGATCCGGCCGCGCCAGCTTGGCGGCCAGCGCATAACCCGGCCCCGACCCCAGGCAGCCGAACGGCCCACTGTCCAGCCACGCCCCCGGTACGTAGCTGTCGATGACGCGCCCCGCGTAGGAGCCGAAGTCACCGGCGTCGACGACGACGATCGCGTCGCGGTCCAGCAGCGCGGTCAGCTCCGCATAGAGCCGCATCGGGTGCAGCGGCGTGCGGTCGTCGGCGAGTTCGGCCTGCTCGGCGGCCCGCGCTGCGGTCTCCACCGCCCGCAACTCACCGATCCAGGACTCGTGGTCGGTGGTCGACGCGCCCGCCAGCGCAGACAAGATGGTCGTCAGGTCCCCGTACAACCCGGCCGCCACCTCGCGGGGATGCGGCCTGTCGGGTTCGACGCGGTCGGCGACGACGAGCTTGGTCTCGGCCCCGAACACGCCGCCGAAGCCCAGCCGGAAGTCCATCGGAACGCCGATCACGAGCGCAACGTCGGCCTCCCCCAACGCTTTTGAGCGTGCCCGCGAGAACGCCAACTCGTTGTCTGCCGGCACGGTGCCGCGGGCCATGCCGTTCATGAGCACCGGAATGCGCAGCGCCTCAGCCAGATTCAGCAGCGCAGTCTCGGCGTGTCCCCACCACACGTTGGTGCCGGCCATGATCACCGGCCGCTGCGCCTGCGACAGCAGACGCGTGGCAGTGTCCAGCGCGTTGCCGTCTGGCTGTACCGGATCGGGAACCGCCGTCAATGCGCCCGGCGCGCCGTCGTCGTGGGCCTCGCTGAACACGTGATCCATCGGAAAGTCGACAAACGAGACGCCCGACGGTGCACCCACCGCGGAGCGAAGAGCGCGTGTCGATCAACCGTCCCACCTCGTCCGGCGACTGTGCGGTGGCCGCGAACCGGGTCAGCGGCGCCACGAACGGCACATGGTCGATCTCCTGCAGCGACCCCTGGCCCCACCGCATCGCGGGCGCCCGGCCACCGAGCACCACCAGCGGCGACTGGTTCTGCTGCGCGGCGGCCATCGCGCTCATCCCGTTGGTGACGCCCGGACCGGCGGTCAGCGCCGCGACGCCGGGCACCCGGGTCACCTTCGACCAGCCTTCGGCGGCGAACGCGGCGGTCTGTTCGTGGCGGGTGTCGACCAGCCGGATGTTCTCGGCCCGGCAGCCGTCGTAGATCGAGAACAAGTGCCCGCCGGACAGGGTGAAGACCGTGTCGATGCCGCTGGCCTTCAACCGTCGGGCGATCAGATGTCCCGCGTTGACCGTGCTGGAAACCGCAGCGTCGATGCTCATGGCGGAAGCATAATCAGCCGTGCCCGCACACCCAAGTCCTCATCGCCGGCGCCGGCCCCATCGGGCTGACCGCAGCAATCGAACTGGCCAGGCGCGGCATCGACTGCCGCGTCGTCGATCCGCTGCATGAGCCGCCGCAGTACGCGAAAGCCGTTGGCGTGCAACCCCGTACGCTCGAAGTGTTCGAAGGCATGGGAGTGTTGCGCCGCATTCTCGACGCGGCCGTCCAGATGCGCGGGCAGATCGTCTACGTCAATGGCAACAAGACCGCGCAGTTGGACCTGTCGCTGCCCGACGACGTGCCGTTCGGCTTTATCGCGATCCCGCAGTACGCCACCGAGCGGATCCTGCGCGAGGAACTCGCGATGCGTGGCGTGCGGGTGGTACGCGGCCTGGGGCTGGCGGGTTTCGAGCAGGACAGCGACGGCGTGACGGCCACCCTGACGGGGGAAGACGGTGAGCGCACTGTGCGCGCCGGCTATCTCGTCGGCGCCGATGGCGCCCACAGCACCGTGCGCAAGGCCTTGGGTCTGACGTTCGAGGGCGCGGCGTTCGAGGAGCAGTACATGCTCGGCGACGTCGAGGTGGACTGGTCGATCCCGCAGGGCTACGGCGTGCGCGCGATGCACCAGAGCGACGGCAAGACCGACGACCTGCTGGTGTGCATTCCGCTGCCGGGCCGAGGCCGTTACCGGATGTCGATGCTGGTTCCCGACGAACTTCTCGCCGCCGGCCCGGCTGATGGGATCGCCCACGGGTTCGAAGGTGCACGCAAGCCCGAACTGCACCACATCCAGGCCGCGCTGGACCGCCTTTCACCCGAGCCGACGACCGCGCGCAACCTGCGGTGGTCGTCGGTGTTCCGAATCAGTCACCGCATCGTCGACGCCTACGGCAGGGGGCGGGTGTTCGTCGCGGGCGACGCCGCACACATCCACCCGCCCACCGGAGCGCAGGGCATGAACACCGGCATCCAGGACGCCCACAACCTGGCCTGGAAACTGGCGCTCGCCGTGCGTGGGGTGGCGGCCGCCGGGCTCCTCGACAGTTACGACGCCGAACGCAGGCCGGTCGGCGAGGAGGTCGTCGGCCGCACCGTTCGTGCCGCCCGCGAGGGCATCGGCGCCGACTCGAGCGACCCCACCTACGTCATCCGCCGCGAGGCTCAGCTGCTGATCAGCTACGCCGACAGCCCTATCGTCGGGTCGGGTGGCGGCCGCCGCGCCCCGGACGCGACCGGCCTGACCCGCGACGCGGTCACCGGGCCGTTGCGGCTCTTCTCGCTGTTCGGCGGGCGTGAGCACACCACACTGCTGTACGCCGCGGAAGGCCCCGCCGACGTCGAGATGTTCGAGCGGGCCGCCGACGCCGCGGTCACTGCGGCGCACGGCCAGATGGATGTGTACCTGATCGCCGCACCTGGCGCAGACGTGGCGAACACCGTCCTGCCCCTGGTGCGCGACAGCGAGGGCGAATTCGCCCGGGCCTACTCCGCGTCCGAATCGTCGGTGTACGTCGTCCGACCCGACGGCTACGTCGGCTTTGCGGCGGCGGGTATCGACGTGGACGGCATGGTGGCACACCTGCGTGCGACGTTCGCGTAGGCGCGTCGACCCAAACCACGCGTGCGCTGCGGTAGCTTCGCCGCAGGTTGGCTCGCGCCCGAGGGGAGGTGTCGGCTAGGTGAACACCCAGACGTTCAGGTCGTCTGTCGACTGGAGCCACGAACTTCTCAACTCCACCCGCTGGGTGCTGGCGACGTTCGTCATCACCGCGCTTTGCCTGCTCATCGTTCTCGTGCTGATCGGGCGGATGACCGAATGGGGCCGGCAGTTCTGGCGCGTCAGCGGCGACTACTTCAAGGGAAGGCACAGCCTGCCGGTTTGGGCGCTGTTTGCGCTGTTGCTCTTGTTGACGATCGTCTCGGTCCGCATGACGGTGCTGCTCAGCTACTACACCAACGACGTCTTCACCGCGCTGCAGGTGGCCTTTCAGGGCGACGCCCCCGGGCGCGAAGACCTCAAGGCCTCGGGCATCGACGGGTTCTGGCTGTCCATCCGGATCTTCGTTGTCCTGGCCGTCGTGCACGTTGCCCGGTACATGCTGGACCTTTACCTGCTGCAGCGGTTCATCATGCGGTGGCGAATCTGGTTGAGCCGCCGCTTCATCGACGATTGGCTCGGCGACTACGCGCACTTCCGCAGCCAGTTCTCGCGGCAGCCGATCGACAACCCGGACCAACGCATCCAGCAGGACATCGACATCTTCACCACGGGCGTGGGCGGCGAGACGAACAACCCGGCGCGCGACACGTCGTCTTCGTTGCTGTTCGGTGCCGTGCACAGCGTATTGGCGGTGTTCTCGTTCAGTGCGATCCTCTGGAACCTCTCCGGGCCCCTGACGCTGTGGGGCGTCACGCTGCCCAAGGCACTTTTCTGGATCGTCGTCGTCTTCGTGCTCGTCACCACAGTCATCGCGTTCGTCATCGGCCGGCCCCTGATTCGCTTGAGCTTCTTCAACGAGCTCCTCAACGCCGGCTTCCGCTATGCGCTTGTGCGTGTCAGGGATGGCAGCGCCGCCATCGGCTTGTACCGGGGCGAGAACGCCGAACGCAAACGGCTCACCGGCCGACTCTCAGCGGTCATGGGCAACTACGGCCGCTGGCTGGACCGCATGGTGCTGTTCACGGGCTGGAACCTGTCCATGAGCCAAGCCATCAACCCGATTCCCTACATCGTTCAGGCGCAACGGCTTTTCGCCGGCCAGATCACGTTGGGCGACGTCCTGCAGTCGGTCACCGCATTCGGCCTGATTCAAGATTCGCTGTCGTTCTTCCGGAATGCGTACGACTCGTTCGCGAGCTATCGGGCGGCTGTCATCCGGCTGGACGGGCTAGTCGACCAGAACTCGCGGGCCCGCGCCTTCAGCCACATCAGGACCGCGGCGTCAGACGACGGCGCGCTGGAGATCGACGGTGTCGAAGTTCGCACTCCCTCCGGTGAGCCGCTGGTCAACGCGCTCGAGTTGCGCCTCGAACCCGGCGACGCGCTGTTGATCAGTGGCCCGTCGGGTATCGGCAAAACCGTTCTGCTGCAGAGCCTCGCGGGGCTCTGGCCGTTCGCGTCGGGCGCCGTCAGCCTTCCGGCCAGTCGGCATGAGGTCATGTTCGTACCGCAACTGCCCTACATCCCCGTCGGTGACCTGCGCGCCGTGGTGTCGTATCCCCGTGAGGAGGGCGCCGTCGGCGATCGGGAGATCCAGGAGACGCTGATCAAGGTCGCCCTGTCGCACCTGGCCATCCGGATCAACGACGTCTTGGACTGGGCGAAGGCATTGTCGGTCGGCGAGCAACAGCGTATCGCCTTCGCGCGCATCCTGTTGAGCAAGCCCCGCGCTGTGTTTCTTGACGAGTCGACCTCGGCGATGGACGAGGGTCTGGAGCTGATGCTTTACGAGCTCATCCGAGCCGAGCTGCCGAGCACCATTTTGGTCAGCGTGAGTCACCGGGCCACGGTGGAGCAGTTCCACGGCCGCCACCTGGAACTCGTCGGCGGCGGAGAGTGGCGGCTCCACCGGCTCACCACCCGGAGATAGCCCCTCTGGAGTGAGGGCGGAAGCTAGTCGAGGTACCTTGCCGGGGTGGAAGAGGTTATGTTCACCCCGACTCTGGACTGGGGCAGTGAGCTGCTGACGTCGCTCGTCTGGATCGCCAGGGGCTGGGCGATCGCGGCGGTGTGCACGCTGATAGTCCTTGTGCTCATCTACCGGTTCACCACGTGGGGCAAGCAGTTCTGGCGCATCACCGGCGCCTACTTCACGGGTCCGTCGAGCCTCAAGGTCTGGCTCGGGCTGGCGGGGCTTTTGCTCTTGGTGATCGCGGGCGTGCGACTGCAGGTCCTCCTCACCTACCAGGGCAACGACATGCTGACCGCCATGCAGGTCGTCGCAGAGGGCAACATCTCTGGTAACGAGGCCTTGAAAGACTCTGGCGTGCAGGGCTTTTGGATATCCATCGGAATCTTCGGAATCCTGGCCGCGCTGTCCATCGCACGGCTCCTGCTGGATTTGTTCGTACTGCAGCGGTTCATTCTCGCGTGGCGGGAGTGGCTGACCGACCGGCTGACCGGGGACTGGCTCGACGGCAAGGCCTACTACCGGGCGCGATTCATCGACGACACGATCGACAACCCCGACCAGCGTATTCAGCAGGACATCGACATCCTTACCGCCGGCAACGGACCGCTTCCCAACATCCCGTATTACGGGACGGCCAGTTCGCTGCTGTTCGGCGCGATCGAGGCAGTCGCGTCGATGGTGTCCTTCACCGCGATCCTGTGGAACTTGTCAGCTACTCAGGCGATCTTCGGGTTCGATGTTCCTAGGGCGCTGTTCTGGGTCGGGCTCGTCTACGTCCTCTTCGCGACCATCATCGCCTTTTGGATCGGCAAGCCGATCATCTGGCTGTCCTTCAACAACGAGAAGTTCAACGCCGCGTTCCGTTACGCGCTGGTGCGGTTGCGCGATGCGGCGGAGGCGGTCGCGTTCTACCGAGGTGAGGTGGCCGAGCGAACGCAACTGCGCCGATTCTTCGCGCCGGTTGTCAGCAATTACAAGCGGTACGTGAACAGGTCGCTTGCTTTCAACGGCTGGAACTGGTCGTTGAGTCAGATCATCGTCGTGTTGCCGCATGTAGTGCAGTTCCCGCGGTTCGCCGACGGGGAGATAACCCTTGGCGCCCTTAACCAGTCGGCGTCCGCGTTCAGCCAGATCCAGAACGGTCTGTCGTTCTTCCGTAACGCCTACGATCTTTTTGCCGGCTACCGGGCGGCGATCATCCGGCTCCACGGTCTGGTCGTCGCGAACGAAGAGGGCAGGGCGCTGCCGGAAGTGACCACCACGCCATGCGTCGATGGCACGGTTCAACTCGACGATGTCGAGGTCCGGACGCCCGACGGCAAACAGCTCATCAAGCCGCTCGACATGCGCCTCGCAGTAGGCGACACCTTGGTGGTCACCGGCCCGTCCGGAAGCGGCAAGACCACGCTGTTGCGCAGCCTGGCGGAGTTGTGGCCGTTCACAACGGGCACACTGACCCGGCCCTGCGGCCCCAACGAGACGATGTTCCTGTCGCAGCTGCCCTATGTGCCGCTGGGTGATCTTCGCGCTGTGGTGACCTACCCGGGCAAGGAAGGCACCATTGACGACGAAACTTTGAGGGGCATGCTGGACAAGGTGGCACTGCCTCATCTCGTCGGTCGCCTCGACGAGGTACAGGACTGGGCCAAGGTGCTCTCCCCCGGCGAGCAACAGCGGATCGCGTTCGCACGGATCCTGCTGACCAAACCCAAGGCGGCATTCCTCGACGAGGCCACCTCCGCGCTCGATGAGGGCCTGGAGTTCATGCTCTACCAGCTGGTGCGCACGGAGCTACCGGACACCATTTTGGTCAGCGTCAGCCACCGCACCACCGTCTCGCAGCATCACACACACGAACTCGAGCTGCTCGGCGACGGCGAATGGCGACTCGGCCGGGTGGAAGGCGACGAGCCCGTCCCCGTCTAGCCGCCAAACCCGTTGCGCCCGGGTATTTTCCCGGGCATGGATACGTTCACCGCGTCCCTGGACTGGGGCAACGAGCTGATCGCGTCTGCGCTGTGGGTGGCGAAGGCCTGGGCCATCGCCGCGGCGTGCACGCTGGTCGTGCTTGCCTTGCTTGCCAGGTTCACGACGTGGGGCAGGCAGTTCTGGCGCATCACCGGCGACTACTTCAAGGGACCCGACAGCCTAGTCGTGTGGGCATGGCTCGGCGTGTTGCTGCTGTCGGTGATGATCGACGTGCGCCTCGCCGTGCTGTTCAGCTATCAGTCCAACGACCAATTCTCGGCGCTTCAGGCGGCGGTCAGCGGCGAAGGCGCGGCGAAAGACTCAGCGATAGAAAGCTTTTGGGGCGCGATGCTGATCCTCGTCGCCTTGGCGGTCGTTGACATCGTTCGCACCGCGCTGGATCTCTACTTGATGCAGCGGTTCATCATTCGGTGGCGGGTATGGCTCACGCACCGGCTCACCGGCGACTGGCTCGACGGCGATGCGTACTACCGCGGACGGTTCATCGACCATCCGATCGACAATCCCGACCAGCGCATCCAGCAGGACATCGACATCTTTACCACCGGTACCGGCCCGGAAACCAACACCCCGACGGTCGGAACATCCCAAACGCTGGTGTTCGGCGCGGTCACGTCGATTGTCTCGGTCGTGTCGTTCACCCCGATACTGTGGAACCTGGCCGGCCCGCTCCCGATACTCGGCATCACTGTGCCAAAGGCGTTGTTCTGGATGGCACTCGTGTACGTGTTCTTCACGACGGTGGTCGCGTTCTGGATCGGCCGTCCGCTGATCCGGCTGTCCTTCCGCAATGAGCTCACCAATGCTGCGTTCCGCTATGCGTTGGTTCGGCTGCGCGACGCAGGCGAGGCCATCGGGTTCTACCGCGGCGCAGCTGCCGAGAGCGGTCGGTTGATGACCAGGTTCGGGGCCATCATCGCCAACTACCGCGCCTTCGTTCGGCGGGGCGTGGCATTTCAAACCTGGAACAGAGCGGTGCACCAGATCGTCGACCCGCTGCCGACAGTCGTTCAGGTACCCAGGTTGTTCGCGGGCGACATTCAGCTCGGCGACGTCACCCAGTCGTCGCGTGCGTTCCTTTCGGTGCACGACTCGCTGTCGTTCTTCCGCGCTGTCTACGACTCGTTCGCCAGCTACCGTGCGGCCATCATCCGCCTCGATGGGCTGGTAACTGCCAACGAAAAGGCGAGGGACCTACCGGCTTTGACGGCGTTACCCAGCAAGGACGGTTCCGTGGAACTCGACGACGTCGAGGTGCGCACACCGGCCGGAGTGCGGCTGGTCGACCCGCTGGACATGAGGCTGGAACCCGGCGACTCACTGGTGATCACCGGCGGCTCGGGCAGTGGCAAGACGACGCTGCTGCGCAGCCTCGCTCAGCTATGGCCGTTCACGTCGGGCACGTTGCTCGTCCCGACGACGACACGATGTTCCTGTCCCAGATGCCGTATGTGCCGCTGGGCGACCTGCGGTCGGTGGTTTCCTATCCATCGACGGCCGGCGAATTCAACGACGCGACAATCCAATTCGCCCTGGACACCGTCGCGCTGGGCCACCTCGGAGACGCGGCTCGACGAGGTGGCCGACTGGGCCAAGGTGCTGTCGCCGGGTGAGCAGCAGCGGATCGCGTTCGCCCGCGTGTTACTGGCCAAACCCAAGGCAGTGTTCCTCGACGAGTCGACGTCGGCGCTCGACGAGGGACAGGAGTTCGCGCTGTACCGATCGTTGCGCAGCGCGTTGCCGGACTGCATCGTGGTCAGCGTGAGCCACCGCAGCACCGTCGAGCAGCACCACGACAAGCGGCTGGAACTGCTCGGCGGCGGCGAGTGGCGGCTCGCTTCCCTCCGCGAGAAGACATAGAATCGCATTCCCGCACGCGAATTCGTGCGATTCTACGTCTGCTCGCGCTAACGGCGCGCCGCGTGTTCGCCGGCGCGGCGGCCGAAGAACGAGCCCTCACCCAGCTGGGTGCCGCTGGCATAGCCCTTGCCGTCCTGGGCGATGTTCGACGCGCAGGCACCGGCCGCGTACAACCCGGCCACGATGCTGCCGTCCTCGCGAAGCACCTCGACCATCGATGGCACGGCCAGTCCCCCGACAGTGAAGCCGGAGTACATCGCATGGCCCAGCGACAGGTCGAACGCGCCCCACGGTCCTTTATCTTGTGGCGCAAGGAATTCCGGCTGCTTGTGGAAGTCAGGATCCTCGCCGCGGGCCGCGTACTCGTTGTACCGGTTCAGCGTCGCGACCAGTTTGCCCTCCGGGATGCCGAGGGCCGCTTCCATTTCCTCGACGGTCTCCCAGCCGTCGATGAACTTGATCAGTGGGAACTCTGGCCGCTCCATGTGCGCTTCGTCGACGATCAGGAACGCCGCGCTGTCGGGTTGGTCCATCACGAAACCCGATGTGCGCGAATGGTAGGAGTCCTCGGTGACGAACCGCTCGCCCAGCTTGTTGACGATGATGCCGGTCAACAGGATCGACGGCGGATATGCCGGCAGCAGTGATGAACGCCTGGTCCATGTGTTTGGTGGCACCGCCCGCCGAAACCCCCAGCCGGATGCCCAGACCGTCGTCGTAGGTGTTGCCCAGCACGAACGGCTTCTCGGCCAGCTTCTGGGGTGTAGGCCGCCACCATGTCCGGGTTCATCACGAAACCGCCCGCGGCGATCACCACGGCCTTGGCCCGGATCGCTCCGGTGTCGTTGAAGTGCTTCCACGTCGCGCCGACGACAGCGCCGTCGTCGAGAACCAGTGCGGTTGCGCCGGTCTCATAGCGGATCTGGACGCCGAGCTCGTCGGCCCGCTTGAGCAGCAGGTCGATCACCATGGCCGCCCCGCCGGTGTCGCCGGGTACCGGCACTTTGTGCCCGCGTGGCGCCGGCACGGCCATGTCCTTGAACGGCCACACCTTCTCGTTGCCCGTGAACATCAGCCCTTCGGTGTTCGGGCTGGATCGACCGCCTTCTCCGGGTAATAGCTGCGCTCGAACTGAAAACCCAAGTCCTCCAACCAGTTGAAGTGCTCGACGCTGCCGTCGCAGTACGCCCGGATCTTGTCGTGCTCGGGATCGCGCGACACCGCGACCAGATACTTGTACATCTCCTCGGCGCTGTCGGCGTGACCGGTCGCCTGCTGCACGGCGGTGCCGCCGCCGAGGTAGAAATGCCCGCCGGCCATCGAGGTGGTGCCGCCGGCCGCCGCGGCCCGCTCGAGCACGAGCACCTTCGCGCCCGCGGCCGCGGCACTGACGGCCGCGCATCCACCCGCAATGCCGAAGCCGATCACCAGGACGTCGACCTCGTCGGACCAGGACGCCACTTCGGCGGGGTTGACGGTTTGGGGAATCTCGATTGTCACCGCTGCTCCTGTTTCACGTAGTCGAAGAATGCTCGGATCTCGGTCGGGACGTGGGCGATCTCGACGTAGGGCACGCCGGCCTGCGCAGCCGTCACGTACGCGAACTCCATCCCGCCCGGCATCACGCCGCGCTGGACAACCTCGGCCCCACGCTCGGCCAGCGCGGCCTCGACGTCGTCGACCTCGACACAGATGTGGTGAAGCCCAGCGCCGGCTTGGTCGAGGAACTCGGTGTAGATGCTGTCGCCGTTGACCGGGGCGATGAGTTCGAGCTGCGTGTCGCCGGCATAGCTGAGCGAGATGTCGGCGACGAAGTCGGCGGGCCGACCGCGGTACGTGCAAGTGTCGGGACCGAAGTGCACGCCGGGCATCCTGACCCACTTCTTGGCACCCAACAACGTGGTCAGGGCCTTCTCGGTGGCGTCGAGGTCCCGCGTCACCCACGCAATCTGGACAGGTGTCTGGGCATGCATCGCCACGAGGATATCTCCGGCGCGGCGCCCTGGCTAGAACGTGTTCTAGTTTATTCCTCGCCGAGGTAAGCCTTGAGGCACCGATCGGCCGCCTCACGGGCCACCGCGGGATCCTCTCCCAGGGCGACATGCGCCGCGTACCACTCATCGGCGGACAGCGCAAGGAAGCGGCGACCCTCCTCGGTGCCCAGCCACTGCTGGCCCTCGGATGGGTCGACGGATTCGCCGGTACCCAGGTGGAGGGCCAGCCCGAGCAGCATGGAATCCCAGCCCATCCCGACGGCGCCGGGGCCGAACTGCCGCCACATCTCGTCGTCCGTCACGTGGGCGATGTGTTCGAGCACCAATCGCGCCCGGTCGGGTCCATCGTTGCTGATGCTGACGTCGATCCAGCTGACGTTGCCGCCGTACTCCCAGGTGGCGGTGAAGTTCTTGGGCGGGTCGCAGGTCAGGACGGTTCCGTTCTGCGTGGTCCTTCAACTGATAGGAGCCGCCGACCTTCAAATCGCCGGAAATCGGCATCAACCATCGCGGAATGCGCTCGACGTTGGTGACCGCATCCCAAAGGTCTGCAGGGTCGGTGTCGTAAGACTGACTGATGGTAAGGACGTGCGCCTCGCCGGTGTCGATCGTGCGCGTCCCCAGATTGCGCTGAACTGCCTTGATCTGATGGTCGACGTCGATCTCAATCATGTTGCCTCCCTTGATTTCTTCGTTGTCGTTTACCGCGCGCGACTTCGGTGGCCAGTGCATCCAGATGCGGCGTCCAGAAGCGGCGAAATCCATCGAGCCACTCATCGACGTCGCGCAGCGCACTGCCGTCCACCGCGTACAGGCGTCGTTGCCCGTCCGGGCGCACCGATGCGAACCCGTTGTCCCGCAGCACTTTCAAATGCTGCGACACCGCCGGCTGGGTGATCGCGAACTCGTCCTGGATGGTGGCGGCGATGGCGCCGGCCGACATCTCACCGCCGGCAAGCAGCTCCAAGATGCGACGCCGCACCGGGTCTCCCAGGACGTCGAACGCGTGCACAGCTCGAAGATAAAGCTGCTACTTATATAAGTCAAGGCTACATCTTCGCGGCCGACGTGACAGTCAACATGTCCATCAGCAACCGGACCTGGGTGTCGAACACCGCCTCAGGATCGGTGAGCGTGTCCGCGCCGTATTGCCCGAACACCTCGAGGCTGATCGCGCCGACCAGTCCAGCCAACAGCACAAAGCACTTGGCCACTGCGGAGTCATCACCGGGAAATCCGAACTCGTCCCGCAGCCGGTCGAAATCGGCTGACAACGGTTGTGCTGCAGCAACATTGGTCTGAGGTATGTCGCCGGCGGCGATCCCCGCCGCGACCGCGTCGAACAGTGCGCCGACGACGCGCGTGCCCGGCCCGACGGTCCGCTCCCGTGGCGCGCGGTAGCCGGGCACCGGGCTGCCGTACATCAGCGCCCACCTGGCCGGCTGGTCGACCGCCCACCGCCGTATCGCGCGGGCGATCGCGAGGAGTTGGTCGCGCCACGACCCGTCCGCCGCATCGCGGGCACGATCGACCGCGTCGGCCAACTCCGAATAAGCGTCGACCAGAAGCAGCGTCAACAGCTCATCTCGGCTCGCCACGTACCGGTACACCGCCGACGACACCATTCCGAGGTCGCGGGCGATGGCCCGCAGAGACAGCCCCGCGGCGCCCTCGGTCACCAAATGCCGGCGGCCCAGCTCGATGATCTGGCTTTCGATCCGGTCGCGGGTTTCCTGCCGCTTGCCCATGCGCTCAGTGTGGCACGAAACGAGATCACTGCTCTTGCATTCGCGACCGAACGTGCCATGCTCAAACGAGAGCACCGCTCTCAACTCGAACTTCCGATGAAGGGAAACCCCGATGACCATGCACTATGACGCGCCCACCCTGGTTGAACGAGCCGGCAACGGGCTGATCCGCTGGTTGGCGGAGGCAGGCATCAGCATCGCCGGCACCCAGGCACTGCGGGTCCGCGGGCGAAAGACCGGCAAGCGCCGCGGCGTGGTGATCAATCTGCTCACCGTCGACGGCCGCGATTACCTGGTCTCACCGCGCGGCAACACGCAATGGGCGCGCAACGCGCGCGCCGCCGGTGTCGTCGAGATGGGCCCGCGGTGGCGAAGCCGCGAGGTCCGGCTCACCGATGTGGCCGACGACGCGAAGCCCGAACTGCTCAAGCGCTATCTCGACCGCTGGTACTGGGAGGTCAAGGGCCACGTCGGCGGCCTGACGCCGCAGTCGACCGACGACGAGATTCGGGCCACCGCACCGTCGATCCCGGTGTTCGCGCTTCTCGCGCTAGGGCACGGGAGCCGGCGGCGGGGCCGCCAACGCTCCCAGACGCGGCGGAGATGACGTCCTCGCTGGCCTGCTGGCTGGCGACCTGCCAGGACACCGCCGCCGGGTACTGGCCCCAGGTGCTGTTGAACATCCCGACGATCGCGGCCCGGCCATCCGGAGTGAGGAAATAGACCGGCCCGCCGGAGTCGCCCTTCTGGCTTACGACCCCGTTGGCCATCGTGAACCAGCCGTTGTACACCGCCTGGATGCTGCCGCAGCTCTCCCCCGTGATCACACCGAAGTGGCAGACGGGCAGACCGGGCGCCGGAACGACACCCGGGTCGGCGATCAGTTGCCGTCCGCCGGGCAGGATGTTGTTCACCGCAACGTCGGGAGCCAGGCTGATGGCCTCCCAGTCGGCGATCTGGTGATTGGTGTCGATGGTGGCGCCGTCGGGGGTGTTGTCACGGAAGAACGCTTGATTGCCGACGAAGTGGCCGTCCCTGTCGCGCACCATCCCGTTTCCGCGGCAGTGCCCGGCGGTGAACGCGATCCGCGCCTGCGGGTCGACGTAGCCGAACGTGCAGACATTGGTGCCCTGGATGACCTCCATGCCGGGGTGGACCAGGACACCAGGGTCGGCCTGTGCGGGCGCCGACGGCAGTGTCAGCGCGACGATCGGTGCGACCGCGGCAACAAGTCCATGCAACCATCGTCGGCGCATTGCTCGCCTCCGATCTTCTCCCGTTATCGGCGCCCAGGGTACCGCCGTGTTGCTCACTGCTATACCCGAGCGATCGGATCGCCAATCGCCCCTCGCAGCAGAGCAACCACTCGACAGTGGCACCTCGAATTGCCCATCGCACAAGACCACTGCGGCGTTACAGAATCGGCAAATTGCTCGACAATCCGTGCGGCAACTCCGCGCAGCCGCCGTAAGACGATGGTGGCCCGGGCCATTAGCCCGGGCCACCATTGCGCCTAGGTCCCGTACTTACGGAATGGTCAGCACCTGGCCAGGATGGATCAGATCGGGATTCGAAATCCCGCTGGCGTTGGCGATCTGCTGATACTTGCTGCCGTCACCGTAGAACCGCTCCGAGATGGCCCACAGTGTGTCACCGGAAACCACCGTGTACGTCCGCGGAGCGGGCGGTGGCGGTGGCGGCGGTGGAGGAGGCGGTGGCGGTGCGGCTGCCACTTCCGGTTCGGGCGGCGGAGGCGGCGCCGGTTCCTCGGCGGCTGCGGGAGCGACTTCGGGCTCCGGTGCTTCGGCCACGGGCTCCGGTGGTGGCGGTTCCTTCGTGTCCGTCTTGGATGACCACGCCGACCCATGGCCGGCGTACAGCACGAGATTGCGGTCATCCTGCAGGACGAGCTTGACGTCCTTCTTGCCCTTGGTGTCGGTGTGCCACACGGGTTTATCCGGTGCGTACAGGACGCAATTGCCGTCCTTTTGCACCTCGAGGCGCTCGGCGTTCTTGCCGTCGGTCCCTGTTGCCCACACCGCCTGCCCGCGCGCGGCCAGCACCAGGTTGCCGTCGTCCTGCAACGTCAACGTGTAAGCGCCGTTGTTGGAAGTGAGCGATCCCCCTTTCTCGAGCTTTTGTCCTTCCGTAAGAGTGTCTGCCACAGCCGTTACCCCTTTCTTGAAAGGTTGAACACGACGTAGCTGAGCCTACTGACCGAGCGTTTGAATTTATGGCGTTCTGCGCGAAGCAATTCAAACGATTGGCGAACGGCGGATGTCTCATTGTTATTGACGCACAAGGCAGTCCGTCGCTCAGCTACGCCAATTGTCGGCAGCTGGCCGGGATCGATCAGCAAGCGTGGAAGATGCTGTTCGCGTTGGCGATCCACTCGTATTTGCTGCGCCGACGTCCGAATTGTTCAAGACATCAACCAGATCGACGGCCAAACTGGTGGTCATGAGAGTCGGGATTGGACTACCGGCCGCTGTGCCGGAAATTGACGCAACCGTGATCGGGCCGTGGGCAGCAGCAAGCGAAGGCGCCGGATTCGCGTCGCTCGGTGTCATCGATCGACTGGTCTACGACAACCTCGATCCGCTCGTCGCGCTCGCGACGGCCGCGGCGCGCACCGAACGGGTCGAATTGCTCACCACCGTGCTGAATGTCGGATACCGCCGAAACCCAATTGTGTTGGCCAAGCAGATCGCATCCGTCGACCAACTCAGCGGTGGCCGGCTCACCGTCGGGCTGGCGCTCGGAGGCTGGCCGGAGGATTACGCCGTCAGTGACGTACCGCTATCCGCACGCGGCGCGGTCTTCGAGGCGACGCTCGCCGCGATGCGAGACGTCTGGTCCGGCGGTATTTCCGGCGCATCCGGTCCGATGCCGGCACTGCCGACGGGCCGTCCGAGAGTCCTGATCGGCGGACTGGTGCCAGCTTCGTTTGCGCGTGCCGCAGCACACGGAGACGGCTGGGTCGCACCGTCGTTCGGTTTCCAGGTGCTCGAGGACGGAATAACCAAAGCCCGCCGCGCCTTCAGCGACGCCGGCCGCCAGACTCAGCCCCGCATCGTCGTGGAGCGCTACTTCTCGCTGGGCGACGGCGGTGACCAGATCGCCGACCACTATCTGATGCACTACTACGGATCCGACTATTTTTCGGACGTCCGGGCCGACGCCCTGACCAGCCGGGCGCGCATCGCCGACGAACTTCAGCGCCTCGCCGAGGTGGGCTGCGACGACGTGGTTCTGCTGCCATGCTCGGCCGACCTCGACCAGGTCGGGCTGCTCGCCGACGCCGTGTCCGATTCGTTCAAGACGACGCCAGAATTCGTTAGGTACCAAGGAGGTATGAGCGAAAACGACCTACGAGCATTGCCCAACGTCGGACCCGCGGTCGCCAGGACGCTGATGCGCCTCGGTATCGAGCGACCGGACGACCTGCGCGGGCAGACGGCCGAGAAGCTGTATCGTCGGCTGTGCGAGATGGACGGTCGCCGCCATGACCCGTGCCTGCTCGATACCTTCGTCGCCGCCGTCGACCACGCCAACGGCGCACCCGCCCGGCCGTGGTGGTTTTACAGCCGCCTCCGTAAGGCCGACGAGCGGGCAAGCTGAACTTGGCTGTGGCCGTGGGCAATTCGGCTCAGGAATCGAATCCGAGACCCACCGCATCGAGTGCGCGCAGAAACAGATTGCGCCGCCCCGCGGCGTGGTCGGCGCGGTCCAGCGACCACCTCGTCGCCTGAATACCGATACTGGCCAGCGGCTCGGGTGGGAACGGTAATGGACGCTTGCGCACCATTTCCAACCGAGTGCGCGGTGTGGGCTTGTCCTCCAGCAGGTCCAGGCACACGTCTGCGGCGAACCTCGCCGCACCCACGCCGAGTCCGGTGAACCCGTTGACGTAGGCGACCCGGCCGTCGCGGGCCAATCCCCAGTGCGCGCAGAACCGGGTATTGGTGTCGATGGCACCCGCCCAGCGGTGGCTGAAACGGACGTCGTCGAGTTGCGGGAACGTGATGAAGAAATGCGCCGCCAGCCGCCGATAGGTGGCGGGCCGGTCCTCGTAGGCGGCGTTCACCCGGCGCCCGAAGTGATAGACCGCGTCGTAACCACCCCAGACGATGCGGTTGTCCATCGTCAGGCGGTAGTAGTGAAACTGGTTGGCGCAGTCGCCGATTCCCTGCCGACCCCGCCAGCCGATGCGGTCGAGTTGTGCCTCGGTGAGCGGCTCGGTGGCCAGCACGTAGTCGTAGACGGGCACGGTGTGCAGCCGGTTGCGGCGCACCAGGCTGCCGTAGACGTTCGTCGCCAGCACGGCCCGCCGGCAGATGATGGACGCCGCGCCGGTGTCGACGCGCAGCGCGCCGCCGCCCGAATCCAGCCTCTTGGCTTCGGTGTGCTCGTAGATGTGCACGCCGGCCTCCTCGCAGGCGCGGGCCAGTTCGAACGCCAGCTTGGCGGGATGGACGATCGCGGTGCTCTCGGCATCGAACAGGCCGGCGAGGTAGGTCGGCGAGTGGACCTCGTCGCGGACCTCTCGCAGACCGAGCAGCTGTCCTTCGCCTTCGGCGGCGGCCTGTTGCAGCCAGTCGACCTGGTGCGGTTCGGTGGCAACCGACAGCATGCCCGTGCGTTGCCATTCGGTGTCGAGTCCCAATCTGCTCGATCTCGGCCTGCATGCCGTCGAGGTTCTCCTGCCCCATCGCCGTGAGCGTGTCGATTTCATTGGGCCAGCGCGATTTTCCGTTCTCGGTGCCGTGCGTCAGGCTGGCGTCGACGAAGCCGCCGTTGCGGCCGGAGGCGGCCCATCCGATCCGGTTGGACTCGATCAACACGATGCGCTGATCCGGATTGCGCTGGGCGGCATGCAATGCAGTCCACAGGCCGGCGTAGCCACCGCCGACCACCAGAAGGTCAGCGGTGACCGATCCGGTCAGCCGCGGATAGTCGGGCCTGGGAATGTCGAGCCACATCGAGCCGAAGGTGCTTGCCCCAAGCGACCGTTCGATCAGGCCCGGTTCAACATGGGCATCAAACACCGTCTCCACACCAGCGGACACTACGGGCTCGCCAGTGGATTCACGACGCTATCGCGGGTCGGGCGCCGGTCTTTCGTCGGGTCCGCGGCGCGCGGCACGCACCCCGCCTCCGGTGAAGCGGGCCAACACCGGGCCGACGATGGCCAGGATGAACACATATGGGGTCGCCACGGCTTCGACTGCTTCGACCGACGCCCCGACCAGTCCGATGATGACGAGCGAAAACTCGCCGCGCGCGATCAGCGCGGTGCCCGCACGCAGCTGACCGGGCCTGCCCACACCCTCGCGGCGGGCGGCGAACTGGCCGGTCAGCACCTTCGTCGCCGCGGTCACCGCCGCCAGGGCAACTGCTGCGGGCAGCATCGGTACCAGAGCGGCCGGATCCACCGAAACGCCGATCGCGAGGAAAAAGATCGCCGCGAACAGGTCACGCAAGGGGCTCAACACCATCCGGGCGCGGTCGGCGGACTCTCCGGTCAGCGTGAGTCCGACCAGAAATGCGCCGACGGCCGCGGAGGCGTGCACGAACTCGGCCAAGGCGGCAACGATCAGCGTGAGGCCCAGAATTCGCAGCAGCACCTGCTCGTCGTCAGGGTGCGCCACCAGTCGGCCGACGTGGTGACCCCAGCGATACGACGCGGCGAATGCGAGCGTCAACGCTGTCACGGCGATCGCCATGCCGAGCAGGGCCTGCAACCACGTCCCGCCCGTGGCCAACACGGCCAGCAACGGCAGATACGCCGCCATCGCGAAGTCCTCGAGCACGAGGATCGACAGCACGGCCGGCGTCTCACGGTTGCCGAGCCGACGCAGGTCACTGAGCAGCCGCGCGATCACGCCCGACGACGAGATGTACGTGACGCCGGCCAGGGCGATGATGCCGACGCCGTTGAGGCCGAGCAGCCAGCCCGCGATCGCGCCGGGCGTTGCGTTGAGGACAACGTCCACCCACGCCGAAGGCAGGTGGCGGCGCAGGCTGCTGGCGAACTCGCCGATCGAGAATTCCAGTCCCAAGACGAGCAGCAGCAGCACGACGCCGATGGTCGCGCCGGTACTGACGAACTCCCCGGCTGCCGGGATGGGGGTGATGCCGCCCTCGCCGAGCGCAAGCCCGGCAATCAGATACAACGGAATCGGCGACAGCGCGAACCGCCGCGCGGCGGTTCCCAGCACGGTCAGCACCGTGAGGATGACGCCGAGCTCAAGGAGCAGCGTCGCCGAAACCTGCACCGCGGTCAGCCTCGAGCGACGATGTCTTCGACGCCGGCGATGCCCTCCTCGGTGCCGATCACCACCAACACATCGTTGGCGCGAAGGACTTCGGCGGGTCCGGGCGAGGCGACCACCTCTTCGTCTCGGACGATCGCGACGATGGACGCGCCGGTGCGGGTCCGGGCCCGGGTGTCGCCGAGCGGCCGGTCGACGAATGGGCCGCCGGGCCGAATCGCTACCTGTCCTGCGCGCAGTCCGGGCACTTCTCGCGTCAGGTCGGCGAATCGTTCAGCGATCCGAGGCGCTCCGAGAATCTGCGCCAGCGCTTCGGCCTCCTCGTCGGTGAGCCGGAAAACCTCTTGAGCCTGATCGGGATCGTCCTTCGGATACACGACGACCTCGAAGTCACCGGTGCGCCTGGCGACAACGCCGATGCGGTCGCCGTCGCGGTTTTCGAACTCGAACCGCAGCCCGACGCCGGGCAGCAGTACCTCTTTGACATCCATAGGTCAATACTGCTGCGTCGAGCGTCGACTTATGTGCGAACTCTCGGCCGATTCTTCGGCAACAATCCGACGTTCGGCGGGCTCCCAGCCGGGCGGGCCAAACATGTAGCCGAGCTTGTCGCGCCAGCGCGTCGCCCGATGCACGTCGCGGGCGATCGCCACGTACTCGTGGGTCTGCAGCTTCCAGATGTTGTAGCTGTCCACCTGTTTGGTCAACCCGTAGTTGGGGCGGACGGTTTCGGCGGCGAAGCTGCCGAAGAGCCGGTCCCACAGGATGAAGATGCCGCCGTAGTTCTTGTCCAGGTATTGCTGGTCCATACCGTGGTGCACTCGGTGATGAGACGGCGTGTTGAAGATGAATTCGATTGGCCGCCAGAGCTTTCCGATGCGTTCGGTGTGGATCCAGAACTGATAGATAAGATTGATCGAGAAGCTGGCGAACACGATCCACGGCGGAACGCCCAGCAGCGGCAGCAGCGCGCGAAGGAAGACGTCGCCGCTGATGTTCCACTTCTGCCGCAACGCGGTGGCGAAATTGAAGTACTGGCTGGAGTGATGCGCCTGATGGGTGGCCCAGAAGATGCGCACCCGGTGAGCCATCCGGTGGTAGACGTAGTAGAGAAGGTCGACGCCGACGATGGCGATCACCCACGTGTACCACCCGTCGGCCGGCAGCTGCCACGGCGCGACGTAGGCGTAGAGCGCGGCATAGGCGAGCAGGGCAATGAAGTTGAGCACACCGCTGGTGCCGACCGAGACCAGGCCCATCCAGATGCTGGCCCACGCGTCGGGTTTCAGGTAGGCCCCGGCGGGCGGGCGCTGCGCCTCGGTGTGAGCCAGCTTCCGGGCGGCGGACCACTCGATGATCAGCAGCAGAAGAAAAAACGGGATGGCAAAGGTCACGGGGTCGTGCATCAGCGGCGGCAGCACGTCGGCCAAAAACGGAGTCCAGACCCTATTCGCGTCCAAGTCGGGCACCTCCCGGGCAAAGTTTACGACTCACCGATAGCTGAGTACCTCGTCGCCCCAGGCGGCGCGGACCTCGCGGTCCAGGTCGTCGACGACCCGGTCTTGAGCATCGATCACCAGGGTGGCGCGGTCCTCTTTCCGGTAGGGCCGCCATTTCGGGTCGCCGGTCGGCCCCGCCGGGTTGCCGTCGACAGCGAAGTTCAGCCAACGAGTCCGGATCCGCGCAGACACCGTCTTGCCGGCCTTGAGCCCGCCCAGCTTGAACGTCGGATCCTTCGGCCCGGCAACGAGATTGCCCCAGACATACGGCAATTCGGTGGCGTGGGCGGCCCCGATGCGCAACAGCCGAAGCATCGGAGTCGAGAAGTCGAAACGGTACAGGTACACCGGCGCGACGTCACGGTGGCCTTCGGCGAACCAGATCGACGGCATGCGGAACCCGATGTCGCGTGCCACGCCCATTCCGATGACCTTGTCCCGGCCGCGATACGCGGTTCGGATCTGCGCCTCCGTCGGCAGTTGCAGAGTCGGCTGCTCGGCCGCGATCTCGGTGAACATCATCCTGAGCGCCTGCGGGGTGATCGGCATCAGAGGCGACTTCATCCACCGGAACAGCGCGGCCTCATGCTTGTTGGTGCCGATGATCAGCGGCACCGGATGCGTCCGGCCTTCGCGGGCAATTTTCACCGGATGGTCAGGCACGACGTCGCCGTCGATGATCGGGGCGAACGCGAGCGTGCCGGGTGTGCGCACCGGTACTTCGTCGAAGACGCGCTTGAGGCGGCGAGGATCGCGTCGATCGGCACGTCCGGCAGCCGTCGACGTCGTCGGCCGCCCCACGCCCAGGGTTGCGAGGAACTGCTCGGCAACGCGTCGCGCACGGTCGCTGTCATAGATCGAAGTGGCCGGTGAGCTCTGCGCGATCGCGGCGGCGAACAGTCCGGTCGCGGCCGGGCTGGCCAGCAGCGTGGTCACAACCCCGGCGCCCGCTGATTCCCCGAACAAGGTGACTCGGTCGGGGTCTCCCCCGAACGCGGCGATGTTGTCGCGCACCCAGTGCAGCGCGAAGAGCACGTCGCGCAGGCCGACGTTGGTGTGGAACCCGTCGCCGAACGACGACAGGTCGAGGAATCCGAGCGCGCCGAGCCGGTAATTGATGGTGACGATCGACCGCCTGGCCGCTTCCGGCCAGTACACCTCCGTCGATAGGGCGCTGGGCCGCCGATCCCAGGATGTAGGCGCCGCCATGCACCCACACCATGACCGGCTTACGGTCGCCCGCCTCGGTATCCGAGGACGCCCAGACATTCAGCGTCAGGCAGTCGTCGCCCTGCGGCGCGCCCAGGTCGATGGGGATTCTGGGGTCCGTGGGCTGCGGGCACACGGGGCCCACCTTGGTCGCGTCGGCCGGTTCCGACCAGCTCGGGCGGCTCGGGTGCGCGCCACCGCCATTCGCCCATCGGCGGCGGCGGCGTAGCGAATTCCCTTCCACGCCTTGACCGTTCCGTTGTCGCTGCCGCGCACAGGGCCGTTGGTGGTGTCGACGACTGTCACGCCGCGAACTCCTTCGGTCGGATGTACGGGCAAATCCCGACCATCCTAGCCACCCGCCGAATATGAGCTCGTGCTCGGAAAATGCCAGAATCTCGCGCACAACTTCAGATTCGGCGCCACGAGGTCGGCGCCCGGTAGCTTGGTGGCGTGCGCAAGTGGGTGCTGCTCTTCGCGGCCATCGCGGTCGAGGTTGCGGCAACGCTGTCTTTGCGTGCGTCCCAAGACCATTCGGCATGGCTGGTGGTCGTCGTCGTCGGTTACGTCGGCTCATTCGTACTGCTGACGATGGTGCTGCGCACTGGCATGCCGATCGGCGTCGCGTACGGCATCTGGGGCGCCTGTGGCACGGCCGGCGACGGCGGTGCTGGCTGCGGTCATCTACGGTGACCCCTTCACCTGGCCGATCGTCGCGGGCATCGGCCTCATCATCGCCGGTGTGTTGCTTGTCGAGTTCGGTTCGCAGCGTGCGGCGGCAGACGAGCCCGCGACGTGATGTGGTTGGCGCTTGCCGGCGCGATCGCCATCGAGGTCGTCGCGACGCTGTCTTTGCGCGCGTCCGACGGGTTCCGCAAGAAGGCATGGATCGTGCCCGTCGTCGTGGGCTATCTCGTGTCGTTCTACCTGCTGTGGCTGTCGTTGTCGCTGGGTATGCCGGTCGGCATCGCCTACGGCATATGGACCGCCTGCGGCGTCGCCCTCGTCGCGATCATCGCCCGGTTCCTGTTCTCCGAAAGCCCTGACATGGGTAATGGGGCCGGCATCGCGCTGATCGTGGCCGGCGTGCTCACGATCGAGCTGGCTGGCGCCGTGCACTGAGCGCACCGGCCAGCGCCATCACCACCAGGCCGGCGACCGGGACACTGAAGCAGCCCGACCCGCAGGCTGGTCGCGTCGGCGATGACACCGACGATCAGCGGCGCGCCGAAGAACCCGATACGCATCAGCCACGTCACCGCGGTCAGGCCGGTGCCGGGCCGCATGCCGGGCAGTTGATCGGCGCCGTGCATGGCCGCAGGGATCAGCGTCGCCACGCCGAGGCCCGCGGCCGCGAATCCGGCAATCGTGCCTGGAACGCTGGGAAAGGCCAGCGCCACGCCCATCCCGGCGGCAGCGATGAAACCTCCGGCCCGCGCCACCGCGCGCTCACCGAACCGGTCGACAAGCCGGTCTCCGATCAGCCGCCCCACGAACATGAACCCGACCAGGGCGACGTAGCCGAACGCCGCGACCGGCCCCGGCGCACCGAGGCTGTCGCGCAGATACAGCGTCGCCCACGAACTGCCGGCGTCTTCGACCGTGGCGCCGGCGATCGCGATGACGACCAACGCCACCAGGATTGCGTACACGGCGGTACCGGCGCCCGCCAGGCCCGCTGTCCGCGCAGCGGGGTGGTCGTCGTGGTCGGGTCCGCGCAACAGAAACGGATACGCGATGACCACCACCGCACTGAACACCGCCGCGGCAACTACCAAATGTGTTGTGCGTGAGACATTTAGCGCGATCGCCGCGGCACCCATCAGCCCACCCACGATGGCGCCGACCGCCCATACCGCGTGAAACGAGTTGATGATCGACCGGCCATAGTTTCGCTGCACCCGCAGCGCGTGCGCGTTCTGCGCGACGTCGGTGACCGCGTCGGACGCGCCCGCGACGAACAACGCCGCAGCCAAGACAACGGGCGAACTCGCCAGCCCGGCGACGACGACGAATACGCCGATTCCGATGGTTCCGGCCACCGCCACCCGCGACGAATGGAATCGCCGGATCAGGGCGCCGGCGGTGAGCCCCGCGACCAATGCCCCGCCGGAGAACGCCGCGATCGCCGCGCCGTACACGGCGTTGGACAGCTGCAGGTCCGTCTTGATCTCCGGGTACCGCGGCAGCAGGTTGGCGAACAGGGCCCCGTTGGTCAGGAAGAGCGCCGCGACCGCAACCCGGGCCCGCCGGTCCTGCGCCATTGATCCGACATTACCGACGGTGGGTGCCTGAGATCTCTAGTGTGTGGGCGCATGGAGCCGAGCGACGACGTGCGAGAGCCGGATTATCGCTTCACACTTGCGAACGAGCGGACCTTCTTGGCCTGGATCCGAACCGCGCTCGCGTTGATCGCAGGCGGCGTCGCCGTGGTTCAACTCGTCCCGTCATTCGGATACCCGGGATTGCGGCATGCTCTCGGTTTCATCCTCACCGCAGGAGGCGGTCTGCTTGCGGCACTGGCGGTGCGGCGCTGGCAACACGTACAAACTGCGATGCGCCGTGGCGCGGACCTACCACCGAGCAGGATGCCAATCGTGCTCGCCGGCGCCATCCTGCTGGTGGCGATCCTGGTACTCGTGGTGCTTGTCGTCGCGCTAGAGAGAAGCTGAGATGGCCGAGCAACCGCAAAGGCCGGGCCTGCAGGCGGAGCGAACCGAATTGTCTTGGGAGCGCACGGCAATCGGGTTCCTCGTCGGGGGCGCGATTCCGCTGTTGCGGGAGGGTGGGCCACTGGCCTTCGGGCGAACGCTGCTGGCCATCACGGCCGTGCTTCTGGCGCTGCTTGTGTTATGGCTCAGTCACACTCGGGCACAACGCATCAGGACGCGCCTGACTTCAGGTGGCAACCGCGTGCCCGCGGCCACCGTCGATGTTCTCCTGATCGGCTGGGCAACATGCGGATTCGCGACGATGATCGTCGTCCTCCTCATCGTCCGAACCTGAAGGCCGTCAGGTCAGCATGACAAGCCGCTCGGTGGTCTCCCAGAGGTCGAGCGCCTTGTCGCGGTCATATGAGTCTGTCGACGATTCGATCGGCCGCAGCCCGTCGAAGTACTGCCCGCTCATACCGTCGAACCGGGCGTCGCCCGTCAGGGCGGCGAGATATCGGCCCGACGTTCGGGGGCTGCGAACTCCAGGCAGCACGCGAAGAGCGGGCAGGAGGTATCGCCACGCCAGGCGTTGCAGCGGCGGGTAGTCGCGGGCCAGCCCGGAGCCGGGCATCAGCCCGGGGTCGAACGCGTTGACGGTCACGCCCTGCTCCCCGTGGCCGAGGCGCCGGTCGAGTTCGTAGGCGAACAGCACATTGCACAACTTGGAGGTGGTGTAGCGGCGACGACCCTCGCCCGCCGTCCCGCCTTCGGGGCGCGCAACGTCGGCCGCTGTGGTGTAGCGCGGCGACGGCATGCCGGTGTGCTTGGCCGGATCGTGGGTGCCGCTGCTGACGACGACGATGCGCGCCGGCCGGACCAGGTGATCGAGAAGCCCCTGCACCAGCGCGAAGTGTCCGAGGTGGTTCACGCCGAACGTCATCTCCACACCGTCGTCGGTGACCTCCGTGCCCGACACCACCTGGACGCCCGCGTTGCACACGAGCGCGTGCACCGGCGGCAGCTCGGCGGCGCGCAGGTTCTGTACAAAGCCGCGCACCGACCGCAGCGACGCGAGATCCATCTCGAGCACGGTGCACCTGCCCGGTTCACCCAGCTGTGCGACGGCGTCGGCGCCGCGGGCGAGGTCACGCACGGCGAGCACCACATGCCACGACGCGTCGTTCGCCAGCAGCGTGCGTGCGCATTCCAGTCCTAAACCTGCGCTGGCACCGGTGATGACGGCTGTTCTCGTATTCATTTCTCCTCCAAGAGAATTGGGATCAGGGCTGTGATGGTCTGGTAGAGCCGCCGGTACATCCGTTCGACGTCTGTCGCACTGGTTTCCAGGTGTTCGGCGATGAAGATGCCGTCCGAGAACGCGACCGCGACCGCGGTGAGTTCGGCGACGACGCGCTCGGCCTTCTTCGGTGGCGTTTGGGCCGGGAGAAGCTGGCTGATACCGCCACGGAACTGCGCGATCGCCGTGTCCCGGACTCGGCGCACCACTTCGGCGACGGCAGGATCATCGCTGCGTTCCAGGGAGAGCATGAAGAACAGCCGCAGGAAATCCGGATGATCGGCCTGCAGCCGCGCGGCCACCGCCAGCTGCTGCTCGGCGGTGCCCTCGGCTGGGATCGCCGCGAAGAACCGTTGGGCGCCGCGCTCCATGACAGCGGCCAGCACGCCTTCCTTCGAGCCGAAGTGCCAGTAGATGGAGCTGGCCGGCAGTCCGCACGCCTTACGGATGTCGCTGATCGCCGTGGCCGCGTAGCCGCGGGTGGCCATCAGCCGCTCGGTGGCGTCGAGGATGAGCTCACGAGAGTGCTCGCCCTGTAGCTGCTTCTTGGTGAGAGAAACGGTCACGGCCCACCTTTTGTAAGGATCGTTACAGACGGAGAGTACTACGGTCGCAAAAGGTCGGCAAGTGCGCGTCGGTTGGTGGCACGCTGGGCGCATGACGATCCACACCGAGGCGACCACCGAGGAACTGATCGCACTCTTCCCGCCGGGAACCCGGCTCGACACCGATGGCACGCTGATGGTCGGCGGCTGCCGGCTCGACAGCCTCGCCGCACAGTTCGGGACCCCGGCCATCGTGGTGTCGGAGGATGCGCTGCGTCAGCGGGCCCGCGACTACTTCAGGCGCCTTTCGCAGCCGGTGGCAGCGCTGCGATGTGGCATTCGCGTCAAAGTCGTTCCCGTGCACCACCGTTCAGCGGGTCATGGTCGAAGAAGGTCTGCACATCGACGTTGCAGGCGGCGGTGAGATCCTCACGGCGCTCAAGGCCGGCGCCGACCCTGCCAAGCTCGTGCTGCACGGCAACGCCAAGACCGACGAAGAGCTGGTCCTCGCGATCGCCAATGGCGTCGGCCTCATCGTCGTCGACAACTTCGATGACATCGACCGGCTGGAGCGGCTCGTGCCGCGCGGGCACCAGCAGCCGTGCCTGGTCCGCGTCATCCCCGGCGTCGATGCCGCCACGCACGCGTCGCAAGCCACCGGTCATGCCGGCTCGAAATTCGGACTGCTGCCCGAGGACGCCCGCGAGGCAATCGCGCGCATCGAACGCAGCGCCAAACTGCGGCTCGACGGAGTGCACACGCACGTCGGCTCGCAACTGCTCAACGTCGAACAGCTCGCCGCCGCGGTCGAACCCATCGCCAAACTCGGCACGTTCGAGGTCTACGACCTCGGCGGCGGCCTCGGCGTGCGCTACACCTACGACGAGCACCCGCCGAGCCTCGACGACTATGCCGAGGCGATGGTGACCCAGGCCCGCGCACTGCTGCCCGCCGACAGCCGCATCATCGTCGAACCCGGCCGCAGCATGGTCGCCAACAGTGCCTGCACGGTGTACCGCGTCACGACCGTCAAGCGCGGGGTCGTCGTGCACGTCGCGGTCGACGGCGGCATGGGCGACAACCTCGAAGTGTCGCTGACCGGGCAACGGTTCGAGGCGACGATCGTCAACCGGGTCGGCGGCGGCGAGATGGTCAGCGTGGTCGGCCGACATTGCGAATCCGGTGACCAACTCGTCGACGGTGTTCCGCTGCGCGAGCCGGTGGTCGGCGACCTTCTTGCGGTGCCGGTCACCGGCGCGTACTGCTACACGATGTCCAACCAGTACAACGGGGCCCGACGGGTCCCGGTGGTGTTCGCGCGCGACGGCGATGCGCGACTGGTCGTGCGCCGCGACACCTGGGACGACTTGTTGATCCGCGATGTCGACTAAGTCCTGCGAAGATTGGCGGCATGAATGACCTGCCGCCTTCGCTGGTCGACTTGGCACACCACTACGGCGTCGCAACCGAATACCAGGACTGGACCGGGCACTACGCGACAGTGGCCGAGTCCACCCTGGTCGCGGTGCTCGACGCGCTCGGCGTTTCCGCAGCCACCGAGGACGAGCGGGCGACGGCCCTGGCCAGCCGCGACCGCGACTACTGGGCACACCCACTGCCACCGACCATCGTCGCCACGGCGGGCAGCACGTCGGCGTTCTGGGTGCACGTCACTCACGGCGACCCCGTGGGTCTGTGGCTGCGGCTCGAGGACGGTTCGGTCCGGACGGGGCTGCGTCAATTGGAAAACAACAGGGCCCCTTACGATCTCGACGGTCAGCTGATCGGCGAAGCGACGTTCGAGCTGCCTGCCGACCTGCCGCTGGGATACCACCACCTGCACGTCCAGATCGGCTCCTCCGATATCAGTACGCTCGTCATCGTCTCCCCGGCGTCGCTGGAACTGCCCGCCCGGCTGGGTACAAGGCGGGCCTGGGGCCTGGCCACTCAGTTGTACAGTGTGCGCTCCGAGAGATCTTGGGGCATAGGCGATTTGACGGATCTCACCGACCTGGCGGTCTGGTCGGCCGCACAGCACGGCGCGGGTTTCATACTGGTCAACCCCCTACACGCCGCGTCGCCCACCACACCGATGGAGCCGTCCCCGTATCTGCCGACTTCGCGACGGTTCGTCAACCCGCTCTATCTCCGGTTGGAGGCGATTCCCGAATTCGCCTATGTGCGCGGCCGCGGCCGTCTCCGCAAGGCACGGGAGGGTCTGCAGGCGCGCGCGGACGCCGCCGAACTGATCGACCGCGACAGGGCGTGGAAGGTCAAGCGTGCCGCGCTGAAGACCGTGTACCGGGTGAAGCGGTCGGCGGGCCGCGACCTTGCCTACGCCGCCTACCGCGAGCGCGAGGGCCGCAGCCTCGACGACTTCGCCACCTGGTGTGCGCTGGCCGAGGAGTACGGCAGCGACTGGCACCAATGGCCGGAAGACCTTGCGCATCCGTCGAATTCGGCGGTCGCCGACTTCGCCGCCAAGCACGCCGAAGCCGTGGACTTTCACCGCTGGCTGCAGTGGCAGGTCGACGACCAGCTCACCGCCGCACAGGCCACGGCCGTGCAGGCGGGCATGGAGCTGGGCATCATGCACGACGTCGCCGTCGGCGTTGACCCAAACGGCGCCGACGCGTGGGCGCTGCAGGATGTGCTGGCCCTCGGCGTCACCGCCGGGGCGCCGCCTGACGAGTTCAACCAGCTGGGCCAGGACTGGTCGCAGCCGCCGTGGCGACCGGATCAATTGGTGGAGGTGGCCTACGAGCCGTTTCGCGCGCTCGTCAACACAGTGCTGCGGCACGCCGGCGGGGTCCGCATCGACCACATCATCGGGCTGTTTCGGCTGTGGTGGATCCCGAAGGGCTCGTCACCCACCGAAGGCACGTACGTGCGTTATGACCACGAGGCGATGATCGGCATCGTCGCGCTCGAGGCCCATCGGGCGGGCGCCGTCGTCGTCGGCGAAGACCTCGGGACGGTCGAGCCGTGGGTGCGGGATTATCTGCGGGAACGCCGCCTGTTCGGCACATCGATCCTGTGGTTCGAACTGGACCGCGACGGTGACGGCGGTCCCCTGCCCGCGGAGCGGTGGCGTGAGTACTGCCTGTCCGCGGTCACCACGCACGATCTGCCGCCCACCCCCGGCTACCTGGCTGGTGAGCACGTCCGGCTGCGCGACCGGCTCGGGCTGCTGACGCGTCCGGCCGACGAGGAACAGGCCAGCGATCGGGAGCAGCAGGCCGCCTGGCTCGAAGAACTGCACCGGGTGTGGCTGCTGGAGGACGATCCCGACGTAGACGCGATCGTGCTCGCGCTCTACAAATACCTCGGCAGGACACCGTCGAAGCTGCTGGCGCTGTCGCTGGCGGACGCGGTGGGCGATCTGCGGACCCAGAATCAGCCCGGAACCACCGACGAATACCCGAACTGGCGAGTGCCGCTTGCTGGCCCGGACGGCGAAAAACTGCTGCTAGAGGATGTTTTCGAGGACCCGCGGGCGGCCGCGCTCGCCGCTGCGATGAAGGCGGTGTTGCACCCCCCGGTGTAACGAAAGCCGGCTCGTCTCCGGTTTCACATTCGTCACGTCTGCGATATGTTCGCAGCCAACCGACTCAGGAAGGGCCCACGTGAAGAAGCTAGCCGTGCTTTCAGCTGGGATGGTCGCCGCCGGCTCGGTCGCCCTGATCAGCGCCGGAGTGGCCATAAGCCAACCGAACTCCGGCACGAACTCCATCAATGTGGTCGGGGAGCCCTACGCCAAGGCGCTGCAGGTCCTGAAGTCGCAGAACGTCAAGGCCTTTTTCGGCGGATCGCACGGCAGCGTCCTGCCTCAGGCGCAGTGCCTGGTATCTGAGCAGCGGGTGACGTCTGGCGGCCGGATGTACCTGCAGCTCGACTGCAGCCAGGAAGCCGCCGACCTGCTCGCCGAGATGGGCCCGGCAGGCGGGCCGACCGTCGGCTCTAATGGCGTCACCACGGTGACCCCGACGCCGGTGGTGCCGATCGCGGGCGCCCCGGGTGCGGGCGCCCCGCCGCCGGCTTAATCACGCTGCGCAGGTTTCCGCGTAGTGGCCTGAGCCCACCGGTACCCGCGTTCCCACCTACTGGTCGTAAACTCACGCATGCACACTCCGGGGAGGAGCCCGCATGCTGCGACCGCGCCGTTTCGAACACGAAGTCGATCCTGGCCCGGTACAAATCCAGGCCCGCAAGGTCCATTTCGACGTCGCCGACATCGGACTGCACTGGATTCCTGGCCACCCCGTCGCCAGCAATGTCGTCAGCCTGCTGAACGTCGTGCTGCCGGCCGCCGAGCGCTGGTTCGTGAACACGTTCAATGAGGCGCTGCCGTTGGTGAAGGACCCGAAGCTGGCCGACGACATGCGCGGCTTCATCGGACAGGAAGCCACCCACGCCGATGTTCACGAGCAGGTCCTGCACGAGTACATGGTTGTACACGGCATCGATCCCACGCCGATCCTCGATCAGATCGAGTACGTCTTCGAAAAGATGCTAGCGCCAACAACATCCACCGATCCCAAGCGCCGGCTCAACCATCTGTGCGACCGGCTGTGGCTGATCGCGGCCATCGAGCACTACACCGCAGTGATGGGCGATTTCGCGCTCAACTGCGCATGGGACGACCACAACGCCCACCCGACGATGGTGGACCTGTTCCGTTGGCACGGCAGCGAGGAGGTCGAACACCGCATGGTGGCCCACGACGTCGCCGTCTATTTCCATGACAGCTATGTCGACCGCATCCGCGCCATGGCGATGGCGGTGGTGGGGATCGCGATGTTCTTCCAGCGCGCCGCGTGGTACTTGGTCAAGGCTGATCCCGACACCGACATCGGTTTCTGGCGGTTCAACCGGCTGCGGATGCAGGATTCGAAACTTGGGCTACTTCCCAAGTACCGCAAACTGTTTGGCTCGAACACGCTTATGTATTTCCGGCCGGGTTTCTCTCCCGAGGAGATGGGCTCGACGGCGCAGGCCGTCGCCTACCTTGCCAGCTCCCCCGCGGCCCGGACCGCACATATTTGATGGGCTTGATGCGGCGGTCATACAACCGGTACCGGCAGGCGCCGCCCAGCACCTCGGGTCGCCTGCGCCACGACCTGACGCTGGGACTCGCCGATGCGGCGCTGACGGGACTGTGGGCCATCTCGGGTGCGATCAGGAAGATGGCGCCGGCCGCCGAACCCGAGCGCACCATCGCGTTGACCGTCGCCGACCGCCGCGTCGTCGCGCACGACCAGGACGTCATCGCGCTGACGTTGGTTCCGTCCGCCGGCGACCGCCTGCCGCGCTGGCATCCCGGCGCCCACATCGACGTCCATCTGCCCAGTGGGCTGGTGCGGCAGTACTCGCTGTGCGGGGATCCCGATCGTCTGGACGAGTATCGGATCGCGGTGCGGCGGATCCCCGAGGCGGCGGCGGGTCCATCGAGATGCACTCGCTGCGGGTCGGGGCCAACGTCATGACACACGGACCGCGCAATGCGTTCCCGTTGACCGTCCCGGGATACGGCTCGCCGACACGGCGTTTCCGCTTCATCGCCGGCGGTATCGGAATCACGCCGATCCTCCCGATGCTGGGGTTGGCTGCGCGCCTGGGCGTCGACTGGTCCATGGTCTATGCGGGACGCAGCCGCGACAGCCTGCCGTTCCTCGATGAGGTGGCCCGGTATGGGGACCGTGTGCAGGTCTGCACCGACGACGTCAGCGGACTGCCGACCGCACATGAGTTGCTCGGTGACTGCCCCGACGGCACCGCCGTGTACGCCTGCGGACCGGCTCCGATGTTGACCGCGATCCGCACGCAGCTGGCCGGCCGGGACGACGTCGAGCTGCATTTCGAGCGGTTCGCCGCGCCGCCGGTCGTGGACGGTAGGGAGTTCACCGTGGCCATCGGGTCCACCGGCCAGACGGTCCGTGTCGGCGCCGACGAGACGCTGCTGTCGGCGCTGGGCCGCGCCGGGGTGCACGCGCCCTACTCATGTCAGCAAGGCTTCTGCGGCACCTGCCGCACGCGGGTGCTTAGCGTTCTTGACGGGGCGGTCGATCATCGCGACACGCTGCTCACCGACCCCGAATGCGCCAACGGCATGATGCTCATCTGCATCTCGCGCGCGGCCGAGGGCTCGCGCCTGACGCTCGATCTGTAGTCGCGTTTAGTTGTCGATGAAACGAGCGCGCATGCCCGTCGGCGGCACCGGGCAGGTTTCGTACTTTCCGAAGACCCGGTACCGAAGATTGGCAAACCGGTCGTAGAGCCAATCGCGCTGCCGGCCTGGGATCGCGCGGGCCACGAGTAGCAGCCTCCAGGGACCGCCAAGATACTGCGCGACACGCAGCCCCGCCGCCGATCGAACGTTGACTCGCTCGTCGGACTGTCCGGGGTTGTCGACAAAGATCATCGAGTCGACACCGCGGGCGGTTGGGTGACGCTCGATAATCCCTTGGGCGACATCGCTATCCAGTCCTGCGAACCGCAGTGTGCCGCGCCGGTCGAACCGAACGATGGTCTGCAACCGCGTGGTTGCAGAAGCCGCAGACTCCGTCGTACAACAGAATCGGTGCGGCTTGCGGAGGCGGTGCGCGGCCGACCGACCCTTCAACGTGCCACGGGCCGATATCCCCCACGACAAACAGCACATCGTCGTTTGGACGACGCACCTTCCAAGGATTGCGTTCTTCTGTCGACAACGTTGGCAGCACGCCGATCACCCCCGGGGCGTAGCGGTGAGCAGTTCTACTACGAAGTGTAGTACTCCTTCGCAGTGATGTACAGACCCCAACCTCGTCGACCGCCGACCGCTGCCACACTGCTCGACGGGTTGTCGAACTTCGTTGGTCCACAATGATTCTGCGCTGGCATCGACTGACGCGGCTCACTTCCGCAGGACGTCAGGCCGAAACTCGCGGTGCGAATCCTCCTCTAGCGGCGGAGGTCGGCGACGACCGCATGCAGCGCGCTCCCACTTGTGTGGACATGCAACTGGCTGGCTTCGTGTGCCCATGCATTGCCAATTGCGTTCTGCCAGAGCGAAGCCCAGCGTCCAGCCTGGCTCGCAGCAACGGTGATTTCCGCCGTGCGCGCCAGCGCTGACCACTCCGAGTGCTTGTCGCTCATGTCGTCGAGTTCATCGCGTCTGGGCGGTCTATGCAACTGATTTTCCGGCGGACGCAACGTAGAGACCGACTGCGACGACAGCCGAGACGATGCTCAGGACAACTTCGACCCGAGCCACAAATTCGTCGCGGTCCGACGGCGTCTCGCGTGTTACGCCAAACACAACGGCCCGTCCGGCTCTCATGTGGCCCTCATTGCCGACGACCGGGACCGCGCGGTCAGGTATGGGTGTGAGAGCGCCATTGCCAGCGTGGTCACGACCACCACGACGTACACGGGAAGCAAGTGTTCGAAAGTTGTGTAGCCAATCGCGAAGTGGATGGCCAGGGCGGGCGCGGTACCGGCGACACACCCGATCAACAACGACCACCACACCCACTGTTCGCCCCGTCGCCAGCCCCACAAACTGATCAACAACACCGTCAACCCTGAACTCATCAGGGCGCCGCCGAACCCTGCACGATCGTGGGCGATGAACGGCAGCAGCTGGGCATCGGCGGACCGCAACGCGTCGGCTTCGGCGCCGAGGAACGCCAGATCGGTCGGGACGAACACCGACGTCAGCCCTACCGTCGAGATGACCGCTCCCGCAACGAATAACCCGCCGCCCAGTCCGATCATCAGCAGCTGTCCCCACAGCGCCCGCCGCCGCTCGGATTCGGGCCCCTCGGGCAGCGCCCGCCAGCGCGGTATCGAGGGTTTGCGCCAGACCGCGACGACGAACATGGGAAACAAGACGATCACGACGAGCGTGTGCAGTGGCTCGATGAAGCCGGTGCCAAGGAAGTAGAACAGCGTCGGAAAGCCGACCAGACCGGAAATCAGAAGCGCGTTACGTGCCCACACCCGGCCTTGGCGAATGCCGCCCCACGCCAGCCCGATGTAGAGCGTTCCGATCCCGATCATGTTGCCCGCCATGGTCAGCCGGTCATGCTGCAGGAAGCCCACCAGGTGATGATTCACCGCGTGCAGGTCGTCCACCGAGGCCCCGAGATAGTCGCGGTCGTACCACAACAGCACCGGGCCGAGCGTGATCGCGGCGGCGCCCACGCCTGCGACGATCATGCCCAACCCGACCAAGACGCCCCAGAACCACGCCGGCCACCGGCGCGGATCACGCGGAACATCGCGCAGGGCGGGCGCCGGGGACGTCAGGGTGGCGGCCTCGATCACGCGGTTGAACCAGCCCGGTCCCGCCGCAACCAGCACCGCGGGAGTGGCGAGCACCGTCGCCGCCGGATCCGCCAGCGCAGCCACCGCGACATCGACATCGGGATCGGTCAGCCGGATCACGTCCGGCGCGGCGCCGACGGTCACCTTGTCGACGTGGGGCGCAACGGCTTCCGCGACATCGGCTGCGTCCACGAACGCAACGACCGGACACGTGCGGCCTTCGGTCGCCCGACGTAGGGCGTTGATGTCGCCGATGCGCACAGGTCCGACCTCGATGATGCTCGCGCCCTGTACCGGCAAGACCGCGATCGACTCCCGCGCGACGGAGACGGGAACGCAGGCGCCGAAACGGCCTTCCCATTGCGACGGGACGGGTGGATGGTCGAACACCCACAGAATCCAGCGGCGGCCTCCGGTAAACCTGACAAGGGCTGCCAGAAGCCGCAATGCCAACATCCGGGTCCGGCGCTCGCCGAGTACGGCTGTGGCGATCGGACTCAGCGGATGATAGGTCCAGTCCGGCACCCGTCGATTCTCACACGAGCGCAACCGCGGACCGAGCGCCGCTTCGCACTTCGACGCCAGGACATCTGCGGATTCCATCCACACGGAAACTTGCCGCCCAATGGCGCGTCGTCCCAGACTGGCGAGTCGACACTCCCATACGGGTTACGATCCGGCGGTGCCACTACGGGATGGGGACGTGTTTGCCGGTTACACCATCGTTCGGCTGCTGGGCTCCGGCGGCATGGGCGAGGTCTACCTGGCACAGCATCCGCGGCTGCCACGGCGCGACGCGTTGAAGGTGCTGCCCGCCTCGGTGTCGGCGGACAGCGAATACCGTGAGCGGTTCAACCGCGAGGCCGACATCGCGGCCACCCTGTGGCATCCACACATCGTGGGAGTGCACGACCGTGGCGAGTTCGACGGCCAGATCTGGATCTCGATGGACTACGTCGAGGGCACCGATGCGGCCCGCCTGCTGCGCGAGCGCTATCCCGACGGCATGCCCAAGTCCGAAGTCGCCGCGATCGTCGCAGCCGTCGCCGATGCGCTGGACTACGCACACCAGCGCAACCTGCTGCACCGCGATGTCAAACCCGCCAACATCCTGCTCGCCCAGCCGGACTCCGGTGATCAGCGAATCCTGTTGGCGGACTTCGGAATCGCCCGCTGGGCCAACGAGATCAGCGGACTGACGGCCACGAACATGACGGTCGGCACGGTGTCCTACGCCGCTCCGGAGCAGCTGATGGGTCGAGCAACTGGACGGCCGCGCGGATCAATACGCGTTGGCGGCCACCGCATTTCATCTGCTGACGGGCTCGCCCCCGTTCGAACACTCGAACCCCGCCGTCGTGATCAGCCAGCACCTCTCCGCTCCTCCCCCTGCCATCGGCGCGCGCCGCCAGGATCTTTCCGCGCTCGACCCGGTGCTGGCCAAGGCGCTGGCGAAGGATCCGAAGGACCGGTTCGAGCGCTGCGCGGATTTCGCCCGCGCGCTGGGGCATCAGCAGGGGCAACGTCGAACGATGGCACCGGCGTGGCGCCCGTCGTGACAACGGCCCGGGAATCGCAGCGGCGTTCCCTGCTGCGAGCGAGCGTGCTCGTGCCGGCAATCCTGGCGGTGCTGCTGGTCGCCGCGATTGCCGTGGCGGTCATCGAGTTTCGCCGCGCCGACCGGCCCGAAGCCACGCCTGCGGCGAAGTCCCCCGCTATCACTGCACCGACCACAACGTCGGCCCCCGCCGCCACCGCCACCTCCGTCACCGCCGACGACCACCGCGACGTCGGCGCCTCCGGCCGCTCCGTCCGCGGCGGTGATCGGCGCCAACTGCTCGCCCGTCGGCAGCACCGCAACGACGGAGGACGGGTCGACCGCGTATTGCTCGACGCTGCAGACGACCGGCGCCTCGATCTGGTCGCTCAACCAGGGCGACGTCCCGAGCCCCACCGTCACCACCGAGCCGACCGACGAACCGCTGCCCTTCCTGGAGGAGTCCCCGGTGCGGGTATGCATGCAGCAGACCGGCCAGACCCGGCGTGAATGCCGTGACGACATCCGCCGCAGTAACGGCCTGCCGCCGCTGCCATGAAGTTCGCCGTCGTCGCACCTGTCGCAGCCCGGGTCACCGCCGATCCCGCATGGATGGCCGCCTTTGCACAGCATGTCGAGGCGTGCGGTTTCGAATCGATCGTGGCGGTCGAGCACACGGTGTTGATGGCTGCCTACGACAGCCTGTATCCCTACGACGAGTCCGGACGTGTCGAACTGCCCGCAGACTGTCCTGTCCCGGATCCCCTTGACCTGCTGGCGTTTCTGGCGGGCCAAACCGAAAGCCTGGGACTTGCTACCGGAGTTCTTGTATTGCCCAATCACCACCCCGTCGGTCTGGCAAAGCGGGTGGCAACCGTCGATGCCCTATCGGGCGGCAGGCTCCGGCTGTGTGTGGGGATGGGCTGGCTGAAGGAAGAGGTCGAGGCGTGCGGAGCGGTGTTCGACACGCGCGGCAGGCGCGCCGACGAACAGCTTGCGGTGCTGCGGGCACTGTGGGCGAACAATCCCGACGGGGTGAGTTTCCACGGTGAATTCTTCGACTTCAATGACGCAATGTGCTATCCCAAACCCGTTGCGGGCTCTGGCTTGCCGATCCATATCGGCGGGCACAGTCGGGCCGCCGCGCGTCGCGCCGGGCTCTTGGGCGACGGCTTCCAGCCGCTCGGCGTCGGCGGACCCGAGCTGGCCGACCTCATTGCGCTCATGCGGGACGAGGCGGCCAGCATCGGACGCGATCCTGACTCTTTGGAGATCTCCCTGGGCCACCTCGTCACCAAAATCGATCCCGGCCGGGTGGAGAAACTCGCGAAACTGGGCGCAGACCGGCTGGTGCTGGCGATGCCGCCAACCGCCGACATTGGCGAAGCCCGCGATCTCTTGTCGGCCTGCGCGGAAAGGCTGTCACTGGCACCATGAGCCTGAACGCCTTCGACCGGTTGGCCCTGAGCGACCTGGTTCACCTGTACGCATCGGCGGTCGACGACCGACGATTCGACGATGTGGTCGAATTATTCACCGAACAGCAGAACTGCGGCTACCCGACCCGCCGCGAGCACTGGAGCCGGTGCGGCACCACCACGGCCGCGACGGTGTGCGCACCGCGATGGCTGCGCTGGCCGCCGTCGCCCGGACCGAACACGCGATCGTCGGCGAGGTGTACGCCGCCGGGGACGACGCCGACTATGCACTGGGCCGCATCACGTGCATTGCTCACCATTGGACCGTCGCCGACAGGCAGATCACGGACTTGGTCTGGCATCTGCGCTATGACGACGAATATCTCGCGCACGCGGTCAGGGTGGCGGATCCACGGGCGTGCGCTGACCATCAACGCTATCGAGACGCGCCCGGTTCGCCGGCTTCGAGAACATCCACCAGGCGGTCGAGCAGCGGTCGCTGACCCTTCAGCAGCTTCGACCGCGCCTGCGCGACCGGAAACCAAGCCACGCGGTCGACCTCGGGATAGTCCCTGACGTTTCCGGATCCCTTCGGCCACTCCAAGGGTGAAAGTGTTGCTGAACGTGCCGTCGAGGTCGAGGTCGCCGCGGACGGCGAACGCGGTGACGACCTTGCCGCCCGGTTGCTTGACCGGGTCGAAGTCGATGCGCGGGCCGTCTGGCGGCGTCTTGCCCAGTTCCTCTTGGAATTCGCGCTGCGCGACCGTCCACGGGTCTTCACCCTCGACGTACTCGCCCTTCGGAATCGACCATGCGCCTTCGTCTTTGCGTGCCCAGAACGGCCCGCCGGGGTGAGCGAGCAGCACCTCGACGACGCCGTCGCCGATCCGGTACAGCAGTAATCCAGCACTGAGCTTGGGCATCGGACCGAGCCTAACTAGAAGGGTGGTGGTTTGTTGCGTTCGGCGACGTATTCGTCGTTGAGTCGGCGTTCGGCTTCGATGGCGCGTCGGCGGTTTTCGGCGCGGGTACGTTTGCGCCGGGGCATGGCCAGGCTGCGGCCGGGGTCGGCGGGTGGCGGTGGCGGGGCCGTCGCGGTGACCGGTGCGGTGGGTCGGCACAAGCTCGGGAACAGGATGCGGCTACCCGGATAGGTGGTGTAGGTCTGCCCGTCCGGCGCCGTCCAAATCATCGTCCCATCGGGCAGCTGGTGATTCAGCCAGCCCCCAAATGTCTTGAGCAGGTGGTGTTTTCGACATAGACACCCCAGATTCGACGCGCACGTCGGCCCATGCGGATACGCAATCGTATGATCCAGGTCGCAACCGACCGCGGGCTCATCACAGCCCGGGAACCGACACGTCATATCCCGGCACCGCACAAAATCAGCCAGCTTGCGTGACGGGGTGTAGCGCGGTTCGGGCGGGGCGTCGCCGGGATGGATCAACGGGCGGATCGTCGCCGTCATCGCCAGTTTCGCCGCCAACAACGGCGCCGGAATGATCGACCCCCCGATGATCGCCGCCGGGGCCGCGGCCGCCGGCCCGGCCGACGGTTCTGGGCGTGGGGCCAGCGCCTCACCGATGGTCTGCTCCCGCACGGGGTGTCCTCGACCGGTCGCGGTTCGGCATCCTCATGCTGGACCGCGGTGTCCTCGGTCGGTGTCGGACTCGTCGGGCTCGCGCCTCGGTCGAATCGCTGCCTCGGTCGGGAGTCCGGCGGCCTCGGCTCGCTGCCGTCGAATTGGGCCGGGGTGTCGTCGGTGAGGCTGTCGTGCTCGGCGATCAGATGGATCACCACATCGCTGCGCGGCACGCCCTGCTGGGCGGCGGGGCAGTCATCGGCCCCGCAGCCGCAGGTCAGCCGGTCGGCGCCGGCGCCCAGCGCGCGCCAGCGCATCGGAGCGGCGCTGATCCAGGGTGCGCGGATCGTTCTCGCACACCGTGGCCGCCAACGCCGCCAGCCGCTGATCGAGCACCGCGCCGTCATGGGCGAACAGGACGCCCTCGATGCTGGCCAGCCCCGAGCCGTCCTCGGCGGGCACCACATCCACATGCCGGTCCCGCGATTTGGACGCGCTGCGCCGCAGCGCCCCCGGGTCATAGCGGTCCACCCAATAATCGATGGCGGTCTGGGTCTTGGCCCCCGACAACGATCCCCACCCGTGCACGTGGGTGGCCAGTTCGGCGTCGACCTTGGCCAGCGCCTGCGGGTCCTGGATCAGCTTGGTGCGCGCCACGATCGCGCACACCATGCGGTAGGTGATCACGCCGGTGGCGAACACCTCGGCCACCCGCGGCAACCGCTCCCGCAACGCCTGGGCCACCAACAACTGATGCGAGGCCACCCCCGCCGAGACGTTCTGGGCGGCGCCGATGTGCGCGGCCACGGTGTCCCAGTTGTCCAGGCACCACTGCTCCCGCTCGGCCGAACCGTCGGCGGCCAACGCCGCCTCCAGCATGTCGGCCATCTCGGCCAGCCGGCGCGCGCACGCGGCGTTTTCCACCCGCGCCCACGCGCCCACCCCCGCAGCACCCGTGCTGCCGGAGGCGGTCGCCACCAACTGATCGAACATACAAGCGACGCTAACCGCAGACCCCCGACCAGCCACGACGCGAAACGCCCCCAACCAGCCAAACTGTGGATGAAAACGCGACTGGGGATAACCCGGCGTCAAACGCCGAGTCGCCATCGTCTGGAGCTCGAGGAATTGTCGGCCCGAGATGGATAATGCGGCCCCAACATCGTGCCCGCTCAAAGCTGAGTGGCAACAGCCGACTCCTAGCAATACGCCCGCAGATCGCGGTCATTGATGCTGATGTTGTCTGCGGTAGTGACTGGCGCGGACACGGGCTTGGTGTCGTCGTCGCCATCGGGACCAGGCCGGGATATCTGCGACCGCGTGTAGTGGTTACGGAGGGCGACGGAGATCAGGGAATACGTTGACGGTCAACGTGATTAGTGGCTTGCTGTCTGTTGGATGTGTGACCGATAGGCGCGGTACACGGCCGCATCGAGCGCCTAGACACGCCGAGAGCACCGGTCGCTCGCCGGTCCTGAGGGTCACTTTCGTGTCTGCAGCGCCTGCTGGCCAAATGAATTCATCGCCACCGAACCTTCGGGCAGGACAAGCTCACCGCTGTCGATTCGGTTGCGCAGGTAGGCAAACGACTGAGCGGTCTGCGCGAACAGGTGCTCACCCGCACGCAATGTCGGGCGCTCATTGTCGTCTCGAGATACGAACTGCGGCAACGGCTTCACTTCGGTGTGGTAGTCCACGTTGAAGAACAGCGGGAACGAGTACCGCTCCTCCTTGACCTTTCGGACCCGATGGCTGGTCGCGACGAACTCGCCGTTGGTCCACAATTCCAGCATGTCGCCGATGTTGACGACGAACGTATCCGGCAGGGGCGGCACGTCGATCCACTCGCCGGCACCGTTGAGCACCTCCAGACCCGGTGCGGTCGGCTTGAGCAGCGTGAAGCATTCGTAGTCGGTGTGCGCGCCGATGCCTTGACCGTCTTCGGCATCCGGGTTGTACGGGTAATGCACCAGCCGCAGCTGGCTCGGCGTCTTGGTCGCGTGCCGGGAGAACGTGTCAGGATCCTCGCCCAGCGCCACCGCGAACGCCCACAGCAGTCGGTGGCCGACCTCGAGCACCGCTCGGTAGTAGTCGGTGACCGCTTGGGCGAACCCCGGCAGGTCCGGCCAGGTGTTGGGGCCCAGCATCGGGTTGCCGGCCAGGTAGTCGGGGTCGTCGGCGGGCAGGTCGAGCGCGGTGTCGAATGCCTCTTTCAGATCGGGGGTTCCGGTTTCGACGCCTTCCTCGCCGACAGGCACGTAGCCGCGATGGCACTTCGACAGTCCGATGTAGCTGCGCATCTTCTCCTCGAGTGGCAGCGCGAAGAACTCCTTTGTCGCCGCCAGCAGCCGGTCGAACAGCGCATCGTCGATGGCCGCGCCAGTGATATAGAAGAAGCCGACGTCGCTGGCGGCCTTTCCGATCTCCGCTGCCACTCGCTCGCGTTCCGAGCGATCGGTGGAGTGCAGGCCGCTGATATCGACAACCGGCACCGAGGTGAATGACGTTGCACCACTCATAAATCCACGTTCCCTTCGCTGCCTTCAATGCTCCATCGGACGCCATTGGCCTCGACCTCACTGCCGTCCAAACGCGGATTCAGCGCGGCCCACTGCGGCCCGCCGACCACTCCCAGCACGACGCCGCTGCGGTCGGCCCAGCCGAACAGCCGCCCATGAGCATCAACAACGCATCGTCCTGGCGGAACCGAAGGAACACCGCCCAACTCGGTGTGGTGGGCCCGTCGTCACGCACCCAGTGTTCGGTGTAGTCGGCGTGCACCCCGACCTCCACCAAGGTGCCTGCCTCCCAATGCATCCGGCCCGCATCGGGAAATGTCGACGGTGGCTGGGTGTCGATGGGCCGACTCCATTCGAAGATGTCGCCGCGCTGAGTGAGCCGGCCCGCGAATCCGCGCGAGTCGACATACGCGGTTATGCCCTGCAGCCAGACGACATCTGTCCCCGTGTCGCGGGTTCCGTCGGCCTCGACCAGCAATATGCGCCGCCATAACCCGGTGCAGTCGGTCATCAGCACGGTACTCGTCATGCCGGCGTCACCGGCCCGAACCGGTCATGGAAGTGCCGGGTCAGCTCCGGCCACACGTGCGGATCGTGCCCTGGAATCAACTGGTAGCCCTTGTCACTGGCCAGCTTCTTCAGCCTGCGAATCGGCTCGACCGTCTCTTCGGGCTCCACCCCGATGTATCCGCCGATCGCCAACTCGTGCTCGATGTTCTCGGTCAGATCGGCTGCGTCGAAGGCGAATACGAAGCCGTCAGCCGCCGACGGACGAGTCGAGCTCCACCACGAAACTCTGGTGTCCCGGGGTGTGTCCGTAGGTCGGCACGGCGGTAATGCCGGGCGCAATCTCGGTTTCACCATCGGCGAGCTGCCACTCGATGCGCGGATCGTCGAAGTCGATGCGCGCGATGGCGTGGTGCTCGGGCTCCGGATGGTTGGACAGGCCGTATTCGACTTCGCGGCGCTGCGCATGCACCGGTACCTTGCCGGCGAATAGTTTGAGCCCGCCGGCATGGTCGTGGTGCAAATGGCTCACCGCGACCGCGTGGATGTCGTCGATATCGACGCCGATGTCGTGCAGCGACTCTTCAATGGGCTCACCGGGTCCCGGCAGCACCGGGATGTACTCGACTGTCGGATAGAACCGGCGGTACAGCGCGGGATCGCGGATCAGCGCCGTGTTGAACCCGGTGTCGAGCAACACCCAGCCGCCGTCGGTCTGTAGCAGCACGCCCGGCACCGGTTCACGCATCCGCAGCTCGGGCGGCGCACCGTAGACCGATATCGACTTCGGCAGCTCCTCCCAGCCGAGCGTGAGAAGAACGATGCGCCGGACCTTCCCCACCGTCAGCCCACCGACAGCGCCGCGACCCGCAGCGAGTTGGGGTTCGACAGCGCATGCGCCTGCTCAACTCCCTTCAGCCAGGGCTGGGCAACCACGAAGTCATCGACGTCGGCGACGTTCATCCAGCAGCCCGTCGCGCCTGCCTCGCTGCCGGCCTCCGAGAACACTTGCGGTGACGCCGAAACCAGGCCGCGTGCCAGCGAGTCAGTCAGCCGCGGCGACGAGCACCCCAGATAATTGATACCGCCGTCGGCGTCCCACGAGATGTGTCCCCAGGTATACGGCGACGGAGCATCCGGCCACACCTGCATCGACATGATGTCCGGTGCCCCCTGGTAGTCACCACCGATCCACGCATAGATCTCGGAGGTCGGGTAACCCTGGACCTTCGCCGTGATGCCGACGGAGGCGAGCTGGGTCTGCACCAGGTTGCTGATCAACTGCGCATCGGGGTTACTCGTGTCGAAGCCGACGGTGAGCGACTTCTGCTCCGGCGAAAGCCCCGCCGCGATCTTGGTGAGCTTCGAAGGATCATGCGCGACGGACTGTTTGGCGTACTCGGCGGCCATGACGTAGGGCGGATACATCTGCGCGCCCTTCCTGCCCCGGCCGAAATAGGTTTGTTCGACAAGCGCGTCGAGATCGATGGCCTGCAGCACCGCTGTTCGGGTTGCCTGGTCCTTCAGGATTCCCTTGTTGGGGTTGACGTACAAGAAGTTCGCCATCATGGTGGGCAACGAGTAGTGCGCGATACTTGTCGTCGTTCAGGTATTGCGCCACCGCCGATGACGGCAGGTCATGCAGAATCGCGGCGAGCTGGCCGTTGTTGAACTGCAACTGCATAGCGCGATGCGTCGGTGATGACCGGCATCTCCACCTTCTCGAAATACGGCTTCGCGCCCCAGTATTCACCAAATGCAGCCATCGAGTAGTGCGACCCGACCTGCGCGTCGGTGAGGGTGTACGGGCCGGTGCCGAGGTCATGCGTGGTCAGATAGGTTTGCGCATGGTCGGCGCCGGCATTCTTCTGCAGCCCGGTCGGGCTCATCATTCGCGGGCCATACGGTGAGGCGAGGTAGGGCAGGAACTCCGAATTCGGGCGCCTTCAGAGTGATGGTCGGCGGCGTAGTCACCCTGTGTGGTAATCGATTCGACGTCCGCGACCATGTAGGCCGGTCCCCCGGCGACGGCCAACCGCCGATCGAACGACGCCTTGATCGCGGCCGAGGTGAACGGTGTGCCGTCGTGGAACTTCACTCCCTCACGCAGCTTGAAGGTGTACACCTTGTGGTCGGGCGACGCCGTCCACTCGGTGGCCAGCAGCGGCTCGAACTCGGGTTTGTCGGTGCCGCCCTTGTACTGGATCAGGCCTTCGTAGGTGTTCGTCGTCAACAGCAGGCCCTGCCCGGCGTAATACACGTCGGGATCCGGCGGCTGGCCCGGGTCCTGCAGGAAAGACAGGTGAAGCACCTTGTCGGTCGGTGCGGCGTTGGGGGTGGTGTTCGTGATCCGAGCCACCGCACGCCGTGAGCGTCAGCAACGCGACGGCTCCGGCGGCGGCGATCGCTTTGAGTCGGTTGCTCATCGTGCTGCTCCTTCGAGGATGGGTTGGTCGAGCGTTTCGAACGCGGCGAGGATCTCCTCGGTGGTACGCAGCGCGCCGGTCTGCAGGTATTCCATGGCGGCGAGGGCGGCATCGTGCAGATACTGCGACGAGCCGCCGACGCAATCGGTGACGACGCGCACGTAGTAGTCACGCTGGTGCGCGTCGGCGAACGTGTAGTGCACGCACACATCGGTCAGCCCGCCGATCAGGATCAGCGTCGACGCACGCAGGCCGCGCAGCACGATCTCGAAATCCGTTCCGATGAAACCCGAATAGCGCCGCTTGACGATGTGGAACTCTCGGTGGGAATCGTCAACTAATGGCCGAAGCGAGGGCTCCAGATCCGTGCCCGGCTGGCCCTCGACACAGTGCACGCCCTCCGTGCCATCGAGTTCACGGCCGAAGTCGACCCCGCTGGGCCGGTGCACTTCCTGGAAGAACACCACCGGCACGCCGGCCGAACGTGCCGCGGCGACCAGCTTTTCGGCCCGTTCGACGCGTTCCGCGTGGCCCGGCATGTGTGGAATTCCCACGTCTGCCACCGGCATTGCGCCGCCTTGCTGGATGTCGACGACGACAAGGACCGGATTCCCGACGATGAGTGGCTGTGTTGGCACCTAACCTCCTGTGACTGCGATTCGCGGATCGGCCGCCGCTTGCAAGAGGTCGACCACGGTATTGATGACGACGTAGAGCACGCCCAGCATCAAAGTGACGCCTGCGATGGCGGGAAAGTCGGCGACGGGGATGCTCTGCGCGATGTACTGGCCGATGCCCGGCCACCCGAATACCTGCTCGACCACCAGCACGCCGGCGAACATCAATCCGACCTGCAGGCCCGTCATCGACAACGACCCGCTCACGCAGTTGCGCAGCACGTGGCCCACCATCACCCGCGCCTCCGAAAGACCCTTGGCCCGTGCGGTTCTGGCGTAGTCGCTGTCGGCGTCCGTGAGAAGAGACGATCGCAGCACCCGACCTATCGCGACGGCCGGTCCCAGCGCGATCACGACCGCAGGAAGGATCAAGTGGTGCAGCGCGTTTCCGACGACGTCCAACCGCCCCGACAGCAATCCGTCGAGCGTCAGTAGCCCGGTTGGCCCATCGGGCGGATTGGGCACGCTGATCCGCCCGTTTGCGGGCACCCAGCCGAGCTGCTGGTAGAACACGATCAATCCGAGAATGCCGAGCAGAAACATCGGCGCCGACGCGCCCGTGTACAGCACCGCGCGCAGCACGCGCGGACCCGGGCCACTTCAATATGGTGCCGAACGCGAGCAATGCGGCCAGGATCAATGCCAAACCGATTCCGTACAAGGCCAATTCGAGTGTGGCGGGGAAGAAGTCACCTAAGTCGCTGCTCACTGCGTGCCGGGTGCGATACGAGGTGCCGAGGTCGCCCTGCGCCGCACCGGTCAAGTAGTTCCAGAACTGGTTCACCAACGGCGCATCCAGGCCCAGCGCCTGCCGACGGGCCGCCACCGCGTCCGCCGACGCATTCGCGCCCAGTTGTGCCTTCACCGGATCCATCGGCGAAATATGCTGCAGGACAAACATGACCGCAGTGAGCGCGACCAGGATCGCGACCATGGCGGCCAGCCGGGACAGGACGAAGTTCTTCATGCCCCAGCCCTTCATCAGGTTGCGCAGGCCGTCGCCGGCGAGGTTGGCGATCAAGGCGAGGACAAGGACACCGAGGCCCGGCATCACCGGAACCCACCACTGCTGAAGGAAATACGTCAGGTTGCGTGCGGTGTCCGCGCCGAGCTCCGGCGCGGGTGCGGACTGGCCGAGGCCGAGGAACGACAGCGCCGCCACGGTGAGGATCAGCGTGCCGATGTCCAGGCTGGCGGCGACCAGCGCGTTGGGCACCGCCCCGGGCAGCAGGTGGCGCCCGGCCAGCCGAATCGGGCCGACGCCGGCGAGTTTGGCCGCCTCGATGTGGGGCCGCGCCGCGAGCCGGGCAACCTCACCGCGCACAAGTCGTGCGTAGAACGGCCACCACACGATCGACACCGCGATCAGCGTGTGGATGAAGCCCGGCCCCAGCGCGGCGACCACCGCGATGGCCAGCACCGGCGCGGGCAGCGACAGGAACGCGTCGGTGATCCGCATCAGCAGCGTGTCGACCCATCCACCGGCCGCGCCGGCGATCAGGCCGACCAGTCCCCCGATGAACAACCCGACCGCGACGACGACCAGTGCCGCAAACCAACTCGCGCGGATGCCGTACAGCACGCGACTCAAGATGTCTCGGCCGACGGAATCGGTGCCGAGCAGAAAGCCGTTGTTCCCCGGCGCTTGCAGTGGCATGCCGACCGGTACCAACGGATCGTGCGGGGCGATGACGGGTACGGCCACTGCCACCACGGTCACCAGCAGAACCAACGAGACAGCGGCCCAGTTGAGAAGCAGCGACGGCGATTTCGGCAGTGATATCAGCCGCGGGCGGCGACGCTGCCAGGTTCCAGATGCGGGTAGGGCGACAGCCATCTCAGCTCGCCTTCCGCTCGATGCACGCGATCTGATGCGGGTTGCCGGGGACGCCCTCGAGCCGGACGTCGAGTTGGGTATCGGAGCACGTGTCGACGGCGATCGGGCAGCGAGGGTGAAATGCGCAGCCGTCCGGCGGGGACAGCGGGCTGGCGGGTTCGCCGGGCAGTACCCGTGATTCGCGCCCGAGGTCGGGAATCGAGTCGACAAGCGCCTTGGTGTACGGGTGCACCGGATTGTTGATGACGTCATCTGCGGGGCCGATTTCGACGACACGTCCCAGGTACATCACGGCGATCCGGTCGGCGACCACCCGGGCGACCGACAGGTCGTGGGTGACGAAAACGACCGACATGTCCAGAGTCCGGCGCAGGTCGCCGATGAGGTTCAGCACCGAGGCGGCCAGCGATACGTCGAGCGCACTGGTGGGCTCGTCGCACAGCAGCACTCCGGGCGGAACCACCGTCGCTCTCGCCAGCGACACCCGCTGGCGTTGGCCGCCTGACAGCTGGCCCGCACGTGACTTCGCGATGTCCAGCGGCAGACCGACCCGGTGGAGCACCTCGGCGACTGCGTCCTGTCTTTCGCTGCGCGACTTGGTGTTTCGCCGCAGGCGCTCGGTGATCAGCTCGCCCACCGACAACCACGGTGTCAGTGACGCTCCGGCGTCCTGGAACACCATCTGCGGGTGCTGGCCGCCGGCCAACGCCACCGTCCCTGAGGTGGGGTTCTCCAGGCCGGCGATCACGCGCAGTAGCGTCGACTTGCCCGACCCGCTCTCGCCGACGAGTGCGACCGATTCGCCATGCGCAACGGTGAGTGAGATGCCACGCAGCGCTTGTAGTTTGCCTCGTCGTCCGACCGAGAACGTCTTGGTCACGTCGTGCAGCACGACGGCGGGGGGTTCGGTCGGTCGCGCGGGGCTCTACGTGCCTGTTCGATCTCGTCTGTGGTGGTGGTCAGGCGTGAGCCGAGTTCGGCGGACACCGATTCGACTGGCATGATGCAGGCACTGACCCGGTCCGGTGCGATCGCGGTCGGATCGGGTGGCGACACCTCACATTCCGGCATGGACAGCACGCAGCGAGGTGCGAAAGCGCAGCCCGGCAAGGGATCCACCGCGCTGGGCACCGATCCGGCCAGCGCCGCGAGCTTGTGGTGTCGCGCGGTGTCGAGGGTCAGCCGCGATCGCAACAATCCGTGGGTGTAGGGGTGGGCGGGCCGCCCGAGAACTTCTGCCGTCGGCCCGATCTCGGCGATGCGCCCGGCGTAGAGCACCGCGATGCGATCCGAGATCTGCGCAGCCACGCCCAGGTCATGGGTGATCAGCACGATGCTGCAGCCGATTTCGTCACGCAGCCGCTGCAGAAGGCGAAGCACTTGCGCTTGCACGGTGACGTCAAGTGCGGTGGTTGGCTCGTCGGCGATGATCAGTTCGGGGTCACCGGCGATGGCGATCGCGATCATGACTCGCTGCCGCAGCCCGCCCGACAGTTCGTGCGGGAAGGCGCGAAACCGGCGCTTGGGCTCCGGGATACCCACGGCGGTAAGGAGTTTGAGCGCCTCCTCGTCGCTGCCCGCGGCCTCGGCGACCTGCTTGCCGATCCTCATGGTCGGGTTCAGCGACGTCATCGGGTCTTGGAAGATGGCACCCAGATCAAGGTGGCGGACGTTGCGCAGCGTTTTTGCGTCTCCGGTCACCATGTCTGAGCCCGCCACCCGCACCGAACCTTGAACTGTGGCGTGCGACGCCAGCAGGCCTAGCATGGTGAACCCGAGTACGCTCTTTCCGGAGCCCGACTCGCCGACGAGGCCGAGTATCTCACCGGGCGAAATGTCCAGGGATACCCCGCGAAGCGCCTTCACATCGTGGCCGTTGCGGCGGAACGTGACATGTAGGCCGGTGATCGCGGCGACGGGCGCAGGGTTGGTCGCCGTGTTCGACGAGTGCGCGTCGACCTCGGATACTGCGCTACTCATTCGCTGCTCCCTAGCACCCCCGAGCCTGTCACTTGACAGTTTTCACTGCGCGTTCCCGGCGTGGGTGCCGGTGGCGTTACCAAACCGCGGCGCTGCGTAACCGATGCGTGTCCGGCGTTTCTGTCGTGTGACAGAAACCCATGGACGTCGGTTTTAAGGGCTCAATACGCCACGATGAGGTAATGGCGATCACGCGGACGGGCCGCCCACGGCTGAAGACCAAACGCCGGCCGGGTATGACTGCACGCGATGAAATCCTCGATGCAGCAGGTGAACTCTTCACCACGCTGGGCTACACCGGCACCGCGACCCGAACCATCGCCGAGGCCGTCGGTATTCGTCAGGCGTCTCTTTATCATTACTTCAAGACCAAGGACGACATCCTCTGCGCGTTGCTCAGCCTGACGGTGATGCCGACGTTGTCGTTCATTCCGAGCCTTCTGCGCGCCGACCCGGTCATGACGCCGGCCGAGCATCTGCACGCGCTGGCAACGTTCGATGGTCGGCAGCTGCTCAACGGCCGGTGGAACCTCGGCGCCCTGTATTTGCAGCCCGAGCTTCGCGGGGCGCGCCTCGAGCCGTTCTGGTCCGAGCGCGAGCGCCTCCGGCTGCATTATCTGGCGATGAGTACGGCGGTCGTCGCCGACACAGGAGTGCATGAGGCCGCTGTCGATCTGCCGTTTCGTCTGGTGGAGTCCCTCGTCAACATGTGGACCAAGCAAACTGGCCCGGACCGCTCGGCATTGCCGGAACACGTTGCGGACGCGTGCATCCGGGTTCTTGGGATGACCGACACCGCGATGCCGGCCCTGCGTGCCCGCACCGAGCGGGAAATGGCTCGGTACTCCGCAGGCAGGCAGTAGCCCCAGACAATTCAGGGTTTAGTACTTGCGGTCGCCCTCGCTGGAGTCGAAAAACGCCCAGTGGCCGTCATCGGCCTTTACTTCCATGCGCCAGCCGAGTTCTGGGTCAGCCTTCTGGTCAACGAACCAGGCGTGCGCGTCGTCAGCACTCTCGATGTCCTTCGTGTCGACGACCTCGCCCTTCGGGTTCAAGACGCGATAAGTAGCCATGTGTCTAGCGTTCCCGCTTTACGAGGTTTGAATCAGTCAGCCTTCGGCATGGGGATGCCTTCGCTCGCCGAGAACCGCGCGTCCTCCTGCGACGACAGCCCGATCGACACCACCGACCGGTCGAAGAACACGTCGGTAAGATACGCCAACGATACCGCCCACCGGTTGACGAACCGCGGAATGGCATAGAGGTGGTACACGCGGGTGACGAACTTCGCTGCGTAGCCGGACAGCTGCACGTTGAGCGGGTTGGCGACGGCATACCGGGGCCCGAGGTCAACGACCAGGCCCATGTTGCGGTGTTTGTATTTCTTCGCCTTGCCGTATCCGAGGCTCGCGGCGACGTTGCGGGCCAGCACCTTACCCTGCCGTGTGGCGTGCTGCGCGGTGGGCGGGGTGATCTTGCCGGGCTGCGTCACATCGGGCACCGCCGCGGCATCACCGGCCGCGAACACATGGGGATGTGCCGGGCACGTGGAGCTCGGTGGTGACTTTCAGCCGCCCCTTTTCGGTTGGCAGGCCGAGCTTTTCGATCAACGGCGCTCCGGTCACCCCGGTCACCCATGCCACGGTGTGCGTGCGAATCAGCGAATCATCGCTGAGCACAACATGTTCGGCGTGTACCTCCTTGAGCGTGACGCCCAGCCGGACGTCGATGCCGCGCGACGTCAGCACCCGCATCGCCGCGGCGCCGAGCTTCTCCCCCACTTCGGGCATCACCTGCTCGGCCAGATCCAGCAGCACGAACTTGACGTCGCCGGGATCGAAGCCCATCTGTTTGGCCGCAGAATCGGCGAGCGCTCGCAGCTGCGCGGCCAGCTCGGTTCCCGAGTACGACGCGCCGACGATCACGACGGTGCGGCGCGCCGACGCCCGGCCGGGATCGTCGTCGACATCGGCCAGCTCGAGCTGCTCCAGCACGTGGTCGCGAAGGTACAGCGCCTCGGCCGTCGACTTCAGCCCGCGCGCATGCTCGGCAAGACCAGGCACGTCGAACAACCGCGTGACGGATCCCGGCGTCAGCACCAGACGGTCCCACGACAAGCTGCGGGCGCGCTCTTCCGGGTCGGTGAAGGTGACGGTGCGCCCCTCGAAGTCGACATCATCGACCCTGCCGCGGACTGCCTGCACACCAGGCAGGGAATTGGCCAGCGGAATGGTGACAAAACGGGCGTCGACCAGGCCACCCGCCACGTCCGGCAACAGCGGCGTGTACAGCATGTAGTCGACCGGCGAGATGATCGAGATGTCGACCCGCGCGTTGGTCTTTCGCATCGTTCGCGCCAATTGCCGGGCGCATTCGAAGCCGGTGAACCCGCTGCCGACGATTACCACAGAGGTCATCGCCCCTACTGTACGGAATTCGCGGAAAGGCCTATTGAGCAGCTCATGACCGGCGGCGATTGGCCTCGGCGATCTGCAATGCGAGGATGCTGAGTGTTATGACGCGTCCGAGACCGCTACGCCGATTCGATCCGTTCCGGCCGATCGACATGCTGACCTCGTTGTGGTCGTCGACGGCGATGGCGCCGGTCAGCAGCGGCGCCGCGGCGGCCTACCGGACGCTGTTCATGACCGTGCGCCGGTTGGTGGTGGGGCGGCGGCTTGCCGTCCGGCTCGATGACGGCGACCTCACGCTGACCGTCACGGAGTTCGACTCCCGGCTCGACGTGCGCGGGCTGTCGGTCGGCCAGCTCAACGACGTCCGCCTCGCCGCGCGCGATATCCGCTGGGACGGCAATCAATTCGACCGAGCCACCGCGGTGCTGCACAACGTTCACATGAAGCCGACCGCACCGCCGGTGCTGGTTGCCGCGCCCATCGAGTTGACCCTGGAGGTGCCAGCGGCCGTCCTCGACGACCTGTTCCGGTGGGCGGCACCCCGCTTGTCCGGCGAGGTCGGACCCGACGGGATCGCCCGGCTGCGGCTGGCGCGACGGCCGATGCTGGGCCAACTCGAGGTGGACGCCCGTCTCGACGGCTCGACACTGTGGCTCAAGCCGCGCGGCCTGGTCTTCCGCCGATCGCGATGGACGGCTGCCGGCGCGCACGCCGGCCTATCCGGTGCACCTTCCCGAGCTGCCGCACGGCCTCGTGCTCACCGGCGTCAGCTTCGCGCCCGGTCTGGTGTGCGTTTCGGGAATCTTGCCGGAATGGCGGATGGAGGTCCCGCGAAAACGCCTGGAGGACATCATCAATCAGCTCAGCGTGGTCGGCGTCCCGCTCAATCTCACCAGACTCGGCCGCCTCTTCTAGGGGTCGCCGCTAAAGTCGCCGTTGTGGCCGGGTACAGGCGATATGTCGCGATCGGAGACAGCCAGACCGAGGGGCTGTGGGACGGCGACGACTCGGTCGGTCTCATCGGATTCGCGGACCGGCTCGCGGCGATCGTCGACTCGCACTACCCCGGCCTGGCGTACGCCAATCTCGCGGTGCGCAGCCGGCGTATCCGCGACGTCCTCGACGAGCAGCTTCCGCAAGCGCTGGCGATGCGTCCCGATCTGGTGACCGTTTGCATCGGGATGAACGACGTGACGCGGCCGGGGCCGCATTTCGACCAGGCCCTTGCCGATCTGGAGGATCTCCATGCGCAGCTGGCGCTATCCGGCGCGACCGTTGCGACCACCACGTTTCCCGACCTGGCGCAGATCTTGCCCGTCGGCCGGTTCCTCGCGAGCCGTGTCCTGCGAATCAACGACACGATCAGGAGGGCCGCCGATCGGCACGGGTTTCGCCTCGTGGATCTCTATGGCGCACCGTCGATGACCGACCCGGACATTTGGAGTGCCGACCGTGTGCACGGTTCGGCCAAGGGCCACGCGTTGTTCGCCGCGGCGGCGGCAGAGGCACTGGGATTGCCTGGCAGTAACCATGATTGGGCGCTGGCCGACGGCGCCGTGCGGCCGTCATTCAGATCGCGGATGTACGCGCAAGCGCTCTGGACCCAGAACATGCTGATGCCGTGGATCTGGCGCCACGCGCGTGGCCGGTCCAGCGGCGACGGCCGGGGCCCCAAACGGCCGCACTTGGAACACGTGGCGGCGCTAGAAGCCCGTGAGAGGCCCAAGAAGGGCAGCGGGCCCAGCAAAATCCGGGAATCGTAGGCTGTCACGATGCCGAAGCCGCCAAAGCACTCCGATGGCCTGAAACCGCACTTCGAGGACGTGCAGGCGCACTACGACCTGTCCGATGACTTCTTCCGGCTGTTCCTGGACCCGACGCAGACCTACAGCTGCGCGTACTTCGAGCGCGACGACATGTCCCTCGAGGAGGCCCAGATCGCGAAGGTCGATCTGGCGCTCGGCAAGCTGGGTCTGCAGCCAGGGATGACGCTGCTCGACGTCGGCTGCGGATGGGGCTCGACGATGATGCGGGCGATCGAGCGATACGACGTCAACGTCATCGGCCTGACGCTCAGCGCGAACCAAAAGGCGCATGTCGAGGAGCTCTTCGCGCAATCACCCAGCCCGCGCACCAAGCGGGTGCTGCTGGCCGGCTGGGAGCAGTTCGACGAACCCGTCGACCGGATCGTCTCGATCGGCGCGTTCGAGCACTTCGGCCACGAGCGTTACGACGCGTTCTTCAAGATGGCAAACGAAGCGCTGCCCGACGACGGAATCATGTTGCTGCACACCATCACTGGACTGCACCCCAATGAGATGGCCGAGCGCGGCATGCCGCTGTCGTTCAAGTTCGCGCGGTTCCTGAAGTTCATCCTCACCGAGATCTTCCCGGGCGGACGGCTGCCGTCGATCCCGATGGTGCAAGACCGTGCGACGGCGGGCGGATTCACGGTGACCCGGGTGCAGTCGCTGCAACCGCACTACGCCAAGACGCTGGACCTGTGGGCGGAGGCGCTGGCGGCCCACAAGGACGAGGCGATCAAGATCCAGTCCGAAGAGGTCTACGAGCGTTACATGAAGTACCTGACCGGCTGCGCGGACATGTTCCGCGTCGGTTACATCGACGTCAACCAGTTCACCCTGGCGAAGTAGCGGGCATCAGATGCCGGTCCACGCGGCGTCAATGCTGTCCGCGATGTCGATGACCTTGGCCTTCTGAGACCCCGGGCTGTCGATCTCGTCGGAGACGTGGGCGGCGATGAACCGCCTGATTTCACCGTCGATGTTCCCGATGATCCGCACCAGCTCCGCACGCAGGGACTTCGACGTGACATGGATGGCGATATCGGACGCCCGCGGCTTTTCGACATCGAGGATCAGCAGCAACGGATCGGCTGCGCGTGCCGTGGCGCGCAACGCGATCTCGCCGAACACGACGAACTTCGGCTTGTCGATCCGCAGGTCAACAACCATGTCGATCTCCAGCGGGATCCGGATCGCGAAGGTGATCTGCTCGCCGAGCTGGCGCGTCACTCGGGGCTCCTGGATGCGCACCTTCGCGGTGACCCGGGCGAACCTGCCGGGCCCCTGGGCGATAGGCCCCACCTGGAATTCGTCGCCGGCAATCTGACCGATCGCGCCGCCTACCCGGCCTTCGGTGACGGCGGCCTCGAAGAACTTGCGGCCAAACTCTTCGTAGGTCATGTAGTCGTGGGCGTGCATGGTGTGGATACCGTCTCACGTCCACACGTCCGCCCGGCGCAACGTGGCCGAATCGAGGCCTTTACCCGCTTCCGACCTGCGCAAACTGGCGATCGGCCGATGCGCGACCCGGCACGAACTTCAGCGCCAGCAGCCCGAGCACCACGACCGTCAGCCCCGGAGTGCCGTATATGACGACGCCAAGGACAGGCCCGACGGCCGAGCCGCTCAACGCCGAGGCAAAGGCGTAGACGAACACTGCCCAGGTGACCACCAGGGTGATCACCGCGATCGCCACGGCCACGGCCAGGCTGCGGGCCCAGCCGTAATGGCGGTAACCGGTGGCCACCAACACCGCCGCGATCGGCAGACCCATGATGGCCGCGGCCAGCCACCAACCGCTGGGCGCGCTGAGCTGGCCAATCGTGGGCATCGCTACACAGGCCGCCAGTACCGCGGCGACGAGCACACCGGCCACCGCGATCTTGCGTGTATCTCGCATACCTAGCGGGTTGCCCGGCGTGAATGTCGCGAAACCTTGCGACGGCGATGCCTCAAACCCATCGGAGAAGTAGCGAATTCTCGCGATGACCCTCCCGGACTACCACTCCGGCATGGCCTCGGTCGACTACTTCGCCGCCCGCAGGCACACTGTGATTACCGCAGTGCTGCGGTGTTGGCGTGAGGAGGAACCACAATGAGCAGCAACGGGCCTTTCGGGTTCGACCCCGAAGAGTTCGATCGCGTGGTCCGCGAGGCGGGCGAGGAACTGCGCGGCGCGCTCGAGGGAGTCAGCAGGTTCTTCACCACGTCCGGCGAGCGCGCGGGTTGGTCGACCCTGTTCGACGAGTTTTCGCGGTATACGCGGCCCAGGAACGAACCGGAGACGACGGGCGAGACCGGCGACGGCGTGTGGGCGATCTACAGCGTCGACGACGAAGGCGGTGCCCACATCGAAGAGGTCTATCCAACCGAACTCGATGCGCTTCGCGCGAACAAGAACAACACCGATCCGACACGCAAGGTGCGATTCCTGCCCTACGGCATCGCGGTCAGCGTGCTGGACGCGACGGAGTAACCGAGTAACCGATTCAGGCCTGCGTCGACGGGACCGCGCCCAGCACCCGCTGGATGTCGGGCTTCATCTGTTGTAGCTGCTGGCCCGCATAGCCCCAGGCGTGGATGCCGTCGGGGAAGTTGAACACCCCGTTGTTCCCGCCCGCGGCGACGTACGCGTCGGCGAAGTCGCGGTTCGAGTCGATCGCCATTCCCTCGAGGAAGCCGAGCCCACCGATGGGTGCGTCCGGGCTGGCCAGGGCCGCGTCGGTGGGTGTGCCGTTGCCGCAGTAGACCCAGACACGGGTGCCGTTGGCTGCCAGCCTGCCTGCCTGGAGTACCGGATCGTTGCGTGCCCACGCCGGGTCACCCGGCGGGCCCCACATCGCCTCGCGACTGAATCCGCCGTTCCACATCATCGCGATACCAACCTGCCCAGGGTCCGCCGACAGGTTCAGAAAGCCCGACAAGGAGCCGGCGTAGATGAACTGCTGCGGATGGTGGGCAGCCAGTACCAGCGCCGACGAGCCACCCATCGAGAACCCGACGACGGCGTTGCCGGTCGGCCGAACGTCCTTGTTGGCCGCCAGCCATGCGGGCAGTTCTTGGGTGAGGAAGGTTTCCCACTTGTACGTATACGTTCCGCCGTTGCCGACAGCGGGCCCGTACCAGTCGCTGTAGAAGCTCGACTTGCCACCGACGGGCATGACCACCGAAAGCCCGGAATCGTTGTACCAGTCGAACGCCTGGGTGTTGATGTCCCAGCCGTTGAAGTCGTCGCCTGCCTCCATGCTGTCGAGAAGGTAGAGGGCGGGCGTATCGGGGCCACCGCTGAGGAATTCGACGCGGATGTCGCGGCCCATCGCTGTTGACGGCACACTGAGTTGTTCGACGGCCACATTTGAAAACGCCGCTGCCGTCGCGGAACCGCCTGCGACACTGACCAATCCGGGTAGTGCTGCCGCCACAATAGTCGCGACCGTCAATCGCCTCAGCCGGCCGGCCGACTTCCTCGCACCGAAAGCCATCGCTGCCTCCCCATCGCAACTCGGCCCCGACCTTGTCCGGACGATACGCCGAGCGCGCCCATCACCAGCGGGTTTTCGACGATTTACAGCCCCGATCAGAGCTTGCTCTGCGCCTCGGCTCGTGCTTCCTCGATGTGCTGCATGAAATCCTGGAAACCGGTGGAGGCGTGGCCGGCCATCACCGCGTCGTAGTCATAGTCCGGTCCGCGACCGCCGTTGGGCCGCCAGCCGTTCGCGGCGGTGCAGGCCTTGAAGCCCTCCTCCGGGAACGAGTACCAGCGCCGGGTGTTCAATTCGACCATTTGGTGCACTTCGTCGTCGGGAACGTCGGCGAACATCTCCTCGGCACGCGCACGACTCTTGGGCCAGAACGAATCCGAGTGCGGGTAGTCGCATTCCCACGTGATGTGGTGCACGCCGATCCGATGGCGGTCGGCGATGCCGACCTCGTCTTCGATGAAGCATCCGGCGATGTTGCGTTGAAACAACTCCGACGGCTTCACGGTGGGGTGAATGTTCTGGTAGTACTTGTGCTTTCGCCACACGTAGTCGGCGCGCTCCATCAGATACGGCATCCAGCCGACACCGCCTTCGGAGAAGGCCACCTTCAGGTTCGGGTGCTTGTGGAACACCGGGGAGAAGACCAGCTCGGTGCAGGCCTGCATCGAGGTGGTGCCCATCAACGTGATCATCACCGCGAACGGCGCCTCGGGCGCGATCTGCGGGGGAAACCCGCCCGACCCGAAGTGCATGACCGCGGTCAGGTTCGTCTCCTCCATCGCGGAGAACACCGGATCCCAGTACGCGTTGTGATAGCTCGGCAGCCCCAGCGCGGTCGGATTGTCCGGCAACCCGATCGCCCGGCTGCCCTTGGCGGCCACCCGCCCGATCTCGGCGACCATCAGCGCCGGATCCCACATCGGCGTGAACGACATCGGGATGAACCGGGCCGGGTCGGTGGCGCACCACTCGTCGAGGTTGAAGTCGTTCCACGCCTGCACGCACAGGAGCCCGAGTTCCTTGTCCTCGGCCTCCATGAAGACGGTGCCGCAGAACCGGGGGAAAGACGGAAAGCACAGCATGGCGTGCACACCGTCGAGATCCATGTCCGCAACCCGAGCCTTCGGGTCGTAGCAGCCCGGGATCATGTCGTCGTAGCGCACCGGTTCGATCCCGTACTCCTGGGGCTTCTTGCCGGCGACGGCGTTGAGGCCGATATTCGGATAGGTCCGACCCTCGTAAACCCACATCTGCATCGGCGGTTTGCCGTCGATCGGGAACTCCTTGATCTGCGGCGCCCTGTCCTGATACGCCTTCGGCAGCCTGTCGGTCCATACCCGCGGGTGCTCGATGAGGTGGTCGTCGACGGACAGAAGCTTCATCCAGGGCTGCAGCGGCATCGTTTGACCTCAACTTTCTTGACGGCGGCGAGAGGATGGACCCATGCCGGACAACGAGCGGATACCCAAACACGACTGGGTCGACCAAGACCTCTTGACGCGTGGCGAAGCCGCCGAGCGGCTCGCTGCCGAAATCGAGGAAGTCAGCGCCGAACTCGCCGGCCCAGCAACCGGCGACGAAATATTGACGCGACGGCTCGCGGCGCTCAAGGAGGCGTACGCGCACATGACAGGAGATCCTCCGGTCCCCTGACCGTCTTGCGGTCGCGCCGCCATATCTATCATTATAAAAACAATGTAATGGCCTTCAAGGCCGCTACGAGTCGGGCGGCGGCGATCAGTTTGCGCGGAGCCCGAGAGAACCTCGGCCAAGGAGGCGTGTACATGAGATCTCTTGCCTACGACAAGCTCTTCATCGGCGGTCATTGGCAGGCCCCTTCGACTGGTCAGCGGCTTTCGGTCATCTCCCCGCACACCGAGCAACCGATTGGTGAGACGCCGGAGGCATCCGCCGAGGACGTCGACATGGCCGTCATCGCCGCGCGAGCGGCGTTCGATAACGGGCCGTGGCCGCGTCTGTCCGTGCCCGAGCGGATGGAGAAGATCGAGAAACTCGCTGCCGTCTACACCGCCCACGCCGACGAGATGGCCGATCTCATCACGGCCGAGATGGGCTCTCCGCGCAGCTTTTCCAGGCTGGGACAGGCCACCGGGGCCATCGCGCAGATGCATCTGACCTTGGCGACCGCGCGCGAGTTCGGCTGGGTTGAGCGTCGGCCCGGCTTGTTCGGGGAAGTCCATGTGCGCCGCGCGCCCGTCGGAGTCGTCGGCGCCATCGTGCCGTGGAATGTGCCGCAGTTCCTGATCATGCCGAAACTGATTCCAGCGCTGATCGCCGGCTGCACCGTCGTTGTCAAACCGGCACCCGAAACACCCTTGGACGCAATGTGGTTGGCGGAAATGCTGGAGGAGATCGACCTCCCGGAAGGCGTGGTATCCATCATCCCGGGTGGCCGGGAGGCCGGAGAAGCCCTTGTCCGCCACCGGAGCGTCGACAAGATCTCCTTTACCGGTTCCTCGGCGACCGGGCGGCACATCGCGGCGCTGTGCGGTGAACAGCTCAAACGGGTCAGTTTGGAACTCGGCGGAAAGTCCGCCGCGATCATCCTCGACGACGCCGACATCGACCACACCGTCAAGAGCCTCAAGTCGGCGAGCCTGATGAACAATGGGCAGGCCTGCGTGGCGCAGACGCGCATCCTGGTCAGCGAACGCCGGCACGAGGAGGTCGTCGACGCGCTTGCGGACATGATGTCCGGTCTGCAGGTCGGTGACCCCGCCGACGAGGCCACCGACATCGGACCCCTTGTCGCGCAACGCCAGCAGCACCGCGTGCAGGGCTACATCCAATCCGGCATCGACGAGGGCGCGCGAATGGTGCTCGGCGGCACCGACAAACCGCGCGACCGTGGCTGGTATGTGCGGCCCACGCTGTTCACCGACGCGACCAACGAGATGCGGATCGCCCGCGAGGAGATCTTCGGCCCCGTGCTGACCGTGCTCAACTACTCCGACGAGACCGACGCAATCCGCATCGCCAACGACAGCGACTACGGCCTGGGCGGATCGGTATGGACCGCAGACGTCGCCCACGGCCTGGAGATCGCCGCCCAGGTTCGCACTGGGACCTACGGCATCAACATGTACACGCTCGACACCAGCTGTCCTTTCGGCGGATTCAAGCAATCCGGCATCGGGCGCGAGTTCGGGGCCGAAGGCCTGTCCGCGTACGTCGAGTTGCAGTCCACGGTGAGTGCCGGCAAGCTGCCCGAACTAGCCTGACAGTTCCAGCGTGACCTCCGCGGGACAGCACAGTTCATCCCGCTGGTTGTAGACCGCGATGTCCAGATCCACGAGGTGGCACGATGTTTCGCGCCGCTTGCCGATCACACGACCGCGGCCGACCATCGAGTCGCCGGCGTAGATCGAGCCGAGCAGCGTGACCTTACGCCGAACCACCCGGCTGTACGGGCCTGCCCAATCGGTGGCGATCCTGTCCACGAACCCCGCCAGGTGCATGGTGTTGACGAAAATCGTCGGGTGGCCGTGACTTTCGGCATAGCGGGGATCGAAATGCCATGGCACGTAGTCCCACGTCGCACCCGCGTTCATCACCACGCGTTCGTAACTGATCGTGTCGACCGTCTCGGGCAGGTCGGTCGGCACGACGACTTCATCCCACGTCACGAGCCGGCCGGGTGAAGCGGAACAAGGTGTTTCGGCTCGTGGCGACCGGTGTGTCATCTCGGTAGTAGGTCTCCAATGTCTCGATGAAATGCCCGGATCCGACGCGGGACGTCTTCTCAGGCGACACCGAAACCACCTCCTCGACCACGCTGAGGCGATCGCCTTCCAGGATCGGCGCCAGGTACTCCACCTCATTGGCGGCATTGATGATCGCGGTACCGGGCAGCGGAACCCTGATCGCGATGGAAGCCACGGGGGGTTCGCCGGTGGGCAGCCACGGCGGCGGCATCAGCAGTCCGACCAGCAGCGCCGGTGGTGCGACGATGCCGCCCCAGACCCGTTGTGCGAACTCAGTGTCCCAGTAGGACGGGTTGGCATCGCGCACCATCGCCGCGAAGTGCTGGATCCGGGCTTGGCTCACCGGACTTGCGGCCCGGCGCGGTTCGCTGCGCGTGCCGACCATGCGTAGCGCATCCTCATAGGGGCCGAACGCGAACTCGTAACTGATCTCCGGGCTCACACCGGCCGCGCGCTCTCTCGCGGCACGAGATCCCACTCGAGCTCACGCGACGTGAAGTACCAGCCTCCCCGCTCGTAGATCAGCCGGTCGAAGAACGTTCCGGTGATACGTAATTCGTTGCCACGGAACAGGAGAGCCACACATCGCTGAGTGGCGTCGACGCCGTCGACCGTGATCTCGTGATCGACGCTCACCAGACGCCGGCCATCGCCGCCGTCGTACGCCTGGCGCAGGTCAGTGAACGTCTCACCCGCCCGCGTGTACGACGCGCCCGAGTGCCGGAACGTGGTGATCCAGCCGCCGAGGTCGCCGCTGGAGTACGCCCGGTTGTGGCGGGCGGTCAAGTCGAGGATTGCCGCCCGCCCGGCCAGTCCGTCCAGCACGTATTGCTGTTGGTAGGTCATGGTCATCTGCGTTCTCCCTACTCAGGCCGTTGGTTCATTGCGCGAGCGCTCATCACCGGCTCAACACGTAACCGTGGGCCTCACAGTCCCAGGCGCCGGCTCCGAGTCCCCTGCCGCGCAACAGATCCTTGCGAACTCGCCCGATGACGTTCTTCGGGATCTCGTCGAGCACTTCCAAGTACCGCGGCACACAGAAGTACGGCATACGTGCCGAGCAGAAATCCAGCAACTCGGCGTAATCGACTGCTGCGTCAGGCCTCAACGTGACGACGACGAGAATGTCATCCTCCCCCAGCTCGCTGGGGACGGCGACGGCCGCGGCTTCCAGCACGGCGGGATGGCGCATCACCGTCTGCTCCACCTCGACCGACGATACGTTCTCGCCGCGCCTGCGAAGCGAGTCCTTCACGCGATCCACGTAGGTCAGGTTCTGGTTGTGATCCAAAATGCCGAGATCACCGGTGCGAAACCATTCCGGGTGCGGGTCGACTTGCAGGTAGGGCCCGCCGGACGCCGACGACACATACCCCTCGCTCATCGCATGCGTTGTCCGCGCCCGGCAGGCGATCTCCCCAACCATACCCTCGGGTACATCATTGCCGTGGCTATCGACGATACGAACTTCGAAATCCGGGTTGACCTGGCCCGATGTTCCTGGCACTCCGTCATCGGACACCGCCTTGTACGCGATCGGAAACGCCTCGGTCATCCCGTACATCGTGACGATGCGGCAACCGTAGCGCGCCTCGATCTCGCGGTACATGTCCGCGGCAATGGGCGCGGCGGACAGGAACCGGATCGGCAACTCGGCATCGCGTGCATCGGGTGGCAGGTTCCACAGCATCGAAACCATGGCGCCGGCTCCGGCGAAACCGGCGGCGCCGCACGCCCGTATCTCATCCCAGACGTTGCCGGGGTGAAATTGAGCCGCCAGCACACTGGTCCCGCCGACCAGCATCGGCGCCAGAACCGTTGGGGCGGCGCTGAGATGAAACAGTGGCATCGCGGTCCAGAGCACGTCACCCGGACCGAGTTCCCATGCGTGGGCGACGGTGGCTGCCGTGCGAAACAGGTAGCCCCACGTGGTGGCGACCGCTTTCGATGGCCCCGTGGTGCCCGATGTGAAGAACAGTGCGCCGATCTCGTGCTCCTCGAGCGGCGCCGCCGGTGGTGGACTGGTCGACGCGGCAGCCAGCTTATCGGCCAGCGAATCACCTTGGACGATGGTCGATCTCAGTGTGAGGACGCCGTCGGAGATGTCATCGAGGCGGGGATGCCGCTGCCGGTCGGTGATGACGACCTTCGCCCGTGACAACCGCAGAGCATGCAGCAGGAAGTCGCCCTTGCTCGCGCCGTTGACCGCTGCAGTGACGGCGCCGACGCGTGCGGCGCCCAACCAGAAGTACACCCACTCGGGGCATGTGCCGGTGAACAGAGCGACGGTCTCACCCCGCTGCACCCCGAGCTCGGTGAGCACATTGGCCGCGGCGCATGACCGGTCGCGCATCTGGGCGAACGTCACCGGGGTGCCATCGATCGACATCATGAGGCGGTCGCCGCACTCGTCGGCGCGCTGGTCGAGCACCGCCGGGACGGTGAATCGGCGGCCGGGCATCACACGGTTGCAGCTGCTGGGTCGGGTTCACCGTCGGCGGTGTAGCCGAAATCGTTCGGCGACGGCTCGGTGCCGGGGTAGAAGCGATGCGCCCAGCGGCGCAACGCGGCGTAGTCGCGTGCCTCCTCGGGCGCCAGGTTGGGTTTCTCGAGGTACTTCATGTTCTCCCAGGTGAAGAAGTCCTGCTTGATGACCTCCTGCTGCAGCTGCAGGAACTTCGCCGCCCGACCGGTCGGCTTGTCACCGGTATCGCCGGGTTCGCGGACCGACGCCTGGGTATAGAAGTAGTCGGTGTAGTCCTCGTCCACCGGCGTCTGCCCGGTGACTTCGATCGTCGCGATGAGGTCTGCGGGGAAGCGCACCAGCCCGATGCCCAGCGAGTAGTTGTCGTAGATGATCTTCGCGTCGACGGGTCCGTCGGGCGTCAGCCACGTCTTCGCCCGTCCCCCACCGAAATTCGCGCTCACGGTCGCATGCAGGTGATAGCCGCTGGTCTCGAACGAGGCGGTGTTCGCGGGGTTGGCCGCCTTGTGCACGTACTGCACGTGGTACGGGTCGGCCGCGTTCTCGATGATCATCTGCGCGTGCACCTTCACCCGGTTGACCATGCGGCTGTGCGGATGCAGCGGGTAATACTCGCCCGTCTCGACCTCGGGCAGCACCGGAGGCTGCCAGTACGGCGCCCGGCCGTGACGCTCGTGCCAGGCCAGAATGAAGCCGTACCACTCGACGGTCGGGTAGGTCCGGATGCGGACATTCTGCTTGCAGCCGATCTTGCTGTACGGGATCAGTGCGTTGGTGCCGTCGCCGCGCCACTGCCACCCATGCCATGGGCACACAATGTTTTCGCCTTCGACGGTTCCGCCCACACCCATATTCGCGCCGAGGTGCTGGCAGTAGGCGTCCAGGACACTGATCTGCCCCGATTCGGTGCGGAATATCACCAGTTCTTCGCCGAAGTAATGGGCGCGTTTGACCTGACCGGAGGCCAGTTCGGAGGCGAAGCCGACGATGAACCACCCCGTCGGGAAGCGGTAGGTCGAGAGGCTGATGCCGCTGGGCCCGAACTCGCGCTCCGAGGCATCGACGGTCGAATCAGAAACCGTGTCCGTCACTGCTTTCTCCCTCTCCGTTGCCTATTTTTACTATTTTAGGCATTCTAGGTCAAGGCAACCGAGGCGAGGATGAGCATGCCCACGACAACTCCGGTCGATCTGTCAGATTTCGCGTTGTGGCGGAACGGTTTTCCCGACGAACTGTTCGCCGAGCTGCGCCGCGAACGGCCGATCTTCAAGCACGAGCTCACCGAGGGCGTGGCCAAGGCCGTTCAGCGTGACTTCTGGATGACCACCAAGCACCGGCACGCCCAGCGCATCCACCGCGACACTGACTCGTTCACGGCGGTTGACGGCCCGCTCATCCAGGGCGTGGGTCCAGTTGGGTCCTTTCCGACCATCATCAACATGGATCCGCCTGACCTGAACAAGCGGCGCAGGGTCATGTCGCACGCCTTCACCCCCCGCGCCATCGGCAAGCTCGAAGAAGGCATTAGGGCGCGGGCTGCCTCGATGATCGACGGGCTGCTCGCGGCCGGGCGCGGTGACTGGATCGAGGACGTCGCCGATGTATTACCGATGTCGGTCATCGGCGACATCATCGGCATACCGGACGAGGACCGTCCGGAGATCTTCGGGACGCTGGACCGCATCCTGAAGACCAACTCAACCGAAACGCCGTTGACCCAGGATGAGCAGCTCGAACTCTTCGGCAAGGTCTTCTCGTACGCCTGCGACCTCACCGCCGACAAGCGGCGTAACCCGCAGGACGACATCTGGAGCACACTGACGTCTGCGGTGATCACCGACGAGAACGGCGAGCAGCTGTCGATACCGGCCAACGAACTCGAGATCTTCTTCTTCGTGCTCGCCGTCGCAGGCAGCGACACCACCAAAAACGCGCTGGCCATCGGACTGCAGGCGTTTGTCGCCGAACCCACTCAGATCGAGCGGTACCGGGCCGACGAGACGATCCGGCCCAGCGCGGTCGAGGAGGTGCTGCGCTGGTCGACGCCCATCGCGTTCTGGACCCGCACCGCGAAGCACGACCTGGAGATCGACGGTGTCACGATCCCGAAGGGCGACCGCGTGGTGTCGATGCTGCGCTCGGCCAACCGCGACGAAGAGGTCTTCGCCGACCCATTCGTCTTCGACATCAGTCGCGGATTCAACCCCCATGTCACATTCGGGGGTGGCGGTCCCCACCACTGCCTGGGAGCGATGCTGGCGCGCGCTGAGATCCGCGCAGTGCTCGATGAATTACTGTGCCGCGCAGACGACATCAGTCTCGGCACGCCCAAAGTGACCTACCCGGACCTGACGAACAATATGTCGATCTTCGACAAGATGGCGATCACGCTGAAAGCTCGTTGACGCTGATCGTTACCGAGCGTGCCCGGCAAGAGCCGCGGTCCACTGGCCAGCCTGGCCAATTTGCGTAACGCTACGGCGGTTTTCGAGCCATTTTCCCGCCATAGCGTTACGCAATGCGTCGGCGCCTGCTGCAGGCTCTCATCTGAGCAAAATCCTCATAACCCTTTCGGCCGGGTGCCGATGACGCCTTGGGCGGCCAGCCGCTCAAGCTCGGCGGCGCTCACCCCACACATCTCGGTCAGCACGTCGATGTTGTGCTGGCCGAGCGTCGGCGGTGCGCGGAACAGCCAATTCTCGGTGCCGTCGAGCCGCGCGAACGGCGGGCACGGATACAGGCCCGGCCCCGTGCGCGGATGTTCGAGCGATTCGAAGAAGCCACGATGCCGCAGCTGTGGATTCTCCGTCACCAGCGACGGCGATACCACCGCAGCCACCGGAATCCCTGCGCCCGCGAGTCTTTCAACGGCCGACTCAAGATCCTGTGTGGCGAACCACTCCGCGATCGGTGTATCCGCCCCGCCCATCACCTTCGCCAATGCCGTTCGTTGGTCGTCGGTGTGCGCACTCAGCGCGATCCAGTTGTCGTCGCCTGCGCATCTATAGAGGTCTTGCCACACACCGGGGCAGCCGCCGTTGCCCTGCCTCGACAGGATCCTGCCGAAGACCTCGAATTCGATTGTCTGCACGGCGGTTACGTTCAACACGCTTTCGATCATCGGCATCTCGACCAATTGTCCGCGGCCGGTCCGCTCGGCGAATTCCAGGGCCGCAACAAGCGCGACCGCCGCATGCACCCCGGCCAGCGGGTCGCAGGCGCCACGCGGCGCGATCGGCGGCCCGTCCGGCATGCCCGTGACCCATGCCAGCCCGGCGATCTGCTCCATCGTGGGCGCAAAGCCGACCCGGTCACGCCACGGCCCGGTCAAACCGAACGCCGGCATCCGTACCACCACGAGCCTGGGGTTGAGCTCGAGCAGTACATCCGCCCCAAGACCGAACTGATCCAGTACTCGCGGGGAGAAGTTCTCGATCACCGCGTCCGCCTGGCCGGCCAAGGTCTTGAAAAGCCTTTTACCGTCCTCGGACTCCAGATCCAGTGTCACCGAGCGCTTGTTGGTGTTCATCGCGTGGAAGACCCAGCCGTACTCCCACCAGTCGTCGACGTCGCTACGCATCCCACCCGAATAGCGGATGCCATCTGGACGCTGGATCGACTCGACTTTGATCACGTCGGCGCCGAATGCGGCCAACAAGTGCGTCGCCGACGGCCCGGCCCAGAACGCGGTCAGGTCGACGATCCGGACACCGGCCAGCGGCAATTCGTCGGTCTTGGACGGGGCCACGAATTGCCTTTTCTCCCAGCCGGAGTCGTCGTTCGCCTCGCCGATGGACGGAGCCTCGCGCAGCGGTGCCGGCGCAGCGACCGACATTAGCCACGGCGTCCGCGGCTGCCGGAAGCCGACGGGATTGTCGACGTAGACGCCGCGTTCGCGCATGTGGTCCATGTGCGGGATCGTCGAACCGTTGCCCAGCGGTGCGATCGGCAGTCGGAAGAGCTGCCCGAGCTCGACGATCTCGTCGACGGTGCGCTCCCGCATCCACGGCCCGATCCGCTCGCGTATCCAATCGCGGTATGCCCACCGGCCCAGCTGGAACCGCAGATCGGGAATCTCGGTGAATTCGGGACAATCAACCATCGCGGCGAAATCCAGCCATTGCTGGCCGGTCACCATGCTGATGCCCACGTAGCCGTCCTTGGCCGGTTCGATCGACGGCACCTCCACGGACCTCGCTATCGGCGGCACCTTCAACAGCTGCGAGTGCAGCCATTCGCTGCTCTGCATCAACGTGATCGCCTCGAGCATCGACAGATCGAGGTGCCCGCCCGGACCCCCGCGGCGGACCCGACGACGCAGGCCGAGGGCTCCGAACGCGGCGAACGCCCCGCCCATGTACTCCCCCAGCTCACCGCCGATCGAGATCGGCGGGCCTGCTGGGTCTCCGCGAAAACCGGTCAACCCCGACCAGGCCTGCAAGGTGAACTCGGTGGCCGCGCGCTCTGCCCATGGACCGCTCCAGCCGAAATCGGAAACGGTGACGACGATGCACTGCGGCGCGGTCTCGAGTAGCCGTGCCGGATCGACGCCGCACTCCAGCGCTCCGGAGCGCGTCGCGGTCACGACCACGATATCCGCGCGTGCCAAGAGCTCATCGGAAATGGTTGTCACACTGCGCTTTCCGGCGTTGAGGTAGCTGAACAGCGGTGAGTCGGCTCCGCTCGCCACTGCGGCGCCCGTCGCCGTGAAGCGTCGCAGCGCGTCTCCGGTGACCGGCTCCACCTTCACAACCTCGGCACCCGCATCGACCAGCAACTTGCCGCAGTACCCGCCGGCGATCCGATCGCTGATTTCTAGGACACGTAGGTCGTCCAACGGGGTCGGAGCCATCTTTGTCATCTTAGTTACTTTTGATGGATAGCGGATATGTAGTGTCCTGGTCGGACGCCTATCACTGTTAAGATTGCAATGAAATGACAACACTGGGAATTGGCCCCGAGGCTCGACGGCGGCTTTCGGCGCGCAGGACCGCCGAGATCGTGGCCGACGAGCTCCGCAGGCAGATCATCGACGGCGACCTGGCCGACGGCGACCTGCTCCCCCGCCAGGAAGTCCTCGTCGAGCAGTTCAACGTCAGCCTCGTGTCACTGCGGGAAGCGTTGCGAATCCTCGAGACCGAGGGTCTCCTGTCGGTCCGGCGCGGTAACCGTGGTGGCGCCGTGGTCCATGCACCGGCCAAGGCCAGTGCGGCCTACATGCTCGGGCTGTTGCTGCAAAGCGACTACGTGCCGCTGGCCGACCTCGGCGCGGCGTTGCAGGAGTTGGACCCGATGTGCGCCGCCCTCGCGGCCAAACGCCCGGACCGCGGCAAGACGTTGATCCCGAAGCTCAAGGAGCTCAACGCGTCGATGGCCGAGCACATCGACGACGGCGCGCGGTTCACCGAGATCGGCGGTCAGTTCCATGACGAGATCGTGCGGGGGTGCGGCAACCACACGATGATCGCGGTGGTCGGCAGCCTCGAGACACTGTGGAGCAGCCACTTGCAGTGGTGGGCGAACGAGACCGCGGCCAAAGGCGAATACCCGGCGATAAGCGCCCGGCGTATCGCGCTGACCATCCACAAGAAGATCGCCGACGCGATCGAGGCCGGCGACGCCGAGCGCGCACGCAAACTGGCGGCGCGCCACCTCGCAGACACGCAAACGTTCTTCTCGGCCGCCGATCCCGACCAGAGGATCGTGGCGTTGTCGCCGCAGGCGTTGGCCCGACGCCAACGCTGAAAGGTGCGCTGTGCGAACGGCCTTGATCACAGGTGGAAGCGGCGGCATCGGTAAGGCCTGCGGCCGCAAGCTTGTCGAGCTCGGCTACGACGTCATCCTCACCGCCCGCCGTGATCCGGAGCTCCGCGCGGCCGCAGAGGATATCGGTGCGCGCTACGTCGTCGCCGACGCCGCCGATCCGGAGACGTTCGAACCGGCGGTGCGGGCCGCCGGCCAGATCGACCTTCTGGTGCACGCGGCGGGGATACTCGGCGGAACCTACGCGCGCAAGCAGACTTTCGAGCAATGGCGCGCAACGATGTCGGCCAACCTCGATTCGTGTTTCGTCGTCACATCGGCTGCACTGCCGCGGATGAGGGCGGGCTCACGCTTCGTGTTCATCTCGTCGTCGGCGGCCCATGAGCCGATGCGGGCACGCACGGCCTACTCGGCGTCGAAGGCCGGCATGAATGCCTTCGCGCGTGCCCTGGCCCAGGAGGTTGACCGTGACGGCATCAACGTCCACCTCGTCACGCCCGGCCCGGTCGAGACCGACATGCTGGCCGACGTGCCATTCGAGATGTACGCGATACGAGTTGGCGACGTCGCCGAGGCCGTCGCGTGGCTGGACACCCTCGACGGGTCCGTCGACCTGCCGGAGATCAGGTTGCACGCAGTCACCCGCGGTCCCGCGGCACGCGAACCGGTCGTGCCGATCGAGGTGGCTCGCCGCGCGGCCGACTCGCCTACACCTCGGTGAGGTAGACGTCGGACTCCATGTGGTGAAAGATCCGAAATTGCTTGCCCCGCCCGATCAGCAGCCAGGTGATCCAGCTGGCGCCGGTGCGCTCGACATCTGATTCCCTGCCGGTCAGCCGCCACCGGCTCAGCAGCACCGCCCGCACCACCGTGTCGTCGACCGCGTCGACCGTGTGCAGCGTCGACGTGACGGTGGCCGCTTTGAGCCGGCCCGCGACGCGGGCAAAGTGGCGATCAAGTTCGTCGGTGCCGACCACCGGCGTCGCGTATTCCTCGCCGAGATAGATCGGCACCGGCCCGCCGCGCTCCCAAAGGTCCGCCAGCCCATCGAAATCCAGGCTCGACCACCGCTTGTCGTATTCGCGGACCAGGTCCGCAATGTCAGGCGGTGGCCGGCTGTTCACCTGGCAGCGCCTTGACCGTCGAGGGCAGTCCATACAGCGCGGTGGCGTTGCCGCGCATGATGCGCTCACGCTGATCGGGCGGGAAACGCTTGACCGCCCACGCCGGCGAGTCGTAACTCCAGTGCGGATAGTCCGTCGAGAACATCAGGCAGTCACCGAGATCCATCATCTCCAGATAGTCCCGGTACATCCCGACGTTGACGTCCTCCAGCGGCTGGGTGGTGAACCGGACGTGCTCGCGGACGTAGTCCGACGGCCTGCGGCGCACATGGCGCAGGTCGGCCTTGCGCTGTTCCCAGATCCTGTCCATGCGCCACATCACTGGCATCGCCCAGGTGAAGCCGCCCTCGACGAAGACGACCCGCAGATCGGGATGCCGGTCGAACGCCCCGTCGAACACCAGGCTCGTCAGGTGCGAGACGTACAGCAGCGGCCACGATGCGAAGAAGTCGTGCCAGTGCGCGGGATTGCCGACCGGGTACAGCGGAATCAGTTCGAACGGCGTCTGTCCCATCAGGTGGGTGGCGACCGGAAAGCCATGTCGCGCAGCGGCTTCGTACAGCGGGTCGAAATGCGGGCTGCCGAACGGAATCCCCCGGGTCGCAGGCGTCATGAGCACCTCGGCCATGTACGGGTGACCGGCCCAGCGCTCGATCTCACGCGCGGCCCGGTGCGGTGCCTGCGCCGTCACGCTGATCGCTCCGCGCCAGCGTCCGTGCCAGTTGTTCTCTGCCAGCCACACGTCGGCGAGCCAGTCGTTGTGCGTGGCCTTGAGCACGTGTTCGGCCTCCGGCAGTTGCGCGTCGCACATCGGCTCGAGCAGTGCGATGCTCACGCCCGCGTCGACGAGCAGTTGCTTGGCCGCGTAATCGGGGTCGCTCCCCGCTAACCCACCGCCGGGCGGGCTGGCGTCGACGCGCATCGACATCGTCTTGTACGAGTCGGGGGTGTCGTAGAAGTGCGGGATCGGCGAAACGGCGTTGCCCGTGGGCCATAGCCTGTCTTTCCACTCCGCGGGGGCGTAGGACTTCAGCACCTCGGCCGACACCGGCAACGGGTGCACATCGGTGTCGACGATGGTGACCTCGATGTCCTGTAGGACGGCATCGTCTTGGCGTTCTTCTACTGTGGTCATGACCTGCTTCCTTCGGCTTCGGCGACTCGGTACAAGTCACTTGCATTCCGCCACAACACTTTTCGCCGCTGCTCGTCGCTCAGTCCCGCCGTCACGGCCTCCGGCCTCGACGTCGACCAGTGCGGGTAGCCCGAGCCATACATCAGCAGGTCCGCCTTGTCGGTGAAGTCCAGCCACCGCTCGGCAAGTGTTTCATCTGTGGGTCCGTCGAACGCCGACGAGCAGAATCGCACGTGATCACGCAGGTACTCGCTCGGATAGCGGTCGACCCACGGTGTTTGGTCGCGCATCGACACCCAGAAGGTGTCCAGCCGCCACATCAATGGGGTGAGGACGTCGTACCCGCCGTCTGCGAACACGAATCGCAGATCCGGATGCCGTCCGAAGACGCCCTCGATGATCAGGGTGGCCAGGTGCACGAACCCGTTCAACGGCATGAATGCCGCGTACCCGGGATAGGTGAAGGCGTGGCCGGCGAACGTCGGCGGATGGTCAACGCCGTTGCCGCCGTTGATGTGCACGGCCACCGGCAAGCCGTGGGCGGCGGCCGCTTCCCAGATCGGCTCGAACATCGGCTTGCCGTACGGCTCCCGCGACTGCATCGGCACACCGACCTGCACCATCTTCGGATGGTCGGCCAGCCGGTCGATCTCCTCGACAGCTCCCCTCGGATCCTCGGGGTTGACGCGGATGGTGCCCCGGAAGCGACCGGTCGCATCCGGTTCCAGCCAGCGGTCCAGCAGCCAATCGTTGACGGCCGCACAGATTCGGCTGTTGAGCAGGTAGTCCGCGATGTTGCCGCGCGTCAACGGATTGAGGATCGCGATGTCGACGCCGGCCTCGTCGAACAGGTGCCGTGACACCGTTTCGGGGTCCGAGCCGGGATAGTGGTCGCCGTAGAGATCCTGGCGGTAATCGCCGCCCGGCGCCTGGTACCACTGCTGTTCGACATCGGGGATCGAACGCAGCTTGTATGCAGGCGCAAGGTATCGCCGGATCTCAGAGTTGTACCGGAAATGCGGCTGGACTCCTGCGTCGATGACGGGTGTGCTCATGCGATCAGGTACACCTTCCCGTCGGCCACGTCGACCTCATACGTCCGGATGCGCCTGCTCGGGTCCGCAACGGTCACGCCGGTCGTGATGTCGAATTCCCAGTTGTGCCAAGGGCATCGCACAATCCGGCCCTCCCGCACGCGGCGGAGCCGGCCCGGCGTATCGGGGGCGAACTCGTTCGTGCCACCGACATAACCCGCACACAGGGGCGCGCCCTCGTGCGAGCAGTAGTTCGCGATCGCATACAGCGAGCCGTCGATGTTGTACACACCCACACCGAACTTTCCGGCCTGCACCAGCTTCATCGAGCCAGGAGGCAGGTCTTCGATCGCACACACCGGTCGACGCCGCATCATGTCCCTTCGATTTCCTTGACCTAGAATACCTAAAATAGTAAAGATAGAAAGACAGAGCCGCTAGCCTGCCGCTCGGGGAGGCATATGTGACGATCAGCGCCGATTCGCACAACCAGCCGATCGCCCTGGACCGCGATCCGTACCCCTACTTTGCGCACATGCGCAAAACCCAGCCGGTGTGGCGCGGGTCGATCATGGATCATTCGAAGACGCCGCCCGAGCTTGTGCCCGAGGAGGAATGGACGTTCTTCGACTTCAACAGCGTGTTCGCAGCGTTCCGCGACGACGACCTATTCGGGTCGGAGCAATACAACAACACGATCGGGCTGGTCTTCGGCCCGACGATTCTGGGCATGCACGGCAAGCAACATCACGACCATCGCAGCCTGATCTCCAAGGCCTTCCGCCAAAGTGCGCTCGCGCGGTGGGAACCCGCCGTCATCGACCCGATCTGCGACCAGTTGGTCGATGAGATCAAGGACGACGGCGAGGCCGACCTCGTCGCGTCGGTGACACTCGAGTTTCCGACCAGGGTGACGGCCGCGTTGCTCGGGTTGCCCGAGGAAGACCTCGATCTGTTCCGGCGGTTGTCGTTCGATCTGATCTCCATCTACGTGGACATCGAGGCGGGCCTGCGTGCGTCGGTCGAGCTGGGCACCTATTTCCAGGAGCAAGTCGACCAGCGACGAGCCAAGATGACCAACGACATCATCGGTGATCTCGTCGCGGCCGAGATCGACGGCGAACGACTCACCGACGAGGCGATCATCTCGTTCTTGCGGCTGCTCCTTCCGGCGGGCTTGGAGACCACCTATCGGTCGTCGAGCAATCTGCTGTATCTCCTGCTGACCCATCCCGATCAGCTCGCGGCGCTGCAGCACGACCGTGCCCTCATTCCGGCGGCCATCGAAGAGGCGATTCGCTACGAGACACCGCTGGTCAGCGTGCCGCGCACGACGACACGAGAGGTTGAAGTACGCGGTTGCACGGTCCCGGCCGGTGCTGAGGTTCACCTGTGCATGGGCTCGGCCAATCGCGACGAGACGCGGTGGACGGAGGCTGAGGTGTTCGACATCCACCGGCCACGGCGCGCGCACATCTCCTTTGCGGGCGGCATTCACAGCTGTCTCGGCATGCATCTGGCCCGGGTGGAGACGCGGGCCATGCTGAACAGCTTGTTCGACCGCGTGACCGAACTCCGGCTGGTGCCCGACGAGGACACGAGGATCGTCGGCTTGCCGTTCCGCTCACCGGCGAACCTGCCGGTGACGTTCCGCTCGGCGTCATGAGAAGCCGCGCGGCGATCCTTCACGACGTCGGCGGACCGTGGTCGGTCGAAGAGTTCGAGCTCGATCCGCCGCGCGCCGGTGAAGTCCTGGTCGAAATGGCCGCCGCCGGGCTGTGCCATTCGGATGACCACATCCTCAAGGGCGACATGTCGATGTCCAACGCGACCGCCCGCGAATTCGGCCTGACACCGATGTTCCCGACGATCGGCGGCCACGAGGGTGCCGGCACAGTTATCGAAATCGGCGACGGCGTAACTGATTTCGCGGTCGGCGATCATGTCGTGATGTCTTTCGTCGCGGTGTGCGGGCAGTGCCGCTGGTGCGCGAGCGGCATGGAGTACATCTGCGACAAAGGCGCGGCGACGATGGAGCCCGGTATGCCGACGGACGGAACATTCCGGCACCACACCGCCGACGGCCGACCGCTCGGGCATCTGTCCAAAGTCGGCGCATTCGCGAATCACACTGTGGTGTCGGTGGACTCGCTGGTGAAGATCGATCCCCACATACCCATGATTCCCGCGGCGTTGCTGTCGTGCGCGATCCCGACCGGCTACGGCTCGGCGGCGTACCGGGCCAACGTGCGCGGCGGCGACACCGTCGTCGTGATCGGCGCGGGCGGCATCGGAACTGCCGCCCTCCAGGGTGCACGCATCAACGGCGCCGCGCAGCTGGTCGCGGTGGACCCGGTGGAGTTCAAGCAGAAGGCCGCACTGGGATTCGGTGCCACGCACAGCGTGGCGACAGCCGCCGAGGCCACCGAACTGGTGCGCGAGCTGACTCACGGGGTGATGGCCGATAGCGTCGTGGTGGCGCCCTCACTCATCGACGGCGACGACATCAACACATACCTGAAACTGACCCGCAAGGGCGGCACCTGCGTACTCACCGGAATGACCGCGCAGACAACGCGGTCGGCCAAGATCGACCTGCAGAACTTCATCTTGTGGAACAAGAACCTGGTCGGCACGGTGTTCGGGTCCTGCAACCCGAAGTCGGACATCGCCCGGCTTGCTCGGCTGTATCAGTCCGGGCAGCTGCAGCTCGACGAGATGATCACCAAGCGTTACCGGCTCGACGACATCAACGATGCGTATGCCGACGTGTTGAACGGTGAAATCATTCGCGGCGTCATCGATTTCAGTCTCGACTGAGCGCTACAACCACTCCACGCGCCGCGAAACTGTAGTTATCGCGGAAAAGTTCGAGTGTCGAGCACGATAACTACAGTCTCGACGAAACGGCGACGCCGTCAAGCAGAATGGCGAGCGAGACCGCCCAGCCCGATCACGGAAGCACGATCACCAGGGAGGAACCATGGACAACTGGCTCGACGAACTTGCACGGACCCTCGGCGAAGAACCGCTCACCGCGGCGGAGACAGCACAGCTGCTCGATGCGGCCCGCGACGTCGCGCACCGGGTCGAGCGCAAGTTCACTCCGTTGTCGACATTCGTGATCGGCTGCGCTGTCGGACGTCGGCTGGCGAGCGGTGCGGACCGCACTGAGTCGCTCGCCGCGGCGTTACGCCAGCTCCAGGCGGCGCTCCCTCCCGAAACCTAGACCTGGCCGAGCGGCCGGCAAGCATTGGATATCGGATTCCAATACTCTCCGGGTGCGCAGTTCAGCGGCACCGCATTCTTGCAACTGTTGGTCCCCGGATCCCACCACTGTCCGCTCGGACAATTCAGGGGTTGTGCCGAGCCGGTTGCCGACAGCGCGATTGATAGCGCAGCGATCGGGGCAGCGGCCGCGGCCATGACCATTGAGCGACGAATGATCTTGTACATGAGCCCAGTTTGCCCCAAAACGAGGCCGTCTCAAACCGGCGGATCCCGCTCGTCGGGGCAGCACGGTGCGACGGTCTCGCACGTATATTGCTGCTCGAGCGCGGGCTTGGCATCACCCGTGGTGACCCAGGTCGCATCGCGCGCGAGGTAGTGAGCAGTCACACGATGACTTGAGTTAACCTAGGGCAGATGAGAACTTATACGGGCTAAGTTAAACGCGGCTGAACTGCAGATTCGAAACTAGAGGGCACATATATATGCGTGGCAAGGGTCGGGGGCAGCCATGATGGGTCTCGCGAAGCGTGCGTGGATTCCGCTGGTCATCGTCGTCGTCGTGGCCATTGCCGGCTTCACCGTCGACCGAATCCGCGGCTTCTTCGGCGCCGAGGGCATCATCGTCACACCCAGGGTCTTCGCCGAGGACCCCGAGCCGTTCGACCCCAAAGTCGTGAAGTACGAGGTCTTCGGCGACGGAAGTTTCGCCAACATCAACTACCTCGATCTGGACGCCAAGCCGCAACGCCTCGACGGCATGGCCCTGCCATGGTCACTGACCTTGCAGACGACGGCGCCGTCCGCGGCCCCCAACATCGTCGCGCAGGGCGACAGCAGTTCGGTCACGTGCCGCATCACCGTCGATGACGAGGTGAAGGACGAGAGGACCGCCACCGGCGTGAACGCCCTGACCTATTGCTTCGTGAGGTCTGCATGAGCGCGCCCACCTCAGACGCGCCCACAGACGCCTTCCCACCCGTGCGGCACGCGGCTCGACCGTTCCTAGCGCGCATGATCCGGCGGCTGGCGATACCGATCATCCTCGCCTGGATCGCCATCATCGCCGTCCTCAACGTCGTTGTGCCCCAGCTGGAAGAGGTCGGGAAGCTACGCGCGGTGTCGATGAGCCCGGACGACGCGCCGTCGATGATCGCGATGAAGCGCGTCGGCCAGGTATTCGAGGAGTACGACTCCGACAGCGCGGTCATGATCGTGCTGGAAGGCCAACAGCCGCTCGGCGACGAGGCCCATCAGTTCTACGACCAGATGGTCGACAAACTCGAAGCCGACACCAAGCACGTCCAGAGCGTTCAGGACTTCTGGAGCGATCCACTGACGGCAACGGGATCACAGAGCAACGACGGCAAGGCCGCCTACGTCCAGGTGTACCTCTCGGGAAACCAGGGCGAGTCCCTGGCCAACGAGTCCGTCGAAGCGGTGCAGCACATCGTGGGCAGCCTGCCGGCACCGGACGGGGTGAAGGCCTACGTGACCGGGCCTGCGGCGCTGGCCGCCGACCAGCACATCGCCGGCGACCGCAGCCTGCAGCTGATCACCGCGCTCACGTTCGTGGTGATCATCATCATGCTGCTGCTCGTCTACCGGTCGATCATCACGGTGCTGTTGACGCTCGTCATGGTTTTTCTCGAGCTGGCCGCCGCACGCGGCCTCGTGGCGTTCCTCGGCTATCACGAGATCATCGAGCTGTCGACCTTCGCGGTCAACCTGCTGGTGATGCTTGCGATTGCCGCCGCGACCGACTACGCGATATTCCTGACAGGCCGATATCAAGAGGCGCGCGGTCTCGGCGAGGACCGGGAATCCGCCTACTACACCATGTTTCGGGGCACCGCCCACGTGGTTCTCGGCTCGGGCCTGACCATCGCCGGGGCGACGTTCTGCCTGAGCTTCACCAGGCTGCCCTACTTTCAGACACTCGGCGTGCCGCTGGCGATCGGCATGGTGGTCGTGGTCCTCGCGGCACTCACCCTCGGTCCGGCGGTGATCACCGTCGCCAGCCGTTTCGGCAAGGTTCTCGAGCCCAAGCGAGCGATGAGGGTCCGGGGATGGCGCAAGGTCGGTGCCGCGGTGGTGCGCTGGCCGGGCCCCATCCTGGTGGCGACGATGGCGCTGGCGCTGGTGGGCCTGCTCGACCCTGCCCGGGTACGAGACCAACTACAACGACCGCAACTACATGCCCGCCGACCTTCCTGCGAACGAGGGATACGCGGCCGCCGACCGGCATTTCTCGCAGGCCCGGATGAACCCCGAACTGTTGCTGATCGAGAGCGATCACGACCTGCGCAACTCGGCAGACTTCCTCGTCATCGACAAGATCGCCAAGCAGGTCTTCCGCGTGCCGGGAATCTCGCGCGTGCAGGCGATCACCAGGCCTGACGGGAAACCGATCGAACACACCTCGATTCCGTTCCAGATCAGCATGCAGGGCACGACCCAGAAGATGACCGAGAAGTACAACCAGGACCTCACGGCCAACATGCTCAAACAGGCCAACGACATGCAGACGACCATCGACTCGATGGAGAAGATGTCGAGCATCACCGACCAGATGGCCGACGTCACGCACAGCATGGTCACCAAGATGAAGGACATGACCGTCGACGTGGCCGAATTGCGCGACCACATCGCCGATTTCGACGACTTCTTCCGGCCGATCCGCAACTACTTCTACTGGGAACCGCACTGCTACAACATCCCGATCTGCTGGGCGTTCCGGTCGGTGTTCGACACCCTCGACGGCATTGACGTCATGACCGACGACATCCAGCAACTCATGCCGGACATGGAACGCCTGGACTCGCTCATGCCTCAGATGGTCGCGCTGATGCCCGAGATGATCCAGACGATGAAGACCATGAAAACCATGATGCTGAACATGTATTCCACGCAAAAAGGAATGCAGGATCAGATGTCGGCGATGCAGGAGAACTCGTCCGCCATGGGCGAGGCGTTCGACGCCTCGATGAACGACGACTCGTTCTACCTGCCACCGGAAGTCTTCGACAACGCCGAGTTCAAGAAGGGCATGGAGAACTTCATCTCCCCCGACGGCAAGTCGGTACGGTTCATCATCTCCCACGATGGCGACCCGATGACCCCGGAGGGCATCGAACGCATCGACTCCATCAAGCAGGCGGCCAAGGAGGCCATCAAGGGCACGCCGCTCGAGGGGTCCAAGGTGTACCTGGCCGGTACCGCCGCGGTGTTCAAGGACATGCAGGACGGCTCCGACTACGACCTGCTGATCGCCGGGATAGCCTCGCTCTGCTTGATTTTCATCATCATGCTGATCATCACCCGAAGCGTGGTCGCGGCCGCTGTCATCGTCGGCACGGTGGTGGTCTCGCTGGCCGCCTCGTTCGGGCTGTCGGTGCTCATCTGGCAGCACATCATCGGCATCGAGCTGCACTGGATGGTGCTGGCGATGTCGGTCATCATCCTGTTGGCCGTCGGCGCCGACTACAACCTGCTGCTGGTCGCCCGGTTCAAGGAGGAGATCCATGCCGGGCTTGAACACCGGGATCATCCGGTCGATGGGCGGCACCGGTTCCGTGGTGACCTCGGCCGGCCTGGTGTTCGCGTTCACGATGATGTCAATGGCGGTAAGCGAACTGACCGTGATCGGTCAGGTCGGCACCACCATCGGCCTCGGCCTGTTGTTCGACACGCTGATCGTGCGCTCGCTGATGACGCCGTCAATCGCGGCGCTGATGGGTAAATGGTTCTGGTGGCCGCAGCGGGTGCGCGAGCGACCGGTGCCCTCCCCGTGGCCCAAGCCCCAGCAGGTTTCATCGGTGCAAACGGAAGGCGCGCAGTCATGAAGCGAGTGATCCTCGGAATAGGTTGCCTGGCAGCGGGACTCGTGTTCGCGGCGCCGGCGCATGCCGACGTCGATACCGACTTCAACAACGAGCTGCACACGTACGGCATCTACGGCCAGAAGGACCGCAACGCGTGGATCGGCAAACTCACGTGCAAACGGCTACGCAACGGCTTGGACGTCGACGCGTACAAGTCGGCTTGGTTCGTACAAACCAATCTGGACAAGGACACCACAACCGAGCAGGCATGGCAGTTCCTCGGCTCGGCGCTGCGCACCTACTGTCCAGACAAGATGCCGATACTGCAACAAGCGGCGCAATAACAAGGAGGACAACGTGTTACGCAAAGCGAGCATCGCTATGGCGGCCGTCGGGTGTGCCGCAATGGTCTTCCCCGGACTTGCGTCCGCCGATGCCACCGACGATTATCCGATCCCGAATCGGATCCTGAAAACCACCTGCACAGTGGACCAGTACATGGCAGCTGTTCGTGACACCGACCCGGTGTACTACGAGCGGTACATGACCGACTACAAAAACAGGCCGGCCGATGTTCAGCAGGGCGCCCGCGACCGCATCTACTGGTTCTTCTCGTTGGATTACGCGGGCCGCCGCCAGTATTCGGAGAACACCGCGACGAACGTCTACTACGAGCAGATGGCAACGCGCTGGGGCAACTGGGCCAAGCTGTTCTTCAACAACAAGGGCGTCGCCGCGCACGGCACCGACGTCTGCGCCAACTACCCGCCCGTCGACCCGTCCGTGTGGAACTGGTAGGCCAGCGCAGCCACCACGGTCAGCACCGAGGCCGTCAACATGGCCAACATGGCATGTGACGCGGGCTTGTACTGACCATGCCCAGCGTTGTCCTCGGCAGGGCCCTCCTCCACCGGCGGATCAGTGATGTCGGCGTTTGCCACCGCCATCGCCGCGCCGCGCGCCAGGCCCACCTGGGCTTCGGCCGAGTCAATGACCGGCATCTCAGAACCGGTGTCGCCCTCGAAAACCTGCACCCACGCCTGGGTCGCTGTTGTCAGCGGCACCTCGATGAGATTGTCGTAGCCCGCCTCGCGCAACGACCCGAGCAGCTGCCTGGCTTCGGCTTCGACGTGTTCGGTCCACGTCACGCCGATAGAGCGGACCACATGACCGGTTGCGGCCGCGATCGCCTGGGCGCCTCGCACGGCGACCGCGTGCTGCGTGGTGTCGGTCTTGGCGTCGACGTCGAAAGCGTCGTGGTCCAGGGCGGGGCCGTCGGCCGCTGACCCGTCGACCAGGACCCAGGCGACACTGGTCGATGTGATCGACAGGCCCAGGACTGTCTCCACCGTTGGTCCCACTTCCGTCGCCGCCCCGCACCTGCACAGCTGGAGCCTTGGCTAACCGAGCATAGTTTGCTCAATCGGATGAGTCATCACGATTTGCCAAGAAAATTTCCGGCGCAACCGCGATGTTACTTCCGTTCGCAAGTTTCTCGCGTGGTTGTGGCCCTATTTGCCCAGTTCACGAGTGGCTTATCGCAAAGGTCAATGTCGCGGACTGTGGTGGCGCGGATGGTGCGCGACGATCGCAGCTCCATCCGAGCGCGGATCGGAAGCTGCCGTCATCGAGCCGTCCGGGCCGGCGAACACGACGTTGGCCTGCCCGAGCGCTTCCGTATGCGCTGGCACCTCGGCCACTGGCAATCCACAGCGCCCAAGCGAGTCTCGTGGGACAGCAGGCATGTCGGCCTCCATCGAGACGGTATCCGCGGTGTTTCCGTCGGACTGGTGGCCAACGACGGCGCGCGGTGCGGCCACTACTGATTCGGCACCCACGCCGCTCACTGCCCGCAGCAGCAGCTGCGCGATGATCTGGGGCTGGCCCTGGCCACCCATCGTCGACAGAACGTGGCGCAGTGTCCCCCGCTGCGTCGTCATCGCCGGCATGAGTGTGTGGGCAGGTCGCTTGCGGGGTGCCACGACGTTCACCGAGGCATCGTTCAGGGAGAAGCACGTGCCGCGGTTGTGGAACAGGATCCCGGTCTCCGGGTCGATCAGGCCGGACCCGAAGGCGTGGTAGACACTCTGGATCAACGAGACCGCGTAGCCATCGCTGTCCGCTGCGGCGACGCCGACGGTGTCCCCGCGCGGCACCGGCACCGGGCCACCGCTCTCGCCGCCAGGCTCGACGAGGCCGCCAAGGTCGCCGTGCACGAGCGCTTCCACGTTGATCGCGGCATGGCGCGGGTCGCCCAATTCCTGATTCCGTAATTCATTGCCGCGGTGGAAGATTCGCATCAGTGTCCCGAGACCGTCGTCCAGTGGGTCAGTAATGCCAAGCTCCTCGATGGCTCGCAACGCGCGCAGCAACAGGAATCCGTGCGTGTTCGGCGGGCTTGTATGCACGGTGAGACCGCGGAAACCGGCCTCGATCGGCTCGGTAATCTCCGGCTGGAACTCGGCGAAGTCCTCTGCGGTGAGCGATGATCCGCGCGAGCGCAGGAAATCAACGGTGCGCCGCGCGAGCTCGCCTTCGTAGAAGACGTCCGGTCCCTGCTCGCGCAGTAGGTCGAATGTCAGCGCCAGCGCGGGCTGCTTCAGTTCCTCGCCCACCTGCAGGAACCGGCCTCCCGGCCGGAAGACCCGGTCGAAGTCGAAGGTACCGACCAAGTCTGCGTTCTCGGGGTCGACGATGTGCGTCGCGAGCGAAGGTGCCACCGCCACCCCGGCTGCGGACTCGTGCGCCGCACGTAGGGCGCCGTCCCAGGTTAACCGAGCCCCAAACCGGCGCAATGCTTTCCAGCCGCGCACCCCGCCGGGCACCGTGACAGTATCGACGCCGCGCAGCGGAAGCGACCGGCCGTGCCTGCTGCGCAACGCTGCGGCCTCGACGTTGCGTCCCGTCCATCCGGAGGCATTGACACAGCGCACAACGCCATCCGGGGTTCGTACGAGGGCGACGAGGTCGCCGCCCAACGCGACGTTGTGCGGGTAAACGACGGTCAGCACCGCTGCGGCGGCGATTGCGGCGTCGATCGCGTTGCCGCCGTCGTGGTAGGCGCGAATTCCCGCCTGGGTCGCGAGAGCGTGCGGTGCCGCCAGCGCTCCGGTGGACGAGGTCGGCGCGGTGGAGGTGGTCACGATGAAATTGCTCCTAGCAGGAATGGGCTGGAGTGAGGGCAGCGGGTTGTCACGTCAGCGAATGGTCGACAGAAAGCTCTTCGTCCGTTCATGACGTGGGTTGGTAAACAACTGGTTTGGTGGTGCGTCCTCGATGATGCGGCCGGCGTCCATGACAACGATCCGGTCTGCCGCCTCGCGTGCGAAGCGCATCTCGTGGCTGACGACGATCATCGTCATGTGTTCACGGGCGAGATCGCGCATGACTTCCAGCACCTCACCGACCATCTCGACGTCCAGCGCGCTGGTTGGTTCGTCGAACAGCATCACATTCGGCCGCATGGCCAGCGCCCGCGCGATGGCCACGCGCTGTTGCTGCCCGCCCGAGAGCTGACTGGGGCGGGACTCGGCCTTGTCCCCTAATCCGACCCGTTCCAGCAGGGCAAGGGCGTCTTGGCGGGCCTTGCCCTTGGGCACCCCGAGCACCCGAACCGGCGCGTTCCACACGTTCTCCGCCGCGGTCATGTGCGGGAAGAGATTGAAATGCTGGAAGACGAAACCGATTTCACGACGCCGATGGGCCAGTTCGCCGGCGCTCACCTTTCGCCGTGTGGCGGTGTCGCGGTGACCGATCGGAACGCCGCCGATCAGCACCTCACCGCTGTCCACCGGCTCGAGGTGATTCAACGACCGCAGCAGGGTGGTCTTCCCCGCACCGGATGGGCCGATGATGACGACGACCTCGCCGCGCATGACGTCCAATGAGATGTCGTCGAGCACGAGTCGGCCCCCCAGGGTGCGCGAGACGCCATGCACCCGCACGATCGGCGCCTCTACTTCAGTGGTGACGCTCATGATCAAGTCCCTCCGATCAACCGTGCGGTTGCAATGTCGCGGCGGCGCCTCGCCGTGCTCCGAGGAGACGGTGCGTGATCCGGACCCGTTGCTCGATACCGAGCATGCGTGAAAGCCGGTTCTCGATCTCGGCCTGAATGACGGTCCAAATCGTGGTGAGCGCAAGGTAGTAGATCGCAGCGACGATGAAGATCTCGAAGGTGTGGAATGTCGCCGAACTGATCGACTGCGTTACCAGGAAGAGTTCGCTCACCCCGATCACGCTGAGCACCGACGTCGTTTTCATCAGTCCGTTGAAGGAGTTTCCCAGCGGCGGGACCATCACCCGCAGCGCCTGCGGCGCGATGATCCAGCGCATGACCTTGCTGGGCCGCATGCCGAGCGACGCGGCAGCCTCGAACTGGCCACGGGGAATGGAATCCAGTCCGGCGCGGACGATTTCGGAGATGTAGGCGCTCTCGTTGATCATCAGCGCGACGATCGCGGCTTGCACGGCCGCCTTCAGCGACAGGCCGAGAAGCGACACATCCTGGAACTGGTACAGGCCCGCCGCGGCCAACCCGGTGTAGATCAGCACAAGCTGAACCAGCAGCGGAGTTCCGCGGATCACCCAGATGTAGACGCTGGCGAACCAGCGCAGCCCCCTGAAGCGGGAGCGCCGCATCAGCGCGATCACAAAGCCCAGGATCAACGCCAGGGCCATGGCCACCACCGAGATCACAATGGTCAGGACGAGCCCGTCGAGGAAGGGACCGCTGGGCGTGAACAAGCTCTGCCAGAAAAACGGCCAGTCAAAACGCATTTCAGTCCTGCCCGGCTACTTCTGGATGCTGAGGTCCGTCTGACCCCACTGCTCGAGGACTGAGTTGTACGTGCCGTCGCTGATGAGTTCACTGAACGCCTGCTCAATTGCGTTGTGCAGCTCGGTGTTTCCCTTGAGCGTCGCCGCGCCCACCTTGATGGTGCCGAAGGGCTCGCCGGCGAACTGGATCTGCGCACCGGTCTTGGTGATGTAGTAGCCGATGGTCTCGGCGGTGTCCAGGTAAGCGTCCATCTGACCGTTCTGCACCTGCTGGATCGACACGGCGGCCTGGTTGTTGCGGTTGATATCGACGGGCTGCTTGCCCGCGGCCGTGCACTTGTCGGACTGTTCCTGGGAAAGCGCCTCGGCCGTCGTACCGATCGCGACCATCACCTTTTTGCCGCACAGGCTGTCGTCCATGCCGGTGATGGCGGCGGGGTGCTCCTTCGACACTGCGATGGCGGTACCTGAGTAGAGGTACGGCACGAAGTCGACGACCTTCTCGCGCTCCGGCTTGATGTAGAGCGTCGCCATGATGACGTCGCACTGGCGGGCCTGCAGCGTCGGGATCATCGCGGCGAAGCCGGACTGCACCATCTGCGGTTGCAGGCCGAGCTTGTTGGCGATCGCGTTGGCCAGGTCGACCTCGCTGCCAACGAGCTTTCCGGAGGCGTCGTGGTACACGCTCGGCGGCGTGCCGTCGTTGGGCGCACAGACCTTCAGCGTTCCGGCCTGCAGTATCGCGGGCGGCGCCACCTTGGCGGGGCCAGTACTGGTGGGGGCGGACTCAGGCGACGACGAACAGCCGGACAGGACGAACACGACGGTGCTCGCGACGGTGCCGGCGATGGCGATGGCGGTGACGACGGTCTTTCTCACGGTCTTCCTCCAGGCTATCGATCGATAGGCAACAGACTATCGAACGATAGGGTCGGTGTGTTCCGAATGAGTTTCTTTGTGTGTCGATCTGCCGCGTAAGGCTGCGGCTTCAGCGGGTGGAGGCGGGCTCGAGTTCGTCGAGGCGACCGATGGTGGCGGCGCGGATGCCGTCCAGACGCGCTTGGTCCACCAGCAGCGACCGCACGACGAAGTCGGCTGCCTGCAGTGGCCGTGCTTCGCGGATCGGCCCGGCCGGGCCGCCCTGTTCCCGAAGGGTCTCGAAGAGCACACCGTTGATCGCGCGCTGCACGAAGCTGGGTTCAAAAGCTGCGAACTCACCCGCCTGCTGACCGCGAATGATCAGGCGCTCGACGAGTTCGTGGAAGAGCGCGATGCCCTCCCGCTCGGCCGCGAACTCGTCCAGACCGAGCACCGCGTCTTGGTACAGGCCTCGGGCGTCGAACGGCTGCACCAGGGCCTCGCGGACATCGCGTGCCACGACCAAGTGCAGCTTCTCGGCCCACGTGGCGTCCTCGTCCATGCGGCGCCGGATGCGGTCGATGGACGGGCCCAGATCCAGCTCGATCAGTGTCCGGAAGATCTCGAACTTGGCCTGGAAGTGATGGAACAACGACGGCTGCCGGATCCTCACCGCGTCGGCGATGTCCCGCGTCGACGTGCCGAAATACCCGCGCTGGGCGAACAACAGCGACGCCTCGAGCAGGATGCGCCCCCGCGTCGACGACCAGTCGACCGCCGGCGGCGCCCAGCCATGCCCGTACTTCACGGGCTGATTCTGACACCGAACCGGGCCCTGGACGCCGCGACCACTGCGCATCGGCGATTCGTTGTTCGCTTTTGGGGTTGCTTGCCGGCCTCGGTATAGCCAGCATGGAGAGGTGAACGAGCGCGACGTCGCTTGTTTCCCGGGTGCTGCGGGGGCGGCGACCTGGGCGCTGCCGAGCGCCGTTGTGTCTGCGGCGAAGGCCATTGACTTGTGCATGCCGGCGGATCCGGCGTGCACATCGGGGGGGAATATGTCGGCGCCGTTGCGTGACGAGATATTCTCGGGTCTGCATGTTTCCTACGTGGTAGCCGGAATAGCAAGCCAGGCAACAGCTTTCACAGGAGGTCGCCTTTAGCCATGTCGGGGAAACTCAAAAGCCACATCGTTGGACTCCTTGGGGCGGTGGTGCTGACGCCTCTGGCCGTGCTCAGCGCCCCCGTACCGTCCGCGTCCGCCCAGCCGTCCGCTACCGCTGCGCCGTGCCCGGATGTGGAGGTGGTGTTCGCCCGGGGCACCTACGAGCCACCCGGTGTCGGTTTGACGGGACAGGCATTCGTCGACGCGCTGCGCTCGCAGATCGGCGCGAGATCGCTTGGGGTATACGCGGTCAACTACCCCGCCAGCGGCGAGTTCGGCGACCGCATTCAATTCGCCAGAACCGTCGTCGACGGGATCAGGGACGCGGGCACTCACATCGAGTCCATGGCGGCGAACTGCCCCAACACCAAGATGGTGCTCGGCGGATACTCCCAAGGCGCGGTCGTAGCCGGTTTCGTCACGGCGGCTGAGGTACCGGAGGCAGTACCGGCTGATTTCAGGTCGTACGTACCCAATCCGATGCCGGACGAGGTGGCCGACCACGTCGCCGCCGTCGCCGTTTTCGGAATGCCGTCGGATCAGTTCATGCGCGATATCGGCGCGCCGCCGGTCGTCATCGGTCCGAACTATGTGCCCAAGATGATCGACTTGTGCGTGCCCGACGACACGATCTGCAATGGCGCCCCTCCAGGGATACCCAGCTTTGCGCACGGTACGTACACCGTGAACGGAACGGCAGGCGAGGCCGCAGCTTTTGCCGCAGGCCGGCTCTAGCACCGGCGCGGAGGCTGGGATGCGCAGATCTGTTCGTCACCTCGCCGCGGTCCTTGCGCTCGCGTTCGCGGCGATAACCGTTGGAACGCTCACGGCGCCGGTGGCCGGGTCGTCTCCGTGCCAGAAACTCTGGTTGTGGAATCCGACGACCAACGAATGCAGACCGCCACCGCCTCCGCCGCCGGCAACGTTGGGGCGACCCATTCCTCCGCCACCGTGGTTCACGCCACCGCCAACGTGGGCGCCGCTGTGGGCGCCGGCGTCGATACCGCCGCCGCCCCCAACCCCTGCGTGGGCGCCATCGGATGTGGGGCCGGTGTGGGATCCCGGTCGTAAGTCGTGGGGAATGTGGATCGGCGGTGTCTGGGTGCCGCTGTGATTACAGCGCCGCGAATGGGGTCTAACTCGCCGCACGGCGTCCCGATCTGGTAGGACTAAGCCGAACCTAACCCCCGCAGGGAGGAGCCCGCCGAGGTGCCCACGTGAGCGCCCCGACCATCGACCCCGTCCCCCAGACCGAGCGGGTGCGCCGCACCGGTTTGGCGACGTGGATCCGCCGGTTGGCGATTCCGATCATCCTCGGCTGGATCGCGCTTGTCGTTCTGCTGAACGTCGCCGTCCCCCAACTCGAGGTCGTCGGCCAGATGCGGTCGGTGTCGATGAGCCCCTCCGAAGCGCCGTCGGTGATCGCGATGAAGCGCGTCGGCGCGGTCTTCGAGGAGTTCGAGTCCGACAGCGCGGTCATGATCGTGCTCGAGGGCGAGGCGCCGCTGGGCGCCGATGCACACCGGTTTTACGACGAGATGGTCGACAGGCTCGAGGCCGACACCAACCACGTCGAGCACGTTCAGGACTTCTGGGGCGACCCGCTGACCGAAGCCGGCGCGCAGAGCAGCGACCGCAAGGCCGCGTACGTGCAGGTGTATCTCGCCGGCAATATGGGCGAAGAGCTGTCAAACGAGTCGGTGGAGGCGGTCAACAACCTCGTCTCCGGGCTTTCTCCGCCGCCGGGCGTCAAGGTCTTCGTGACCGGCGGGTCGGCGCTGGTGGCCGACCAACAGATCGCCAGCGACCGCAGCATCCAAATCATCGAGTTCGTCACATTTGCCGTCATCATCACGATGCTGTTGCTCGTCTACCGGTCGATCGTCAGCGTCCTCATCACGCTGATGATGGTGTTCCTCGGGTTGTCGGCGGCCCGTGGTGTGGTGGCGTTCCTCGGCTACCACGAACTCATCGGGTTGTCGACGTTCGCGACCAACCTTCTCGTCACGCTCGCGATCGCTGCAGCGACGGATTATTCGATCTTTCTCGTCGGCCGCTACCAGGAGGCGCGCTCAATAGGCGAGGACCGAGAGTCGGCCTTTTACACGATGTTTCACGGCACGGCCCACGTGGTGCTGGGCTCGGGCATGACGATTGCCGGCGCCACCTTCTGCCTGTCGTTCACGCGACTGCCGTACTTCCAGTCGCTGGGTGTTCCGCTGGCGGTGGGAATGACCGTCGCGGTGGTGGTCGCGCTGACGCTGGGCCCCGCGGTGATCACGGTGGCCAGCCGCTTCGGACTGCTGGAGCCCAAGCGCGCCATGCGGATTCGCGGTTGGCGCAAGATCGGTGCGGCGATCGTCCGATGGCCGGGCCCGGTGCTGGTCGCGACAATCGCGCTCTCCCTCGTCGGCCTGTTGACCCTGCCGGGCTACCAGCCCAACTACAACGACCGCAATTACCTGCCCGCCGACCTACCCGCCAATCAGGGATTCGCAGCGGCCGAACGGCATTTCGATCCCGCGACGATGAACCCCGAGTTATTGCTCATCGAAAGCGACCATGACCTCCGCAACGCGGCGGACTTCCTGGTGATCGACAAGATCGCCAAGGCCGTCTACCGGGTGCCCGGAATCGGGCGGGTCCAGGCGATCACGCGCCCCAGCGGCAAACCCATTGAGTTCAGCACCATTCCGGCGCAACTGTCCATGAGCGGTGTCACCCAGGACCTGACCCGCAAGTACATGCAAGACGTCACAAACCTCATGGCCGCCCAAGCCGACGAGATGCAGACATCCATCAACACGATGAACAAGATGATCGCGTTGATGGAGGAGATGAGCGCGACGACACACAGCATGGTGGGCCACACCGCCGACATGGCGGTCGACATCGCCGAATTACGCGATCACATCGCCGATTTCGACGACTTCTTCCGGCCGGTCCGCAACTACTTGTACTGGGAACCGCACTGCTACAACATCCCACTCTGCTGGTCGACTCGGTCGCTTTTCGACTCGCTCGACGGCATCGACACCATGACCGATCAGTTCCAGAGCATGGTCCCGGACTTGCAGAAACTCGATTCGCTGATGCCGCAGATGCTGGAGGTATTGCCGCAGAACATCGACACCATGAAGACGATGCGGTCGATGATGTTGTCGCAGCAGTCCACCCAGGCGGGCATGCAGGATCAGCAGGCCGCGATGTCCGAGAACCAGTCGGCCATGGGCGAGGCGTTCAACGATGCCTGGAACGACGACACCTTCTATCTGCCGCCGGAGATCTTCGACAACGAAGAGTTCAAACGCGGTATGGAGAGTTTCATCTCGCCGAACGGCCATGCGGTCCGGATGATCGTCTCCCACGAAGGCGATCCGCTCAGCGCGGACGGCATCGATCGCATCGACGCGATCAAGCAGGCCGCCAAGGAAGCGGTCAAGGGCACGCCACTCGAGGGGTCCAAGATCTACCTCGGCGGCACCGCCTCCACCTTCAAGGACATGCAGGAAGGCAACAACTACGACCTGCTGATCGCGGCCATCCTGGCGCTCGCGCTGATCTTCACCATCATGCTGCTCATCACCCGCAGCCTCGTCGCAGCGGCCGTGATCGTCGGCACCGTGGTGCTGTCCCTCGGCGCGTCGTTCGGCCTGTCCGTTCTGCTGTGGCAACACGTTCTGGGCATCGAGCTGCAGTTCATGGTGATGGCCATGGCGGTGATCATCCTGTTGGCGGTCGGTGCCGACTACAACCTGCTGCTGGTGGCTCGCCTGAAGGAAGAGCTGCCCGCCGGGATCAACACCGCGATCATTCGGGCGATGGGCGGCAGCGGATCGGTGGTGACCGCTGCGGGTCTGGTGTTCGCGTTCACGATGATCTCGATGGTCGTCAGCACGCTAACGGTGGTCGCTCAGGTCGGGACGACGATCGGAATGGGTCTGCTCTTCGACACGTTGGTGATCCGGGCGTTCATGACGCCCTCGATCGCGGCGCTGCTCGGCCGCTGGTTCTGGTGGCCGCAGGTGGTCAGGCCACGGCCTAAGCCCGTGCCGTGGCCCGCGCCGCGGCAGCCGCAGCTATAAAGGCTCCCAGCGCCGTCCACCCCTCGGCACCACTCAGCCCGTTCTTGGCCATCAACACGAGCGCCACGCCGGCAATGCACATCAGCGCACCCGCGACAGTCGATCGAACGCCGGTGGCTTGCGCCGGCGTGTCCCACCACGGCATCCGGCGATGCTCCAGCGGTGAGAGTACGTAGAACATCACGGTCATGACGATCGCGAACACGACCGCCCGCAGCGCGAGGCGAGACCAAAAGCCCGGTGCATCAACGTCGTACGCGTCGAGGCCGACAGCGTGCAGAGAGAAGGCCGCGACGGCGATCGCCGGGATGTGCCACAGGTAGAGCGTCATCGCTCCCCCGTTGCCCATCGCGACCACGTACCAGACGCGAGGTCGTGCGGCCCAGCGGCGGATCGCGCCGGCGGCGGCCACGAACACGAATGACATCCAGGTGCACTGCAGCGCGAGCAACAGCGTCGGCGGCGAGACGTTGGACACCTGTTCCGTGCCGGTCACGACCAAGGAGACCTCGTACGTGCCGGCGACGGCGAGCGCCACCTGCGTCGCGAAAGCTGCTGCGGCTGCGGCGATCGCCGTGCGCGTTCCGATCAACCGGCGGGCGTACGCGACGCCGATCACCACGGGGATGAGCCAGACGATGACGAAGTTGGCGACACCCGACATCGGCGTGCCGACGGCGAACCGAATCCCGTCGACCGCGGCTGTGGCGGCGAGCAGCGACGCGATCATGACGGCGACCGCGCGCCCCGTACGCAGTCGTGTCAGCGCGGGCACGAAGGCGAGCACCACGAGGTACACGCCGAGAAACCATAGGAGCGCGACGCTTTCGCCTCCGAGCGCCGCCGCGGATTCCTCGCCGAGGGTGTCGCGGACGACGAGGATGCCGACGGTCCACGCGGCGAGGTACCAGAACACGGGTCGGCATAGTCGCTGTGCCCGGGTGAACAGCCAGGTGCCCCAAGGCGTTCCGGGCCGCCAGCCGTATGCGCCTGCGGCGCCACCGGCGAGGAAGAACAGCGGCATGATCTGCACCACCCATGTGACCGGCGTGATCGCGGGCAACTCGCCGAGCAGGTTGCCGATTCGCACGCCGCCGGCGTCGATGGTGGCGAGCAGCAGCGCGCAGTGCCCGAACATGACGACCACCAATGCGGCGAGGCGGGCGACGTCGACGGCGCGGTCACGGTCGGGCGAGGTCCCGGCGGCGACGGCTCCTGCATCAGACATTTGCTTGGTGAGCGGCATGAGCTCAGGATGCCTTGCCACTGGCCGGTGCGGATGAGTAGTAGTACGCGCTTGGCGCGGTAATCTTCCGTATTTGCCGTCTGCTTCACTGCGCAGCCGTAGACGATTAGGAGATAACGAAGATTGCCATTCCGCGTCGGACGTGCAAGTAAAGTGCTGTTGGTGGGCAGGAACCTGTTAGCCAACGGCCGAGGCCGGTGGCTGGCGTTGGCGGCCTCGCTCGCTGTCTCTGCGGCGATGATTCACGCCCAAGGCACAGAGCCTGCGTGCTGTGCTGAGTCCGCGGCGGTAGCACCGTCGGGCCCGGCATCTGCACCGGCCGGCGCGCCGAACGTCGCCGTTCCCGCGGAAGCGGAATTGTTGGCGGCAAGCGCGCCCGTCGCCGCACGTGCGCTTCCCTTCGACTTACCTGCCGGCGTCGCACCGGAAGAGGGACTACAGGTCAAGACCATCTGGGCGGCCCGCGCCATCAGCGTGATGTTTCCCGAGATCAAGACCATCGGCGGGTACCGGCAGGATCCATTGCCGTGGCACCCCAACGGGTTGGCGATCGACGTGATGATCCCGAACCACAACACCGACGAGGGAATTGAGCTCGGCAACCAGATCGCGGGGCTGGCACTGGCGAATGCGAAGCGATGGGGAATCCTCCATGTGATCTGGAGACAGGGGTTCTACCCCGGCATCGGCGCGCCAAGCTGGACGGCGGACTACGGCAACGAAACGGCCAATCACTTCGACCACGTTCACATCGCCACCAACGGTGGCGGATACCCGACCGGGAACGAAACGTACTTCATCGAATCCATGCGCCCTGCGCCATAGCACTTCTCTCGGTCTGCAACAGATGTCGTACAGCCGCAGCGACACTCGCCTGGTCCGCAGGTAACGCTGTGGCCGCGCCGGTACGCAACCCGTCGAGCACGATCGCGATGTGACGCCGCGACGCGGCTACTTCGGGTCCGGCGTGATCACTCAACCGGGCGTTGAGCCAGTGAGCGACGAACACGTCGTCCAAGCTGACATCGTCTCGTCGCGAGCCGTCCGCCTGCGCTTCGGCTATCAGACGCGCGGCAAGTGCGAAGCCCTCTTCACAGACCGCGTTGAGAGCCGCCGAATTGTATTGCCCCCCAACGATCACATCACTGATCGCATGGTCGGCGGTCTGCAACGCACACAGACCTTCGAGATAAGCGGCGAACCGCCGCCACGGTGTGGGCTGTGCGAGGGCATGGTCGGTCACGGCCTGCATTTGGCGGCATATGAGCTCCGGCAGGGCGGCGTCGATGAGAGCTTCACGCGTCGGGAACCGGTTGTACAACGTGCCGATGCTGACGCCTGCGCGAGCCACCAATCCGCGCGAAGCGGCGGCCGTGGGCGGTGAAGCCAGAACCCAAACCCCGCAAGGGGACGCCGCACGAGTGGGTCACTAGAACACACTCGGCGGCAACGAATCATGGGATCCGTGGCACGGCCCAACCGACAACCGCAGCGGCGGAAGGAGATCCTCGACGCGGCCATCGGCCTGATCGAGCGTCACGACCTGGCCTCGCTGCGGGTCACCGATGTCGCCGCCGAACTCCTCACATCCAGCTCGGCGGTCTGATCGAATTCGCCAGGTCGACCAGGGACGTGCGTTCACCCTGTCAAGTGGGTCGTTCCGCGTACCGTGAGCCGCCGGTAGACGTCGGCGTAATACGGGGCGATCCGCTCGTTGGTGAATTGCTCGGCGTATCTGCGTCCGAGTGCCGGGTCGGGAACCCCGCGACCGCGAAGGAGTTCGTCGATCGCGTGCGCCAGCTCTTCAGGCTTCTCGGGCTGGACGAGCACGCCGCGGCCCTCCCCCAGCGTCTCGGGCAGCCCCTCCACAGCAGTGCCGACGACCGGCACCCCCAGACCTAAGCCAAGGACGGCGCTCTGCGACCAGGCTTCCTCCCGGGACGGGACGACGTGCACGCTGGCGCCGGCTATATAAGAGCCCGGCGAGCGCACCCAACCCGGCAGGAGTACCCGATCGGCCAGGCCGAGGGCGATCGACCGGGCAGTCAGGGATTCCCGCAACGGACCGTCGCCGAGCAGCAGCGTCGCCGGAGGATCAGGAAGCATTGCCAGCGCCTCGAGCAGCACGTCGGGGCCCTTTTCCGGATGTAGGCGCCCAGCGAAGGTCACCCTCGGGCTGGGCAGCCCGGGCAGCGGTCGCGCATCGAACCCTTCGACAATCGACCGTCCCTCGAGCAGACGCTCGGCCGGGACGCCTAGCGAGTCGGCGAAGGTGCGCGCAGCGGGGCCGTGGGTGAAGAAGGCTGCAACGCGCGGAACGGCGGCGCGGGCCTCGATGACGAAGTCGCCGTAAGGCCAGGTCACGGCGTTATGTTCGGTCGCAACGAGCGGCAGCCCGTCGGGCGCGGCCACCGCTGCGGCCCACCAGGCGCCGAACATGTGGGCGTGGACGAGCTCGGCGTCTGCCAGACGGGCACGCAGCCATTCGGCGAAATCGGTCGACGGCACCCACTGCAGGTGCGCCTGCTGGGCGAATGCCTCGGCGGGCACGTCGAAGGCGGCTGCGAGCGCGAGCCCTTCGGCGGTGGCGTCCCCCGCGTACAGGCGGGTGACGATCCCGTGGGACCGCAGGGCGACGGATAAGCGCAGCGCGGAGAGCTGGGCTCCGCCACGCTCGAGCACCCCGATCACCCGAACGACGTTGAGCCGCGGCCCCGTCGAGGGCTGGTCAGCCATTGCCTGCGTCCGGGCCCTCGGCGGGCATCCTGGCCACCGCCACACCTCCACGCTCGGCGCCACTGTCGAACCTGAGCCCCGTCTCCCGCTCCCACCGGCGCAGAACCTCCTGCTCACCCGGGCGTTCGGCGTCGTCGAGGACGACGGTGGCTCCAGGAGCGAGGCGGTCTCCGAGGGCCGGCAGAGCAGGATAGCGGGCCAAACCGTGGCCAACGGCGTAAGCGGGTGGGCCGTCCACCACCAGCAGGTCGATGGGATCGCCCTGCAGGGCTTCGCGTAGTCCGTCGGCCAGGGCGGCCTCGTCGTACCAGCGCAGGCCGCGTTCGGCGCGGGGGTGCGGTGTCAGGGCTGACCGAACGACCGTCAGGTCGGTCCCTGTACCTTCGCGGTCGAGCTGCTCGCCGACCCACTGCGCCCAGAAGTCGTCGTGCTCAACGACCGCCATCAGGAAGCCGCCGGGCAGTGCGCGCTGGGTCAGCAGACGAGCAAGTAGGACCGTGCTGATTCCGCTGCCGAGCTCGACGATGCGGCGCCGGTCGTTCAGGACGATGTCGTTGCAGACGGTCACGAGCCCGGCCGGTCGCATGGTACCTGCGCTCCAGGGCAGGTACGGCCCGGGCAGCATAGCTAGCGCATGCATCGCAATCTCGTCGGCGAAGCCCCGACTCGTCGGCGTGGAGACATTGGTCGCGGCCATAGCTGACCGTAGCGCCTGGCGGGGTGGGCACCTGCTGTCGCGCGGAGGGACCACCTCCGCCGACTTGCTCGGGCACTCGTCGGTAGCGATCACCGGCGACATCTATGGACACACGAGCGATGACGCGGCGCGGGCTACTGTTGATGTTCTTTCCGCGGCGCTCGGCATCTAAGCAGGAGGCAGAGCACAGTGACCGCAGACCAGCCGACGACCTGGAATAACTACGAGGAGGTTGCCCGCTACCTGCTTGAGTCCGTCGGCCACCTGCTCGGGCTAAAACTAGAACGCGTCGAGGGAAAGCAGACACTTGTCGGCGAGTCCGGTGCATGTTGGGAGATCGACGCCAAAGGCGTAAAAGCCGAATCTGAGGCGATCGTGGTTGTCGAATGCCGGAGGTATACGACATCCAAGATCAAGCAGAGCGCTGTTGCGGCCCTTGCGTGGACCATCACTGATGTTGGCGCGTCCGGCGGCATCATCGTGACTCCGATCGGTGTTCAAACGGGCGGCCAGATCGTCGCGAACAGCGCTGATATTCAGATCATTCACTTAGATGCGAACGCGACACCTACAGATTTCAGAATCGAGTTCCTGGAAAAGGTCGTTATCGGGGGGTCTGCGAATCTGCACGCGACGGCCACCCTAACTGCCGAGGTTGAAGTCGCACGGCCGGATGAGCCATAGCAGTGAAGTTCCGGACGCTCGTTGCCATCCGCGTTGCCATCCATACTCCCACCAGGTATGGATAAAGGCAGTTCGGGATTGCTCCGAAACCGCCTCTCACCTGCGAAAACTCCGGTCGGGCTGACAGGATTTGAACCTGCGACCACTTGACCCCCAGTCAAGTGCGCTACCAAGCTGCGCCACAGCCCGTGATGCCGCCGGGATCACCGGCAGCAGGTCGAAAGCCTACCGCAGGGCCCCTCGGGGGCTGGAATCAAGTTCCGGCTCATGTCCGGCTCGTCGGTCCGCCAGTCTCCAACTCGTCCGGCACGAACTGCGGCGCGCGAGACACCCGCCACGCATAGACCACTAGCGACGCCCAGGCCAGCCACGATCGCCATGTAGATGCCGGTCGACCATGGCCATTCGACACCGAAGTAGCGTCACCAGCTTCTGGCTGTTCGTCAGCACGATGACGCCCGCCGACGGCAGTGCCGAGCAACGCCGGGCTGATCCGGCTGACGAGCCATGCGGCAAACGGCGCAACGAGAATGCCGCCGGCAGCCAGGCCCAGCACCACGGGCAGGTTATTGATGAAGTCTTCACGGAGTCCCACCAGGAAGCCCGAGCGATGCCGACGCAGCGACCAGGAACTCCGACGCACTGACCGATCCGATCACGGTGCGCGGCGCGGTCTTGCCGCGGGACAGCAGCGTGCTGGTCGTGATCGGGCCCCAGCCGCCGCCACCTGATGCGTCGATGAACCCGCCGAACAAGCCAAGCGGCGTCAGAAACTTCGCAGTGTGCGGGCGTCTCGCCGTGCACGAATGACCGGCGGTGTGCGCAGCGCGAACCGCAGCAGCACATAGGCACCGATCGCCACCAGAATCGCCGCCATCAGCGGGGCGGCTTCCTTCGTCGACAGCGACGACAGCACCGTGGCGCCCAGGAAGGCGCCCACCGCACCGGGGACACCGAGTTTCAAGACGATCGACCAGTCGATGTTCTTGAACCGCCAGTGCGACAGCCCAGACGCGAGCGTGGTGCCGATCTCCGCGAGGTGCACAGCGGCGCTGGCCTGCGCCGCACCCACTCCGCTGAGCAGCAGCAGCGTCGACGCAGTGACGCCAAAGGCCATGCCGAGAGCGCCGTCGACGAGCTGGGCACCGACACCGACGAGCGCAAAGATGAGAAGCGAACGCATGAGGTTCGACTGCTTTCGATAACGGGTCACGCGGGAATCGGCGACCAGACGGACGAGTGGCGGCGCAGGTCAGATGCGCGCGCGACACCACTCGTCGAAAGCCATGAGACGACGCGACGGCCAGAAGGGCTCGAGCGCTGAGAGAGCCGACGGTGCGGTGCGGAAGGCCCGTTCAGCCACCGGTCGCCCCTCTCGTAGTTCGATAGACAGTCTTAGCGATGCTACCGGGGCGCATTAAACGCGTCAACAGCCGGTACAGCCCGATGAGTCCCACCACCACGATCACCGCCCGCAGCGCATTCGGCGACAGCCGCCGCCCGTAGTGCGCCCCGAGGAATCCGCCGATCAGCGACCCGACCGCGATCAGTCCCGCCGCCAGCCAGCTGATCCGGTCGAACGCGACGACGGTGTACGCCACGGCCGCCACGATGTTCACCACCAGCGACAGCAGGTTCTTCGCCGCGTTCATCCGCTGCATGTCCTCCGGCAGCAGCGCGCCCATCGCCGCGATCAGCATGATGCCCTGCGCCGCGGTGAAGTAGCCGCCGTACACGCCGACCGCGAACGTGCCGAATACCAGCGCCGCCATCCGGCGCCGGCGACACGTGCTCCGCCGACCGGCCCGCGTCCTCGGCCCGCCGCCGCGCCCACTCCTGGATCCGCGGGCCGACCACCACCAGGACCAGCGCGGCGACCAGCAGCACCGGCACGACCTGCTCGAACACCCTCTCCGGCAGGTGCAGCAGCAGCCATGCGCCCAGACCCGCGCCGATGAACGACGCCGGGATCTGCCAGCGCCAGCCGGTTCCACTGGCCGCGCAGCTCGCGCCGGTATCCCCAGGTTCCCGACGCGCTGCCGGCCACCAGGCCCACCGCGTTGGACATCGTCGACGTCACCGGCGGATAGCCCAGCGCGACCAGGGTCGGGAACGTGATCAGGGTGCCCGAGCCGACGACGGCGTTGATCGCACCCGCGCCGACGCCCGCCAACGCGATCAAGATCATGTCGACGACGGGCACTGGTGCAACCCTATCGGAGCGATTGTGGAGCCGCAGCGGCGCCTACCGCCTACCGCCGATAAGGCTCCGCAGTCAGCGAGACCGCGCGCCCCGCTTTTCGCGCACCCTGACGTTGATCCGGATCGGGCTGCCCTCGAACCCGAACGTCTCGCGCAGCCGCCGCTCCAGGAACCGCCGATAGCCGGCCTCCAGGAAACCCGGTGGTGAACAGCACGAACGTCGGCGGCCGCGCGGTCGCCTGGGTGGCGAACAGGATCCGCGGCTGCTTCCCGCCACGCACCGGCGGCGGGTGCGCGGCCACGACTTCCTTGAAGAACGTGTTCAGCCGGCCGGTCGAAATCCGGGTGTCCCACGACTCCAGCGACGTCTCCAGCGCCGGCACCAGCTTCTGCACCGCCCGGCCGGTCTTCGCCGAGATGTTGACCCGCTGGCGCCCACTGCACCTGCGCCAGCTCGCGGTCGATCTCGCGGTCCAGCAGGTAGCGCCGGTCCTCGTCGACCAGGTCCCACTTGTTGAACGCCAGCACCAGCGCCCGGCCCGCCTCGATCACCATCGACAGCACCCGCTGGTCCTGCTCGGTCAGCGGCTGCGACGCGTCGATCAGCACGATGACGACCTCGGCCGCGTCGATCGCGCCGTGCGTGCGCACCGACGCGTAGAACTCGTGCCCGCTGGCCTGCCCGACCTTGCGCCGCAAGCCCCGCGGTGTCGACGAAACGCCAAGTCTTGCCGCCCATTTCGATCAGCGAGTCGACCGGATCGACGGTCGTGCCCGCGACGTCGTGCACCACCGACCGCTCATCGCCGGCGAGCCGGTTCAGCAGCGAGCTCTTGCCGACATTCGGCTTGCCCACCAACGCAACTCGCCGCGGACCGCCACCGCCCGACGCCATCTCGGACACCGCGGGCAGCGCGTCGATCACCGCTGTCCAGCAGATCGGCCACCCCGCGGCCGTGCATCGCGCTGACCGGGTGCGGCTCCCCCAGCCCCAACGACCACAACTCCGCCGCGTCGGCCTCACCGCGTTCGTTGTCAACCTTGTTGGCCGCCAGGAACACTGGCTTGCCCGACCGCTGCAACAGCCGCGCCGCCGCCTCGTCGGCCGTCGTCGCGCCGACCACCGCATCGACCACGAAGATGATCGCGTCCGCGGTGCGCATCGCCACCGACGCCTGCTCGGCCACCAGCTGCTGCAGGCCCTTGGCGTCGGGCTCCCATCCGCCGGTGTCCTGCACGACGAACCGCCGCCCGCTCCACAACGCGTCGTACGACACCCGGTCGCGGGTCACGCCCGGCACGTCCTGCACCACCGCCTCGCGGCGGCCCAGGATCCGGTTGACCAACGTCGACTTGCCGACGTTCGGCCGACCGACGACAGCCACCACCGGTGGCGGCGCCGCGCTTCCTCGATCGCCTCGGCGACCTCTTCGGCGCCGAGCTCCCAGTCGCTTTCGTCGGCCCAGGTGCCGTCGTTGAGCTCATCGCGACGCCCCGGCACGTTGCTGCACGAGCTCCAGCAGGTGCGCGATCACCTCGGGCTCGGTCATATCGCTGGTGTCGACCACCACGCGCATCGTCGGCGGCCCGCAGCGGCGACACCGCCCGCGTCGAATCCAGATGGTCACGGCGCTTGACATCCGCCAGCACGGCCTCGTAGTCGTCGCCAAGGCCGGACGCGACGTTCTGGTCGTTGCGCCGCCGCGCCCGCTCTTCGGCCGACGCGGTCAGGAAGATCTTCACGTCGGCGTCGGGCAGCACCACCGTGCCGATGTCGCGGCCTTCGACCACGACGCTGCCCGGGCCGGCGGCCAGTTCGCGCTGCAGCCCGACGAGGCGCGCCCGAACGGCGGGCACCGCCGACACCGCCGACACGGCCTTGGTCACCTCGTCGCCGCGGATCTCACGCGAAACGTCTTCTGCGTCAAGGTAAGCGCGATCCTCATCGGGGTCGTAGCCGACCGACAGCGGCACATCCGCCGCGGCCGACTTCGATGGCGGGCGTGTCGGCCAGGTCGACGCCGGCCCGCAGCACGGCCAGCGTCACGATCCGGTACATCGCGCCGGTATCCAGATAGCGTGCACCCAGCGATCGCGCCAAACCCCGTGACACCGAGGACTTTCCGGTGCCAGCCGGTCCGTCGACCGCGATCACCAGCGAGTCGGTCACAGGCCCACCGCCTTGTACAACTCGCCGATCTCCTTGCGGCTCAACACCCGGATGCTGCCGGGCCGTTGGTCGCCGAGCGACACCGTGCCGATGTCGGTGCGCACCAACTCCTGCACCGGGTAGCCGACCTCCGCCAGCAGCCGCCGCACGATCCGCTTGCGGCCCTCGTGCAGCGTCACCCGCACCAGCGTCTTGCCGGGCACCTTGTCCACCACCGCGAAATCGTCGACATGCGCCGGGCCGTCGTCCAATTCGATCCCGTCGCGCAGCTTGCGGCCCAGCCCGCGCGGCACCGCGCCGAGCACCGTCGCCAGATACGTCTTGGGTACCTCGAACGACGGGTGCATCAACCGGTGCGCCAACTCGCCGTCGTTGGTCAGCAGCATCAGACCCTCGGTGTCGGCGTCGAGCCGCCCGACGTGGAACAGCTTCTTGTTTCCCCGAACCCGATGCTCGACCAGGTCGCCGACGCACGGCCGGCCGCGGTCGTCGGACATCGTCGAATGCATCCCCCGCGGCTTGTTGATCGCCAAATGCACCAGCGTGTCGTCGACCGTGACCCGCGCGCCGTCGACGCGGATCACCGACACGTCCGGATCGACGCGGGTGCCCAGTTCGGTGACGACCCGGTCGTCGACCTCGACGCGGCCGTCGAGGATCATCTTCTCGGCGACGCGGCGCGACGCAATTCCGGCCTGCGACAACACTTTCTGCAGACGCACGCCCTCGGAGTCGGTCATCTCACTCCTGGTCCACGTCGAACGACATCGGCGCCTCGGCCGCAGGCGCGCCGCTGAGCTTCATGAAACGTGGCTCGTCACCGAGGGATTCGCTCAGGTCGTCGATGACGTCGACGTCGGGCAGCAGCGGCGCGATGTCCGGCAGGTCGGTCAGCGACGTCAATCCCAGCCGCTCGAGGAACAGCTCGGTCGTCGCGAACGTCACCGCGCCGGTGTCGGGATCGGTGCCCGCCTCGGTGATCAGCCCGCGCGCCAGCAGCGTGCGCATCACCGCATCGACGTTGACGCCGCGCACCGCACTCACCCGCGCCCGCGTCACCGGCTGCCGGTAGGCCACCACCGCCAGCGTCTCCAGCGCCGCGCGGGTCAGCTTGGACCGTGCGCCGTCGAGCAGCAGCCGCTCCACGTACGGCGCGAACCGCGCCCGGGTGTACATCCGCCAGCCGCCGCCGGCTTCCCGCAGGTCGATGCCGCTGTCGCGGGCGGTGAGCTCCTCGGCCATCAGCTGCAGCTTGGCCGCCACCCGGTAGGCCGGCTGCTCGGTCGCCGCGGCGAGCTGCGTCGACCGTCACCGGGGTGTCCACCACCAGCAGCAGCGCCTCGAGCACCGCGCCGAGTTCGGAGTCCTCCAGCTCGGGCGCGGTCGCGACGTCGATGCCCAGGTCGAGGTCCGTGGATCCGTCGGATCTCCGGTGTCGTCGGGATGTCGTCAGTCATCAGCGTCTTCTTCTACCGCCTCGTCGGTTGCCAGGTGATCGTTGGTTGGCCGTTCTCCGGTCCACGAAATCTGGAGCACACCAAGCGGTTCTGATTGGTCGAATGCTACCGCCCGCGCCCGATACAGCTCGAGCAGCGCCAGGAACCGGCCCACGATCTCGATCGGCGCCCCGCAGTCGGCGACCAGCTCGGAAAACGACGCCCACTGCCCGATGCCGCGGCTCTCCAGCAGCGCCATCAGATTGCCGACCTGCTCGGGCACCGACACCATCACCTGGTGCAGGTGCTCGGTTCCCACGGTCGGCACCGGCCGCGGCGTGAACACCGTCGCGGCGATCTGCGCGAAGCTCTCGGCGTCGACGCCGAGCATCACCTCGGGCAGCAGGTCTTCGTAGCGCTGCTCCAGCGCCACCGACCGCGGATAGCTGCGCAGCGCCGCGGCCTCGAGCTCGGCGAACATCTCCGCGACGTGCTTGAACGCCCGGTACTGCAGCAGCCGCGCGAACAGCAGGTCGCGCACCTCGAGCAGCGCCAGGTCCTCCTCGTCGTGCACCTCGCCGGCGGGCAGCAGCCGCGCCGCCTTGAGGTCCAGCAGCGTCGCCGCGACGACGAGGAACGCCGTCGTCTCGTCGAGCTCCATCTGCGGGCCGATCGCCTTGGTGTAGGCGATGAAGTCGTCGGTCACCTGATGCAGCGCCACCTCGGTGACGTCGAGGCGGTGCGCGAAGATCAGCTGCAGCAGCAGATCGAACGGCCCCTCGAAATTGCTCAGCCGGACCTGGAAGCCTGCTCTGCTGGATCTGCTCCGGCTGTGTCTCCGTGTTCACGCGCCGAACCGGTCGATGACCTCGCGCGCCAACGACCGATATGCCTCGGCGCCACCGGATTTCGGCGCCCAGGTGGTGATCGGCTCGCCGGCGACGCTGGTCTCGGGGAAGCGCACCGTGCGGGTGATGACGGTGTCGAACACCAGGTCGCCGAACCGCTCCATGACACGGGCCATCACTTCGCGCGAGTTGACGGTGCGGGGGTCGTAGCGGGTGACCAGGATGCCGCTGATGGAAAGCTTCGGGTTCAGCCGGTCGTGCACCTTCTCGACGGTGTCGGTCAGCAGCGCCAGACCGCGCAGCGAGAAGTACTCGCACTCGGTCGGGATGATCACGCCGTCGCTGCAGGCCAGCCCGTTGACGGTGAGCAGACCCAGCGACGGCTGGCAGTCGATCAGCACGTAGTCGTAGCGGTCCAGCACCGGGTACAGCGCGCGGGCCAGCGACTGCTCGCGGCCCACCTCGTTGACCAGCTGGATCTCGGCGGCCGACAGGTCGATGTTGCTGGGCACCAGGTCCATGTGCTTGACCCGGGTGTGGATCAGCACGTCGTCGATCGACACCCGCGGCTCGATCAGCAGGTTGTGGATCGTGTGGTCGAGCTCGTAGTGCGGCACCCCGAGCCCCGCCGACAGCGCGCCCTGCGGGTCGAGGTCGACCAGCAGCACCCGGCGGCCGTACTCGGCCAGGCTGGCGCCCAGGTTGATGGTCGACGTCGTCTTGCCGACGCCGCCCTTCTGGTTGCACATCGCGATGACCTTGGCCGGGCCGTGCACGGTTTTCGGCTTGGGCTCGGGGATGTGTCGCGGCGGGCGGCCCGTCAGACCAGCCTGCTCGGGAGGGTCGCCGCCTCCGTCGTCGGTCATGCCCGACCGTCGCTGGTCAGGCACCGCTGGGGCATGGCGAACATCCGGGCAAGTTTAACGGGGCGCGCTTGCCTGGTCTGGCAGACCCGCGGGCAACGTGCAGCCCAATCGAGCAGCGGGCGAGCTAGGCTGGCGACGCATGAGTCTCAAGCAGCGGGTGCCGTTCCTGCGCTGGTCGTTATGGCGCTGGCGACTGGGGCATGACCGGGATCATCCAAGACGGGCCAGATCGGCGACGGCCGGGAAGCGGCCTGCGCGGCTTTTGTGGAGGCCAACGCCCGCCAAGGCGACATCGACGACGTGATGGCCACCATCGACAAGTTCGCCTACGAGAAGTCGATGCTGATCAACGTCGGCGACGAGAAGGGCGAGCTGCTCGACGCCGCCGTCCGCCGGGCCAACCCGCGGCTCGCGCTGGAGCTGGGCACCTACTGCGGCTACGGCTCGCTGCGGATCGCCCGCGCGGCCCCGTCGGCCAAGGTGTACTCCGTCGAGTTCGCCGCCGCCAATGCCGAAGTGGCGCGGCGCATTTGGGCGCACGCCGGCGTCGACGACCGGGTCACCTGTGTGGTCGGCACCATCGGCGACGGCGGCCGCACCCTCGGGGCGCTGGCCGGCGAGCACGGCTTCGGCGCCGGGAACCTTGACTTTGTCTTCCTCGACCACGACAAGGATGCGTACCTCCCGACCTGCAGAGCATCCTGGACCGCGGCTGGCTGCACCCAGGATCCATCGTCGTCGCGGACAACGTCCGCATTCCCGGCGCGCCCAAGTACCGCGCATACATGCGCGAGCAGCAGGGCAAGCTGTTCAACACCGTCGAGCACAAGACCCACGTCGAGTACCAGACGCTGATGGCCGACCTGGTGCTGGAGTCGGAGTATCTGGGCTAACCCCGCAATCTGCTTGGCGAGCCGTCAGGCTGGGTGGCGCTTGAGAAAGTCGGTGAGGAGTGACGCGGCTCCAGCCGGTTGCTGCATTTGGAGCAGGTGATTCGCCCCGTGCAGTACGCCGTCCTCGGTCTGCGGAAGCCAGGTGTGCACCAGATCGCGTCCTTCGCTGAACAGCGGCGCCGACTCGGTTCCGAGGAGAAAGAAAATCGGCTCGTGGATTCGTGCGGCGTCGTCCGGCCCGAAACGCCAGTCCTCAAGGGATGGCAGATCGGACTCGAATAGGGTCGACACATCCTGAGCGGCCTGTTCGGGCCCGCCGGGGACCGTGCGAGTCACATCGCCGCGCCATTCCGGGCCCCCGACCAACGTGAAGAAGGCGTCGCCCGCACCAGCTTGATCGCCAACGCTGTACTCCTCCACGATTGGGGCCAGCGCCTCGCTAAACTGCGGACCACTGGGAACAGCCAGCAGCGCCGGCTCGAATAGTGCGAGGGTGAGCACCACGTCGGGCGTGTCAGCCGCGAGCTGAAGTGCGACACATCCGCCGTACGAATGGCCCACCACATGGGCCCTCTCGACGCCCAGCGCTGCGAGCAGCCCGCGGCAATCGGCCGCGTGATCGGCGATTGCAACCTGGTGGGTCATGTGGGTGCTGCCCCCATGCCCGCGCCTGCTGTACCGGATTGCGCGATAGTGATCCCGAATGGACGGCTCGCTCGTCAACGGAAGAAAGGCGTCAGCGAAGCCCGCGCCGTGGATGAATACAACTGCTTCACCCGCGCCGCTGGCGTGGCAGTCCAGATCCACCCCGTTTACAGAGACACGCTCCACCCGATCCTCCCTCGTTGATTCTGCGCTGCTGGCACGGCTTACTCGCAGCTTTTCGCCATCGACGCAGAATCAACCGCCGTGCAACTCGGCAGCGATCTGTTTGGCGACTCGTTTGGACTGCCTTGCGACGTAGCCCATGACTATCGGGCGCGAGGAGAAGCCGAGGAACCACAGACCTTCGGCCGCCGCCTTCTCACCCGTGACGACGGGTACGCCGGTTTCGTCGAGCACACCGAGGTGCCCGACCAGCGGTTCGAGCCCGGTCCGGTAGCCCGTCGCGCAGATCACCGCATCCGCCTCCAGCGCGGCGCCGTCCACCAAACGCACGGTGCCGCCGTCGAAACCCTTGACGGCGGCGACCACCTCGATTGACCCGGCCTTGATCGCCTCGATGACCTCCATGTCAACCAGCGAGGGCACCTTTCGCTCCCGGGCCAGACGCGCGAACGGACCTTCCGCCGGAATCGGGAGGCCGAACTCGCTGAGGTCGCCGAGCTTCGCGCGACGGGCCTTTCGGCTGATGGCGTCGCCGATACGAATTGGGGCGTGATAGAGCGGTACCGCGATGACATCGCCGGGCAGCCCGCCGGGTCCCCTGCGCAGCATGATGTTCGGCGGTGTTCGCACAGCCAGCCACACCTTCGCCGCGCCACCCGTTGCCAGATCGTGGGCGATTTCCATCCCCGACGATCCGGGGCCGACGATCAGTACCCGTTTGCCCTCATACGGCGCCGGGTTGCGGTATGCCGAGGAATGCAACGCCTCGCCAGTGAATGCGTCCATTCCCGGTGCGTCGAGCATGACGGGGGCGCTCTGCAGGCCGGTGGCAACCACCACGTGCCGCGCATCGATCGGATCCCCCGACGTCGTCAGCCGCCAGCCGGTTGAGCGGCGGTCGATGCGGTCCACCGCGGTGCTCATTAGCAGCTCGATGCCGTCCTCACGCGCATGTCTGCCAAGGTGTGCGACGACATCGTCGCGGCTGGGATACATCGGAGTTCCCTTGGGATAAGGGCGATTTGGCAGGTGTGAGAACGGCCGGCCGGTGTTCAGCTTGAGCACGTCATACCGACTCCGCCACGCGGAGCCCACTTCGTCGGCGCGGTCGATGAGCAACGGCCGGAAGCCGCGATCGCGCAGACTGAGCGCCATTGAAACACCGGCCGGGCCGGCTCCGATTACTGCAACGTCCCTCATATCCGACGACAACGATGACCGGTGTATGGGGGTTCAACGCATTATCGTGCCCGCGGGTGCGCGCCGGCCCAGACCTCCCGCAGCGCGTGCACCGTCACCATCGTGTAGATCTGAGTCGTCGTCACCGACGCGTGCCCGAGCAGCTCCTGAACCACCCGGACGTCGGCGCCGCCGTCGAGCAGATGGGTGGCGAACGAGTGCCGCAACACGTGCGGCGACACCGCCGCCTTGATGCCCGCGCTCTCGGCGGCGTCCTGCAGCACCTGCCACGCGCTCTGCCGCGACAGTCGGCCGCCGCGGGCGTTGAGGAAGATCGCCGGCGTGCCCCGACCGCGTCGCGCCAGATCGGGGCGTCCGCGCACCAGATAGGCGTCCAGCGCGGTGACGGCGGGCCGGCCGATGGGCACCAGCCGTTGCTTGCCGCCCTTGCCGCGCAGCAGCACCGAGCGTGCGTGGGTATCGATGTCGTCGACGTCGAGTCCGACCGCCTCGGAGATCCGAGCGCCGGTCGAATAGAGCAGCTCCAGTAATGCCCGGTTGCGCAGCGTCAGCGGCCCGTCGGCCTCGCTGTCGCCGCCTGCGCCGTCCAGCAGGGCCAGCACTTCGTCGATCGTCAGGCTCTTGGGCAGTCGCCGGCTCGGGGTCGGCGGCTTGACCTCTCTGGCCACGTCGGTCTCGGTCAGTCCCTCGGACACCGCGAAGCGGTGCAACCCCCGCACAGCGACAACGGCGCGGGCCGCCGAGACCGCCGACAGCGGTGAAGTTTTCGTGTCGGGATCGCCGCGGCGCAGCGACACCAGGAAGTCGCTGACGTCGGACTCGGTCACCTTCGCCAGGTCGTCGATGCCGCGCTCCGTCAGGTGCTCGGCGTAGCGGCGCAGGTCGCGGCGGTAGGAGCTCAGCGTGTTGGCGGCCACGCCGCGTTCGATGGTCAAGTGGTCGAGGTAACCGTGCACCTGGTCGTCGAGGGCGGACCTAAAAGTGGTCATCAGTGCCCCTTCCGGCGCGCGAATGACCTCGGCCTGTCGATCCACGGCGCGTCGACGGGCCTCAGCGTTGCGGTATCGGCGACGGTGTGCGCGGCCAGAATGCCACCTACTGCAATGGAATTGGTGATATCACCGGCCAGCACCATCCGCACCGCATCCTCGAGCGGAAACCACTTCAGCGTCAGGTCGGCTTCCTCGTCGTGCGCGTCCGGCCGCCCGACATCGGTCAGCCCCGTCGCCAGGTACACGCGGACACTCTCGTCGGAAAAGCCCGGTGCCGTGTCGAGATCCACAAGCACTCGCCAGTCCGACGCGGCGAGGCCTGCCTCTTCGGTGAGTTCGCGCGCGGCGGTGATGTGCGCCGGCTCACCACCGAGATCCAGCAGGCCGGCAGGCAGTTCCCACAGCCGCCTGCCGAGCGGATGGCGATATTGGTAGACCAACATGACGTTGCCGTCGTCGTCCATCGCGAGAACCGCGACCGCGCCGTAATGCTCGACCACTTCTCGTCGCGCGGTGTTGCCGCCGTGGCATGCGCACCTCGTCGGCGCGTATCGCGAAAATGTTTCCGACGTAGATGGTTTCGGATGCGACCGTCTCGAACTCGTGCTCAGCCACGGGTCGCGGGCTCTTGCAGCAGTTGCCCGAGTCGGGATGCTCGGCCCCGTTCGACCGCTGCTCGGGCATCTCGACCGGCAACCGCTCCCCAGCCTTGTACTCCAGCGATGCGCCGATGAACGCGACGAACAGCGGGTGCGGCCTGGTGGGCCGGCTCTTCAGTTCCGGATGCGCCTGGGTTCCGACGATGAAGGGGTGGACGTCGGCGGCGTACTCGACGAACTCGACGAGGTGCCCATCCGGGGACGTGCCGGAGAACCGGAGGCCGCTCTGCGCGATGCGGTCACGGTATTCGTTGTTGACCTCGTAGCGGTGGCGGTGGCGTTCGGATACCTCAGTCGCTCCATACGCCTGCGCCACAATGGATCCCGACTCCAGCACTGCGGGATAGGCGCCCAGGCGCATGGTACCGCCCAGGTCGGCTTCGCCGGCAACGGCGTCGCGCTGGTCGGCCATCGTCGAGATGACGGGATCCGGTGTCTTGGGGTCGAACTCCGCGGAGTTGGCGTCGGTGAGCCCGACGGAGCGGGCCGCCTCGATGACGATGCACTGCAACCCCAGGCACAGGCCAAGCACGGGCAGACCCCGTTTGCGCGCGTAGTGGATGGCGCCGATCTTGCCCTCGATGCCGCGGATGCCGAAGCCGCCGGGAATGAGCACGCCGTCGACGTCGGACAGCACGGCCGCCGCGCTGCTCTCGGTTTCGCAGTCGTCGGAGGCGACCCAGCACATCTCCACCTTGGCGTGGTGCTTGAAGCCGCCCGCGCGTAGCGCCTCGGCGACCGACAGGTACGCGTCGGACAGGTCAATGTACTTGCCCACCAACGCGATCCGTACAGTTTCCTTCGGCTCGTGCACACGCTTGAGGAGGTCGTTCCACTGGGTCCAGTCGACGTCGCGGAACGGCAGGTTGAGCCGGCGCACCACGTAGGCGTCCAACTCCTCGCGGTGCAACACCTTGGGGATGTCGTAGATCGAAGGTGCGTCCGGGGTCGAGATCACCCCGTCGATGTCGACGTCGCACATCAGCGCGATCTTGTTCTTCAGCGGCTCGGGAACGTCGCGGTCACATCGCAGGATCAGCGCATCCGGGGTGATACCGATACTGCGCAGCGCCGCCACCGAGTGCTGCGTCGGCTTGGTCTTGAGCTCCCCGGAAGGCGCCATGTACGGCACCAGCGAGCAGTGCAGGAAGAAGACGTTCTCGCGGCCGACGTCGTGGCGAACCTGGCGGGCCGCTTCGAGAAATGGCTGCGACTCGATATCACCTACCGTGCCGCCGATTTCGGTGATCACCACATCGGGCCGGTGGCCATCGGCGTCGGGCTGGGCCATCGCCAGGATGCGGCTTTTGATCTCGTCGGTGATGTGCGGGATGACCTGGACCGTGTCGCCGAGGTACTCGCCGCGCCGCTCCTTGGCGATCACTTGCGAATACACTTGTCCCGTAGTGACATTCGCCGAGCCGGAGAGGTTGCGGTCGAGGAACCGCTCGTAATGCCCGACGTCGAGGTCGGTCTCAGCGCCGTCTTCGGTGACGAACACCTCACCGTGCTGGAACGGGTTCATGGTGCCCGGGTCGACATTGAGGTAGGGGTCGAGTTTCTGCATCGTCACCTGCAGGCCGCGCGCCGTCAGCAACTGCCCGAGGCTGGAAGCCGTGAGGCCCTTGCCGAGGGAAGAAACGACGCCGCCAGTTACGAATAGGTGCTTGGTAGCGGTTTGCGGGTGCTTGCGTAGCGCGGGCAAAAGCAACCTCCGTGACGACGCGGCAGGGGCTCGCTGTGAATAGCTGGGGCCTGCCGACCCACGGAACCCCACCCTAACACCGACACCGACAAGGCGTCGCTGACACGCCACTGTGCCCTATTGCGGGATGGTTACCGATGTCGCTCCTTGGCCGATGCCGAACTGCCCCGGCCGCCCGCCGTTGATCAGGTCGCTCAGTGCCAGCGCCGCGGTAATCCGGCCGGACTCGCTGTCGACGTCGTCGATGGTGCTGACCGCTGCGCTCAGCGCCGCGTCGGACCTGGTCACCGCCACTGCCGCGGTACCGGACGCGGAGCCGTCCCGGCCGACGAGGACCGTGCCGGAACCGTGCGGAGCCAACCCTGCCGCGAACCGGGCGACCGTGGCGCCCCGATTGCCGGCGTCGTCCCCCAACCCCCCGCCGGTCACGATGAGCGCGGTGTTGGCCGCGCCGATGTGCTGATTGCCATACGTCACAAAGCCGGTATCGCGCAGCGCGGCGAGGACCGCATCGCGCTGCGCGTCGTCAACCACCTGCACCTTCGGGTCCCTGTTGATCAGCAGGGCGATACCGAGCAGGTCACCGGCCTGCGACCCCTGGTCCACCGACGCGGTGCTCAGTTGTTTCCCGGCGGGCACGATCGGCGAGTTCACCACCGACAGCAGCTTCTCAGCGGAGTTCGCGTCGACAAACTCCTGTGTCAGCGCCACCGTCCCGGTGACCGTTCCGCCGCCCTGACGCAGGAGCCGGGTGATCGCTTCGACGTCGTCGTCACTGGCATCAGGAGTTCGAAACACCACCACCGATTTCTCTGTCAGCGCGTCGCGCAGAATTCGCGGCGACATCTGGGCATCGAATTCACCTGCGGCGTTGAGCTTTTCGTTGAGTCGGTTCCTGTCATCGGTAAGCGTACTGATCTCGTTCTGCAGCTCCTGATTGTCGTCATGCAGGCCAGACAACACCGTGTTCGACAGCAAGCCGGAGCCCAGCGCCACGCCGATCGCCAGCGCGAGGAATACCGCAGCGAGTGAAATCGCATGTGTACGTAAGGAAATCACGACCGTTTCCTTAAGTGACCCAGCCCTGGACCCAGAGCGAGAACCGGTTCCAGTAGTCGACGACCCAGTCGATCAAGGCCGCGTCGGCGCGTGACACCCACAGCGCGACGATCACCGCGATCAGCATCGCGAGCACCAGCAGCGCGATGGCGCCACCCGAAACTCGGCTGCGATACAGGGTCGCAACAGCTTTCGCGTCGACCAGCTTTTCGCCGACCTTCAGCCGCGTCAGGAAGGTCGACGGGTTGCTCTGCTGACGGGACCGGTCGAAGAACTCCTCGATGCTGGCCGTGTGGCCCGCGGTCACGATCAACGACGCGCCGTGATGGTCACACAACAGCAGCGCCAGGTCCGCGGCGGAGCCGGCCGCCGGGAACGTCATCGCCCCGACGCCCAGATCCTGGATCCGCTCGAGCCCGGCGGCATGTCCGTCGGCGTCGGCAGGCAGCACCACTTGCGCACCGCAGCGCAGCACCTCGGCACTGATCTTGTCCGGGTCACCGACGATGAGCTGCGGGCGGTATCCGGCCTTGCGCAACACGTCGGCGCCGGTGCCGACGCCCACCAGGACGGGTTGGTACTCCTTGATGAACGGCTTGAGCGCCTTGAGGTCGACGGCGGCGTTGGGTTCCTCGGCGACGATGACGACGTGCCGGCGGTTCAGGTCGGCGTCGATATCGGGAATGCCGATGCCGTCGATCAGCAGCGGGCTCTCGCTGCGGATGAATTCGATGGTGTTGCCAGCGAATGCTTCCAAATGAGCGACCAGGCCGCTCTTGGCCTCGACCATCAACTCGTGGATCTCGTGCTCGGTGCGCTCCGCGCCGAGGATCAGCCGCCGGTCGCCCGAGTACACACCGCCCTCGTTGAGCCGGACGCGCGCGCCGTCCTTGACCTTCTTGAACACCTCCGGTCCGGTGTCGTCGATCAGCATGACGCCATTGGCGACGAGCACCTCGGGGCCAAGGTTGGGATAACGCCCGGAGATCGACGGCGACGCATTGACGACGGCGGCGACGCCGGCTTCGACCAGTGCATCCGCGGTGATCCGATCCAGATCCAATGCGTCGATGACGACGATGTCGCCCGGGGTCACGCGTCGTAGCAGCCGATCGATGTCGCGGTCAACTCGCGCGGTGCCGGTGATGCCCGGCCGTGAGCTGGCAGTACGGGATAACAGCGCTGACATCTTCATGGGGCGATTCTGTCGAGGAACGGCTCCCAATTCTGGGAGGCGCGCCGTAACATCAGCCCCAGAAGTACCTTTTGTCACACCTGCAACAAGGTTAGCTGAACGGCTGGAACAGCTCCACGAGGTTGCCGGCGGGGTCGAGCACGAGCGCCTGACGGCCGCCTCTGCCGGTGATCACGTCATCGCGGACCTCCACGCCGGCGCGCCGCAGCCCATCGACCGTGCCGTCCAGGTCATCGACCTGCAGCTGGAATCGGTTCCAGCCACCGGGTTCCGGCTTGCTGCCATCGCTCAGCGATTGTCCGGCGCCGCCCCCGCCGCCTGGCGAATTCAACAGCAGTCGCAACTCATCGCGACGGAGCATCGCGAAGCCCGGTCCTGGGCGCATCGCCACCTCGAACTGGAATTGGGATGTGTAGAAGTCCACTGCAGCATCGACATCGTCGACGATGTAGCGAACGCTGATGCCGGTCATAATTGCACCTCCTAGAGGTTATGATACAGAAATGTCCTACGGAAGTCTGGTCGATCCGCGGGTCGGCCACTCACGACGGGTGATCTGCCGCGCGGCGCTCGACGAGTTCGCGAGCGTGGGATACGCGGGGTTCCGGATGGAATCGGTCGCGGCGCGAGCCCGGGTCGGGCGGAGCACCGTGTACCGGCACTGGCCCGACAAGGCGGCGTTGATCGCGGATGCGCTGGAGTCCCTCAACGTGCAGCCGGATCCCGATCGCGAACTCGTTGCCGGTACGGCTCGACAACGAGTCGAGTTGCTACTGAAGCACCTTGCGCGCGCCCTCACCGACTCCCCGGTGTCGGCCTGTATCCCGGCGCTGATCCACGCCACGGAAACCGAGTCGGCCGTCCGCGAGTTCTTCCACTCCTACTCCGCGCAGCGACGTCAGCGGCTCACCGACACGATCGCGGCCGGCGTTGCGGATGGGCAGTTCCCTGAACGCGTCGACCCCGACGCCGCGTCCGCCGCACTGTCCGGTGCGGTGTTCTATCGGCGGCTGATGACTGCCGAGGCATCCGACGACGACTTCATTGCACGGTTGATCGACACGGTCCTTGGGTGACGTGCTCAGTCCTGCGCGGTGCGTTCTTTCTGCGCCGCCTCGAGCAATTCACGGGCGTGCGCACGACCGCTGTCGGACTCGCCCAGCCCGGCCAGCATGCGCGCGAGTTCGGCGACGCGGTCGTCGTCGGCGAGGCGACGCACGCCGCTGGCCTTGTTGCGACCGCCGCTGTCGACCGCGAGGTGCACGTCGGCGTAGGCAGCGACCTGCGGCAGATGGGTGACGACGATGACCTGGTGCGTGCGGGCCAACCGGGCCAGGCGCCGCCCGATCTGCACCGCGGCGCGGCCGCCGACGCCGGCGTCGACCTCGTCGAAGACCATGGTGGTGCCCTCGGCGGACGCGGACAGCACCACCTCCAGGGCGAGCATGACGCGCGACAGTTCGCCGCCCGATGCGCTCTTGCTCAGCGGCAGAATGTCGGTGCCCCGATGCGCGGCGAAACCGAATTCGACAGCGTCGACTCCGTCGTGCCCGGCATGCACCGCGACACCGGACGGCAGTGTCACCGGAGCCGAGTCGTCGGCCCGTGCCGGCAGCGGGGCGACGGAAACGGTGAACTCGGCGTCGGCCATCGCCAGACCCGACAGCTCCGCGGTCACCGCCTTCGACAGACCTTTGGCGGCCTTGGTCCGCACTTTGGTGAGTTCGGTTGCGGCGGCGACGACCTGGGTTTGCAGCTCCTCGACGCGGCGTTCCAGGTCGGCGAGCGCTTCTTCCGATACGTCGAGCTGCGCCAGGCGATCGCGTGATTCGCGGGCCCATTCCAGGACACCGTTGATATCGGCGGCGTACTTGCGGGTGAGGGTGCGCAGCTCGCCCTGGCGCGCCAGCTTGGTTTCCAAAGTGCTGGCGTCACTGGGTAATTCGGCGAGATAGTCGCCGAGCTCGCCTGCTACGTCGGCGATGACGGCCAGTGCGCCCGCGAGCTGCTCGGCGAGCGTCCGCAATGCCGAGTCGTCGGTCGCTTCCAACGCCGACTTCGCCTGTCCAACGCTGTTGGCGGCCGAGGCGTCCAGCGATTCGTCGTCGAGACCGGAGAGCGCCGCGCGTGCCGTTTGCGCGGCTTCGCGCAGCGCATCGAGTTCAGACAGTCGCCGGATGTCGGCGACCAGCGCGTCATCCTCGCCGGGTTGCGGTGCGACGGCGTCGATTTCGTTGAGCCCGAACTTGAGGCGATCGGCTTCCTGCGCCAGCTCGCGGGCCCGTTGCTTGCGGTCGGCCAGATCGCGACGCGCCTCGAGCCAGTCGTCGCGCAGCCGTGCGGTAGCGCTTGAGCTGGCGTTCAACGTCGGCGAACCGATCCAGCGCCGCCGCGCTGCTCGTCGGGCCGCATCAGCCGCAGCTGGTCGTTCTGGCCGTGCAGTGTCAGTAGCTCGGTGGTGAAACTGCTCAACGATTTGGCCGGAACGCTGCGCCCGCCGAGATACGCGCGCGACGGCCCGTCACGGCTGACCGATCGCGCGGCGATCACACTGCCGTCGTCGTCGCGTTCGGCGCCGGAGGAGTCCAGGATCTCGTCGACCTGCGTGGCTACACCGTCGCCGAGTTCACTTGTGGTGAAACGCCCTTCGACCACCGCGCGGTCGGCGCCGGAGCGCACGCGGGTCGCATCGGCGCGGCCACCGCCGAGCAGGTGCAGACCGGTGACGACCATCGTCTTGCCCGTGCCCGTCTCGCCGGTCAGCACGGTCAGCCCGCGGTCGAACTCGGCGGTTGCGGTGCTGATGGCGCCCAGCGACTCGATACGGATCTCGGATAGCACTACTGTCCGCGCCACCCCGTGACCGGCAACCGGAACTTGCGCACCAGGCGGTCGGTGAACGGCGCGCTGTCCAGCCGCACCCACTTCAGTGGGGTGCCGCAGCGCGTCACCTCGAGCCGGCCACCCGCGGGTACCACCATCTCGCGGCGGCCGTCGCAGAACACCAGCGCGTCGTGACCGCGTGCCTCGACCTCGATCGCGATGGCGGCGTCGGGACTGGTGACCATCGGCCGGGCGAACAGAGCGTGAGCGTTGTTGGGTACCACCAGGATTGCCTCGAGATCCGGCCACACGATCGGCCCGCCTGCGGAGAATGCCCACGCGGTCGACCCCGTCGGTGTCGCGACGAGCACACCGTCGCAGCCGAACGACGATACCGGCCGCCCGTCGACCTCGAGCACCGCCCCCAGCACACCGAGCCGGGGCCCCTTTTCGAGGCTGGCTTCGTTGAGCGCCCAGCCGCGGTCGATGATCTCGCCCTCGGCGCGGATCACCACGTCGAGGGTCATCCGTTCTTCGACGCGGTAGTCGCGTTTGATGACGTGTTCGAGCACGGTGTCGATGGAATCGGCCTCGGACTCGGCGAGGAATCCGATGCGGCCCAGATTCACGCCGAGCACGGGGATTTCGACGTTACGGGCCAGTTCGGCGGCGCGCAGGAACGTACCGTCGCCACCGAGAACCAGGACGAGCTCGCAACCTTCGGCGGCGCGCTCGTCGGCGTCGACCACCTCGATCTCGACCCCGAGCGCGCGCATGTCGTCCGGCGCGAGGTGTACCGGCCCACGGTCGACGGCTTCCGCGGACAGCACGCGTAGCCCAATGCCGTTGTCGCCGAGCACCTTTTCCACCCGGCGGGCGACCTCGGTGGCCTCCTCACGTCCGGTGTGCACCACCAGCAGGACGTTGCGCTCGCATGTCATTGCGGGCCCTCCGCGACGGCCTCGCGCACGGCCTGCTCCAGCCGCTCGCCCTGCAGCGGGCTTTCGGTCCGCGCCCGCAGATGCAAGAAGTATTCGACGTTGCCGGAGGGGCCCGGCAGCGGGCTGGCAGTGACGCCGACGGTGTGACCAATGCAGGCTGGCCGCCCGGTTGGCGACCGTCAAGCACCGCGTCCGCGCGCAGGTTGCGGATCGGAGACCACTCCGCCCGCGCCCACGCGATCCTTGCCGACCTCGAATTGCGGCTTCACCATGGGAACGATATCGGCGTCATCCGACGCGCATGAGGTCAGCGCGGGCAACACCGTCGCCAGCGAGATGAATGAGAGGTCGGCGACCACGAGATCGACGGGGCCGCCGATCGCGTCTGCGGTCAGGTCGCGCACGTTGGTGCGCTCCATGACCGTCACGCGTGAATCGTTGCGCAGTGACCAGGCCAGCTGGCCATAGCCGACGTCGACGGCGACAACCTCGCGGGCACCGCGGTCGATCAGGACCTCGGTGAAGCCCCCGGTCGACGCGCCGGCGTCCAGGCAGCGGCGGTCATGGACCTCCACTCCGAAGGCGTCGAGCGCGCCGATGAGCTTGTGCGCGCCTCGGGACACCCAGCTGCGTTCGTCGGCCTTTTCGACGGTCAGCTTGGCGCTGACCGCGACCGCAGTTGCGGGTTTGGCCGCAGGCATGCCGTCGATGCAGACACGCCCGGCGCCGATCAACTCGGCTGCCTGCTGGCGTGAGCGTGCGAGTCCGCGCCGGACCAGCTCGGCGTCAACACGAGCGCGCCGCGTCACGTGCGATCAGCCCTTCTCGACCGATTCCAGTGCGCGCACCAGCAGGTCGTGCGCCTCCTCCAGCCGCGCAGCGATGGCGTCGATGTCGGATTCGGCGAGATTCGCGAGGTTCGAGTCCTCCGCCGCGGGGTCGGGCACGTCGGCCAGCAACTCCGCGATCTGGGCGCGGATCTGGTCAGGGTCGGTACTCATGGCGGTATTCACGCTAGCCGATCCGCGGGGTTGAGCAGGGACCAGCGTTCCATCGCCTGTCGCGCGGTGTCGTCACCCGCCATCAGCGCGACGGGCCGCCCGTCGAGGCGGGCGTTCCAAACCGCGCTGGCGGTGGCGCGGACCACCGATAGCGGGATCACCGGGGTCCCGGCCGGTGGAGTGCACGGTCACCGCCGACGGGCCGACGTCGACGTGCCACGCCGGGTGCGGCCCGACGCGCAGGCTGTCCGCGCGGGCGCCCAACGAGCGCAGGTCCGCGGCGATGTAGTTGGGCCGCTGTCCGACTGCGGCGCGCACGGTTTCGGCGGCTGTGCTGACGCCGCACATCACCAGCAGACTGGGCAGGCCGGCGGCATTGGCACCCGCGATGTCGGTGTCGAGGCGATCGCCTACGACCAGCGGACGGTGAAACTTGCCGCGCGCCAACGCATCCGTCAACAGCGCCGGCGCCGGCTTGCCGGCGACCTGCGGTTCACGGTCAGTGGCGGCACGAAGCGCTGCGACCATCGAGCCGTTCCCGGGCAGCAGACCCCGCTCGGAGGGCAGCGTCAGGTCGACGTTCGCCGCGACCCACAGTGCACCGCCACGGATGGCCAGCGCCGCCTCGGCGAGGTCGGGCCAACCGGTCTGCGGCGAATGTCCCTGCACGACCGCGACCGGGCCGTCCGACCACTGCCGAACCGGCTTGAGGCCCACGCTCCGGACTTCGGCGGCCAACGAATCGGTGCCGACGATGAGGACTGCCGCGCCGGGCTGCAGTTGCTCCTGTAGTAGGCGGGCGGCGCTTTGGGCGCTGGTAACGATGTCGTCGGCCTTTGCCTTGAAACCCATGGCGCACAGGTGCTGTGCGACTTCGGCCGGCCCGCGGGAGGCGTTGTTGGTGACGAAGAGTGTGCGCGCACGGACCACGGCGAGCGTCTCGACCGCGCCGATCGTGGGCTCGTGTCCGCGGAAGACGGTGCCGTCGAGGTCGAGCAGCAGGCAATCATGTTCCTGCGCAAGGGTGCTCACCTCAGGCCAGCTCCGTGATCCGCTCTTCGGCGTCGGTCACGCCTTCGGTGTCGGCGGCCGCGGCCTTGATGAACCATTGCAACGCGTCGGCCCGGCGGTCGAGCGCAAGCAGGGTTTCGGCGTAGGCGTAGAACAACCGGGCGGCGGTCTGGCCGGTGCGGGTCGGATCCAGTTGCGGTGTCGACAGAAGTGCGAGAGCTCGCTCATGCTGGCCAAGGTCGGAGTGCGCGCCGGCCACGACGATGCGCAGTTCGTCGGCGTCGTCGCCGCTGAGCTGCGCGGCCTCGGAGCTGCGGGCCAGCTCGATCGCGCGTTCGGGACGGCCGACGCCGCGTTCACAGTCGGCGATCAGTGGCAGCAGCGGCGACTTGCTTCCCATGCGGCGCGCGGCTCGCAACTCGGCGAGGGCCTGCGCCCAGTCGCCGCAGTGGTAGGCGGCGATGCCGACGGCCTCCCGGACGGCGGCGATCCGCCCGGATCGCGAACGTGCGGCGCGTGCGTGGGCCAGAGCCGCCTCGGGATCCTCGTCCAGCAGTTCGCCGGCCGCCACGAGGTGGCGGGCGACGACATCGGCCGTGCTGCGATCCAAAGTCGTGAGTTCGCCGCGGATTTCGGGGGCCAGTTGCTTGGCCTCGATCTCCGGAGGTATCCGCGGGCCTTCTTGGCGTGCCGGCTCGCTGTCGGGTGCCGGCTGTGCTCGTCGAGCCCGGTCCGGGCCCGACGAACGGGGCGCCGAACGCCTGGGACGCCGATCGTCGCGGCCGCCCTTCCTGTCCTGGACCACGTATGCCTTTCTACCTGATGACACGACAATTGAGAATTCGAAATCAATTGCCGGAAATAGAATCACCCCCCACGAAATTGTGGGGGGTGATTCTAATTTGTGTTCGGCGGTGTCCTACTTTTCCACCCGGGTTGGGTAGTATCATCGGCGCTGGCAGGCTTAGCTTCCGGGTTCGGGATGGGTCCGGGCGTTTCCCTGTCGCTATTACCGCCGTAACTTTATTCACTCATTTTCGAGTGCCCCCGGTGTGTTGGGGGTGGTGTGTATTTGGTGGTGGGGTGCAGTTGTTTGACTGCTGTGGATATGTGTGTGGTTGCGGGGTTTTGTGGGTAAGTTTTCGGCCGGTTAGTGCCAGTTCCCTGAACCCCTTGCGGGGCGTGTAGGTCTGGTCTATTGATCCCGTGGTCTGCGGGGGGCCTTATCCCACTTAATGGGTGAGAAGCCTGGTCTTGGAGGGGGTTTCCCGCTTAGATGCTTTCAGCGGTTATCCTGTCCGAACGTGGCTATCCAGCGGTGCCCCTGGTGGGACAACTGGTGGACCAGAGGTTCGTCCGTCCCGGTCCTCTCGTACTAGGGACAGGTTTCCTCAAGCTTCTGACGCGCGCGGCGGATAGAGACCGAACTGTCTCACGACGTTCTAAACCCAGCTCGCGTGCCGCTTTAATGGGCGAACAGCCCAACCCTTGGGACCTGCTCCAGCCCCAGGATGCGACGAGCCGACATCGAGGTGCCAAACCATCCCGTCGATATGGACTCTTGGGGAAGATCAGCCTGTTATCCCCGGGGTACCTTTTATCCGTTGAGCGACACCCCTTCCACTCGGGGGTGCCGGATCACTAGTCCCGACTTTCGTCCCTGCTTGACATGTTCGTCTCGCAGTCAAGCTCCCTTGTGCACTTACACTCAACACCTGATTGCCGTCCAGGTTGAGGGAACCTTTGGGCGCCTCCGTTACATTTTAGGAGGCAACCGCCCCAGTTAAACTACCCACCAGGCACTGTCCCTGAACCGGATAAACGGTTCGAGGTTAGAGGCCCAATACGATCAGAGTGGTATTTCAACAACGACTCCACCCACACTGGCGTGTGAGTTTCACAGTCTCCCACCTATCCTACACAAACCGTATCGAGCACCAATACCAAGTTGTAGTGAAGGTCCCGGGGTCTTTTCGTCCTGCCGCGCGTAACGAGCATCTTTACTCGTAGTGCAATTTCGCCGAGTCTATGGTTGAGACAGTTGAGAAGTCGTTACGCCATTCGTGCAGGTCGGAACTTACCCGACAAGGAATTTCGCTACCTTAGGATGGTTATAGTTACCACCGCCGTTTACTGGGGCTTAAATTCTCCGCTTCACCCCCGAAGGGGTTAACGGGTCCTCTTAACCTTCCAGCACCGGGCAGGCGTCAGTCCGTATACATCGTCTTGCGACTTCGCACGGACCTGTGTTTTTAGTAAACAGTCGCTTCTCACTGGTTTGTGCCACCCACTCCCGCTCCGGACCGCAAGGGTCCGTCACGATACGTGGGTCCCCCTTCTCCCGAAGTTACGGGGGTATTTTGCCGAGTTCCTTAACCATAGTTCACTCGTACGCCTCGGTATTCTCTACCTGACCACCTGTGTTGGTTTGGGGTACGGGCCGTGTGTGTGCTCGCTAGAGGCTTTTCTCGGCAGCATAGGATCACCGAATTCACCTCACTCGGCTATGCATCACCTCTCGGACTTATATGACACCCGGATTTGCCTAGATGTCGTCCTACCGGTTTGCCCCAGTATTACCACTGACTGGTACGGCTACCTTCCTGCGTCACCCCATCGCTTGACTACTACCAGAGAAGGTCCCACGCAGCCCCACAACCCCGTCACACCCGAAGGTGATCAAGTGATCGTGGTTTTGGGTGGTTAGTACCTCTGTTTCGTCAGGGACGCGCACACACGGGTACGGGAATATCAACCCGTTGTCCATCGACTACGCCTGTCGGCCTCGCCTTAGGTCCCGACTCACCCTGGGCGGACTGGCCTGGCCCAGGAACCCTTGGTCTTCCGGCGGGCAAGGTTCTCACTTGCCTTATCGCTACTCATGCCTGCATTCTCACTCCCACACCCTCCACCACTCGATCACTCGGTGGCTTCACCGGATGCAGGACGCTCCCCTACCCAACCAGACATACATCTGGTTGCCGCGGCTTCGGCGGTGTGCTTGAGCCCCGCTACATTATCGGCGCACAATCACTTGACCAGTGAGCTATTACGCACTCTTTCAAGGGTGGCTGCTTCTAAGCCAACCTCCTGGTTGTCTTCGCGACTGCACATCCTTTTCCACTTAGCACACGCTTAGGGGCCTTAGCCGGCGATCTGGGCTGTTTCCCTCTCGACGCACGGAGCTTATCCCCCGCCGTCTCACTGCCACGCAATACACTGCGGCATTCGGAGTTTGGCTGACGTCAGTAACCTAGTAGGGCCCATCGGCCATCCAGTAGCTCTACCTCCGCAGTGCTACACGCAACGCTGCACCTAAATGCATTTCGGGGAGAACCAGCTATCACGGAGTTTGATTGGCCTTTCACCCCTACCCACAACTCATCCCCTCAGTCTTCAACCTAAGTGGGTTCGGGCCTCCACAACATCTTACTGCTGCTTCACCCTGGCCATGGGTAGATCACTCCGCTTCGGGTCCAGAACACACCACTACACCACACCACTACTGATGTGGATACGCCCTATTCAGACTCGCTTTCGCTGCGGCTACCCCACCCGGGTTAACCTCGCGACATGTCCCTGACTCGCAGGCTCATTCTTCAAAAGGCACGCCATCACCCCACCAAAACATGGAGGGCTCTGACGGGTTGTAGGCACACGGTTTCAGGTACTCTTTCACTCCCCTCCCGGGGTACTTTTCACCATTCCCTCACGGTACTAATCCGCTATCGGTCACTGGGAAGTATTCAGGCTTACCGGGTGGTCCCGGCAGATTCACAGCAGATTCCACGGGCCCGCTGCTACTCGGGGACAGTTCCACGAAAGCCGTCGAGTTTTCGTCTACGGGGCTCTCACCCTCTACGACAGGCCATCCCAGGCCACTTCAACTAACCACAACGGTTTATCACTTTCGCCCTGGCCGGCGGACCAGAGAAGAAACGCCCCACAACACCGCACACACAACCCCCGCCGGGTATCACATGTGCACGGTTTAGCCATCCTCCGCTTTCGCTCGCCACTACTCACGGAATCACACTTGTTTTCTCTTCCTACGGGTACTGAGATGTTTCACTTCCCCGCGTTCCCCCCCACCGGCTATATATTCACCGGTGGGTGACACGACATCACTCGTGCCGGGTTTCCCCATTCGGACATCCTCGGATCCACGCTCGGTTGACAACTCCCCGAGGCATATCGCAGCCTCCCACGTCCTTCATCGGCTCCCAGTGCCAAGGCATCCACCATGCGCCCTTAAACACTTACAACACAAAACCAAAAGCTATATTTCAAACTTTGAAATTGCACATCAGACACACAAACACACCCACCACAAAAACCGCGGTGAGCACACGCTTGCTTGCCTAGATGCTCGCAACCACTATCCACAAATCAAACACCACACCCCACCACCAAAGATGGAGCGACAACCAGTCCTATCCCCGGTTTCCCACGATCGGGACGAAGAGATAGCGGGCCTGTTGTCTCAAAGCCCAATAGTGTGTCTGGCAGTTTCCCTCACCGACGATTTCCCGCGCCGGCTCACGTTTGTTGTGCACCCGAACCACACCCACTACAGGCGTGGCCCATCCAACGAATCGCTTGAGTCACCGAACCCCCGCACGATGCGGGCGGGCCCAAGTCTCGTGGTGCTCCTTAGAAAGGAGGTGATCCAGCCGCACCTTCCGGTACGGCTACCTTGTTACGACTTCGTCCCAATCGCCGATCCCACCTTCGACCACTCCCTCCCACAAGGGGTTAGGCCATGGGCTTCGGGTGTTACCGACTTTCATGACGTGACGGGCGGTGTGTACAAGGCCCGGGAACGTATTCACCGCAGCGTTGCTGATCTGCGATTACTAGCGACTCCGACTTCACGGGGTCGAGTTGCAGACCCCGATCCGAACTGAGACCGGCTTTGAAAGGATTCGCTCCACCTCACGGCATCGCAGCCCTTTGTACCGGCCATTGTAGCATGTGTGAAGCCCTGGACATAAGGGGCATGATGACTTGACGTCATCCCCACCTTCCTCCGAGTTGACCCCGGCAGTCTCTCACGAGTCCCCGGCATTACCCGCTGGCAACATGAGACAAGGGTTGCGCTCGTTGCGGGACTTAACCCAACATCTCACGACACGAGCTGACGACAGCCATGCACCACCTGCACACAGACCACAAGGGAACGACTATCTCTAGCCGCGTCCTGTGCATGTCAAACCCAGGTAAGGTTCTTCGCGTTGCATCGAATTAATCCACATGCTCCGCCGCTTGTGCGGGCCCCCGTCAATTCCTTTGAGTTTTAGCCTTGCGGCCGTACTCCCCAGGCGGGGTACTTAATGCGTTAGCTACGGCACGGATCCCAAGGAAGGAAACCCACACCTAGTACCCACCGTTTACGGCGTGGACTACCAGGGTATCTAATCCTGTTCGCTCCCCACGCTTTCGCTCCTCAGCGTCAGTTACTGCCCAGAGACCCGCCTTCGCCACCGGTGTTCCTCCTGATATCTGCGCATTCCACCGCTACACCAGGAATTCCAGTCTCCCCTGCAGTACTCCAGTCTGCCCGTATCGCCCGCACGCCCACAGTTAAGCTGTGAGTTTTCACGAACAACGCGACAAACCACCTACGAGCTCTTTACGCCCAGTAATTCCGGACAACGCTCGCACCCTACGTATTACCGCGGCTGCTGGCACGTAGTTGGCCGGTGCTTCTTCTCTAGGTACCGTCACTTGCGCTTCGTCCCTAGTGAAAGAGGTTTACAACCCGAAGGCCGTCATCCCCCACGCGGCGTCGCTGCATCAGGCTTGCGCCCATTGTGCAATATTCCCCACTGCTGCCTCCCGTAGGAGTCTGGGCCGTATCTCAGTCCCAGTGTGGCCGGACACCCTCTCAGGCCGGCTACCCGTCGTCGCCTTGGTAGGCCATCACCCCACCAACAAGCTGATAGGCCGCGGGCCCATCCCACACCGCAAAAGCTTTCCCCCACCAGACCATGCAGCCAGCGAGGTGTATTCGGTATTAGACCCAGTTTCCCAGGCTTATCCCAAAGTGCAGGGCAGATCACCCACGTGTTACTCACCCGTTCGCCACTCGAGCACCCCCGAAAGGGCCTTTCCGTTCGACTTGCATGTGTTAAGCACGCCGCCAGCGTTCGTCCTGAGCCAGGATCAAACTCTCCAAACAAAACCCAAAAAAGGCCAATCAGAGAAACTGACCAAAGCAAGACACCAAAAACTGGCATCAAAAACAACCACACCCCTAAACGGGAAAAAGAAGTGCGGCAAAAACAACAACAAACAAAAACCACCAAACACACTATTGAGTTCTCAAACAACACACCCGCCCGACCGCGCGACTAGCCCGCGGCACTTAGGCCGCGTACTCGTAGAGCGGACGGTCAGGAACCCACCGAAGTGGGATTTCCCTCTGGGACGCCGTCGCGCTCTGCGGGGTTAACCGCGTCGCGACGACGAATCAACAAGTTACGTGAGGGAAAACTCGGAGTCAAATCTCCTGATGGGGCGTGTCTTTCGGTTCGGCTCCCATCGCGCGCACGAGTAGTGCGTCGACTCCACCGGCCTCATCCAACGCGCTCGACGCCGGCAATATTCCGCTTGCCGCGACGCAGCACGAGCCATCGCCCGTGAAGGAAGTCCGACGCCTGGGGCGCCCAGTCCTCGCTCTCGATGCGGATGTTGTTGACGTACGCCCCGCCCTCCCCGATCGTGCGCCGCGCCGCGCCCTTGCTCGCCGACAGCCCGCTGGCTACCAGCAGGTCGGTGATCGTGTCCGGGCCACCTGGCTTGAGTTCGGCCACCGACGCCTCCCGCAGCGCAGCCGCCAGCGTCGGCTCATCGAGCTCAGCCAGTTCGCCCCGACCGAACAATGCCTGGCTGGCGTGTTCGACCGACGCCGTCGCGGCCTCTCCGTGCACCAGCGTCGTGAGCTCACGGGCCAGGCGACGCTGCGCTGAGCGCTCATGTGGCCGTTCCGCCGTCGCCTGCTCCAATTCGGCCAGCTCGTCACGCGACAGGAAGGTGAACCACCGCAGGTATGCGATCACGTCGGCGTCGGCGGTGTTGATGAAGTACTGGTACCAGGCGTACGGGCTGGTCATCTCCGGGTCCAGCCACAGGCTGCCCCCGCCCGTCGACTTGCCGAACTTCGTACCTTCCGAATCGGTCAACAGTGGCGTGGTCAGCGCATGCACCGTCGCGCCGTCCATCTGGCGGACCAGCCGGACCCCGGCGATGATGTTGCCCCACTGATCCGAACCGCCGATCTGCAGCGAGCAGCCGTACCGCCGGTGCAGTTCCACGTAGTCGTTGGCCTGCAGCAGCATGTAGCTGAACTCCGTGTAGGAGATACCGTCGCCCTCCAGCCGCCGGCGGACGGTGTCGCGGTCGAGCATGACGTTGACCGAGAAGTGCTTACCGATGTCACGCAGGAACTCGATCGTCGACAGCTCCCCCGTCCACGACACGTTGTTCTCCACCACCGCACCGGTCGGTGAATCGTCGAAGTCGACGAAACGCTCGAGCTGGCCGCGGATTCGGCCGGCCCAGTCGGCCACCGTGTCGGCCGTGTTCAGAATGCGTTCTCCGGTGTCGCGCGGATCACCGATCATGCCTGTGGCGCCACCGGCCAGCACAATCGGCCGATGCCCCGCCCGCTGAAACCGTCGCAGGCCAAGGAGCGGCACCAGATGCCCGGCGTGCAGGCTCGGAGCGGTCGGGTCGAACCCCGAGTAGACGGTGACGGGTCCGGCGGCCAGCTCGGCCGCCAATACGTCCCGGTCGGTGGACTGTGCAATCAGCCCACGCCATTCCAACTCGTCGAGGATGTCCGTGCCCACGCGTCGATCTTCCCGCATGCGAGCGCGGCACCATCGCGCGGACCTCAGCGTGCCGTTGCCAGTTCGCGCACCACGTCGACGCTCAGGAACTCCGGCGCCTTGATGACTCGGCGGAGCATGAACCGGATGAATGCCGGCATGTCGCTCGCATTGTCGTCGCGATAAACCCGCGGATTGCTGACCTGATAGCGCCGCCGACGCGTCTCGAGTTCGCACCCGCCCGCGGCGACGACATTGCGGACCCAGTCAGCGGTTGAGCCGTACGTCAGGGCGATCACGTACCCGTCCCCACGCCGGAAGGCCCACAACGGAGTCCGGAACGTCTTGCCCGACTTGCGGCCACGATGGACGACAACCGCCCACCCCGGCGCCCAGGGCGCGATGAACTTCGTGACCCGGTTGAGCCCGGCCTTGTTGGCGCGGGCAACCCAACGTGGAGCAGGCATTTCAGGAAACTCCTCACTTGTAGAATTTTCTGTTCGTCAAGTTAATCCGCGCTTCCGGGAAAGTCAACGGCTGTAGAATTTCGGAACATGCCTCCCATTGGTCGACGGCCGGGGAATCCCGACACCCGCCAGGTGGTCTTGGACACGGCGCGACGGATGTTCGCCAACGCCGGGTACGACAAGACCTCGGTGCGCGACATCGCCGCCGGCGCCGTCCGTCGACCCAGCGATGATCCGCCACTACTTCGGCAGCAAGGCCGAACTGTTCCGGGCCACGATGGGGTGGCCCTTTGCACCGGCGCAGATCGCCGCGCGGATCGCTGGGGGCGATCGCGGTGAGATGGGCGCACGGCTGGCGCGGGTCTTCTTCGAGGTCTGGGAGCAGCCGGACACTCGAGCGCCTCTGCTGGCGATTCTGCGCGGCGCGGCGACCCACGAGGAGTCGGCCACGTTGGTGCGGCAATTCATCCAGGGGCAGGTGTATCGGCAGATGGCTGACGAGCTTGCAGGACCGGACGCAGAACTGCGGATCGACTTGGCGATGTCCCAGCTACTGGGTATCGCCTACTTGCGCCATATCCTGCGCGTGGACCCGATCGCCTCGACTCCCGTGGAAGAACTCATCGCCAGAGTCGCACCGGCGGTCACGGCTCATCTGCTCGGCCCTTAGTCGCTTTCGCCGGGAGCGGGTGCCCGCGGACTGCGGCGATACAGCGACACCTCTGGACGTCCCGCGAGCCAGAACCGCCACGGCCGGTCGGCCGCCTTGCTCACGCCAACCCGCGGCCCTTCGACGGCATTCCGTTCCTCCCCGAGCGTGAGGCGAATCGGGCCCTTCGGGTCGAACAGGTCAATCCCGTTGTCGTCCATGGTGATTCCCAGGGCCGAACACAGATTGCCGGGCCCTCGCGCCAACGCGACCGGGCGCGTCGAATCACCGCGGCGCAGGTGGGCGACGTCAAGGCCCGCTTCGACCGCGGCCGCCCTCAGCAGCACCGCCCCCGCTACACCGTCGGTGGCGCACACGACGTTCGCGCACACGTGAATGCCGTGGCTTCGGTACGTGTAGAGGCGCCCGGCCGGACCGAACATCACCGAGTTGCGCAGTCCGGGCCCGCGAAACGAATGCGACGCGGCATCGGGCCAGGGCCCGTCGATCGGGCCGCCGTAGGCCTCCACCTCGACGATCATCGCGCTGACCCCGCGCCCGGTCAGCGCCGCACCGAGCAGCCGCCGCGCGGCCGTGACGCGGATCCACGGCCAGCCGGTCAGCACTCACCGGACAGATTCTGCACGCGCGCATTGACACCGCAGTGCCCGGGGAGGATTATTCATCATATGATGAGTTCATCGAGTGATGAATTGCTTCGGCACGGTGTCGAGCCGGTGATCACCGTCGATCACCTCCGCGTCGTCCGCGGCAAGCGACCCGCGATACACGACCTCTCGGTGCAAATCGCCCGCGGCACCATCACGGGACTGCTCGGCCCGTCCGGCTGCGGCAAGACCACACTGATGCGCGCGATCGTCGGCACACAGATCGTCGCCGCCGGCTCGGTGACCGTGCTCGGCCATCCGGCCGGATCCGCCCAGCTGCGCCACCGAGTCGGATACATGCCCCAGGATCCGACGATCTACGACGACTTGCGGATCATCGACAATGTCCGCTACTTCGCCTCCCTGTACGGGATGGACACGCCGTGCCGCCGACGCCGCCATCGACGCCGTTGGCCTCGCCGACCACCGAACCGCCCTGTGCGGCAATCTATCCGGCGGCCAACGCACCCGGGCCTCGCTGGCCTGCGCGCTGGTCTGTCAACCCGACCTGCTCGTCCTCGATGAGCCGACCGTGGGCCTGGACCCGGTACTGCGCGCGGACCTCTGGGAGCAGTTCAACGCGCTCGCCAAGCAGGGCATCACGCTGCTGGTGTCCAGTCACGTGATGGACGAGGCCGACCGGTGCGCAGACCTCCTGCTCATGCGCGACGGTCATCTGCTTGCCCACATCACCCCCGACCGACTACGAGAGGACACCGGATGTCAGTCACTGGAAGAAGCGTTTCTGTCCATCATCCGGCGCAGCACCGCAGCCGCAACCGGCTGACGCTGCAGGGCTATACGGCGACCACGGCGCGGATCCTGCGCCAACTCGCCGCCGACCACCGCACCATCGCGATGATGCTGCTCGTCCCGAGCCTGATCATTACGCTGATGTACTTCATGTTTCAGAACGTTCCCACCCGGCCGGGTGCGACTTCAGGGTTCAACAACGCCTGCCTGATCCTGCTCGGCCTGTTTCCGCTCCTGGTCATGTTTCTGATCACGTCGATCACCATGCAGCGCGAACGGGCGTCGGGGACCCTGGAACGGATCCTGACCACCCCTTACGGCGCCTGGACCTGCTGGCCGCCTATGGGACCGCGTTCTCGATCGCCGCCGCGGCTCAGGCCACGCTGGCGTGCATCACCTCGTTCTGGCTGCTCGGCTTCGACACCGCGGGCAGCCCGATGTGGGTATTCGTGATCGCGATCGTCAACGCGGTTCTCGGTGTCGGTCTCGGCCTGTTGTGTAGTGCATTCGCCCGCACCGAATTTCAGGCCGTACAGTTCATGCCGCTGGTGATCGCCCCCCAAATACTGCTCGCCGGCATCATCGTTCCCCGCGCCGCGATGCCCGACTGGCTGGAATGGATCAGCAACGTCATGCCGGCCAGCTACGCGCTGGAAGCCTTGCAGCAAGTCGGGGCCCATCCCGAGCTGACCGACATCGCGCTGCGAGACATCATCGTCGTCATCGGCTGTGCGATCATCGCGCTGTGCCTGGCCGCGGCGACCCTACGACGAAGGACACCGTAAGCGATTGACCACCGAAGCTGATCGCAGGCGTCCCGGGCGACCGCCCGGGACGTCGGATACTCGTGAACGCATCCTGACCAGTGCACGGGAGTTGTTCGCCCGCAACGGAATCGACAAGACATCGATACGTGCGATCGCGGCGGACGCAGGAGTTGACCCCGCGTTGGTGCACCATTACTTCGGCACCAAGACCCAGCTGTTCGCTGCAGCGATCCACATTCCCATCGATCCCATGCAAGTGATCGGCCCCATGCGGGAAACGCCCGTGGAGGAACTCGGGCATACGCTGCCATCAATTCTGTTGTCGCTGTGGGACTCCGAACTCGGTTCGGGTTTCATCGCGATGCTGCGGTCGATCCTGGCCGGCGACGAAGTGAGCCTCATCCGCTCGTTCCTGCAAGAAGTGATAGCCGTTGAGGTGGGGTCCCGCGTCGACAATCCGCCCGGCAGCGGACGCATCCGGGTCCAGTTCGTGGCGTCACAGTTGCTGGGCGTCGTGATGGCCCGCTACATCCTGGAACTCGACCCGTTCAAGTCGCTGCCGATCGAGCAGATCGCCGAGACCATCGCGCCCAATCTGCAGCGCTACCTGACCGGCGATCTACCCGGCCTCGCCTGACCCGCCGAATCCGTTGGCCCTGGCGATCGCCCCGTAGCGCAGCGCGCTCGGCCGGATCCAGCGTCGCTGCTTGCTGCGGTCGTTACCAAGCAGGCCGAAGTGCCCGCGGTAGCCGTTGAACCATTCGAAGTTGTCGACAAGCGACCAGTGCAGGTACCCGCGAACGTCGAGGCCGTTGGCGATTGCCGGCCCCAGCTCGCGCAATGTGTCCTCGATCAGTTCGGCCCGCATGCCGTCGTCGGGGTCGTCGAAATCCACGCCGTGCTCGGTAACCAGCACCGGCAGCCCGGTGAGCTGCTGCGCCTGACGACACGTCGCGGTCAACGCGCCCGGCGCCAGTTCCAGCCCGTTGTCCGATATCGGACCGGTGGGCGGCTTGAGCCCGTCCGGGCCAAACACAATGCGGGTGTACGTCTGCACGCCAACGAAATCGCCAACCACGCCCATGTCGCGCAGGTAGCGGCGGTTGACGAAGTCGTCGGCCACATCCGCCATCTCCTCCCCGCCCGGATCGGCGGCGATTTCCTGCAGCGCCAGCGTGATGCCCACCTTTGCGCGTGGCGCAACCGCATGGATGCTGTCGACGGCCAGGCGGTGCGCCTGCCCCACCACCTCGACGGCTTTGTCGTCGCTGGCCGCCGGAAAGAACGGGCAGAACTCGTCCTCGCTGACGCCGAATGCCTTGGCGGCCAAGCTGTTTGTCTCGGCCAGCTTCGCCCTCCAGGCCTCGGGCAGCAGGCCGCCGGCCGTGAGCAGTGCCGGGGTGTTCGCCTCGTTGATCGTGCACACCCAGGTCACCCGGTCCCCCAGGCGGGCCAATACCGCCGCCGCATAGTCCGCGAACCGTCGGGCAGTCTCGGCGCTACGCCACCCCCCGTTGTGCCGAATCAGCCACTGCGGGCTGGTGAAATGGTGCAGCGTCAGCACCGGTACGACGCCATGACCAAGGCACGTGTCAACCACGCGCGAGTAATGGTCGAGCGCCGCGGTGGAGATCTCACCGTTCTCCGGTTCGATCCGCGCCCATTCGGCGCCGAACCGAAAGGCGTTGAGGCCCAAGGCCGCAATCACCGCGATGTCGTCGGGATAGCGGTGGTAGAAGTCGACAGCGTCCCCGCTGGGTTCCCGATACACGGTGCCCGGTAGATGCTCCATGAGCCATGCGTCGCACGCGACGTTGTTGCCCTCGACCTGATGAGCGGCCGTGGCGACGCCCCAGAGGAATCCGTCAGGAAACTGCGCCACCAGACTCTGCCCTGTCGAGCATCCGTTGATGCTCGGCGTCGTCGGTCACGACGACGGCTTCATCGACGAGCAGCACGGGAATGCCGTCCTCGATCCGATACGCCCGTCGGAGCCGGGGGTTGTAGAGGAATTCGTGATCAACCAGAAGCAACGGTCCGCGGTCCTGCGGGCAGACCAGGATGCTCAGCAGTTTTTCGTCAAGCACAACGGCGGCTAGCCGATCGGCTGCGTGACGCCGCCGGTCGGGCCGAGGAAGACGCCGGTGTTGTCGGGATCGGTCGGGTCGGGCGTCTGTCCCGGCGGAAGCTGGTTGATGCCGGCGACGAACCCGCCGGGAGGGGTGCCTGCGGCGGCCTGCCGCGCCTTCTGAGTGAGCTGATAGGCGAGCGTCTGTTCGAGTGCTTCGATGAGTGGTGTCTGATTCGGGCGTTTCTCCAAAGCCTCCTCGATTGCGATCTTGTTCGCGTTGGACGCCTTGAAGCCTTGAGCACGGAGTGTCAAAACGTCGTGAATCAGGTTCGAGAGCTTTCCGCCGCCCGCACCGGTGTCGTATTCCGTAGCAATGATGGTCAACACCTCGTCGGCCGTCATTGTCGACGTCGCTGCGGTTTCGTCGTCTTGCGCATTGGGCGGCGCATCCGTCACCGGGGTCTGGCTCCGGCTGGGCCAGCGCGGCCGGCGAACCGATGCCCACCAGGAGGCCGACGCCCAAGCGCTACCGGCAACGGCGCGACGCAACAAGTGGTGATTCTTTCCGGTCTGCGATGTCATCAATCCTCCAGCGACGGCGGCGCGGACAGCCCGACCCGGCGACGACCTGTCGCCAGCGGGGAGCCTAACAGTGCGTGTGCCGCAAGGCACGGGTCACTGTTGTCCGCCGGCGATCTCGGTGCGTACTGCGACGGTCAACCGCTTGTACCGATTCGTATCGGGATCCAAATACCAGGCGTTACGCGACGGCTTGGGGATCCCGGCGGCCCGCAGCGGGCCGACCTGCGGGCGGTAGGAGGCGGTGAGCGCCATCTCCGGCACCACATGCACGATGTCGGGTGGGTTTCCGACAGGCAGATCGGCCAGTGCCTCGGACAGGTCCGCCGACGGAATGCTGCCGCCGGGACACAATGCAAGCGCCGTGATGGCCAGCTGATGCCCGCCGACCTCGACGCCGTAGGTGACCGCCAGATCCACCGCCCCCAGCCGGCCGACGGCGTCGTTGACGGGTGAGGCGTAGACAGGGCCACGGGCGGTGTGGATGACCGCGCCGCGGTTGTCGACGAGCCAGTAGTCGCCGTCCTCGTCGCGGCGGAACAGGTATTCGGTGGACACCCAGGTATCTGCGGGGGCGAACACACCGCGTTTGACCGAAGCCGTCGGGTCGACGGGGCCCCGCGGATGGGCCAGCAGCACGCCGACCTCGTTGGCTGTCGGCCCTGCGAACGAACCCGCGGTCGTCCTCGAGGATCAGGTTGTCCTCGGTGTCATATGCGGCCAGTTCGACCTCGCCGCCGCCGGGCAGCGGCCTGCCCTTGCTGCCGATCTTGGCGCCCGACACGTTGGCCAGCACGGCCTGCCCGTCGGTGGTCGCGAAGAACTCCACGACGTGGGCCGGCTCGAACACCTCGACGACCCGCTTCCACAGGCCCGTCGGCATGCCGGAGCCGATGAACAGCCGCACCGGATGGCTGCCGGTCAGCGAGAACGACGGATCGTCGATGACCTCCCGCAGCATCGCCCAGGTGTACGACACCACCGTGACGCCGTACTGGCGGATCTCCTGCAGAAATCGGTCCGGCCGCAGCCCCCGCGACAGCGCGATCCGCGAGCCGCCGACGACGGCGCCACCGATCGCCACCAGCAGTCCGGATTGGTGGTGCAGCGGGGTGAGGCAGTAGACGGTGTCGCCGCGGCCGAGGTTGGCCGCCGACGCGGTGCCGAACGCCGACAACGCCCACCGGTAGTTGGTGATCTGGCGTGCGATCAGCTCGCCACCGATCGAGCTGAACCCGACGAAGGCCAGGTCGCGGGCCAAGCCGGGGTTGGGCCGGTACCAGCCGGGCAGGTCGACGTCCTCGGGGTCGATCTTCTCCATGTCAATGACATCCGCGACGTCGGCATCGTCCGGCAGGTGCAGGTCGCGCGATTCGCCGCCGCCGAGCACCAGTACCCGCGTGTCGAGCGCTCGCGCGGCCGCAAGGTTGCTCGGGTCGGCGATGATCTCCGACACCCCGCCGAGCCGGGCGGCGGCCGCCAGGTCGACGTCGGGCGGCATCAACACGGCCACCGCGCCGAGCCGCGACAGCGCGGCGATCGCGACCAGCGCGCTGGGCCGGGTCTCCATCAGCACCCCGACATGGGCGCCCTGGCGCACGCCGACGTCGATCAGCCCGCGGACCACGTTGTTGATACGGCGATCCACCGCCTCATAGGTGTGCACGCGCCCGTCGAACAGCAGGCACTCCCCGTTGGGCAAGTCGCGCGCCTGCTCGGACATGATCCGGCCGAGCGAGATCCTGGTGTGGTCGTTGATCTGGCCCAGCCGCGCCAGCCTCGGCAGGGTCCGATACGTCTCGACGGCCAACGCGCGGGCGGACTTGTTGGCCGCGACCAGCGCGTCGGCCGCCGACCGGGCGAAGCGTGAAGGCCATCTCGGTGGCCGCAGCGGTGCCGTGCGCCACCCGCGAGCTCAACGAGACGCCGGTTTCGTCGTGTTCGGCCGGCTGCAGCGCCATGGGCGCGATGTGCTCGGGCATATCGCCACTGCCGTCGATCCACTGGACCCAGCGCGCGACCGTCGGCCACGTTTGGCTGGCGGCCTTCGACCCGACGACCAGGCCGAAATGGCCTGCGCGGATCAGGAATTCGTACACGTCGGCCGCAGGGGCGGCACGCTTGATTCCGCGCACCGAGGCTGGCTGCCCGATGTCGTCGACTTCACCGACGACGGCCAGCACCGGGCAGTCGATGTCGGACAGCGTCACCAGGTCGCCGTGGATGGAGAAGCCGCCGGTCATCATCCGGTTGTGTGAGATGAACTGCTTGAGCAACTCGGAGATCGCCGGACCCGACCAGGCGATCCAGCCCTCGGACGCCAGGAAGCGCCGCTGCTGTTCGCGAGGCAGCAACGCCTCCCGGTCGTGCAACTGGCGCAGGAAGTCCAGCCGCGACTGCGCGGTCTTGATCGGGTCGAGCATCTGGAAACCGGCGCGCGCCAACCACCCGGGGATGTCGATGCGGGAAAAGACGTGGTCGGCCATGAAATCGGCCGCCCCCGCGGCCAAGCCGGCCGGCAGGTTCATCGGCAACGCCGCCAGCGTGTCAACCGGTGCGCCGAACGCGACAATGCTGGCGAGGTCCTTCGACCGTCGGTAGGCCGCGGACTGGTAGGCGAACATCCCGCCCTGGGAGTAGCCGGCCAGATGCACGTCGCGGCCGGTGACCTCCTTGACGGTGTCGATGGCTTCGCTCAGCGCGACGACGTGGTCGGCGAGGTTGCGCTGCATGCCGCCCTCGACCTTGTCGGGCGAGCCGAAGTCGATGACCCACGGGTCAATGCCGGCCTTGTGCAGGATGCCGACCGCGCCGTCGTCGCGGGTGACGTCCCACATGTCGGCCGACATCATCATCGGGTGCACCATCAGTACGGGCGGGCCCGGCCGCTCCGCGCCCGGGCCGGGTGTCGGGCGGGAAGTATCGGCGCAGCCTGTACATCGGCACGCTCTGGATGATCTGAAACGGAGAGGGCACCGAGCCGGTCTCCAGGCCGCCGTAGCGCAGCACTTCCAGGCCGTTCTGCGCGGTGGCCACCAGCCGGCCCACCGGCCTGGTTATCGCCGACAGGTCCACCACGCAACACTCCCCTTACACTGTGCCAGTCCCCCGACTGCCGCCGACCATCATGGCACGGCCGCGACCTATCATCGCGGCTGATGGCGAACCTGATCAATGTCGAGCGCGCGACCGTCGGGTACGGCACCCGCACCCTTCTCGACGGGGTCAGCCTCGGCGTCGACGAGGGCGATGCGATCGGCGTCGTCGGCCGCAACGGCGACGGCAAGACCACGCTGCTGCAAGTGCTGACCGCGGCGCGGCATGCCCGATTCGGGTCGCGTCACCCACACCTCCGGACTGTCGGTGGGCTATCTGCGGCAGACCGACGACTTCAATCCGCGGCACCTCGGTCCGCGACGTCATCGTCGGCGGCCGGCCGGACCACGTGTGGGCCGCCGAGCCGGACACCCGCGAGGTGGTCGAGCACCTGCTGGGTGGGCGTGGATCTCGACGCGCCGAGTCGGCGGGCTGAGCGGCGGTGAGCGGCGCCGGGTGGCGCTGGCCCGGGTGCTGCTGGCGGGCCACGACGTGCTGGTGCTCGACGAGCCGACCAACCACCTCGACGTGGAGGTGATCGGCTGGCTGGCCGGGCACCTGACTGCGCAACCGGCCAAGGCGCTGGTGGTGGTCAGCCACGACCGCTGGTTCCTGGACGCGGTGTGCACCCGGACGTGGGAGGTGCACGGCGGCACGGTCGACGCCTACGACGGCGGTTATGCCGCCTACGTGCTGGCCCGTGCCGAGCGGATGCGGCTCGCGGCCGGGACCGAGGCGCGCCGCCAGAACCTGATGCGCAAGGAGCTGGCGTGGCTGCGGCGCGGTCCGCCGGCGCGCACCTCGAAGCCGAAGTTCCGCATACAGGCCGCCAACGAGTTGATCGCCAACGAGCCACCTCCACGCGATTCCCTTGTGCTGCAACGGTTTGCCGATTACCCGGCTGGGCAAGGACGTGTTCGATCTGCACCGGGTCCGGCTGGAGGTGGGCGACCCGCCGAGGGTGATCCTGGACCGCGTCGACTGGTCGATCGGGCCGGGTGCGCGCATCGGGCTGGTCGGCGTCAACGGCACCGGCAAGACGTCGGTGCTGCGGCTGCTCGACGGGCGAACTGGAGCCCGCCGCCGGCACCATCAAGCGCGGCACCACCCTCAAGATCGGCTACTTGAGCCAGGCACTGGCCGAGGTGGACGGAGCCGATCGGGTGATCGACGCCGTCGAGAACCGGCGCCGCATCACAGCGCTCGCGGGCGGCCGCGAGATCAGCGCCGACACATTGTTGAAGGACTTCGGGTTCATCGGCGACAAGCTGACCGCGCGGCTGGCCGACCTGTCCGGCGGCGAGCGGCGCCGGCTGCAGTTCCTGCGGCTGCTGCTCGACGAACCCAACGTGCTGCTGCTCGACGAGCCGACCAACGACCTCGACATCGACACGCTCGACCGTCATCGAGGACTACCTGGACGGCTGGCCCGGCACGCTGATCGTCGTCACCCACGACCGCTACTTCCTCGAGCGGGTCAGCGACGTCACGTATGCGCTCACCGGCGGCGGGCGCTGCGACCTGCTGCCGGGCGGCATCGAGCAGTACCTCGCCGATCGGGCACGCCGCCGCGTCGGCATCGACGCCCGCCACCCGCCCGGAGCCGCCGCGAGGCGAATCGGCGTCGGCGCGGGAGCGACGGACCGGCAAGGAGATGGCCCGCATCGAGGGCCAACTCGACAAGCTGGACGAGCGGATCGCCGCGCTGCACGAGTCGATGGCCCAAGTGCGCTGACGATCACGTGGGGCTCGGCGAACTCAACGCCGAACTGCAGGAGCTAGAGGGCCGCAAGGAATCTCTGGAAGAGGCGTGGCTGGCTGCCGCCGACGACTGAGTCGACGACGGCAAGCGACGCAGCCGGAGCTCGCAGCTTGTCGGCGGTTTCGCGGACGACGCCGAGCTGCTTGGCGACCTGGATGGGAGCTGTGCCGCCGCGGGCGTCGCGGGAATCGACCGAGCCGTGATGGTCAGGACTTCGCGCACCTGCGGCGTCAGCTCGGGGTGGATGTCGGCGAAGCTCGGCGTCCTCGAGGTCTTCCAGGCCGACGCCGCGGGCCTCGGCGGCACGCACCGCGGCGCCGGCGGCCTCGTGGGCGACCCGGAACGGCACGCCCCTGCGGACCAGCCATTCGGCGACGTCGGTGGCCAGCGTGTAGCCGAGCGGCGCGAGTTCGGCCATCCGGTCGACGTCGAAGCGCAGCGTTGCGACGAGGCCGGCCATCGCCGGCAGCAGCAGCTCGAGCTGGGCGACCGAGTCGAACAGCGGCTCCTTGTCCTCCTGCAGGTCGCGGTTGTAGGCCAGCGGCTGCGCCTTGAGCGTGGCCAGCAGGCCGGTGAGGTTGCCGATCAGCCGGCCGGACTTGCCGCGGGCGAGCTCGGCGATATCGGGGTTCTTCTTCTGCGGCATGATCGAGCTGCCGGTCGACCACGAGTCGTGCAGCGTCACGTAGCCGAATTCGGTTGTGCTCCACAGGATGATGTCCTCGGCCAGCCGCGACAGGTCGACGCCGATCATGGACAGCACGAAGGCCGCCTCGGCGGCGAAGTCGCGGGACGCGGTGGCGTCGACGGAGTTGTCGGCGGCGGCGTCGAAGCCCAGTTCCTCGGCGATCGCGTCGGGGTCGAGGTCGAGCGACGATCCCGGCCAGCGCCCCGGATCCGTAGGGCGACACCGCGGCTCGCTTGTCGAAGTCGGCGAGCCGGTCGACGTCCCTCAGCAGCGGGTGCGCGTGAGCCAGGAGATGATGCGCCAGCAGGATCGGCTGCGCCGACTGCAGATGGGTCTTGCCGGGCATGATCGCCGTCGGGTGGGCGGCGGCCTGAGTGGCCAGCGCGCCGACGACCTCGAGGCAGCCGTCGGCGACCCGTCTGATGGCGTCGCGCAGCCAGATCCGAAACAGCGTGGCCACCTGGTCGTTTCGCGACCGGCCCGCCCGCAGCCGTCCGCCCAGCTCTGCACCGACCCGGTCGATGAGGCCGCGTTCCAGCGCGCCGTGCACGTCCTCGTCGGTGACCAGTGGCAGGAAGCTGCCGTCGGCGACGTCGTCGGCCAGGCTGTCCAGGCCGACGAGCAGTCCGTCGCGCTGCTCTTCGGTGAGCAGCCCGGCCCGAAACAGTACCCGCGCGTGGGCTTTTGACGCCACGATGTCGTAGGGCGCCAGCACCCAGTCGAAGTGTGTCGACTTGCTCAGCGCCGCCAGCGCATCCGACGGCCCGTCGGAGAACCGCCCGCCCCACAGCGATCCCTCGTTGGTGCTCACGTCACTTCTCCTGCGCGAGCAGACGCAAAGTCGCTCTGACACGCCGTGCGCGCAAGGTGATTTTGCGTCTGCTCGCGGTCATTTGGCGAGGTCCCGGCGCGCGGCGATCTTCGACGACAGGCCGTGCACGTGCACGAAACCCTTTGCCGCGGACTGGTCGAACGTGTCGCCCTCGTCGTAGGTGGCGAGATTGAAGTCGTACAGCGACTCGGCGCTGCGGCGGCCGTTGACCGCAATGTGCCCGCCGTGCAGCACCAGCCGGATCTCGCCGGACACGTGTTCCTGCGTCTTGGCGACAAACGACTCCAGCGCCGACTTCAGCGGCGAGTACCACAACCCGTCGTAAACCAGTTCACCCCAGCGCTGGTCGGTCATCCGCTTGAACCGGCCGAGCTCACGTTCGAGCGTGACGTGTTCGAGTTCTGTGTGCGCGGTGATGAGCACCATGGCGCCTGGCGCCTCGTAGATTTCGCGGCTCTTGATGCCGACCAGCCGGTCCTCGACCACGTCGAGCCGGCCTACGCCCTGGGCGCCGGCGCGCTCGTTGAGCTCCTCGATGGCCTGCAGCACGGTGACCGACCGGCCGTCGATGGAAACCGGCACGCCCCGTTCGAATCCGACGATCACCTCATCGGGCGTGCTCCAGTTCACGGTCGGGTCTTCGGTGTAGTCGTAAACGTCCTTGGTCGGCGCGTTCCACAGGTGTTCGAGGAAGCCGGTCTCCACGGCGCGGCCCCACACGTTCTGGTCGATGGAGAACGGCGAGCGCTTGGTGACATTGATCGGGATCGCGTTCTCCTCGGCGAACGCGATCGCCTTCTCGCGGGTCCACGCATAGTCGCGGACGGGAGCCAGCACCTCCAGATCCGGTGCCAGCGAGGCGAATCCGACCTCGAAGCGGACCTGGTCGTTGCCCTTGCCGGTGCAGCCGTGCGCGACGATGCCGCCGCCGTGCTCGCGTGCGGCGGTCACCAGATGCTTGACGATCAGCGGCCGGCTCAGCGCCGACACCAGCGGGTAGCGGTCCATGTACAGCGCGTTGGACTGGATCGCGGGCAGGCAGTACTCGTCGGCGAATTCGTCCTTGGCATCGATGACGACAGCCTCGACCGCACCGCAGTCGAGCGCCCGCTTGCGCACGACCTCCATGTCCTCGCCGCCCTGACCGAGGTCGATGGCGACCGCCACCACCTCGTGGCCGGTCTCTTTGCCGATCCAGCTGATCGCCACCGAGGTGTCAAGACCGCCGGAATACGCCAAGATGACGCGCTCGGACATCAGCCAATCTCCTTTAGTTGGATACCGTTCAAACTTGGCGGCCAGTTCCGCGCCGGTCATCGGTTCGCGTGCCACCACCAGGATGGTGTCGTCGCCGGCGACGGTGCCGACGACGTACGGGAGTGCGGCGCGGTCGATCGCGCTGGCGAGGTAGTGCGCCGCGCCCGGCGGGGTGCGCAACACGGCGAGATTCCCGCTGGCGTCGGTGGACACCAGCAGCTCCCCCAGCAGTCGCGTCATGCGCTCGGTCCCCCCGGACACACCGCGCACCGGGCTGCCGTCCTCGGGGACGACGTACACGCCGACGCCGCCGTCGGCGCCACGCAGTTTGACCGCGCCGAGTTCTTCGAGGTCGCGCGACAGCGTGGCCTGGGTGACGTCGATGCCCTCGTCGGCCAGCATCGCGGCAAGTTCGGTTTGGCTGTGCACGGAATTCGACGACAGCAGCGTGACGATGCGCGCCTGCCGGCCGGCGCGGGTGGCGGCGACCTCCGGCGCGGTCTTCGGGCCACTCATCGGGATCGCTCCAACAACCACACCAGCAACGCCTTCTGCGCGTGCAGCCTGTTCTCCGCCTCGTCCCAGACCACGCTCTGCGGCCCGTCGATCACCTCATCGGTGATCTCCTGCCCACGGTGCGCCGGAAGGCAATGCAGCACAACGGCATTCGGATCAGCACGACTCAGCAGCTCGGCGTTGACCTGGAATGGCCGGAACGGCCCGACGCGGTCCAGCCCGTCGTTCTCCTGCCCCATCGACGTCCAGGTGTCGGTGACCAGCACGTCGGCGCCGTCGGCGGCCTGCTGCGCATCGGCTGTCAGCGTCACCGTCGCTCCGGTCTGCAACGCCCGTTTGTCCGCGGCGGCAACGAAATCCGGGTGGGGTTCGAAGCCGGCCGGCGCGGCGACGGTGACGTGGATGCCCGCGGTGACCCCGCCGAGCATCAGCGAGTGCGCCATGTTGTTGGCGCCGTCGCCCAAGTATGCGAGCCGCAGGCCCGCCAGCGAGCCCTTGCGCTCGGCCAGCGTCTGCAGGTCGGCCAGCACCTGGCACGGGTGGAACTCGTCGGACAGCGCGTTGACCACCGGCACGCCTGCCCCGGACGCCATCGCGGTCAACCGATCCTGGGCGAACGTCCGCCACACGATCCCGTCGACGTAGCGGGACAACACCTTTCCGGTGTCCTCCAGCGTTTCTTCCCGCCCGAGCTGGGTGCTGCGGCCGTCCACCACGACCGCGTGCCCGCCGAGCTGGGCGATCCCGATCTCAAAGGAGAACCGGGTACGGGTGGAGTTCTTGTCGAAGATGACGGCGACGCCGCGCGGCCCCTCGAGCGGGCGGCGGCTGAACGGATCCGTCTTCAGCTCGGCGGCCAGCGCCAGCACCTCGGCTTGCTCCTCGGGCGTGAGGTCGTCGTCGCGCAGGAAATGTCTGATCATGACACCGCCTTGTCGAGAACGCCGGGCAGGGCCTTGAGGAAGTCATCGATCTGACCCTCGGTGATGATCAGCGGCGGGGCCAGCCGGATCACGTCGGGCGCAGCGGCATTCACCAGAAAGCCGGCCTCGCGGGCGGCGGCCTCCGCGGGCTTGGCCACCTCTGAGCTCAGCACGACGCCGCACAGCAGGCCGCGGCCGCGGACATGGTCGACCAGCGGATGGCCCAGTGACTCGATGCCGGTCGACAGCGTCTTGCCGAGCATGCCTGCGCGGGCCGTCAGGTCGTCGTCGGCCAGCACCTTGAGCACCGCCAGCGCGGCGGCGGTGCAGACCGGGTTACCGCCGAAGGTGCTGCCGTGCAGGCCGGGGGTCAGCAGATCCGCGGTGTCGCCGACCGCGATGCACGCGCCGATCGGCAGCCCGCCGCCAAGGCCCTTGGCCAGGGTCACGATGTCGGGGACGATGCCGTCGTGCTGGTGGGCGAAAAACGCTCCGGTGCGGCCCATTCCGGTTTGCACCTCGTCGAGCACCAACAGCGCTCCGTGCTTGGCCGTGATCTCCCGCGCGGCTGCCAGGTAGCCGGCGGGCGGGACGACGACGCCGCCCTCGCCCATGATCGGCTCGAGGAACACCGCGGCGGTGTGGTCGTCGACGGCTGCGGTGAGCGCGTCGGTGTCGCCGTAGGGGACGAACGTGACGTCACCCGGCAGCGGGGCGAACGGCTCCTGCTTGGAGGGCTGGCCCGTCAACGCGAGAGAGCCCATCGTGCGGCCGTGGAAAGCACCATGGGCGGCAACAAGTTTCGTGCGGCCGGTGAGCCTGGTCATCTTGAAGGCGACTTCGTTGGCCTCCGTGCCGGAGTTGCAGAAGAACACGCGTGCCTCTGCGCCCAGCAGGCCCACCAGCGCCTCGGCCAGGGCGATGCCCGGTTCCGTCGCGTACAGGTTCGATGTGTGGCCAAGCGTGTTGAGCTGCCGGGTGACCGCGTCGATCACAGCGGGATGGCGGTGCCCGAGGATGTTGACCGCGATGCCGCCGAGCAAGTCGATGTAAGACTTGCCGTCGACATCGGTGACCACTGCGCCGTCGCCGCTGGCCAACGCGATTGGCGGGGTGCCGTAGTTGTTCATCATCACGGCTTCCCACCGCTGCGCATCACTGGTCGCCGCTCCCCCGGCTCATGCGCTCACCACCTTCGTACCCGTCCCGTCGTCAGTGAAAAGTTCCACCAGCACGCAATGTTCGACACGGCCGTCTATGACGTGCGCGCTGGGCACCCCGCCCGATACGGCGCGCAGGCACGCTTCGATCTTGGGCACCATGCCCGTCTCCAGGGTGGGCAGCAGCTGCGTCAGGGCGGCGGTGTCGATCTCACTGACGAGCGACTCCCGGTCGGGCCAGCGGGTGTAGAGACCCTCGACATCGGTGAGCACCACCAGCTTCTCGGCGCCCAGCGCCTCGGCCAACGCCGCGGCCGCGGTGTCGGCGTTGATGTTGTGCACAACACCGTCGGTGTCGGGGGCAATCGTGGAGACCACCGGGATACGGCCTGCGTCAATGAGATCCAGCAGGGCGTCGGTGTTGACGTGCTCGACGTCGCCGACCAGGCCGATGTCGGTGGCGACGCCGTCGACAGTGACGCTTCGCCGCACCGCAGTGAACAAATGCGCGTCCTCGCCGGTGATTCCGACGGCGTAGGGGCCGTGTGCGTTGATGAGGCCGACCAGTTCGCGGCCGACCTGCCCGAACAGCACCATGCGCGCGACGTCGAGCACCTCGGGTGTGGTGACCCGGAAGCCGCCCTTGAAGTCCCCTGCAATACCAAGCCGTTTGAGCATCGCGCTGATCTGTGGTCCACCCCCGTGGACGACGACAGGGTGTATCCCGCAGTTGCGCAGGAACACCATGTCGGCGGCGAATGCAGTCTTGAGCACATCATCGGTCATCGCGTTGCCGCCGTACTTGACGACGACGATCTTGTCGTGCATCTGCTTGAGCCATGGCAGCGCCGCCGCCAGCACCTGCGCCTTGACCGGCGTCGCGAGCGTCATGAGCTGTACGCCGAGTTCTCTTCCACGTACCCGTGCGAGAGGTCGGTGGTGCGGATCGACGCCCGCTCGGTGCCGACACCGAGGTCGATGGTCACGTCGATGTCGGAGCCGGATAGATCGACGTCTCGGGCGCCCGGAGCGCCGACGCCGTCGATGCAGACCGCAGAACCGTTGAACGACACGCTGATCCGATCGGGGTCCAGCGTCACCGGTGCCATGCCGACCGCGGCGAGCACGCGTCCCCAGTTCGCGTCGGAGCCGAACAGCGCGGTCTTGACGAGGCTGTCGCGCGCGACCACCCGCGCGGCCGTGACGGCGTCCTCTTCGGAAGCCGCTCCGGTCACCGTGACGACGATGCGTTTGGTGAGACCCTCGGCGTCGGCCTGCAGCTGTGCGCACAGGTCGTCGCAGACCCGCAGCACCGCGTCGTCGAGATCGCTTTGGCTGGGCGCGATTTCGCTTGCTCCGGAGGCGAGCAGCAACACCGTGTCGTTGGTGGAGCAGCTGCCGTCGACGTCGAGCCGGTCGAAGGTCAGCGCGGCGGCTCTCCGCAACGCCTGGTCGAGCGCCGCCGTGTCAGCGACGGCGTCGGTGGTGATGACACACAGCATGGTGGCCAGCGACGGCGCGAGCATGCCCGCCCCCTTGGTCATGCCGCCGACGGTCCAGTTGTCGGCGTGGTGCAGCGCAACCTGTTTGGGCACCGTGTCGGTGGTCATGATGGCCCGCGCGGCCTCTTCCCCACCGGTCAGCCCGCCGGCAAGCTCGTGCACGATTTCGGTGACACCCGACAGGACCTTGTTCATCGGCAGTCGGTCACCGATGAGGCCGGTCGAGCAGACGGCGACCTCGATCGCGCCTGTCTCCGTGCCCCAGTCGGACAGTGCGGCGGCGACGGCCTCGGCGGTGGCGTGGGTGTCCTGGAAGCCCTGCGGCCCGGTGCAGGCGTTGGCGCCACCAGAGTTGAGGATGACTGCGCGCAGCCGTCCGGTGGTGAGCACCTGCTGCGACCACAGCACCGGCGCGGCCTTGACCTTGTTGCGGGTGAACACGCCTGCGGCGGCGTGGTCGGGTCCTTCGTTGAACACCAGCGCCAGGTCGAGCGCGCCGGATGCCTTGATACCGGCGGCGATTCCGGTGGCGCGGAAGCCTGCGGGCGCCGTGACACCCTGCGTGCGTACGAGCCGGGTGGTGTCGGTGAGGTCGGTCACGGCGCCACTCCCACGATCGACAGTCCTTCGGTTTCGGGCCAGCCCAGCGCGAGGTTCATCGACTGCACGGCCGCGCCGCCGGTGCCCTTGACGAGGTTGTCGATGGCGGCGATCGCGATGAACGTCTCGGCGTCTTCGTCGACTGCGACTGTCAGCTGTGCAGCGTTGCTGCCTATCACCGCGCCGGTTTTCGGCAGTTGACCTTCGGGCAGCAGATGAACGAAAGGTTCGGCGTCGTAAGCTTTTTCGTAGGCGGCGCGCAGCTGCGACAACGGTGAAGTGGTGCGCGCCGTGCAGGTGGCCAGGATTCCACGCGACGTCGGAATCAGGACCGGGGTGAACGACACGGTCACGTGCTTGTCGCTGACGGCCTTCAGCCCCTGCGCGATCTCCGGGGTATGGCGATGCTTGCCGCCGATGTTGTACGCGCGCGCCGACCCGATGACTTCGGAGCCGAGCAGATCGGCCTTGACGGCGCGGCCGGCGCCTGAGGTACCGCTGACGGCGACGACGGTGACTGCGGGCTCGACGAGGTCCTCGGCAAGAGCGGGCCACAGCGCGAGCAGGGCGGCGGTCGGGTAGCAGCCCGGGACGGCGATCCGCTTGGCTCCGCGCAGCCGGTCGCGAGCTCCGGGCAGTTCGGGCAGACCGTAGGGCCAGCTGCCGGCGTGCGCCGAGCCGTAGAACTTCTCCCAGGCGGCCGAATCGGTGAGCCGGAAGTCGGCGCCGCAGTCGATGATCACGGTGTCGGGGCTCAGCTGCTCGGCCAGCGCCGCGGAATGCCCGTGCGGAAGCCCGAGGAAGACGACGTCGTGGCCGCCGAGCACCTCGGCATCGGTGGGCTCGAGCACCCGTCCGGCCAATGGAAGCAGGTGCGGGTGGTGCTCAGTCAGCGTCGTCCCGGCACTGCCCGCGGCCGTCAGCGCGCCGATGGTCAGCCGTCCGTCGGCGTAGGCCGGGTGCCCGAGAAGGAGCCGCAGGATCTCTCCGCCGGCATATCCACTGGCACCGGCCACCGCCACAGAAACCATGCGGCAATTCTGCATGTATATGCAGTCAGGTGCAAACTAATTACCCGCGAGCTGGACATCCCAGGGTTCTAATTGTCAAGCCGCAGTCGTAGTTCGGTGTGCCCAGGCGGTGTGTTCGTCGTAGAGGGTGCGGTGGCGTAGGCAGCCGTGCAGGATGCCGACGAGGCGGTTGCCCAGGGCTCGGAGGGCCTGGTGGTGGCCGTCTTTGGCGGCGCGGCGTTGGTCGTAGAACGCGCGGGCGCCGGGGCTGGCCGACAGGGCGCTAAACGCCCATCGGTCGATCGCGTCGTAAAGGCGCTCGTTGCGGATGTAGCGGGCCAGCACCACGTGTTTCTTGCCCGACGCCACGGTCAGTGGTGATGTTCCGGCGTAGTTTTTGCGAGACTTGGCGTCGGTGTATCGGTTCGGGTCGTCCCCGAACTCACCGAGCACCTGGGCGCTGAGCACATCACCGAGTCCTGGCTGGGAGAGGTAGATGTCAGCGTCCGGGTGCGCCTCAAAATTTGCGGCCAGCGTGGTTTCGAGCTCGTCGATCTGCCGGTTGAGCTCGGCGATAATGCCCACCGCGGCGCGGGTGGTGGCCGCGAACGCCGCGGCCACTGGCGCGGGTGCGCTCAGCTGCTCGGTGCGTAACGCGACCTGAATGTCGCGCGCGCGGGCGTCGATATAGCGTTGCCGCCCACCACGTTTGAGTGCAGAGCGGATCGCCGACAGGCTCAACGCCGCGCCCTGCTCAGGCGTTGATGCGCGACCCAGCACCGCCAGCGCATCCCGGTCGGCCAGATCCTCAAACGCGCCCAGGGCGGCAGGGTAGTACTCGCGCAACGCGCTGCGCAGCGCATTGGTATGGCGGGTGCGCGTCCAGATCAGATTCTGATGCGCGCGGGCCAGCACCTTGATCGCCTCAGCAGCGGCGCTGTCGCCGGCGAGCGGGCGGTGATTATGCCGATCGGTACGCACCAGATCGGCCAGCAATTTGGCATCAGAGGCATCGGATTTGGCCCCCGACACATGGTGGCGATCGCGATACCGCGCCACCGCCATCGGATTAACCGCGAACACCTGATAGCCGGCCGCGGTCAACGCATTCACCCACAGCCCACGATCGGTTTCGATGCCGATCACCACCAGCTCGGGTTGATCGGCGTGGTCGGCGATCAACTCATGCAACTTGCTGATGCCGGCCAGCCCCTCGGGCAGCCGCCGCGACCCCAGCCGCTTTCCAGCCTCATCCATCACATAGACGTCGTGATGATCTTCGGACCAGTCATCGCCGACGAAAATCAATTCCCTGACCTCCTCCTTCGTCGAACTCATCCCGCGAGCCTGGAGGACACCCAGCGGCGACCCAATGGACCAGTGCTCGACCCGGCACGACATCCCATTAGCCCTAGAGGTGACCTCACCAACCAGCCGGGGCACGATCCAGCTCAAGGAATTGACCCAAATTCCAGGCCCACACCTAATAGTGCTCACCGGCCAGCCGGCTCGGAGATCAGCCTCCACCGACAAGGACCACAACCCCGTCAACGACGCGCCGATCCACCCCCATTGGGCCCACACCGGAGGTAGGGGAACGGAGAAGGGCGTTACCAAGCCCCGATTTGCCCCCTTCTGCGTCTGCTCGGCGAGGAACTAGCGGCGCTGGACGGCTCCGAGACGGTCGGCGGCCGCTTGCACGGCGGCGTCGCGGGCGGCGCTGGCCTCGTCCTCGGTGAGCGTGCGGTCGGCGGCGCGGAACCGCAGCGCCAGCGCCAGCGACTTGCGGCCCTCCCCGATCTGCGGGCCGGTGTACACGTCGAACAGCCGGACGTCCTCCAACAGCTCACCGGCACCGTCGCGGACGGCGTCGACGACGCTCTGCGCGGCCACATCCTCGTCGACAATCAGCGCGACGTCCTGGAACACCGCCGGGAACGGCGACACCGACGGCACGAGCAGCCGTTCGGTGATCGGGATCGCGTCCAGGTCCAGCTCGACCGCGCAGGTGCCCTTCGGCAGGCCGGACCGCTCGACAACCCCGGGATGCAGCTGACCGGCGTGGCCGATGACGGTGTCGCCGATCAGCACTTCGGCACACCGCCCGGGATGCCAGGGCAGGTATTGCGCCGCCCTCAGGGTGGGCTCGACGCCGGCGGCCCGCGCGATGGTGCGCACCGCTTCGAACGCGTCGGCCGGCTCCACCGGCCGACCGGGACCCCAGGGACCGCGCGGTTCCCGCAGCCCGGTCAGCACGGCGGCGACGTGCTGTGGCTGGTGCGGCAACGAGTCGTCCAGCGTCTGAATCTCCTCGTCGGTGAGGCCGCGATCGAGTGGCAGCGGCGGCATTCCGCGGGTGTGTTCGGTGCGCCGCACCACCTGGGCGATGGTGAACAGCGCCACGTCGACGGCGCCGCGGGACACGTTGCGGCTCAACGTTTCAAGCAGCGGGGGCAACAATGTGGTGGCGAGTTGGGGGCGGTCGGCCTCCAGCGGATTGAGCACCTCCATCGTGTGCCGCCGCGGATCGTCGTCAGGCAGGCCCCACTGGTCGAACACCCCCGCCGACACGAATACCGTCGGTAGCACCTCGACGTATCCGGACAGCGCCAGCGATTTGCCGATCGCGCGCCGGCGCTGCTGCACCGGGGTAAGCCCGCGCCCCGGCGGGGCCAGCGGCAATATCGACGGGACGACGTCGTAGCTTTCCAGCCGCATCACCTCTTCGACGAGGTCGGCAGGCTGCCGCAGATCGGGTCGCCAGCTTGGCGGCGTTACGGTCAGCTTCCCGTCGTCGGCATCCACCGTCGCGCCGATCTGCTGCAGCCGCCGCCGGCTCGTGCCGTCGGCGTAGTCGACGCCGGCGATGCGGTCGGGCAAGTCGGCCGCGATTTCGATCGCCGGGAATGTCCAATCCCGCCGCGGTGGATCGCCTTTCCAATCGGTAAGCGTGGGTCCGATTGTGCCGCCTGTGATTTCGGCCAGCATTGTCGAGGCGCGGTCTAGCGCGGCCACCGAGATCGCCGGATCGACGAAACGTTCGTAACGCCGGCCGGACTCGCTTGTCAATCGCAGCCGCCGTTGGGTGCGCGAAACCGCGGCGGGGTCCCACACGGCAGCCTCCAGCAGCACTTCGTTCGTGGAGTCACGCACCTCGGTGGTACCCGCACCCATGATGCCGCCGATCGCATCCGTCGCGGCGTCGTCGACGATCAGGACGTCGCGGGGGTCGAGCTTGCGTTCGATGTCGTCGAGCGTGACGACCGTCTCCCCCGGCTTCGCGAACCGCACGGTGAAGCCACCCGTGATCAGGGTGCGGTCGTGGGCGTGCATCGGGTGGCCGAACTCGAGCATCACATAGTTCGTCACATCGACAGCGGGTGAGATGGCGCGGATACCGGACAGCAGTAGCCGTCGCTGCATCCACCACGGCGACACCGCATTTGGATCGATGCCTGTCACCGGACGCAACGTGAACCGGCGCACGCCGGTGCCCGGCTCGATCGTCAGGGGCAACGCCTCGCCGTTGGCCGGCAGCGGCGCGATGTCCGCCGGGTCGACGAAATCGAGGTCGTAGGCGCACGCGATTTCGCGAGCCATCCCGCGCACGGACAGGCAGTAGCCGCGATCCGGGGTGACAGCGAGGTGGAAGACCACGTCGTCGAGCCCCAGCACGTCCGCCGCGTCGTCGCCGGGCTCGGCGGTTCCGGGTGGCAGCACCATGATGCCGGACTGTTCTGTGCCCAAATGCAGTTCGGACGCCGAGCAGATCATCCCGTCCGATGTGCGGCCGTAGGTCTTGCGCTCAGAGATAGTGAAGTCACCGGGCAGGACAGTGCCGGGCAGCGCCACCGCGACCAGATCACCCGCGACGAAGTTGGTTGCGCCGCAGATGATGTCGCGTGGCTGTCCTTCGCCGACGTCGGCCTTGACCGCGCGGATGGGCTTCTTGAACTCGGTGAGCTCCTCGAACTCGACGACTCGGCCGACGGTCAGCGGACCGGTGACGGGGCCGACCGGGATGACCTCCTCGACCTCGTGGCCGATCCGGATCAGCGTCTGCTCGAGCTCGTCGGCCGACACGTCCCAACCCGGTGATCCGACCTGGACGACGTCGCGCAGCCAGCTGTAGGGAAGCCGCATCAGGCCCCGACCCCGAATGGCAGTGAGAACCGGACGTCACCCTCGACGATGTCGCGCATATCGGGAATGCCGTTGCGGAACATCAGCGTCCGCTCCAGGCCCATCCCGAACGCGAAGCCGGTGTGGACCTCTGGGTCAACCCCGCTGGCGCGCAAGACATTCGGGTTGACCATGCCGCAGCCGCCCCATTCCACCCAGCCGGCGCCGCCCTTCTTGTTGGGGAACCAGACGTCGACCTCGCCCGACGGCTCGGTGAACGGGAAGAAGTGCGGGCGGAACCGGGTCCGCGCCTGCGGCCCGAACAGCGCCCGGGCGAACGCATCCAGCGTGCCACGAAGGTGGGCCATGGTCAGCCCGCGATCCACCGCGAGCCCCTCGACCTGCTGGAAGACCGGCGTGTGGGTCGCGTCGAGCTCGTCGGTGCGGAACGTCCGGCCGATCGACAGGACGTACACGGGAAGCTCACGTTCCAGCAGCGCGCGTACCTGAACCGGCGAGGTGTGGGTGCGTAGCACTTGCCGCGACCCCTCGGGTGCCACCTGGAAGGTGTCCTGCTCGCTGCGGGCCGGGTGGTCGGGTGGGAAGTTCAGCGCGTCGAAGTTGAAGTGCTCGGTTTCCACCTCGGGGCCCTCGGCCAGCTCCCAGCCCATCGCAACAAACGTATCGGCGATGCGCTCCGCCAGGATCGTTATCGGATGCCGCGCACCGATCGGCTGGCGGGTCGACGGCAGCGTGACGTCGATGCGCTCGGCGACTAACGCGGCGGCGTCGCGCTCGGCCCGCAGCGTGGCGAGGCGGTCGTCGTAGAGCTTCTGCGCCTCGGCACGGGCGACATTGACGCGGCGACCGGCATCGGCGCGCTCGGCCTTGGGCAGGGATCCCAGCGCCTGGCGAGCCAACGCTATCGGCGAGCGGTCGCCGAGGTGCTCGGTCTTGGCGCGGGCCAGTGCGTCGAGGTCGGTGGCCATGTCGAAGGCATGCCGGGCCGCGCTGACGGCTTTGGTCAGCGCTTCTTCCGTTAGGTCTACGGGCTGCTCAGCCACCCGGCGATCATAGGCGATCGCTGATTAGCGGTTCACAGGCATTTCCCGCGCGCCATATCTCCACACTCGCCGCGACAAAGAGACCGCACATCATCGCGACGACCATCGCCAGCGCATCGCCCGCCAGCACCAGGTAGCCGAACACCGCCGCCACGCCGAGCAGCACGAACCGCACCGAGGTCCATCGCTCGGGCGTGCCGAACCGCATTGCCACCAGCATCCCCAGCCCTAGCGCCACCGCATGGCCAACGTCGGTGAAGTCACGCCCGACCGCGACCACCGCGGCCCCGACCGCCAGCCACCAGCCGACCCACGCGGGCCGCCAGCGCCGCGGTATGGCCGCGGTCAGCGCCCCCAGCACCGCGGCCGCGCCGTAACTCATGCCCACGTCGGTCGCGCGGCTCACCGACTCCGGCAGCCAGCCCAGTTCAACGGCGGCGGTCAGGCCGACCGCGACCAGCAAGGTGGCGCCGACGTGCCCGACGGTGAACGCCACCACGAGCCTGGCGCTGCGCCACAACAGCTCGCCCAGCGCCAACAGGCAGACCAGGCCGGGCAGCCACAGATAGATCGGCCCGGCGTCGATCACGAATGCGCTGTCCAGCAGCGTCCCGATGTGCCCGTGGCTCAAGTTGTGCAGGTTGGTGCTGGCGTGGCGGATCACCCGGTCCTGCACCTGCGGGCCAAGGGCGACCAATGCCATCGTCACGCAGGTCACAACCGCCGCGTACGCGGCGGTGATCCGGACCCGCGCCAGACCGACGAAGAATCCGAAGCCCATTGGGCCAACTATGCGCCCGGTCTGCCCTCATCGTCGTTGTCCTCGCCTGGCAATTGCCTGCGAGTTTTCAAGCGGTACATGGTGAAATCCGCGGGCACCCCGTTGGGTTTGTTCGTAAAGACCTGCCTGCGAAGCCGTTTGGCCGTCACACCGAGTGAATCGAAGTCTTCGTCGGAGATCCGTTCCAGTGTGGCCTGTGACACCACGAGCTCGCCCCTGGTGGCGCGCTCCATCACGCGCGCGGCGATGTTCACGTCGACGCCGAGCCAATCCGATCCGATACGCTGCGGCCGGCCGGTGTGGACGCCGACGCGCATCCGGGGCGTATAACCGTCGACGTCAAGGGCTTTCACGCTCTCACGCGCGGCGATCGCCGCGCGCGCCGCGGTGGTGGCGTCGGCGAACACCGCCATGATCCCGTCGCCCATCCGCTTCACGATGTGCCCGCCCCCCTCGAGCAGTGGAGGCTCGACCACCTGCGAGACCCGCCGCAGCAGCCGCAACGTCGCCTCGTCACCCACCCGCAACGACCACTCCGAGAAGCCGACAAGGTCCGTAAAGACCAGCGTCACCTCGCGATTGGCGGGCCGCCCCGACACCCGTTCGGTCAGCGCCTGCCAGACCTGCAGCGCGCCCAGGCTGACTTCACGCGACGCGGCGTCGCGTTCCAGCAGCCGATCGGCGGCACGGGCGGCTGCGCTCGGACCGCCAACACCGCTCACCGACAACGGGTCTCCGAAGTCGGGATCGCCCGGCAAGGCGCGCCGCGCACGGCGCAGGAAGGCGATGACGCCGGGGCTGTGGTTGGTGTTCTTCAGCCACTCCATCGGTCCGGATGAACGACGCGGCTGAGCCGACTCGACATCCACAGCGGCCAGCGTACCTGGCCGATAAACCAGCTGGTCACGAGCGCATGGCGCGCCGATAGCCGCTGAATAACACTTCTTTCGCCACGCCAGCAAAATCGTAGACAACGTGCGTTGTCACCACTATCGTGTGCCTATGACGACGGCGACGATGCCCGGCCCCCTGGGCCCGGATTCGCTGACGTGGAAGTACTTCGGCGACCTGCGCACCGGGATGCTGGGCGTGTGGATCGGCGCGATCCAGAACATGCACCCCGAACTCGGCGCCGGCGTGGAGGACCACTCGATCCTGCTGCGCGAACCGCTGCAGCGCGTGACCCGCTCGGTGTACCCGATCATGGGCGTGGTCTACGACGGCGAGCGCGCCGCGCAGACCGGTGAGCAGATCAAGGGTTTCCACAAGACCATCAAGGGAGTCGACGCGGAGGGCCGCCGCTACCACGCGCTGAATCCTGAGACGTTCTACTGGGCGCACGCGACGTTTTTCATGCTGATCATCAAGACGGCCGAGTACTTCTGCGGCGGGCTGACCGAGGCCGAGAAGTGCCAGCTGTTCGACGAGCACGTGCAGTGGTACCGGATGTACGGCATGAGCATGCGCCCGGTGCCGAAGAGCTGGGAGGAATTCCAGGAGTACTGGGACCGCAAGTGCAGCGAGGAGCTGGAGATCAACCGCGCCACCCTGGACATCTTCTCGATCCGCATCCCCAAGCCGTGGTTCGTGTTGATGCCCACCCCGGTCTGGGACCAGCTCTTCCGGCCGATGGTCGGCGCGCAGCGCTGGATAGCTGCCGGGTTGTTCGACCCGGCAGTGCGCGAAAAGGCCAGTATGCGTTGGACACCCGGCGACGAGGTGCTGCTGCGGCTGTTCGGCAAGCTGGTGGAAATGGCGTTTGTCGTGGTGCCCGACGAGATCCGGCTGCACCCGCGGGCGCTGGCCGCGTACCGTCGCGCCAACGGCCGCCTGCCCGAGGATGCGCCGTTGGTTGAGGCGCCGGCATTCACGGGTCCGCCACGCGAGCGGCGCGGGTTGCCGATGCACTACGTGCCGCAGCGCAAGACGCTGCTCGACCGCGCGGGATCGCTTGTCCACACCACGTTCTCGCTCGCCGGTCTGCGGCCGGCACGTGGCCGCGGCAAGGCGGCCTAGGCTAGCGACATGCTCGAATGGTCTGATGTCGATATCGCCGTGCGCGACGCCGTTCGCGAGTTCGTGGACAAAGAGGTCCGCCCGCACGTGGACGCGCTGGAAAGCGGTGAGATGGAGCCCTACCCCATCATCCGCAAGCTGTTCACGACGTTCGGCATTGCCGATATGGCCCGCGACTCGCTGCAGAAGCGGCTGAGTCGGCTGCGCGAGGGCGGTGAATCGTCGGGCAGTCCGTCGGGCGGCATGTTCGGCGGTGGCGGCGCGCAGTCCGGCATGGGGTTCGTTGTGGTCAGCGAGCTGTGCCGGGTGTGCATGGGCGTTGTGACGGGGATGGGCGTCAGCCTGGGGCTGACGGTGCCGACGATCATGGGCCGTGGCACGCTCGCGCAGCAGGAACGGTGGCTGCCGGATCTCGTCACGTACGACAAGGTCGGCGCCTGGGCGATCACGGAGCCGGACTCCGGCTCGGATGCGTTCGGCGGCATGAAGTCCTACGTGGTGCGCGACGGCTCAGGAAACGGGGACTACATCCTCAATGGGCAGAAGACGTTCATCACCAACGGGCCCGACGCCGACGTCGTGGTGGTATACGCCAAGCTGGACGAGCCGGGCGTGGACAAGCGCGACCGCAAGGTGCTGACCTTCGTGTTGGACCGCGGCATGGAGGGCTTCGTCCAGTCAAAGCCGTTCCGCAAGATGGGCATTCACAGCTCACGTACCGGCGAGCTGTTCTTCAACAACGTCCGGCTGGGCCGCGACCGGCTGCTGGGCGAGACCGAGGACGCGGCCGGGGATGGCCGGGCCAGTGCACGGTCGAACTTCTCGGCCGAGCGCATCGGCGTCGCCGCGATGGCGCTGGGCGTCATCGAGGAATGCCTGCGGCTGAGCGTCGACTATGCCAAGAACCGCAAGTTGTGGGGTCAGGAGATCGGGCAATTCCAGCTCATCCAGCTCAAGCTGGCGCAGATGGAGCTTGCCCGAATGAATGTGCGCAACATGCTGTTTCGCGTGATCGAGGCTATGCAGACGGGCACCGAGATCTCGCTGGCCGAGGCGTCGGCGATCAAGTGGTACTGCTCGCAGGCCGCGACCGATGTGGCGATGGATGCGGTGCAGTTGTTCGGCGGCAACGGCTATATGACCGAGTATCGGGTAGAGCAGCTGGCCCGCGACGCCAAGTCGCTGATGATCTACGCAGGCAGCAACGAGGTGCAGATCACCCACGTCGCCCGCGGGTTACTCAGTTAGCGCGAGCAGACGCAGAATCGCACAAACCGCGCTTGGGTAATGCGATTCTCTGTCTGCTCGCCCTAGAGACGGTGAGCTCGGGCGCTTTGGTACAGGCAAATCGCGGCGGCCGACGCCACATTGAGACTTTCGGCGTTGCCGGGCATCGGGATGCGAACCCGATGCGTCGCCATCCCGGCGACATCGGATGGCAGGCCGTGCGCTTCGGGCCCGAACAACCAGGCCGTCGGCGCCGACAAGTCAGCGTCGTCGAGGCTGACCTCTCCGTCGACAGTGGTGGCCAATACCTGCAGACCCGCTTCGCCCAACGCGGCGAGGGCCGTCGACGTGTCGGGTTCTGACACCACCGGAACCGTGAAAATGCTGCCCGCTGAGGCACGCAGACACTTGCCGTTGTACGGGTCGACGCTATGCCCGGCCAGCACCACCGCGTCGGCGCCCATCGCATCGGCGATCCGGATCAGCGTGCCCGCGTTACCAGGCTCGGAAATCTCCACCGACACGGCCACCAGTCGCGGCGACGCCGCAAGCACGTCGGCCAACGAAACTTCGGGCACCGAACACACCGCAACGAGACCGACGGGAGTCACGGTGTCCGACAACGCTTTTACGGCACGTTCCGTCACTAGATGGACCGGGACGTCGGCCAGCATCGAACCGAAACGACCCAACGCCGATTCGGTGACGAAGACCTCCGATACGAGTCCGCGCCGCAACGCGGCCTCGACGAGGTTGGGCCCCTCGGCAAGAAAGCGGGCGGCGCGGCGTCGTCCGACGTGGCGATGCAGCTTGATCGCTGATGCCACCCGAGCCGAGCGCTCGGTTAGAGTCAGGCGGCCTCTCCGGCGTCAGTTGACGGCGCATTCACATCGGAGGGCAGCGCACCCTTGGCGACCTCCACCAGCGCGGTGAAGGCGGCAGGGTCACTGACCGCGATCTCGGCGAGGTTCTTGCGGTCCACCTCGACCCCGGCGGCCTTCAGGCCCTGGATCAGCCGGTTGTACGTGATGTCGTTGGCGCGGGCCGCAGCGTTGATGCGTGAGATCCACAGCTTGCGGAACTCGCCCTTGCGGGCGCGCCGGTCACGGTAGGCATACGTCAACGAATGCAGTTGCTGCTCTTTGGCTTTGCGGTACAGACGAGACCGCTGGCCCCGGTATCCCTTCGAGGCCTTGAGTATGGTGCGCCGCTTCTTGTGGGCGTTGACTGCGCGCTTCACGCGTGCCATGGGGGTGTTCCTAACTCGTTCGGGGGCTGGGCTCTAGCCGTTCAGCAACTTCTTGATGCGGGTCTTGTCGTTGGCCGACACCTCGGTGCGGCCGTCCAGCCGGCGGGTGCGTTTGGTCGGCTTGTGCTCGAGCAAGTGGCGACGGTTGGCCTTCTGGCGCACGACCTTTCCGGTCCCGGTCAGCCGGAACCGCTTGGAAGCGCCGCTATGGGTCTTGGCCTTGGGCATTGATGTCCTCAGTTCTTAGGTGTGTCGGTCTGTGCTTCGCTGGGCGTCGCGACGGCGCGTTGCGCGGCCGGCGCGTCCGCATCGTGGGCCGCCTTGGCGCGAGTCTTCGCGCCGCGGTGCGGAGCCAGCACCATCGTCATGTTTCGGCCGTCCTGCTTGGCGGACGTCTCGACGAAGCCATAGTCGGCGACGTCTGCGCCCAGCCGCTGCAACAGCCGGTAGCCCAGCTCGGGTCGCGACTGCTCGCGTCCGCGGAACATGATGGTGACCTTGACCTTCGACCCCGCTTGCAGGAAGCGGACCACGTGGCCCTTCTTGGTCTCGTAGTCGTGCGGGTCGATCTTGGGTCGCAGCTTCTGTTCCTTGACGACGGTCTGCTGCTGATTCTTGCGAGACTCGCGCGCCTTCTGAGCCGTCTCGTACTTGAACTTGCCGTAGTCCATGATCTTGCAGACCGGCGGTTTGGCGTCCGGCGCTACTTCGACAAGGTCGAGATCGGCATCCGCGGCGACGCGGAGAGCGTCTTCGATGCGCACAATGCCTACCTGCTCGCCACCTGGTCCGATCAAACGGACTTCAGGTACTCGAATGCGCTCGTTGACGCGGGTCTCAGTGCTGATGGGGCCTCCTATGTTGTCCTCTTCGAGGAGCCCACACCATCTGCACCCTGCTCATAGAACAGAAAGGCCCTGCTGGAAGCAGGGCCCAATGCCGACCAGGACAAACACCACTAGGGTGTCTGTGACCGGGACCGCTGAGCCGGTGGGGCCAGCGGTGGGAGTGGGACTCCACTTGCTGTCCTGGCGTTCGCCAGGACGGTCGCGCGTGCCAGTCTAGCAGCCATGACCGATGACTCGAACATCCGCGAGCTGGCCGATATTCCCGCCGTGGAGGTGATCACCCGGTCGGCCGTGATGTTGATGAGCGCGGCCGCCGAGAAGCTCGGACTCTCCGCGGAGGATCCCGACGAGAGCCCCCACCGCGACCTCGACGAGGCGCGCCGGCTGATCACCGCCCTCGCCGGTCTGGTGACGGCGTCGGCCGAATACCTCGGGCCACACGCCGGACCGGTGCGCGACGGGCTGAAGACGCTGCAGCTGGCGTTCCGCGAATCCAGCGCCGCGCCGGACAAACCGGGCGAGGGCCCTGGCGAGAAATACACCGGCCCGGTCTGGTAGCAGTCACACCCATTTCCCTGCTTCAGCGAATATCCTCGCGGCCTATGACCCTCACCAGCCCCGCGAGAACCCGACAGCGTTCCAGGTACTGGTGGGTCCCCGCCGCGGCCGGCTGGACCGTCGGCGTCATCGCAACCCTCTCGTTGCTCGCCAGCGTCTCGCCGTTGATCCGGTGGATCATCAGGGTGCCGCGGGAGTTCGTCAACGACTACATCTTCAACTTCCCCGACACCAGCTTCGCGTGGGCCTTCGTGCTCGCGCTGCTCGCCGCGGCGCTGGCGGCCCGCAAACGCATCGCGTGGCTGATCCTCGTGGGGTACATGGTGGCGGCGATCGGCTGGAATCTCGGCGACCTGATCGCCGGCGACGAGACGATCATGGACGACATCGGCGAGGTCATCGGCCTGGGCGTCCACGTCGCGGCCATCGCTTTCCTGGTGATGGCCCGCCAGGAGTTCTGGGCCAAAGTGCGCCGCGGCGCGCTGCTCAAGGCCGCCGCCACGTTGGTCGCCGGCATGGCGATCGGCACGCTGGTCGGCTGGGGACTGCTCGAACTGTTCCCCGGGTCGCTGGCCCAGTCGGACCGATTCCTCTACGCGCTGAACAGGGTGAGCGCGTTCGCGGGCGCCTCCTCTGATTCGTTCACCGGGCATCCGCACGTGTTGGTCAACGCGCTGCTCGGCCTGTTCGGGGCGCTGGCGCTGATGGTCGCGGCGATCGTGCTGTTCCAATCACAGCGCGCCGAGAACGCACTGACCGGCGAGGACGAGTCCGCCATCCGCGGACTGCTCGAGCTGTACGGCAAGACCGACTCGCTCGGCTACTTCGCCACCCGCCGCGACAAGGCCGTCGTGTTCGCGCCGAACGGCCGCGCCGCGATCACCTACCGCGTCGAGGTCGGCGTCTGCCTGGCCAGCGGCGATCCGGTGGGCGACCCGAAGTCCTGGCCCCAGGCCATCGAGGCCTGGCTGGCGCTGTGCCAGGCCTACGGCTGGGCGCCGGGCGTGATGGGCGCCAGCTCGGCCGCGGCCGAAGCCTTCCGCGAAGCCGGCCTCAACGCGCTACAGCTCGGCGACGAGGCCATCCTGCACCCGGACACCTTCCGGCTGTCCGGACCGGACATGCGCGCCGTGCGCCAGGCGGTGACGCGCGCGCGACGCGCCGGCGCATCGGTGCGGATCCGTCGGCACCGCGACATCGACCCCGAGGAAATGGCCGAGGTGGTCAAGCGGGCCGACGCGTGGCGGGACACCGAAACCGAGCGCGGCTTCTCGATGGCGCTGGGCCGGCTCGGTGACCCCGCCGACGCCGACTGCCTGCTGGTCGAGGCGGTCCAGAACGAGAACGTCGTTGCGATGCTGTCGCTGGTGCCGTGGGGCAACAACGGCGCGTCACTGGACCTGATGCGTCGCTCGCCCCAATCCCCCAACGGCACAATCGAATTGATGGTCAGCGAGCTGTGCATGCAGTCCGAAGGCATTGGACTGACCCGCATCTCGCTGAACTTCGCGATGTTCCGCTCGGCATTCGAGCAGGGCGCGCAGCTCGGTGCCGGGCCCGTCGCGCGGCTCTGGCGCGGCCTGCTGGTGTTCTTCTCGCGGTGGTGGCAGCTCGAGACGCTGTACCGCTCCAACATGAAGTACCAACCCGAGTGGGTGCCGCGGTATGCGTGTTACGAGGATGCCCGACTGGTGCCACGTGTCGGGGTTGCATCGGTGATCGCCGAAGGCTTTCTCGTGCTGCCGTTTTCGCGTCGAACCGAGCAGCCGCACACCGGCCATCACACCTCCGCGCCGCAGAATCTGGTGGCGACGGGGTTGTTGCACCACGACGGCAGCGCCCCCGACGTCGGCGACCTTCAGGCCGATCTGCCCGAGGCCGACGAGCCGCGGCTGCCCGAACAGGTGCGGGTGCGGATGGCCAAACTCAAGACGCTGCAGGACGACGGGATTGACGCGTATCCAGTGGGGCACGCGCCCAGCCACACCGTCGCGCAGGCCCTCGACGGGGGCGATGCCGCGGTGACGGTGGCCGGGCGGGTGCTGCGAATCCGCGACTACGGCGGGGTGCTGTTCGCCCAGCTGCGCGACTGGTCCGCCGAAGTCCAACTGCTGCTGGATAATTCGCTCTTGGAGCAGGGAACTACGGCCGACTTCACCCACGCGATCGATCTGGGTGATCTGATCGAGGTCACCGGCACGATGGGCGCCAGCAAGTCGGGTACCCGGTCCCTGATGGTGCGCAGCTGGCGATTGATCGGCAAGTGCCTGCGCCCGCTGCCCGACAAGTGGAAGGGGCTGACCGACCAGGAGGCGCGGGTGCGCGCCCGCTACGTCGACCTGGCCATCAACACCGAGGCGCGCGATCTGATCCGCGCCCGCAGCGGTGTGCTGCACGCGATCCGCGAAACCCTGGTCGGCAAGGGCTTTTTGGAGGTCGAGACGCCGATCCTGCAGCAGATCCACGGCGGCGCCAACGCCAGGCCGTTCCTCACCCACATCAACGCCTACGACCTCGACCTGTATCTGCGCATCGCCCCCGAGCTCTACCTCAAACGGCTTTGCGTCGGCGGTGTCGAGCGGGTCTTCGAGCTGGGCCGGGCATTCCGCAACGAGGGCGTCGACTACAGCCACAATCCCGAGTTCACGCTGTTGGAGGCCTACCAGGCGCACGCCGACTACAACGTCTGGATCGACGGCTGCCGCGAGCTGATCCAGAACGCCGCGCAGGCCGCCAACGGCGCGCATGTGTTTTTGCGTCCCCGCGACGACGGCGGCTTCGAGCCCCTCGACATCTCCGGGCAGTGGGCGGTCAAGACCGTGCACGGCGCGGTGTCGGAGGCGCTCGGCGAAGAGGTCCGGCCCGACACCGACCTGGCCACGCTGCGCAAGCTGTGCGACGCCGCAGACATCCCCTACCTGACGCACTGGGATGAAGGGGCGGTGGTGCTCGAGCTGTACGAGCGGCTGGTCGAGGACCGCACCGAGGAGCCGACGTTCTACAAGGACTTCCCGACGTCGGTGTCGCCGTTGACCAGACCGCATCGCAGCATTCCCGGCATCGCCGAGCGCTGGGACCTGGTGGCGTGGGGTGTCGAGTTGGGCACCGCGTACAGCGAGCTGACCGATCCGGTCGAACAGCGCAGGCGGCTGCAGGAGCAGTCGCTGCTGGCCTCAGGCGGCGACCCGGAGGCGATGGAGCTCGACGAGGACTTCCTGCAGGCCATGGAGTACGCGATGCCGCCGACGGGCGGGCTCGGCATGGGCGTGGACCGGGTGGTCATGCTGATCACCGGCCGCAGCATCCGCGAGACGCTGCCGTTCCCGTTGGCCAAACCGCGTTAGCAGCCGATTCACAGCGGGCTACAAGGATTCGCGGCCACGATGTTGGCCGTGACACTGTCGGAACAGATTCGTCATCACCTGTCGCTCATGCACGGATGGATTCCGGTGACCATTCAGGTCATGGCGGCGGTGGCGCTGATCGCCGCCATCGGCTGGCGGACCCGACGGTGGCGGTTGGTTTGGGTGCCGTGGGCGGTGCTGGTCGGCGTCACGGTCGCGCTGACGGCGTATTGGTACGTCGCATCCGAGGGGCTGGCCGACAATCCCGCGCCGCAGTCGTTGTGGATCTGGATCGGGCTGTCGGGCGTCGCGGTCTGTGTGCTCGTCGCGGGGTGGAACGGTGCCCGCTGGCGGCGCCGCGGCGCAGCGGTGCTGGCGCTGCCGCTGTGCGTGCTGTCCGGGGCGTTGGCGCTGAATCTGTGGGTCGGCTACTTCCCCACAGTGCAGACCGCGTGGAATCAGCTGACGGCCGGCCCACTGCCCGATCAAACGGATCCGGTGGAAGTGGTCGCTATGCAGAAACAGCACACGATCCCAGCTAAGGGCACGGTGGTGCCGGTGAGCATCGGCGAGACGGCGTCGGGCTTCAGACACCGCGGCGAGCTCGTCTACCTGCCGCCCGCTTGGTACGCCACCGATCCCCCACCGCCGCTGCCGACGATCATGATGATCGGCGGCGAGTTCAACACGCCCGCCGACTGGCTGCGGGCCGGCAACGCGGTCAAGACGGTCGACGACTTCGCCGCCGCGCACCACGGTTACGCGCCGGTGCTGGTGTTCGTCGACCCAGGGGGCGCATTCAACAACGACACCGAATGCGTCAACGGTGCCCGCGGCAACTCCGCCGATCACCTGACTAAAGACGTTGTGCCGTTTATGGTTTCGAACTACAGAGTGAGCCCCAAACCGGCCAACTGGGGTGTGGTCGGCTGGTCGATGGGCGGCACCTGTGCCGTCGACCTGGCCGTGATGCACCCCGACATGTTCAGCGCTTTCGAGGACATCGCCGGTGACCTCAGCCCCAATTCCGGTACCAAGGCCCAGACCATCGACCGCCTGTTCGGTGGCAACGCAGCCGCGTACGCGTCCTTCGATCCGTCGACGGTCATCACCCGCCACGGCGCGTACAGCGGTGTGACGGGCTGGTTCGACGTCAACGTCGCGGCCAACGCCAATGACCAGGCGGCAGCGGCCAACTCGTTGTGCGGATTGGGCAGTGCGAACGGCATCAGGTGTGCGGTGGTCTCCCAACCCGGCAAGCACGACTGGCCGTTCGCGGCGCATGCGTTCGCTGCGGCCTTGCCGTGGATGGCGAGTCAGGTCGGCACGCCGGGCGTACCGCCGATCCCGTTGCCCGGCGCACCGCAGACCCCGGCGCCGCAGTCCGCGCCATACGTGCAGGCGGCCTCGAAGTAGCGAGTACGGTGAGCGGCATGCCGGACGAGCCCACTCCCGAGCCGGAGCCCGCCGTCGAAGGCGAGGTGGTCGACGACATCGCACTGGAGCCCGACGCCCCGTCGCCGACGACGGCCGCGCCTGTCCCATCGCCGCCTCCGGCCGAGCCCGCCGATACCGGCTACACGCCCGGCGGCGTGCCGACTTTCGACTCGGTGCGCGAGAAGATCGAGACCCGCTATGGAACGGCCATCGGCGCCGCCGAACTCGATGCGGAGTCGCCGGAGGGCCGCACCGTCGAGGAGCAGTACGACGCGCGCCAGCGCGCGGCCGCCGAACGGCTGGCGCAGATCCGCGAGTCCATGGGCAAGCCCGAGGACAAGTCTCAGTAGTCGGATTCGGCGGCCAGGATCTCGGCGAGGAACGCATCGCCGGCCGGCTGATTCAGCCGTGATCGTGCGAAATCACGGACCCGCTCACGCGTCTGCGGTGATTCCTGCACGTCGGCGCCGACCGTCACGGCCGTCGTCCGCCAATCATGGTCCCACGCCGCCGATTCCGTTTGTGGTTGGTGCTGCGCGTCGACGAGCGGGATGGTTGCGGTGCCGTCGGCGCCAAGGACACCCGTTCCCACGATGGTGCCGCACCGCAGGCGCACCGCGATGCCGGCAGGTGAGCCATATCCCAGAATCTCCACCTGCACAACGGACTTCACGATGGCTTCGGCGGCCTCGACACGCCACTCGACGGTGTTCTCGGCCGCATCGAAGATCGCAGGCGGCACGGCGCTCCAGTTGATCGAATCCACACCGCTGGCGATGGCCGAGCGGCGGTGCGTGAGATCCGGGCCCGCCGCAAGCGCGTAGTCGTCACGGCGGCCCGTCCGCGACGGCTCGACCGCCAGTTCGGTCTCGAGCGCCACACCAACATCGTCGGCAAGATCGGCGCATGCCCGCACCAGCTCGGCAACGCGCGGATCACCCTCTGCAGCACGGGTACCCAGGGCGACCGTGTGCGGCCTGATCAGGCTCGCGACGTCGGAGTCGAACGTGTCCTCGGTGAAGAAGTCCTGCGCGGCGGCCGTCAGCAGGGCCACCTCCGCGTCGAGCACCGCTGCATCGAGGGCGGCGATGCCGTCCCGGTGACTGGCGGGCCACCAGCGCCGCAGCCAGTGCCCGAGCGCCAGTCGCCGCAGCGCATCGAGTGATCCATCGCGCACGTCGACGCCGGTCAGTTCGACTGTCTGCGCGCCGTCGAGTGAGCGGCCGTCCAGCGCCGCGGCCACGGCGGTGTGACCGGATTCCCCGACGATGCGCCAAAGCCAGTCCGCGCGAGGCAGATCGGTCAATGTGATCTGAGCCGCACCGGACGGGTGGTCGACCGTCCACGACAACACCGCCCCGCTGACTTCGAGCACAGCGACCAGCGGATTCGGCTCTGCCAGCGGACCGGTGCTCCACAAGCCGGAATCGGCAACGAGTTTCATCCGGCCACCTGCACTTCGAGCATCGACTTGATCCGCTGCCGGTGGTCGAGGCTCACCGACCGTGCGACCCCTTCGAGCAGGCCGCGCACGTCGTCGACGTCGTCGCACGGCTCCTGCCAGACGTCTCGTCCGTGCAGCCGCGCCCACAGCCGGCTCAGGTACGGGCGCGCGAAAACGGCGAGGTCGTCGATCACCTGCCTCTGACGCGGGTGGATGGGCCCGTCATCGGCGAGGTAGCGACGCGCGTGCAAGACGTATGCCTCCTTGCGCAGCCGGGCCTGGATCTGGCCCGCGAGCTCGTAGCGTGTCACGGCGACCTCAGCCAGCGGCGCCAGGTCAACGGCGATCTCGATCCCGGCGATCAGAGTGGCCTGCTTGTCCTCGGTGAGAAGACCCCACGGCGCGCATGCCCTGTCCACTTCCTCGGCGCACAGCATCGGGATGTCGGGCAGCTCGTCGCGGTCCATGGCGCGGCGCAGTGTGGCGCGGACGCGGTCGACGACCGTGCGGTTGAGCGGGCGTTCACCGTCGGGGCCGCCGACAATGGCCGGTAGTTGTTGCGGCTCAATGGAACTGAGGCCGATTTCGACAATCGACCAGGGCAGGTCCGACGCATGACTGTGTGCCTTCGCACCGAGGTTGTACGGCGCGGCGTCGGCGATAAGCGCCCGCCAAACCCGCTGGCGCGCCACCGCGGCGGTATGGCTGTCCGCGGGGCCGAGCACGGTGGTCAGGCCCGCCATGAACGGGCCGGTAATCTCCTTGCCTGCCTGCACGTCACGCCAACTGCGGCCCAGCTGGTCCGACAGCGTGGCGATGACCTGCCCATCGGACACGTGCTGGTTGAGCACCTCGATCGCGGTGCGGTCCCGGTCGGCGTGAATGTCGCGGAGCACCGTTTCGGCGGCGTCGCGATCCTGCTGTGGGGGCGCACCTTTCGTCACCGCCAGCTCGAAGCAGACCGGAAAGTACAAATCCTGCGCATTCCCGGTGGTGATGCGCAGCCGGCGCCGTTCACGTTTGAGTATCTCGAACCACGCTGCCGCGGCGCGCAATTGGGGACCATGGCCGACGATGGTGTCGTGCATCGCCTCGGCCACGTCGGATGCGACAAACGGCGCCGAGTACTGGGTGTTGGACCGCAATCGCAGCACCAACGGGTCGAGGATCCGCTTGACGGTACGGCGCAACGGCCCACCGTCGTCTCCGCTCAGCACCTCGACCCCGGGGCCGATCGCGCGCCACGCCCGGTCGATGACCGCACGGCGCGGCTGCGCGACGGCAAGTGCCGTCGCCGCTGGAGATCCGGTGCTCATCTGGACAGCATAGGAGTTGAGTTCGCTGGCGAACAGCCGGAAAGTTGGGTTCGGTAGCCGACCGTGCAGCAGAAACTACTGACATGTCATACGCGATGTTGCCCGGATTCCTTTGCCTCGCCTACGTCGGCGTTGTCGCGGTGCTGCTCGCTCCGAGACCCCGGGTTCGGACAACTGGGCCGAGCATGAACGAGGCCGACGAGCGACTGGCCACCGCCGAGGACATGCTGGCCGCGCGTGCCGCCTTCGACCAGATGCTGGTGAACAAGGGCTTGCTCAGCGGGCGGCATGTCCAGCTCATCCGGCACGGCACCAGATCGCTCGCCGTGGTGACCGGCATGCGGACCACCGGGGCGGCCCGCGAGGGCCATCGTGAGGTCGAACTCGACGTGATGGTCATCAGGCCCGAGGGCGGGCAGTTCCCCGCCCACGAGACGGCGTTGATTCCGGCGTCATCGCTGGCGAAGGTGTCACCCGGCAGCGTCATCGACACGTACTACCGGTCGGGCGACGAATCCGCGGTCGCCGTCTGCGTCCGGCCCAGCTGACCCATCAGCGCACCCCGTCGACGGCGAAGCTGACAAGTGCCGCCCAGTACAGCGGGCTGGCGGTGTGGTCGCCGTCGCGCCACCGTCGCATCTGCTCACGTTGCCACGCGTTCACCGCGCATCCGGCGTCGGTGGCTTCATGCGCGCGGTCGACGGCGATGATCGCATCGGCCATCGGATCGACATCGTCTGCGCCCGACGCGAATTGCCGGTAGCCCGCTGCGGTCGGCAGCGACCACAGCGTGGCGGTCACCAACTGTGCGCCGCCCAGGATCATCGCCGCCACCAGTCCGGTCGCCTCGTCGAACTGGTAATCACCGCCGGATGCGCAGGCCAGCATCGCGACCCGTGGCGGCATGGGCAGTCTCAACGACATCAGGTCCGCCGCGGACAGCGGGCGGTCATCGGCCAGGTGCAGCGCCGCCCGGTCGGCGTGGCCGACATCGCCGTCGGCCGCGGTGGCGTGGCCGACGTAGAGCAGCCGGCTCGGCTCCTGCGCCAGCAGGTCGGCCAGCCAGGTACGGCCGGCGTCCGTTCGCCGAAACAGCTCGACCGATGTCGTGACGCCGGGCAGCACCGTCCTGCGTGCCAGTAACACGGCGAAATGCCTTGCCAGGGCGGTCTCTTCAGACGGCCTGCCGAGCACCGAGCCCAGCGGCGAGTCGGGGCGTTGGCCCGGCACACGCGGGTCGAGGACGAGCAACGGCGGGCCGTCTCGCCGGTCGTCCCATCGTGCCGGTGTCCGCGACGAGTGGACGATGTTCGGCGGCGTCGCCATCAGCACGTCGACCAGTTCCATCACGCGACGGTCATCGTTGGGCATCGCAAGGAGACCCCACGGCACCCGGGCGAGGCGCGCCGTCGGCGAGACAAAGAGCGTGGCGCGCGGCGGCGACGCGGTCTCGGACAGCAGCTGCCAGGCCTGCGGCGCGAGCAGTTGGGCACCCAATGTCTGTGCGATCCCCCGTTCGCTTTCCGGTGTCGCGAACGGCCCCGTCGCGATGGCCCGTTCGACGGCGTCACGTCGTGTTTCAGCAGCTCGGGGGTCCGGCAGCGCCTCGGCCAATTCCTCAAGCACCGCAACGAGGTTGGCTTCCTCAACCACCCAGGTGACCGTCCTGGACGGCTCTCCAACCACGCGCAGGCTGGCATACGTGGCGACGCCGACATCGGCGAACCGCAGGACCAGGGTCAGGGCCACGTCGACCAGGCGGCGTCGTTGGCGGTGACGGCACACCGGTACCGCTCGAAGGCGAGTTCGCGATAGCGAATCATGATCGGCGCCGTGGTCGGGTCCATCTGCAGCGGTGGCAGCGGCCCGAGTCGGGTCAGGGCCGCGCCTCCCGACAATGGCGACCCCGCGGCGACGAGGGCGTATTCGTCGACCGTATCGACGGGAACCGCAGCCGTTGCGGTCTCCGTCCAGTCCGTGACCTGTTCGACTGGTTCGGTGCTGAAACTCCCTCGCGCACTGTGATATTCGACTAGCTCACTGACGAGCTCGGTGTTCCCCCACTCCCAGGCGACCGCGAATGCGCCTGCCAGGATTCGCGCGGAGACATGCGTCGCCCACCGCATGCGCGCGTCGGCGTCGGTCATCGAGTGCCGCACCGAGTCGACGGCCAGGGCCGCTGGAACTTTCAGGTCGGCGGCCTCCTCGAACTTGGCCGCCGCCTTGTCCGGGTCCGCCAGCGCCTCGGCCCGCCGAATGGATCCCAGATGATCGTCGAGGCGCGCGTACTGCAGCCAACTGTGCCGCGGCCACGTATCGAGTAGCTTGCGCGCCTCGGCCACCCGCTCGGCCGCGGCCGCAAAGTCACCGCGGAAAATATCGACCCAGCTGCGCTGCAACAGAATACGGTGGATATGCAGAGGCTTCTCCACCTCCCGCCAATGCCGCTCGGCATGCCCGAACCGCTCATCGGCATCATCCAGCTTCTCGATCGACAAGGCGATGAGGCCGAGGTACAGCCAGGATCGCGACACATCATGTGCGCGGTAGCCCTCGGCTATCGCCGGATACGCTTCATGGACCAGGCGTTGGCACTCGGCGCGGTCGCCGGCGGCCCAACTCGCCGTGGCCCGCTCCAATTGCGTTCTCGCCATTGCCAATTTCCATCCACGCCGCTGGGCTCGGGCTCCGGCGCGCTGGAGCCACGGCTCGGCTTCGGCCAGCCGCCCCGTCTCGATGCAGAACCGGCCATACCCGGTGGCTCCGAGGACGAGCAGGAAATCGTCGAACTCACTGGCGCCGCCCGGGCCGTCGATGACCTCGATCACGTTCTCCCACAGCGGGACCGACCGCACGTGCAGGTCGTCGTCGCACAGCGCAGTGGCGCACAGAATCCGCGCATAGGTGACAAGAAACCTGTGTTCGGCAACGAGATCGGGGAACCTCGCCGAAGTGTCGTCGATCAGAACCAAAAGCCCCGCCTCAGCGGCCTCGTGGTCCCCGTGAGCCGCAGCCGCCAGTCCCGTGTGAAGGAACCGTGCCCGCCGCGAGTACCGGCAGATCATGTGGTCGATCTCGGCGTCGGACATCGTCACCTGAGCCGCCGCCTCGGGATTGGTGCCGGCGCGGATCGACTGATAGATGGCCAGGCAGTCGTTTATCCGGCGGAGGCACTCCTCGACACCGTTGTAGGCGGTACGGACCAGGTAGATCTCGCCGAGTTGCGCGTAGACCTCCAGCAGCAGATCGTCTCGGTCTAACGCCTCGATCTGTTCCCCGAGGGACAGCAGCAACTCCTTCGCCGCGACCTCGTCGGCGGCGAAGATCAGGTGACGCGCGCGCTCTAGCTCGCTCTCGACCGTCACGGCTTGAAGTCTAGGAAGCGGCGGGCGTGCATGGCACGCCCGCCGCATCTGGAAGGGACTGATCAGCTGCACGACACCTTGATCTCGAACTTCTTGGTGACCATGCCTGCCATCGGGTTCTTCATGTCGGCACCCTGCGCCTCGCCGGTGATGGTGTACGTGTCGCCGTCGACCTTGACCTCCGCTGAGCCGGTCTTCATGCCCATGTTGTTCGCGACGGCAAGCGCGTTGCCATCGACAACCAGGCCGAGCGACTCGACGACGGGGGTCGCCTCATCGGTCATCACCAGGCCAAGGGCCTGCTGGGGACCGGCCGCGCCGCTGCCGATGTTGATCTTGCCGGCCTGCTTGACGCAGGTGACCGAGGCGGGGTCCAGACCCGCCAGGTCCGCGCCTTCGACCTTCACCTCGGTGGCTCCACCGGTTGACACTTCGGAACCGCCGGCGGCGGCTGTGGTCGGGGCCGGCGCAGGCTCGCTGCCCTTGTCGTCCGAGCACCCCACCAGCACGGTGGCCGTGGCGGCCAGTCCGATCAGACCCGCGACTACTCGATTCATCGATCTACCCTTCGTTCGTGCGTCGCCTTGATGGCGCCGTCACGCAGAAGTCAAGACGGCCCGGCTCGCTACCGATCCCAAACTTTGTCAGTGCGGACCGGTACGGTGCGGAAACTGTGCGGACCTTCACGGTTGACGAGCGGCGGGCCCGGCTTGCGCGGCGGCATTTCCTGAGTGAGCGCGCGGCATCGATCGGCGGTGTGACGGCGGATTTCGTCGGTCTGCACGCCACCGATCCGGCCACCCCGTATCTGTCGCTGTGGGCGCGGTTGCCGGGATTCGCCGTCGCCGACCTGGACGCCGAGCTCTATAAGCAGCGCACGCTGGTCAAGCATCTTGCGATGCGTCGCACGCTGTGGGTGGTGCGCGCCGATGACCTGCCGTTGATCCAGTCGGCGGCCAGCGACCGCGTGGCGGGCAACGAAAGACGGCGGCTGATCGCGGACGCGGAGAAGGCGGGGATCGCCGCCGATGGCGAGAAGTGGCTCGACGTCGCGTGCGCGGCGGTGCTGGGTTACTTGACCGAACATGGCGAGGCCAGCGCGAAGGAGCTGCGCGCGGCCCTGCCGGAGCTGGCCGGCAGCTACGACTATGCACCCGGGAAACGCTGGGGTGGTGAAACACCGTTGGCGCCAAGGGTATTGACGGTGTTGTCGGTGCGCGGCGACATCGTCCGCGGGCCCAACGACGGCGGGTGGACGACTTCGCGACCCCGATGGGTTGCGATGGCGGACTGGCTGGGAAACGCCGTCGATGCGGAGGCACCCGAGGTGGCGCGCACCGAACTGGTCCGCCGATGGCTGCGCACCTTCGGCCCGGCGACCGTCACCGACATCAAGTGGTGGTTCGGTAACACGCTGACTTGGGCGAGGCAGGCGCTGCACGATATCGAGGCGGTGGAGGTCGACCTGGACGGCGTGCCGGGTTTCGCGCTGCCCGACGATCTGGAGGTCGAGCCGGATGTCGAACCGTGGGGCGCACTGCTACCCGGCCTCGATGTCACGACGATGGGCTGGTTCGACCGGGATTGGTATGTCGGCGAGCACCGCAAGCACGTGTTCGACACGAATGGCAACGGCGGGCCGACCGTCTGGTGGAACGGCCGGATCGTCGGCGCGTGGGGCCAAGACGCCGACGGCCGGGTGGAGGTGCGACTGCTCGAAGACATCGGCCGGGGCGCGAAGCGGGCATTGGATCGGCGTGCCGAGGAGCTGACCG
>CAVXVJ010000032.1:0-73321 GCA_963765155.1 uncultured Actinomycetota bacterium
CTTCGTAGGGCGCGATACTCGGGTGCCGGTTGCCCATCCGGGTGGGCACGACACCGCCGGACGTGTAGGCGCTGGCCTGGTTGACCAGGCCGGCGAGAAGGCACGACAGCAGGTCGATGTCCACCCGCTGCCCCTCGCCGGTCGACGCCCGGTGGTGCAGCGCGGCCAGGATGCCGACGGTGGCGAACAGCCCGGCCAGGACGTCGACCATGGCGACGCCCACCTTCTGCGGTTCGCCGTCCGGCTCGCCGGTGATGCTCATCAGGCCCCCGACGGCCTGGATGAGCATGTCGTAGCCCGGTAGTTCGCGCCGGGTCCGCGGCCAAAGCCGGTGATCGAGCAGTAGATGAGGCCGGGGTTGTCCTCGCGGAGCTGGTCGTAGTCGAGGCCGAAGCCGGCCATCAGACCAGGCCGGAAGTTCTCGACCACGACGTCGGCGGTGACGGCGAGTCGTCGCGCCTCGGCGCGGTCACGCGGATCGGTCGAGATCCAGGACGATCGCGTCCTTGTTGCGGTTGACGGCCTGAAAGTAGGTGGCGTCGCCGCGCTCGTCGTAAGGCGGTCCCCACGCGCGGGTGTCGTCGCCGGTGCCGGGGCGTTCCACCTTGGTGACGGTGGCGCCCAGGTCGGCCAACTGCATCGTCGCGAGCGGGCCGGCGAGGATCCGGGAGAAGTCCAGCACGCGAAGGTTGTCAAGAGCTCCCGCCATGTGTCATGATCCAATCATCGATTTTCGAAAAACGATAATCGCAGATTACTTCGTCCGATATCCCGAGGTCAAGGAGATCGTCATGACCACCGCAGTGCTCCCGCGGGACTTTCTGTTCGTCGACACCATGCTGTCCGACGAGGAGCGAGACATCCGGGACACCGTCCGCGCCTTCGTGCGTAGCCACGTGCTGCCGAACGTCGGTGACTGGTTCGACGAGGGCCGGCTGCCCCGGGAGTTGGTCGGCGAACTGGGCAAGCTCGGGGTGTTGGGGATGCATCTGGAGGGATACGGCTGCGCCGGCACGAGTGCGACCGCCTACGGGCTGGCGTGCCTCGAGCTGGAGGCCGGCGACAGCGGCATCCGGAGCCTGGTGTCGGTGCAGGGGTCACTGGCGATGTTCGCGATCCACCGCTGGGGTTCGGAGGAGCAGAAGCAGGAATGGCTGCCGCGGATGGCGGCCGGCGATGCGGTCGGCTGCTTCGGTTTGACCGAACCGGATTCCGGGTCGGACCCGGGGTCGATGCGCACCTACGCCCGGCGTGACGGTGCGGACTGGGTGCTGCGCGGCCAGAAGATGTGGATCACCAACGGTTCCTGGGCCGATGTCGCGGTGGTGTGGGCGCGCACGGAGGAAGGCGTTCGCGGTTTCCTGGTGCCAAGGGCACAAGGGGTTTCACGACGCCGGACATCCACAAGAAGCTGTCGCTGCGGGCGTCGATCACCTCGGAGCTGATCCTCGACGAGGTCCGCTTGCCCGCCTCGGCGATGCTGCCGGGCGCGACGTCCCTGCGTGGTCCGCTGTCGTGTCTGAACGAGGCGCGCTACGGCATCGTCTGGGGAGCCGCGGGTGCGGCGCGGGCGTGCCTCGAGGCGGCGATGGAGTACAGCACCACCCGTGTCCAGTTCGGCAAGCCGATCGCGTCGTTTCAGATCCAACAGCAGAAGCTCGCGACGATGGCTCTGGAGGTCAACCGGGCGACGGTACTGGCGCTGCATCTCGGCCGCCTGAAGGACGCGGGCCTGTTGCGGCCCGAGCATGTCAGCATGGGCAAGCTGGGCAATGTCAACGCGGCGCTCGAGGTTGCGCGGACGGCTCGGCAGGTGCTCGGCGCGAACGGAATCACGCTGGAGTATCCGGTGATTCGGCACATGGCGAACCTGGAGTCCGTCGTCACCTACGAGGGGACAGCGGATGTGCACGCGCTGGTCATCGGCGCCACGCTGACCGGGATTGACGCGTTCCGGTGAGCGGTTGCGGATAGGGTCGCGGCGATGACCACACCCCAAGGCGGACCGGGAACGACCACGCAACACGCACTGGACGAGCTGCGGCGGGCCATCGTGGCGGGTCGCTACCGGCCGGGGCAGCGGGTCGGCCAGGAGGAGATCGCCGAGCGCCTCGGGGTCAGCCTGGCCCCGGTCCGCGAGGCGCTGCGCGCGCTGGAGCAGGAGGGCCAGGTCGTCTACCGGCCCCGGCGCGGATACTTCATCACCGAACTGCATGTTGAGGACCTCCAGGAGATCTATGCGCTGCGCGCGCTCCTGGAGGAACGGGCGGTGCGCCACGCCCTGCCCACCCTCGATGACGATGCCCTCGAGCGGATCGAGCTGGCGGCCCGCGACTGTGCCGCCGCGGCCGAACGGGGTGACGTCGCCGCCGAATTGGAGGCCAACAGGCGGTTTCATTTCGGCATGCTCGAATCGCCGGATCAGACCCACACGATGCGCCTTGATCCGGCTGCTGTGGGATTCCACCGAGGCGTACCGCGCCATGTATTACAACTCGCCGGAAGAGCGCAGAAAGACCATCGAGGCCCACGACGAAATTCTCGGCGCCGTGCGCCGCAAGGATGTCGACAAGGTCGTCGCCGCGCTCAACGAGCACCGGGAACAGGCCCTGCGCGTGCTCACTCGCAGTCCTCGGCGGTCGACGATCTCGACCTCCAGTGACCCGAGCCCGGTGATCTCACCGTCGCAGGCGGTCGCCGACCTGCATCCATACGCCGGTGCTGAGCCCCACGCCCGCCGGGGTGCCGGTCAGCACGACGTCTCCCGGCTCGAGCGTGACGTGCTCACTGATCCGCGAAACAAGTTCGGGCACAGGCCAAATCATGTCCTTGGTATTGGCGTCTTGCTTGAGTTCGCCATTCAGACGGAATTTCAAGTCCAGGTTGCCGTCGTCGACGAACCGGGCGGGCACGATCACGGGCCCAGCGGGCAACTGTCGTCGAACGCTTTGCCGCCGAACAAGTCGAACTTGGCCAGGTGTTTGGGATGGCGCTGCCAGTCGCGTGCCGACAGGTCGAGGCCGATGGTGTAGCCGGCGATATAGTCGCGGGCCTCGTCGATCGCGATGTGCCGGCCACGCTTGCCGATCACGAAGGCCAGCTCGAGCTCATAGTCGAACTTGTCCGATTGCACCGGGTAACGGACGGACTTGCCTTGCCCGACAAGGGTCGTGGTGGGCGGTTTGAGGAAGAAGACCGGGATGTTGTCTTCCTTGTTGTAGTCGCTGTGACCGCCGTCCTTCGTCACGTGGTCGTAGTAGTTCGCCCCGGCGCAGATGACCTTGTTCGGGTAGCGCAGCGGTGTCAGCCAATCCTCGAGACGCTGCGGATCGGGGACGGCGGGGTGCGCGGAAGCGTTGTCGCTGAGCGATCTTGCCGCCTGCGAGCAGGACCGGCTCGGTTTCCGCCCAATGGGCGAACACCGTCATCAGGCCGCCCACCGGCTCGGGCGCTAGAACCTCCGGGGCGACGTCGGCGATCCGGTAGTGCCGGTCATCGACGCTCAGCACCGGTGTCGGGACGCCGTCGATGCGTAGTGTCGCGAGTGAGAACTGCATGGCAAGTCTTCTCCTTCAGTGAATTGGCTAGGCGACGGTGCTCGCGGCGGGTGCCACCCACTGATCGAGCAGCTCGTCGAGCGTTGTGACGGGATCCGAAGCAGCGCGCGGCCGAGCCCGCGGATCGTGTGTCGCTGTGCGGCGTCGAGGTATTCGACGGGCGATGTGCCGTCGACGCGAGCCAGTGCGAGCGCCGGCAACAGGGCCTACCACCCGTGCTTCGAACGCCTCCGGCGATTCCCAGTCGATGTGGCGGGTGTGCCCCTCGGCCAGTGCACGCGCCGCTGCGCCCAGTTCGGCGGCGCGGCCCGGCAGCTTGACGGACTTGAGGAGCAGGTGGTTGAGGCAGAAGGCGATGTCGAACGCCGGATCGCCGAACCAGGCGCATTCGGCGTCGATCAGTATCGGCCCGTCCGGCCCGATCAGGATGTTCTTCGGGCTGACGTCACCGTGGACAACGGCGAGGTGTGTGCTGGCCGTCGTCCCCGCAAGCTCGATGAACCTTGCGCGCAGGTCCGGATGCGCTTCGGCGGTGACGTGAAAATACGGTTCGATCCGCAGCGCGTCGAAATTGGCGTCGGTGGCGAACCGCACGGCGCAGTCCGGATCGGCGGCGCTCGCCGCGTGCAGCCGGCCGACGAGGTCGCCGACCTGCCTTGCGGCCGCGACATCCACCCGACCGTCGAGGAGCTGAGCCTTCCAGACGGGGTAGCTCTCCGGCGGCAGGAACTCCATCGCGAACAGGCCCGCCTCGGGATCATGGTCGATGACGCGAGGAACTTGGCCCGGGCACGCCGCGGCGGCGAAGGTCAGCCACTCGTACTCGACCTCGTTCCGCGAGACGGGTGCATGCCACGGATGAGCGACCTTCAGCTGAGCCAAAGCGCCCTTCACGCAAATGGTTCCGGTAGGCAGGTCCACTCTCCACAGGTCCGACGAGACGCCACCGGTCAGCGGAGTGAGATTCGCGCGCTCCCCGATGCGCAGAAGCCGCCGGTCGTGCAGGAATGCGAGCACTCGAGCATGTGGGTCCACGGCGGTCACCGGGTCGCTCCCACCGGCAGGGCGAGCGGGCTGAACGGCAGGCTCGCATCCTCCGCGATGCGGATCAGCTGGTTGTACTTGGCCAGTCGTTCGCCCGAGCGCACCGATCCGACCTTGATCTGCCCCGCGGCGGTCCCGACGGCCAGATCGGCAAGAAGATCGTCTTCGGTCTCGCCCGAGCGGGCCGACACCACCGGCGCATAGCCCGCTGCACGCGCCATGCCCACGACGTCGAGCGTGCCGCTGAGTGTGCCGTTTTGATTGACCTTGACCAGTACGCCGTTCGCGCATCCGCTCGCGATGCCCTGGGCGAGCCGCTGCGCGTTGGTGGTGAACAGGTCGTCGCCGACGAGGCGCACCCGGTCACCGAGCCGCGCGGTCAACTCGCGCCATCCTGCCCAGTCCTCCTCGTCGAGGGCATCCTCGATGGACACGATGGGATAGTCGTCGACCCAGCCCGAGATCATCTCGATCATGTCCGCGGTGCTCGCCCGGCGCTCCTTCGCGCCGCAGCTGGTATGACGCCAGTTGCGCTGTCGTACAACGCCGTTGCCGCGACGTCGATCGCGATTGCGATGTCCACCCCGGGTTTCAGGCCGGCCCGCTCTACCGCGGCGACCAGCAGCTCGAGGGCGCTCCCGGCCGGTTCGGCAGCCCGGGCTGAGCCCGCCTTCGTCCGCGAGCAGGGTTGGCAGGCCGCGCTCCGCACACACCGCGGTGGCCGCGTCCCGGACTTCGGCGGTGAGCCGGATCGCGTCCAGCATGGTGGACGCCGAGATCGGCACCGCGAGGAAGTCCTGGACGTCCATCCCGCGGCCGGCGTGCAGGCCGCCGGAGAAGATGTTCACCATCGGCATCGGCAGTGTGGGCTCGGCGCCGGCGAGGTCGGCGATCCGCCGGAATAGCGGTTGCCGCAGTCACCTTCGCCGACGCCCGGCAGGTCGCCAGTGACGCACCCAGCACCGCGTTGGCACCGAGCCGGGACAGGCCGGGTGTGCCGTCGAGTTCACGCAGCACGCGGTCGCAGCCCTGCTGGTCGACCACGTCGTGGCCGCGCAGCGCGGCGGCGATCTCGGCGTTGACATGCGCGACGGCGGACAACACGCCGAGGCCGCCGAAGAAGGCACGGTCGCCGTCGCGCAGCTCGTGCGCTTCGTGCGTACCGGTGGACGCGCCGGACGGCACCGAGGCTCGGGCGACGACACCGTCGTCCGTGCCCACTTCGACTTCGACGGTGGGACGGCCGCGCGAGTCGAGCACCTGCCGGCCGTGGACGCTGCGGATCACACTCATCAGGACACTCCAATTCGGTTGGTGTAAGGGCGGTTACAGGGATAGCGCGGGCTTTCGCCGCGCAGGACTCGCACGACTTCCTCGGCGGCGCTGCGCCGCAGTTCGATCAGCGATGCGTCGGACGAGAAGGCGATGTGCGGGGTGATCACCACCGCGGGGTGTGCCAACAGCCGGGCCGGTACTGCGGGCTCCGATTCGATGACGTCGAGGCCCGCGCCGCCCAGGTGTCCGGCGTGCAGCGATGCCGCGAGTGCGTCGGTGTCGACCAGGCCGCCGCGGCTGACGTTGACCAGCAGCGATCCGGGCGGCATGAGTGCGAGCTCGCGGGCGCCGATCAGGTGGCGGGTTGCCTCGGTGAGCGGTGCGTGCAGGATCACGACATCGCTTGTGGCGAGCAGTTCGTCGAGCGGTGATGGGCGGCTGGTCACGACCCGGGCGCCGAATGCCCGCAGCTTTTCGGCGGTCCTCCGGCCGATTCGCCCGTATCCGACCACGCCGCAGGTCAGGTTCGGAGAGCCTGCGCAGCCGGGCGCCGGCCGGGTTCCATCGTCCCGCGCGCACTTCGCGGTCGGCGGCGACGAGCCCACGCGTCCACGCCAGCACCAGGCCGACCGCGTGGTCGGACACCTCTTCCACGCAGTAGTCGGGGACATTCGTCACCAACACGCCGCGGCTGGTCGCTTCGGCCACGTCGATGTTGTCGAGGCCGACGCCCATGCGGGCGATAACCTGAAGCGCCGCAGAGCTTTCGATGGCAGTGGCGGACACCTCTGCCCAGCAGGTGAGGATCGCCGCCGGCTGGTGCTCGGCCACCAGCGCGTCGATCGTCGCGGCGTCGGCCGGTGCTGCCGGACCGGTCACGAGACGCAAGCCGGCCGCTGCGAGCACCTCGCGCTCGACCCGGTCGTCGGGCCAGGCGCGGTCGGTGAGCAGAACGGTGGTCATCGCGACTCCTGAACGCAGCGCAGGTGTTGCTCGCCGAGTCCGGACACCTGGGCAGTCACCAGGTCGCCGTCGCGGAGGAATCGTCCGTGGTGCGAACCGAATCCGGCCGGGGATCCGGTGCAGATCACGTCGGCCGGCCGCAGCCGGGTATGCCGGGACAGGTAGGCGATCTGGTGCTCGACGCCGAACAGCATGTCGTCGGCGGTGTCGTCCTGCATCACGGTGTCATTGAGGGCTAGGCGCAGTCGCAGTCGGCGATACGTCGGGGATCTGCCAGGCGGGAACGAACCACGGGCCGAGCGGCAGCGATCCGGGCATGCCCTTGCTCCGGATCCAATCGCTGCCCAGCGCAGGCAGATCCGCACGCGTGACCTCCGAACGCACCGTCAGGTCGTTGGCCACGCAGTAGCCGGCGATCTCGTCTCGTCCGCCGATGACGACCGCGATCTCGACCTCCCAGTCGAGGGTCTCGACATCGCGCGGGATGGTCAGCTCGCCGAAGGGTGGGCGGATCCGCTCGGGACTGGTCAGGCACACATAGGGCTCGCCGGTCCGGCGCCTGCGATCCAGTGCTTCATGTATAGCCGCTTCGGATTGGCCGTCCGGCGGCATCCAGCGCCGCTTCCACGACCTGCCGCCGGTAATTGCCGATGGTGCAGAACGTTTGGCGAGGCTCGATGGGTGCGTGCAAGCCGAGCGTCTCGATGTTAGTACCGTGAGAGACAATGCGATCGCGGGTGTCGGCCAGAGCCGGTGAGCAGCCCGGAGGACCGACTGTGGTCGTGCCAGTGCTCGACCAGTTCGGTCAGCGAGCCCACCCGGGCACGGGGCCAGTCGGACGCCCAGATAGCCAAGGGCAGCGCGCGTCCATCGACCACCAGCCAGGGCCGTGCCGCGCCACCGTCGGCACTGGCCGTTGCCAGTACCACCCCTGTGGGGGCCATGTCGGTCAGCACGACTGTTCCGCCAAGGCACCCGTTAGGACGAACGCAACAGTCGCCGGTCGGTCCGTTTTGTTCCGCCACGCATGGCGGCCACCGAGTTGCACGACGGTGTCGCCGCGGGTAAGCCGCGCCTGCGCGCCGCCATCCAGTTCGAGCCAGATCTCGCCGTCGAGCACCACGCCGTAATCGACACTGGCGGTGCGGTGCATGCCGGGGTCGCCGGGATCCATCGCCGCGGTGATATCCGGTGCGTAGGTGGCGAATTCAGCGTTGGCACGTTCGGGGTCGAAACCCGAATCGGTGACTACGGAGTCGGGGGCGTAGTGGACGATGACAAAGCTCGCACCGCCGTGCCCGGGAACGACCGGACCCGTGTCGCTGGTCGGCTCCTCGGCCGGGGGTGTTGTCGTGGGCGGTCCAGCGGTAAACCAGACCCGGGTCTGGGCCTGACCCGGCATGAACTCGAAATCATGGCTGTGCGGGACCACGCCATCGGACAGGAAGACCGATTTCCCGCCGGCGTCATTGCCCGCCACCACGCGCCGAACGTTCATGGGATGACGACGTAGTTGCTGAAACCGCCACGGCGGTCCTGCAGCCCGGAGATCGCCCGGTTCACGTCGTCGAGCGAAAACGCTCGTGTTCCAAGTAACTCAGGTCGAGAGCACCCGTCTCGACCATGTGAGCGATTTCCTGGCCCTGCGCGGTGGAGAACCAGTTCGAACCGATGAGCTGAACCTGCTCGTCCATCAGCCATTTCATGTCCACCGCAACGGGATCGGCCACCCCGCCGACGTTCACGACCTTCCCGCCGCGGCGCACGCCCTGCATCGAGTCCAGCATCGTTTCCGGCGGAGCCTTGGCGCCGAGCGCACTGATGACGAAGTCGGCGCCTTCGCCGTCGGTCAGCGTCTTGGCCCACTCGCCCGAGGACTTGTCGCCGAGCTTGAGCACCTCGATGCGGTTGGGCGCAAGGGACTTGACCCGCTCCAGCAGCTCTTCGTTTCGACCGGTGCCGAGCACCTTTGACACCCCCATGGCCAATGAGAGCATCGTCGACGCAACACCGAGTGTTCCGGTGATGCCGTCGATGAGGCCCACCTTGCCGGGTCCGGCGTCGGCCATCCGCAGGGCGCCATAGGACGTGCCGATGTAGCCGAACCGACCCGCCTGCTCGAAGGAGATGTTGTCCGGAAGCGTGACCAGCGAGTGCTGGGGGGCGGTCATGTATTCGGCGAAACCGCCGTAGGGGTACAGATCGAAGATCTTCTGGCCGTCGAGAGACGTACTGAAGTAGCCGTTGTGGGTGAAGTAGCGGCACAGGCTGTGTCGGCCGCCGCGGCAGGAGTAGCAGCTGCCGCAGGAGCGCAGCGGGCTGACGTACACCCGGGTGCCTGGCCTGGTTGCGATCACCGCCTCGCCGACTTCTTCGACGACGCCCGCGACGTCCAGGCCGAAGATGGCGGGGAACCGGGGAAGGGGCTGGTGCGGAAACCAGGTGGGCCAGTTGTTGATCACATTGGCCATGTTCGGCACGATCCCGCACGCCTTCACCCGGACGAGGACGTCCGTCGGTCTGGGCTTCGGCACTTCGATGTCGTCGATCGACATCGGTTCACCGATCGCATGCAGCCGCGCAGCGCGCATCAACGTCATTGTGGTGCTCCTATTTCCGGTCCATGAATGGCTATCGCAGGTAGCTGTCTTCGAGCTCGATGCCCAGCAGCCCCATGATCCGGACGCCGGAGTTGTACCAGGCGATCGTGAGCGTGAGCTCGACCATCTGCTTGTCGATCGAGGTGGGCGGCAACGTCGGCCCACCGGCTCTCGGTCACGTCGACGTCCACGGTGGATTCCTTGGCCAGCCGCATCACCGCTCGCTCGAGATCGTCGAAGTGCTCGGACGTCTCGAATTCTTCGATAGCGGCGAGCTGCTCCGGCGTGACGCCGGCGTTCCGGGCGTGCGACTGGTGATGCGCGATCTCGTACTGCGACCCCGTGACGTACCCGACTGTGAGGATCGCCAGTTCACGAAGCTTCGGGCTGAGCTCGGAGCCGTCCCGAAGTGCGTTGGCGTAGGTCAGGAATCCGTCGAGCTGGACCGGCGCATTCATCATCGCCCGGAAGATGTTGCCAGTGGGCATCTTTCGTTCCGCTTCGACGCGATCCCAGACCTCTTTGTTGTCCGGGGTGGCGTCTTCGCGGGAGAGGTACGGGACTCGTGCCATTGGAGTTTCTCCTTGTCTGGAAGGGGTCAGGAACGCGCAGCGAGCAGCAGGCGTTCGAGTGTCATCGGGTTCTGCGGACTACCGGGTGCGAGTAGCGGGACACCGTCGAACGCCGAGGCCTCGAAGTACCACTTCTCCAGTGCCGGCAGGCCCCACCGGGCGTTGGTGCTCAGTGACACCGCGTCCCAGCGCACCGGCTCGGTCTCGACATCGATGGTCTGGTAGTGGCTGTTGAACACCTCGACCCGATGCCCGTCAGGGTCGCGGAGGTAGGCGAACAGCATGCCGCCGGGGCCGTGCCGCCCGGGTCCGCGTTCGACTGAGTCGCCGTAGCCCAGGTTCCCGGCGAGGTCACATGCGTCAAAGATGTTGTGGCTCTCGGAAACCGTGTAGGCGAAGTGGTGCAACCGCGGACCCTCACCGGGGAAGATCGCGAGATCGAGACACGTTCCCTTGCGGTACATGAACGTGCCGAGGAGCGTGTCGCCGTCGGCGAGGTACTCCGAACTGCGGAAGCCCAGGGCGCTGTAGAAGGCACACGACTCGTAGGCATCCGGCGCCAGGATCTGGATAGTGGTCGATCCGCTGCGCGTGGGCGCCCTTGAACGTTTCGAACCGGATGTGCATGCGCGGCCGAGTTTCCATGGTCGCGCACAGCTCCAGCGGTGTCCCGACCGGATCGCTCACATGCAGGGTCCGGCCCTGGTACGGCATCTCGACCCATTCGGCCGGAAGGTCGTTCTCGCGGAAGTAGTCATAGGCGGCGTCGAGGTCTTCGTCGAAGAACACCCGGAAACCGATGCGGCGGCAGGTGCCGCCCTCACGCGCCTGCTCGAGGACCAGGCTGTGGTGGCACGCTTCCTGCAAACCGCGTAGATAACAGACGGATTCGTCTTCGTCGCTGACGACGAGTCCGATCACGTTCACGTAGAAGTTCCGGCTCTCGGCGAGATCGGCAACGGTCAGCCGGACATGGCTGGACCGGGTGATGTTGAACGGCGGCCGAAGATTCACATAGGGCAACATCGGTTGTACTCCAATCGTTTTCGTGGATAGTCAGATCAGGGCTCGGTCGCGGGACCGGAACCAGCCGGTGGTCTCACGGGTGAACAGCGCGGCCAGCACCGCTCCGAGCAGCATCAGCGCGGAGATCGCATACAGGGCCATGTCGTAGCCGCTCGTGCTGCTGAACCCGCCACCGAGGCCCACCAGAACCCCGACCAGAAGCGGACCGGCTCCGCCGCCAAGAGCCAGGCCGACGCCGACCATCGAGGTGGCCACGCCGGTGGTGCTCGGCTTGGCGGAGTCGATGGCGATCGCATACACCAGGGTGAAGGGCGCGTTGATCGCGAGGCCGGCGAAGAGCTGAACGCCTATGAGCCACCCGACGCTCAACGAGCTGTACTTGAACAGGTAGAAAGCCACTGCGAGCCATAGGAATACGATGACCAGGGACAGCTTGCGCCCGAGACGGTCGGATATCCATCCCCATACGACCATGCCGAGGCCACCGGTGATGGTGAACAAGACGCCGAACGCGGCAGCCTGTGCGAAGTCGTAGCGGGCCACGAAAGCCAGGTATTGCGGCAACCAGAAGCTCAGTCCGATGTAGCCGACGGTCGCGAACAACCCGATGACGGCGGCCAGGCAGACATTCGGATTGCGCAGGCATTGCGACAACGCGCCTTTGGTCGCGCTTGTGTGGTCGTTGTCTTCGGCGTCGACCGGCTTGGTGTCGCCGACCGCGTCGATGTGCTCGATGAGTGTCGCGTACCGCTTGCGCGTCGCGAACCACCAGTATCCGGCGAAGACGGCGATCATCGGGATCGGGAAGAGCAGGAACGGCAGCCGCCAGTTCGACGAGCCGTATGCGCCAAGCAGCGCGGCGACGATGAAGCCACCGATCAGGGTGCCCCACGGAAAAGCCGTGTGGTGCAGCCCGAGCGCGAACCCCCGGCGCTCAGGAGGCCACCACTCGGCGGCGGAGGAGACCTCGACCGCCTCTCCCGCCCCGGCGACCGCGTGTGAGATCAACTGAAGGATCAGCAAGCCGGCCAGGGTGATCGTGAGGATGTTGATCCCGGTGAGGAAAGTCAACAGCACGTAGCCGATCACGATGGGCAGGTGCCGGTACTTGCGCTTCCAGCCGCGCCCGCCTCGGTCCGCCCACACCATCGCCGGGATCGCGAACAGTCCGGTTGCGGCGGTGACCGCGCCGGCGATGGCACCGATCTCGGATGGGCTGGTGCCGAACTCGTCGGTGATCGACGGCAGGACATAGAAGATCATCTGGCGGGAGTTGGCGTTGAGCGCGTAGATCAGCCAGAGGAACAGCAGGGCGATCCAGGAGTACCGCGATATCGCGCGGCCGGGTTTGCGCGCGCCTGTCCGGTCGACGGCCGGGAGTTGTTCTGTGCTGTACATGATGCCGGCTTACGACGCGGCCAGCCGGCGGAATTGACTGCCGTGGAACACCAGTGGTGCGCGGTCGGCCTCGACCCGCAGACCGTGGATCTGCAGCAGGACGATCGTGTGGTCGCCGCCCGGTAGTTCTGCATGCCACGAGCAGTTCAGCCAGAGGCTGGCGCCGTGGATGTAGACGCCGCCGTCGTCGTCGGCTTCCCAGTCGACGTTCGCGAACCGGTCTTCGACATTGCCGGTCAGTGAGCGGCAGACCGCGTCCTGTTCCTCGGCGAGCACGCTCACGCCAACGCGGCTCACGCCGCGCATCGTCGGCCACGTCCTCGAGGTGCGCTGGAGGCACACCGACACCAGAGACGGCGCAAGTGAGACCGGGGTGAACGTGCTCGCGATGATGCACCGGGGTTCACCGGAAACGAGCGCACACAACGCCGTCACCCCGGACGGAAAGCAGCTGAACGCCCGGCGGAGGGCGACCGGATCCGTTGTTGCGGTGTCGAGGTGATTGTTCATGTCACGCCTGCCCCGACAGGAACGCGCCGAGCCGGCGCACGGAACCGTTGTTGCCGACCACATGTTGTGAGACGCAACGGATATCGCGCCAGCGCCGCTGCAGCGAGCTTGTCTCGTACAGCCCCGAACTGCCCGACAGCGTCATGATCTCGTTGAGGATCCGGATACCTTCGTGATGGATGTGCTGGGTGCCGCCGGTGTAGCTGAACCACTCGAAGGGAGTGGGTGCCTCCCCGGCGAGCGCGCGGTTCTCAACGATCGCGGGTGGTCGACTCGGACAAAGCCGCCAAAGCCGTTGTGCGCAGCTCGAGCTCGGCGAATTGCTCCTGGAACACCGGGTCCTCGCCGAGTAGCACCCTCGGGTTGAACGCGGGCCGCTTGCTGGCTGCCAGCTCGGCGAGATCGCCGAGCGCCCCTTTCAGAGCACCGAGTATGACCGCGTCATGCGAGGCGCCCGTGGGTGAGTACGGCAGGTCGTAGATGGGCGCCGGAATGTTGTTGTCCCTGAACAGCGGACCTGTGTGATGCTCGGGCACGAAAACGTCGTCCATCGTGAAGTCATTGCTTTGCGTGGCCCGCAGGCCCACCGCTTTCCACGTGTCCAGGAACGTGACCTGATCGGGACGGATCAGCGCGACCTGGATATCCAGCCGGCCGTCCGGCAATAGGGGCGCGCCGTCGACCACGAAACCCGCGATCATCCAGTCCGGCGTGAACGGGCCACTGGCCAGTGGCCAGCGGCCGGTGATGCGGTAACCGCCTTCGACGGGAATCGCCCGGCCCTTCGGTGCGACGGCGCCGCGGAGCATGAGGTCGGCGCCATCGGCGAAAACCTCTTCCTGCAACGTTTTCCGCGGAAGTCCCCGGAGAAATGTCCAGGCCATCGACGCCACCTGAACCGTCCAGCCGGTCGACCCGTCGGCCTCGGCGACCTCGCGCACCACCTCGGCGCTGTGCAACAGCCCGAGTTGTTCGCCGCCCCAGACCTTGGGCAGCGTCATGCGGAACACACCCGCCTCACGGAGGCCGGCAACGATCTCCGGGGGAACGGCCCGGGCCACCTCACCGTCGGCAGCTCGCGCCGCGATATCGGGCAGTAGGGCGCGAACTCGGCCGAGCACGCTGTCGTCGGTTCCTCGCTCGGTGCGGTCTATCGCTGTGGTCATGGGTTAGCTCCTTCGCCAGGTCTGTTGGAAGACGGGCTATCGATAGCGGTTGAGGAGGTCGGGGATCTCGCCTGCTCCCCTTGTCCGAAATGGTGATGAACATATAACTGTGATGACTATATAACTATGTGTCGTGAATCACGTCAAGGGTCAATTCGTGATCCACCCGCGGCGTGAAACGGGGCGGGCAATGCCCTTGGCGGCCTCGCGACAATCGACGCTTTGCAGAAGACGCGTCGAGAAGTGCCTGCAAAACGTCGGTTTCGATCGAAATCGGGCGCCCTGTCTCGTCCTGCTTCCCTATGACTGACGCCCGGTGCTGCCCCGCACGATCACCGAGCCGGCCGAAACCGTTGTGTAAGCCGTGTCGTCATCCCGGTCCGTGCTCAACCGGCGCATGAGTCACAGCCCGTAGGCGGCTGCTATCTCCTGAATCGGCAGGCTGGTCGTAGTCAGCCCGGGTCCCCATCGGGTTGCCGAAGCTCAATCAGGCCGGCCTGCACCTTGCTCAGCAACGCAATCGTGTCCTCGATGTCCCCTGTGTCCCCGACCGCCTCCGACACGCGTCGGGCCCACTCCTTGCGCACGAGTGCGTAGTTGCTCTTTCCGAGAGGTGTCGGGTAGATATGCACTTCGCGGGCGTCCTCGGCGCTGGGGCGTCGCTCGAGGACCCCCTTCTTTTCCAGGCTTTTCAGGACAGTGCTGAGGTTGCTCCGCTGCAGCCCCGCCGCTTCCGCGACCTTGCTCGGTATCGCGCCAGGATGGCGAAACAAGTAGCGCATCACGACGCCCTCGGACGGTGAGAGCGAGATGGCCTCCTCGCTCGAGTAGCCGCCCAACTTGATCTCGCGCGAGATGAAGAACACGAGGTCGGCGAAGTCGGCCCACTGCTCTTCGGATGGGTGCGCGCCGCTGCGGCCGGCTCTGATCTTTCGCCACAGCCGCATCCTACTATTTCAGTAGTCATAGTTATGTACCGATAGCTAACCGATGGGCTTTGGTCCCCGTGGAATCATGGGCCCGATGATCGAGCTGACGGGCCTGACCAAGGTATTCGGCCGAACCCGCGCCGTCGACGACCTGACCTGCTCGATCGAACCCGGAATGGTCACCGGGTTCCTGGGGCCGAACGGCGCGGGCAAGACCACCACCATGCGGCTGATCCTCGGGCTGGACCATCCCACCTCGGGCACCGCGACCATCGACGGGCTCAGCTACCGCCAACTGAGTCAGCCGCTGCGCACGGTCGGGGCGCTGCTGGACGCCAGGCAGGCCCACCCCAACCGGTCGGCCCGCAACCACCTGCGCTGGATCGCGGCCACCAACCGGATCCCCGTCAGCCGGGTCGACGAGGTGCTCGACATGGTCGGCCTCGGCTCGGTCGCGGGCAAGAACGCCGGCACCTTGTCCCTGGGCATGAGCCAGCGGCTCGGCATCGCCGCCGCACTGCTCGGCGACCCGCCGGTGTTGTTGTTCGACGAGCCGGTCAACGGCCTGGACCCGGAGGGCATCCGCTGGGTACGCACGCTGATGCGCACCCTGGCCGCCGAGGGCCGCACCGTGTTCGTGTCCAGCCACCTGCTGGCCGAGATGGCCAACACCGCCGATCGGCTCGTGGTCATCGGTAAAGGCAAGCTGATCTCGTCGACGACGGTGAGCGAGTTCGTCAACCACTCCGGCGCCGAAACGGTCCGCGTCCGCAGCCCGCAGCTTGAACTGTTGCGCGAGGTGCTCACCGACGCCGGGTTGGCCGCGGACCTCGAGCCGGGCGGATTCGCGCTGCTTGGTGCGCGGGGTGGCGATCGAGGTCGTCGGCGACCTTGCCGCACGCAACGCGATCACGCTGCACGAACTGAGCGCGCAGCAGGCCTCGCTCGAGGAGGCGTACATGAGACGCACCGACGAGGCCGTCGAATACCGGGCGGTGACCCAGTGAACGCCATAGCGGTGCTTGACGCCGAGCGGATCAAGCTGTCGACCACGCGGTCGCCTGTGTGGTCGGCGGTCGCCGTCGCCGGGCTGAGCCTTGGCCTTGCCATGCTGCAGGGGTCGACCGCCTACGGTGCAGGGCCGCTGCCGCCGGAAAAGGCGGCGATGGGGGTCGCGGTCTTCGGTGTGCCGGTGTTGATGATCCTGGCGGCGATGACGGTGACCGGCGAGTACCGCAGCGGAATGATCCGCACGACGTTCATGGCGAGCCCCAACCGCACCCTGGTGCTTGTCACGAAAGCGTTTGTGGCGGCAGTGTTTTCGGGGGTGTACACGGCCGTGATGGTGATCGGGGCGGTCCTGGTCGCCCGCACGGCGGCCCCGCCGATGGTCGGATCCCACCTGTGGGTGGCCGACCCCGCGACGTGGCGTACTGCGGGCGCCATCGCCCTGTACGGGATGATCACCGCGGTGCTGGGGGTGGGAGTCGGGGCGCTGCTGCGGCACGCCGCAGGGGCCGTCGCGGTCCTGCTGATGGTTCCCCTCGTGGTGGAACCGATCCTCGGGAATCTGCCGAACATCGGTTCCGAGGTCGGGCCCTATCTGCCGTTCGGCAATGCGTTCCTGTTCACCCGCGTGCAGTGGCTGTATCCGGCCTACGCGATGCCGTGGGGCGAGATCGGATCACTGCTCTACTTCACCGCGATCGCCGCCGTCGTGTTCGGTGCCGCGGTCGTGGTGCTGAACCGCCGCGACGCCTGACGGGGAGTTGGGCAGACGTTTCGTTTGTCCGGCTAACCTGGTGGGCGATGTGGCGCAAATCGCGGGTGATGTTGGCAGTTGTGACGGTGGCAGTCGTCCTGGCGGCGGTCGGTGGCTGCGGCGGTGAAACGCGACCGCAGCCGGCGCCGCAACCCGCCACCACTGGAGGCGCGGCCGCGTCGGCGGCCACGGAGTTCGCGGCGATGCTGCAGGAACGGGTGAACGCCGACGCGATGATGGCGCACATGACCGAGCTGCAGGAGATCGCCGACGCCAACGGCGGCAATCGCGCACTCGGCACCAAGGGCTACGACGCCAGCGTCGACTACGTCGCGAATGCATTGCGGGACAAGGGCTTCGACGTCCAGACTCCCGAGTTCGAGGTGCGCCTTCCGTTCGCCGACGAGCCCGCCGTCACCGTCGGCGGCTCCACCGTCGAAGCCAGACCGCTGTCCTTCACCATCGGCACCCCGCCGGACGGCATCTCTGGACCGCTGGTGCCCGCCCGCATCGAGGACACGCCGGGCTGCACGGCGTCGGACTACGACGGCCTGCCGGTGGCGGGCGCCATTGTGCTGGTGGACCGCGGCCAGTGCCCGTTCGGCGGCAAGCAGGCCGTCGCGGCGGAGCGCGGCGCAGTCGCGTTGATCGTCGCCAACAACGAGGACAACGACGAGATGGGCGGCACCCTCGGCGAGCACACCGACGTGAAGATCCCGGTCATCAGCATCACCAAGGTCACCGGCGATCGGCTGCGGGCCAACCCGGCCGACACCACCATCAAGCTCAACGCCGGCGTGCGGGTCGAACGCACCCGCAATGTCATCGCCCAGACCAAGACCGGTTCGCCCAGCGACGTGGTGATGGTCGGCGGGCACCTCGACAGCGTGCCCGAGGGCCCGGGTATCAACGACAACGGCTCAGGCGTCGCGGCCGTGTTGGAAACCGCACTGCAACTGGGCAGTTCGCCGGAGGTCAACAACGCGGTGCGGTTCGGCTTCTGGGGCGGCGAGGAACTCGGGCTGTTGGGGTCCAACAACTATGTCCAGTCGCTGGACTTGGACGCGCTGAGGGACATCGCGCTGTACCTGAACTTCGACATGATCGGTTCGCCGAATCCCGGATACTTCACCTACGACGGTGACCAGTCCGCGCCGCGCGACGAAGACGATGGCGTCCCGCGGGTACCCGAAGGCTCGGCGGCCATCGAACGCACGCTGGTGGCCTACCTGCAGGGCGCCGGAAAACCACCGGAGGACATCAGTTTCGACGGCCGGTCCGACTACGACGGCTTCACCCGGGCCGGTGTGCCCGCAGGCGGAATCTTCTCCGGCGGGGACACCAAGATGTCCGGCGAACAGGCCAAGCGCTGGGACGGTGATGCAGGCGAACCGTTCGATCCCAACTACCACAAGGCATCCGACACACTGGAGCACATCGACCGGACCGCGATGGAGATCAACGGCGACGGGGTCGCATACGTCGTCGGCATCTACGCACAGGATCAGCGGGGCCGCAACGGTGTGCCGATCCGCGACGACCGCACCCGCCATCTGCTCGAATCATGAAGGCGCCGTGGGCGGCCGCGCTTGCGGTCATCGCGGCGCTGACGTCGTGTTCGTCTTCCGAGCCTCACGCGTCGTCGCCATCCGACTTCGCCCGTCAGCTGGCGGAGAAGGTGACCGCGGACGGCATGTACACCCACTTGCAAAAGTTTCAGGAGATCGCCGACGCCAACGACGGCACCCGCGCGGACGGCACCCCTGGCTACGACGCCAGCGTGGACTATGTCGCGCAGACGTTGCGGGACAAAGGCTTTGACGTGCAGACACCGGAGTTCGAGCGGCTCGCCCGGATGCAGGGCGGCAACCCGACCCTCACGGTCGCCCGTCGGAACTACCACGTCGACCAGGCCTCGTTGCTGGTGACCACCCCACCCGCCGGGCTGAGCGCCCTCACGCTGCGACCGCAGAAGGCGCCCGGCTGTCGGGCTGCCGACTACGGTTCGGTGTCGGTGAAGGGCGCGATCGCCGTTGTCGACGACACCGCCTGCTCGGTCGTCGACAAGCAGAACACCGCCGTCGCCGAGGGCGCGGTCGGGCTACTGGTCGTCAGTGCCGGCACCGGTGGCGCTCCGGCCGGGCTGTTCACGCCGGGGTACTACCAGCAGCTCACCATTCCGGTCGGCGTCATCGACAAGGACGCCGATGCGGCGCTGCGCCGCACCGACGCGGCGGTACGGCTGGTGCTGGACAGTAGGCCGGTCATGGTCAAGTCGCGAAATGTGGTGGCGCAGACGAAAACCGGGGACACCGACAACGTCGTGCTGGTCGGTGCCCACCTCGACAGCGTGCGCTCCAGTCCGGGCATCAACGACAACGGGTCAGGCGTGGCCGCGGTGCTGGAAGCTGCGGCGGCGTTGGGATCTGAGCCGCAGGTCAAAAACGCCGTGCGGTTCGCCTTCTGGGGCGCCGAGGAGAACGCCCTGGACGGGTCGACGAAGTATGTGCGCGGCCTGGACAGCGGCCAACTCGACGACATCGCACTGTATCTCGACTTCGACATGCTCGGTTCGCCGAACGCCGGGTACTTCACCTACGACGGTGATCAGTCCGGTCAGCCCAATCCCGAGATCCCGCTGCGGACCGTGCCTGCCGGGTCCGCCGGGATCGAACGCACCCTGGCGGGATACCTCAACCTGGCCGGTATCCGTCCGGCTGACACGCCGTTGTCCAAGGTCGCCGATTACAGTCCGTTTCTGACGGCCGGCATTCCGATCGGCGGGTTGACCACCGGATCGTCACAGCGGAAAACCGAAGTGCAGGCGCGGCTTTGGGGCGGACAAGCCGGCGTCGCGTTCGACCCGAACTACCACACTCCCGGCGACACCATCGAGAATGTCGACCGGCAGCGCACTGTCGGTCATGGGACCGGCGGTGGCCTACGCGGTCGGTGCGTACGCGCAGTCGGTCGAGGGTGTCAACGGCGTTCCGCCGCGGGACCAGCGGCACCGGAACTCGCCCTAGCCGGCGGCGTCGCCGCGGTCGATGCGTTGGTGATAGTGCGCGGTGGGATCGGCGAGGAGCGGCGCGAAAGCCAGCTCCGCGGCCCCGATCAGCAGGGTCTGCGACCCTAGGCTGGCCGGCACGATCCGAACCTGCTCGTTTGGTACCCGCATGGTGTGGCGGGCCACCGCGGTGTTGAGCGCTGCGGCGGCGCGTTCGGGAAACACGCGCAGGAATCCACCGAGCACGATGACATTCGGGTTCAGCAGATTGATGGCGTTGCCCAGCGCGATGCCGAGGTATTGCGCCTGATGCTCAATGGTTTTCGTGGTCGACTGACTGACCTCGGTCTCGAGGCATCCGATGCGTCCGCAATGGCACGGTCCGCTACCCCCGACGTAGGTGTGGCCGAGCTCGCCGGCGTAGCCGGCCGCTCCTTCGAGAAGCTCGCCCGCCACGACGAAGCCCGCCCCGATACCGCTGGCGCCGCCGTTGACGTAGATCATCTGCTGCGGGTTCGGGTGTCCGCCGAAGATGTGCTCGGCGATCGCGCCCATATTGGCGTCGTTGGCCGCAAAGGCCGGCAATCCCGTTGCGCCACTGAGCATCTGTCCCAGATCCTCGTCGTGCCAGTCAAGGTGGGGCGCAAGTCGCACCACAGAACTCGGGGCGTGGACGAGACCCGGCACAGCCACGCCGATTGCGGTGATGGTGCTGTGCTCGTCCAGCTTCTGGCGCATCCGGTCGATGGTCGTCGGCGGTGATGGCCACGGTCTCGCGGGCGGTGGGGATGGCGTCGGTTGGGCACCTCGCCACATCCAGCACCGCGCCGCCCAGTGCGACCAAACCGATTGTGATGGCGTCGGTCTCGGGGTTCACCGCGACCGAAAGCGTCCGCGCCTGCGGCCGCACGATCGGACTGGGTCGGCCGACCCGGCTGGCCGCCGCCTGCGACTCCTCCACCAACCCGCCCTCGACGAGTTCGTCCACCAGGTCCTTCACCGTCGAACGGGACAACCCTGTTCTGCGCGTCAGCTCCGAGCGGGACAGCGAGCGGCGCCGATGGACGAGCGTCAGCACTCCGGACAGGTTGCGGCGGCGGACGTCGTCGGTGCTGGTGCCGATCCTCACGATCCTCCCTTGACAGTGGCTCACGACACATCTTATGTTCGGGATCAGAACAAATCCACGTTCAGGAGTCCGCGATGTCCATCCTCGAGTCCCGCATCCCGGCAGCCGGTGACCTCACGCCGAAGCCGACCGACAAGTTCTCCTTCGGCCTGTGGACCATCGGCTGGGTCGCGAACGATCCGTTCGGTGTGGCCACCAGACCCGCTCTGGACCCGGTCGAGGCGGTGGAGCGGCTCGCCGAACTCGGCGCATACGGCCTGACCTTCCACGACGACGACCTGTTCCCATTCGGGAGTAGCGACGACGACCGCCGGCGCGCCATCGGCCGGCTGACGTCCGCGCTGCAGGCGAACGGCATGGTCGTGCCCATGGTCACCACCAACCTGTTCACCCAGCCGGTCTTCAAGGACGGCGCGTTCACCAGCAATGATCGGGGTGTCCGGCGGTTCGCGCTGCGCAAGGCGCTGCGCAACGTCGACCTCGCCGCCGAACTCGGTGCGGAGACGTTCGTCATGTGGGGCGGCCGGGAGGGCAGCGAATACGACAGCGCCAAGGACGTGCGGGCCGCGCTCGAACGCTATCGCGAGGCGCTCGACCTGCTCTGCCAGTACGTCCTTGACCAGAAGTACTCGCTGCGGTTCGCCATCGAGCCGAAGCCCAATGAACCGCGCGGCGACATCCTGCTGCCGACCGTCGGTCACGCGCTGGCCTTCATCGACACTCTCGCGCATCCCGAGATCGTCGGGCGTCAACCCGGAGACCGGGCACGAGCAGATGTCGGGGCTGAACTTCATGCACGGCATCAGCCAGGCGCTGTACTCCGGCAAGCTGTTTCACATCGATCTCAATGGCCAGCGGGGGATCAAGTTCGACCAGGATCTGGTGTTCGGCCACGGCGACCTGGCCAACGCGTTCTCGCTCGTCGATCTCCTCGAGAACGGCGGCGCCGACGGCGGGCCGAGCTACACGGGGCCAAGGCATTTCGACTACAAGCCAAGCCGCACCGAGGACATCACCGGCGTATGGGACTCGGCCGCTGCGAACATGCGGATGTATCTGCTGCTCAAACAGCGCGCCGCGGCATTCCGCGCCGACCCCGAGGTGGCCGAAGCGATCCGGGCTGCCCGGGTCGACGAGTTGCGACGCCCGACGCTCAACCCGGGGGAGACCTATCGCGATCTGCTGGCCGACAGGTCGGCATACGAGGACTTCGACGCCGATTCCTATTTCGGCGCCAAGGGTTTCGGCTTCGTCCGGCTGAACCAGTTGGCGGTCGAGCACCTCATGGGTGCTCGCTGAGGGTTTGCTGGACATGACCTCTAGACGTGACGCACGTCACCTTATATGTTGTCCGAGGCAACAAAAGCCGAGGCGGATGTGATGAAAGGCGATCCCATGAAGCGAATCAGCGGTCTGATGCTCGCCGTAGTCGTCGGAGCGGGCCTGACGCTCACCGCGTGCGGCGAGGACGGAGGTGGTGGCGGCGGAGGCGACGCCAATGCGCAGAAGATCGGCGTGATCCTGCCCGACACCAAGTCGTCGGTCCGCTGGGAGTCCAAGGACCGGCCGGAGCTCGAGGCCGCGTTCAAGGCCGCCGGCGTCGAGTACACCATTCAGAACGCCGAGGGATCCGCCGACAACATGGCGACCATCGCCGACGGCATGATCGCCGACGGTGTGACGGTGCTCGCGATCGTCAACCTCGACTCCGACAGCGGCGCATCCATCCAGCAGAAGGCGGCAAGCCAGGGTGTCAAGACCATCGACTACGACCGGCTGACCCTGGGCGGCTCGGCCGACGTGTACGTCTCGTTCGACAACACCAAGGTGGGTGAGCTGCAGGGCCAGGGGCTGGTGGACTGCCTCGCGGGCAAGCAGTCAAACGTGGTGTTCCTCAACGGATCTCCCACCGATAACAACGCCACCCTGTTCACCGGCGGTGCGCACTCCGTGGTCGACAAGGTGCCGACGATCAGGATCGTGGGCGAGCAGGCCGTCCCGGATTGGGACAACGACAAGGCGGTCACGATCTTTGAGCAGATGTACACCGCCGCCGACGGCAAGGTCGACGGTGTGTATGCGGCCAACGACGGGCTCGCCGGGTCGGTGATCTCGATCCTGGAGAAGAACGGACGGGCCGGACAGGTGCCGGTCACCGGTCAGGACGCCACGGTCGAGGGATTGCAGAACATCCTCGCCGGCACCCAGTGCATGACGGTCTACAAGTCTGCGAAGGAAGAGGCCGGTGCGCTCGCCGAGGCCGCGATCGCACTCGCGAACGGTGAGCAGCCGAAGACCAACAGCACATCGCGTGACGACAAGGGCAACCGGGACGTGCCGTCCGTGCTGTTGACCCCGAAGTCGATCACCAAGGACACCATCGACGTGGTGTTCAACGACGGCGGCCAATCCAAGGAAGACGTCTGCGCCGGCCAGTTCGCGGCCGCGTGCAGTGCCGCGGGACTGTAGGCGCGCGGTGTCTACCGTCAACGGGCCCATCCTCGAACTGCGCGGGGTCAACAAGAGTTTCGGTGTCGTGCACGTGCTGCACGACGTGGACTTCAGGTCTACCCCGGTGAAGTCACGGCCCTGGTCGGCGACAACGGCGCCGGCAAGTCGACTCTCGTCAAGGCGATCGCCGGGATCTACCCGCTTGACACCGGGACGTACCTGTTCGAGGGCAAGCCGGTCACCGTGCACGGGCCCAACGACGTCGCCGCGCTCGGGATCGAGGTCGTCTACCAGGACCTGGCGCTGTGCGACAACCTCGACATAGTCTCGAACATGTTCCTCGGCCGCGAGCTGAAGCGCAGAGGCGCACTCGACGAGGCGAAGATGGAATCGCTTGCGCGTGAGGCGCTTTCGTCGCTGTCGGTGCGGACAATGAAATCCGTACGGCAGATGGTGTCCAGTCTGTCCGGCGGTCAGCGCCAAACCGTGGCGATCGCCAAGTCGGTGTTGTGGAACGCCAAGGTGGTATGCTCGACGAACCAACCGCAGCGCTCGGGGTGGCGCAGACTCGCCAGGTCCTCGACCTGGTCCGCCGACTGGCCGATCAGGGCGTCGGCGTGGTGTTCATCTCGCACAACATGAACGACGTGTTCGAGGTGGCCGACCGGATCTGTGCGCTCTATCTGGGCCGGGTGGCCGCGGAGGTCAAGGCCTCCGAGGTCACCCACAGCCAGGTGGTCGAACTCATCACCGCAGGCCGCTCCGGCGGCCTGGGTCTTGCGCCGGCCGAGGCCGCCCAGTCGATGTAAGGACCGTTTCATGACCACGCTCAACCCGAAACTCGCCGACGCCGACTTCGCCGCCGATGCCCGCGCCGACGAGACATTCCTGGATGCGGTCCGCAGCTATCTGCGACGCGTGCGCGGTGGTGACATGGGGTCGCTGCCGGCGGTCCTCGGACTCGTCGTCCTGTTCAGCGTGTTCGGCATCGCCAACGAGCGATTCACGTCGGCGCTCAACCTCGCCAACCTGGTCACCCAGGCCGGGTCAATCTGCGTGCTGGCAATGGGATTGGTGTTCGTGCTGTTGATCGGCGACATCGATCTGTCCGCGGGTGTGGCCGGCGGTGTGTCGGCGTGCGCGATGGGCCTGACCATCGTCAACCATGGCTGGCCCTGGTGGGCCGCGATAGTTGCAGGACTTGCCTGCGGCGCGGTGATCGGCCTGGCGATCGGTGTGCTGTGCGCCAAGCTGGGGATCCCGTCTTTCGTGGTCACGCTGGCGTTTTTCCTTGGCTTGCAAGGCATCACGCTCAAGCTCATCGGTGAAGGCGGGTCGGTCCGGGTGGACGATCCGGTGATCCGCGGTATCACGATCGACAACATGTCGGTCACCGCGGGCTGGGTCTGCGCGCTTCTCATCGTGGCGGGGTTCGCCGGTCTGGAGTTGTACCGGTACCGCACCAAGGTCAGCCTGGGATTGGTGCACGCACCATTCGGTGTGGTCATCGCGCGCATCGTCGGCATCGCCGTGGTGACCCTCGGGGTCACCTACATTCTGAACGTCAACCGCAGCGTCAACCCGAATGTCGAGATACGGGGCATCCCTTACGTTTTGCCGCTTGTCGGCGTGTTGTTGATCGCGTTGACACTTGTCCTCAACCGCACCTCGTACGGCAGGCACATCTACGCGGTGGGCGGCAACGCGGAGGCGGCACGCCGGGCAGGCATCAACGTCGCCCGGATCAGGATGTCCGTGTTCGTCGTGTGTTCGTCGCTGGCGGCGCTGAGCGGCATCATCGCGGCGTCCTACGGCGGCAAGGTTTCCGCGTCGTCTGGTGCGGGCAACGTGTTGTTGTACGCGGTCGGCGCGGCAGTTATCGGCGGCACCAGCCTGTTCGGCGGCAAGGGCCGCGCGATCGATGCGGTCATTGGTGGCGTCGTGGTGGCCACCATTGCCAACGGGCTCGGCCTGCTGAACCAGGCGTCGTACATCAACTTCCTTGTCACGGGCGGAGTCTTGCTGCTCGCGGCGAGCGTGGACGCGATCTCCCGCCGACGCCGGTCGGCGACAGGCCTGGGCTGAGTGCCTGGGTCGAACGCCCGGGCGGGGGTCGGAAGCAACCAGGAGAGCGTGCGGCGGCACAACCTGAGCACGCTGCTCGGCCATCTGCATCTGGCGGGCCAGCTGTCGAGATCCTCGCTGACCACACTGATGGGCTTGAACCGCAGCACAATAGCTGACCTCGTGAGCGAGCTGGAGATGCTGGGGTTGGCCGAACAACTGGCACCGGACACACGCGGCCGGCCGGCGGCCGGGCGGCCGTCGGTCGGGGTCGCCACCACGGATCGTGCGTACGTGTTGGCGGTCGACGTGCGGGTGTCGGGCTTGATGGTCGCCCGTGTCGGGCTCGGCGGAATCGTGCTGTCCGAGGCAACCGGTCCATCGCCGACCGGGCATGACCCGCAGGCCACTGTCGACGCGGTCGCAGGCCTGGCTCGACTGGTGGTGCGCGACGCCGATCCCGAGGCGGTGTTGGTCGGAATTGGGGTCAGCGTGCCGGGCATCATCGCGCGAGACACCGGAATCGTGCGCCTCGCACCGAATCTCGAATGGCATGACGTGCCCTTCGCCGACATGTTGGCCGCCGAGCTTCCAGGCTCGCTGCGCCCGGTCCTCGGCAACGACGCCGACCACGGCGCCCTCGCCGAACACGTTCGCGGCGTCGGCCGGGGTGTCGACGATCTCGTCTATCTCTCGGTTGAGGTCGGTGTCGGCGCCGGCCTCATCGCAGGTGGCAGACCAGTCACCGGCGCGTCTGGTTTTGCGGGTGAGATCGGCCATCTTCCGTTCGGGGACGGCACACGCCCATGCCATTGCGGCGCCAGGGGCTGTTGGGAGACTGAGATCGGTGCCGCGGCTATGGCCGAGGCGGTCGGCTGTCCACCGGACGGGCTCACCGACCTCGGTGCGTATCTCGACGAACTAGAGTCCGCGCCACCGGAACTCGCGACCATCGGACGGCATCTCGGCCGCGGCGTCGCCGGGTTGGTGAACCTGCTCAACCCGCAGATCGTCGTCCTTGGCGGGTATCTGCGTCCCCTGTACCGGTGGGTGGAACGTGAGGTCCGCGACGAACTGGCCACGCGTGCACTGCGGATCTCCGGAATGCAGCCGCGCATCGTATTGCCGCGGCTGGGGGATCATTCGGTGCTCATGGGCGCATCGGAAGTGGCCTTTCGCAGGCTCCTCGCAGATCCGGTGGGGTGTCTGTCTGGCGCGGAACGCATCGCCGGCTCCGGCGGCCAATCATAGGGAAACACCCGATTCAACGGTGACGCTTACTCAATAGCGTCAGCCGCAGCGTCGAAGCGACGCCTGCTGACCACAGTAAGGACACCGGCCATGACCAAACAGAGAACGCTGTTTGCCGCCTCGGCAACGGCGATGAGCGCATTCGCACTCCTCACCTTCCCAGCGGTTGGGCAGGCCCTGCCTATGGTCCCGCTGGCCCCCGAATGCGAGCAGTATGTCTTCACCGGGCTGAACATTCTCAACCAGTCAAACGGTTACCGCCTCGAATTCAATGCGGACGGGCCAACGGTCGATGCGCCGGTGACCTCTTTCAACAACCGTCAGGCCGTGGCGGGCAGGGGTCAGCTCACCGGAGGTATCACCGGTCGCGAAGTCTCATTTACCGTGATTTGGGACAACGGCGTCACCGGTGACTACTCGGGCAGTGTGAGCAGCAGCGGCAAGGCCCGCGGGGATACCTCTTCTCCCAACGCTGGAGGGTCGGCCTCCTGGAACTTCAAGAACAGGCTGAACTGCGCCGTAGAGCTGCCATGATGGACGCCGTGTAAATGGCGTCAAGCTGCGGCCTTCCTCCTGGTCCGCAGCGATAGCAGCCGCATGCCGTGATACACGAGCAGTGCGGCGATCGAGCCCAATGCGATGCCGGTGAACGTCAAAGCGCCTGCCTGCCAGGTGAAGTCGGCGATGCCGATGATCAGCGGGATGGCCGCGGTCATCTGGTTCAGCGGCTTGGAGAAGTCGACGTGGTTGGTCAGCCAGATGCGCACGCCGAGAATGCCCACCAGCCCGTAGAGCACGATGGTCGCGCCGCCCAGCACACCGGGCGGGATCGCCGAGATCGCCGCGCCCACCTTCGGGCACAGTGACAAGACGACCGCCACCGCCGCCGCGACCCAGTACGCCGCCGTCGAGTACACGCGAGTGGCCGCCATGACGCCGATGTTCTCGGCGTAGGTGGTAGTGGCCGACCCGCCGCCGAACCCTGCCAGCGTCGTGGCCACCCCGTCGGCGGCCAACGCGCGCCCAATGAGCGGATCGAAATCCGTCTCCGTCATCTGGCCGACGGACTTGACGTGGCCGATGTTCTCGGCGACCAACGCGATCACCGCGGGTAGGAACATCGGCAGGACCGCCAACGAGAATGTCGGCGTCTGGAACTCCGGCAGGCCGACCCACGGAGCGGCCGCGATCGCCGAGGTGTCGACGTCGCCGAGGATCAACGCCAGGACGTACCCCGCGACGACGGCAAGGAAGATCGCCAGCCTGCCGATGATGCCGCGGAAGAACGCGAGCGTCGCGACCAACAACACCAGCGTGACAAGTCCGACCAGCGGTCCCTTCTCGAAGTTGGACTTGGCGGCCGGCGCCAGGTTGAAACCGATGAGTGCGACGATCGCCCCGGTGACGACGGGCGGCAGTGTCACGTCGATCCACCGCGTGCCGACCACGTGAACGACCGCCCCGATGACGATCAGCATGACGCCGACCGCCACCAAACCGCCCAGCGCACTGCCGGCGCCCTGCGAGGCCACCGCCGCGGTCACCGGGGCGATCACCGAAAAGCTCGACCCCAGATAGCTGGGCAGCCGGTTGCCGGTGATGAGTAGGAAGAGGATCGTGCCGATACCGGAGAACAACAGGGTGGTGGCGGGCGGGAAGCCGGTGAGCACCGGCACCAGGAAGGTGGCGCCGAACATCGCCACCACGTGCTGGGCGCCGAGGCCGACCGTGCGGGTCCATCCCAGCCGTTCGTGCGGCGCGACGACGAAGTCCGGGTCCGGTTGCGCGTCGACGTGTTTCCATGACAAGGGGATCACGATCGTTGACTACACACCATGATCGCGGGGGCCGCATGCCAATCGGGTCCGAGTGGGCACCGGGACTGACGCAGTTCCGCGGGTATGAGCGGTCATGGCTGCGGGGCGACGTGGTCGCCGGGGTGACGGTGGCGGCGTACTTGGTGCCGCAAGTGATGGCGTACGCGACGGTGGCGGGCCTGCCGCCGGTGGTCGGACTGTGGGCGGCGCTGGCGCCGATGGCCGTGTACGCGGTGCTGGGTTCCTCGCGGCAGTTGTCCGTGGGACCGGAGTCGACGACGGCGCTGATGACCGCCACCGCGCTGGCGCCACTGGCGGCCGGCGATCCCGGCCGGTACGCCGTGCTGGCCGCCGCGGCGGCATTGCTCGTCGGGGCGATGTGTTTTGTCGCCGGTCTCGTCCGGTTGGGCTTCGTCGCGGATCTGTTGTCCCGTCCGGTGCTGATCGGCTATATGGCCGGTGTAGCGGCGATCATGATAGGCGGACAGCTGGGCAAGGTCACCGGCGCACCCGTAGAGGGAGAGGAATTCCGGGATCAGATCCCCTCATTTGTCGGCGTTCTGGACGAGGTGCACTGGCCGACGATCGTGTTGTCGGTATCGGTGCTCGTGGTGCTGCTGGTTTTCGCGCGGTTTACCCCGAAGTTGCCAGGGCCGCTGATCGCGATTCTGCTTGCCGCCATCGTGGTCAGCGTATTCTCCTTGCACCGCAATGGGATTAAGACCGTCGGTGAGATTCCCAGCGGATTGCCAATTCCCGGCCTGCCAGGCATCGCGGTCGCCGATCTGATGGCGTTGGTGATTCCGGCCGCCGGTATCGCGATCGTGGCGTTCAACGACAACGTACTGACGGCCCGCACTTTCGCCGTCCGGCACGGCCAAGACATCGATGCAAACGCGGAGTTGCGCGCGCTGGGTGTCTGCAATGTCGGGGCCGGGCTGACGCAGGGTTTCCCGGTGAGCTCCAGCGGCAGCCGCACAGCGCTCGGTGACGCGGTCGGCAGCCGCACCCAGCTCTACTCGGTCGTGATGCTGGCGCTCGTGCTGGTGGTGATGCTGTTCGGCCGGGGCGTGCTGGCGACGTTCCCGACCGCGGCCCTGGGCGCGTTGGTGGTGTATGCGGCGCTGCGCTTGGTCGACGTACCGGAGTTCAAGCGGCTGGGCCGGTTTCGCCGCAGCGAACTGATCCTCGCGCTGGCCACCACCGCTGCGGTGCTGGTGTTCGGTGTGCTGTACGGCGTACTCGTCGCGATCGGGCTGTCGATCCTCGAACTGTTGCGGCGCATCGCCCGCGCGCACGACGGGGTGCTGGGATTCGTCCCCGGCCTCGCCGGCATGCATGACGTGGACGACTATCCGGAAGCGGAATTGGTGGCCGGGCTGCTGGTGTACCGCTACGACGCGCCACTGTTCTTCGCAAACGCCGAGAACTTCCGAGAACGCGCGCTGATTTCCGTGGCCGACTATCCGGGCCGCGTCGAGTGGTTCCTGCTGAACGCCGAAGCCAATGTCGAGGTCGACTTGACCGCGCTCGACGCCCTCGAGCAGTTGCGATTGGAATTGGAAAGGCGTGGAATAGTTTTCGCGATGGCCAGGGTGAAGCAGGACTTGCGCGACCAGTTGGAGGCTGCCAGCCTTCTGGAGAAGATCGGGGAGGACCGCATCTTCCCGACGCTGCCGACTGCGGTCGAGGCCTATCGCGAGCGGCGCACGGCGACGTGAATCGTGAGCCTGTAGTTGTCGTGCTCCCCACTCGAAAAACCTCTCGACAACTACAGGCTCAAAGTGGATGCGCAGGCCACGCCTCAGAGGTCACGCGTTTTGGTCTTCTCCAAACACCGATTCGCGACCCCACACGGTGGCCGCCACGAGAGCCAGACCTACCAACACGATCGACCCGATCACCACCATCGGAATCGCCCAGATCCGTCGCAGCATCAAGGCCGTGCCGCATTGGTCGACGTAGTTGCCGCCGGTGGCTTCGGCGGCCTGGGTCAGGTTCGCGCCGTAACCCGTGCCGCACTTGATCTGCCACCCCCACTGGTCGAAGGCGTCGATGAAGACCGGAAAGTTCAACGCCACGAGCCCGACGACGATCAGCACGACGCTCAGGATGCCGAGGTAGAAAGCGCGGTGGTGATAATGATGCAAGGTTCCCCCGTTCAGGTCATGTGGACATCGGCGAACAGCAGCACCGGCCACGACACGATCGAGCCGAGGTAGGAAACCACCAGATCAGCTCCCGCCATGTGCGCCAGATGTTCGGTGTGTGTGCTCGACCAGAAGGCCCCGACGATCAGATATGGGGTGCCGAGTACCAGCGCGACGACCATCAGCTCGCCGAGTGTCACCCGATAACCCAAGAGCCGCCGCAGGGTGCCCAACACCCGAGTTATGTTAATGGCCATTCTCGCACCTGTAACCACTTTCTCTGGATTTCTCAGGCGAAGTGGGTGTCTATGTGTGCGGCCGGTCCGCTAGGGTGTTCGCCATGGCGCGCACCCGGCCCAGCAGCGGCGACGGTGTCCGGCGCCGACCCAAGGATCGTAAGGCGCAGATCGCCCGTGCGTCGGCCGAGGCGTTCAGCGCGCTCGGCTACTACGGCGTCAGCATGGAGGCGATAGCGTCACGCGTCGGAATCTCTGCGGCCGCACTGTACCGCCACTACTCGAGCAAATACGAGCTGTTCCGCGACGCGGTGCTGGGCCTGGGCCAGCAGTTGGTCGAGTGCACCGCATTCGCCGACGACACCCCGTCCGACGATCCCGAAGAGGTTCTCCACCACCTGGTGGCCGCGCTCATCGACACCGCCATGGCCAACCGCGAGTCCGGCGGGCTCTATCGATGGGAAGGTCGCTACCTCCGGGGTGATGACCAGGCGACGCTGAACGCGCAGATGCGCACCGTCCACCACCGAATCCAGCAGCCGCTCACCAGGATTCGGCCGGAGCTGACATCACGGCAGCGCTGGACGCTGTCGACGGCGGTGCTTTCGGTGATCGGCAGCATCGTCGACCACCGGGCGAAGTTGCCGGCGATCCAGGTGCGTGCATTGTTGGCCGAACTCGCCGACGCGGTGCTGGCCGCCGAGCCGCCCCATGTCGACGATGCCGGCGTCGAGCCGACACCGTCCACCAGCGCCGTCGTCGAAATATCCAAATACCAAGCGCTGCTGAACGAATCGATGCGGTTGTTCAACCTGCAGGGGTATCGCGACACCAGCATGGAGGACATCGCGACGGCGGTGCGGATGCCGGCGTCGGGGATCTACAAGTACTTCTCCGGCAAGAGCGACATCCTCGCGGCGGCGTTCCGGCGGGCCGCCGACCGGTTGTCGGCTGAGCTGTCGGGGATCACGAGCACGGTGCCCGACCGCGAGGACGCACTGACCGCGGTCATCGACGCGTACGTCGCGAGGTCGTTCGAGCAGCCCGAATTGGACTACGTCTACTACACGGAGCGGCTCAATATGACGCCGGGGGACCAGAAGATTCTGCGCAACCTGCAGCGCTCCACCGTGGAGTCATGGGTGGAGCTGGTGGTGTCGGTCCGGCCTGACTGGACGCCGGGACAGGCGCGGTTCGCCGTGCACGCGGCGATGTCGCTGGTGATCGACCTGGGTCGGCTGATGCGCTACCGGAATTCGGCGCAGACCCGCGCGACGGTCGGACGACTGCTCGACCTGACGCTGCTGGGTCGCTACCGGCTGCCCGCGACGTTGCCGGCCACCTAGATCACGCGATCTGGTAGTCGCTCAATGGATATTGCGACGCCTCACTGATCGCGGCACGCGTCGACATCGGCCGCAGCAGGGTGGCTTCACCACTGGGGTTGAAGTAGTACGACCGCGACGTCGCGCAGTTGCCGATGGTGAACACGGAATCGCTGAGGTGTTCGGTCATCCGGTCCAGGTAGCGGGTGTTGGCGTCCTCGGTGACCTCGAACGTGGTGGCGCCGCGGCGTTGGAGCTCGCCGAAAAGCCGGTCCATGTGCCGCATCTGGTACTCCATCGTGTTGAAGAAGTTCAACCCGAGGAACGCGTACGGGCTGGCCAGACTCAGGAGGTTGGGGAAGTAGGGCACCGAGACACCCTGGTAGGCCTGGAAACGTATGTCGCGCCACCACTTTCCGAGATTGCGGCCGTCGCGGCCGACGATCTCGATGGCGGGGAAGTTGGCCTCCCATAGGTCGAACCCGGTGGCCAGCACCAGGGTGTCGATGACGGTCTTGGTGCCGTCGGCGTTGACGATTCCGTCTTCTTCAATGCGTTCGATTCCGTCGGCCTGCAGGTGGACATGCGGCTTGGTGAAGATGCGGTAGTAGTTGTTGGAGAACGTCGGCCGCTTGCAGCCGAAGTCGTAGTCCGGGGTCAGCTTCTCGCGCAGCTTCTTGTCGCGGATCGACACGAAGCGGTGCATCTTGGCCAGGTCGGAGGCGGCAATGTTGAGCCGCTTCAACGTGCGATGATGCAGCCCCACGTAGATGAAGAACTCGTAGAGGGCGTCGGTGACGGCCCGGATTGCCCGCTGCGTCAACGGAATCCGCGCGAACAGCCGCTTGGCCCGCTCGGAGAACCGGAAGTCGAGCTTGGGCACCACCCAGATCGGGGTGCGCTGGTACACGGTCAGATCGGCGGCCTGTTTGGCCAGTTCGGGGATCAACTGCACCGCGGTGGCGCCGGTGCCGATGATCGCAATCCGACGGTTGGCGAGGTCGTAGTCGTCGTCCCAGGCCGTGGTGTGGATGACCTTGCCCGCGAAACTCGTGATGCCCGGGATGTCAGGTGTGCGTGGCTGCGAAAGGAATCCGGTGGCGGTGATCAGGTAACGCGTGGTCAATGTCTCGCCGCCGGCCAGCGCGACCCGCCAGACCTTGGCGTCTTCGTCCCAGCGGGCGCCTTCGACCGTGGTGCGCAGCCGGATATGGCGTCGCACGTCGTACTTGTCGGCCACGTCGTCGGCGTACTGCTTGATCTCGGTGCCCGTGGAGAACAGCCGCGACCAGTTGGGGTTCGGCTCGAAGTAGTAGGAGTAGGTCGTGGTGGGGACGTCGACGGCCAGGCCCGGATAGCGGTTGACGTGCCACGTTCCGCCCAGGTCATCCTCGCGGTCGAGGATCACGAAATTCTGATAGCCCAGCCGCTTGAGCTGGATCGCTGCGCCGATTCCCCCGAATCCGGCCCCAACGATGACCGCGTCGTAAAGCCCCGAAGTCATGATCCAGACGGTACCTCAGGTACCACAAATCTCCGTTATCGGCTCAGCCCTTGATGGACCCCGTGCGCGGTGGATCCAGCGTGGCGACGCAGGTCACCGCCCGGTCGCCCTGCTCCCACGATTCCGCGGTCGGATACAACACATACATCTGGATGGAGTCGTCGGTCATGGCTGCGGGGGAGTAGGTGGCCAGCTCGGGTTCGCACCGGTTTGAGAATTCGTCGACTGCGGCCTGTCCGGGGAAGTCGCCTTCGGGCATCGTCAAGACCGCGTAGACCTCGCCGGCGTGCTGCTGATCGCATCCGACGGTCTTGACCGTCAAAACCCGTGCGCTGTCGGGAATCTCGGACAGGCAGTCGCCCACCTTGACGTCAGTCGCGGTGACGGTGTCCTTGCCGACGACGAAGTAGATGATGACGCCGACGATGCCGAGCAGTGCACACAGCCCGATGACGACGCCCACCACGATCAAGATGATCTTGACCCAGTTGGTCTTCGGGGGCGGCGGTGGCGCGTAGTAGCCCTGCGGCGGCCCCGAATAGGGCGGCGGCGGTGGTGGGGGCGGGTAACCGCCCGACTGTGGGGGCGGGTACTGGCCCTGCGGTCCCGACGGCGGTGGCGGGTAACCCGATGGCGGTCCGTATGGCGGGGGTCCGCCCGGCGGCATGGTCACGCGGTGACCTTAGCAGCAAACTTCACGCCCCGCGGGTCTCTGGCCAGGAGAAACCGCTCACCGGGCGCCGGGGTCGCGGGTGGTGTCAGCCCAGCAACCGTAGCGCCGCGTCGACCGCCAGCAGCGGAACGTCGAGGGTTTTGGAGCCCAGGTCGTGGCGGCCGCCGGTGATCTCGACGATCTCGGTCGGCGGCGGGGATCAGCGCCGCGGCTGCGCGCAGTTCGTCGATGCTGCCGAACGGGTCGGCGGTGCCGTGTGTGAACACCGTCGGCGCCGAGATCAGCGGCAGGTGTTCGGTGCGGGCCCGCTCCGGCTTGCCGGGTGGATGCAGGGGATAGGAGGACAGCGCCAGCACATCGATTTCGGCGGATTTCTCGGCGATGACCATCGACGTCATCCGGCCCCCGTAGGAGTGGCCGCCCGCGATGACGGGGCCGTCGGCCAGCGTATGCGCCAGTTCGATCGCCTCGACGACGCCGGCCTGGTCCTTCGTGGCGGATCCTGACGGCGGCCCCTTCGGCCTGCGCTGCCGGTACGGCAGGTTGTAGCGCACCGCGAGCCACCCGCGGCTGGCCCACTCGTCGCACATCTTCTTCAACAGCGGCGACTCCCGGCTGCCACCCGCGCCGTGGGTCAGGACGACCACGCCCTTGGCCTTGCCTTTGGGTTCGTGGGCGATGCCGGCGATGGCCTCGAGGTTCATGGGTTCAATCTAAAGAGTGCCGAGACGGGGCCGTGACCGTGGCCCAACGGATATGCGGCCCGCAGGCATTCGGTCACCCAGCGCTTCCCGAACGCGACGGCGTCGGGCACCGCGTAGCCGTGGGCGAGTGCGCTGGCGACTGCGGCGGCCAGCGTGTCGCCCGCGCCGTGGTCGTCGCCCGTGTCGATGCGTGTGGCGTCGAACTCGTAGAAGTCGGTGCCGTCGAACAACAGGTCCGGGCTGTGCGACGACGACCGTAGGTGCCCGCCCTTGACCAGCGCCCACTTGGGGCCCAGTGCGTGCAGGGCGCGCGCCGCGTCGCGCTGGGACTCGTCGTCGACGACCTCGATGTCGACGAGCAAGCGCACCTCGTCGAGGTTGGGTGTTACCAGCGTGGCCAACGGAAACAATTGGCCCTTAAGGGAATCCAGCGCGCTGGGATGCAGCAGCGGATCGCCGTGCATGGACGCGCACACCGGATCGACCACCAGGGGCACCGCGCCGTCCAGACCCTGCCCGCGCCAGGTGTCGGCGATAGTGCCGATGATCGCCGAGGACGCCAGCATGCCGGTCTTGGCCGCCTGTACGCCGATGTCGGAGGCGACGGCCTCGATCTGGCCCGCGATGACGTCGAGGGGGATCTCGTGGAAGCCCTTGACCCCCATCGAGTTCTGCACCGTCACCGCGGTGACCGCGACCAGGCCGTGCACGCCCAGCAGCGCAAAGGTGCGCAGGTCGGCCTGGATGCCCGCACCGCCCCCGGAGTCCGAGCCGGCGATCGTCATGACCCGCAGTGGCGTCGTGCCGGGTTCGGGCAGCGGTAGGAACGTCATGTCCAGTGGAAGATAGACCCGGTTGCCGTGGTCGGCGAACTCTTTCGACTTCTCGGCCATCCCCTTGGCCAGCACAGCTTCGATGTCCTCCTCCGACTCCAGGCCGTGCTTGGCGGCGTAGTCGCGGACGTCCTGGGTGATGCGCATCGAGCAGAACTTCGGGCCGCACATCGAGCAGAAGTGCGCGGCCTTGGCCGGTTCGGCCGGCAGCGTTTCGTCGTGGAACTCCCGCGCGGTGTCGGGGTCGAGCGACAGCGCGAACTGGTCGTTCCACCGGAACTCGAAGCGCGCCCGCGACAACGCGTCGTCACGTTCCTGCGCGCGGGGGTGCGCCTTGGCCAGATCCGCGGAGTGCGCGGCGATCTTGTAGGCGATCACGCCGTCCTTGACGTCCTTGCGGTCCGGCAGGCCTAGGTGTTCCTTCGGCGTGACGTAGCACAGCATCGCGGTGCCGGCCTGCGCGATGATCGCCGCGCCGATCGCCGACGTGATGTGGTCGTAGGCCGGTGCGATGTCGGTGGCCAGCGGGCCCAGCGTGTAGAACGGGGCTTCCTCGCAGAGCTCTTCCTCGAGCCGCACGTTCTCCACGATCTTGTGCATCGGGATGTGGCCGGGTCCTTCGATCATCACCTGCACACCATGGGATTTGGCGATCTTGGTCAGCTCGCCGAGCGTACGCAGTTCGGCGAACTGGGCGGCGTCGTTGGCGTCGGCGATGCACCCCGGCCGCAGCCCGTCGCCGAGGGAGAACGTCACGTCGTAGCGCTGCAGGATCTCACACAGTTCCTCGAAGTGGGTGTAGAGGAACGACTCCTGGTGATGCGCCAGGCACCACGCGGCCATGATCGATCCGCCGCGCGACACGATGCCCGTCACCCGCTTGGCGGTCAGCGGGACGTAGCGCAGCAGCACTCCGGCGTGCACGGTCATGTAGTCGACGCCCTGCTCGCACTGCTCAATCACGGTGTCGCGGTACAACTCCCACGTCAACGCCGCCGGGTCGCCGTTGGTCTTCTCCAGCGCCTGGTAGATCGGAACGGTCCCGACGGGCACGGGGGAGTTGCGCAGGATCCACTCCCTGGTCATGTGGATGTCGCGGCCGGTGGACAGGTCCATGATGGTGTCGGCGCCCCAGCGGGTGGCCCACACCATCTTGTCGACCTCTTCGGCGATCGACGAAGTGACCGCCGAATTGCCAATGTTTGCATTGATTTTCACCGCGAACGCCTTGCCGATGATCATCGGCTCGGTCTCGGGGTGGTTGTGGTTGGCGGGGATGACAGCGCGGCCGCGGGCCACCTCGTCGCGCACGAGCTCGGCGGGAACGCCTTCACGCGACGCGATGAAGGCCATCTCGGCTGTGATCTCACCATTGCGTGCTCGCTGCAGTTGGGTGCCGCGGTCGCGTACCACGCCGGGCCTTGGCGGGAGGCCCGCGTGTAGATTGATCACCGCGTCCGGATCGGTGTACGGGCCGGAGGTGTCGTACAGGTCCAAGTGCTCACCGTTGGACAGGTTCACCCGGCGGAACGGCACCCGCATCCCGTCAAGGTCGACGTAGATCTTGGTGCTGCCCGCGATGGGGCCGGTGGTCACAGACGGATCGACAACAACGTCACGCATTTCATCTCCCTACGCCGGCATTACCCGGTCAGGTTCGTACGGTCGACGGCCCCAGCCGTCCTCTCAGCGCGCTCGGTGCACGCTCCCGTGTGTGGACAGTCGCTACGCTAGCGCAGCCGGCCGTCAGACGGGAGTACGACCCGTTATTCACCACAAGCTGCCCATTACTCACGTTTGCTCGGCGCGTTTGCTGTGAACATGCCTACGCTGTGCCGGTGCGAATCGCGTGACCGCTGACCGGCCGCTCAGAAGAACTGAGGGTCATCGAGGCAGGGTATCGGACCGCGAAATTGGCGGTATCGTCATTTGCGGGCCCGCGGGTGTCGGGAAGAGCAGAATCGCGAGGGAGGCGCCCGCGGCGGCCGCTCGGTGCCTTCGACGCGTGGGCGCCGCCGGCGGCCACGGACACGCTTCAACTGGTGCGCGGCGTGATCGAATCGCTGACCTCCGCGCCGCCGAACTCGACCGTCATCGTCGGTGTGGACGACGCGCATCTGCTTGATGATTTGTCGACCTTCGGCTATTGGACGTGGACCGGGGATCCGATCATGCCGCCGAGCATTGCGGAGGCGAAACTCGCCGCGGCGCCGGCTCATTGGCCCATTGTGCGGCCGAGCTCGGCACGAGAGCGGATGCCGAGCTTGCGATAGATGCGATATATGTTGACCTCGACCGTCTTTGGGCTGATGAACAGTCTCGCTGCCACCTCGCGGTTTGTCAGCCCGGATGCGGCAAGTTCGGCAACCCGCTGCTCGGAGGCGGTGAGCACGGAAGAGCTCTGGTGGGCACCGACATGGACGCGAGTGAGCTCGGCACGGGCACGTTCGGCCCACAACGGGGTGTCAAGCTCCTCGAAACAGCTCAGCGCATCGCGCAACGTCACCGCGCTGATGTCCTTCTCCCGCTGCCGACGCTGAAGCTGGCCGAGCAAAAGCTGGGTGCGCGCGCGTTCGAATGGCATTGGTAGTCGATCATGTTCGACCATCGCTCGCTGCGCGTTGAGGTTTGCCGCTACGAGGTCACCGTGGCCAGCCATCAACATGGCGCGACATCGTGCACCGACGGCCAGCATCCAGGCGCGGTCGAGTCGAGTGCCGTTGCGCTCCAGAGCGTCGACCAACGGTTGCGCCTCGGCGAGTTTGCCGAGCGCAACCATGGCCTCCACTGCGTCGGGAAGGTAAGACGCAACGTAGATTTCGGTTGCCGCAGGCGCCCGATCAAACCTGGCGAGCAGAGGCTCGAGCACCGTGATCGCGGCGGCGTAATTGCCCCACTTCGACGGTGACGGCGCAAACCAACACCTCGACGGAGACCACGGAAGAGGTTGAGGAGGAAGAGGATTCGACCGAGACGGAAACCACCGATACCGAGACCGAGACCGAGTCCGAGGGTGACGAACTCGAGTCCAGTGACCCGACAGTCGAGGTCATTACGACAACCCCACCAGCACCGGTCCAGCAGCCCGAAACCACCACGACGAACAACTCCGGCAACGCGTCGACCGTCGCTGCGCCGGCAGCCACTGCGCCCGCGGCGAAGTCGGTGACCGCCCCCGAACCCCCATCGGCCACAACGCCATTGACGACGTCGTCAAACACGGACGACCCGCAACTAGACGTGGCCATCACCCACAATGCCGCGATGGCGGCGCCGACGACCCAGACGAACCAGCCCACCGCGGTTGTCGCGGAGACACTGCCGGGTTCGCTCACCGCGCCGGTCACCGTCCGCAGCATCGTCGCCGACGTGCTGCGCTGGATCGGGCTGCCCACGCTCGCGGTCGACCTTCCGATACCGGAGGCGCCGGTGCCGCCGCTGTTCGAGGCGCTGTGGATGGCGGTGCGGCGGTTCGAGTACACCTTCTTCAACGACCGGCCGACCGCCAGCCCGATCTACCGCCAGGATCCGGTCACCGGCGTCATCACGGGTCAACTGCAGGCCCTCGACGCCGACGGCGACCACCTCACCTACACCGTCACCGATGCGCCAGACAACGGCACGCTCGTGGTGCGACCTGACGGAACCTTCACCTATACCCCCGGTGTTCTCATCTCGGCGACCGGCGGCACCGACACGTTCACCGTGACCGTCAGCGACGAGGTCGGCAATCCGTTCCACCTCCACGGCCCGCTCGACGCTCTCAAGGTGTTCGGGATCGACCTGAACGGACCTACCATCGCGAGCGTCGACCTAGCCATTGCCAAGGTCGATCTCCCCGATAACACCGTGATCACCACCATCGATGTCGCGGAGGTACCGCACAGCGTGGTGGTCAGCCCTGACGGCACCCGCGCCTATGTCACCAACGTCCCCGGCACCGTCTCGGTGATCGACACGACCACCTATACCGAGGTGGCCACCATCGCCGTGGGACTCGGGGAGCAGGACATCGTGCTGAACCCAGACGGCACCCGGGCGTACGTCGTCACCTTCGACGGCGTTTCGGAGATCGACACCGCCACCAACACCGTGGTCGGCACCTTCAGCACTGGCTCGCGTCCCACCGATGTGGCGGTCAGCCCCGACGGAACCTATTTGGCCTACACCGACCTGGAGGACCGCGTGGTGGTGTTCGAATTGGACACCGGGTTCACCCCGAACGCCTACCTGGTGCCAGAAGGCAGTCGCCCCGTCGCTCTGGCGTATAGCGCTGACGGAAACCTCTACGTGGTCAACCAAGATACTGACAGCGTCACGGTCATCGCCACGACTGGCGTCAGAACCCACATCGCCGTCGGCGACCAGCCACAGGAGATCGCGCTCAGCCCGGACGGCAGCCGCGCCTACGTCACCAACGGCAACGGCCGCGTCACGGTGATCAATACCGAGACCAACAGCGTGGTGACGCACCTGCGTGGGTTCGACCACCCCGTGAGTGTGGCGTTCAGCCCGGACGGCGCCCGCGCTTACATCACCAACTTGGGTGGCGACACCGTCACCGTCATCAACACCAGCTCGTTCGACCAGGCCACGTTCAGCGTCGGCGACGGCCCGCTGGGCATCGCGATCAGTCCGGACGTCACCCGCGCCTACGTGACCAACACCCCCGACGGCACGCTGTCGGTCATCTCCATCGTCCCGACCGTGACGAGCATCGAGGTGGGCACGTCCCCAATAGCCGTTGCAGTCAGCCCCGACGGAACTCGCGCCTACGTCGCCGACCTCAGCGGCAATTCGGTCGCCGTCGTCGACACGGTGAACCGCACCGTGATCACCACCGTCGGCGTCGGAGTCGGCCCGTTGGCGGTGGCGGTAAACGCCGACGGTACCCGCGTGTACGTGGCGAACGTCGGTAGCGACACCGTGTCGGTCATCGACACCACCACCAATACCGTCATCGCCACCGTCGCCGTCGGGCCGCACCCGACATACCTCGCGGTCGGCCCGGATGCTGTGTACGTCACTAGCTCCGACATCGACACGGTGTCGGTCATCGCTACCGACACCAACACCATCCGGACCACCTACGCCGTCGGCGATGGGCCGGCGGGTGTCGCGTACGACCATGAGCGGCAACTGCTCTTCGTGGCCAACAACAACTCCGACACCGTTACGGTTATCGACACGGACAGCGACATGGTCGTCGATGTCATCCCTGTCGGCGACGGACCACGCAACGTGACCGTCGCGCCCGACGGTGTCGTCTACGTCAGCCACGGTGACGGGACAGTCTTCGTGATCGACATTCAAGGCGACACCGTTGGAGGCATCGCCGTCGGCGGCGACCTGGAAGCGTTGGCGGCAAGCCCCGACGGCAGGTTCGTCTACGTCATCGACCACTCAAGCGAAACGGTCGCCGTCATCGACACCCTTTTCGACTTATTCGATGTTTGGGCCAGAATCAAGGTCGGTGTCGCCCCGCAGAGTGTGGCCTTCAGTCCCGACGGCACGCGGGCCTACGTCACGAACCGTGACGGCACACTGTCGATCATCCGCGTCGAGCCGTTATCGGTTCCCGAGACGCAGGCCGCGTTGTCCACATAGCTCCCGTTCATCCTGCGGCCAGGGCGCTAAAGCGCGACTCACCCGCACCGCAGACTCAATCCGGTGCGATCACCCACGCTGACTGGGGCATTCGCGAGCGTGCGGTTTGACGCCGCGGACGGCGCGTCGCGTATGACACCGCACGCTCGGCACGAATTTCACCGCGCCCACCGCCGCATGCTGATCGCTCGACGGGAACACCGAATTGCTTGAGATGATTTACATAGCTAATATATGTGTTTTGGTGCCGTGAGGCGCCTGTCTGGAGAAGAGAAGAAGGAAAAAACACGTAAGCGAAGTAGTTGACGTCCTCCCCGGGCTGAAAAGCCCGAGGATTCCAACTCCACCCACCCACTTACCTATGCGGCAGGAGGGCAGTGTTGAGGTTCACGGTTCGCAGACCGGCTAGTGCCGAGGTCTCCCCGTGCTGTCACCGCCCGTCCGGCGGCAATGTTGCGTGCAGCGTTCACGTCGGCGTTGCACGGACCCGCGGTGCAGGCTACGCACTCGAAAACCGCTTGGCTCTTGCGGTTTCCGGGAGCGACGTGCCCGCACACCGAGCATCGTTGCGACGTGTACGCGGATGGGATCCGCTCGACCCGACCGAAGGCCTTGTGCTGCAAACGCGAGGCGAGCAAACCCCACCCGCTTCGGCTGATGCCACGGTTCAGCCCGCGTTTCTGAGCAACCCGCACACCAGGTTGCTCGACCGTTCCGCGTGCAGAGCGGGTCATCGCACGCACGTCAAGGGCTTCGATGTGGATCGTGTCGAAGCCCCGGGCGATGTCCGTGCTGACCTTTTCGACCCAGTCCTTGCGTCGGTCTGTCTCACGCGCCCTCAGCTTTGCGATCGCGAGCTTGGTGCGAGCGCGCCGCTTCGAGCCGCGCTTGGCGCGAGCGAGGCGCTGCTGCAGGACTTTCAACCTCCTGGCCTCACCGTCACTCAGGCCGGGGACGTGCAGCAGTTCACCGGTCGACAATGCCGCCGATACGGCAACACCACGGTCGATCCCCACCACGCTCCCGTCGCCCGGACCGGTGATCGGATCAGGGATGTGGGCGAAGGAGATAAACCAGCGGCCGGCCCGGTCGCGGGTGACCCGGTAGGACTTCACCCCCTCCGGGACCGGGCGCGAGAGGCGGAAGCGGACCCAACCGAGCTTGGGCACCCACACCCGGCCGAACCCGCGGTTCAGACGCTCGATGTGATGGGGTTTGATCGCGATCTGCCGGAATCCCTCATGCACACCGGCTTTGCGCCAGGTCGGGCGGCGGTGCGTTCCGCCGAAAAAGTTGCGCATCGCCTGGGCGAAGTCGCGCAACGCCTGCTGCTGCACGGTTTGAGAGCCGCCCGCCAGCCAGTCGTGCTCGGCGCGGGCCGCGGTCAACTGCGCACACTGCTCGTTGTAGCCGGGCGCGCGACGCCCGGGCTGCCAGTGCTGTTGCTGCTCGACGGCCAAATTCCACACATACCGGGCGTGGCGACAATGCTCCGCCAACAGAGCTTCCTGCTCAGCGGTAGGAAGCAACCGGTATCGCGCCACGCCAGCAACCTAGCCGCCGCCACCGACAAGTCACCGAAAGGAGACGCGGCGTTTCCTCCCCAGGTTAAGGCCAGGAGCTTCCACGCCGCAACGACCCGATGACGACTGAGATCGAGCCGACGAACACAACCATCGCGGTGAGCGCTGACACCGCCGACGCGGAGACCGCCAGCAGGCGCAGGCGGATGGACCACGACCACCCCTTCTACAAGTGGATCGTGCTGTCCAATACCACACTGGGCACGCTGTTGGCGACCATCAACGCGTCGATCGTCCTGATCTCACTGCCAGCCATCTTCCGCGGCATCGGCCTGAACCCGTTGGCGCCGGGCAACGTCAGCTATCTGCTGTGGATGCTGATGGGCTACCTCGTCGTGACCGCGGTGCTGGTGGTCCCGTTCGGGCCGCCTTGGCGACATGTTCGGCCGGGTCCGCATCTACAACCTCGGGTTCGTGGTGTTCACCGTCGCTGCGGTCGCGCTGTCGTTCGACCCTTTCCACCTCGACGGCGGCGCGCTGTGGCTGATCGCCTGGCGGGTGGTCCAGGGCGTCGGCGGCGCGATGCTGATGGCGTCGTCGTCGGCGATCCTGACCGATGCGTTCCCGGCCAACCAGCGCGGGATGGCGCTCGGCGTGAACATGGTGGCGGCGGTGGCCGGGTCGTTCCTCGGCCTGCTCATCGGCGGTGTACTGGCCGAGTGGGACTGGCGCGCGATCTTCTGGGTCGGCGTGCCGATCGGCATCCTCGGCACGATCTGGAGTATGCGCTCGCTGAAGGAACTCGGGATACGGACACCCGGGCGGCTGGACTGGCGCGGGCACGGCGACCTTTGGCATCGGCCTGACGGCGGTGCTCATCGGAATCACCTACGGGATCCAGCCGTACGGCGAGTCGACCACCGGCTGGACGAGCCCGCTGGGTTCTCGGCTCGATCGGATTCGGGCTGCTGTTGCTGGTGGCGTTCTGCGTCGTCGAATCGCGCGTGGCCCAACCGATGGTCAACATCCGGCTGTTCCGCTCGACGGCGTTCGGGATGGGCAACCTCGCTGGGCTGATGTCCTCGGTCGGCCGTGGCGGCCTGCAGTTCATGCTGATCATCTGGCTGCAGGGCATCTGGCTTCCCTTGCGCGGCTACGAGTTTGAATCCACTCCGCTGTGGGCGGCCATCTACATGTTGCCGATCACCGTGGGATTCCTGGTTGCGGGACCGCTCGCCGGCTCGTTGTCGGACCGGTTCGGCGCGCGGCCGTTCACCGTCGGCGGCATGCTGCTGATGGCGGCGTCTTTCGTTGCGCTGGTGATGATTCCCGTCGACTTCAACTACTGGGTATTCGCGGTGCTGATCTTCCTCAACGGGTTGGGCGGCGGCATCTTCACCGCACCCAACACCGCGGCGATCATGTCCAGCGTTCCCCCGGCCGAGCGTGGCGCGGCGTCGGGTGTGCGCGCGACGTTCTTCAATGCCGGCTCGTCGCTGTCGATCGGCATCTTCTTCTCGCTGATGATCGTCGGCCTCGCCAACACGCTGCCGAGCGCGATGACCGCGGGTCTGCAGGAGCAGGGTGTGTCGGCGACGGTGGCCCATGAGGTGTCCAACCTGCCGCCGGTCGGCAGCCTGTTCGCGGCCTTCCTCGGCTACAACCCGATCGAGGAGTTACTCGCGCCGTACCACGCGTTGGAACAGCCGGGCGTGAACGCGGAAGTGTTGACCGGTCAGACGTTCTTCCCGCACTTGATCACCGAGCCGTTCCACACCGGGCTGGTGGTGGTGTTCGGCGCGGCGACGGTGATGATGCTGATCGGCGCGATCGCGTCGCTGTTCAACGCGGGGCGATACGCGGAAGACGCCGAGAGCTAAACCCGAATTTACTTGCGGCGAAGGATAATTCAGTTCGGCGCCGAGTCGATTCGAACGGTTCCGCCCCAAGAGCTGAGCGCGCCGGTGTTGCAGCCGCCTTCGATGCCCTCGGCACGCACCATGAGGACATGGTTTCCGGGCCCTACACCGAGTCCCTTCTGGGCGGTTTGCCCCGGCCCGACGCGAGCTGAAAACTGCGGATATCTATCCACAAAGACGTGGACGATGATGTCGGAGCAATGGTTTTGGTTCGCGGTGAATTGAACGTCAACGAACCCCCCGCTGTCCGTAGTGAAATTTACCTCGGGTTCCTGGGGGCACACCTGGCTGGTCGCTGGCTGGCATTGCGCGACTTCGACGTATTGTTCGATGCTCACCGCCGAGGCCGGACTGGCGAGTGCCAGGGCGGAAAGCCCAGCGGTGGCGGCGACAATCGTGGCCCACACAACCCCTCTGCAGCGCTCAGCTGTTTCATGCCGCATGTGTGGGCCCCTCTCCAGAGAATGTCCAAATTGCGGTTTCGACGCTACGGCGATGAAGACGCGTGTTGCATCAGTTGTTTCCCTACCCTTCCGCCCGACAAGGTCTTCCTGGTTCCGCGTGGCCGATGCACTGCCGCCGGAGCGCATGCTCGCGGTGGGCATACCACAACGGCGGAGTTAGCCGTATCGGTAGACCGTTGGTCGCCTGACTGACAAAATCCCCACATGACCACACAGGTGGTGAGTCGCGAGGCGGAATCAGGGGCTGTTGCTGAGTTCCTCGCGGCTGTGCCATCTGGACCCGCCGCTCTGATGGTGGAGGGCGAGGCGGGCATCGGCAAGACCACCACATGGCTGGCTGCCCTGGAGCGGTCACAAGAGCTTGGGTTTCGGGTTCTGTCGACTCGGGCGATGTTCGCTGAGTCAGTGTTGGCCTACTCATCGTTGGCCGGGCTACTGCACGGGCTCAACGACGACGTCTTCGTTGACCTGCCGCATCCGCAGCGAAATGCGATCGATCGGGTACTGCTGCGGGTCAGCGCCGACGGTGAGGTCACCGATCAGCGCGCCGTGGCAGCGGCCGTCCTATCCGTCATTGAGCGCCTCGCCGAGGATTCCCCAGTGCTGGTGGCGATCGACGATCTGCAGTGGCTCGACCTGCCCAGCGCGCACATCGTGTCATCCGTCGCTCAGCGGCTCGTCGGCCCGGTTGGTGTGCTTGCGACACTTCGCACCGGCCCGGACGCGGGCGAGGTCAGGCTGGCCATGGAGCTGCGCGAACCAGATCGGCTTCGTCGCCTCCGAGTGTCTCCCCTGAGTCTTGGCGCGTTGCATAAGATGTTATTCGAGCGGCTCGGTCGGTCGTTCCCGCGGCCGAAAATGCTACAGATTCACGGTGTTTCCGGAGGAAATCCGTTCTACGCGCTGGAACTGGCGCGCGCCATGGACCACGAGTCCGCACACGCCGGCGCATCATTGCCTGACACTCTGGCTGGGCTGGTGCGGGCGAGGATCGGCAGCCTGACGGCCGATGCTCGGCAGGCGCTGCTGGCCGCGGCGTGCGTGCCGGATCCGTCGGTGGAGTTGATAGCTCGCGCCCTCAACACTGGTGCAGAACGCATTGCGATGGTTCTGGAGGAGGCCGAGAACAAGGGCATCGTCGAAATCGCGGGCCAGGGCATCAGTTTCGCCCATCCGCTACTGATTCGCGGGGTTTATGGCGACGCCGCTCCGGCGCGCCGCCGCGAAATGCACCGACGGTTGGCGGAGGTCATCGACGAACCCGAACTCAAGGCCAGGCACCTTGCACTCGCCGCGACCACCGGCGACCTGCTCACGTTGGATTCGCTCGATACGGCCGCCGAGTTGGCGCGAGTTCGGGGAGCGCCGATCGCCGCGGCCGAACTCCTCGAACTCGCCATCGGCCTTGGCGGGGACACACCTGAGCGCCGAATACGGTTGGCGGGCTACTGCTTCAACAGCGGAGACGGTGCTCGCGCCCGAGTGCTGCTCGAGGGGGTTGTATCCGGGCCCGCCCCGCCAACGCTACGCGGGGAAGCTATGAGCCTGCTGGCGGTGATGAGCCAACTCGAGGGCAGTTTGTTGGAAGCTGCGGACTTGCTCGAGCGTGCTCTCGACGATGCTGGAGACAACGGACAGTTGCGCGCGTGGATTTTGGTCTCGTTGGCGTGGGTCCAGATCCACATTGGTCACCACGACGGATCCGCGAAAAGCATCAGAAGACGCCGTCACTGAGGCTGTACGGCTTCGGCCACAACAACTCAGCCAGGCCCTCGGCATGCGTGTGGTGGTGGACGTTCTGCTGGGAAAGGGTCTGGACGATCAAACCCTTTGCCGCGCAATTGAGTTAGAGGATGACAAGACGGTAGTCACAGTGATGTTCCGTCCAACGGTTCACAGCGCCCTGGTTCGGGCCTGGACCGGACAGCTCGATGCCGCCCACGACGAGTTCCTCGCCATCAGGCAGACCTGCATCGAACGTGGCGAGGAGAGTGAACTGGTATTCGTCTCCTTCCATAGCATCCTGAATGAGATCTGGCGGGCGAACTTTCGTGATGCCGCGCTGATCGCCGAGGACACGGTGGAACGGGCTCTGCAGTTGGACGGACAACTACCACTCTCGGCGGCGTTGACCGTTCGGGCCATGCTTGCCGCATATGCCGGGCGTGAGCAAGATGCCCGTCGCGACATCAACGAGGCGGTCGAGCCTATCCAGCGCTGTGGTTCCAAGCTGCTAATGGCGTGGACCGCCACGACCCTTGGCTTTCTGGAGGTTTCGCTCGGCAACTACCTGGCAGCGATCACCACGCTCCAACCCCTGCTTGGCAGGCTCGACGCCGCGTCAAACGCGGTGGAGATCTTCGTTGCGCCCTTTCTTCCCGATGCTGTCGAGGCGATGGTTGCTCTTGACCGGCTCGATGACGCCGAGAAGATGGTCAATGTCCTTGAGCGCAACGGCCGTCGGCTCGACCGCCCGTGGATGCTCGCGGTCGGCGGTCGCAGTCGAGCCATGCTACTGGCAGCCACCGGTGACATCGAAGCCGCAGGCGTAGCAGCGGCGCGCGCAATGGACGAACATGACCGCCTCCCAATGCCATTCGAGCGTGCCCGCACACAGCTGTTGGTAGGCCAGCTGGAGCGTCGGCTACGGCAGAGGGAGGCGGCATCGGCGACGCTGCGGGACGCGTTGGAGACGTTCGAAGGTCTAGGCACGCCGCTATGGGCAGACCGGGCTCGAGCAGAGATGAAGCGGGCCAGCGGCGCTCGAACTCGGGACGAATTGACCGCCTCCGAGCGGCGCGTCGCCGAACTCGCCGCCGCCGGTGTTACCAATCGCGAGATGGCCACAGCGCTGTTCATCAGCCCAAAAACGGTGGAGGCCAATCTGGGGCGTATCTACCGAAAGCTCAACATCCACTCGCGCGCCGAACTCGGGCGGATCATCGGCAGAGCAGACGCGTAAGGGGAAGTTGAAGGTGCCGACGCATTTGGTAGGACGCGACGTTGAGTCTCGGGCGGTTGCTGACTTCCTGGCGTCAGTGTCACCGGGGCCGTCCGCGCTGGTGGTGGAGGGCGAAGCGGGCATCGGCAAGACCACCGTGTGGCTAGCCGCGTTGGAGCTGGCGCAAGAGCGCGGGTTTCGGGTGTTGTCGACACGGGCGACGTCGGCGGAATCAGTTCTGGCCTACTCATCGTTCGCCGCGCTAGTGGAGGGACTTGACGACGACGTCTTCGCCCGGCTGGCACCTCCGCAGCGCATCGCGATGGATCGAGTTCTATTGCGCGTGAGCGACGATGGTCCGGTCACCGACCAGCGCGCGGTGGCCGCGGCTTTTCTATCCGTTGTTGAGCGCCTCGCCAAGGATTCCGCTGTGCTGATAGCCATCGACGATCTGCAATGGCTTGATCTGCCCAGCGCGCAGGTCGTGTCATCGACCGTGCGGCGCCTTACCGGTCCGGTTGGCGTGCTCGCAACCGTCCGCACGGGTCCAGGAACCAGCGAACCTAGAGCGTCGTTGGAGCTGCGTGAGCGGGAGAGGCTTCGTCGCCTCCGAGTGTCGCCGCTGACCATTGGGGCGCTGCACGCAGTGGTGAACGAGCGGCTCGGGCGGTCGTTCTCACGCCCGAAAATGCTGCAGATGTGCGAAGTTTCGGGTGGCAATCCGTTCTACGCGCTCGAGCTGGCGCGCGCCTTGGAAGACGATTCCCAGAAGGCCCTCACGTCGTTGCCGGGGACACTCGCCGGGCTGGTGAGGTCAAGGATCGACCGCTTGACGGCCGATGCGCAGCGGGCTTTGCTCGCCGCGGCGTGTGTGCCCGATCCATCGGTAGGTTTGATAGCGCATGCCACCGATACCGATGAAGAACAGGTTGTGTCGATCCTCGAGGAGGCCGAGACCAAAGGCATCATCGAAATCGATGGACAGCGTATCGGTTTCGCCCATCCGCTACTGGTGCGCGGTGTGTACGGCGACGCGACGCCAGCGCGCCGGCGGGCGATGCACCGCCGACTGGCCGAGATCGTCGACGACCCCGAACTCAAGGCCAGGCACCTTGCCCTTGCTGCCACGACCGGAGACCAGTTGACCCTGGATTCGCTCGACACCGCCGCCGAGTTGGCCCGAATTCGCGGCGCCCCCATCGCTGCGGCTGAGTTTCTTGAGCTCGCGATGCGCCTCGGCGGCGACACACCTGACCGCCAGATCCGAGCCGCAGTACATCATTTCAACGCGGGCGATGCCACGCGAGCCCGCGCACTGCTCAACCACATCACCGAACGACCCACGCCGAAGTCGTCGCGAGCCGCGGCATTACGGCTGCTCGGACTATGGAGCCTGCTCGACGGCAGTTCTCGTGAGGGCGCAGCATTGCTCGATGAGGCTCTGAACGACGCTGGCGACGATCTCGCGTTACGAGTGCAGATCCTGGTGCCACTCGCACACGCACAACTCAATATTCGCCATCTAGATGACGCCGCGCGCAGCACTGCCGAGGCCGTGCGAACAGCTGAGCGGATCCGCGAACCGCAGCTGCTGAGTCAAGCCTTGGCCATGCATGCGCTCGTGAACTTCTTGCTCGGCGATGGTCTGGACGAAGCCGCCCTCGAGCGGGCCCTCGAGCTGGAGGACCGTGATGCGCCTATCTCGGCTTTCCTTGATACATGCGTGCAGAACGCAGTGCTGATGGGAGGGTTGGGTCGGCTCGACAAGGCTCACGAGGAGTGGCTGGCCATTCAGCGGCACGGCATCGAGCGGGGCGAGGAAATGGAACTGCTGATGTTCGCGTTCCACAGTGGCCTCAACGAAATCTGGCGGGGCAACTTCGCCGCCTGCGCGTTGATCGCCCAGGATGTGATGGAGCGATCCGTCCAGCTCGGCGGAGGAGAACTGCCACTTGTGTTGGCGCCCATGCTGCAATCCGCGCTGGCGGCCTACGCCGGAAAGGAGTTGGAGGCGCGGCGCGGCGCGACCGAGGCGCTCACGATGTGTGACCGCTGCGATTCCCCCTTCCTCGTGACAGTGTGGCCCACCACCACATTGGGCTTTCTCGAGGTATCACTGGGCAACGACAAAGCCGCCCTCGACACACTCGAACCGTGGCTGCGCACAGTCGAAGAGAGGCCCGACGCGACGGAAATCTTCGTCGCACCGTTTCTGCCCGATGCCATTGAAGCGATGATTCACCAGGGACGACTTGGAGATGCCGAGCGCTTCATCGAGTTGCTTGAGCGAAACGGGCGTCGCGTCGACCGTGCCTGGATGCTGGCCGTCAGTGGCCGTTGCCGGGCGATGCTGCACGCCGCCCAGGGCGACATTGACGCGGCCTACGACTCGGCGCATCGAGCGATGGCCGAACATGACCGTCTACCAATGCCTTTCGAACGAGCACGAACGTTGTTGCTGCTCGGCCAATTGCAACGTCGACAACGGAAGAAGGACACCTCGGCTCGGACCATGCGGGAGGTCCTTGTCCTTTTCGAGGAACTGGGCACGCCGCTATGGGCGGATCGCGCCCGCGCCGAACTGGAAAGAACCAGTGTGGGCCGGCAAAGAGGAGGCGCCGGCCTTACTCCGTCCGAGCGGCGCGTGGCCGAGCTTGCCGCGTCAGGCATGACCAACCGGGATATTGCAGGGACCCTGAATGTCAGTCAGAAAACGGTGGAGGCCAACCTGATTCGCATCTATCGAAAACTGGGCATCCGGTCACGGGCGGAGCTTGGCCGGACCATGGCCGCCCTGGCGACCTAACCGCAGCTTGAAAGGTGGTCCTGGGTCGACCTCAGTTGACCACCCAGATGCACAGGTGGCAACGCCAGCGATTTGGGATATCGATTCCTCAGTCGATCTGCGATGGCGCACCCCGGTCGCCGGCGAATCATAGGGAAACACCTGATTACTCGGCGTGCCTCGCGCAATAGCGTCGGTCTACACCAGCCGGACAGTTCGCCGGCGCGGCGCAAGGAGAATCATGTCTACCAACAATCAATTCGCGTTCTGGCCACTTACGGCCGCGGCACTCTCTGCGGTCGCAATCGTTGTCAGTCCTGTCCCTTCGCAGGCGGATGGCGGTTGCATTCCCGGGGACATCGCGGGCCAAGTCCCGCGCAATGCGCGCCCCGGCGACAACGTGTGCGTTCCGCCAAACGTCGCGGCTACGGTCCAACAGGAGAATGAGACCGCTGCGGACCGACGCGAACCCAACGGAGGAGCCTATGGACCCCTCACTTGCAAGTCGGGGTGGGTGTGGCGCGAGGCGTTTGACGGCGACGGTGTCTGTGTCACCCCGCAGCGGAGGCAAGAAACGTGGCAGCAGAATGCCAACGCCGGTGTGGGCGCGACCGGAGGGTTGAAACCCAATGTGCCCAAGCCGCCGCAGACGACCGGTAGCGATCAGGGCGGCGCAGTGCTCAGCCTGGTCAACCAGCAGCGGGCGGCGAATGGTTGCGGCCCGCTCGCATCCAATGGGCAGCTCACTGCGGCGGCCGCGCGGCACGCCAAGGACATGGCCACCAGCGGCGTGGAGTTGCACACCGGCTCTGACGGATCGACGCCGGAATCCCGGATCTCAGACGCCGGTTATGCCTTCTCCAAGGATGGTGAGATCGTCTATTGGGGCACCGGCGGCGGTGGGACACCGCAGGCAGCGGTGAACTGGTGGATGAACAGCCCAGGTCATCGCGCGATCATCACCGACTGCTCATTCACCGACGTGGGCTTCGCCACGGCTACCAACGCCGCCGGCAAGTTCAACGCGGTCGGTGACTTCGCCAAGCCGCAATAGCCCATCGAAATCGCCTGGCGACAGGGCGGTTTTGGCAGAGCCGAACCGCCCTGTCGACAAAGCCGTCTGCGGTTGTGATTCATTCTGCGCGAAGGTGAACCGCTGCGGTGGGCGTGAGCCGATGCGGCGACATACCTGCGCGGAAGCGCACAGGCAGCACGGTCCGAATGTCAGGGGTTGCGTACGCAATCGTAGGTGAGCTCGATTTCCGGTCCGAGTTCGACGACTTCGAATTGGTCGACGGTGATGTCACTGAAGGAGTTGGAGTCGATTCCGAGGTCGGCCCACTTGGCGGTGCTGGTGCGATCGTCGGCGAACGTCAACGGGATTTCGCCGCCATCCGAGAGCAGCATGCCATGGGTTTTGAGCGCTTTGAGGACGACCTTCTGCGGTTCGGTGTAGCCCGATTCGTCGAAGTCGGCCTTGAGCCGAAACCGGACACCGTAAGGCGGCGCGTTGGGGTCGGTGCTTTCCGGACCACCGGCGTGGGTGGCCGGGGCGACATAGACGCCTTCCTTCATCCGGTCGTTGGGCAGGATGAAGCGCAACGCGTGATTGATTGCGCCGGAGGCGACTTCGTCGGCGGTAAGAGTGAGCGGAGCGATCGGAAACCCTGCGGCATCGGCGCTGGTGCACTGCTCGCCACGCAGGGTGTCCGGGTATGTCTTGGTGAGGTCCCAGACGAAGAAGCCCACCGCCGTGATGTCGTCGCCCGCCGTGGCGCCCTGATAGATCTCGTAGAGCTTGCCTTCGTCCTTTTCGACGACGAGCAGGTGGCAGTCACCCTGGGTCTCGGTGTTGCCCGAGATGTCGCAGGTGAGATCCGAGGAGCCTTCGAAATTGGCGTCGGCCGGGACCGGCATCTGCGCCGGTACCTCGTCACAGTCGGGGGCGGCGCCGAAGCAGTAGTCGGCGGCGCCGATAACCTGCCGGCGCGGTGTACTGCTGTCGGCGAGGAAGACGGGGATCGAGAAGTCGGCCTGGAACTTGTTGCCGGCGCCCCATCCGCCTAAGTCGGTGAGCGACTGGATGATTGCATCACTGCGGTCTGACTTGGCCGCCTCGGACACATCGGTGGTCCACGGCTGCGCGGCGCTGAACAGGTCGCCGCTTGTGCTCGGCGCGGCGGTTGCGTTCGGTGTGGCGCCTGAGATTGGTTCACCGCTCGCAGCTGATGCAGGCTTGCCATCTGTGTTGGCGCCGCAGCCGACGGCTGTTGCGCACAGCAGGACGAGGACACCGAGCCATGACACGCGCCTGACTGACTTCATGCTCGCCTTCCGATGACTGCCCCTACCGCTGAGCGTTGACGTTACGAGGTCAATGGCGTTGTTGAATCGGGTGTTTCCCTACCCTCCCGCTGAGCCACTCGAACCTGGCCGCAGGCACTGGCCAGATCGTCGAAGAGACCGATGTATAGGGAAACACCCGATTCAATCCCGATGCCCAGCAAATAACGTCGCTGCATGAGCGCCAGAACCGCCACGCGCGGTGCTCGGTGACGAGCTGCTCAGAGTCACATCAACCGGAAGGGCTTTGCAATGACATCTCCAGTGGCACCTTTGATCGATTTCATCATGGAGCTGTTCCGCAGCCCGAACACCGCGCAGGCGTTCGTCGCCAATCCGGATCAAACGTTGCGTGACGCCGGCTTGCCCAACGTCAACGCCGCCCAGCTGCAGGCGGTTGCGGCCACCGCTGCACCTGCGGGTGTGGTGATGGGTGGCGGGGATCCCATCGTGGGTTTGCAGCGGGCGGTGGCCGATCATCACAGCATTGCTTCTCCGTTCTCTCCGCAGACGTCGTTCGCGTCGCAGCCGACGTTCGCTCCGGAGACCAACGCCGAGTTCGCCAGCCGCAACGTCGCGGACGTCGCGAGCCCGGATGCCGTCGCCGGCGGGGCGGTGCAGCAAGGCGGGTTCAACCTGGGTTTCGGTGACATCACTTTGGGTGACAAGACCACCGCCACCGAGGGCAGCGTGATCGGTAGCGGCTCGGCGACCACCGCGGGCGGCGACGTGATCAAGGACGTCGATGGTCCGGTGATCAAGGACGTGGACATGAGTGGTGGCGATGGTGGCGGGGCTACGGCTGGCGGAGGGGTGATCATCGATCCGGCCCAGCCAGTCCCGGCCGGCGGCGGCAAAGCCGAGGGTGGCGAGGCTGAGGGTGGCGAAGCTGAAGGTGGCGATGGTGGCGACGGCGGCGACATCATCATCAACCCGATCCCCCAGCCGGCGACCGAGCCGGTCCCCGAGCCGGACCCCGTCCCTGCCCCGGCAGCCGAAGACGCTGCTGCGGACCAGGCCGCTCAGGAGGCGGCGGCACTTGCCGAGGCGAACGCGCAGTTCCAGGCCCAGATGGACGCGGCGAGGCAGGGCTTGCCCTTTGGGCTGTGATCGACAATGCGTCGATGACAGTAGTAGCCCTTACCTGTAAGGGGCCGCATTCCAACGAATTTCACGACGGAGAGGACCATCAGTGTTCAAACTGACAAGCCGTACCCTGGCGCCTGCGCTGATGTTCGCCGCGGCCTGCTGCGCGGTGGCAGCCTGCGGGACCGGCAGCGGATCGGACAGTGCAACCGCGAGTAGTGCGCCGGGCTCCGTCGCGGCATCTGATGTATCGGATACCACGGTCGCGATCGATGCCTGTGCACTGCTCACCGCCGAGGACATCTCGGCGTTGCTCGGTGGCACCGTCGAAGGGAAGTCGACCACCACCGATCCCGAACTTCCCGGTTGTCTTTGGGAGGACCCGACGTCGTACGAATCGGTTTCGGTGGAGATCGGGAATCCGAATACCGCGGTGAACGGCACTCTGCCGCCGCCGGAGCCGGGCTTTCCCGAAGTGGGCACGCCGGGCCCGGACGGAATGCGGTTCCTGGGCAGTGGAACCGTGGAGTTCGCTGCGGGCGGCCGGTCCAACACCGTCCAGGTCGCCGTGCTGAGTATGGCCGGCGATGAAGCGAATGCCGCCGCCGTCGAACTGGCGAGAAAGATCGGGCCGCAGCTACCCCAATAACCACGTCGATGTCAAAGCCCGTGCTATTCAATCGAATTGGCTGCTGTCCCGCAGGAAGGTAACTGCATATGCGCGCGCGTCGATACCTGGCTGCCTTGACAATCGCACTCGTCGCCGTCGTCAGTGGGTGCGGCGGGAATGACGCCCCACCGGCGGGCCAGCCGCCGGAGACCACTGCGCCGGCGCCAGCAGACACTGCAGGCACGGAAACCAGCGCAGCGGCGATTCGTTATCTGTCGCTGGGTGATTCCCTGACACAGGGAGTCGGCGCTCCGGATGAGCAGACGGGCGCGTTCCCGGCACTGCTGACGGAGCGATGGCGAGCCGACGGATGCGACGTCGAGCTGCGCAATGTCGGTGTCAGCGGCTACACCGCGGGCCAAGTCGTGACCGACCAGCTGCCGGCGATCGAGGAGTTCAAGCCCACCCTGATCACGTTCCAAGCCGGCGCCAACGACATCGCCACCGGCGTACCGATCAACGAGTATCGCGACAACATCCGCACTGTCCTCGACTCGGCAACCGCAAGCGGTGCCCGCGTCATCGTTCTGGCCCAGAACGAATGGTTTCGCTCACCGGAGGGCCAGAACTACGGCACCGATCTCGCTGCGCAGCGGACAGCCTTTGACGCAGCACTGATCGAGGAGACGACGGCGCGCGGAGTCGAGTTTGTCGATTTGCGCCCGCTCTACCAACAGCAGGCCGACGAGGGCTTGTGGGTGGAGGACGGAATACACCCGACATCCGAAGCGTACGACGCGTGGTCAGCGGAAATTGCGAGCGCAGTCCCGGCTCCCTGCAAATAGGCACATTGCGACTCGGGGAAGTCGTGAGATGGCGGCCTACACCGGGCCGCAGATACCCGGGTAACCGCGTGCAGGTAGCGGCCCGAGCAAAATCGAGTAGCTACTTACTCGGGTGGTCGCAGCGTTGCGCCACGAGAGTAACGGTATGCGAACAGCAGGCCGTCGAAGCCGATCGTTGCGGTACTACATAACCGGTGCACAAATTCCAGCTCAGACGGCCTCGTTGCGAAGGCCAGGGTTAGCGAGACGGCTAGACATGCGATCCGCTGACTGCCAGTATTCGTTCATGCCCACGCAGGTGGTCAGCCGTGAAGCGGAGTCCCGCGCGGTTGACGACTTCCTCGACTCCATCTCGGCGGGGCCCTCGGCGCTCGTCGTAGAGGGTGAGGCCGGCATCGGCAAGACGACCATGTGGTTGTCGGCATTGGAACGGGCAACAGAGCTTGGCTTTCGCGTTTTGTCCGCGCGGACGGTGCCGTCGGAGTCGGTTTTGGCCTATTCAGCGCTGGCCGAGTTGCTGGACGGCTTGGAGACCGCCGCGTTCGAAGAGCTACCACCGCCACAACGCCTGGCAATCGACCGTGTTCTACTCCGCGTCGGCGCCGACGGCCCGGTCACCGATCAGCGCGCGGTGAGCGCGGGCTTTCTGTCCGTCATCGAGCGCCTCGCCGAAACGTCTCCGGTGCTCCTGGCCATCGACGACTTGCAGTGGCTGGATCCAACGAGCGCACAGATCGTTACTTCTGCCGCCCGGCGACTTGCGGGTGCCGTCGGGATGCTCGTGACAGTGCGCACGGGTCCGGACAGCCGCGGGGCGGAATCGTGGCTGGAATTGCGCCGGCCAGACCGGCTCCATCGCATCCCGATGCGGCCGATGAGCCTGGGGGCACTGCACATCATCATCGCCGACCACCTCAACCAGACGTTCTCACGCCCGACAATCCTTCAGATCCACGAGATTTCGGGAGGCAATCCGTTCTATGCGTTGGAACTGGCGCGTGCGATAGACGACGTATGGGCGCCGAACACGCCGTTGCCGAGGACGCTCATCGATGTGGTGCGGGCCAGGATCGGCAGCTTGAGCGCTGGCGCCCAACAGGCTTTGCTTGCCGCGGCCTGCCTGGCTGATCCTACGGTGGAGTTGGTGGCACGAGCCAACAACATCGGCATTGAACCGCTGATGGTCGTCCTCGAGGAGGCAGAGTCGAAGGGCATCGTCGAGATCGACGGTCACCGCTTACGTTTCGCTCATCCGCTGCTGAACCGCGGGGTATACGGCGACACCGCCCCGTCGCGCCGGCGCGCGATGCATCGGCGCCTCGCCGCGATGATCGAGGAGCCCGAACTCCAGGCCCGGCATCTCGCCCTCGCCGCCTCGAACGGCGACGAGCACACGTTGAGCTCCCTGGATACGGCCGCAGAACTGGCTCGCAAGCGCGGAGCTCCCACTGCCGCCGCTGAACTCCTGGAGCTGGCAATCGGCCTGGGCGGGGACACGCCGCAGCGCCGAATCCGTTCGGCCGCTGACCACTTCAACGCGGGTGACACCGCACGAGCCCGCGACCTGCTCCTGGATACGATCGCGGGGCTCGAGCCCGGCCCGTTGCGCGCGGAGGCGTCAAGCCTGCTCGGCTTCATCCACCTTTTCGACGACGGCTTCGTGGAGGCAGCCGACGTGCTGACGCGTGCGCTCGACGAAGCTGGAGACGATCTCGCGCTGCGGACCCGCCTCTTGATCACGTTGTCGTACGCCCGCTACAACGCCGGCCGTTTCGGCGCCGCGACGCGCAGTATCGAAGACGCTGTCGCGCATGCCGAACGGCTTGGACAGCCGCATCCGCTGAGTCAGGCCCTCAGTATGCGGGCCACGCTTCGGTTCCTGCGTGGCGACGGACTCGACACGTCCGGCCTCTCGCGGGCACTGGAGGCGGAGGACCAAAACGCGGATATCCCTATGGCTTTCCGCCCCAGGATGCAGAACGCCATGCTGCTGGGCTGGACCGGGCAACTCGATCAGGCCCACCACGAGTTGGCGTCCATTCGGCGGCGTTGCATTGAGCGCGGCGAAGAGAACGAACTGATGTTCGTTGCCGTCCATAGCGTGCTGGTCGAGATCTGGCGGGGCAACTTCACCGGCGCCAGCGGCATCGCCGAGGACACCATGGATCTGGCGCTGCAGCTGGGCGGTGACGTTCCGTTGTTCGTCGCGATGACGATACGGGCGGCGCTGGCGGCGTGCGCGGGCCGGGAGGATCAAGCTCGCCGCGATACCAGCGAGGCGCTTGCGGCCTGCCAGCGGTGCGGCGCAAATCTTTTGGTGGTCTGGACGATCACGACGCTAGGCTTCCTCGAGGTGTCCCTCGGCAACTACGAGGCCGCTCTAACCGCACTGGCACCTCTGCTGTCAGGCCTTGAGGTCGCGCCCAAAGCGACCGAGATCCCCGCCGCATCGTTTGTCCCCGACGCCGTCGAGTCGCTGATCGCGCTGGACCGGCTCGCCGATGCCGAGCCACTGGTCAGCGTGCTCGAAAACAACGCGGCACGCCTCGACCGGGCATGGATGCTGGCCGTCGGGGCGCGGTGTCGCGCCATGCTGCTAGCGGCACACGGTGACATCGACGGCGCGTATCGGGCCGCAGAGGCTGCCATGGCGCACCACGATCGGCTGCCGATGCCTTTTGAGCGTGCGCGGACTCAGTTGGTGCTCGGCCAGCTTCAGCGCCGTCAACGCCAAAGGGATGCCTCGTCGGCTACTCTGCGGGAGGCGCTGGCCACTTTCGAGGAGTTGGGGACACCGCTGTGGGCCGAACGTGCGCGCGCGGAGTTGAAGCGGACGAGCGGTCTGCGGACCCAGGCTGAGCTGACCGCGACGGAGCAGCGGGTGGCCGAGCTCGCGGCAACGGGGGTCACCAATCGTGAGATGGCGGCGGCGCTGTTCATCAGTCCGAAAACAGTGGAGGCCAACCTTTCCCGTATCTATCGCAAGCTCAACATCCGGTCTCGAGCTGAACTGGGCCGGATCATGGGCAGAGCCGACGGGTAGGGAAACACCTGATTCACCGCGCATCTCGTCGTCTTAGAGTGAGGCGATGGGCATGGTCGGGTCGCCACTTCCGCATTTTCTGGTGGAGTGGTACCGACCCGCTGTCGTCGACGAGCCGCTCGACCTGAGCGTCGCACGTCTGATCGAGTGTGCCGCCGCGATATCCGCTGGGGGTTCGCCGGTCAATCTTCGGGTGGCACTCGCGATTCCCGGTGACGAGATGGTCCTTGCCGTATTTGATTCCGCATCCGGGCAATCGGTTGCCGAGGTGTGCCGCCGGGCGGGTTGTCCGGCTCAGCGGGTGAGTCCGGTCGTCGACGCCCGGTTCTGGCGTGGCTCGTAGAAACACCTGCTTGCGGACTCGCGAGCCTACCGACAGCACCTCTGCGTCAACGCCGAGCCTTCGGCTTCGCGGCGCGTGCTTCGATCGCCTGGATGATCATGTCGAGTTCGTCGTCGAAGACCTGATCTGTCGCGACTTCGCGCAAACGTGGTGTCAGTTCGCGTAGCCGCGGAGCTAGATCGGATTGTGCTGCGGCTTTGAACAAATCAGCGTTACGGCGCGGGGACGTCGGATCGCCGTAGGTCTCCCGGTTCGCCCGGCCCAACACGATGTCGACGAACATCAGGTAAAACCGGGCTGAGCCGTCGGCATCGAGACCCGCGAGGTCGAGGATCTCGAGAATCGTCTCGGCGATACGCAGGCCGCCGGGGCCGTGGTTGCTTCGCACCATGATCAGCTCGGCGAAGCCGGGATAGGTGGTCAGTTGGTCGCGCATTCCGTGCGCCAGGTGTAGCAGCCGCTCCTGCCACGGCCCGGTCAACGCCTCCGGCGGGATGACGCTGCGCTCTGCGATTTCATTGGCCACCAGGTCGAGGAGGGCCTTCTTGTCTGGGACATGGCGGTACAGCGACATCCGTCCAGCACCCATTTCGGTGGCCAACCGGCGGATCGTCAGTGCCTCCAGGCCCTCTCGACGCGCCAAGTCGACCGCCGCGGCCACGATGTCTGATTGCGTCAGGCTGCCCCATGCCCGTCGTGGAAGTAGGTCTGCTGCTGTCACGGTCCGTCAGAATAACGGACGAAGACCTTGCGGACACGGGTCCGCGGGGCTGCCGGTGGGACGGAAATGATAGGGAAACGCCTGATGTAACGCTGCGGCCAATCCTATGGAATCAGAGCGAAGAATTTCCAACGCCCAGCACGGTGCGGCGCCAAAGCGAGGGCCGCTGAACGGAGGCCAAGAATGCGTATCAAACATGCTGTGACCTATGTCGTCGCGAGCACTGCAGTGGCAGCCGCTTCGGTCATGCTCACCGTCGCACCGGCCAACGCCGCGGACCAGTGGGCAGCCATCGCCTACTCGCCCGCCACCGGCGCCTGGGGGTGGGTCAACGACGCGGATAGCGCGGCGATCGCCCGCAATGTTTCGCTCAAGTCCTGTACAGATGGCGGCGGCACCGACTGCGAAGTACTAACCGAGATACAGAATGGCTGCGTCTCGCTGGCCGAGACGGAGACGCAGGTTGCTGTCGGCACGGGAACGAACACCGCAGCCGCCGAGCATGACGCGAGTGCAGCACTCGGCGGCATAGTCCACATCGTGTTCTCGACGTGCTCGGGTTACATGACGGGGGGTTAGCGCCGAAACCCCTTGTCGGGGGAGCCAAGACTGAAGTCGATGCGCATCCCGCAGTCTTTGGGAATCGCAGCTGGGTGTAGTCCCAGTAGGTATAGACGGCCGGGCCCGGGGTGAAAGACCTGACTACATCAGTGAATTGAGCCTCGACGATTGCGTTGAAGGCGGCTGGCTTCGGCGGGGTGACATGCGTGCTGTGCTGATAGAACTCCACACTCCACACGTCCTCGTCGGTGGGCACGATGCTCCATTCACCGACCAGATCGATCGGTGCCGACGGATCATCGGCAAGCCACCGGTGCGCCGTGTCCTTCAGTGCGGCAAGCCATTCCAGCTTGTATTGGTAGTCAGGCGAGCCGACGAGGCGACCGTTGGGTACGTACAGGCTCCACACGCGCGCCCGTTGCACGTCGCGCCCAGCGCCCCGCCTCGGCGTCGAGAAACGGCGGATCCGCTGCGAAGGGAACCGGACCGTCATGCTGCGAACATGGTCCGCGTGGCATAGGGAAACACCCGATTTAACGGGAAGCTGCCGCCGATAGTGTCGAGCCATACAGATCCGCAGATCAATGGCAAGGGGGTACACGCGCGACATCAGGATCAAGTGGACCGCCGGGGGATCGATAGGCCGTCAGGTGAATTCGAGTAGCGGACTACTCATGTGGTCGGCACCGGGCACATCCACAGTTACTACTTGTCAACAACGACACTCCGAACTAAACGAAGGAATTGCCATGAGCGTCAAGACTTCTATATACAAGACGATAGCCCGGACTGCGGTCGTCGCCGCGGCGGCTGGATGTCCGGCACTTGCGTTGGCGGGCCTGGCTTCGGCGGGAACGTTCGACAAACACCTCGGGGTGAATTGCCCGCAGCCGTTCAGTCAGAACTGCCCACCGCGCCAAGGTATGACTGCGTATACCAATGGCCCGCTGTTCGTTTCGTTCACCGCTGATCCCAACCCGCCGGCGTGCGCTCCCGGCAGTGCGCGAATCTTCATCGACGGCAAAGAGTGGGGCAGCGCTGTCGTGCAGCCCGGACAGAACGACGGCGGCTACTACATGGACGTTGCCCCGGGAAGTCACCTCGTCGAGGTGCAGATGGACGGCGTCCTGGGCGGCTGCAACACCGGCTCAATGAGCGGATGGTCCGGCAACCTTCACGTCGAGACCTACGACGACGCCCGCAACGGCGCGACGCGGTAGTTCTTTCCACGCACCGAAGAACATAGGGAAACACCCGATTTAACAAGGTTCCGCCGCTCATAGGGTTAATCGCAGTCGGGTCAATAGCACCACGGAATCGTTGCGATCGTCTCGAGCGCCAACAACGGTGGAACGCTCAATGTGATGGTCGCTGAAGGGAGTCCAATGAACATCAAGCGTGTCGGTACCTATGTCGCTGGTGCCACTGCAACTGTGGCCGCGGCGGCCATGCTCACTGTCGCACCGGCCAACGCCGCCGAGGAATGGGCGGCGATCGCCTACTCACCCGCCACGGGAGCCATGGGTATGGGCGCGAACGTCTATCACGAAGGGGATGCCATAGCGGCCGCGATGCGGGATTGCGAAGCCAACGGCGGCACCGACTGCCAGGGGGTGGCCTCGATCACGAACGGTTGCGTAGCACTAGCAATTAGCGATGACGGATCTTTTCATGGGGGCGAGGGGCCGGATATGAGGACCGCTGCCGAACATGCGGTGGCGTCGAACGGCGGCGGTCGCCTCCACCAGTTCGCGTGCGCCCTCTGATGACCGGAGCACGGTAGCAAATCCGCCTGCAAGAACATCGGTCAATGAGCATGGAGCCACGAGGGCCGGGTTGGTGGCGCGCTTCCGACGGCCGATGGTATCCACCGCAAGCGCCTCCGGCTTACCCACCGCAAGCGCCTCCGGCTCGCCCACCGCAACCAATTGGCGCGGGACCCCCAGCACCGCACAAGAAATCGGGCGGCCATGGTGTCTTGATCGCGGTTCTCATCGTCGTCGCCGTGTTCGTTGGCGGAGGGATCGTGGGGGTCTACTTCGTGTACAGGACCATCTCGAACTCTGTCTCGAACGTGGTGGGTGGCGGAGAGCTGAATTGCCCGTCGGCAGAAGATATCTCAACGCTGGTGGGCTCGGAGGTAAACGACCCGACGGGCGGAAACATAATTGTGGCAAGCGGATGTTATTACCTGCCCAAGGGGCCCGATGACATGATCGAGGTGATCATCGCGTCGGGATCCAAGCTCATTGCCGACGATGAGATCGCGTCGTTCGAAAGCGAAGGTCGAGCGGCGAATGCGGATGTGCGCTCGATCGACGTCGGCGACCGTGGCCACGCGTGGGCTTCGTCAAGCAAGAGTGCAGCGATCGCGGTCGGCGATCAATCGCTTGTAAGCGTAGAGGTTCAAGGGAAGGACTTCACGCCGATACCCGACAAGACCGAAGCGGCGATCGCGATCCTGGAAAGGGTTCTACACTGACCCGCGGAACGCGAGGGCAGCCGAGTCTTAGGTGAGTTCCACCATCACCGGCGCATGGTCACTCGGCGCCTTGCCTTTGCGTTCCTCACGCACGATCTCCGCATGCGTGACGCGCGCAGCCAAGGCGGGTGAGCCGAGAATGAAGTCGATGCGCATTCCCCGGTTCTTCGGGAACCGCAGTTGGGTGTAGTCCCAGTAGGTATAGACGGCCGGGCCTGGAGTGAAAGGCCTGACCACATCAGTGAATTGGGCCTCGACGATCGCATTGAAGGCGGCCCGCTCCGGCGGAGTCACATGCGTGCTGTGCTGGTAGAACTCCACACTCCACACGTCCTCGTCGGTGGGCGCGATGTTCCAGTCACCGACCAATGCGATCTGCGCCGACGGATCGTCCGTCAGCCACTTATGCGCGGTATCTCGAAGCGCGGCAAGCCATTCCAACTTGTATTGATAGTGCGGCGAGCCGACGAGACGGCCGTTCGGCACATACAGGCTCCATACCCGCACACCGTTGCACGTCGCGCCCAGTGCGCGCGCCTCGGCCGCGGCCTCCACGTCGGGCTTGTCACCCCACGTCGGCTGCCCGTCGAAGCCGACCTGCACATCGTCGATCCCGACGCGCGAGGCGATCGCCACCCCGTTCCACTGGTTGAACCCGCAGTGCACCACGTCGTAGCCGGCAGCGACGAACGGCATGGTCGGAAACTGGTCGTCGGAGCACTTGGTCTCCTGCATGGCCAGCACGTCGACATCGCCACGCTCCAGCCAGTCCACCACGCGGTCCACTCGGGCACGAATCGAATTGACGTTCCACGTGGCCAACCGCATGGGCTACAGCGTACGAGCGTCGACGTAGCGCGACCGGTGCTGCGTCGCGAAACCCATCGACTCGTACAGTGCAATGCCCGCCGTGTTATCGACCACGACCTGGACATACGCGCGCGTCGCACCGCGTCGAAAGCTCCACGCCAGCAGCGCCGCACACAACCTGCGCGCATGCCCACGGCGACGCTGCTCCTCTGCCACCCGTACCGCAGACATGCCCACCCACCGACTTCCGTCGAGCGCATTCGTCACCGCCCCGCGCCCCACCGCCGCACCCGCGATCGTCGCGAACGCCACCTCGCCGTCGACCACCGCGGTCAGCACGTCCACCGGCACGTCCCGCTCATACAGCCGCAGCCACTGCTCATCGGGCCTCGGCGCCAGCGTCACCGTCGAATCCGGTTCGCCCTCCGGGAGATCGCGGACCATCACCACCGTTTCGAGATGCGGCTGGGCGTTACTGGGCAACCGCAGAAGCCGGTCCGGCACAGACAGCCACGGCGTCAAGCCGCGCAAGCGATACCAATCGATGATCGACGGCAGGGCGCGAAGTCCGGCCTCGACACCAAGCGGCACAGCCGAATTGCCTCGATGTGTATACCCACCGGCGGCCCGCAGCAGCCACCCGTCGAGCCACACATGCTCGACGCCCGGCCAGGCCAACGCAGCGGCGTGCTCTGTCTCCCGGATCTGCGACGTCCGCACCGGTGCTGCCGCAAGCGCTTTGACTGCGACGACATCCGCGGGGGCGACCTCCACCACGTCACCGCGTTTGGTTCGCACCCGCAGCGTCGCCCCGATGTCCTCCAGGTGACCGACCACGTCGGTCAGGGGCGGCGTCGATCCGGCCGGCCGCCGGTAGCGCAGACTCACCCGGGTGCCCACAGGCGGCAACTGCATCAATGACCGAACGGATCCGGATCCTCGCCGGGCATCCACGTCAGCCCGGGCACACCCCAGCCGTGCGACTTCACCGCCCGCTTGGCGCTGCGGGCATGCCGACCGACCAGGCGGTCCAGGTACAGGAAGCCGTCCAAATGGCCGGTCTCGTGCTGCAGCATCCGCGCAAACAGCCCGGTGCCCTCCAGCGTGATCGGCGTGCCGTCGGCGTCCAAGCCGGTCACCCGCGCCCAGTCCGCCCGCCCGGTCGGGAACGACTCCCCGGGCACCGACAGGCAGCCTTCGTCGTCGTCCTCGGGATCGGGCATGGTCTCGGGCACCTCGGAGGTCTCCAGCACTGGGTTGACCACGACGCCGCGGCGACGGCTGGTCCGCCCGCGTGCGTCGGCGCAGTCGTAGACGAAGACGCGCTTGGAGACGCCGATCTGGTTGGCGGCCAGCCCTACCCCGTTGGCGGCGTCCATCGTCTCGAAGAGATCCTTGATCAAGTCCTCGAGATCTGCCGGCAGCGAACCGTCGTCGCCGACCGGTATCGGCTCGGTCACGGTGCGTAAGACGGGATCTCCGACGATTCTGATGGGTACGACGGCCACGGGGGAAGCTTAAGTCGGCAATCCTTCTCGGCCGACTCGCGGGTGTAGCTGACGCCTGTGCTTCCAATCCCGTGGTTGAATGTTCGCCGAACCACAGTGTTGTCATTTCGAGTGTCGGAAGGGCCCAGGGAGCGATATGGACGGCGCCATCGCGCGGACTGAGCAATCCGGGGACGACTCTGATCTTACTGATGGGCTGACCCGTCGTGAGCACGACATCCTGGCGTTCGAGCGCCAGTGGTGGAAGTACGCCGGCTCCAAAGAGGACGCCATCAAGGAGTTGTTCTCGATGTCGGCCACGCGGTACTACCAGGTGCTGAACGCGCTGGTGGACCGCCCCGAGGCGCTGGCAGCGGACCCGATGCTGGTCAAGCGGCTGCGGCGGATGCGGTCCAGCCGCCAGAAGGCCCGGGCGGCCCGCCGACTGGGCTTCGACGTCACCTGAGCTTTTCGGACCAGGCGCCTAGCTCGATACAGTGGCCCTAATGAACCAGCGAAATTCCTCCGGGCTACCCCTGCGGGCCATGGTGATGGTGCTGCTGTTTTTGGGCGTGGTGTTTCTGTTGGTCGGATTCCAGGCGATGGGCTCGGGCGACGACTCCGGCAGTGAGCAGTCGCCGATCGCGACGACCACCACCACCTCGGCAACGCCGTCGCCATCGCCGGAAGCGGCCAAGGCCGAGGTACGGGTCTTCAACATCTCCTCGACCGAAGGCGCCGCCGAGGGCACAGCCAACCGACTGCGTGAGGCCGGCTGGAACGTCACCGAAACCGGCAACCTCAGCCTGCCGGAGGTAACCGGGATGACGGTGTACTTCAGCGACGCGCCGGGCGAGCGCGAGGCCGCCGACGAGGTGGGCAGGCTGCTCGAGGCGCCGGTCGAGCCGCGACTGCCCGAATTGGTGGACCAACCGCCGGGCGTGGTCGTGGTGGTCACCGGTTAGGCTGCTGCACATGCTGAAGACCGTCGCTACCGCTTCTGTGTTCGCTGTCTCCGTTCTCGCGTTGAGCGCGTGCAGCCCCAATGAGCCAGTGGCGACGGAGCCGGGTACCACGCCGCCGATCTGGACGGGATCGCCGTCCCCGACCGCGGCGCCCGGTGAGGGCGAGGAGGGGCACGGCGGCGGTGAGGCCGCCAGCGGTGAGAAGCTCACCGCCGACCTGAGACTGGCCGACGGCACCTCTGTGGCCACCGCCGACATCGAATTCGCCAACGGCTACGCCACCGTCACCCTGCGGACCACCGCGCCGGGCGAGCTTGCTCCCGGATTCCACGGGCTGCACATCCACGCGGCCGGCAAGTGCGAGGCGGCATCGGTCGCGCCGACCGGCGGTGCGCCCGCTGACTTCAATTCCGCCGGTGGGCATTTCCAGGCTGCGGGCCACACCGGTCATCCCGCGAGCGGGGACCTGACGTCCCTGCAGGTCCGCGAGGACGGCTCGGCGATGCTGGTCACGACGACCGACGCGTTCACCGCTGAGGGTCTGCTCGGCGGGGCCAAGACGGCGATCATCATCCACGAGAAGTCGGACAACTTCGCCAACATTCCGCCCGAGCGCTACCAGCAGGTCAACGGTGCCCCGCCGCCCGACGAAACCACTCTGTCCACCGGCGACGCCGGAAGGCGTGTGGCCTGCGGTGTTATCGGCACCGGCTAGCAGGCACATCGACTTCGCCGGGTCCCCCCGGCCGACCGTTGGTGTCGAATGGGAGTTCGCGCTCGTCGACGCCGAGACCCGCGATCTGAGCAACGAGGCCACCGCGGTCATCTTGGAACTCGGTGAGAACAACCCGCGCGTGCACAAGGAACTGCTCCGCAACACCGTCGAGATCGTCACCGGCGTCTGTGATTCCGTGCCGCAGGCGATGGATGATCTGCGGTCGACGCTGGTGACCGCGCGCAAGATCGTGCGGGACCGCGGCATGGAACTGTTCTGCGCGGGCACACATCCGTTCGCGCAGTGGTCGGCGCAGAAGCTGACCGACGCGCCGCGCTACTCCGAGCTGATCAAACGCACCCAGTGGTGGGGTCGGCAGATGCTGATCTGGGGTGTGCATGTGCACGTGGGCATTTCGTCGGCGCACAAGGTAATGGCGATCATCACCTCACTGCTGAATCACTTCCCACACCTGCTGGCCCTGTCGTCGTCATCGCCGTACTGGGCGGGCGAGGACACCGGCTACGCCAGTAACCGGGCGATGATGTTCCAGCAGTTGCCGACGGCCGGGCTGCCGTTTCACTTCCAAACCTGGGCGGAATGGGAAGGCTTCGTGCACGACCAGAAGAAGACCGGCATCATCGACCACATGAACGAAATCCGTTGGGATATCCGGCCTTCGCCGCATCTCGGGACGATCGAGGTGCGGATCTTCGACGGCGTCTCCAACATTCGCGAACTGAGCGCGTTGGTCGCGCTGACGCATTGCCTGATCGTCGACCTGGACCGCCGCCTGGACGCCGGTGAGCATCTTCCGAGCATGCCGCCGTGGCATGTGCAGGAAAACAAGTGGCGGGCAGCCCGTTACGGCCTTGACGCCGTCATCATCCTGGACGCAGACAGCAACGAGCGGTTGGTCACCGACGACCTCGATGACCTGCTGACCCGTCTCGAGCCGGTGGCCAAGTCGCTGTCCTGTAGCGACGAACTAGCCAGCGTCGCCGACATCTACCGGTTGGGGGCGTCGTACCAACGACAACGCAGGGTCGCCGAAGAGCACGACGGCGATCTGCGAGCGGTGGTCGACGCGCTGGTCGGCGAACTGGATATCTAGTGCCTGTTACGCCGATGTTCCCGCTGGAGGTGGCCATGCTGCCTGGTGAGGAACTACCGCTGCGGATCTTCGAGCCGCGGTATGCCGCACTGGTTTCCGATTGCCTTGCCGCGCAGGATCCGGCGTTCGGAGTGGTGTTGATCGCGGCGGGCCGCGAGGTCGGAGGCGGAGACACCCGCAGCGACGTGGGCGCTCTGGCCCACATCACCGAGTGCGCGGATTTCGGTGATGGGCGTTATCGGCTCAGATGCGTGATGGGGGAGCGGATCCGCGTGTTGGAATGGCAGCCCGATGACCCTTACCCGCGGGCGGCTGTCGAACCGTGGTCCGACGAGCCGGGTGAGGCCGTCGAGGTGGACGCGATCCGTGACGTCGAGGACCGGATGATCGCGCTGTTCGAGCGCATCGCCGCCGCGCGTGGGGGAGAGGTCAACGGGCGCGACGTCGTCGCGGGTGCCGACGCATCGGGCGACGCTGGTAAGTGGTTGTACGCGTTGGCTTCCCGGCTCCCGATGGGCCAGGCCGATCGGTACGCTGTGCTGTCAGCACCGACCGTCGCGGCGCGGTTGGCCGCGTTGAGCGACGCCGTGGACACCGTCACGGCGATGGTGGAGTTCCAGCTGTCGGAATGATTTTCGCGCGAGCAGACGCAGAAGGGCACAAAACCGGGGCGTTTCGTGCCCTTCTGCGTCTGCTCGTCGGAGGGACTTGTGACAACAGTCAATGACGGTCAGTTCCCCGGCGGTGAGCCATACCTGCGTGTCGGCGCGGGACAGCCACTCGTCTATCTGTCCGGTTTCACCACTGAGCATGCCAACCCGACGGGATTCGGTCGCTGGTTGACGCTGAGGACCGTTCGGCCGTTCGTCAAGGCCGGCTTCGAGGTGTACTTCACCGGCCGAGCACCCCACCTGCATCCGGCGACGACGTTTGCAGACCTTGCAGCAAGTCAAGCAGACGGTCTCGCTGAACATTTCGATGGGCCGGTCGACATACTCGGCCACTCCACCGGTGGTTCGCTTGTGCTGCAGATCATCGCCGACCGGCCTGAAGTAGTGCGTCGAGCAGTCGTCGCGAGTGCCGCGTACAGGCTCGGGCCGATCGCCAAGAAATCGCAGTTGGAACTCTTGCGTGGTTTGGAGAAAGACGGCAGATTTTGTGCTCATCACCTCGCCGCGGGGTTCACACAGAACTGGGTCTTGCGACGCCTCATCTCAATGCCGATGCGGCTGGTGCGCGTCAAGGTGCCTAATCCCGCTGATCCAATCGCGACTCTGCGAGCCGAGGACGAGTTCGACGTGTACGAGAGGCTCCCGAAGATTCCCACGGAAACGCTCGTGATCTGCGGAGCGCGCGACTACTCCTGGACCCCTGAGATGTTCGCCGAAACCGCACATCGCATGCCGCATGGCACGCTCATCATGTACCCGAAGCGGGGGCACAACATCGTGACGTCGAAACAGTTCGCAGCCGACGTCGTCGCATTCCTGGAACAGGCCGCGAGCGTGAACGGGCCGCGCCGCCGAATCTGAGCTTATGTGCGAAGTTTCGCCAATTTGGCGATCACAAGCTCAGTTCGTCAGCGGCTACTCGGCTTCGAACTGCTCATTGCGGAGGCGTTCGAGTGCGCGCCCGTCAGCGAGCTCGGCGCGGTTCTCCGGATACTTCCAGTAATGCCGGATCATCCAGTAAAGCGCGGCACCGTTGGGCGCGTATCCGCTGGCGTTCTTGACGACTATCGGCTTCGCGTCGTTCATGACGAGGACGATCGGGTGGCGCTCCTGCTTGTTCATTGCCTCGTCGGTGACGTCGAGGACCTCATCCCAGGCGCCTCGCTGTGTGAAGAGTATGTCGACGTTTTCGAATCCTTCCGGTGTCAGCCGCAAATGTCCCGCTCCGCGTCGACGAGCCATCGCGATCAACCCGACCGTTGCGAAGAACACGAGCATGCCGATGAGGATTGGATCAAAGATTCGGTCTCCACGGGTCATCGGTAGGTCGACCATCCCTCGCGGGGCGAAGATGACGAATAGCAGACCACTGGGTATAGCAGCGGCGAAGGCAATTACGGTCAACCACACGCCGATCAAGTCAGGGAGCAAGATGGTCCCTGACGAATCGGATTTACCCCTGAGCGGCGTGGGCATGAATCGGCCTCGTATAGCCATGGCACTAAAGCAAAGACAGAAGATCGCGGCCCCGAACGCAATGGCCGCCGTCAAGTACCCGCCGCGGGCCGCTCTTTGCATCGTCAAGATAATTGCTGCGACAGCCGAAGCGCCGCCGAAAAGTATGCCGAACAAAATGAGGATGTTCCGGTCGCGCCAGTGTTGAGGCTGTGGCAATTCCGTCACTGGCAAAACGCCGCACCCACCTTCGTGCCGACAGACTTCATCCACTCCCCACCTGCGTAAGAGAATCCAATGGCTGCGGCGGGAACCGTCGCGAATTGAGCCCCGGGCGGAGCAAGGGATCCGACACCCGTGCCGAGCGCGCCACCGGCGAGATCACCGACGATTTCAAAACCTCCAGCGAACCCCGCGACGCATCGGTCGTAAGGGGATTGCGCCGCTCCCATGTCGTAAATCGTAGTCATGATGCCCAGTGCGGGGCCGCCGAATTTCGCGCCCGCGCCAATCTTCTCTGCCGCATCCATGGAGACCATCGGTAGCATGCCTCCGCGTCCGATATGCGCCTCCAGGCCGGTCAGCGTGCTACCGGCCAGCTTTGGAACGGGACCTGTAAAGAACGGATTATCTGGCGGTAGAAGACCATAACTGCCATCGGGCAGCGTGAAAGCGGCGGTGCGCTGGCCGTCCGGAGTTTCGGTGGCATTGAAAACAGTGCCGTCGGCCCAGTTGATATCGGTATGTTTGACTCCGTTCACCGGATCGGTCCACGAATTAGTGCTCGAGATCATGTCTCCGTCGGCGTCGTAATGTGTGTCGGAAACTTTGGGCACCAACGGACCTCCGTACTCCCAGATGACATGCTTGCTGCCGTCCTGCATCGTCAGCGTTTTCCGGAACTCGTCGTCGTTGACTATTTCTTCCTTGGTCTCCCTCACCGTCGTTCCCATGTCCTCGCCACGGATCGTCGCCTGCTGGAACAATCCGAGCGGATCGGCCGGGTTGGGCACTTCGTCCGCGGGTTTCGTCACACCCGGAACCATCATGCCGCCTAGTCCATTGGGGTCCGGCATGACGAACCCGAACGGCTGCGCGGCGGCCATGATTTTGTTTGCAGTCCCATCGTCGGCGGCACCGACGGCGAGCAGCAGGTTGTTGATGATGCCCTGCTCGATTTCGACTTGCTCCATGAGCTCGGCAACCTTCTCGGCTGACATGGGCGCCGGGTCGATCAGCACCACCCACGCGTCGGAGACTGCCAGCTCGCCGCGGTCGATCTCATCGGCCTTGTCCAGCAATGCTTTTCGAGTTCTGGCTATCTCGTTGGCCCCGTCACTCAGGGCGTTGCCGATCGCGGTGGTGTAGTCCCTGAACGCGGTGGTTGTCTTATGTGCCCGGTCGAACATCCCGGTCGCGGCGTCGTGGGCAGATCCGTCCCACGCCTTGGTTTCGGGCATGATCTTGAGGTTGTTGTTGATCGTGTCCACCGCCTGCTCGACGACTTCACCGCCAGTCTTGACCGCCGGGCCGGTGAACGTCAGTGAGTCGGGATTCCAGCCTTCGAGCCGGGAACGTGACGGCAGCACGGTTCTAGAAGATCCCTTTGAAGTTTTCCGCGAGGCCCGCTTCGGTTACCTCGTAGGTGTTACCCGCGCCGCGTACTGCCTCGCCCATCTTGGTGACGCTGGCGGCGATCGCATTGGCCTGCTCGGTGACATGCCCACCGACCAGGCGTGCGGCCCACTGAGTCGTGGATCCAGGCAGTCCGTCGGCCGCGGTGGACACCTTCTTGCCGACGTCGGCTTCACGGATTGTCGACGACGCCGCGTCCACCTGACCGGCGAAGGCGCGCAGAATATCGGGATCGACCAGCATCTTCGGCGTTAGCTTTCCATCGGGGGCACAGTTCAGCTACGAAGTTACCCGACGCCAAGGACCCGCGATGACGCCAATTTCGAGCGCCCGACTAGCAGACCAGCGTGCCCTCGACAAACACGGTGCGCGGCGTCGCCGGGTCGACCTCGCCCGGTGAACAGCGGCCGTATCGCGTCATCAGTTCCGCCGCCTCGACCGACGTCACGTCCCAACCATGTTCGGTCAGCCAGTCGGCCACATCGGTGCGCTGCTCGACGAACCACAGATGCTCGACATCGAAGGCGTTTTCGTCGTCTTGCGCGCCGGCCTCTTCCTGCAGCTTGCGCAGCTGCTCGCGACGTTGCGCGAGGTACTCCGAATCGAAGAAGCCTGCGCCGAAAGATTCCACACCGATGCGGCTGCCCTTCACGCTGAGTTGGTGGATCCGCTCGAACAACAGGTCTTGACCTTTGGCCGGCAGGTACGGCAGCAGGCCTTCGGCGGCCCAGGCGACGGGTTGCGTTGGGTCGAATCCCGCCTCCTGCAACGCTTTCGGCCAGTCCTGTCGCAGATCGACTGGCACCTGGACATATCTCGCGTCCGACTCCGCGTTGTGGGCCCGTAGTGTTTCAGCCTTGAACGCCAGCACCTTCGGTTGATCGATCTCGTAGACGACGCTTCCGGTCACCCACGGCAGCCGCCACGCCCGTGCGTCCAGGCCCGCGGCGAGGATGACCGCCTGTTCAATGCCATTGGCGCCCGCCGCGATAAAGAACTCGTCGAACCATTTCGTGCGCGACGCGGCGTAACCCGAGATCGCCCGGATCCGCTCCAGCATGTATGCAGGCGGAAGCTGCCAACCACGCTCCACGGCGGCGTCGACGAACAGTTGCGCATACGGGTCGGTGAACAGCGGACTCTCCGACATCGCCTCCTGCGCCCGTGCCCACGCCACGCCGAGCGCAGTCGCACCCACGCCCTCGGTGACGTCCCAGCTGTCATCGTCAGTTCGCGCCATTGCCACCACT